>NC_015555.1:445000-1645000 GCF_000189775.2 Thermoanaerobacterium xylanolyticum LX-11
GGGTGAAGCCGGAGTAAGATCTGGTGGAGGCCCGAACCACGTTGACGTTGAAAAGTCATGGGATGAATTGTGGGTAGCGGAGAAATTCCAATCGAGCTCGGAGATAGCTGGTTCTCCCCGAAATAGCTTTAGGGCTAGCCTCAGGGGGAAGGAAATATGGAGGTAGAGCACTGAATGGACTAGGGGCCAAAGAGGTTACCGAACCCTATCAAACTCCGAATGCCATATTGAGACCCTGGGAGTCAGACTACGAGTGATAAGATCCGTGGTCAAAAGGGAAAGAGCCCAGACCGACAGCTAAGGTCCCAAAGAGCATGTTAAGTGGAAAAGGAAGTAGGATTTCCAAGACAACCAGGATGTTGGCTTAGAAGCAGCCATACATTCAAAGAGTGCGTAATAGCTCACTGGTCGAGAAATCCCGCGCCGAAAATAAACGGGGCTAAAACATGCCACCGAAGCTACGGATTCTAAAGAAAGAATGGTAGGGGAGCGTACTGTACAGGACGAAGGACAAGCGAAAGCGAATCTGGACAGTACAGTAGAGAGAATGCCGGTATAAGTAACGAGAGTAAGGCGAGAAACCTTACCGTCGAAAGCCTAAGGATTCCTGGGGAAGGATAATCCGCCCAGGGTAAGTCGGGACCTAAGCCGAGGCGAAAGCGTAGGCGATGGAGAACCGGTAATAAATCCGGTACCACCGAAATCCGTCAAAAGAGAAGCAAGGACGCAGCGAGATAAGAAAGCGTGCGGTTGGTAGAGCACGTCCAAGCAGCGACGAAAAGAGCTTTGAGTGAAGTACCAAAGCTCATAAGAGCTGTGAAGGGGAGCCGAAAGGCGAAGTTTCGAAGGGGCTGCCAAGAAAAGTTGCTATCGAGGATAAGGTGCCCGTACCATAAACCGACACAGGTAGGCGAGGAGAGAATCCAAAGACGAGCGGGAGAACCCTCATTAAGGAACTCGGCAAAAAGACTCCGTAACTTCGGGAGAAGGAGTGCCGAAAGGCCGCAGAGAAGAGGCCCAAGCGACTGTTTACCAAAACACAGGTTTCTGCTAAGTCGAAAGACGAAGTATAGGAGCTGACGCCTGCCCGGTGCTGGAAGGTTAAGGGGAAGGGTCATCCGGCACTCAACTATACCTATTAGGAGTGAAAGAAATGTATTATGTCTATATAATAAAGAATGAAGATGGAGGCATATATACAGGCTATTCAGAGAATATAAAGAAAAGAGTAGAAGCTCATAATAAAGGACTAAACAAATACACAAAAGGGCATAAATGGGAACTAATCTACTATGAAGCATATAAAGCAAAAGAAGATGCCCAAAAGAGAGAAAAGCAATTAAAAAAATCTCATAATGCAAGAAGATGGTTAAAAGAAAGAATAGCCAAAAGCATAAACTCTTAGTAGATAGAGTTGAGTGCCGGAGAAGCTCTGAACTTAAGCCCCAGTAAACGGCGGCCGTAACTATAACGGTCCTAAGGTAGCGAAATTCCTTGTCGGGTAAGTTCCGACCTGCACGAAAGGCGTAACGACTTGGGCGCTGTCTTGAAGGGGGACCCGGTGAAATTGTAGTACTCGTGAAGATGCGAGTTACCCGCGACAGGACAGAAAGACCCCATGGAGCTTTACTGCAGCTTGTCACTGAATTTTAGTAATATCTGTACAGAATAGGTGGGAGGCAGAGAAATATGGGCGCCAGCCTATATGGAGCCAACGTTGGGATACCACCCTGATATTACCGAAATTCTAACATAGGAGCCGTAAACCGGCATATGGACACTGACAGGCGGGCAGTTTGACTGGGGCGGTCGCCTCCTAAAAAGTAACGGAGGCGTCCAAAGGTTACCTCAGCGCGGAAGGAAATCGCGCGAAAGAGTGCAAAGGCAGAAGGTAGCCTAACTGCGAGAAAGACAATTCGAGCAGGGACGAAAGTCGGGCTTAGTGATCCGGCGGTAGAGAATGGGATTGCCGTCGCTCAACGGATAAAAGCTACCCTGGGGATAACAGGCTGATCTCCCCCAAGAGTCCACATCGACGGGGAGGTTTGGCACCTCGATGTCGGCTCATCGCATCCTGGGGCTGAAGTAGGTCCCAAGGGTTGGGCTGTTCGCCCATTAAAGCGGTACGCGAGCTGGGTTCAGAACGTCGTGAGACAGTTCGGTCCCTATCCGTCGCGGGCGCAGGAAATTTGAGAGGATCTGCCCTTAGTACGAGAGGACCGGGGTGGACAAACCGATGGTGTACCAGTTGCAAAGCCATTTGCACAGCTGGGTAGCCAAGTTTGGAAGGGATAAATGCTGAAAGCATCTAAGCGTGAAACCCACCTCAAGATAAGATTTCCCATCTGGCACTCAACTATACTTACTGAAGGGAAAAAGCACTATGTACAAATGTTAGGGAATGAAATAAAATAGATTGCAGTAGGTAGAGTTGAGTGCCAGAGTAAGACACCTTGAAGAAGACGAGGTAGATAGGCCGGAGGTGTAAGAGTAGAAATACTTTCAGCTGACCGGTACTAATAAGTCGAGGACTTGACCTTTAGCATTGTGCAGTATTCAAAGTTCATTTAAGAAAAATGAACGAAAGATTTCCGGTGGCAATAGCGGAGGTTAAAAACCCGTTCCCATACCGAACACGGAAGTGAAGCCCTCCAGCGCCGATGGTACTGATTACTCGGGAGAGTAGGTCGCTGCCGGTAAAAATTTATAAAAGAGGTAGTCTGTTTTAAATGGACTATCTCTTTTTTGATTTTTATGATTATTGAAGGACATGTGTAAGGGATTAGGGTATAATAATATTAAAGTATTGTGATTAAGGTGATGGAATGGTTATAAAGATTAAAGAAGATTTCGCAAAAAAGATGAAGCTCCTTTTAAAAGATGATTTTGAAAAGTTTATGATGGAATATGAAAACGAGCCATATAAAGCACTTAGAGTCAATACGTTAAAGATTTCAGTTGAGGAGTTCTTAAAAATATCTCCATTTGATTTATCTCCAGTGCCATGGTGTGACACAGGATTTTACTACAACCAAGATGATAAACCAGGGAAGCATTATTACCATGATGTTGGTTTGTATTATATTCAAGAGCCAAGTGCTATGGCGGTAGTGGAAGCGTTGAATCCTATGCCAGGGGATATGGTATTAGATTTAAGCGCGGCCCCAGGCGGTAAGTCTACACACATAGCTTCAAAGCTTAAAGGGGAAGGTTTATTAGTATCAAACGAGATTAATTCAAAGAGGGTAAAAGTTCTTGCAGAAAATATCGAGAGAATGGGTATAAGAAATGTCGTAATTTTAAATGAATCGCCTGAAAGATTAGAAAATAAATTTGCAAGAGTATTTGATAAAATACTCGTTGATGCTCCATGCTCAGGCGAAGGGATGTTTAGGAAAGACGAGATTGCTATAAACGAATGGTCTTTGGAAAATGTATTAAGCTGTTCACTTAGACAGAAAAAGATATTAGATAGTGCAGCAAACATGTTAAAGCCTGGTGGAATAATGGTATATTCAACATGCACATTTTCGCCGGAAGAAAACGAAGGTGTAATCGACTATTTTCTAAAAAACCACAGCGATTTTGAATTAATAGAAATTTATAACCATGAGGGATTTGATAATGGTCATCCTGAATGGGTCAATGGGTGCAGCGACTTAAAAAAATGTGTTAGGCTTTGGCCACATTTAATCAAAGGTGAAGGACACTTTATAACCAAATTGAGAAAAAAAGGGAGTTTTAACGATGGCAACAAAGCAAGTAAGAAGCTTAACATAAAAAAAATTGCAGCAAAAGATCTTTTTTATGATTTTTCAAAAAAGTACCTTAAAGCAAGATTAGATGAATTAAACTTATACCAAATTGGTCAGCATGTGTATTATGTTCCTTATGAAATGAACTTATCAGGCTTGAAGGTTTACAAACCTGGATTTGATTTGGGACAATTTAAAAAGGAAAGATTTGAGCCATCACATTGGTTGGCTATGTCATTAAAAAAAGACGATGTAAATATGATTTATAATTTAAAAGATAAAGAAATAGAGAGGTACATTCACGGTGAAACATTAAATGCTGATGTTGACGATGGATGGGTACTTTTAACAGTAGATGGTTATTCGATAGGTTGGGGAAAAGCTGTAAAAGGAGTTATAAAGAATTTTTACCCCAAATCTTTAAGAAACTATAGATGAGAAAAATTGATAACAAATATTACCATAAAATAGATGCACTACGCCTATGCTAACTGTAGTTCTTCTAAAATTTCATCAATAGGTACTTTATTATTAGCTCGCTCATACAGCCATTGAACACGCTGCTTTTGTACTTCTTTGCGTACTATTTTTATTCCTTGCCCAAATTTGCAATATTCGTCACCTGAAGTCGTACAATACAGGTATGTCAATGATATAAGCCATAATAATCTATCTATTGATTTTGTTGATCGTACTTGATATGTATTTAGTCCAAGATTATTCTTTGTCTGCCTAAAGAATATTTCTATAGGCCATCTTTGACTGTAGTAATTTAGAATAGTCTCGGTATCTAATTCAGTATCAGTACAGATAAATGCATGTAGAGCATTCTGATTTTTAAAAGCTTTCTCAGGCCAACACAATACTACTACAGCATTATCTATTCCATTTAAGGCTCCTTCATAGCGATATACCCAGTAATTAGAACCGTTCACTGTAACGAGGTGAACTTCGTTCTTTTCGATATATTGGGCAAAGTCTTTTATCTGAATTCTAATGCCTTGTGGATAGATAATTCTGTTAGTTTTTAGTGCTCCTATGAGATGGTATCCTCTTTCGAAATGTGCTTCTATTACTTTTTTGTTTATGTACCATGAATCGCATAGTCCATATGCTGGTCCTTTAGGTATTGGAAGCATAGATACCATTTCACATATTCTTTCGATTTTGCTTTTACCACCTTTTTCATAGCGTTCAATACAGTAAGGTAATACCACATTGCCGCAAGATAGCATCATGGTAAGAAGTTGATGTCCCCAAACTTGCTTCCCTTTTAAATGTGATTGATGGAATCCTGTTGCCTGGATAGTATGTTTAGCCTGTAACGAAGGCTTTGTCTTCTCAGCAATAGTATCATCAAAAATCACAAATATCGGCTTGTTGCTAGTTTGGGATAATTCAAATATAATGCAAATAACTTCTCGCCTTATAGCTCTCCATGCATACTCTATATTCCAAACACCTTGGCTTAAGAATTTGCCAAACGTGGTTCTATGGCAATTAGCAAGGCTTAAATTAACTATATCTGTAACAGTACCACTATAACCTTTTTGAGTGGCAGCAATTATAAATTCTACAATATGACGAATAACAGGTTTAGTAAAATATAATGCAAAATTTAATTTCATTAAGTACTGGATTATTGATGAATTTTCTGTTATTCTTTTATTATGAGACATTTGCTCCACTCCTATGGTTAATATTGTTATAGTGTAACAACATATTAAATACCATAAAAGCGTGCATTTGTCTCTATTTTTTATTAAATTTTTTCATGTAAGTTTATTATGGTAATTTATGTTAGTGAATTTTCTCATCTATAGTAAGAAAATAAAAAATTTTATTTTGTATAAGATGATGCATATGACTTTGCATCATCTTTTTTTGTGAATATTATTGTCTATGATTTTGAGTTTTTTATTTTTGATGAGAAAAAATAATGTGAAATTGGGAATAATAATTTTGTAAGTATTTTGGGATAAAGGAGATGTGTTTTTCTTGGAGTTGACTACTTTTTTACACATGCTAATTGGAGCTTTGTTTACGCTTTTTTCACTTATGATTTATGAGAAATTGAAGAATAAAAGTAATTATTATGAAGAAGCTAATTTACACGATATTTTATTAAATCACGATGAGCTTAAAAAACACGCCCAAGAATTAGCACAAAACCATTACATAATGAGAGATACTAAACTAAATTACATGCTTATACCTCGCATGAATAAAAGCTATAATTACATAAAATTCGTATACAAAAATATCAACTTGGCAGAAAGGACGCAGTCTATATCGCAAGATGCTGAATGGCTTTTAGACAATTTTTACATAATCGAAGAACAAGTTAAAGAAATCAGAAAGAGCCTATCAAAAGGCTATTATTCAGGGCTTCCTGGACTTAAGAATAGCATATTGAAAGGTTATCCGAGAGTGTACGCTATTGCCATGGAATTAGTGTCCCATACGGACGGGAAAATTGATGAAGACACAATTATAGATTTCATCAATGCCTATCAATCAAAGTCGCTTTTGTCAAGCGGTGAATTATGGGCTCTTGGACTTATGATAAAAATTGCTTTAATAGAAAACATAAAAAAGAGCTCTGAGAAAATAACTATAACGCAGAAGCAGTGGAGCAAAGCGGATGAAGTAGCAAATATAATATTTTCGAACAAAAATATGACATTTGATGATATTAAAAAATTAATACATGACAAAGTTATGACTATTGGGAAGATTCCTACGTCTTTTTTTGAAAGGTTGCTTCAAAGGATTAGGATGGAAGGCGATGATTCGACGGTAATCGTACAGTACATCGATAGGATTCTTCAAGAGTATGATACAAATATTGCAGACATTGTTGAATTAGATCATCAGATATTAGCCGCAAGACAAGTTTCAATTGGCAATGCAATAACAAGCCTTAAATATGTGTCAACGTTGGATTGGTCTCAAATATTTGAGAAGCTTAGCAATGTAGAACAGATTTTGAGGCAAGACCCTGATGGTACGTATGAAATGATGGATTTTGAATCGAGAGATTATTACAGACATCAAATTGAGGAAATAGCCAAGAGGTATAAAACATCGGAGACATTTGTTGCAAGAAAAGCCTTGGAGTGTGCGAGGGAAGTTTTAAATGACAATAATAAACCTGAATACATAAATCATGTAGGATTTTATATAATAGGCAAAGGCAGAAGCATACTGGAAAGCAAGATAGGGCATAAGAAAAATTCTGTAAAAGTAATGCGTGTCGTAAAAAGCCATATAGCCATCTTTTATATAGCGTCTATAGTTGCTTTGACCATTTTTGCGTCTGCTGCTTTATGGGCTTTGTTAATATTTAATGGTTTGGCAGCTATATATGCATTTATTCTGGCAGCTATTTCGATAATTCCTATAAGCGAATTTGTAATACAGGCAGTAAACTGGGCGATAATACACATTAAAAGACCTACTATAATACCTAAAATTGAATTAAAAAATGGAATACCTAAAGAAGCTGCCACAATGGTTATAGTCCCTGTACTTTTGACAAGTGTAAAGAGAGTTAAAGAGCTTTTAGCACAATTAGAAATAACATATATTTCAAATAAAGAGGACAATCTTTATTTTGCTATCGTAGGCGATTTTAAAGACACAAACAAGGAGAAATTGGAGGATGACGAAGAAATAGTGAATACGGCTCTTGGTGGAATAAAAGAGCTTAATGAAAAATACGGTGAGGGGAAAGACATATTTTTCTATTTTCACAGAAAACGCGTATATTGTCAGACACAAAATGCTTACATGGGCTGGGAGAGAAAAAGAGGTGCTATAGTAGAGTTTAATGAACTATTAATGGGTTCAAATGATACCAGTTTCTACGTAAAAAGTGCTAATGTTGAAGAACTACCCAGAATAAAATATGTCATAACACTTGATGCGGATACAAATTTGATCATGGATACTGCAAAACGGCTTATTGGGACAATGATGCACCCGTTAAACAAGGCAGTTGTTGATAGTGAGAAAAATGTAGTTGTTGAAGGATATGGGCTTTTGCAACCAAGGATAGGAGTGGATATTTTGTCTTCGTCAGCCACCGTGTTTTCTTCTATTTTTGCTGGCAATGGTGGCATTGACCCATACACAACTGCTGTATCTGATGTTTACCAAGATCTATTTGGAGAAGGTATTTTTACTGGAAAAGGTATTTACGATGTGGAAGTATTTAGAACTATACTTAAAGATTTAATACCTGATAATTCCATATTAAGCCACGACCTTTTAGAAGGTTCTTTTATAAGGGCAGGACTTGTGACTGATATACTGCTTATTGATGGTTTTCCGTCTAAATACAACTCATATATGATGAGAATGCACAGGTGGGTAAGAGGTGATTGGCAGCTTTTGCCGTATCTTTCAAGAAGAATTAAGACGAGACAGGGTAACTATATGGAAAATCCTCTTTCGATTATTTCAAAATGGAAGATAATAGATAACCTAAGGAGAAGCCTTGTTGCTCCATTTGCTTTGGCTTTGCTTCTTTTAAGTAACCTTGTGCCTTATAAAAGCTTTGTTATGTATGGGGTAGTGATATTAGCTTTATTTGAACCATTTATAGCAGCAGCAATTGATGCAGTGCTGGAAAAATCAAAAGAGATGAGTAACCACAGCATTTTGCTTGCAAATAGCTTGAAAAACACGTTTTACGCAAGCTTATTGCAGTTCGCATTTCTGCCTTATCAAGGCTATTTAATGATAGATGCAGTAGTTAGAACTATCTACAGAGTTTATGTATCAAGAAAAAATCTATTAGAGTGGGTTACCGCGGCTGATATGGAAAGGCAACTTAAAAATGATTTTATCAGTTTCTTAAAAAGAATGTTGGTATCAATTCCCATTGGGGCTATTTTAATCTTGGTGAGCATGTACTTTAAACGTGATATGCTACCATACTCAATTTTAATTTCTTTAATATGGTTTGCATCGCCGTACATTGCTTATCGGATAAGCAGTCCTATTGTTGAACGTGAGTTTATGATGGAAGAAAGTGATATTAAAGAGCTAAGAAAACTGTCCAGGAAAATTTGGAGGTATTTTGAGGATTTTGTGACTGAAAATGATAATTACTTGCCTCCTGATAATTTTCAGTTAGATCCGTATGCGGGTATTGCCAGAAGGACTTCGCCTACCAACATAGGCTTATACTTGACTTCTACAATATCGGCAAGAGACTTTGGATATATCACTACTTCAGAAATGGTTGATAGAATAGATAAAACGGTCAGCACTATTGAAAAGATGGAGAAATGGCATGGACATCTTTACAACTGGTACAAAACAGACGACTTAGAGCCATTGAAGCCATACTATATTTCTACGGTAGATAGTGGAAATCTTGTTGGGTATATGATAGCGCTTAAGGAAGGCCTTAAAAAAGTTCCAGACATGCCATTGACTGAAAAATTGTCAGCAGGTTTATCAGACTTAATTGAGATCGTAAATGACGAATTAAAAAGTAAAAAGATAAAATATGAGATGCTTGAAGGAGATTACACCATTGAAGACTGGCATAGAAGCTTGAATCAACTTAGAGACGGCTTAAGCAGTATCAAATTTAATGATGATGATGGATGGTATATGAAAATTGTTGAAACCATTGATTCTGATATCAAAGAATTGGATGAGCTTGTGCCATTTTATAATTATGACGAATATGAACAAATGTTTGAGTTAAACAAAGATACTACGCTAAATAATTTGAAGGCAATGTATGAAAAAATTTTAGAAATGCCGTCATCTAATAGAGAAAAGTTTATAAAGCCTTACGAAAATGTTAAGCATTTAATAGAAAAAGTAGAAGATTTGATAATTAGATTAAATATTCTTATAGAGAAAACAGAGTTTAGGCCATTGTTTGATGAGAAAAGGCAGCTTTTTTCAATAGGTTACAATATAGAAGATGAAAAATTGACTAAATCGTATTATGATTTATTTGCCTCTGAAGCAAGACAAGCCAGTTTTATAGCTATAGCAAAGAAGGAAGTTGATGCAAAACATTGGTTTAGAATGGGGAGAATGGTGACAGGAGAAAATGCTCACAGAGGGTTAATTTCGTGGTCTGGTACAATGTTTGAATATTTTATGCCGCTTTTGATAATGAAAAATTTTAAAAATACTATTTTGGATCAGACGTACAAATTTGTCGTAATGATGCAAAAGAAGTATGCAAAAAAATACAGTATTCCATGGGGAATATCGGAGTCAGGCTTTTACTCATTTGATATTAAACTTAATTATCAGTACAAAGCTTTTGGTGTTCCTTGGCTTGGGCTTAAGAGGGGACTATCTCGAGATGTTGTTATAGCGCCTTATGGTGCGATTCTATCCCTCAGGGTAGATCCAAAATCTGTTGTTGAAAATATTAAAAGATTGAAAGACCTTGGAGTAGAAGGTAAGTATGGGCTTTATGAGGCTGTCGACTTTACGCCGGAAAGAATTCCTTATGGGAAAAAGTATGCTATAGTCAAAAGTTTCATGTCTCACCATTTAGGCATGAGCATGCTTGCACTAAACAATTTTATAAATAAAAACGTGATGCAGGAAAGATTTCATTCAGATCCATATATAAAATCTGTTGAAATATTGTTGCAGGAGAAAGTACCAAATGGCCCAATGATTCTTAGAGAAGAAGTAGAGGCACAAAAGGAATTTGAAGAGCAAAAGAAAGAAGAAGTTAAGGCCGTAAGGGTTGTAGAAGAGATAGATGATATCCTTCCGCAGGTGCATATTTTATCAAACGGTGATTATTCTGTTGTTTTGACAGATAGGGGAACAGGTTACAGTAAGAAGGAAGGAATAAACATAACCAGGTGGAAAAACAGTTTAGATGAAATTCATGGGACGTTTATATTCGTCCAGAATGTAAACTCAAATACCACTTGGTCTACGACTTATGCTCCATTTTTTGCGAAAGATGAAAAATATAAAGTTGTATTTAAGCAAGATATGGCTAAATTCATTAAAAAAGTCGGGAATATCGATACAGAAACGGAAGTCATTGTATCACCGGAAGACGATGTTGAAATAAGGCGTGTGACGTTAAAAAATCACAGCGAACATGATAGAGTGCTGGAAGTTACAAGCTATTTCGAACCAGTCTTAAGCGACATTAATGCAGACATTGCGCATCCTGCTTTTAACAAGCTGTTTATCAAAACAGAGATATTGTTTGACAGCGACATGATAGTTGCAAACAGAAGACCCAGAGATTTAAAAAAGTCATATTTGTGGGTTGCTCATGCTGTATACGTAGATGGTGGCGAGACGGTAGGCGATACTCAGTTTGAGACAGACAGGGCTAAATTCATTGGCAGAGGGCGGACATTAAGGAATCCTGTTGCTTTAGAGACAGATAGACCATTGTCAAATTCAGATGGCTCTGTTTTGGACCCTATCATGTCATTGAGAAAGAGGATTAAGTTAGATCCAAATGAAACGGTAAAAGTTGTATACATTACTTCTGTGGCAGAGTCAAAGGCAGAAGCAGTGAAATTGGCGAACAAGTACAAAAATGGTAGTGCGACGGAAAGAGCATTTGAAATGTCAGTATCCAGAGGTAAAGTTGAATTAGATTACTTGAATCTTAAATCAGACGAGTTAGGGCTTTTTCAAAAGATGCTTCCACATATAGTATTTTCAAGCCCCGTCAGGATAGCAAAAAAAGATACAATATTAAAAAATCAAAAAGGTCAATCTGGACTGTGGGCATACGGAATATCCGGAGATATACCGATAGTTCTTTTAGAAATATGCAAAAAAGAGGAATTGCCTGTATTAAAAAAGCTTCTTAAGGCTCATGAATATTGGAGAATGAAAGGGCTATACGTAGATTTAGTGATTTTAAACAATGACAAAGGTGGATATATTGATGCATTGGGCGATAGAATCAAAGACGTAATAAATGGAAGTTTTGCATATAACATAATGGGGCAGTTTGGTGGAGTGTTTCTGATAAATAGAAGTAGTTTAAAAGAGGAAGATTACATTTTGTTAAATACAGTTGCAAAATTATCTCTTACTGCTGATATGCCTATTGAGAAGCAACTTGAATATGATGATATTGAGAAAAATAAAAAAGCCAAATTGCTTCATATAGATGAAAACAATAAGAAAAAAACATATCCAGTTCCGCTTAGAGAGAATCTGCAATTGCATTACAGCAATGGGTATGGTGGATTTTCTTTAGATGGACATAAATACGTTATAAATTTAGATGATGACAAGGTAACGCCTATGCCATGGATAAATGTTGTATCAAACTATAAATTTGGATTTCAAGTTTCAGAATCAGGAAGCGGTTTTTCATGGGCAGAAAATAGCAGAGAATATAAAATCACCCCATGGTCAAATGATCCTGTTTTGGACGAAGGCGGGGAGATTCTGTACTTAAGAGATGACTTTACAGGTGAATATTGGACGATAACACCAAAGCCACTAAGGGATAAGGGACAATATGTGATTGAGCATGGATTCGGATATTCTTTATTTAAACATGGATGTTCAGGGATTAACCATGAGATGTTAGAGTTTGTGCCTATGAACGATACCGTTAAAATATCGCTTGTAAAGTTAAAAAACGTAAGTGGCGAGAAAAGAAGGTTGAGTTTGTATTACTTTATAAAACCTGTATTAGGCGTTTCAGAAAGCATAACATCGCCATATGTGGTTACAGAGATGAATGAAGAAATCGATGGGCTCTTAATAAGAAATGTGTACAATGAAGATTTTAAGGACAGGATTTCCTTTATAAGTTCATCTGTCAAAGTTCAATCATATACAGGAAACCTGTCGGAATTTCTGGGATCTGATTTTGACACTAAACGACCTGAAGCTTTAAAAATGGAATCTCTATCGAATAATGTAGGAATTGGTTTAAGTCCATGTGCCGCGATTCAAGTTGTTGTCGAATTAGAAGAAAATGAAGAAAAAGAGCTGTCATTTTTGTTGGGAACTGGAATGTCTTTAGATGATGTCAGACGGATTATGAGTTATTACAAGAATATCAATAACGTAAAAGAGGCATTGAATTATGTCAATACGTTCTGGAACAACTTCGTCGGCACAATAAATGTAGCGACACCTGACAAATCTTTCGATTTGCTTTTGAATGGTTGGCTATTGTATCAGACCATATCATGTAGGATTTGGGCTCGGTCTGCATTTTATCAGTCAGGTGGTGCATACGGATTTAGAGATCAACTACAAGATACTATGAATGTTGTGTACGTTGCACCAGAGCTTACGAGAGCACAAATATTAAACGCTTGCGCACATCAGTTTAAAGAAGGTGACGTACTCCATTGGTGGCATCCCGTGACCGACAAAGGAATACGCACGAAATACTCAGATGACCTTTTATGGTTGCCGTATGCTGTTGCGGATTATGTCTCCGTAACAGATGATACAAAAATATTAGATATACAAATTCCGTTTTTAAATGAAGAACCATTAAAAGATGACGAAGATGAAAGGTATGGCAGACCTAAGGTATCAGATGAAACTGCCACAGTTTATGAGCACTGCATAAGGGCTATAGAACATTCACTGAAATTTGGGCAGCATGGAATACCGCTGATGGGATCTGGAGACTGGAACGATGGCATGAATATGGTAGGCAATAAAGGAAAAGGTGAAAGTGTATGGCTTGGTTGGTTTATGTACGTAACACTTAAAAAATTCTCTAAGATATGCATTGAGAAAAATGACCATGAAAGGTGTGAAAAATATGAAGAAGTTGCCAATGACATAATAAAATCAATTGAAGAGTACGGCTGGGATGGAAGCTGGTATAGAAGAGCGTACTTTGATAATGGAATTCCGCTTGGCTCAAGCCAGAATAATGAGTGCAAAATAGATTCTATAGCGCAATCATGGGCTGCAATCTCAGGTGCAGCAAAATGGGATAGAGTGAAAGAAGCACTTGATGCACTTGAAAATTACTTGGTGGACTACGACAATGCAATAATTAAGCTTCTTTCGCCGCCATTTGATAAAGGGGATTTGAATCCTGGCTATATAAAAGGGTATGTGCCTGGCGTAAGAGAAAATGGAGGTCAATACACCCACGCTGCAATATGGGCTATAATGGCTTACGCAATGATTGGTGATGGCGACAAGGCTTATAGGCTTTACTCTATGATAAATCCTATAAACCATACAAGGACACTTATAGAAAATTCCAGGTATAAAGTAGAGCCTTATGTCATGGCAGCCGATGTATATGCCGTGGAGCCGAATACAGGCAGAGGAGGTTGGACGTGGTATACTGGTTCCTCAGGATGGATGTACAGAGTTGGTATTGAGCATATTTTAGGGTTTAAAAAAGAAGGAGATGCAATTGTCATCAATCCATGCGTTCCAAAAGATTGGGCGAAGTATAAAATAGAGTACATGTACAAAAATGACACGAAGTATATAATCGAAGTGGAAAACCCCGAAATGGTCAACAGAGGCGTACGTGAAGTTTCTGTAGATGGGAATGTAGTTGATGATAACAAATTCATTCTAAAAGATGATGGGAAGATACATCATGTTTTTGTGGTCATGGGAACGAGAGTATCTGTCAAAGCATAAAAAAATCAGCAGATGAAGTCTATCTGCTGATTTTTCTTATATGATTTATAGATGTGATTGACTTTTTGTAATATTTGTTATACTATATATATAACAGATATTACAGTGGAGGTGAAGGTGGACATTGCTGTTAAAGATAGAATTTGAGTCAGATGTTCCCATATATACGCAAATAAAAAATCAAATAATAGAAGGAATAGCTTTAGGATTGCTTAAAGAAGGCGATGAGATGCCATCAATACGGCAATTAGCAAGTGATTTCGGCATAAATCTTCATACAGTGAAAAAGGCTTACGATCTTTTGAAAGATGAAGGATTTCTAAGCGTTCATAGAAGGAAAGGCTACGTTGTAACTAAAAATGCTTTTGCCGATGATGATTTTATCGAGAAATTGGAGAAAGATCTTCAGCCAATATTAGCAAATGCGTATTCAAGAGGAATGATGCAAGATGAAATATTGAAGATATGTGAAGATATATTGCATAAATTTAAAAACGAAGAATAGGAGGTCTTTTAAGTGAAGGGATTGTATTTTATCAATCTTTTGATGCCATATTTCATATTAATCATAATAGGTGTTATTACACCATTCATTACTCGCAAGACTATTGTATTTGGTGTCCATGTTCCCAAGGACTTTTTAAATGATAAAGAGCTTCAAAGGATTAAAACTTCTTATATAATAAATTTTTTGACTGTAAGTTTAATCTTTTTGATTCTTGTCATCAGCAGAATGAGAAACATAAATTTTGCTGTTGGTGGTATTTTTGTTGAAGTAATCATTATGTTTGCAATGTATATGAAAGCCCACCATGAAATAGCTGCATTAAAATCTAAAAGAGAGTGGAGCAAAGGGAAAAAAGAAGTAGCAGTTGTAGACATAGATTTTAGAAAGGAAAAGATAGTTGTATCGCCTTTATGGTTTTTATTGCCTGCAGCGATAGCAATTTTGACATTAGTTGTTGGGATATATATGTATCCGAAGATACCACAAAGAATACCAATGCATTTTAATTTTCGAGGTGAAGCAGATTCATTTGCTGATAAGTCAATTTTGTCAGTGTTTTCAATATGCATAGTACAGGCGTTTATGACCGGTTTGATGTTTTTTGCATTCAAGATGATTGAATTAGCTAAACAACAGATAGATCCTTCGGATCCAGAGATTTCAAAGGAAAAGAACTTAAGGTTTAGGAGAATATGGTCGGGTTTCGTCGTGTTTACATCTATTCTAATTAATGCTATGTTGATGGTAACAGCGCTTATTATATACGGAGTAGGTAAGGGTTGGCAAAATATTATGGCTATTTTTTCATTGTTGTTGGCATTGATCATAATAATCGCTGTGATAATCTTATCTATAAAGACCGGTCAAGGTGGTGAAAGGATAAAAATAAATAAAGAAAATGAGAAGCTGATATCAGTTGATAGAGACGACGATAAATATTGGAAAGGAGGGCTCATTTACTATAATCCTGACGATCCAGCGTTGTTTGTAGAGAAGCGATTTGGCGTAGGGTGGACTTTCAATTTTGCAAGGCCAACAGCGTGGCTATTTATATTGGCGGTTATATTGATAATTTTAGTGATAGCATTAATAAAATGACTTACAGTTTGTTCCATATGAAACAATTTAAAAATTAATGTAAAATTTATAATTTAATGCTTGAAATTGAAAATTAATTGGGTAATATTAGAATTGAAGATGATTTTTAGAAAGGAGATGCAATAGTATGGATGCATCGGCAATCTCAATTTTAAGCACTGTCTTTATTGGTGTTTTCGCTATTGAATGTATTTGGTGGATTGTATGGATGGCAATAGCAGCATCAAGAAAGATCATGGCAAATTTCTACTTCATGCTGGTGACGTTCATAATTTGGTGTGGTCTTGATGTATATGCGGTAATAAATATGAACGTCAATTTTGCAGTGATTGGAATTGTATTAGTCATCATACCGTTTATAATACTACCTGGCATGGTAAAAATAATTACGGAGTACCAAAGGGGAGTTCTGTTTCGATTTGGAAAATTGTCTGGACTTTTAGGACCTGGGTTTAATGTTATATTTCCATTTGGAATAGATAGAGTAATAAAAGTAGATTTAAGGACTTTTACAATCGATGTTGCAAAGCAGGAAGTCATTACAAAGGACAATGTTCCTGTAAATGTTGATGCTGTTGTTTACTTTAATGTGTTTGATCCTATATTAGCTATAACGAAGGTTGCAAATTATACTCAAAGCACCACACTCCTTGGGCAAACAATATTGCGCTCAATACTTGGTCAGCATGAACTTGATGAGATGCTGGCAAAGAGAGCAGAGCTTAATGAAAAGCTTAGGGAGTTGTTGGATGAAGCTACGGATCCTTGGGGAATCAAGGTTACGGCAGTGGAGATAAAGAGCATTGAGCTTCCGGATACGATGAAAAGGGCTATGGCAAAACAGGCGGAAGCAGAAAGGGAGAGACGGGCCAAAGTCATTTTTGCGGATGGCGAGTTTCAAGCATCTCAAAAACTTAAAGAAGCTGCTGCTGTCATATCCACAGAGCCTGCGGCATTGCAGTTGAGATACCTTCAGACGCTTCCAGAAATAGCTGCTGAAAAAAATTCTACTATATTGTTCCCTATACCCATAGAGCTTTTTAACGTTTTTACAAAGCTTGTGGAAGATAAAAAGGAAAAGCAATGAACATGATGTTAAGCGGAATCTCGATTGGGGTTCTGCTTTATTTATTAAGCATATAATATTGTTGGAATTAATTCAGTGAAATGAAGGGATATTATGATTATTAAAGTTATGACGTACAATATTCATGGTGGAAAGGATATTGAAGGAAATTTGACATTGTACGGGATTTCTAATTTGATTAGAGAAATAGGTGTTGATATTGTCGGATTGCAAGAGGTTGACGTGTTTTTAAAGCGTTCATATTTTTTAAACGAGATTAAGTATCTGGCAAAAAGGCTTAAAATGCATTATGCTTTTGGACCGAATTTAAGAATTGGGTTTGGATCGTTTGGCAATGGAATACTTTCCAGGTATCCTATTGTAAAGAAAAAGAATCATCACATTTACTCAAAAGGTGAAAGAAGGGGTGTATTGACAGCGTTGATACAGCTAAATGAAAACAAAAAGATATGGTTTTTGACTACCCATTTGGGACTTAATCGTAAAGAGAGATTGGTGCAGTCACAAGAAATATTGAAAATCGTTTCGAACTTGGAATATCCGGTTATTATGACGGGGGATTTTAATGAGACACCTGGAGAAGAAGCTTATTCTACCATAATCAGAGTGCTTAAAGATGCTGTAAATACTCAAAATTCTGCTTTTCACACTTATGTGGATGGATGCGAAAATGTCAGAATAGATTATATAATGCATTCAAAAGGCATGCGCGTTGAATCAATAAAGGCTATTGACTCTACTTTATCAGATCATTTACCGGTAGTAGCTTCTTTAAGGTGTGATTTTTGAAAATGTACTTGACACATAGACAAAAATAAATTATTATTTAAATAACAAGTCATTACTTTATCACTTTACAAAAATAAAGTAAAATAGTATAAGAGGTGCTTTGATGAAGAATTTACCTGACGGAGTACAGGATTTTTTGCCTGATGAGTTGAGATTCAAGCGAAACATAGAAAATATATTGAGAAATACATTTGAATTATCAGGATACGAAGAGATAATGCCGCCTACATTTGAGTACATTGACAACTTTTCTGTCACATCGGGAATTTTTTTCGATGAAAACAATATTTACAGGTTTTTTGATAAAAAAGGAGATCTACTGGCATTAAGACCTGATGTTACGACACAAGTGGCGAGAATAGCATCTACAAAATACAATGAATATCCGCTTAAATTTTCCTACATTGCTAATGTTTTTAGATATGATAATCCACAAGTAGGCAGAATGAGGGAATTTACACAGGCAGGAATAGAGCTTATAGGGAGAAATCATGAATATTCTGACGCAGAGTGTATATCTGTTGCAATTGAAGCTCTTAGAAACATTGAGATAAAAGATTTTAAAGTAGATATTGGTCAAGCAGAATTTTTTAAATCGATACTTTGTGAGTTGAGGCTGACTAAGGAGGAAGAAGATATTCTAAAAGGACTTCTTAAAGACAAGAATCAGTCAGAGATCGAATATTTTTTAAAATACAACAATATTACAGGGCGTAACTATGAATTGGTAGCTAATTTGCCACTTTTCTTTGGGGGCATAGATGTTGTAGAAGAAGCAAAACGCGTATATGGATTTGAAAGTGCCATGAAAGCTTTAAACTATCTTGAGAGAGTTTATGACATTTTAAAAGATTTTGACATGGATAGTTACATTACATTTGATTTAGGCATGGTTCAAAGTATCGATTACTACACAGGACTAATATTTAGAGTATTTGTAAAAGACCTTGGTTATGCAATTTGTGCAGGTGGCAGGTATGACAACTTGTTGAAAAATTACGGCAAAGACTTACCAGCTACTGGTTTTGCTATAAGCGTTGAAAGAGCTATGTTAGCACTTCAAAGTCAAAGCGGCATAACCACTAAAAAGCCTAAGAGGGTGGCAGTGGTTTTTGATGAAAAAAACAGAAAAGTTGCATACGACATCGCAGTGAAATTGAGAAAGCAAGGGAATATAGCTGAACTTGTAAATATGGACAACAGTGAATATGCTAACAGAAAGAAATTTGATGAAATTATCAAGGCAGGTGTGCAAGATGGATAGCATAACAGTAGCGCTGCCTAAAGGGAGATTGGCAGAAAAGTCTTTTGAAGTATTTGCATCATGTGGCATAACTACAAACATTCAAAATGAGATTTCGAGAAAATTATTTATATACGATCATGAAAATAATCTCAATTTTATACTTGTAAAGCCATCTGATGTGCCTACTTATGTAGAGCACGGTGCTGCAGATTTGGGTGTTTGCGGAAAAGATGTGCTTTTGGAATTGAAAAGAGACTGTTACGAGGTTCTTGATTTGGGATTTGGCAGATGTAAAATGGTTGTTGCAGGCCCTTTGAATAAGAAGGATAATTTTTTGAGCAACAAGAGGGTTGCGACTAAATTTCCAGCTATAGCTGAAGAATTTTACAAAAAAAAAGGAGAAAATGTGGAAATTATAAAATTAAATGGTTCTGTAGAATTGGCTCCATTAGTAGGGTTGTCTGAAGTCATAGTGGATATCGTAGAGACTGGGACAACTCTAAAGGAAAATGGACTTACAGTGTATGAGGAGATATTTTCTTCTAGCGCGAGGCTTATCGTAAATAAAGCCAGCATGAAGACAAAAAGTGAAAGGATAAAGGAAATAATATACAAATTAAAAGGCGCTATAGAAAGCGATATGTTTAAGGCTTAGTATTGATTTGAAGGAGCTGGTGATAGTGATAGAAATTTTCGATTTTAGAAGCTCGATTGATTACAAAGTAATAGAAAAGTTGACTAATAGATCAAAATTAGAAGATAAAAGGATAGAGGATATTGTTTATGAAATAATTCAAAATGTAAAGATGAATAAAAATAAGGCTTTGTTTGACTACACACTGAAATACGATGGTGTTGAAATAGACGAGAGCACCATAATGGTATCACAAGAAGAAATAGATGATGCATACAGCAAAGTAGATGGCGATTTTTTATCGTCTTTAAGGAAAGCCATAAAAAATATTGAAGATTATCACCAAAATCAAAAGCAAAAGACGTGGATGGATTTTAAAGACGGTATAGTGTATGGTCAGAAAATCAGACCTTTAGAAAAAGTGGGTATTTACGTGCCTGGTGGAACTGCTTCTTACCCATCTTCTGTCATTATGAACAGCATTCCGGCAAAAGTTGCTGGAGTTGATGAGATTATTATGGTTACGCCCATAAAGGTGGGGATAAGTCCATTTGTGTTGGTTGCTGCTAATGAAGTAGGAATCAAAAAAGTATATAAAATCGGTGGAGCTCAGGCAATTGCGGCATTGGCTTTTGGAACAGAATCTGTGCCAAAGGTGGATAAAATAGTCGGACCAGGAAATATATTTGTTGCGATGGCTAAGAAAGCTGTTTATGGATTCGTAGACATCGATATGGTGGCAGGACCAAGCGAAGTTTTAATAGTGGCTGATGAAAGTGGCAATCCCTCCTATCTTGCAGCAGATCTTTTGTCGCAAGCAGAGCACGATGTTATGGCATCTGCGGTTTTAATCACCACTTCGATTGAGGTTGCAGAGAGTGTAAAGATGGAGATAGAAAGGCAAATTAAGTATCTTGAAAGAAAGGAAATAATAGAAAAATCAATAAATGATTATGGAGCCATAATTGTCGTTGATGACTTAGATGTAGCATTAAGCATAGCAAATGAAATAGCACCTGAGCACTTAGAACTTGTTTTAGAAAATTCTTTTGAGATGATAGGAAAAGTAAAAAATGCAGGTGCGGTTTTCTTAGGAGAAAATTCGCCAGAACCTTTAGGAGACTATATGGCAGGTCCTAACCATGTGCTTCCTACCAGTGGAACATCGAAGTTTTTTTCGCCGCTTTCCGTTGATGATTTCATTAAAAAGATGAGCATCCTCTACTACGACAGAAAATCGCTGATGAAGGTAGCAGATGACATAGTAAGGCTTGCAGAATCAGAAGGGCTTACTGCACATGCTAATTCCATAAAAGTGAGGTACAGATAATGATATACGATTTGATTAGGGATGAGATAAAGGGTTTTAAGAATTACGAAGTCCCAACAATAGAATGTATGTATAAAATGGATGCAAATGAGACTCCTTTTGGCCTTCCTGAAGCTACTATGAATAATCTTCAGGAAATAGTAAAAAGTGCGAATGTCAATAGGTATCCGGACCCTGTAAGCTTAAAATTGAGAGATAAATTAGCGGAATACTGTGGCACAACCAGAGAAAATATCTTTGTAGGGAATGGTTCTGATGAGATAATTCATATATTGATGAACGCTTTTGTCTCAAAGAATGATTGTGTCGTATACCCCGTACCGTCTTTCAGCATGTACAAAGTGTATTCTCAAATAGCTGGTGCAAAAAATGTAGAAGTGGCCTTGAAAGATGATTACAGTTATAATGTCGATGAAATCATAAATACAATAAATATATTTAATCCTAAAATGGTCATTTTATGCAATCCCAACAATCCAACAGGTACTACATTAGATAGAGATGACATAGTAAAAATACTGAAGGTTAACGATGGAATTACGGTTGTTGATGAGGCTTACTATGAATTTTATGGAGATACAGTAGTTGATTTGATTGGAAAATTTGAAAGGCTTATTGTATTAAGGACCCTTTCAAAGGCGTATGGCCTTGCAGGATTGAGAGTTGGATATGCAGTATCAAACTCTGATGTAATTAGTTGCCTTAATATGGTTAAATCACCTTACAATGTAAACAGCATATCGCAAGCAATTGCATTAAGTGTTTTAGAAGAAGGACGAGTTGACGAAAAAGTTGATTACATCAAAAATGAAAGAAAATTTTTACAGGATGGATTAAAGGAAATAGGCAACTTAAAAGTGTATGATTCTAAGGCCAATTTTCTGCTGATAGAATTTGATGATGCTTACTATGTGTACAATAAACTATTGGAAAAGGGCGTACTTGTGAGAAATTTCTTAGGAGACAAAATCCTCTCTAATGCACTTCGCGTGACGATTGGAACGAGAGAAGCAAATAGTTATTTTTTAAAATGTCTTAAGGAGATATTAGTATGAGAGAAGCGGAAATTAGAAGAAAGACAAATGAGACAGATGTATATGTGAAGATAAACATTGATGGGAAAGGAAATTCATCAATTGATACTGGAATAGGCTTTTTAGATCATATGCTAACTCTTTTTTCGAAACACGGTCTTTTTGACTTGCAAGTGGTTGCAAAAGGCGATTTGCACGTTGATACACATCATACTGTCGAAGATGTAGGTATAACGTTGGGGCAGGCTTTCTTAAAAGCTTTAGATGACAAGATGTCGATTAAGCGTTACGGTGTTTCATACGTCCCCATGGATGAAGCGCTTTTAAGAACGGTAGTTGACATAAGCGGAAGACCATATCTTTATTACAAATTGAAGCTTGACTCCACATTGCTTGGGAACTTTGAAACGGAAACTGTAGAAGATTTTTTTAGAGCATTTGCGTTTAATTCTTTGATTACGCTTCATGTAGAAATGCTACATGGCATAAACACACATCATATAATAGAGGGTGCTTTTAAATCGTTAGGACGTGCATTAGATGAAGCGACAAAAATAGATGACAGAATAGATGGAATACCATCAACGAAAGGCTCATTATAATTAAGGCGGTGTTTAAATGATAGGCATTGTAGATTATGGAATGGGAAACTTAAGAAGCGTAGAAAAAGCATTCCAATATATTGGGCATGATGCAAAAATCATCGATGATGCAAAAGAAATTAAAGATGCTGCAGCGCTGGTATTGCCCGGTGTAGGAGCTTTTCCTGACGCTATGGAGATATTAAATAAAAGAGGAATTTCAAATGCCATCAAAGAAGAAGTGGAAAAGGGAAAGATGCTATTAGGTATATGCCTTGGCATGCAGCTTTTGTTTGATAGAAGCTTTGAAGTCAGGGAGACTGAAGGATTGCACATTTTAAAAGGCGAAATATCTGAGATTAAGACAAATTTAAAAGTGCCACATATAGGCTGGAATTCTCTCATCATAAAAAAGGATAATCAACTTTTAAATGGGGTAAGGGATGGAGACAGCGTATATTTTGTCCATTCGTATTATCTTTCAAATGGAGATTTAGATGATATATGTGCGACAGTTGATTATGGAATTTCAATACCTGCTGTTGTATGTAAAGACAATGTATTTTCTTGCCAATTTCATCCTGAAAAAAGTGGTAACATTGGGCTTAAGATATTAAGGAATTTTGCAGAGATGATATGATTTTGATTTTTGGAGGGATTTGATGCTTATTATACCTGCTATAGATATAATAGATGGTAAATGTGTAAGGCTTACAATGGGAGATTATGAGAAAAGTACAGTGTACTATGAAAAACCAGATGATGCAGCGAAGGCTTGGAGAGATCATGGTGCTAAAAGAATTCACATTGTCGATTTAGAAGGGGCTAAAGAAGGACGCCTTGTGAATTTGCGTTCTATCGAAAAAATAAGAAAAGCATTTGACAACGAAATAGAAGTAGGCGGTGGAATAAGAAACATTGAAACTGTTTCAGAGCTTTTTAATTTAGGTGTTGATTACATCATTTTAGGCAGTGTAGCAGTACATGACAGGCGATTGCTATTAGAGATCACTGAAAAATATAAAGATAAAATTATCGTGGGAATTGATGCAAAAGACGGATATGTTGCTACAAAAGGATGGCTTGAAAAAAGCCACATAAAAGATGATGAACTTGCAAAAGAGATTAAAGATATAGGTCTTAGTACGGTCATATACACAGACATTAAAAAGGATGGAATGATGGAGGGCCCTAATTTTGACGCAATAAAAAATATCGTCAATACTCAGTTGAATGTCATTGCTTCTGGAGGAATTGCCACATTGGATGACATACGGAGATTAAAAGACATTGGAGCATTTGGAGCTATAATAGGCAAAGCTCTTTATACAGGCAGAATAAATTTAAAGGACGCATTGGAGGTCGTACAATGATTTCAAAGAGGATTATACCTTGTCTTGATGTAAAAGATGGACGAGTTGTAAAAGGCGTGAATTTTGTAAATTTGAAAGATGCCGGAGATCCTGTAGATGTAGCAGAGGAATACAATAAAGCTGGTGCTGATGAGATAGTCTTTTTAGATATTACAGCGTCTTATGAAAAACGGGATATAATGATAGATGTTGTAAGAAGGACATCGGAGAAAGTATTCATACCCCTTACTGTAGGTGGAGGAATAAGGACTGTAGATGATTTCAGACGAATACTGAAGGCAGGAGCAGATAAAATTTCAATCAATTCCGAGGCAGTTAAGAATCCAGATCTTATAAAAGATGCTGCAAAGAAATTTGGCAGCCAATGCGTCGTTGTTGCAATAGATGCCAAAAGAAAGAATGATGGCAAAGGCTTTGATGTGTATATAAATGGGGGTCGTGTTAATACAGGATACGATGTATTAGAATGGGCAAAAAAGGTAGAAAACTTAGGCGCTGGTGAGATTTTGCTTACAAGCATGGATGCAGATGGAACGAAAAACGGATATGATATTGAATTGACGAGAATGGTGGCTGAAAATGTAAGAATACCTGTTATAGCATCGGGCGGTGCAGGCTGCAAAGAACACTTTAAAGAGGTTTTTTTGGAGGCAAAAGCCGATGCAGCATTGGCAGCTTCTCTATTTCACTATGGAGAGCTTGAGATAAATAAACTCAAAAGTTATCTTAAAGATAACCATATACCTGTCAGGATGATTTGATGGAAAGGATCGTGTTTATGTACATTGATGAATTGAAATTTGATGATAATGGATTGATACCCGCTATCGTTCAAGATTATAAGACAAAGGAAGTCCTTATGATGGCTTACATGAACAGGGAAAGTCTTGAGAAAAGTTTAGAAACTAAGGAGACGTATTTTTTCTCAAGAAGTAGGCAGTGCTTATGGCATAAAGGCGAAACATCCGGCAATATTCAACACATTAAATCTATCAAATACGACTGCGATGGTGATACGATCCTTATAGAGGTTGAAGCGGATGGACCTGCTTGTCATACAGGCAATAGAAGCTGCTTTTACAGAAGCATTTTAGATCTTTCAGGTGATGAAAGTGAATCAATCTTAAAAAATCTCTACAGAAGGATCGAAGGTAGAAAAGAAAATCCTGTAGAAGGGTCTTACACAAATTACCTTTTTTCAAAAGGATTGAATAAGATTTTGAAAAAGATTGGGGAAGAAAACACTGAAATATTGATCGCATCAAAAGAAGGTGACAAGGAAGAAATAATATATGAAATAGCTGATTATATTTATCACTTATTGGTTTTGATGGTAGAAAAAGAAATAAGCCTTGAAGATGTGTATGATGAACTTTCAAGAAGGTATTACAAAACAGATGAATTTAAAGAACAACACAAAATGAGAAAAGAGACAAAATAAGGAAGCATCGCAAACTTCAATTAAGTAGTTTGCGATGCTTCCTTATTTTCGACTTTGTAGACGTTCCAAGGAATCTTGTCTATCAACTTGTTTTTATATATTGAATCAGCCCCCATAAATATATAATTCAAATTTTGCGTATTTGGAATGTCAATCTTAATCCAGACTACATTTTTACTAAAGACTGGATTTGAAATTGGGACATTGTAGATGGAATTTTTAGCCTTTCTGTACTCGTAAAGTTTTCCGCCTATCAGTCCTATATCTATTCTTTTGATATCACCTTTGTAAAATAGCCTCATTTCCAAATGATAAGCCACTTTTTTTGATATAGGTGCCAATGACTTCATTCCTACGTAAAGCTCATTTCCTCTGTAGTAAAATGATGCCATCTCAGTGAGATCTGCGCTTCTGTATATCTCTTGATTTAATACGCCCCCTGCAGGAACTTTAAACAATGTGTATGGCATTTCTGCCTGATTTAAATTTGGCAGCGTGCTGACATCCTTTATATTTATTACAGGTTTCGTGCCAAAAAGCTCGTTTTGCCTTACAAATCCCATTAAAAATGGTTCCATCACAGCAATTTGAGATTTGTATTTCTTAAGTGCTACTTCCTTCTTTTGGATTTCGCTTGGCGTCAATTTGAACACCTGCCATTTTGTATTGCTGTCAGCCATATCAACAGGTGGAAGAAGCGGTCTGTTTGGCTCTAAAAGCCATGGGACAGGCCATTGTGGATGATGAATCAGAAACATATGCTCTCGTACATTTAAGTTCATGGCTACGATGGCATATCTTACAAAATTGCTTACAGCCCAATGATCAGGGTGCACGTCATCTGCCATTGGATAATAAATATCTGTAGGATTGAAAGATTTTATGATTTCTTGTATACAATTTTCAAGATTGTTTCCTGTATATGCTATGCCAGGTTTATACACATTTTTATAGGGGGAAAATGCGGATTTTGTTCCGCCACTAATTCTGGGAACGTTATTGTCCCAAAAATCGCTCCATAAAAAACGAGTGCTACCATCAGCAAAGCCTAAAAATACTACATCGTTTTTTGGAAGGCCAAGTTCTGCCATTGCAGCTATGCTTTCACTTTGTCTTTGAAGGCCAAGCTTATAAAAGTCTGATGGTGTAGGATTTACATGACCTGTAAGTACAGCAGCAGCTTTTTTGTAGCTATCTCCATTTGTAACTATGACTACTTTTACCGGAATGTTTTGGCTTACTGCTCGCTGTATGACTCCCGCCATTCCTAAAGATTCATCATCAGGGTGTGGTACAATTACAAGTATCCGTTGTCCGGGATTTTTAAATTCCGGCTCCGGCTTTTTTTCTGTCAGATTTGCGAAGGTGGTCTTTAAATTCATAACATATGATACCAATAGCGATAATACAATTATAGTAATTATTAAATATTTCTTCACCTTCATCGCTTCACACCTCCAATTATGTCATAATTGTAGCATATATTTATTAATAATTTGTTAAAAAATTGAGATTTTATGTGAAAAATTTTTTGTAATGTATAACCATAAGCGTAAAATATTATTTGAGAGAAAATTTTTAGGAGGCATTGGCATGATAGTTGATTTTCATTGTGACACGCTGTACTTGGCTGAAAAATACGGAAGAGACATGACGATAAAAAATACAGATGGGCATATTGATTTGATTAGATTGGAAGAAGGATTGGTACATCTTCAAGTATTTGCCACTTTTGTTGAACCAGAATTTATGAAAAAAGATGCTGCAGCAAAAACGTTAAAGATGATCGATAAACTTTATCAAGCCATAGAAAAAAGCGATAGAATCAAATTGATTTTAAGTGGTGATGATATTGATGAAGCAAAAAATAAAAACAAATTAGGCGCATTATTGTCAATAGAAGGCGGTGAAGCAATAGAAGGCGATTTGTCTCTCTTAAGGATGTTTTATAGACTGGGTGTGAGAGCTATGACGCTTACTTGGAGCCTTAGAAATGACATAGGTGATGGTGTATTAGGATGCAAGGATTGCGGCATCACGCAATTCGGTGAAAGTGTCGTAAAAGAAATGAACAGGTTAGGAATGATCGTAGATGTATCACATTTAAATGAAAGAGGATTTTGGGATGTTGTAGATTTGTGTGATAAGCCATTTATAGCGTCCCATTCTGACTGTAAAGCTCTTTGCAATCATCCGAGAAATCTAAGTGATAAGCAGATAAAGGCCGTTGCTGATAAAAATGGCGTCATAGGAATTAATTTTTGCCCTGATTTCTTAAGAGAAGATGGCAATGCTACAATAGAAGATGTGCTTGACCATGTGGAATATATTGCGAAATTAGTAGGTGCAGAGCATGTTGGATTTGGCTCAGACTTTGATGGCATAGAAAAGACACCTGTTGGGCTTCATGATGTATCGTGTTTTCCCAAGGTACTTGAAGGACTTAAAAAAAGAGGTTTTAACGACGAAGAAATAGATTTAATATCACACGGCAATTTCGAAAGAATAATAAAAGAAATCTTACATTGATTAATTTTACAATAAAAAATAGCCCCGATGATTTAATTGGGGCTTGCATATGTTAAAGGGGGAGTCATTGTTTTGACCAAGAATACATTATACATATAATTCAAATAAAAATCAAGAGGTTATTAAAAAATTATTTGATAAATAAATTTTCAGAAGATTATATTTTAGTGTCAACTTTTATACTTTTTTGTTGAACAATTTAGCTTCAGTAATTATAATAAAAATATAGCACTTTATTGCTGTATAGTGAAAATAAAAATTGGAGGTAAGACAATGAATATCGATATTATAAGAGAAGTAGATCCTGAAGTGGCTGATGCAATTTCTAATGAGATTAAAAGGCAGAAAAATAAGATTGAACTGATCGCATCAGAGAATTTTGTAAGCCCTGCAGTCATGGAAGCGATGGGTTCACCGCTTACGAACAAGTATGCTGAGGGGTATCCTGGAAAGCGGTATTACGGAGGTTGCGAGTACGTCGATGTAGTTGAGGAGCTGGCAAGAGAGAGGCTTAAAAAGCTTTTTGGAGCAGAGCATGCAAATGTACAGCCTCATTCTGGCGCTCAAGCCAACATGGCAGCTTATTTTGCATTGATAAATCCAGGTGATACAGTATTAGGCATGAATCTGGCACACGGTGGACATTTAACACATGGCAGCAAAGTAAATTTCTCCGGCAAGTTGTACAACATCATACCTTATGGAGTAAGGGAAGACACTGGTTTTATAGACTACGATGAGTTGGAAAGATTAGCAAAAGAGTACAAGCCTAAGCTTATTGTAGCAGGTGCAAGCGCGTATCCCAGGATAATAGATTTTAAGAGATTTAAAGAAATTGCAGATTCAGTTGGAGCATATTTAATGGTAGACATGGCACACATTGCAGGACTTGTAGCGGCAGGACTTCATCCTAATCCTGTAGAGTATTCAGACGTTGTAACGTCTACAACACATAAGACTTTAAGAGGGCCAAGAGGCGGCATAATCTTATCTAAAGAGGTTCACGCAAAGGCCATCGATAAATCTGTTTTTCCAGGAGTACAAGGTGGTCCACTGATGCACGTAATCGCTGCAAAAGCAGTATGCTTTAATGAAGCATTAAAACCAGAATTTAAAGAATATCAGAAGAAGATCGTGAGAAATGCAAAAGCCTTGGCAGATGGCCTTATGGACAGAAAAGTGAACTTAGTTTCAGGTGGTACAGACAATCATTTGATGTTATTGGACTTAAGAGGGACTGGCGTCACAGGCAAGGAATTAGAAAAAAGGCTTGACTATGTAGGAATAACGGCAAATAAAAATGCCATACCAAACGATCCATTAGGTCCTAATGTCACTTCAGGCCTAAGGCTTGGAACACCAGCGGTTACTACGAGAGGAATGAATGAAGATGATATGGATATGATTGCTGATATAATCTATAATGTTTTAAAAGATGAAAATTACGTTGATGTAGCTAAAAAGAGAGTAAGTGAACTTCTCGACAAATATCCACTTTATGAATAAGCCTGTAGTTAGGCTTATTTATTTTTTACTTGTTTTAGGATTTCTTATGAATGACAGTATCAATGCTATGAGTGGTATGATTATCTGCAGCGGCACATGAATATAAAGCGTCGTCAATTTAAGCCCAATCAGAATGTGAAGTGGGTATGAATCAGCTATTAATATAGATAAGGCGTATACGATAGTGCCCACAGGTATAAGCAAAAATTTGTACTCTTTTAAGTTGAAGATCGTCTGTATTGTCTTTATGGCGGCATACGTAAAGACAGTTATTTTTATGACACCTCCTATAACAGTTACTATTGCATAAAATGGGTCAAGATTTCTAAAAGTTCCAAATTTCATTATAAGTGCAAGCTCATAAAATGGGAAATTTGCCCTTGTCGCTTCTGCTACTCCAAGGACTGAAAATATTTCCACTGTGTTTAATGCAAGCCAAAGGCCTGTTGTTACAACTAATGCAAAGCAATATTTGGTCAATTTATTTGTGTTAAACTTGAATTCTGGGAACACCATCATAAATGTGATAAGCTCACCGTATGGAAATGTGAGAATATTTGGAAATGCAGCTTTTACTACAGGCATAAGTCCATTTCCTAAGATAGGAAAAATTTTTTTTATAGTTACACAATTTACGCTGAATACGCCAATGAATTGAAAAAATGCCATGATAATAAAAGTTGGCAATAGCACGTGTGAAGACTTTATCATAACGCTTATGTCGAACACAAGGTAGTACATAACTACAACCAAAATTGCAATTGAAAAGGCTGATACAGGTGCTTGCTTGTATATGGTACCTATATTAAGCTCGGCAAAATCTCTTGTTACGCGGGCAGCTATGTACAAGAAGTAAATGGCGTAAATTACAGAAAGCACTTTGCCAAATGCCTTTCCAAATGTGACTTCCAAAATTTGAGGCAGATTTCCATCGTGCATTTTATAAAGTGTTACGTATAAGTAGACCAGTGGCAGTGCAGCGACAGTTGCCAGCAATATTGATATCCACGCGTCTTGCTTTGCAGACGCGCCTAATACAAATAATACAGCACTTCCTAATTCAAACGCCAGCATTGCAGAAAAAAGTTCCTTGTACGTTATTTTATTCATTAGTTTCACATCCTAATCTGCTATTCTATATTATTATGTTGTGAATAATTTTTTGTTTTTACTCACTTAGAACCATTTTCAAACATAATTTCTATAAAATAAAACAGGTATTTCATTATTGGTAGAACCAACAATGTTGAAGCAATATTAAAGAACATATGGCTATTTGAAATTTGCAAAGACACATTGCCTGGAGTAATAAATTTCAAAAATTTATAGTAATAGTGTGTCAAAGGGAGAAAAACGATTGTTCCTATTAGATTAAAAAGCACGTTAAAAATAGCTATTTTCTTTCCTTCTTTGTTTGTGGCAATGCTTATCAATAAAGCTTCAGAGCACGTGCCTATATTAAGTCCATACACGATGTAGATGGCATTGTATACAGGCATTATTTTAACATTTGCAAGAACTTGAAGCATTGCGATGCAAAATGTGCTAGACTGCATGATAAGTGCCATGACGATTCCAGTTGCTATGCCATAAAATGGGTTTTCTGTCATAGTGACAAAATTTTTTATAGCAGAAAAATTTCTAAGTGGTGAAACGGCTATATCAATTATTTTTAGTCCCGCAAATATGATTCCGAAGCCCAAAAGTATATTGCCGATGAACTTAAATGTTTTTTGCTTTTGAAATCTTAAAATGGAGCCTAAAAAAATCAAGTAAGGTACAGCACTGTAAAGGTCAAATGCGTAGAGTTGAACGGCAATCGTTGTTCCGATATTTGCTCCCATTATTATGCCTGCTGCACTGTACAAGTTTAGAAGTCCTGCATCAGCCATGCTAACTGCTACTATTGTAATCATGCTGCTGCTTTGCATCATTATGGCCAGAATGAATCCAATAAATATTGATAAATATATATTCCCTGTGTATTTTTCAATAAGTGTCTTGACTTTGTGCTTTGAAATGATTTTTAACGATGAAGTTAAAAATAAAAGTCCAAGGAGAAAAATTGCGATACCTAAAGCTATGAAAAAGATCGTATTTACCATTTTGACCTCCAGCGTTTTTTTAATACATATTTATTTTGATTTTGAAATATTACTATTAAATATGACTTTGTATAAAATGATTTTTTTTCTGGATACTAATTAGTAGTAATAATCATAGAAGGTGATGATATGAAAGCTATAATCATGGCTGGTGGTGAGGGTAGCAGGTTAAGGCCGTTGACATGTGGAATTCCTAAGCCTATGGTACCTATGGCTGGAAAGCCAGCTATTTGGCATATTATAAACCATGTTCAAAAGTATGGCATAAATGATGTGGGTGTAACCCTTTTTTATTTGCCTCACAAGATAAAAGATTATTTGTATGAGCAATACGGTGACGTGATAAAGTATTATGTGGAAGATAAACCACTTGGGACAGCAGGCAGCGTAAAGAATGCTGCTGATTTTCTTGATGATACATTTGTGGTAATAAGCGGCGATGTGATAACAGATATAGATCTGAAAAAGGCTTATGAATTTCACAAAAACAAAGGTTCGAAAGTGACATTGGTGCTTACAAAAGTAGATATTCCATTGGAATATGGCGTTGTGATAACAGATGATGATGGAAAAATCGTGAAGTTTTTAGAAAAACCATCATGGGGAGAGGTATTTAGCGATACTGTAAATACAGGTATTTACATCATAGAGCCTGAGATTCTAAATTTCATACCTGAGAACAGGCAATTTGACTTTAGCAAGGATTTATTTCCAATGCTGCTTGAAAAAAATGTTCATGTGTATGGATACATCAGCAACGATTACTGGTGTGACATAGGGAATGGAGTTCAATACCTTAAAAGCCACCTTGATCTCCTAAGTGGGAATATCGATCTTGGATTTAAAGAGAAAATAAGCAAAGATGGAATGATTTTTGGTAAAAATGTTTTTATATCTCAGAGTGCCAAGCTTGTTCCGCCATTAATAATAGGCGACAGTGCTATTATAGATGATGGTGCAGTGATAGGACCGAATGTAATAATTGGAAGTGGAAGCTATGTAGGACCTATGTCAACATTAAAGAATAGCGTACTTTGGGACAATGTAAAAATTGGAAGAAATAACGAAATCAGAGGAACTGTATTTTGCAGCGGAGCAATTACCGAAAATAACGTCAGGACTTTTGATAATTCAATAATAGGTGAAAAATCTAAGCTTCAATCGTTTTGTGAGATTAAACCAAATACGAAAATATGGCCTAATAGAATCATATCAACAGGGAATATAGTAGAAAGAGATGTTGTGTGGGGAAATAATGATGAAGCGTCATTGTTTGGAGATAGAGGGATAAAGGGGAATTTGCATGATAATCTTACACCTGACAATTTGGTAAGATTAGGTGAAGTAATAGGCAGCATATTTGATGGAGAGATACTTGTGGGATGTGTGGATGATTCTTACGCAAGATTAGCTTTAAATCTTTTAAAAGATGGGATAATTTCAGTGGGAAGAAAGGTGTACAATGCTCATTCTACCATGCTGCCTGCTATGAGGTATTCTATCAAAAAAAATGGATATAAAGCAGGCGTATTTGTAAAAAAAATAGATAAAAAAACGGTAAATATTATTTTAATAGATGAGAATGGGTGTGACGTGGACAGAAATGTAGAGAAAAAGATATTGAATAAATACAAGATCAACGATTATAGTATAGCCAATGTTATAAATGACGAAGTTATAGTAGATGTAAATAAGGAGTACGCTGAAAGTTTATCTTTAAATGGCGATTCATTTGAAAAATTAAATGTAAATTTTATTGGTCAGACCACAAGAAGTTTATTAAGCTTGTTAAATCAAAGTCGCGGTTATGAAAAAGCTGTGGCAAGTTACGATATGGGTATTAAGATTTCAGATGATGGAGAAAATGTTGAAATTTATGATGATGAAGGACATTTGCTTGATGAAGATGAATTGGATTATTTGAGGATACTTGTCGGCAAGGAAAATGGGAAAAGTAAGTTTATAATACCATTCAATAGTTCTCAATTTTTAAGTGAAATGTCGAAAGAGCTTGGCATCGAGACGAGGTTTAGTAAAATCTCTCAGAGCGAGAAGATGAAAAAAATGTTTGAGATTGAAAGTAATAATGGTGATGAGAATTCTCAGTTTAGCCTTAGTTTCGACGGTATAAATTTTACATTGAGATTAGTTGAATATTTAAGCAAAAACAAGCTTAAATTGTCTGATTTAAAGAAGTCTATACCACAGAGGGTTAAATTGAACAAAGTGATAAACTGTAATTGGAAGGACAAGGGTTTGATAATAAGAAAGTTTTACGAAAAAAAGGATGAAAAATCGATGTTTTTAGATGGGATAAGGTTTAATTATGGCGATGCTTGGGTTTTGTTAGTTCCAGATTCAGAGCTGCCTGCATGCAGAATATATTCAGAGGCTCCCACAAAGGAAAAAGCAGAGGCACTTTTAAACAAGTATGTTGAATATGTGAATGAAATAATAAAGTCTAAAGACAGTTAATAAAAAATTAATGTCTAAAACATTGCAGATGAACCTAAAAATTGATATAGTTAATATTGTGGAATGATCTGCAATGTTTTTATTTTTGCTTAGAATGGTGATAATATGTCAAACAAATACATATCTGCTTCTGAGATAAATCAATACTTGTATTGCCCATATCAATGGTACTATGAAAAAAAGTACGGACATAAATATATAAATGAATTGAGAGAAAAAAACGGCATAAGGTATGAAGATAGCAACTTTAAAAAAGGCATTGAGTATCATGAGAAATACTATAGAGATATTGTAAAGTTAAAATACAAGAAAATAGCTATAGCCATATTGATTCTCTTGGCTTTTGTAGCTATTGTAATAGGGTTTTTGAAATGATAGTGTTAAATTTTGTCTTTACACTTTTAATACTTTACGTCATCTTGAAGGAGATTGCAGAAAAAAGACCTCCTTATAAGGAGATGAAAAGGACAATCGGTTTCAAAAGAGGAAAGCTTATATACATAGATAAGCAGGAAGAGGTAAAAAAGGACGGCGTTATGTACAGCAAGCTTTTAAAATCTTCAAAATATGGCATAAGTGGAAAGCCAGATTATATTTACGATGTTGGGAATGAATTGATACCGTTGGAGCTAAAAAGTTCAAAAGCCGAAGGACATTCCCCATTTTTGAAAGATGTGATGCAATTGACTGCTTATTTTTTGATAATAGAAGAAGAATTTGGTAAAAAAGTAAGACGGGGTAGAATCGTCTATCAAAATACGATGTTTGAAGTATATAATACGAAAGGTCTTAGAAGAGAACTTATTAAAATTATAAAAGAGATGAGACTCTTAGAGGAAGAAAAGTTTTTCCCTGATGTGGAAGGGGATTTTATAAAGTGCAGATTTTGCCCATGTAGAGACACTGTGTGCGAAATATATAAAGGAAGCAAAGTAAAAATCTGATAAGAATACAAAACATCTGAATGCAAAAAATACATAAGAAGATATTTTTGAAATGAGGATGATAAAATGTTAAAAAAGTTAGGTGTTTTATTTTTTGTCATAGTGATGGTTTTATCGACAGCGTCTTGCAGCTTTCTGAAAACCAAGAATCCAACAAATGTGGAAAAGAAGTCTGTTCAAAAGCCAAGTGTGAATGTGAAGACAAATAGCAGTGTGGCAAGCAATAACGGGAAAGATAATTCAGCTAAAAATACTTCTAACGATGTTAGTGATACTAAGATTACGGAAAACAACACCGTGAATAGCAATGTGTACAGTAATTCTTTGATAAATGCACAAGGCCTTGATAATACATTGTACGGATGGGGTATGAGGGTGTTACCTGATCACAAGACGCCTGAGATTACATCCAAAGCTATGAGCCTTATAAAAAAATACGATGGAATATTTACAGGCGACACAACAAAAAAATACGTGTACTTGACATTCGATGAAGGATATGAAAACGGATATACACCTAAAATCTTAGACATACTAAAGGTAAATGATGTAAAAGCGGCTTTTTTTGTGACGGGTCCGTATATTAAAGAGCATGGTGATCTTGTTAAGAGAATGGTGTCTGAAGGACATATAGTAGGCAACCATACAGTAAATCACCCCAGTCTTCCTAAGCTTTCAGATGAAAAAGTTAAAACCGAGATAACTGGTCTTGCTGAAATGTTTAAAGAGCTTACAGGAAAAGATATGCATTATTTGAGGCCACCTATGGGTGAGTACAGCGAAAGGACATTGTATATAGCAAAGTCTTTGGGATATAAGACGGTGTTTTGGAGTCTTGCTCTTGCTGATTGGCAGCCACTGCCAGGAGGTCCTGATGAAAGCTACAATACCGTTATGGCCAGAATTCATCCAGGAGCAGTAATACTGCTTCATGCTGTCTCAAAAGATGATACGATGGCTCTTGATAGGATATTAAAAGATATAAAAGCGCAGGGATATGTATTTAAGACTTTAGATGATATAAGCCAATAAAGCGAGGGGATAATTTTGAATCATATATTAGAGAGGAAGAATTTTTACATGATGGCTGTTGCGTTTGTTTTAAGCTTTGGCGCTATAGCCATCATAATGAAATTTTCAGGGTATCAAGGATTAAAAGATGTTATGAATATAAATCCTATATACATTGGCATCATGCTGCTTTTTATTTTTTTAAGCTTGATGGTTGATACTTATAGGATAAGGGATTTACTATTGGCGTTAGGAGAAGATCTAAGCGTTGGATATCTATTTAAGTTCAATTTGGCTACTTTTTTCTTCAGTTATATAACTCCATTTGGTTCAGGTGCACTTCCAATAACTATTTACCTTTTAAACAAAAAAAAGATACCACCAAATAAAAGTCTTATGATTTTTACAGCCAAGATTTTGTTTTCAGGTATTTTTTTCGGCACGATACCTCCTATTTTACTGATATTTTTTAGAAAGCAGTTGGAGCTTACGCATGCTTTATCTATATTTGCCATATTGGTTTCATTTATACTACTGATTTTATTGATAGCTCTCATCTATATAATATTGAGGCCAGCTTTTTTAATCTCTGTAGTAAATTTGATTGCTGGCATAAGTTTTTTCTCAGGTGAAAGGTATAAAAAGTTTTTTGAAAATACAAAAACTGAAATTATTGAATACAATCACAGATTTAATGAACTTTTCATGGTAAGTTCGGGAGGAAAGCTCTTAATATCACAGCTTTTGTACGCTATGCTTTTTTGGACTTTGTTTTACAGCATTGCACCAATTTTGATGATAGCAATGAACATAAAATTCAATATTTTAGCTGTCATATCAAGGCAAATTATATTTTACGATATTCTTGCTTATAATGTGATACCAAGTGGGGCAGGATTTGTTGAAGTTGGCTTTGCCAGTATATTTTCAAATATAGTTCCACATCATCTATTAGGTGTGTTTATAGGTATATGGAGATTTTTCACATACTACGTTTATTTGATTGCATCAGGAATAGGATTTTTCTTAATGATGAGAAAAGATACAGACAAGCCGTTAGGCGCTGAATGATTATTTTACCACATTGCGCCTTAAAAATCTTTTTATTGACTTTATTCGAAAAAACGAATATAATTAGTTGGGAAGGGTGATAACATGGTAACAATTGATTTGTACGACAAGACGGCTGAGTACTTTAAAGCACTGTCGCATCCGACAAGAATCAAGATTATTGAGCTTCTAAGTAGAAATGAGATGTGCGTTTGTGAAATGATGGCTGTTTTGAATCTTGACCAATCTCATATTTCAAGACATCTTATGGTGTTAAGAGCAAATGGGATAGTAAAAGATTCAAGGGAAGGGACGAAGATTTATTATACTCTTAAAAATAAGGACATGGTTAAAATTATAGATTCAGTTAAGAAAATAGTTGGTGAGTAGGCAGTTGCTTATCCGATATATTCGAATAACCGAATAAAAAAATAAAATTTCAATAAATATATTGACATATGACAAAAACCAAGATATACTATTATTGATTTAGCAAAATATTATAGGAGGTCTGAGATGAAAGAAAAAATTAGTTTAAATGATGTTGTAAGGCACTTTTCCCCTGCTTGGTATGCATCAGTCATGGGGACAGGAGGCTTAGCAAATGTTTTGTATATGCTAAGCGGTAAAATGGCGTTTTTAAAGCCGCTCTCTGTAATAATCTTTTGGTTAAATGTTATTCTGTTTTTATTGTTGGTTGGGCCATGGACAGCGAGATGGTTTTTGCACTTTGATAAGTTAAAAGATGATTTAAGACATCCAGTGATGTCAAACTTTTTCGTCACGATGCCTGTTGGAGGACTTATCTTAGGTACTAATTTCTTTATCATAGGAAAAGATTTCTTTAATATGAGCTTTGTAGTGTTTCTTGGAACTATACTATGGGCTTATGGTGTGTTATTAGCTCTAATTTTTGGCGTATTTGTAACATACAATATGATGTTAATGGATGAAGTAAGCCCAGAACTAACTAATAATTCATGGTATATAACACCTGTGGCAAGTATAGTAATACCGCTTCTTGGAAATCAGCTTGTGAAAGCTTATGCAAAGAAAAGTATTGGTGTAGCACAGATTGTAAATCTTACTGATATTGTGTTTTTTGGAATAGGTTTGTTTCTATTCATAATACTTAGCAGTATAATATTAAACAGGTTTATAAATCATAAAATGCCTCATGCTATGGCTACACCTACATTTTGGATAATTTTAGGTCCTATAGGCGTAGGGACGTTAAGCTTAATGGGGATCGCTGATGCGTCGAAATTAGTTGGCCTTATTACAACCACTGATTCTCTAAAAATGTTATCTCTTATTTTGTGGGGATTTGGAATATGGGCTTTTGTTCTCACAATTGCTATAACTGTCAAATATTTAAGAGAAGGTGGAATTCCTTTTTCACTATCATGGTGGGCCTTCATATTCCCGCTTTCAGCATATACGCTTTCTTCATTTAATGTATATATGTATGTGAAGCTTCAAATAGTGTACTGGTACACACTTTTATTAGCTGCATTATTGATTGTCTTATGGATAAGCACTTTTATAAAATCTTTGGTTGGGACATTTAATGGAAAGCTTTTGGTCCCTCAGGAACCTAAAAATAAAAAGTAAATAACTTGTGTAATGTAGCTATTTGCTACATTACACAGGCAACCTATAATATATTTTATAAATTTATGAAATATTTTTTTAGAACAAATAGTTATTTTTTTGGCTATTTGATTCGAAAAACCGAATCAAGAAATAAAAGGAGGTGCGATGATGATTATAGCTTTTGCATCAAAAAATCATTTGGGACTTAACAGCGATATAGGAAGTGATATTGTAAATTCTGAATACATTACAGTTGCAGAGGTAGAAGATGGTAAGTTAAAGAAAGTAAAAAATGTAGAAAATATATTTTACAATGATCAAAAATTGAATGCAAAAGATTTTGTGGACTTTATTTCAAAGACAAATGCTGAGATTTTTGTTGTGATGAACATAAGTGAAGAAATAAAAGCAGAACTTTTAAAGAACAACATATCAGTAAAGCTTGTAACATTAGGGCGAATAGCAGATATATTAAAGTCATTTTAAAGATTGAAAAAAGATTGAAAGGGGGTGAAAGACATGGCTAAAAATTGGTATCCGATTATTGACCACGATAAATGCATACAGTGCTACCAGTGTGTTAATTTCTGCACACACGATGTTTATACAATAGGCGACGATGGTTTTCCGCTTGTAATAAATCCTGACAACTGTGTAGAATTCTGCAGAGGTTGCCAGAAGATATGCGATAACGATGCTATATCTTATTTTGGCGACAATAAATAAGCTTAATTTACAATCTCGTTTAAAGATTTTAAAAAATTATAAATTTAATTGGAGGGAATAATAAAATGAGCAAAAAGGGATTGCTTTTATGTGTATGCCAAGGCACATGTCCTTCATTTCAGGAGATGGACACATTCGAAGTCTTAAACACATTGAGAAGAGAAAATATATTCGAATGGGTAGGATTGCATCCACAACTTTGCGCAGAGGATGGCGACAGGTATTTGCGTGAACTTTTGAAAGGTGCAGATATAGATGAGTTATACGTTGCTGCATGTGATCCAGTAATGCAGAGAAAAATGTACAGGGATGCTTTTGATGCAGTAGGATTCGACAGAGAAAAGCATATCGGTATAGAAATAAGAAATATGAATACAGAGCAAGTAATAAATGAGATTAAAAAGGCTGTTAAAGAAAAAGAACAAGGTTAAAATAAAAGAAATATAATATAACTGCTGCGATTGCTAAATAATCTTAATTATGTTAGTCGCAGCAGTTTAAAAATAAATCATAAATTGACATATGACAATAATCGGTATATAATATATTTGAAATTTCAAATATATATTTTGCTTCTATTATACCCTGCTATGGTATAGTATAAATTAATTGTCGAGAACAGAAAATGTTATTAAATAGGTATTATAGGTAACAATATATTAAAAAGAGTTCTATAAATCTGGAGGGAATATTATGAACAATATGGGTGATTCAAATGGATATACAAAATCGAAGTGGATTTTGTATACCGTAATGATAGGCGCATTTATGTCTATGTTTGACAGCGGTGTTGTAAATGTGGGACTTCCTGTCATATCAAAAGAATTTAAAGTAGACATAAATACTGTTCAATGGATAGCCACCATTTATTTGCTTACTATGTCTGCACTTTTGCCGATACTCGGCACAATAGCTGATAATTATGGCAGAAGGAAGATATACAATATGGGATATTTTATAATATCAATCTTTACGCTACTGTGTGGTCTATCTGTAAATCTTACAATGCTTTTAGTGATGAGGACTTTACAGGCAGTAGGTGGTGCAATGGTAATGGCAAATGGAATGGCCATTGTGACAGAAAATTATCCACCTAATGAAAGAGGTAAAAATATAGGCTTGCTGGCTACTACTATGGCTATAGGAAGTATTGCAGGTCCTCCATTAGGAGGGTATGTAACTGGAATTTGGGGTTGGAGATCTGTATTTTATTTGACATTTATTGTATCTATTTTGGGATTTATAGCTTCGTACTATTCAGTTCCTTTAGATAGAAAAGGTGCAAAAAAAGATTTTAAATTTGATCTTACTGGTTCTATATTTTTGGTGCTTTCAATAGTAACATTCATATTAGGATTTTCGGATATAAATAAGTATGGGATAAATAATCCTATTGTTTATGGTAGCTTAATCATTTTTGCAGTGTCATTTGTCATATTTATTATAGCTGAAACAAAAAAAGAACATCCTGTTGTAAATTTAAGCTTATTCAAGAATATCACTTTTACATCATCAGTTATAGCTTCATTATTATCGTTTATGACCATGTACTCACCAAATGTCTTGATGCCTTTCTATTATCAGAAAGTTGTTGGATTAAGTGTAGGGACATCAGGATTATATATGATGGCTTTTCCAGTGGCAATGGCTATAATATCTCCTTTTAGTGGTGCACTTTCTGATAGGATAGGAGCTGTAGCATTGACGTCATCTGGACTTGTCATAAATGGAATTGGTCTCATACTGCTTGCAAATGTTAAAATAAATACACCAATTTATTTAGTTTTAGTGTATGTAGGGCTTATGGGATTGTCTCTTGGAATGTTTCAGTCACCTAATAATAGCTGTATAATGGGCAGCGTTCCTAAGGATAAATTAGGAGCGGCAAATGGCATTACGCAACTTGTAAAAAATTTAGGCATGGTAATGGGCATGGCATTTTCTGTTGCATTGTTTACAGCATTTATGAAGCATTACACAGGAAACTATAGCACTAAATTTCTTCAAAGTGCTCATATAGTTTACTATATTGCTGCAGTATTGAGCTTTATAGGTGCTGCAATATCTGCAATTAGAAATAAAACAAATTAATAAAAGAAAGGTGATTAAAGTGAAGGAACTAAAGTATGATGTTGTTGTGGTAGGCGGAGGGCCTGGTGGAACACCGGGAGCCAATATGCTTTCCAAAAATGGCCTTAAAGTTGCCCTTGTTGAAAAAGGTGTTGGCTTAGGTGGAACGTGTCTTTTTGAGGGTTGCATTCCATCAAAAATATATATTGAGACGGCTACAAGATATGCAGATATAAAAAAGTTTAAAAATTTTGGCGGAATACTTAATTACAATGATATTGATGTCGATTTTTTAGCCATAAAGGAAAGAAAAGATAAAATATTAAATGCACGTGTTACAAGAGCTGAAAAAGCTTCTAAAATGAATAAATTGGACATTTATTATGGAATGGCTACTATAGCAGACAAAAATGTTGTAGAAGTTGAAACAAAAGAGGAGAAGATAAGGCTTGTATTTGATAAGCTTATTATTGCTACAGGTTCTGAGACAGTAAAACCACCTATACCGGGAATTGAGTTGCCAGGTATAATGTTTAGTGAAGATGTATTTGAACTAAAAACAAAACCTAAATCTATGGTTGTAGTAGGTGGTGGATATATTGGTGTTGAAATAGCATCTATGCTTGCTAGAATGGATACAAAGGTCACTATCATTGAGGCACTTCCAAGGATATTGACTACTGAAGATGTTGCAGTAAGTGAAGCAGTAGAAGAAGGCTTAAAAGAATACAATATAGATATTTACACAGATGCTAAAGTAGCATCAATTTCTAAAGAAAATGACTTATTTAAGGTCAACTATGTAAAAGGTGGTATCGAAAATGCGGTATCAGCTGAAAAAGTATTGGTAGCAGTTGGAAGAAGACCTCGTACTGAAAACTTAAATATAGAATTATTGGGAATAAAATTAGGAAATCATAAAGAGATACCAGTAAATGATTTTATGCAAACAGAAAACCCAAATGTGTATGCAACTGGCGATGTAAATGGCAAAATTATGCTTGCACATGCGGCTACAAGAGAATCAATTATTGCAGCGAAATCAATATTGGGGAGCAATGTTCCGATGACTTACAATGCAATACCACATGCGATTTTCTGTGAACCTGAGGCGGCAAGTGTTGGCATTGACTCATCAAAAGCAACTGATTTAGGTTACAAAGTTATCAAATTCTCTTATTCAGAGGATGCAAGAGCATTGATTGTAGGTGATGATAAGGGATTTGTTCAGATGATTGTCGACCCTGCGACTCATAAGCTTTATGGTATGCAGATAGTAGGAAAAGAAGCTGGTGAGCTTATAATGGAAGCAACATATATAATTAGGACGAATGGTAGGCTTGAGGATATTACTGCAAGCATCCATACACATCCTACATTAAGCGAAATAATAACTGAAGCGGCAGAGAAAGCATTAAATCTTTTATAAAACTTTATTATGCTACGTATGCAAGTTTATTGCTTGCATACGTATGTCCAATAATATATAGGATTTAACATGATTATCGGGAGAGCAAAGAGATGAAGATTGGTATTCCAAAGGCGCTTTTATATTATTATTATTTTCCGTTTTGGGATGTTCTATTTAAAGAATTGGGAATAGAAACGGTATTATCTGAAGACACATCGAAAGTCATATTGGATTTAGGCGTTAAGAAAGCAGTGCCAGAGATATGTGTTCCAATGAAAGTGTATACTGGACACATTATAAATCTTTTAGATAAAAATGTTGATTATATATATATTCCTAGATTCGTAAGTTTAAGCAAAGGTACATTCATGTGTCCAAAATTCATGGGATTGCCAGACATGATTAAGGGATTGTTTGATGACATTGATGACAAGATATTGACGAATAGCATAATTTCTAAAGACGATGATATTTCTGATTTTAAGATTTACAAAGATTTCATAGTGAGGTTAGGCGTAAGTAAATATGATTTAAAAAAAGCATTAAAAAGAGCAAGAGAAGAATGGCTCTCTTTTAGAAAGTTAAATAAAAAAGGTTTTGATATAAATGAACTTTTGGATGAAGATACACCTCAAAAATATGATGGCGATATTACAATAGGTTTATTGGGATATGTATACAATGTTTACGACAGATTTATGAATATGGATCTTATAAATACATTGAGAAAGATGAATGTAAAAATCATTACATTTGATATGTTAGATGAAAAATTAATCAAAAAGTATCAAAGCCGTTTTAAAAAAGAGATGTTTTGGGAGTTTACTAATAAGATAATGGGAGCTGCTTATAATTTTATGGAAATGGATATTATTGATGGCATAATACAAATATCAGCCTTTGGATGTGGTTCTGATTCCATTCTTGAACCGTTTCTTTCTATAGATTCAGAAAATGCAAAGAAACCGTACATGATATTGCGAATAGATGAGCAAACGGGAGAAAGTCATATATTGACACGTATAGAAGCGTTTATTGATCTTGTTAGAATAAAAAAGCAAAAATTGAAAAGAGTTAAAGTTGAAAACACTTCGGAAGGCGTGATTTAATTGAAAGTTACTTTTCCATATATGGGTTCACCACTTATTTATGAAAAGTTATTTGAATTGTTAGGGCATGATGTTATAACTCCGCCAAAGCCATCTCTCAAGACAATAAATTATGGTGTTAAATATAGCCCTGAATTTGCATGTTTTCCTTTGAAAGTCATATTGGGAACATATTTAGAAGCTATTGAGTTAGGAGCAGATACGATAATAACATCTGGGGGTAATGGACCTTGTAGAGCTGGTTACTATGGAGAAGCACAGAAGAAAATTTTAGAGAATATGGGGTATGAAGTGGATTTTATAATATTGGATGAACCAAAAAGAGATTTTAAAGGCTTCTTACAGAAAATATCAAGGATTAAAGGAGAAAATACGTGGACAGACGTATTAAGAATAGTAAACACTGTATATAAAATGGCAAAATCTATGGATAAAATAGAAAAAATAATAGAAGAAAAAAGAGCTTATGAATGCAACAAAGGCGAATTTACAAAAGCTTGGAATGAAATATTATCGTTGTATAGAAGAATTAGAATGCCTGATGATATATTATTTGTAGAAAAAGAGGCATATAGACGCATTAATAATATTGAGATATGCAATGTTCCTGAGAGCGAAAAAATAAAAATAGGTATAGTTGGTGAAATATATGTTGTTATGGAGCCATCTATAAATAACAATATAGAAGAAGTTTTGAATGGATATGGAGTAGAAGTGGAAAGAGCTCATTATATATCAGAATGGATAGACAATAATTTACTGCCTTTTAAGATCAATAAAAAAGAACATGATATTTTGAAAAAAGCAGAAAAATATATAGAGATAATAATAGGTGGTCATGCAAAACAGTCGATCGGTGCAATTTTGGATTTTAAAGATAGGGGATTTGATGGTGTCATACACTTAAAGCCCTTTGGATGTTTACCGGAATTAATTTCTCAGAGTATAATAGATAAAATATCTAAGCAATATGATTTTCCAATTATATCTCTTTCCATTGATGAACAGTCAGCTACTGCAAATTTATTGACAAGGATTGAAGCATTTATTGACGTGGTAAAAAATAAAAAATTAATGGCAAAGATGGTGAAGTAGTATGAAGAATATATACATTGGTGTTGATGTTGGTTCTGTTAGCGTAAATGTCGTAGCAATTGACGAGGAAGACGATTTGTTATTTAAGTCATATACAAGGAATATAGGACAACCAGTAGATATAGTAAAAAGTGAAATTAAAAAGCTTTATCAAGCAATTGGTGATAGCAATATAAATGGGATTGGAATAACTGGCAGTGGAAGGCAACTTTTAGGATATATTTTAGGAGCAGATGTAGTAAAAAATGAGATTACAGCACATGCTACAGCAACATTGTATTATTATCCAGATGTAAAAACGATATTTGAGATAGGAGGACAGGATTCTAAGTTAATAATTATTAACGATGGTATCATATCAGACTTTGCAATGAATACAGTCTGTGCGGCCGGAACCGGATCGTTTCTTGATCATCAGGCAGAGAGGCTTGGAATAAAAATAGAGGATTTTGGAGAAATTGCACTGACTGCTGAAAGAGATGTTAGAATAGCAGGCAGATGTACTGTTTTTGCAGAATCAGATATGATATCAAAACAGCAGTACGGATTTAGCAAAGCTGAAATATTAAAGGGTCTTTCTAAGGCTTTAGTCAGAAATTACATGAATAACCTTGTAAGAGGAAAGAAATTAAAACCTCTTTATGTCTTTCAAGGAGGTGTTGCAGCAAACGTAGCAATTAAAAAGGCATTTGAAGAAGAAATTGGAGAAGAAGTTATTGTACCTAAGCATTTTGATGTAATGGGTGCGATTGGAATTGCAATGATAGCAAAAAATCATATAAAGACAACAAATAAGCCGACAAAGTTTAAAGGTTTTGAAATTTCTGAAGAGAAATTTGTAACAACTAGTTTTATTTGCAATGGTTGCCCAAATGAATGTGAAGTTATTAAAATACAGGCAAATGGCAAGACGATTGCAATGACAGGCGATAAGTGTGGTAAATGGTCTAATTCTATAGTTTAAAAAATTGGGAGGTTATTAAAATGGCTCATCATCATGAACATGAAGTCAAAACTAAGAAAAGCTTAATAACAACGATGTTTTTAAATTTTTCAATAACAGCAGCAGAAATTATTGGAGGGCTATTCTCAGGAAGTTTGTCCCTTATATCAGATGCGCTTCACAATTTTAGCGATGCTATATCTATCATAATTAGTTATTTTGCTATGTTGATATCACAGAAGGAAAATAATGAAAGGATGACGTTTGGATATAAGAGAGCAGAAATTCTTGCAGCTCTTTTTAATTCAGTCGTTTTGGTTGTAATATCGGTATTTTTGTTTAAAGAGGCTTATATAAAATTTTTCAATCCAGAGCCTATCAATGGAGCTATAATGATTGTAGTTGCTCTAATAGGTCTTTTGGCAAATGCATCGTCGGTACTTCTGCTTAAAGAAAATGCAGAAGAAAATCTCAACATTCGTTCTGCCTACGTACATCTTCTGTCAGATGCCTTGTCTTCTGTAGGAGTAGTTATTGGAGGAATATGTATATATTTTTTTAAAATTTATTGGATAGATCCGCTATTGACGGTTTTAATTGGTATATATATAATTAAAGAAAGCTTTGAAATAATCAACGAATCTGTGAGCATACTTATGCAAGGAACACCTGAAAACATAGATTTAGAAATTGTAAAAAGAGAAATTGAGAAATTACCAAATGTAAAAAATATTCACCATGTTCATGTTTGGCAGACAAATGACGACGATGTACATTTTGAATGCCATGTAAATTTAAAAGATGATGTTAAAGTAAGTCAATCAAAAGAGGTGATGGAACAGATTGAAATTGTTTTAGATGAATTGTTTGACATACATCATGTTACATTGCAGATGGAGTACGAATGTTGTGAAGATGTTGGCTTGATAAAAAAGGTTGATGATACTATTAATTAACACATTTCTGTAATTTAAAATGGGAGAGGAATGTGATGCGAAATGATAGCCAGTGCTTTTTTGCTTTTAGGCATTATTTCTGGTTTTGTTTTATTTAGAAATTTGAAGGTGACTTATGGTAATCAGCCTCTTAAAAGGCATTATAAAATTTCTGTCATAATCCCTGCAAGAAATGAAGAGAAAAATCTCCCATATATACTTGAGTCTTTAAAAAATCAGACGTATATGCCTTATGAAGTAATTGTAGTTGATGATTTTTCCTCAGATAGGACTTTTGAGATCGCTGAAAGTTATGGCATTAAAGTTATAAGAAATACTGAAATGCCTGATGGTTGGACTGGGAAGACGTGGGCTTTGTGGAATGGATATAAAAATTCTACAGGCGATGTATTTGCATTCATCGATGCTGATGTTAGGCTATCTCCACGTGCTTTGGAGTCATTGGTGAAAGCGAGGGAGAAGGCAAATGGAGCTATATCTGTTGTGCCATATCATAGCCCTGAGAAATTTTATGAAAAGCTTTCATTGATACCATATATTTTGGGGATTTTTGCATTTACATCGCCATTTGAAAAATACAATCCACGAAAAGGAATGTATGGCTCTTGTATTGTTGTGTCTCGTGAAGATTATGAAAAGGTAAACGGACATTACAGCATAAAGGGAGAGCTTTTGGACGATTTAAATTTAGGAGAGAAATTTACGTCAAATGGTATAAATGTTCAGAATTTCATAGGATACGATCTAATTTCGTTTAGGATGTATCCATACGGCATAAAAAGTGAAGTAGAGGGGTTTGGAAAAGGAGCGATATTAAGCACATCCAGATTAGAAACTGCGACGATAATTCTTATAGCGTTATGGCTTATAGGATTATTGGCGGTAGAGTTTATTACTCCATTTCTTGCATTTTATAAAAGTGATTTGTTTGGTTTGTTTTTGGTGCTTTACATTATGTACACATTGCAGATAATTTATATAGACAACTGGACAGGGCGTTATGGCATCATAGTTCCTTTATTTCATATACTATCATCGCTATTTTTTATATACATCATGGTTTACTCATTGTACCAAGTTTTCTTTTTAGGATACGTCACATGGAAGGGGAGAAGGATTAAGGTTTAAAGGGGGGGATTACATTGATAATGCTTTTTGTCTTAATAGGATTTCTAAGTGGTTCAATGATGTTTTCATACTGGTTAGGCTTATTAGCTTTAAAAGATATACGTCATTACGGTGATGGAAATCCCGGTGCATTTAATCTCTGGCATGCAGTTGGATACAAATTTGGTATTTTAGGAGTTGTTCTTGACTTTTTAAAAGGCTATTTTCCTCTATTATTCATGATGTCAAAGGGATATATTAGCGGCATTGGAATAGTTCCTGTAGCTGTTGCCACGATATTAGGTCATGTTTTTTCTCCTTTTCTAAAATGGCGTGGTGGCAAGGGAATAGCTGTTACGTTTGGTGTATGGAGTGCTTTAACATCATTTAGAGTGTCTATTGCATACGCTGTTATATTGGCTATGTTGTATGTCATAGCCGTCATTTTAAACAAGGGAAAAGCTACATCATCTGAAGTAGATGGATTGATGGTTGTAGTTGGAATGTTGACTTTGGTATTATTTCTTTATTACAAATCATACCAAATGTATATTTATGATATATGGTTTGCTAACCTTCTCATCATTACATATACAAATAAGGAGAAGCTTTATAAGCTTTATAAAGATGTTTATGATAAACGTCATGAAAAAAACGCTGTTATGAGATAAGCCAGCAAGAAAACTTGCTGGCTTAAATAGAAAAAGGGTATTGTGGATATGCGTTAATTTAAGTTTATTTCATTGTTTTTAATTCTTTCAATAAGTTCTTTAACCTTTGATTCAATTATGTCTCTTGTCCTTCTAAACTCATCTATTGGTTTTCCATCGGGATCATCTAAGCCCCAGTCTTCTTTTAACTTGCAAGGTATATATGGGCATTCTACATTGCATCCCATAGTAATCAAGATGTCCACTTTTGGAGGTATCTCATCTAATAATTTTGGGCGATGACTGCTTATATCGATGCCTACTTCTTTCATAACTTCAACCGCTTTTGGATTTACCCTTTCAGCAAGTTTTGTACCAGCGCTGTATGCTTCAAATATATCAGAACCTAAATATTTCGCAAAACCTTCTGCCATTTGACTTCTGCATGAATTTGCCACACAGATAAATGCTACTTTTACTTTCATAAAAATTCTCCTCTCTTATTTTTCACTGTTTGATTCTTTGTTTTTATTCCAGTTGAGCCTTTTCCTAAAATACAAGGCTACATTAACTAACATTAGCATTACAGGAACTTCTATTAATGGGCCAATTACACTTGCAAAAGCCTCATTTGAATTAAGTCCAAAAACCGCAACTGCAACTGCTATTGCCAATTCAAAGTCATTGCTTGCCGCATTTAAACCAACAGTTGTACTTTCTGAATATCCGTATTTAAATTTGTATGATGTGAAAAATCCCATTAGAAACATTATAATAAAATATAGCGTCAGTGGAATTGCAACCATTAAAACTTGCAAAGGCAATGTTACTATATATTTTCCCTTTAGAGAGAACATAACTATAATTGTAAACAAAAGTGCTATAAGAGTAATAGGACTTATTTTAGGTATAAAATTTTTTTCATACCATGTGTTTCCTTTAGCTTTAACAAGTAACAATCTCGATAGAACCCCTGCAACAAATGGGATGCCGAGATATATAAGAACAGATGTAGCAATATCTTTTATAGAGATATTCAAATTAATTGCTTTGGTGCTAACACCAAAAATCGGAGGAAGTATTTTTATAAATACATAAGCAAATATGGAATAAGTGATTACCTGCCAGATAGCGTTAAAAGCCACCAAAAGAGCAACAAAATCTCTATCCCCATCTGCTAAATCATTCCAGACTAATACCATTGCAATGCATCTTGCAAGTCCTACCAGTATTACACCTATCATTAGATGTGGATAATTGTGAAGAAATATAATGGCAAGAAGAAACATCACTAAAGGTCCTATAAACCAGTTATATAAAATTGCAATTTTAAAAGGTTTTTTTGAAGTTTTGCTTTTTCCTATTTCCTCGTATTTAACTTTTGCAAGTGGTGGATACATCATTAAAATAAGCCCAATTGCAATTGGAATCGACGTTGCTCCTATGCTAAGCTTATTAAGCATATTTGCAAAATTAGGGAAAATATATCCTATCAAAATACCAATAATCATTGCTAATAAAATCCATACAGTTAAAAATCTATCTAGAAAAGATAAACCTTTTTTATTTTCACTCAATTTAATTACCTCCTCTTGTTAACTGTTCGCAAGATAACTTACTTTCTTTGTGTTTTTTTAAATTTTCATTGTCTAAAATGAATTGCGAATAATTGCTTAAAGTGCCAGTCAGATAATCATACAATAATTTATTTTCTTTTATAAAATTATCATCAATTTTGTAATAAGCCCACTGGGCTTTTTTTTCAAATGTTATGATCCCTTCGCTTTTTAGCTTATTTAGATGGCGGGAAACATTTGATTGAGTCATGTTTAAAATGGTTTCTATATCACATACACATAATGTTTCTTGTGATAAGAGGTTAAATATTCTCAATCTGTTTTCATCACATAATGCCTTAAAGACGCCAACAATATTCAATAGCTACCCTCCTTATGATTATATTTGATTATACTCATATTATAGCTTAACAAAACCAATCTGTCAAATTTATTTTCTTAATTATTTCTATTAGTATTGATATTATACATTTTGATATAAATTACCATACAAATTTATAAATTTGATATTATATATCAACTTGTAGATTATATTTATGCTAAAATAAATGAAGATGTGTTGGCATACAATTTGCATTTATAAAATGATAGGAGGAATTGATGTGGATAATTTCATTGTTGAAAGGATTAAAAATTTTCCTATTATCGCAGCTATAAGAAATTTAGAAGATATAAAAGATGTTTACTCATCTAACTGTGAAGTGATATTTTTGCTGACAAGCAATATATTGATATTGAAAGATGCAATTGATGACATTAAATCACATGAGAAAACAGCATTCATTCATTTTGATTTAGTAGAAGGGCTTGGTAAAGATTATAAGGCGGTGGAGTATCTTAAGGAAGTAGTAAAACCAGATGGTATAATTTCTACGCGTACTAATATACTTACATATGCTAAGGAGTTGAATATTCCTTGTATTGAGCGCATTTTTCTTCTCGATACGCAAGCGCTAAAAACAGGTTTAAATTCAATTAAGCAGATTGAACCAACTGCAATAGAGGTGATGCCAGGTGTTGCACATGATGTGACGAAAAAGCTTACTACGGAAGTGTATCAACCTATTATTGCAGGTGGTTTAGTTAAAACAAAAGAAGATGTGATAAATGCTCTTTCTTCTGGCGCAGTAGCAGTTTCTACAAGTGAAAAAAGTCTTTGGTTTATCGACTGACAAGGAGGTAATGTAGTTTTCTGTTTTTTTTGCTAAAATTTTAGAAAATAGGAGGGTATTGATGAATGTATCATTGACAGGGAAATATTTTGCAGAATTTTTAGGTACAATGATTTTGATACTTTTTGGAGATGGTGTTGTTGCGAACGTTGTATTAAACAAAACAAAAGGTCATAATGGAGGATGGATAGTAATTACTACTGGATGGGCAGTAGGAGTTGGAATACCTGCTTTTATATTTGGCAATATCAGTGGTGCACATCTAAATCCAGCTTTGACAATTGCATTGGCTGCATTTGGTAAATTTCCATGGGCAGACGTACCTGGTTATATTGTTTCACAATTGCTGGGTGGCATTGCAGGTGGTGTTTTAGTATGGCTGTTATATTTTCCACATTGGGCAGAAACAGATGATAAATTAGGTAAATTGTCAATATTCTGTACAACACCGGCTGTTAGAAATATACCAGCAAACATTTTAACGGAGGTAATTGCCACATTTATTCTCGTATTTGCGGTATTGGGAATTAGTTCTGTAAAAGCTGTAAATGGTATCTCGCCAGGTGTCATTTTTGCACTGATATGGGGGTTAGGACTGTCATTTGGTGGCCCGACTGGTTATGCTATGAATCCAGCGAGAGATTTAGGACCAAGAATTGCACATTCAATATTACCCATAGCTGGAAAAGGTGATTCTGACTGGCAATATGGATTGATAGTACCTATATTTGGCCCTATTATTGGAGGATTATTAGGTGCATTAGTATATCAAATTTTTGTTAGCATGCTATAAAAAATTGTAGTAAAATAAATATAGGGGGAACATATCATGTCAAAGTATATAATGGCATTAGATCAAGGCACCACAAGCTCAAGGGCAATAATCTTTGATCACAGTGGAAATATAGTTGCATCACTAAACAAAGAGTTTACGCAGATTTACCCTAATCCAGGGTGGGTTGAACACGACCCTATGGAGATTTTAGATTCTCAGATAGAAGTAGCTAAGGCGGTGCTTGAGAAAACTGGGATTAAGGCAGAAGATATTGCAGCAATCGGCATAACAAATCAAAGAGAGACGACTGTGGTTTGGGATAAAAACACAGGCAAGCCAGTGTACAATGCGATAGTTTGGCAGTGTAGGAGGACTGCACCTATCTGCGATGAAATCAAAAATAGTGGGTTTGACAAAGAAATTCTAAAGAAGACTGGTCTTGTAGTTGATGCTTATTTTTCGGGTACGAAGATAAAATGGATACTTGACAATGTAGAAGGTGCAAGGGAGAAAGCAGAAAATGGAGATCTTTACTTTGGAAATATTGATAGCTGGTTAATTTGGAATTTGACTGGTGGAAAGGCACATGTGACAGACTATTCTAATGCTTCTCGTACGATGCTTTTTAACATATACGAATTGAAGTGGGATAAGGACATATTAGAATATCTTGACATTCCAGAATCGATGCTTCCTGATGTTAAGCCGTCCAGTTATGTATACGGATACACGGACAAAAGCATATTTGGCGTTGAAATACCTATAGCAGGTTGCGCAGGTGACCAACAAGCAGCACTATTTGGTCAGACTTGTTATGACAAAGGAATGGCTAAGAATACTTATGGAACCGGATGCTTTATGCTTATGAATACAGGCGAAAGGGCTGTGCCATCCAAGAATGGTTTGCTTACCACGATAGCGTGGGGTATCGATGATAAAGTTGAATATGCTTTAGAAGGAAGCATATTCATAGCTGGTGCTGCTATACAGTGGCTAAGAGATGAGCTTAAGATAATTGACAATTCACCGCAAAGTGAAGAATACGCTCAAAGGGTCAGTGACACAAATGGAGTGTACGTTGTGCCGGCATTTGTGGGATTAGGTGCACCATACTGGGATATGTATGCAAGGGGCGCGATTTTGGGCTTGACAAGAGGTGTGAAAAGAGAGCACATTATAAGAGCAACGTTAGAATCTTTGGCGTATCAGACGAGAGACGTCTTAGAGGCTATGCAGGATGATTCTGGTATAAAGTTAAGTGCATTAAAGGTTGACGGTGGAGCATCTGCAAATAATTTCTTGATGCAGTTCCAGGCAGATATATTAGGTGTACCTGTAGATAGACCTACTGTCATAGAGACGACTGCATTAGGTGCATCATATCTTGCAGGTATTGCTACAGGATTCTGGAGTGGCAGAGAAGAAGTAGCTAAGAATTGGGGAGTTGACAGACATTTCGAGCCTAACATGAATGATGAAACAAGAGAAAAACTTTATGCGGGATGGAAAAAAGCCGTAGAAAGGTCTATGAATTGGGCTGATTAAGTGGTATAATTAAATTGATAAACAAAAGATACAATTGAATATTAGGATGGCGGAGAATAGGAGAGCCATATATAACCGGATAGCCGGCTATATATGGCTTTGTCTTTTTTTAAGAATTTGATAGCTGAAAGGGATGGTAAAATGTACGATGTCATAATAATCGGCGGCGGTGTAGTAGGTTCATCAGTTGCCAGAGAATTATCTAAATACAACATTAAAGTTCTGCTTATAGAAAAAGAAGATGATGTAGCGTCAGGTGGTGCATCAAAAGCCAATAGTGCTATACTTCATGCGGGATACGACCCAGTGCCTGGTACATTGAAAGCCAAACTAAATGTAAGAGGAAATGAGATGTTTGATGAGCTTTGTAAAGATTTAGATGTTCCAATGAAAAGAGTTGGTTCACTTGTTGCCGCATTTTCACAAGATGAAGTAGATAGCCTTTATAAATTGTATGATAGAGGGTTAAAAAATGGCGTCAAGAATATGTCTATTATATCTTCGGATATGGTTAAGGAAATTGAACCAAACATAAACGACACAATTGTTGCTGCTTTATATGCAAAGACAGCAGGTATTATATGTCCTTACGGTTTTGTAATAGCCTTGGCTGAAAATGCTGCACAAAACGGCGTCGAATTTGTATTTAATCAAGAAGTCATATCTATAGATAAAGAAGACGATGTTTTTAGGGTAAAAACACAAGTGAAAGAGTATTTTAGCAAATACGTAATCAATGCGGCAGGGCTTTATGCAGATGTGATAAACAATATGGTAAGCGATAAACATTTTTCGATTCATCCAAGAAAAGGCGAATATTTGATTTTAGATAAAGAAGAAGGCTATTTGGCAAATACCGTCATATTTCAAGTACCAACTAAGATGGGAAAAGGAATACTGGTGTCGCCAACTGTTGATGGCAACTTGCTTATAGGTCCTACGTCTGAGGATATATCCAATAAGGAATTTCGAAAGACTACTTACAAAGGATTGGAGAAGGCTATAAAAGGCGCCAAAAAGAGCGTTGAAAAATTTAACGAAAGGAAGACGATAACACAATTTACTGGTGTAAGGGCTGTGCCAGATGTATATGGCGAAGATTTTATTATAAGCGAATCAGATGTTAAAGGTTTTATAAATGTAGCAGGCATTGAATCACCTGGTTTCACATCATCACCAGCAATTGCGGAGATGGTAAGAGAAATTCTTAAAGATGCAGGACTTAAAATGGTTGAAAAAGATAATTTCAATCCCAAGAGGAAGCCTGTCATACGCTTTAATGAATTGACAGATGAAGAAAGAAATGAGCTGATAAAGAGAGAACCTGCTTATGGAAAGATCATTTGCAGATGTGAGACAGTTACTGAAGGTGAGATAATTGATGCCATAAGAAGGCCTGTTGGCGCAAAAAGCATTGACGGCGTAAAGAGGCGGACCAGAGCTGGCATGGGCAGATGTCAAGGTGGATTTTGCAGCCCCAGAGTGTTAGAGATACTTTCAAGAGAGCTTAATGTAGATCCGCTTAATGTCACAAAGTTTGGCGGCAATTCAAATATTTTGACGGCTAAAGCGAAAGAATACGTCGTAAATTTGTACAATGAACTATTAAAAAGTGGGGTGTAGATGATGATGAAATACGACATAGTAATAATTGGTGCAGGTCCTGCAGGACTTGGAGCAGCAGTTGAAGCGTATGAAAAAGGTGTAAAAGATATTTTAATAATCGAAAGGGACAGCTATCCGGGAGGAATACTTCAGCAGTGCATACACAATGGATTTGGACTTATTGAATTCAAAGAAGAATTATCTGGGCCGGAATACGCAGAAAGATTTATAGAAAAGGTAAATGAATATGGAATAAAGATTATGCTTAATACGATGGTATTAAACATATCAAGCGATAAAGTAGTTAAAGCAGTAAATCAAGAAAATGGCGTCATGGAGATTAAAGCGAAAGCGATAATACTTGCGATGGGCTGTAGAGAAAGGCCAAGAGGTGCAATCAGCATACCTGGCACAAGGCCTGCAGGGATATTTACGGCGGGAACGGCACAAAGATATGTAAATATGGAAGGATACATGCCTGGCAAAGAGATTGTGATATTGGGTTCTGGTGATATTGGACTTATAATGGCCAGGAGGTTTACGCTTGAAGGTGCTACGGTAAAAGCTGTTGTTGAACTTATGCCTTATTCCAGTGGACTTACCAGAAACATTGTTCAGTGTTTAGATGACTTTGGCATACCGCTTCTTTTAAGCCACACTGTGATAGAAATACGCGGTAAAGAAAGAGTTGAAGGTGTGACGATAGCACAGGTAGATGAAAACAGAAAGCCAATATTAAACACAGCTAAATACATAAGCTGTGATACTTTAATATTATCTGTAGGTTTGATTCCTGAGAATGAACTGTCAAAAAGTGCAGGCATAATGTTAGATCCCGTTACTGGGGGACCGCTTGTGAATGAAAGTATGGAAACGAATGTGGAAGGAATATTTGCCTGTGGCAATGTGTTGCAAGTGCACGATCTTGTGGACAATGTTACAAAAGAAGCAAGGCTGGCGGCTGATTCTGCAGTAAAGTACATTAATAATATGTTAATAAAAGAAGGGCGATACATCGTCGTGAAAGCTGGTTTAGGCATTAGATATGTGGTGCCGCAAATAGTAAATTATGATAATATAGATGCAAAAGTTAAATTTCACATGAGGCCTACTGATGTGTACAAAAACGCTTATATCGCCGTGAAATCAGGTGACAGAGAGATAGCCAGGAAAAAAATGCAGAGGTTGACACCAGGAGAGATGATATTAATAGATGTGCCAAAGGAAAAATTTTTAAGAGATGATCTATCTCCTGCAGATGAAATCACATTCGAAGTAGAGGTGGTATAATATGATAAAAAGAGAATTAACTTGTATTGTATGCCCAAATGGTTGTCGCTTGGTTGTAGAAATGGAAGGAAAGGAAATTGTAAATATCACAGGATATGAGTGCAAAAGAGGATTAAAGTATGCTGAAGATGAGATAATTGCTCCCAAAAGGACTCTGACTACAATAGTAAAAGCTGAAAAGGGTCATCTTCCAGTAGTTTCTGTCAGGACTAAAGAGCCAATTCCAAAAGAGCTTATCGGCAAAGCAGTGATGGAACTATCTAAAATAACTTTAAAGCCGCCGATTAATGTAGGTGATGTCGTTGTCAAAAACATCTTAAATACTGGTGTGGATGTTATTGCAACGAGAAATCTTTACAGCAAATAAGTGTTTAGTGGCTTATTAATTATGACATATTTTAATGAGGAAGGAATGCAAAGTATGGAGAAAATTTGTGAAAGAATAAAGTCTCCAATTAATATACACTCGCAAATATCTGCAATGATAGTCAGGAGAGTAAATGACGTATGCAAAAAGGACAATGTCAAAGTTATGCTTAAAAAAGCTGAAAGCGCAAGGCTTGTGCCTGCCAATAGCATGCTTTCCATGATAACTTTTTTTGCATCAGAAGGCGATGATATTGATATAATCGTAGAAGGAGATAACTGCATTTCTTCAATGGAAGAGATTAAAAAGATTTTTTTAGTGGATTTAAAAAAGGTGAATGACGAGAGTGGAACATATGAGCTTTTAAAGAATACGTCTATTGCGTACGAAGAAATATTTAACTCCATTGCAGTTGGCATAATTGCTACGGACGATAATGGAATCATAACTATATTTAATAAAGCATCTGAAAAAATAACAGGTTTTAGCCTTGATAAGGCAATCGGCAAAAATATAAGTGAAGTTATGTCAGATATAGATGTAAGTCAAGTCTTAAAATATGGAAGTGAGTTTTTAAACAAAAAATACGTCATAGGTGAAAAGACGCTTTTTTTAAACATGACTCCTATTTATGCTGGAGGCAACATTACTGGTTCATTGGTTGTATTTCAAGATTTTCCACAAATCGAGTACCTTGAAGGAGAACTTAAAAGGAGCAGAAAACTTGATAAAGCCTTTGACATAATAGTAGGTAACAGCGGAAAATTGAAAGATGCATTGACGGTGGCATCTAAAGCGGCAGAAACGGATTCTAACGTAATAATACGAGGCGAAAGCGGGACAGGAAAAGAATTAGTTGCTAATGCGATACATTATTCAAGCAAAAGACACGATAAACCTTTTATAAGGGTAAATTGTGCTGCTATACCAAGCACACTTTTAGAAAGTGAGCTTTTTGGTCACGAAAAAGGAGCGTTTACTGGCGCAATAATGCAGAAAATAGGGAAGTTTGAACTTGCTGATGGAGGGACGATCTTCCTGGATGAAATAGGAGATATACCAATAGAAATTCAAGCAAAACTTTTAAGGGTTCTTCAAGATAAAGAGTTTGAAAGAGTTGGTGGAATAAAGACTATAAAAGTAGATGTAAGGATAATTGCGGCAACAAACAAAAACCTTGAAGAAGCTATGAAAAATGGCACATTTAGGGAAGATCTTTACTACAGGTTAAATGTTATACCTGTCTTTTTGCCAGCTTTAAGGGATAGAAAAGAGGACATTCCTGTTTTGGTAGAGCATTTTATAAAGAAGATGAACAAAAAACTTGGAAGAAATGTTCATTTTATTACAAACATAGCCATAAAATCCCTGATAAAGTATGATTGGCCGGGAAATATAAGAGAGCTTGAAAATCTAATTGAAAGGTGCATAACATTAAGCGATAAAGAGTACATTGACTTCGATGATCTTCCATCGTATATAAAAAATGTAAAAGACAGCAAAGACGATGAGGTAATATATTTAGGCGACAATTACGATATTGAAAAGATGGAAAATTATGAGTATAAAATAATCAAAGCTGCATTATCCAGGTATAAAAGTTTTAACAAAGCTGGAAAAGCCTTAGGATTGACCCATAAAACAGTTGCAGCTAAAGCGAGAAAATTTCATCTGGTTGAAAATTAATATCAGGATTCATTTATGATTGATACTTTTTACCAAGAAAAAATAAAAATCTTTTCATTGAAGTGGCCATATGCTGACATTTTCATCTGCATATGACCTTTTTTATTGGCATACAATTTGCAGTAGATATAAAAAAATAAAAAATATGGGGGTTAATATCATGAAAAAGCTCATTAACAATCCTGAAGAAGTTGTAAAGGAAATGGTGGCAGGACTTCTTTACGCATATCCAACATACTTGAGAAAGCTTGATAATGTAGATGTTGTAGTAAGAAAAACATCTCCTGTAGAGGGGAAAGTTGGGCTTGTAAGCGGTGGTGGCAGTGGACATGAGCCTGCACATGCAGGGTATGTAGGTAAAGGCATGTTGGATGCAGCTTGCTTAGGTGCTGTTTTTACGTCGCCAACGCCTGATCAAATCTATGAAGCTATAAAAGCTGTTGACGGCGGAAAAGGTGTTTTGCTCATAATCAAAAATTATACAGGCGATGTAATGAATTTTGAGATGGCAAAAGAGATGGCTGAAATGGATGGTATAAAGGTTTCAGAAGTGATTGTGAATGATGATGTGGCTGTTGAAAACAGCACATATACGCAGGGCAGGAGAGGTATTGCAGGTACTGTTTTCGTCCATAAAATAGCTGGAGCTAAAGCTGAAGAAGGGGCTGAGATTGAAGAAGTCAAGGAAGTTGCAGAAAAGGTCATAAAGAATTTAAGGTCTATGGGAATGGCATTTACACCATGCATTGTGCCTGCAGCAGGAAAACCAAGCTTTACACTTGAAGAAGATGAAATTGAGATAGGAATTGGAATACACGGTGAACCTGGTACACATAGGGAGAAGATAAAAAGTGCAAAAGAGATAGTTGCTGAGCTTATGGACAAAATTGTTTCTGACTTGCCGTTTAACGACGGTGATGAAGTGGCATTGATGGTAAATGGCCTTGGTGCTACACCTCTTTCAGAGCTTTTCATAGCAAACAAAGAAGTGAATGAATACCTTATGGGAAAAAATATCAACGTTTATAAAACTTTCGTGGGTGAATACATGACGTCCCTTGAGATGAGCGGATTTTCAATAACACTTTTAAAACTTGATGAAGAACTTAAATCGCTTTTAGATGCATCAGCAGATACACCTGCCTTTAAGCAATTATAAGATATGAGCCGAAAGGGATGATGATATTGTTGTTGAGAAAGACAGACGTAGTAAACATTTTAAATGACATAGTAAAGACAATTGAAGATAATAGGCAATACCTTACAGATCTGGATGCAGCAATAGGTGATGCTGATCACGGCATAAATCTTGATAGGGGATTTAAAGCAGTGAGGGATAAGATGACACAATTTTCAGATAAAGACATAGGCACAATACTTAAAAATGTTGGTATGGTTTTAGTTTCTACTGTTGGTGGAGCATCTGGACCACTTTATGGAACATTTTTCATGAGAATGGGAAATGTAGTATCAGGCAAAAACACATTAGATGAAAATGACATTGTCGCGATGTTTGAGGCTGGTCTTTCTGGAATAAAAGAAAGAGGAAAAGCACAAGTAGGAGACAAGACTATGATCGACTCGATGGAGCCTGCCTTGAATGAGTTAAAGAAAGCATTAAGTGAAGGACGTGGTTTAAAAGAAGCTATAGAAGCAGCGGCAAATAATGCATACAATGGTGTTTTAATGACTAAAGACATTGCTGCAAAAAAAGGCAGAGCCAGCTATCTTGGCGAAAGAAGCATAGGACATCAGGATCCTGGAGCAACATCAGCTTATTTGATGATAAAAACTGTTGCTGATTATGTAGATAAGTTGCAACAATGAAGAAAGGATTGGATCTAATGGTAGGTATAGTTATTGTGTCTCATTCAAAGAAGGTGGCAGATGGCTTGTATGAATTAGCTGACCAGATGACAGGAGGGAAAATAAGGATAGGCAAGTCTGGCGGCACCAAAGATGGGCGATTAGGCACAAATGTAGACGAAATCGTAGAAGAAATAAAAAAGTGCGAAAGCGGCGACGGCGTTTTAATCTTAGTTGATTTAGGAAGTTCTGTAATGAGTGCTCAAATGGCGTTAGAATTTCTTGATGAAGAATACGCGGGAAAAGTTGAGATAGCAGATGCGCCTCTTGTTGAAGGAACGATTGCTGCAAGCGTAGAAGCTTCAATAGGCAGTGACATATTAAAAGTTAAAGCAGTAGCAGAAGCGGCTAAAAATCTTGTTAAGATTTAATTGCCTGGATGAAACCAGGCTTTATTTTTTTGTAGAAATTTTTATAAAAAAATATTAAAATATATAATATACAGAGGGGGGTGAAGTCAATTTACGATCACATAGTTTCTGAATACGATACCAAACTTAAAACATATGTAGAAGAAAGGAGGTACATGGATGCGTATAAATACATTTTCAAACAGAAAAATCTCGTCAGCGATCTCGATAGAAGTATTTACTTATACTTAATTTTATGGCAAATTAAAGTTGAAATTTATCTCGGTATTATTGAAGATGCGAAAGAGCACTTTTTGAACATTTTTGATAATATTATTTTATCTAAGAATAACATATCATTATTTATTGAATGTGTGCTGTTGCTTGATATGTTCGAATTGTCGCTAAAAAAAGATGGCATATATGAGCAATTGATGAACTACGATGAAGAAAATAATTGGATAAATTTATATATTTTTATATTAAGTTTTAAAAATAAAAGCAGGAATTATTCAATTGAGGACGAACTACTATATATGGCAGAAAAAAATACTGACAGATTTTTTCAGTCATTAATACATACTGTATTGGCAGAGGTGTACAAAGATGATAGAAACGAGAGATGGTATATTGAATTGAGGAAGGCTTATGAGCTTAATCACGACAATTTGAGAATGATTAGGCTAATGATACAGTGGGGTATTAAAGGGGATGATGAGCTTAGAAAGGTTAAATATTTTAGGCACTTTCCCGAAAATAAGATTATTTTAAAAAAGTATTACGAACTTTATAGCAATAGAGATCGTGAAAGTCGGGATTTTAGTCTTTTTAAATTTAATTTATTAGAAGGTGGTGGTACGGGTGGTAGTAGTTACTTAATAACGTACGATGATGTTAATGTATTATTAGATTGTGGAATTAACTTTAAAGATGATCACATATATTACGAGAATTTAAAAAAAATTGGCATTGATATTAAAGATATTGATTTACTCATTATTACACATTGCCATCTTGATCACTGCGGGGGCATTGTAAACCTTATAAAAAGCGGACTAAATTGTCCTATAATTATGTCTTATGAGACGAAATATATATTGAACGGATTTTTTTCTAAAAACAGCAATATGCAGGATTTAAATCTAAATGATGCTGATTATAAGTTGCTGAATAAAATAAACAGCATGACATTGACCGATTGCCTTTTTGATGAATCTGTGAAAGGCAAAAGAGTCTTAGTGAAGCTTATTCCATCCGGACATATATTGGGGGCTTGCGGGGTTTACGCAGAAATTGGTGGTTTTTCAGTGTTTTATACAGGCGATTTTACTGTAAAAGATGTTGAGACAAATAGTGGTCTTACAATTCCTGATGGAATGCACGCTGATGTGCTGATTACTGAAGCTACGTTTGGATATACGTCAAGCTTTAGCGTTTATGATAAGACAATTCAAGATAAGTTGATTCTGGAAGTGATAGAGGAATTAGCCAATCGTGGTGTTGGCTTTATACCTGCATTTGCTGTAGGGAAAGCTCAAGATTTATTGATGCTTATGAAGAGAAACTTTGAATATATGCCGTACAATGTGTATGTTGATGGAGCATTGTCGTATATAACCATGTTATATGAAAAAGTAAGAGGGCCTATCTACGGAAATGGCATATTAAATGCAAATGACATAAAATTGTATGATAGCAAAAGGGAATTTATAAGAAAGGAAATTTCGCTGGGAAATTGTCTGGTAATGACCAGCTCGGACAATCTTACCGAAGGCAGTACTTCTTTTGTGTACGGGCGGGAGTTGATGTCATTTGACAATGCGATTTTGCTAAACATAAGCAACAACATAAAGAAACCTATATCTATGTTGCAGGAGAATATTCCTATTATCAACCATGGGATACTGCAGGATATTTTAGAAGTATTTTTGAAATTGACACCTAAAAAGGTTTATATTGTTCATAGAGGAGCAAAGACAAATAGTACATTTAATATTGAGGAGATTTTGAATATGTTTGATGATGTAGACGTTATGGCTCCGTAGAGCCTTTAAATTTATTTTACCATGAGGGAGTAAAGGAGGAAAAATGAAACCATATATTGGTATTGACCTTGGAACTACTAATACGGTCGTGGCGTGTGCTGATTATACAGAAGATGGCAACGTGAAAATTGATATTTTAGATATAGAGCAAATCTCTGATAAGAACGGTAGTATAACAGTAAAAAAAACGTTGCCATCCTGCATTTACGTGGATGATGGCGGAAATGAATATATAGGCCAATTGGCTAAAAATATGAAAAACATTGAATACGATCGTGTAATATACAATAGCAAAAATTATATAGGGAATAGGAATCATGTGTGGCAAATTGGCAAAAAAAAGTATACTCCAGAAGATGTGGCAGAGAAAATTTTGTCTGTTGCTAAGGCAAACGTTGAAAGATTTTATGGTGAAAGAGTACATGGTGCTGTCATAACAGTTCCGGCATCTTTTAATCATGACCAAATTGAATCTACTAAAAATGCAGCTAAATCGGCAGGATTTTTAGAGGATCAGCTTATCTTTATATCAGAGCCTACAGCGGCATTGTTGGATCTAATTTATGAAGAAAAGTTAAGCGATAAAAGATACGCCATTCACGATTTTAGCAAGCCAAAAAAAGTTTTGGTATTTGATTTAGGTGGAGGCACTTGTGACGTATCCATAATGAATGTGGAAATAAATGGTGATGATTATAAAGTTGAAGAATTGGCAATATCTCCTCATACACAACTTGGAGGCGTTGACTTTGATGTATGTGGAGTTCTGTATTTATTGCACAAGTATTCTATTTTAAATGATGTTGATTATAAGCGAATGTTGCCTAATGTTGATGTAAAGCGATATATATTTAGCGTATTGTCGCTGGAGATTGAGAAAGCCAGAATCATGTTTTCATCTATAGGCAGTGGTTTAACAGGTGAAGAATATGGCGATGTTGTGTATAGAAATAGTTTAGAAAATTTCTACAGTAGGCAGTCATTTGAATTTGAAATAAGCAAAAAAGAATATGATGAGTGTATAAAGCCTTTACTTACAAAAGGCGGCAATTTAGGGTTCAATATAATAGATCCGATAATTGATACTCTCAATAAAGCTAATTTAGAAAAGGAAGATATTGACGAAGTTTTCTTAGTGGGAGGCATGACGGCTTACAGCACTGTTAGGGAAACGATAGAGAACTTTTTTGGCAAGAAAACTATAAGCTACTTAGATCCTATGTATTCAGTAGCAAAAGGTGCTGCATTGTATAATTATTACAATGAAAACAAAAAGAAAATTGAAAAAGGAAAAATCATCATATATCCCGTAGTAGCAGAGAATATTTACCTTGATGTGAAAAATAATTTGCCAGTTCTATTAGTAAGCCAAGGAACGAAAGCACCTTATGAAAAAGTGTATGAAAGCATTGTAAAAGTAGACAATGCTACAGGAATAAAGCTTGACATTTTATCAGGGAAAAGCATTTACGATCCAAAGATGAAAAGGCTTAAATCAGTTCAATTGACGTTTACTGATATTATAAAGCCTGGTACACCTATTTCTATAAAAGTGACTTTTGATAAAAACAGGATATTGCATTTAGAAGCATGGGTTACGGGAAATTTTAAGCAGAGAATAGATGTCACATTTGATAAAGAGGTGTTGTATGATGGCTGTTAATTGGAGAGCTTTGCTTCAAGAAAACAGAGATTTGTTTTTTAATATACACAATGAAGAAATCAAAGAAGGTAAAGGATATTTAGGAGCTGCTGCAAATGCTGAAAAAGTGGAATCAGCTAAAGAACAGGTTTTTGAATACTATATATCTGATGTAAATGCACGGCTTATCTATGAAAAAACGCTTAAATTAGGTTCAACAAGCGAAAAAGGTGTGAATTTAATAGAAGTTGAAATCATAGATTTATTTAAAAGCATATTAGAGGAAGAGCAGAATCCTATTGAAATGTTTTTATACTGCACGAAAGCACTGAATTTAAGTGATAGGAATATTTACCAATCTATATTGAGGATCTTAGTATCGGTGTGCAATTTAAGCAAGGCAGGGAGAGATGCTCTTATCAGTGTGCTAAAGAGTTGGTCATGGGATCTTCAGATGAAAATAGCAATAGAAGTCATAAGGACTATTAAGGAAAAGTCTGCTTTTGATACGCTTTTGCTTTTGTTTGACAATGAAAGTTTAAAAATCGAAGCTGCGGAATGTCTTTTGGACATTGGTGACGAAAGATGTGTAAGACCTATTTTAAACATGGTGAATAAATTCAATGGGTTCAGTGTAAATGAAAGAAATGTGGCATTTAGACTTATAGATAGGCTTTCACGATTTGGAGAAGATGCACTGTCTGAAATTTTGAAGTGCTACATGAACAACGAGAATAAAAGCCTCAATACAGTCTATTCAAATGTTATATCTCGTTCAAAGGAGATGGCGATAGAAAGCTTGTCGAAGATGCTTTACAATGATGAGTACAATCAAAAAGCCGCTATAACATTAGGAAAGATGAGGATTGAAAATGCAACAGATAAGCTTATTGAAGCGCTGGAATCTCCTTTGATAGAAGATAAAATGAACATCATCATAGGTTTAGGATATACAAAGGACAAAAAGGCTGTAAAATATTTGATGAATATGCTGGAGAATGAGAATTTCAAAAATGATGTTAAGGCTTGTATCATAACGTCACTGGCAAATTTAGAAGCTTTTGAGGCAAAAGACATAATCAAAAAGTATATGAATGATAAGGAACTTAGAATAAATACTATGTCTGCATTAGTGCAGTTAGGTGAGATAAAATACTTAGGAGGCTTATTTGAGTATTTGATATCTCCAAATAATTCTTACAGCGACATATCATGTGCAATCAAAGAGCTTAAAAGGCTTAAAGGATTTAAAGACAGCAAGATAAGCAAGGAAATAACCAATGGCGTCAGATACTTAATAAGAAATAATGACGGCTTTGCATGCTTAAACGCATTAAGGATTTTAGACACCAACATTGATGACAGCATGGCTGAAGAGTTGATTTTAAAACTTAAGACAACAAAGAAAGAAGAGATTCAATACACTATTTACAAAATTTTAGGCAAGAACACAGGTTTATTAAGCAATATCATAAATGAGAGGATTTTTATTGATGCGTCGTTTAACGATAGCACCAGAATCAGATACCTTGCACAAAAGATTATTGAGAGGAATTACAAAGGAAAAGATAAACTTATAAAAGCATGAAGGGAAGATGTGTCTTGTTAGACAAAAATGGAATAGATATTGCCAAATGTTTAGATATATTTTTATATTCTTTACCATACAGCGTATTGATAAGACCTTTTAATAAGGACAAAAATCTCCAGAAGAAGCTTGCCGGATTTAGACTAAACGAAAAATCCAGCCCTCCATCAAAAATCGTTCCTATACTAAGGCAAGAAATATTAAAAGGAAATTTTGACTATGCTGATTTAATAGATACATGGAAGGTTCTAAAAAAAGATCTTTATGAGAAGATAAGCCAGATGGATGTTGACGAAATGGAAGAAAACATCGTTGAGTTATGCCGCAATTATGGACGTGAAAATGTCGTTTCTGCGCTTCTTATTGACAATAGGCAGGAACTTGGTGATATAATTAATAAAGCCATGGAGCTAAATGTGGATGTGGCTGATGAAAAATTGGTAGAAGACGATGATAGAATAATGAATCAAAAAGATAGCGTAGACTTACTCAAGAAGGTCAAAAAGCTTGAAAGAGAAGTAGAAAAATTGCAGGACAAATTGATAAAAGAAGAAAAAAAGAATATAATTGAGGTGGACAATTTAAAAAAGGTGTTGGAAAATAAGGACAAGGAAATAGCATCTTTAAACAAAAGATTGGAGGATTTAAGACAAGAAAAAAGACGTTTGGAAATGATTCTGGAGCATATAGGGGTAGAATTTGACAAACACGTAGTAAAACTCATAAATGAAAGCATGGCTAAGGAGAAAAAAAGTGAAAATTTAAAGGTTTCTTTAAATAAAATATTGATGGATTTACAACAAGACAATCAGGAAATAAAGAAAAACTTCTCTGAAATCAAGGAGCTGATATTTAATATTGAGAAGAAGATTGCATCTAACTATGTAGGAACCGCTCACTTGCAATCGGCAGTAAGTTTAGAAGACGATGATTACTCTTTGTTGGACGATCTATCAAAAATGCTTAAAAATTCATAATTGCGAGGTGTAACAATGCATCATGATGAGATTCAAAAACTTAAAAAGATACTAATTGAAGACAACAATGATGAAACTAATATTTCGAGAGCTCTTAAAGAAGTATTTAAAAGACAAAAAAGCATAATCATGACAATTTGCGTCTTAGAACTTATATATGAATCTGTATATCTATATGACATCATTTTAAAGAGAAGTGGTGTTTTAAAGTTTATAAAAAGTGTAGATAACCAACTGTACGTTACTGTTGAAAGTTACAGAGATGTTGTCAGTAGGATCAGGCATTATAGACAGATAGACATGAAGATTAAGGATAACATCATAAAAACGCTTCAAGAGGAAAAGGATAAGTTAGAAGCAGATCTTGAAGTGCTATTTGGGTATTTTGTGGAAGCAAGGTATTGCAGTGATGTGTTTAATGACAAATTAAAGATTTTTAATCAGAATGAAATTAATATAAGCATTGATGAGTTTTACGATAAAATTAAAGAGTTTGTATTTGAAAATGAAGATGAGAAATTTGAGAGGATTCAGGAAGTCATATCAGCTATACCTTTTGCCCTTTCCAGAAAGAGGTTTTTTGATTACATGAAAAGTGGTTTGATCCATGAATACAATGGCTACGAGAAACTTTTAGAGAGCATTTTTGAGATAGAGGAAAATTTTTATGGAAAATTGGTAGAAGGTTATGGGGATAAATTTGCAGAGATAGCCAACAAGATAGATGAGCTTCAGACATTGGACTTAAAGAATGCTGCAAAAGATGATTTGGAGATGTATTTAAAAGATACAATCTTGCTTTTAAGCAAGATACAGGATGTAAGAGAAATAGTTTATTCGCTCATAAGGATCGTAAATAGACTTTTAATATTTTATAAATCAGACAAAAAGATAGAAGATATTATGCATGAGGAACCTAAAATAAAAATCTTTTTTGACATTTACAGCAGTATATACGAGGAAAGATATACAAAGAAGAAAGTCAAAGACTTTTTAAAGATGTTGAACGAAAATATTTCTAATTGGTATTTTGAGCTTTACAATTACAATAGACTGTTAAGTGATGTTAATTATCTTGAAAATGAGATAGATACATTGATAGATGAAGGTATACTGAATGATATAGAAATTTTAGCTGAGTACGAAAATCTGATGAATGATGACAGCGACGAATTTGACGACATCACAGGCGATATAATAGATGGAAGCATTGTTGAAGGCGAGATAAATAACCTTGTTTCCATGATAGATGACATAGCAAAGTTCATGAATCCTGATTACAGAAAGGTGCGCATGAGGCGGCTTTTAGGAATTATACCTGTTCCTGGGAATTTTGAAAATGAGTTTTTAAACTATTTAAAAAGCTCTTTGGAGTTTGAGACGACGTCAAATGTTAAGGCTGCCATAATGGAAAGTGTCGACAAAAGGATAAAGTTGTACAAGGACATGAAAAACAGCAAGCTTTTGTATGAAGCTCTTTTAAAAAACGTCAAGGAAGGATTGTAGTGAATGAAAGTTACAAATAAAACTGTATCTATAATTATGACTGTGCTTTTATTTTTGGTTGTCTTACTTTCGAATTTGCAGTACTTGGCGTTTAATTTAAATTTCTATATAAATGAATTTGACAAATACGGTGTTAAGTACGTTACAGGTATGGATAAATCGCAATTAAGCAAAGTTGCATTAAGAATTCAAGATTATCTTTATGGGAAATCTGAAAGCCTTCAAATAGACGCTGTAATAGATGGACAAAATCAGAAGGTTTTTAATGATAGGGAATTGGAACATATGAGAGATGTCAGAAAGCTTTTTGAGAATGGCTTTTTGATTAGAAACTTAATGATATTTATTTATATTTTGGCTTTTTTGTTTCTGTATTTTAGAAAAGAGGATGTCTTTTATCATACATACCGAGGTATGCTTTTTGTGATATTGTTTTTACTCGTTACAGGAGCCATAGTTTCATTAGATTTTAACAGATGGTTTATATATTTTCACCACATTTTTTTTGACAATAATTTATGGCAATTAGATGTAACTCGAGATAAGTTAATTCAGATGCTTCCGGAAGGTTTTTTCAGTGACATATCGTATTTGACTTTCAGGAATTCAATCATTACATACATTATAATTGGATTTGTATCTTTTCTATTAAAAGGGAAAAAAGACAGTAAAATAGGCCTCTAAAGAAGGCCTATTTTATATGCACATTTGTTTTTCGTCTTTCATCAATTCGTCGATTTCTTCCTTCGTTATCGTCTCGTTAGACAATAATCTTTCTGCTATTAAGATTATCTTGTCTTTTTTCTCTAAGAGGATTTTCTTTGCATTAGTGTAGCAGTTATTGATTATTTTATTTACTTCAGCGTCAATTTTATCTGTTGTTTTTGTCATTCTAATGTCATATATTCTGTGGCCTAATTCGCTCATGCCATAATTGCAAACCATTTGATAGGAGATATTTGTAGCTTCCTTTAGGTCGTTTTCTGCACCAGTTGATACTTCATTAAACATTATCTCCTCAGCGGCACGACCGCCTAAAAGCATGGTTATCTTATTTTTTAAATCTGTTTTTGTCATCAAAAAAGCATCGTCTTTTGGAAAGTTCAAGACGTATCCTAAGGCTTCTCCTCGTGGTACGATGGATATTTTCTCCACTGTGCTGGAGTTTAATATTTTTCCGATTATGGCATGACCTGCTTCATGGTGTGCCGCAATTTTGCGCTCTTTCTCCAATACTTCTGGATTTTTCTTTTGAAGGCCTGCGACGACCCTCTCTATTGCTTCATCAAATTCTTCTCTTCCTATTCTCTGCTTGTGCCTTATTACAGCAAGAATGGCAGCTTCATTGCATATAGACGATAAGTGTGCTCCTGTCATGCCGTGAGTTTTTTTAGCAATTTCATCTAACGATATGTCAGTGTCTAAAGGTTTATTTCTCGTATGTACTTTCAGTATTTCCAATCTGGCTTTTACGTTTGGATTTCCTATGTGAATAGTTCTGTCAAATCTTCCAGGCCTTAAAAGGGCTTCATCCAACATATCCAGCCTGTTTGTAGCACCTATTACGATTATCCCGTCATTGCTGTTGAACCCATCCATTTCAACTAATAGCTGATTCAATGTTTGATCTTTTTCAGAATTGTTGTCGTTATTTCGCTTGCTTCCAACTGCATCGATCTCGTCTATGAAGATAATGCTTGGTGTTGATTTTTTAGCTCTTGCAAACAACGCTCTTATGCGGCTGGCTCCAACGCCTACGTATTTTTCAACAAATTCAGAACCTGATGCAGAGATGAACGTGGAATTTGTTTCACCTGCTAAAGCAGTTGCCAGCAAGGTTTTGCCTGTACCTGGCGGACCGTAAAAAAGTATTCCCTTTGGTATTTTAGCACCCATCCTGTCGTACTTTTCAGTGTTGTTTATAAAATCGATGATGATTTTAAGCTCATCAATAACCTCATCAAGTCCTGCAACATCTCTGAATGTAATATTGACCTTTTTGCTGGATTCTTTTTCTTTGGGTGGAAATTCATTTTTTAGGTTTACAGGCATCATTTCAGACACTTTGTTTTTGTAAAGCATGTACCCTATAAGCAAAAGAGTCAGCATGGAAATTATTATAAGCGCTGAATTTCCATTTTTACTATGTAACATGCCTAAAACAATGTTTATTAACAGTGATAGTGTCAATAATATTATATATAAGTTTTTTTTCATAGCCATCGCCCCCAGTGATTTACTAACAATAGTTTTTGCCCACAATTGCAAATTATGCGTAGATAATAAATATAAAAGTTCAGGGTAATTTTGGATTCAAAGTAAATTGTTGCAAAGGAGGAAATTTGAATGGATGCATATATTGGGATTGATGTTGGATCTGTCAGCACAGATGTGGCTTTGATAGATGAAAACAATGAGGTTATTGATTATGTTTATATGAGGACACAAGGACAGCCAATTAAAGCTGTTCAAAATGCTTTGATGGAACTTAGAGACAGACTTAATGGCGATGTAAATGTAAAAGGAGTCGGCACGACTGGAAGTGGAAGGCAATTGACAGGTATCATGGTAGGTGCAGATATCGTCAAAAATGAAATTACTGCACATGCAATTGCGTCGTCCAGCTTGATACCTGATGTCCATACGATTTTTGAGATAGGCGGTCAAGATTCCAAGATAATCATTTTAAGGGATGGGATTGTAGTTGACTTTGCCATGAATACTGTTTGCGCTGCAGGAACAGGTTCGTTTCTGGACCAACAGGCGTACAGGCTTAACATACCAATAGAGAGATTTGGGGATTTGGCGTTGGAGTCAAAAAATCCTGTAAGGATAGCAGGCAGATGCGGAGTGTTTGCCGAGTCTGACATGATACATAAGCAACAGATGGGATATCCTCTTAACGATATAATAAACGGTTTATGCGAAGCATTAGTTAGAAATTATTTAAACAATGTAGGGAAAGGAAAGGATATAAGAGAACCTATAGTATTTCAGGGAGGTGTAGCGGCCAACAAAGGCATAAAGGCTGCCTTTGAAAAAGCTTTAGGGATGGAAGTATTCGTACCAAAATATTATGGAGTGATGGGTGCAATAGGTGCTGCAATACTTGCTAAAGAAGCTGTAAAGAAAAAAGGATATACACAGTTTAATGGATTTGAAATTGCCGATATTGATTATAAAGCACAGGGGTTTATATGTTCTGGCTGTTCAAACAATTGTGAAGTTGTTGAGTTTATAAAAGACGAAGAAGTCGTATCACGTTGGGGAGACAGGTGTGGCAAATGGTCAAATTCAACAAACAAAAATATCTTTTCACAAAGTGTATAGTGACGCTTATTGTAATATAAGGGCCTAATTTGGCCCTTATCATCAAACAAGTATTTCTATTTTGTCTCCTTTTTTTAAGATGTCCGTATACGATGCTTTTTTGCCGTTTAAGGTCATCTCAGGAATTTTATTTTTAGGTATGTCGAAGTCTACAGTGTTAAATATATCCACAAATATATACTGTTGTTTACCTGTGAGAATTTTTTTATCGCCATTTATGTATACGTAAAAGCAATCTTCTTCATCAATGATTGTTTTAATTGTGTCTCCATCTTTTATCATATAATCGTCATCTACAATTAAATTATTAACAGTGACTTTAGATGCGTTGTATTTTTCTTTTATTTCTCGAATCGAGATAGATGCATCACTTCCGTTTATGCCACTTTCGACCACTATTTTGTCTCCATTTTCTACTTTAGATTTAAGATTTGCGACTTTGCCATTTTTTAAAATTTTAGCTGGTGTTCCTATTTGACCTTTTATGATTATATTTTCACCGTTAAGGGAAAATGACAAATTTTTACCTGGCTTTGCGATTAATCTTTTTGAATCAAAGTTGGTTTTTAAAAGTACGTCCATTATTGTCATTTCTTTCAGGTTTAATAATTCTAATTTTTCGTCATTGAAATAAATTGTTATGAAATCTTTTTTTCTGTCTCTCATGGTGGAGTATGCGATGCCTATAGGTGTTATGTACTCTGGACCTTTTAATTTTTTGCACTTATAATCTACGACGGCAATAGTGCTGGCATCTCTTACTGAAACTCTTTCTATCGGTATAGATAGATTTTTTGCTATTTCCTCTGCTATGCCTGGCAGGTTGCTGCTGCCTCCAACTAAAAATACAGCAGATGGACTTTTTCCATTGTACTTTACTATTTCATCGCAGATCTTCTTCGCGAGATTTTTGACAACAGGCGATATTAAGTCTAAAACGTCTAAGCGAGATATTTGATGCTGGAGTCCTATAACGTCTTTGAATTTTATATCTTTTTTAGATGTAGTTTTGATTTTTTCTGCTGTATTAAAATCAGTAAGGTAATGCTGCTGTATGGTTTCAGTTACTTCATCACCTGCAAATGGAACCATTGAGTATGATATGATATTTCCGTCTTTTGAAATGGCTATGTCAGATGTACCTGCTCCAATATCTACAAGCGCTATGTTAAGCATTCTAATTTGTGGCATTATTGCAACGCCGATTGCTGCAATTGGCTCCAATGTAAGGTATGATACTTCTAACCCTGCTTTTTTTGCTACGGAGTATAAGCTTTCTACTACATCATACGGCAAGAATGTGGCTATTATCTCTACAGAGATTTCCTTGCCTGTATGGTCTTTAAGATTAGTTATAGGCAGGCCGTCTAAGTAAAAGCTTTTTATGGAGTAGCCCACCATGTGGTACTTTAAAGTGTGGCTTTCTCGGGATATTTCTTCTTTTGCTGTGTTCAATGCAGACAGTACCAGGTTATCTATGTCGCTGTCTTTTATTATGTAGTTTTCCTCAATGTTTTTTTCGACTCTTACCATTTTGGTTTTGAGAGATCTTCCGGCGGCAGCAAGGCTAACGTTTTTAAGCGTTATTCCGAGCTTTTTTTCCAATTTTTCCTTTATTTTGATTGCGACAGATGCCACCTTGTCTATGTCATGAACTTGGCCGTCAAACATAACTCTATCTGTATGCTCCATTTGTTCGACAGCTAAGACTTTTAGCCTATCATTTTCTGGTACACCTACTATACCTACAACAATTCTTGTACCTATGTCAAGTGAAAAAATCAAATTATCGTTCATCAAAATTCCCCCGAAAAATATATCGTAAAACAAAAATATATTTTAAATAAATTTTAGATAAATGCATTATTTCATATTATACATTATACAATTTTTTTATTTACCTTAAAAGTAATTTTTGTAGAGGAACAAATAGAATATGATTAAAGAAGATGTTATTAAAACGGCAAAGAAATAAGGAGTACAACGACTCCTTATTTTATCACTTTCTTTATATCGCTTAATAAACTGCTTAATTGGTCTTTTGATATATACAATCCAATTTGAGTTGCATTCTTTTGCAAATAGTATGTGGCATTGTCATTAGTCAAAAATTTAACTTCTTCACTTTTATTTCCGTCAGATATTGTCAGTGTAAAACTTGAATTGTTTCCAACAATTTTTTTGTTTGGATCGATGCCTGTCGGATTCAACAAAACAATGTCATTAAGGAGAGCTTCCGAATTATCGCTGCTTATTTCTTTGCCATTGTATACCCATTTTCCACTTTTGTTTTTTTCTATATTGTAAGTTCCAGTGGAATCTGTGTATGTTATCTTTGAAATCTTGTCTTTTGACATTGTGTACACGTCTTTGTCTAAGTAATTAAACAAGGTATCGCTACTGGTTATTTGAAAGTTTTCTATCGAGCTGGCATCTACAACGTATATATAATTAGAATTTTTAAGCTTTGCGTAGTATGAATCTCCCACAGGTGATTTATTTCCTACAAGCAATTCTTCATTTTTTCCGTCCTTAGATGATACAGATATTGTAAAATCAGATTTATCTAAACCGTATTTTCTTACATCGGTATCTGTAAATTTTCTGCTGTATTTAAGGCCTGAAATCGAATTAAACAGATCATCTGTGCTGGTGCTATCTGCCTTATAACTGACAGGCTTTGTTACATTGTAGGTGCTGCCACTCTTTTCAATAGCCAATTCATTGCCTGCATCTTTTATGTCTACAGAAGATATTTTGCTTTTGCTTATGTTGATTATATTTGTAGACGGCGCAGGCTTTTTTGTAGATTTTGCGTAATAATAGTATCCTGCAAGTACGCCGAGAATTAAAAGCATTATTATAGTGTTTCTAAAAGTCTTCATAAAGCTCTCCTCCTGAAGAAGACGTAGCCGCCTATGATCCAAATAACTAAAGGTATAACTATAACTGTGACTATGAACATGTAGTCAGCTTGTTTTCCTGTCATGAATAATGTCGCGTAGTCAAGAGATTTAGGACTTATGGAGATCTGTACTGTTTTGTTTGTAAGCCAGTTTGCACTATTCATAAGGAGATCTCTATTGCCCTCTAAACCTATAACTCTATCTGTAGCCATAAGGTCGTTTCCAAGCACCACTATCTTCATGCCTGTTTTGCTGTCAGAGATGGTAACGCCTAATGTTAAAGGTCCTTTTATGTCGTTTTTGTCGTAAGATGCTTGCTTGCTGTTGAAATTCGTTTCTCCCCATGCTTTGTCGCTGGTGGTCAGGAATGATTGAACCGAGATGTTGCTGCTACTTGACGCTTTGTAAGTTATACTTCTGGAGCTTGGAGCAACAGTTGCTAAATTAGCTGATTCCAGTTTGTCAGTGATGTCATGGTATCCATACTCTGGTACAGGCGATAAAGCGTCCATAAAATAGTTTCTTGAAGGATCCACAACTATGTCATTGTCAATTTTTACATTCCAATTCGACAAAAGATCATTGATTGATTTTTCAGTAAGAGGGCCATTTTCAGCTCCCATCATGATGAAGGCCTTTCCGCCTTTTTTCAGATAATCCATTATAGCATTCATTTCTTGTTGAGTGTAATCTGACTTTGGATTGGCAATGATTATAAGCCCGGCATCTTTTGGTATACCACCAGCTTGACCAATATTAAGGTCATTTACGCTGTAGCCTTCACCTTGCAATGCTGACTTAAAGGTCGTAAGGGAATCTGTGCTGTTTACCTCATTATGGCCTTGAATGATGTAAGCATTTGTTTTGTTGACTTCGGTGACATTGATTATTGCTTGAGTAAATTGTTGCTCACCGCTGAAAATATTCTGACCGGTTTCTTGAGATTGTGTGAAAATGTCGTATGAATTTACGATCTGTCTCTTGCTGTCGTCTTTGCTGTTTAAAAATAACGTTGTATCGTAATCTGTAATTCCGTATTTTTGTGCGAGGGATGGATTTTTGTCAGGATCGATGAATTGGACTTTTATCCTTTTTGACAATGCTGTGTATTCATCTAAAAGATTTTGGACTTGTGACTTCGCACTGTCATTTTGGAAAAATGCGTAGACTGTCACATCTGTCTTTAGATTTTTCAATACTTGCTTCGTCTTATCAGAAAGGGTATACTGTTTTGATTTAGTGAGATCCCATTTTACAGGTTTTTGAGCCAATACTAGATTGCCAAAGATCAATATGCCAAGTAAAATAACGATTGATAAAACCATGTTACTTCCGTATTTTAATCTGAGTTTGTTCAATAGAATTACCTCCTAACTCCAGCGTCTTTTGTCGACTACCATTATAGTGACAAAAACAAAGAAAATTATCACACTCAAGTAGAAGACAACGTCATTTAAGCTTAAAACACCGTTTTGAAAGTTAGTGAACCTTTGTAAAAGCGAAATGTTGTCTACAATGTTTTTTGCCGTTCCTTGGAAAACATCTCCCAGCCAGCTAACTATCCAAAAAAGCAGCAATATTGAAAAACCTATAACGCCTGCAATTAGCTGGTTTTCAGTTAAAGATGAAGCAAAAATGCCTATTGCGATAAACGCTGCACCCATCAAAAATGTCCCAATGTATCCTGTCAAAATTGGCCCAAAGTCAGGTGTGCTGTATATTTTAAGGTACAAAGGATATATTAAAGAAACCACCAAAGATAATGTATAGACAGTCAATGCAGCAAAGTATTTTCCTAAAACCATGTCGGTTATCCTAAGAGGTGATGTCATAAGCAGTTGGTCTGTGCCATTTTTCATTTCTTCTGATATTAATCTCATAGTCAAAATAGGGCTTACAAACATGAATACAAACACCATGTTCCCGAAAACTGGTGACATCAATGCGTACTGCGTTGAAAGGACAAATGTCGCAAAGAAATATCCAGATATAAGCAGCAAAAAGCCCACAAGTACATACGCAAGAGGCGAAAGAAAGTAGGACTTAAGCTCCCTTTTGTATATTGTCAGCATTTTCATTATCATTTACCTCCTCATCTGTTGTAAGCTGTAGGAAGACTTCTTCTAAGCTGTAGTTTACAGGCCTAAATTCAATGATAGGCAAACTTTGATTTGCAAAGGAAAAGAAAATCTCTTTTCTTAGGTCATGGTCTACATCTGTTTCAACATCTACATCGATGCAATTTTCTTTTGAATCTGCTTTTGATTTAAAGCTTTTAATTCCATTTATTCCTTTTAAAGTAGTAGATATCTTTTCTACAGAACCTATTACTTTTAGGAAATATCGTTTTGATTTTCCTATGGTGTCTGTCAAATTTTCAGTTGAATCTACCGCCACAATCTTACCTTTGTTTATGATTATAACTCTATCGCATATCATGCTTACTTCTGGCAAAATATGCGTACTTAGAATTATTGTATGTTTTTTTCCTAATTCCTTTATTATATCTCTTATTTCTTTGATTTGTTTTGGATCTAAACCTACCGTCGGCTCATCCAGCACCAATACATCTGGATCTCCTACTATTGCTTGTGCAAGACCTACTCTCTGTTTATAACCTTTTGAAAGGTTTTTAATGATCCTTTTTCTTACGTCTGCTAAACCAACTTCACCTATGACTTTATCTACTGTGGCTTTTTTCTTGTTATTTGGGACTTCTTTTAATTCGCAGACAAAAGCTAGATACGCTTCTACAGTCATATCTAAATACAATGGTGGAACTTCTGGAAGATAGCCAATATGTTTTTTGGCCTTTATAGAATCTTCTATAATATCATATCCAGCGATTTTTATTGTGCCTGATGTTGGTGGCATAAAACCAGTTATCATTTTCATCGTTGAGCTTTTTCCAGCTCCATTGGGGCCTAAAAATCCTACTATTTCTCCGCTGTCAACAGAAAAGCTTATGTTGTCAACAGCTTTGCGGTTTCCGTAAACTTTGGTAACGTTGTTTACTTCAATCATCATACGCGGCTAAACCTCCTTTTTGTATATACTACTTAATTATAACCAACTTTTATTAACAAATTGTTAATAAAATGTAAGAGAATTTTAAAATAAAAAAAGCATAGAGCTTTAAAAAGCCCTATGTTAAGCCGCCAAAAGAACTGATAACTTTTACTACATCGTTTATCTTATCATCACTGACTTCTACATTAAGCTGTATATTAGCATCGGCAGTTTCATCGTAATAACCCATTCCACTTATCGTGGGATCTGACATCAACAGAGGACTTTTTCTTATGTCAAAAGTGTATCCAGATTTTAAGACAAGTGATGCCAGTGTAGGTCCTGTTTCTGTGCCAGCTATGTTTTGTTTGTCATTATAAGTATCTGCATATTTATCAATAATGTCGATGTACGCTTTATATCCCATGCTTTTTAAATACGCAGAAGCTTTATTGGCGCTTTCTAAACTGTAAAAATATCCATTTATTTTCATAAAATCACCCAAATATATTTTGGGCTTAATTAAGATAAATATGTATTATGAAAAAATACCCGGTTTTACCGGGTATTTTAAAATGTCGATTAAAAACTTAACAATGTTTATGCTTTGAAATCGGATCTTCTATCAAAGTTGCAAAGACGAATTTATGATAGTGGTCATCGTCAATAGTAGTCTTGCCTTCTACAAAATGAACATGCTTACCGTCACCGACTTCAATAGCTGGCCCTGTTATTACACCAATTTCGTGATGATGATCTTCATAAAAATCTGTGCTTACTAAGATTGCATGGACATGGCTATCACCATCTTTTATTACTTGGCTTGTGACACCAGCAAATCTGTGGTTGTGATCTTCTTCTTCGTGTTCACCTGCTAACATGGTACTTCCTAAAAATTCGTGGTTATGAGTTTGACCTTCATCTTTTTTATTGTTATAAAGATCAAAATAGTTTTTAATTTCTTCAATTGATAATTCCATAAATTCAACCTCCAATAAATTATTGAGTAATGACAATGATATAATATGCAAATGTAATATAATATGTGCTTAAAAAATCATTTTAGAAGGTTTAATATTTATAAAAAAATATATTATGTTAAGATTTTTACAATTTTTATAAAATCTATTGATACGTGTAATATACACGTGCTATGATATAATTGTCAGGAGTAAGGGAAATGAAACCCAAGGAATTAATAAAAATGCTTCAGAAAGAAGGATGAATAATAAAAAATCAGAGAGGCTCTCATGTACATATGATACATTCTTCAAAACCAGGCAAAATTCAAATTCCATATCACAACAAAGACTTAAAGCCTAAAACATTGAATTCAATCCTAAAGCAAGCAGGGTTAAAATAAAAAATTCTGTTTGCATAAAAGGATAACATAAAAAAATAAAAGGAGGTTTTGTTATGGATAGATATATTTTCCCAGCTGTATTTGAGTCTGATGGAAACGGCGGTTATACTGTAACTTTTCCAGATTTTCCTGGATGCATAACTGAAGGTGATACACTTGATGAAGCATTATACATGGCTAAGGATGCTTTAGAGCTTTATATATACAATTTGGAAGAGGATAACGAAACAATTCCAATACCAACAGCTCCAGAAAAGATAAAAGTTCCTGAAGGTGCTTTTGTAAATCTTATCGAGGTTTACATGCCTCCTGTTCGTGATGAAATGGCCAATAAAAGTGTAAATAAAACAGTAACAATCCCACGATGGTTAAATGAGGCAGCAGAAAATGCAAACATAAACTTTTCACAAGTACTTCAATATGCACTAAAAGAACAATTAAAAATAACAGATAGATATAAAGCACTCTAAGAGGGGTGCGTTCTGGTGCGCCTGACAGGAATCGAACCTGCGACCTCCCGGTTCGGAGCCGAACGCTCTATCCACTGAGCTACAGGCGCACAAAACTTCATACTACATTATATCCTTTTTAAAAGGCATAAGTCAACCGTATTTGCTGACAGAAATTTGATATTTTCGCTATGTAGTGCTATAATTAATTAAAAATTGAACAAAATAATTACGAAGGAGGAGAGACAATGCAAAATGTCGAACTTGAAGCTGTATTGAGAACACCGGGTAAGAATGCGGCCCGCAAGCTGAAAGAAAAAGGCTACATTCCTGCCATACTGTACGGAAAAGGCATGGAGAGCATTCCGCTAGCTGTCGAAACCGGTAAGCTTCGCACAATAGTACAAAAACACGGCAGGAATGTCCTCCTCAATTTGATAGTTAACGGTGCTACGCATCAAGCAATACTGAAAGATGAACAAAAGGATGAATTGACTGGAAAGCTGATACATATAGATTTTCAGCGAGTGTCTATGAATGAGAAAGTTGAAGCAGCAGTACCGCTTAAATTTGAAGGTGTAGGCGTTATTGAAAGCAAAGGTCTTTTAGTACAGCATCAGAAGTGGGAGCTTAATGTTGAGGCTCTGCCTACAGACATACCAGAAGAGATTGTAGTAGATGTATCTAATTTAGATATAGGAGATACGATACTTGTAAAAGATGTAGTTGTTCCTGAAGGTGTTGAGAAGGTAGATGATTCTGACGAGGTTATATTGACAGTAGTAGCACCAAAGAATGCTGATGTAGCAGCAGAGGAGTCTACTGAAGCGGCTTCAGAGGGTGAATAAGAATATTTGAGAAAATTAAAAGGAGCATTTTGCTCCTTTTAATAGTTTATGATCTTTTTGTTTTCACTTAAAAGTCTCTCTGGTATTACATCATTTTTGATTAAGTCATCATAAGTTTCTCTGGCTACTATTAAATCTGATTCACCGTTATTTAGAAGTACAGCAGCAGGTCGAGGGAGGCGGTTGTAATTGCTTGCCATTGAGTAATTGTAAGCGCCTGTACACGTTACGGCTATTATATCGCCACTTTCAAGCTGTGGTAAATCTATGTCCCATATAAGCATGTCACCAGATTCACAACATTTCCCTGCAATAGAAACTTTCTCAAGGTTTATTTTGCGAGCTTTGTTGGCCACAATTGCATTGTATTTTGCACCGTACAAAGCTGTACGTATATTGTCAGCCATTCCGCCGTCAACTGAGACGTACTTTCTTACGCCAGGAATGTTTTTTATCGCTCCAACAGTGTAAAGCGTAGTGCCTGCATTGCCAATTATAGAGCGACCTGGCTCTACTATTATGTTGGGCCTTTTTATATTTAATTCCTTTGAAAATTCTTCAACTGTCTTCATTATCTCGCTTGCTATTAATTCTATAGGTTGTGGGTCATCTTCTTCAACGTAAGCTATTCCAAATCCACCGCCTAAATCCAGATTTTCGACTTCCCAACCTGTAGTGTCTTTTACTTTTTTAAGGAAGTTCATCATTATATCTATTTCTGCCTTATACGAATCGTAGCTGAAAATCTGTGAACCTATATGGCAGTGTAAACCAGTTAGATTTACATTATCCAGCGTCAAGGCGTACTTTATGGCGTCGAGGGCATCGCCATTAAAAAGAGGGAATCCAAACTTAGAGTCTATTTGACCAGTTTTAATGTATTCGTGTGTATGGGCTTCTACACCAGGTGAAATTCTTAAGTAAATGTTGGGTTTTTTGCCCATCTTTAAAGCCAGTTCATTTAGCATATTGAGTTCAAACCAATTGTCGACTATGATGCAGCCTATGTTGTATTCCAATGCCATCGTTAGCTCGTCTATTGATTTGTTGTTACCGTGGAAGTATATATTTTGGACAGGAAAATCGGCTTTTAGTGCTGTATAGAGTTCACCTCCGGATACTACGTCTAATCCTAAATTTTCTTCTTCTATGATTTTACATATGGCTGTTGTCATAAATGCCTTACTGGCATAAATCACTTCATTTCCTGGATAATTTTTCTTAAAACCGTTGTAGAAGGAACGGCAATTTTCTCTTAATAGCTCTTCATCTATAACGTAAAGGGGAGTACCGTATTGCTTTGCTATCTTTACGGTATCGCACCCAGCAATTTCTAAATGACCTTTTGAATTTATGCGCATGTTCTTTTGAAACACAAAATCATCTCCATCACTTTATTAATTTAAAATATCAAAATCAATGTATAAATAAAAACAGCTAAGGTATTTTCTTTAGCTGTGCTTTAATAGACATAGAAATACCTCCTTTCCCTTAGCGAGATAGCTCATCACAAATAGTCCGGGTTAACTACTTGTGACAGTCCTATACATCTTATGCATAGGCCCAGCTATGTAGATATTAAGGTATCTACACGCTTCGGCGGATTTATCCCTTTCACATGCAATCATCGACTCCTTAAAGCCTAATGCATGTTACTCTTGATGCCCCGCTCCTCTACCTCACCTTCAAGGAAGATGAGGTACATAGTATTTATTTTTTTTAATATGATACCATTAAAAACTTAATGTGTCAACATATTTATAAATCTTTAGGGAATAATCAATAATGAGACTTTCAAGGGGTGATGTTATGCAGTGGTTGATGACTTTTATAGCATCTTGGGTAATTTTCATCTTGCTTATTGATTTAAAACAGATAAAGTATACGATATGGGCAGGACTGTTAGCTGCTATCTGTCAGTTAATAATTGATAATATGGCGTTTCACTTAAAATTGTACGATTTTAGGTACGACATTTTAAAGATTTTCAATTCATCATTCTTTTTTACATTTGGCGCACCATTTACGATAGGCATATTATACGCCCAGACTTATCCGGAGAATAGAATATTGAGGCTTATAAATGTCTTTGTATCTACTGCTTTGTTTTTTGGGTTAGAGTTCGCATTAAAGCTGTCTGGAGCACTTAAATATATACATTGGCATTATTTTTACAGCATTACGATAGACGTTTTGGCATTGATGTCTTTAGGTAATTTAATTACGATATTTAAGTTAGCGCCGTGGATGAGAAGTGAAAGATAGCTGAATGGGGGATAAGTATGCTTAAATTTATCTTAATTGTTTCTATAGATTCAATACTTGTTTACATGTGGTTTAGATATTTAGACAGATTAAGAAAAAGTGGATGATTAATAATGTACAAAAAAACAATGTAAATATCATAGGTATTGTATATTTGAAATACTGAAAAATAATATTATAATATAAGTATCAAACGTTTACCATTTTAAGGGGGATATCGAAAGATGGCTGATGTTATTCTTAAGCATGTATACAAAACATATCAGGGTGGAGTGACGGCTGTTAAAGATTTCAACTTGGAGATTAAAGACAAAGAATTTATAGTCTTAGTCGGACCATCTGGATGCGGTAAATCTACTACATTGAGGATGGTTGCTGGTCTTGAGGAGATAAGTCAAGGAGAGTTATATATTGACGGGAAATTAGTAAATGATGTTCCACCAAAGGACAGAGATATAGCGATGGTGTTCCAGAACTATGCTCTGTACCCACACATGACAGTCTATGACAACATGGCTTTCGGCTTAAAGCTTAGAAAAGTGCCAAGGGCAGAAATAGACCAAAAAGTAAAGGAAGCAGCCAGGATACTTGGCATAGAAGATTATTTAAAGAGAAAGCCAAAGGCATTGTCAGGTGGACAAAGGCAGAGGGTTGCTTTAGGACGTGCTATAGTTCGTAATCCTAAGGTGTTCCTCATGGATGAGCCTCTTTCAAACTTGGATGCAAAGCTTAGGGTTCAGATGAGGACAGAGATTGCAAAGCTTCATGACAGATTGCAGACGACATTTATATACGTAACACACGATCAGACAGAGGCTATGACGATGGGATCAAGAATAGTCGTCATGAAAGATGGCGTTATACAGCAGGTAGATAAGCCACAAGTAATATATGAGCATCCTGATAATTTGTTTGTTGCAGGTTTCATTGGAAGTCCACAGATGAATTTCATAGATGCAAGGCTTGAAAGCGAAAATGGAAAAGTTTATGCATCTTTCAAAGGCTTTAAAGTTGTGGTTCCGGATGGAATCGTAAAGAGGTTAAAAGATGAAAGCTATATAGGCAAAGAAGTTGTATTAGGCATAAGGCCAGAAGATCTGCATGACGAGGAAGTTTTCCTTGAAGCATATCCAGATAGCGTGATTGAGACTAAAGTAGATGTTACAGAGCTTATGGGTTCTGAAACATATCTCTACCTCGATTTGCAAGGACAGCCGCTTACAGCGAGAGTTGATCCAAGATCGACAGCAAAAGCTGGCGATATAATCAAAATCGGTCTTGATACGAATAAACTCCATCTGTTTGACAAGCAGACAGAGCAGACGATATTAAATAGATAAAACAATAAAACCCATAGGGAAGATTATTCTTCCTATGGGTTTTATTTATGCATACAGCTTTCCGTAAGGCCTATGACCTGCAGGATGAAGCTTTATAAACTTGTGATTCATTATTTTATCGTAGTCGTACTTGAAATACGATGAAAAGTTTTTGATGTATTTGCTTATTTCCTTTAAATCATCTTCTGTTGCTTCTTCTTTTATGACTTCTTTTCCAAGCTTGTAATCTTCTACGTCATTGCACCTTAAATATATGACACCGCCGTGCATTCCAGTCCCGCAGTATTCACCAACGATATCTTTCTTGTTGCTTAAATTTAACACTATCATGCATCCACCTGCCATGTATTCACCGAAGAAGTCTCCAGGCGTTCCACCTATTACAACTACTGGAACTTTGTCGTTGTACTGTTTCATGTGGATACCTACTCTGTATCCGGCATCGCTTTTTATATACATGGAGCCGCCTCTCATGCCGTATCCAACAACATCTCCAACATGACCGTGGACTATTATGCTTCCATCGTTCATGGTGTTTCCAATGGCGTCTTGACCATTGCCAAACACTTCAATAGTCAATCCGTCCATAAATGCAGCTAAGTCATTTCCTGGCGTACCTTCTATGTTTATTTTGGTACTACCATTCAAGTTATCTCCTATATACCTTTGTCCGTTCACATTTTTTAAATTTATCACATCTTCTCCTGAATTGACTAATTCTTTTATCATTTCGTTTAAGTCTTTATAATGCATGTCTTTTGCATCGATTGTCTTCACATTAATGCACCTCCAGATCCAACATTTTGGATTTACGTAAGTCTTTAGGGAAATACACGTATCCGAAATCATCTTTCATAAGATGATCTTTAAATGGGGAAACATCTATTCTGTCTCTTATTAGTCCTGTATATATTCCTGCTCTATCAACATCGTTTATCAGTATGAAGCCTAAAATATTGTTACCTTTAAGCACAATTTTTTTATAAGAGTTTTTGTCATAATCAGCTTTTGTTATCACATCATAAGAGCTATCTGGAGGATTTATGATTCCGGCTGTAATGATGTAAGTATCTTTGTAGCCTATGGAATTCATTGGGAATGTACCTTTTGTGGTACTTTCAACGCCTACCATGTTTAAACCAGCAATCTCTCCTTGCATGTAGGCACTGGGCCATATAGGCACGACTCTGTTTGAATCGATAAGCATATCGTATCCTTCAGCCACATCTCCAGCAGCGTATACATCGTCAAGGTTAGTCTTCATATGTTTATCTACCAATATACCGCGATTGACTTTTATGGATGTTCCTTTTGTAACATCTGTATTTGGAGTCACGCCTATTGCAAATATGAGATGATCGGCAGCCAATGTTTCACCATTTTTCAAATGGACTTCTTTTACATAGTCGTCACCTATAATTTCGTCTACTGTTGTATTTAACTTAATCTTTATACCGTCGTTTGTAAGCCTTTTTGTTACTATAGATGCGGATTCATTATCAAGGATAGTGCTTAAAATCCTATCGGCAAGCTCAACGATGGTGACATCTGCACCTAATTCGTGAAGTCCTTCCGCGGCTTTGAACCCTATCAGTCCGCCCCCGACGATGACTACTTTTGAGTTTGGCCTGATATTTGATTTTAAGCTTTTTGCTTCGTCAAGTTTTATAAATGTCTGAATGTTTTTCTTTTCAAGTCCGCTTATTGGAGGGACGAAGGGTTTGCCACCTGTTGCTATAAGCAGTTTATCGTATGATACAGAATCGCCATTTTCAAGCATTACATTTTTCTTGTTTTCATCAATGGATACTGCTTTTACACCAAGAATGGTTTTTACATTGTTTTTTTGGTAAAAGTCCTTGTCTCTGTAAGCCATTTTTTCTTCTGTAACTGTCCCTGCAAGGTAGTACGATATTAAAGGTCTTGAATACACGTGGTATTTTTCATCAGATATGACGGTTATATTTGACGCTTTGTCGTACTTTCTGATGGCTTCCACTGCCCCAACCATTGCAGCGGAGTTTCCGATTATTACTATATTCATCTAAATACCTCCTTCTGAAAAAACAAGAGCTTCGTTAGGACAGTTTTTTACACAGGCAGGCTCACCAGCTTCTGCACATAGATCGCACTTTGAAGCAATTTTATTGTTTGTGTCTCTTACGATTGCTCCAAATCCACATACGAGGACACATGTCCAGCATCCTACACACTTATCGGTATCGCAAGTTACAACACCTGTTACAGGATCTTTTTGCATTGCACCTGTTATACAAGCCTTTACACAGGGAGCATCATCACAGTGTCTGCACTGCAGCGAGAAGGATAATGGACGATTTTCTTCTACAACGATTCTTGGAGCTGGACGGTTACTGTCGAGTTTGTATGCCTTCAAAACATCTTTGTACTTGGAGTGGGATGTTATACAGTATACCTCGCAAAGTTTGCATCCGACGCAAACTTCTTCCTTGGCATAAACCTTCTTCATATATTTCAATCCTTTCATTCAATATGATAGATTAATAGTTAATAAAGTAATATTAAAAGATTTTATTCTCCGGCTGCCAGTATGCCTAATACATCCAGTTCTTTCTGAGTCATGCCTATTCCTCTTAGCATAAGCCTGTTGCCTTTTAGGCTTTCAATGTCGTTTATACCCATACCGCCAAGCATCTCCTGTATCTCATGGCCCCAAGCTGTAATGAGGTTTATAAGCCTTTTATATCCTATTTCAGGGTTTAATCTTTTTACGAGATTAGGATCTTGAGTGGCTATTCCCCAATTGCATTTTCCAGTGTAGCATTGTTGACACATGTGGCAACCAAGTGCGATGAGCGCCGCAGAGCCTATATAGACTGCATCAGCGCCTAACGCAATAGCTTTTATTATGTCAGCGCTGCTTCTTATGCTGCCTGCTGCGATGAGGGAGATGGTGTGTCTTATACCTTCAGAGCGGAGCCTTGAATCTACTGATGCGATGGCAAACTCAATTGGAATGCCTACATTATCCCTTATGCGCTTTGGAGCCGCACCTGTACCGCCTCTAAAACCATCTATAGCGATGTAGTCAGCACCAGCTCTTGCAATGCCAGATGCTATGGCTGCCACGTTGTTGACTGCAGCTATTTTCACACCGACAGGCTTTTTGTAGTCTGTTGCTTCTTTTAGCGAATATATCAACTGACTTAAATCTTCAATTGAGTAGATGTCATGGTGTGGTGCAGGTGATATGGCGTCGCTGCCTACAGGTATCATTCTTGTTTCGGAAATGTCCTCGCTTACTTTTTCACCAGGCAAATGACCGCCAATTCCAGGTTTTGCCCCTTGACCAATCTTTATCTCAACTGCCGCAGCAGTCTTTAAGTATTCCCTATCAACTCCAAATCTACCTGATGCTACTTGAACGATTGTATTAGGACCGTATTTTCTAAAATCCTTATGAAGACCGCCTTCACCAGTATTGTAGTATATTCCTAATTCTTTTGCTGCTCTTGCCAGTGATGCGTGAGCGTTGTAACTTATTGAACCATACGACATGGCAGAAAACATTATAGGGTAATTTAATGTTAGCTGCGGAGGCATTTTTGTCTTTACGTTTAAATTTTCGTCTAATTCTATTTTATCTGGCTTTCTCCCTATGAAAATTTTTAACTCCATTGGTTCTCTTAATGGATCTATAGAAGGGTTCGTAACCTGACTTGCATTAATCACCATCTTGTCCCAGTAAATAGGGTATGGCCTGTCATTTCCCATGGCTGACAGAAGAACTCCTCCTGTTTCTGCTTGCCTGTATATATCTCTTATGGCATCGTAAGTCCAGTTGGCGTTTTCTCTGAAAACTTGAGGATGTTTTACTATTGTTAAAGCATGTGTAGGACACATTACGACACATCTTTGGCAATTTACGCATTTATAATCGTCAGCTACCATTTTGCCTAAATCTTCATCGTAGCTGTGTACTTCATTTGCGCATTGTCTCATGCAGACTTTGCAGTTTATGCATTTATCGTAATCTCTTATCACTTTAAATTCTGGTGTAAGGTAATTAAGGCTCATGCAGTAACCTCCTTTTTATTGAAAATCTCAGAGACGTTTTGCTGGTCCATCTCTGCAATTACAGGCTCTCCACCTTTAGGTATCCATACTCTATCAGGATTTTTGCAGACTTGCCTTATAGCTGATTCTTCGCTTGCGACGTAAATTACATCACCGTGGCTTGCGGCTGTTAATGGTCTTAATTTTATCCTGTCATTGATGGCGATGAAGCCATTATCGTATGTTACGATTAGCGAGAAAGGACCATTCAATAAAGCTTTGCTGTATATCATTTTGAGACTGTGATAAAGTTCCCTTTCCTTTTGAGGCATGCGTTCAACTTGATTCCACAGAGGTGACGCTACGACTTTCGCTGCCAAAGACACGGGTAGATTGTGCTTTCTCAACAGCAGATCGAAGATATATGCAGCGACTTCGGTATCTGTCTGAAGTGTGCAAGAATATCCGAATTCTTCTAAATACTTTCTATTTGTGTCATAAGAAGAAAGCTCTCCATTGTGTACTACTGATATGTTTAAGAGATTGAAAGGATGTGCACCGCCCCACCATCCAGGAGTGTTAGTAGGAAATCTGCCGTGAGCTGTCCACATGTAGCCATTGTAAGTTTCCAATTTGTAAAACTCAGCCACGTCTTCTGGATAACCAACCGCTTTAAAGACACCCATGTTTTTGCCGCTGGAGAAAATATACGCTCCATCCACGTTTTTATTTACATTGAAGATAAACTTAACGACGAAATCTTCGTCGGTAATTTCATTGGCATTTAATACTTCAAGTTTAGGTAATGCAAAGTATCTGTAGATAAGAGGCGCATTTTTTATGCTTTCTGTCTTTCTTGTAGGTATTTTTTCCTCGTAAGCTATGACGAAATTTGCTTTAAGCAGTTCTTCCGTTTCCTGTTTTGCCTTTGTGTTGTCGTAAAACATGTGGAATGCGTAATGTTCTTTAAACTCAGGATAAATGCCGTAGGCAGCAAAACCACCACCAAGGCCGTTTGATCTATCATGCATCGTTGCAATCGAATCGGCAATTATCTGGCCAGAAAAAACCGCTCCAGATCTATCTATTATGCCGCTAATAGCGCACCCAGAAGGTATCCTTATATTTCCTTCTTTCAACATTTTATAACCCCCTTAAAATTTTTTATGTGCAATATTTTTTTTGTAAACTGCAATTTTTAGAAAAAGTTTACTGCAGCATATTCTTGCAGTAAACCGTTTGAAACCAAATTTTCAGCTTGATAAGAGTGTTATCAATATTATATTACATTTTTTGAAAATTGCAATACAAAAATGTAGAAATTCATAAAGTTGTTTTACCCAAAAACGTTTGTGACATTTTACGGCAAAATTTTGTTAATTTCTACAATACCTATTTTTTCTACTACAAAATATTGTATAATTATTATATACTTTATATTAAGGTGGTATTGTATGAGTATTTACGATAATATTAAAAAAGCCGTTAGAGATTTTCAAAGATATGTAGATGTTCCAATATATCTCATCGATAAAGATGGCAAGTTGATCTTTTCAGGTGAAGAAAATTCTTTAAAAAAAGAAGGAATTTTTGTCGTAAACAGAGAATTTATAGACAAAAAGGATGTATACGAATGTCAAGCCATGACTTTCTACAACATATTTGTAAACGGATGGCGTTTCTTGACTGTCGGTGTTAAAGGTACTGGTGAGAAGGCTCGAAACATTGTCATGCTGTTATCGATGAGCTTTGAACACATTGCAAATCAGTTGTCGAAAGACGACTTGCTTTTAAAGCTTCTTTTAGGTGATTTAAAAGACGATGAGATGGAGTATTACTTTCAAAAATTTAAAATCGAAGAAAAAGAACTTTATAGAGTTATAATAATCGAGTCAAGTGAGCAGATTTATGATGCTCATAAGATAGTAGGTCACATATTTGAAAAGAACAGCTTTCAAACTATCATTCTAAGTGAAAATAGATTTGCTGTTTTGCTTTTAGAGACAGCTTTAACGGATATTGATATGGCTGCAAAAACTTTAAAGGATACAATTGAATCCGAAATATATATTAGGATAGATATGGGTGTTTCAAACAAAGCCTACAATTTTAAAGAGATAAGCAAAGGCTATGATGAAGCGTTTATAGCATTGAAATTTGGGGAAAAAATTGATAACAATGAGAAAGGGATTTACTTTTACAGAAGCTATGCTTTAGAGGATCTGCTGTTGAAGCTTTCAGATGATGACATTAAGAGATTTCTTATGGCTTTTACAGATGGCAATTTAGATTATTTCAATGACGATGAACTTGTTACGACTCTCAATGCTTTTTTTAGGAATAGTTTGAATTTAAGTGAAACATCAAGAGATTTGTACATCCATAGGAACACTTTAGTTTATAGATTGGATAAGATACATAAATTAACAGGATTTGATCCTAAACAGTTTAATGATGCCGTAATACTTAAGGTTTTAATGACGTTTGCGAAATTTTTACCATAGTAAAAACAATTTCGAAAGGAATGTTGCAGGAAATGATTAAATTTGTTGGGGTTTCAAAGAAGTACAAAAATGACATTATCGCTGTTTCAAATATCAATTTTACGATTGATAACGGCGAGTTTGTCTTTTTGGTGGGGCCAAGTGGTGCTGGAAAATCTACGATATTAAAGCTTCTTTTGAGAGAAGAAATTCCTACTACAGGAAGTATCTTTGTAGATAAAAAAGATATAACAAAGTTAAAAAGAAAAGAAGTGCCGTATTTAAGAAGAAATATCGGCGTAGTGTTTCAGGATTTTAAACTTTTGCCGAATAAAACAGTGTATGAGAATATAGCATTTGCACTGCAGATTGTGGAAGCTGAGCCTAAGTATATAAGAAGAAGGGTACCGATGGTTTTGTCTTTAGTTGGATTAAGCGAGAGAGCCAATTCGTATCCGCAGCAATTGTCTGGTGGTGAACAGCAGAGGGTGTCAATTGCAAGGGCGATTGTAAATGAGCCTTCGATTCTTGTGGCTGATGAACCTACGGGAAATTTGGATCCTGATACGTCATGGGAAATAGTAAAATTGCTGTCTGAAATCAATAAAAGGGGAACAACTGTAATAATGTCTACGCATGCAAAAGATATTGTTGATTCGATGAAGAAAAGGGTCATTGCTCTTGAAAAGGGAAATATAGTAAGAGATGAGATGAGAGGTGTTTACGGATATGAAGCTTAACACTGCAGCATATTACATAAGAGAAGGTCTTACGAATGTCAAAAGAAACAGAGCGATGACAGTTGCATCTATTACTTCTGTTACGGCGGCACTGCTGATATTAGGGCTGTTTTTGATAATCATACTTAACGTGGATTCTATGGCCAGCCAAGTTGAATCGCAATTGGAGCTTAAAGCATTCATAAATGATAATTATGATGCTGCTGAAGTGGCAAAAGTGGGTGAGGAGATAAAGGCAATAAGCGGTGTAAAATCCATAACGTTTGAGTCTAAAAAAGACGCTCTTAATAATTTTAAAAAGCAGTTGGGTGACAAAAGCTATTTAGTAAATGGCTTGGAAAATGACAATCCGATGCCGCAGTCTTTTATAGTCAAAGTGACAGATGCAAACATGATGAAGCAAGTGTCAGAAAAGATAAAAAAGATTGATGGTGTAACGCAGGTAAGCTATGGACAAGATGTGGTAGATAAACTGCTGGGAATTATAAAGATAATAAGGATTGTTGGCCTATTTGTGATACTTATTCTCTTTATAATTTCAGTTGTAATAATTTCAAACACAATTAAATTGGGAGTGTTTGCACGTCGCAGGGAGATTAACATCATGAAGTATATTGGCGCTACAGATTGGTTCATTAGGTGGCCATTTCTTGTAGAGGGCATTGTATTGGGGCTTGTCGGTTCAGTGCTGGCTATAGCTATCCTAGGTTTTATATACGGATATGCTTCAGACCTTGTGAACAACAAACTGATTATATTTACGCTTCTTCCTGCAGGTGTCGTGATAAGGCAATCACTTGTGTACTTTTTGGCTATGGGTTCTTTAATAGGTGCCATTGGCAGTGGTATATCTATAAAGAGATTTTTAAATGTCTGAGGAGGTATATTATTGAAGGAAGGAAAATGGAGGAAGATAATTTTTACATTATTAATTTCAGTGATGCTTCTTACGACATCATTTCCCAGAGCTGACCAACTGCAAGATGCAAAAAACAAATTAAACAATGTTCAAAGTGCCATAAATCAAAACAAGGCTAAGCAGAACCAGATTGCAAGTCAGAAGCAGGATATACAAAAGGAAATACAAGATCTTGATATGAAATTGAACGATACTACAAGACAGCTTAACGATGCAGAGGCGAAATTAAATGATGCGATAGCAAAATTAAATAAAGCACAGCAAGAGCTTGATACGGCAAAAAAGGCGGAAGAGAGTCAAAGGGATATATTGAAAGGAAGAGTAAGAGCCATGTACATAAGCGGTGGAGAAACAGGTTATCTTGATGTGCTTTTAAGTGCAAAAAGCTTTGCTGACTTTGTAACAAGGCTTGATTTAGTAGAAAGGCTTGTTGGATTTGATGTCAATCTCCTAAATTCGTATCAGCAGCAGAGAAAGACTGTTGAGGAAAAGACGAAGCAATTAACTATCGCAAAGCAGGATGCAGAAAATTACAAGAATCAAGTTGAAGCCAGAAAGAGGGATATTCAAGTTGCCTTGTCATCCAGGGAAGGATTTATGAGAGATTTAGAGAGGCAGCAAGAGCTATATGAGGAGCAAGAAAAGGCTCTTTTAGAGCAGTCAAAGCAATTGGAGAGCACCATAGCCAAATTGCAGTCCTCTAACACGGTTTATACAGGTGGAAAGCTTGGATGGCCTGTTCCCAGCAGTTCAACAATAACATCGCCATTTGGCACAAGGTATCATCCTATTTTGCATGAGTATATAATGCATACAGGCATTGATATAGCTGCATCATATGGAGCCGCTATAGTTGCTGCAGCAGATGGCAAAGTCATATACGCAGGATACTATGGTGGATATGGAAATGCGGTAATAATCGATCATGGCGGTGGCATAACTACTTTATACGGTCATAACTCCGAACTTTTAGTTACAGTCGGTGAAACGGTGAAAAGAGGCCAACAAATAGCAAGAGCTGGGAGCACTGGATTGTCGACAGGACCGCATTGTCATTTTGAAGTAAGAAAAAATGGAGTACCTGTAAATCCTATAGACTGGTTAAAATAACCGGTCTATTTTTTTTGTCACCATATTATTGTATAATAAGATGTAACATCATATAATTTAGAGAACTGTTTTGATATTTGGCAGTTTAATATTTTGGCTTTAAAGAAAGGAATGGATAAATATATGAATAAAAAAAGAATGGTTGCTGGTGCGGTTTTACTTGTATTTGTAAGCAGCATAATGACTTTTTACCTCACAAGGCTTGTACCACTTGCATACGGTGGTTCGGTGATTGTGCCAAGAGAAGAGTACAACCTTATTAAACAATACAGCAAGCTTTTTCAAGTTGAGAACATACTGACAAATGATTATGTCGATAAGATAGATCAATCTAAACTTGTTGATGGATCGATAAAGGGTCTTGCTAGCTCCCTTGGAGATCCATATACGGTTTACATGGATAAGAAAGATTACCAAGATTTCACTACACAGACGACAGGCTCTTATGCGGGTGTTGGCATCGTGGTTTCAGTTGACAAAGATGGGCATATTGTAGTTGTTTCGCCAATGAAAGGAACGCCGGGAGAGAAAGCTGGAATAAAATCTGGCGACATAATAGTATCTGTAGACAATGTTAAGGTTAATGGAAATAATTTAGATAAAGCTGTTTCTTTGATGAAAGGGCCTCAAGGCACGAAAGTTTCACTTGTTTTGATGAGAGACAATAAGCTTATTACTAAGACTTTGACGCGAGAGATAATCAAACTGCAGACGGTAAGCAGCACTATGCTGCCAGGTAACATAGGCTACATTAAGATGACGATGTTTGATGAAAACACATCTGCTGATTTTACAAAGGCTCTCGATGGTCTTAAATCACAGGGCTTAAAAGGACTTATCATAGATTTAAGAGACAATCCAGGTGGCATATTGGAGCAGTGTGTCAATATTGCTAATGAACTTTTGCCAAAGGGGCTTATAGTATCTACGAAAGGCAGACAAAGTAAGGATGACCAAGTGATATATGCAAAAGGGCCGGGGTTGCAAAAGCCGATAGCTGTCCTTGTTAATGGTGGAAGCGCCAGTGCTTCTGAAATACTGTCAGGGGCAATAAAAGACAGAAAAGTCGGTGTGCTTGTGGGTACAAAGACATTTGGCAAAGGTTTGGTACAGTCTGTCATAGATTTTGGCGATGGCACTGCCCTTAAGTACACATCTGCAAGGTACTACACGCCAAGCGGTGTAAACATTCAAGGGAAGGGCATTGAACCAAACTACGTTGTCGAGCTTCCAAAAAACTATGTCGTGACGGACACACCAGATTTAAAAGGCGATACACAGCTTATAAAAGCATACGACATAGTAAAATCAGAGATCAAATAAGGTGTTTATATGATATACATTAATTTAATATGGCTTATAATTAAATCTATTGCGTTGATGATTTTAAACCCTTTCATGTGGCTTGTCGTTGCCTTTATTTACTTTCAGTACAAGAGAAATGTAGAGATTGAAAGGCAGATGGTGGGAAAAGAGCAAACATCCCTTAAAGACCAGGTTTTAGATTCTACTATATATGGCTTTTTGATAGGCATTTTAGGAAGCATAGTGATAGTTTTTCTAGGAATAACAATAGATAATATTGGCATAGAGTACGTATTTCCGCTTGCTATACTGCTTATGCTGATAAATCCAAGGTATATATGTTTTTCTTACGCTGGCGGGATTGTATCACTCATAAGCTTGATGATTGGATATCCAAATGTAAATGTATCTGGGCTTATGGCTATTGTGGGCATTCTCCATCTGATGGAAAGCATACTCATTTACTTGGATGGTTCAGCAAATAGCATACCGGTATTCGTAAGGCTAAAAAACGGTAATATTGTCGGTGGATATACGATGCAGAAATTTTGGCCTATACCGTTTATTGCCTTGTCTACGACGACAGCCATATTAGGTGGTGCTTCATCCATAAACATGCCTGATTGGTGGCCTCTCTTAGGACCTTCTTCAAATTTAAAAGACATTGTATTTATCATGATGCCTGTAGTTGCTGCACTTGGGTATGGAGATATAGCGCTTACAGAGATGCCTAAGAAAAGAGCGCATAGATCATCAATAAGGCTTCTGGGTTTTAGCTTAATATTGATAGGATTATCTCTTTTAAGCATTAAAATATATATTTTCAAATGGATTGCGGCTTTCTTTGGACCGTTGGCACACGAGTTAATCATTATAATTGGGCAGAGGGAAGAAAAGACGAAAAAACCACTTTTTGAATACCAAGATACTGGTTTGATGGTGCTGTCTGTAGTAAAAAATTCTCCTGCTGAACAAATTGGAATAAAGCCAGGCGATGTGGTTTTAAAGATAAATGATATTCAGATTAACAGTGAAGATGATATTAAAAGATTGCTTTCAACCAATCCAACCATATTGTTTATTACAGTAAGAGAGGCTGATGGCAGTTTTGTCAGATATGAATACAGAAATTGCAAGGGGATAAATTGGCTTGGACTGCTTATCGTACCGCAGTATCCAGATAATTTATACAGCATAAGTGAGATGGAAAATGGGGGGTTGATAAAAAGCTTGTTGCGGAAGTTTACGAAAAAGCATTAGGAGGTAAAGCAGATGTTTGTAGAAACTTATGAGACATACAATGCTGTTTCTGATAAAACATTGAAAGGTAAATTGGTGGTTGTGATAGATACGCTTAGGGCTACCAGTGTCATAACGACAGCCCTCGTCAATGGTTCAAAAGAGGTTATACCAGTAGCTGATATTGAAGAAGCTGTAAACCTGTCTTACAATTTTGACAAAGATGAAATATTATTAGGTGGCGAGAGAAATGCCGTCAAAATCGATGGGTTTGATCTTTCCAACTCGCCTTTGGAATATTCAAAAGATGTTGTAGAAGGAAAAACTATCATATTGACGACTACTAATGGTACGAGGGCTTTAAAAAAGGCTTCTTCATCAGATGATGTGGTTGTTGGATGCCTTTTAAATGTTTCATCTATTGCAGAATACATCCAAAAAGAAGATAAAGATGTAGTAATCATCTGTGCTGGCACTGAGGGTAAATTCTCCATCGACGATATTATAACTGCAGGTGCTATTTTGCATAAGCTTAAAGAACTAAAGCCGTATGAAAGTGACGATTTGTCGAAGGCGTCATATTTTCTATATGAATCATTTAAAGACAATGTTTTAGACATAATGAAATATGGTTATCATTTAAACAGGATTGAAAAATTAGGTTATCATGATGATGTGGAGTTTTGCACAAGGATAGATATGTTTTCAATTGTTCCTAAATACATAAATGGTGTAGTAAAGATATGTTGAAAGCCGGCACATGCCGGCTAAAAACATATGTTTGTGTTGATTTTTTATATATGGTATAATATTATAAAATGCTTGGGAATTGTTTATAGAAGGTGTTTGTAATGAGTGAGTTCAAACTTGTATCAGATTATAAGCCTACAGGTGATCAGCCGGAAGCAATAAGAAAATTGACAGAAGGCGTAAACATAGGCCTTAAGTGTCAGACATTGTTGGGGGTCACCGGTTCTGGCAAAACATACACTATGGCAAATATCATAAAGAATGTCAATAAACCTACACTTGTAATTGCACATAATAAGACTTTAGCAGCTCAGCTTTGCGCAGAGTTTAAAGAATTCTTTCCAGAGAACGCTGTAGAATACTTTGTAAGTTACTATGACTACTATCAACCAGAGGCTTATGTTCCACAGACAGATACTTATATTGAAAAAGATGCATCCATAAACGAAGAAATTGATAAACTTAGGCATTCAGCTACTGCAGCCCTTTTCGAGCGAAGAGACGTGATTATCGTTGCCAGTGTTTCATGCATATACGGATTAGGTGATCCGGAGGATTATGAGGAGCTTATGCTTTCTTTAAGGCCTGGCATGATAAAAGATAGAGATGAGATTTTGAAGAAACTTGTTGACATTCAATACGAACGGAATGACATAAATTTTGTAAGAGGCAAGTTTAGAGTGAGAGGTGATGTAATAGAGGTTTTCCCAGCATCATCATCTGACAAAGCAATCAGGATCGAGCTTTTTGGCGATGAGATCGATAGAATCACAGAAATAGATGTATTGACTGGCGAGATAATCGGTGAAAGAAGCCATGTGGCTATCTTTCCAGCATCACACTATGCTACATCGAAGGAAAAGTTGAAAAAAGCCATAGAAAGCATAGAAAAAGAGCTGGAAGAAAGGTATAAAGAGCTTAAAGATCAAGGGAAAATTTTAGAAGCTGAAAGGCTTAAACAGAGGACTAATTACGATATCGAGATGCTTCAAGAAGTCGGGTATTGTTCTGGAATTGAGAATTATTCGAGGCATATATCAGGCAGGGCCGCTGGAAGCCCGCCGTATACCCTGTTAGATTACTTTCCTGATGATTTTTTAATGTTCATCGATGAATCACATGTCACAATACCGCAGATTAGAGGCATGTACAATGGAGATAGAGCCAGAAAAGAATCTTTGGTGGATTTTGGTTTTAGGCTTCCGTCTGCATTTGACAATAGACCTTTGAAATTTGAGGAATTTGAAGAGAGGATAAATCAGCTAATATGTGTTTCTGCTACACCCGGTCCATATGAATTGGAGCATTCTGAAAGAGTTGTTGAGCAGATAATAAGACCAACAGGGCTTTTAGACCCAGAAGTGGTTGTTAAACCTGTTAAAGGACAAGTAGATGATCTACTAAGCGAGATAAAAATGACTGTGGAAAAAGGATACAGAGTATTAGTCACGACTTTGACAAAAAAGATGGCCGAAGATTTAACAGATTATTTTAGGGACATGGGTGTGAAAGTGAAATATCTGCATTCGGATATTGAAACGATAGAGAGAATGGAGATAATTAGGGATTTGAGGTTAGGTAAGTTTGATGTCTTAATTGGAATAAATCTGTTGAGAGAAGGTTTGGATTTGCCTGAAGTGGCTTTAGTTGCTATTCTCGATGCAGATAAAGAGGGCTTTTTGCGTTCGGAAACTTCACTTATACAGACTATAGGCCGTGCTGCGAGAAATGCCGATGGAAAAGTCATCATGTATGCAGACATTGTAACAGAATCTATGAAAAACGCCATAAACGAAACCAACAGAAGAAGAGCCATACAGATGGAATACAACAAAAAGCACGGTATTACGCCAAAGACGATTGTAAAAGGCATAAGAGATGTGATAGAGGCTACAAAAGTAGCAGAAGATAAGGGCACTTATAAGGTGAAGAAAGCAGAAGTAATAGACAAAGTATCTATTGAGAAAATGATAAGTGAACTTGAAAAAGAGATGAAAAAAGCTGCAAAAGACCTTGAATTTGAAAAAGCTGCAAAACTCAGAGATAGGATATTTGAACTTCAAAAGATGATGAAAAATGCTATATGATTGCTATTGCAATTTTTCAAACACATGAAAGGAAGAAGCAAATTGGCAATAGATAAAATCGTAATTAAAGGTGCAAAAGTCCATAATTTGAAAAATATTGACGTTGAAATACCGAGAGACAAGTTTGTCGTCATAACTGGGCTTTCTGGCTCAGGGAAATCGTCATTGGCATTTGACACGATATATGCAGAAGGACAGCGTAGATATGTGGAGTCTCTATCTGCCTATGCGAGACAATTTTTAGGTCAGATGGATAAACCAGATGTGGAGTACATCGAAGGTTTGTCACCTGCAATATCTATAGATCAGAAGACTACGAATAGAAATCCCCGTTCTACAGTAGGGACGGTTACAGAAATATACGATTATCTGAGATTATTGTACGCAAGGATAGGTATACCACATTGCCCTAAATGTGGCAGAGAGATTTCCATGCAGACAGTTGATCAGATGGTGGACAGAGTAATGAAGTTGGATGAAGGCACAAGGATACAAGTCCTTTCGCCTATCATAAGAGGGCGCAAAGGCGAGTACCAAAAGCTCATGGAAGACGTAAAGAAAAGCGGATACGTCAGAGTGAGAATAGATGGAATAATGTACGATTTAAGCGAAGACATAAAATTAGAAAAAAACAAAAAACACACTATAGAGGTTGTTGTAGACAGAATAATTGTAAAGCCACATATCGAGTCAAGGCTTACAGATTCAATAGAATCTGCACTAAAGCTGTCAGATGGAATCGTCACAATTGACGTCATAGGTCAAGAAAGCTTTACGATGTCTGAGAAGTATTCATGTCCTGACTGCAACATAAGTATTGAAGAACTTTCTCCAAGGATGTTTTCTTTTAATAGCCCTTACGGTGCTTGCCCAACGTGTGCTGGGTTAGGTGAATTTATGAGAATCGATCCGGATTTGCTTATAAGAGATAGAAGCAAGTCGTTAAAAGATGGAGTGTTTTCTGGATTTATCGTATCACAGGAAAGTTACACGTATCAAAATATTTTAAACCTTGTAGAAAGCTATGGATATAGTGAGAATACTCCATTAGAAGAGTACAGCGATGATTTGATAAATGTTTTACTGTATGGGAAAGATAAAAACGGTAAAAGACATGGATTTGAGGGAATAGTAAGTAATTTGGAGAGACGGTATAATTCCACTAATTCAAGCTTTATGCGGGAAGAAATAGAAAAGTACATGAGGCCAATCGTATGTCCTGATTGTCATGGTGCTCGCCTAAAACCCGAAGTGTTGGCTGTCACTGTAGGTGGTATACCTATAAACAAGATGACAGATTTTTCTGTAACAGAACTTCTGCAATTTATGGATGAACTTAAATTGACAGAAAGAGAGGAGTTTATTGCACATCAAATAATTAAAGAAATTAAAGCAAGGCTTAATTTCTTAAAAGATGTAGGATTGGATTACCTTACTCTTTCAAGAAATGCAGGTACATTATCAGGCGGAGAGTCTCAGAGGATAAGGCTTGCCAGCCAGATAGGTTCAGGATTGGTAGGAGTTACTTATATACTTGATGAGCCCAGCATAGGGCTTCATCAAAGAGATAACGAAAGGCTTTTAAATTCCCTTAAGAAGTTGAAGGACCAAGGAAATACGCTGATTGTAGTTGAGCATGACGAGGATACCATGTTTGCTGCAGATTACATCGTCGACGTAGGTCCAGGTCCTGGAGAACATGGCGGTAAAATCGTTGCTGTAGGAACAGTAGAAGATATAATGGCATGTGAAGAATCTCTTACTGGTCAGTATTTGAGTGGGAAGAAGAAAATCGATGTTCCAAAGACAAGGAGAAAGCCTAATGGTAACTACTTGACAATTCGCGGTGCAGCTGAAAACAACTTAAAAAATATAGATGTTACGTTTCCACTTGGCATACTTATATGTATAACAGGCGTGTCTGGATCAGGCAAAAGTACCCTTATAAACGAAATTCTCTACAAAGCGCTGGCACAAAAATTGTACAAAGCAAAGGACTTGCCTGGGAAATATGCTGCATTAGAAGGAATTGAGAATATAGACAAAGTCATAAACATCGATCAGTCACCTATAGGAAGAACCCCCAGATCAAATCCAGCCACGTATACAGGTGTATTTGATCCTATTAGAGAACTATTTTCAAATACGCCAGATGCCAAGATGAGAGGCTATAAACCTGGTCGCTTTAGCTTCAATGTCAAAGGTGGAAGGTGCGAGGCCTGCAGTGGTGATGGTATAATAAAGATTGAGATGAACTTTCTTCCAGACGTATACGTGCCATGTGAAGTATGTAAAGGCAACAGGTATAATAGAGAAACTTTGGATATAAAATACAAGGGTAAGAATATATCTGATGTCTTAAATATGACGGTGGAAGAAGCGTTGGAGTTTTTTGCCAATATACCAAGGATAAAAAGCAAGTTGGAGACATTGAATGATGTGGGATTAGGTTATATTAAGTTAGGGCAGCCTTCTACGCAGCTTTCTGGTGGCGAAGCCCAAAGAGTCAAATTGGCAACTGAATTATCAAGGCGTTCTACAGGCAAGACGGTTTATATACTTGATGAGCCTACTACAGGTCTTCACTTTGCAGATGTCGACAGGCTCTTGGATGTGCTAAACAGGCTTGTGGACGGAGGCAATACTGTAATTGTGATAGAGCACAACTTAGACGTTATTAAATCTGCTGATTACATCATCGACATGGGACCTGAGGGCGGAGACAGAGGAGGAACTATTGTGGCTACTGGCACACCAGAGGAAGTGGCTGAAAACAGCCTATCATATACGGGGCAGTTTTTGAAAAAAATTCTTGCCAGATAATGAGGTGTTTTTATGTATCAACTGGCAGCAAACATATTAAAATATGTATTATTACTGCTTATATATCTTTTTTTGTACAGAGTTTTTAAGATTATTTACCTTGACATTAAAGGTGTAAGAAAAGAGAGAGAGATTACAAAGGCAAAGTTGGTTTCTCTTTCAGGTATGGGTAGCTTTAACCTTTTTGAAGTGACAACAATTGGCAGAGCCGACGATTGCGATATAGTCGTTGATAATCCTTATGTATCCAGTAAACATGCCATGATCAGAAAAAAAGGTAAAAAATACATCATACAAGATCTAAATAGCACTAATGGGACGTTTGTAAATGGTAGGCGTGTAAAAAACATTGTTAGATTAAAAAATGAAGATGTGATAAAACTGGGGAATGAAGAGTACAGATTTTTGATTTAAGGTGGTATCTGATGGAAGAGTATGTTAAGACTGGCTCGAAGGCTATGAAAGATGTTTTTTTGATATTTGTAATCGCCTTTATGCTACTTTTTATATATCATAAGCCTAAAGGGTTTGATACGATTTACTTTACGATAGCCTTTTTGCCGCTTATTTACATTGTTTATTATTTGCATGTTAGGCTTTTTCCGATGGGAGAAATTCAGCTTATTATACTAAGCTCTTTCTTGGCAGAGATGGGCCTCATAATGATATACAGAGTGGCGCCTGATTTGATATTGAAGCAAATTGCTTGGATATTTATAGGCTTTATTTTGTACTTTGCTTCATCATACGCTTCTCTCCATTATGACTTTTTTTACAAGGTTAAGTACGGAGACTACGTGTACTTAGCAATATCCTTTATATTGTTGTTTTCCACATTTATATTTGGAAAGGAAATAGGTGGATCTAAAAACTGGCTTACGTTTGGTTCCGTTTCAGTACAGCCATCTGAAGTGGTTAAGATAATTTATATAATATACCTTGCAAGGTATTTAAAAGACCATAAGACCACAAACGACATAATAAAAATAGGCGCAATAACAATTTTGATTGTAGGAATTTTGGTGATTGAAAAAGACCTTGGTACTGCGCTACTGTTTTACCTCACAACGATGTTCATGATATTTGTGGCAACTTCAAGTGTATTTTACACAGGCGTAGGTGTAGCTTTTTTAGGAATTGGAGGCGTTATTTCGTACTTTCTTTTTAACCATGTTCGCGTTAGAATACAGGCATGGCTAAATCCGTGGATGGATGTACCTGGAAAGACATACCAAATTGCCCAGTCTCTCTTTGCAATAGGTGCAGGAGGCTTTTTTGGCACTGGTCTTGGCATGGGTCATCCCGAATATATTCCGGTTGTGGCCAGCGATTTTATTTTTTCAGCCATCAGTGAAGAGTTTGGAATGTTGGGTGCTGTTGCTATAATCTTGGTCTACTTTGTGATAATGTACAGAGGTATAAAAGTCGCTCTTGACGCTAAAGATGAGTTTGGCGCTTTGATTGCTATAGGACTTACCAGTATATTCAGTTTACAAGTTTTTACAATAATAGGCGGCGTCATAAAATTCATACCATTGACAGGTGTGACACTTCCTTTTGTAAGCTACGGCGGAAGCTCAATGGTAATGAGCTTTATAACATTGGGCATGTTAAACGGCATCGCAGTAAGAGAGGATGAGGATGTTGAACAGTATGAACCGCAACATTAAAATACTTTTTGCCGTCTTTTCAATTCTTTTTTTTAGCCTCATAGCGTATCTTTCTTACTTTCAATTATATGAAAAGAATAAACTTATCACAAGTTCATACAGCGTCTATAACAAAAGGCTGATTGAACAGGAAAAAAAGATTTTAAGAGGCAGTATTTACGATAGAAATGGCAATGTCCTGGCAAAAAGCACTATTGTAAATGGAGAACAAATTAGGCAGTATCCTGATGGGGTGCCTTTTGCAGATATAATCGGATACAGCAGGAGGATATATCAACAAGGCAGTACAGGCATAGAAAACACGTACGACAGAGAGCTGTTGGGAATGATCAATACAGATCCTATGACTTTTTTAAGAGAGACTGTCTTAGGCAAAAGTCAGGTTGGCGATGATGTGGTATTGACTGTAGATAAAAGACTGCAGGATTTGGCGTATAGCTTATTAGGAGGCAAAAAAGGTGCTGTAGTGGCTTTAGATCCAAAAACAGGTGCAGTGTTGGCGTTAGTATCGTCACCATCCTACGATCCAAATACTTTAAGCGAAAACTGGAGCAGTGTGATGAATAGCCCTGATCACGTCGTCTTAAATAGGGCTACACAGGGATTGTACCCTCCAGGTTCAATATTTAAAATCATAACGGCTTCTGCTGCTTTGACGTACAAACCGGATATTTACAATCAAACATTTAACGATGTAGGGTATGTAACAGTTGATGGGAATAAGATTACAAACTATGACAACATAGCTTATGGGACTATAGGGTTTCAAAAGGCATTTTACGTTTCTTCCAATACCTCTTTTGTAAAAATAGGACTTCAATTGGGACGTTCGAATTTAGAAGCGATGGCCAACAAGTATGGATTAAATGACAGCGTTCCATTTGACATACCTGTTGAAAAGAATCAGTTTCCATCAATTCCGTTAATAAACGGAAAGGTCCAATTAGCAGAAAGTTCCATTGGGCAAGGCAAGATTTTAGTGACGCCGCTTACGATGGCTTTGATGGCTTCGGCACCTGCAAACGGTGGAGTTATAATGAAACCATATCTTATGGATTACGTCAAAAATCCAGTCACCGGAGAGATATTAGAAAAGACGACACCCGAAAAATATCTAAATCCGATAACAAAAGATGTAGCTGATAAAATAAAACAACTTATGATAGGTGTTGTGCAGCAAGGTACAGGTACGGCTGCGCAGATATCAGGGATTACTGTTGCAGGCAAAACAGGTACCGCAGAAAATCCACATGGGCAAGCACATGCTTGGTTTGTAGGATTTGCACCTGCTGACGATCCAAAGATCGTCGTCTCAGTGATCATAGAAAATGGCGGCGCTGGTGGAGCTACTGCTGCGCCTATTGCCAGAGAAATCATGAAGGCGTATTTAGGCTATTGATATAGTGTAAATATACCATTTAAGGTGATGATATGATAAACATTGAAGAAAAATTAAAATTATTGCCTGACAAACCAGGCGTCTATATAATGAAAGACTTAAGCGGCAAGATAATTTACGTTGGAAAGGCTGTCATCTTAAAAAACCGCGTAAGGCAGTATTTTCAAAATCAGGCAAATCAGCTTCCAAAAGTTAGAACAATGGTAAAGCATGTTGCAGATTTTGAGTACATTGTGACAGATACAGAATTGGAAGCCCTAATATTGGAATGCAACTTAATAAAAAAGCATAAGCCTAAGTACAACATACTGCTTAAAGACGATAAAAACTACCCTTATATAAAGATAACTGTAAATGAAGACTATCCAAGGATCGTCTTTACCAGGAAGGTTGATATGGATGGCGCTAAGTATTTTGGACCTTACAGCAGCGCGTTTGCGGTAAGGGAGACGATAAAACTTTTAAGACATATGTTTCCTTTAAGGTCATGCAACAGAAACATAGAGAGAGATATGGGCAAAGGAAGAGAATGTCTGTATTATCATATCGGATTGTGCTCAGCGCCGTGTACAGGCCGTATAACAAAAGAGGAATACAAAAAACTGACAGATGATGTCTTGATGTTCTTAGAAGGCAAGCGGGATGTGCTGCTTAAAAAGCTAAAGGAAGAGATGGAAAAGGCAGCGGAAAACATGGAGTTTGAGAAGGCTGCAAAATTAAGAGATCAAATATACGGAATTGAGAAGACATCAGAGAAGCAGAAAATAATTTCTGCATCTTTAGAAGATCAAGATGTAATATCTATGGCACGAAGTGCAGAAGATGCTTGCATTCAAGTGTTTTTTATAAGAGATGGAAAAGTAAGCGGCAGAGAGCATTATTTTATGAAAAATACTGATGACATGGATAGAAGCGATATTATGGCATCTTTTATAAAGCAATTTTATGACGGTGCACCGTATGTGCCAAAAGAGATCATATTGGATGTGGACATGGAAGAAAAGGATGTTTTGGTGGAATGGCTTTCTGAAAAGCGTGGAAATAAAGTGTCTATCGTCGTTCCATCAAGGGGTAAGAAGAAAGAACTGGTAGATATGGTATATGAGAATGCCCTTGAAGCTTTAAAAAATGACGTAAGCTTAAAGATGGAAAGACATAAAAATGATTCTGTATCAGAGTTATCTAACCTTGTAGGAATTGACTATGCCGAGAGAATTGAGGCTTTTGACATATCAAATATAAGGGGAACCGATAATGTAGCATCGATGGTTGTATTTGTAGATGGAAAACCTCATAAATCGTCCTATAGAAAGTTTATCATAAAGACGGTGGAGGGACAAGATGATTACGGCAGCATGAGAGAGGCCATTTCAAGGAGAATATCTCATGGGCTTAAAGAGCAAAAGCAGATTGAGACTGGTGAACTTAAAGAGGATAAGGCTAAGTTTCACATTATGCCAGATCTCATTCTTGTTGATGGTGGACTGGGGCATGTCAAGACAGTAATAGAAGCGCTACAACAATTAAATGTTGAGATTCCTGTGTATGGTATGGTAAAAGATTCAAAACACAGGACAAGAGGATTAGTTTCACCTGATGGAGAAATAGATATGCCTATGACAGGCAGGGCTTTTAGGCTTGTGGCTGAAATTCAAAATGAAGCCCACAGATTTGCTATTACATTCCATAAAGATACAAAAAGTAAAAAGTTACGAAGCGATCTCTTAAATATACCAGGCATTGGTGAAAAGCGAATGAAAGCATTGTATAATGCTTTTAAGACAATTGATGGCATTAAAAATGCAACAGTCGATGAACTTAAAAAAGTTGAAGGAATGAACGAGAAAGCTGCTAATGCCGTATATGATTATTTTAGAAGCCATGGATAAGCGAAATTAAAAACATTATAACAAAAGAGGCATCATTAAGAATATGATACCTCTTGGCGCAAGTTTAGCCAGATATCCTGAAATATATCTGCATACTGCGGTGATGATCTTATTTCTTCGATTATCCTTGGCCTTTTTATGTCTATATCGTAGATGTTTTTTATTTTACCAGGATGTCTGGTCATAAGCATTATTTTATCTGATAGGAATATAGCTTCGTCTATGCTGTGGGTGACGAATATGACTGTTTTTCCGCTTTTTTCCCATATTTTTAGAAGTTCCTGCTGAAGGAGAACCCTATTTTGTTCATCTAAGTTTGCAAAAGGTTCATCCATAAGCAGTATTTCTGGATCATTGGCAAATGCCCTGGCGATGGAAACTCTCTGCTTCATGCCACCTGATAGTTGGTGTGGATAAGCGTGTTTGAAAGGAGTAAGACCCATCTTGTCTATATAGAAGTCTACTATATCATTTATTTGATTAGGCTTTATCTTTCTCATTTTAAGACCATAAGCGATATTGTTTTTTACATCCATCCATGGAAATATGGCGTGTTCTTGAAAGACCATGGAGTTAAGAGGCTTGCTGTCATCTACATGCTTAATGTAAATTGTCCCGTCTGTGGGAGCTTCAAGTCCTGCTAATACGCGCAATAGTGTCGTTTTTCCACATCCGCTGGGACCTATGAAGCACCAAAATTCACCTTCTTTGATTTGCAAAGAAATGTCTTCAAAAGCAGTTACGATATTTTTCTTGATTTTGAACTTTTTTGTCAGATCTTTTAATTCAACTTTAACATCTTTCATAATTTATCACCATCTTTATTGAAATTGGTTTGATGCGCTAGCTGTGCTTCCAAGGAATTATCAATTTTTCTATTAAATCCAGAATAATTGTAAATACGTATCCTAATATTGACATGATTATGAAGGAAACGAACATGGCAGGTATATCAAATATATTGTAGGATTCCCATATTCTATACCCTATGCCTGAGCTTGCACCGTTCATTTCGGCAGCTACTATGAGTAGGAGAGCCATTCCCATGCCAAGCTTCAACCCGGTAAATATCATCGGCAGTGCTCCGGGAAGGGCAACTGTCAAGTAGTAGTCTTTTTTCGATGCTCCATAGTTTCTGGCTACATCCATGTATATTTTATCTAAATTTATTACACCTGCTGCTGTATTCATAAGGACGATGAAAAAAGTGCCTATTGCGATGACGACTATTTTTTCTAAGTCGTTAAGTCCAAACATTATCATGATAAGTGGCATTAAAGCTAATTTTGGTATAGGATATGTGGCAGCTACAATAGGGTCTAATATATTTCTGATTATGGGGAAAAGCCCCATTGTAAGCCCGATTATAAGCCCAGGTACAGCTCCTACTATAAATCCCCCGATGATTCTAAAAAGACTTACAGACAGATCGTTTAAGAGTATACCTGTTGTTAAAAGATTTATAAACGAGTGAAATATCATAGACGGAGCAGGGAAAAATCTGGTGTCAATCAACCTTAAATCAGCCAATATTTCCCAAAGGATTAAAATGGCTATGGGAGAGATTATCTGCTGTATAAACTTATTGGATTTTGCTTCGTCTTTGAGTTTTTTATCTTTTTTGTTTTTTACACTTGTTTTTGCGCTGCTTTTTTCTAATACATTTGTGCTGTTCAAGCGAATCACCCCTTATGCCAGATTATGGACTTTTATATGGTCCTAAAACTTTTAATGCATTTTCAACGTACGAGTCATCTACAAATTTATTGACATCAGGTGCTTTTTTAACCATTCCTTTGCTCATGTACCAATTTAGATCATTTAAAACACCTTGTTTTAATACGTGACCATTTGGGTCAAGTCCTGGTGGCTTCATCTTTTTAAATGTTTCTGGTGTGTTTACAAACGTGTATTTTGTGAGTATTCTTATTATCTTGTCTTGGTCTTTATTGCCTGTTATAAATGCATCGTTGTATGCTCTAACGCCTTGTAGATAAGCAATCATAAACCTGTTGCCCAAATCTTTGTTTTTGGAGAAATTTGGGCTGTACATTAAAACAGATATTTCTTCGCCTTTAATGTATTCATCAGGGTCTTTCCACCATTCAAGTATGTTTTCTTCTACACCTTTAGTTATGAGAGGCTCTATTTCCATAGCTGCATCTGCGCTTCCATTGGCGACGGCGGTTAGCATATCTGGGAATGAATCCACAACAACAAATGTTATATCCTTGTCAGTTAAACCGCCTTTTTCTAATGCCTTTTGAACAAAAAGTTCGTTTATTGATCCTGTAGATGCTATTGCTATTCTTAAACCCTTTAAATCTTTAAAGTCTTTGACTTTTTGCCCCAATCCTTTTTTTAAAGCTATTTGGAAGTAACCTTTTCCTGGTATATTATGTCCTCCATCTGCTACAAGCTTTATATCTATGCCGCTATTCCAAGCATTGAAAAGTCCTGCGTTTATTATTCCTCTGCTTACATCAACTTGGTTTGATGCCATTGCTGAAAGTTCATCAGCACCTGAATTAAATTTTACGTATTCGATTTTTATACCTTGTTTTGCGAAAAAGCCTAATTTGTCAGCTAAAATTATACCTGATTCAGACGGGGAATCATCAAATGCTACTCTTACAGTTTCTATCTTGTTTACGGCTGTGCTTTTTTGCTCTTTCCCACAGCCGCTTATAGAGATGATAAATAAAAGTATAAAAAGAAATGAAAGAATTTTTTTCATGTTGCGCCTCCTTCTATTTATTTGGAATAAGTTTTACTTTATCTTATTCAACAAATAAATAAAAGGTTCTATCAAATGTTAATAAATTCGACTAAACACAATTGATTCTTCAGTGTGTAATGCGTATATTTGAAAATATATCAGATGTAATCAGTCAGACCTCTTATCGACACTTCACCAGATGTTATCGCTTTTTTTTCGCCGTTTTTAAACATGACGATGAGATTACCGTCATTGTCTATGTCAATAGCTCGTCCTACATATTCCTTGTTGTTCATAATGGCTTTTACATCTTTTTCTAATGTCAAAGAGTATTCTTTGCACAGATTTCTAATATTCAAAAATCCCTCATCAAGGAATGTACGATAATATTTTTCAAAATTGTTTAGTATAGATGCTGTTAAAAGTTTTCTATCTATTTTTTTCGAAGCCTCAATGGAGAGAGATGTAGCTTTATCCTGCAAATCAACTGGAAAACTGTCAACATTGACATTTACTCCTATGCCTACTACTATAAAATTTATTTTATCTAATTCGCCATTCATTTCTGTCAGGATTCCACAAACCTTTTTGCCATTTACGATTATGTCATTTGGCCACTTTATGTAAGATGTCAAATTTGCTGTTTCTTTTATTGCGTCTACTAATGATACTGCTGCAACTTGTGTCAGCTTAACTGCGTCATTAGGTGCTATATCTGGTTTAAGTATAATAGACATCCATATACCTTGCTTTTTGTAAGAAACCCAGAGTCTACCCATGCGGCCTCTTCCAGATGTCTGTTCTTCTGCAACGATTGTCGTTCCATCAGGGGAATCTGAAGCTATTTCTTTTGCATAGTCATTTGTAGATGATATTGTATCGAAGTACAGATAGTTTCTTCCTATAAAATCAGTCTTTAGATTTGGAGATATTTCAGTGTAATTTATGATATCAGGTTCTTCCATCAGAATGTATCCTGATTTGTGTTTGGAATCTATGATGTAACCGTCTGACTTCAACTCATTTATGCACTTCCACACTGCTGTCCTTGAAACATTTAACTTGTAGCACAAATCTTGACCTGATGTGTATTTTCCTTTATTTGATTTCAAAATCGATAAAACATCATTTTTTAGCAAAGCTACTCACCCTCAATTTTAGATTCAAGTCTATTATACAAGAAAAATAATTTGCAACAAATAGTTTTGTTTATAAGGTAATTTATTTACATATTTGATATAAAATAATATAATTAATGTAAAGGTCAGCAGTGCCGGTTAGGAGGTAATAGATTTGTTAAGTGTATCTGTTGAGGATTTAATTAAAGATCTGAGCTTAGAAGTTATAGTAGAAGCTAAGGAAAAGATCGATATAACCACAAGTGATGTAAACAGACCGGGTCTTCAATTTTCAGGATTTTATGAGCATTTTGCTAAAGAGAGAGTTCAAGTCATAGGGATGGTAGAAACAGCTTTTATAGACGGAATGCCTCTTGATTTGTTAGCAGAAAGGGCTGATAAATTTTTTGAATACCCTGTGCCTTGTGTAATTGTCACAAGGGGATTGAATATAAAAAGGGAAATCGTAGATGCGGCACAAAAACATGGTCGTTATCTATTAAGGACGAAGGAATCATCTACAAAATTCATAAGCAGACTCATTAATTATTTGGAAGAAAAATTGGCACCGCAGATTACTATTCATGGAGATCTTGTAGATGTGTATGGCGTTGGTGTGCTTTTATTGGGAGAAAGCGGTATAGGAAAAAGCGAGACAGCCCTTGAGCTTATAAAAAGAGGTCATAGGCTTGTGGCTGATGATGCAACGGAGATAAGGAAAATTAGCGATTACGTCTTACAAGGAAGTTCACCTGATATAATACGGCATTATATAGAGATAAGAGGAATAGGAATACTTGATATAAAGACACTTTACGGTGTCGGTTCAGTAAGGGACAACATGAACATCGACTTGGTGATACAACTGGAGGAGTGGGATGAGGATAAGTACTATGATAGGCTGGGGCTTGATGACGATTACATAAAGTTTTTAGACATAAAAGTTCCAAAGCTGACTATACCTGTAAGACCGGGGCGAAATCTTGCCATAATAGTGGAAGTGGCAGCCATGAATCACAGGCAAAAGCAAATGGGCTATAACGCTGCTCATGAGCTTAATAAAAAATTGTTGAAACAGATTTCCACATAAAATATAATTGTTGTAGTGATTGTTTTAAATTTTTATATTCGAAAGGATGTAAAGCCTGATGAATCTTTTACTTGATACACATACACATACGGTAGCAAGTGGACATGCTTATAGTACAATAATGGAAAATGCCAAAGGAGCATCTGAAAAAGGTCTTGAACTTATCTGCATGACCGATCATGGGCCTAAAATGCCTGGTGGACCACATATTTTTCACTTTGGCAATTTAAAAGTCATGCCGAGGGAGATATATGGCGTTGAAATACTAAGAGGTGTTGAAGCAAACATAATCGATAGAGATGGAAATCTCGATGTTCCAGATGAAATCTTGAAGAAGTTGGATGTCGTTATTGCCAGTCTTCACGATGTGTGTTTTCCTTACAGGGATGTAGAATCAAATACGGAAGCTATCATCAATGCGATGAAAAACCCTTATGTAGATATCATTGGCCATCCTGGCAATCCTTTGTTTGAAATTGATATCGATAAAGTAATAGAAGCGGCATTGGAATACGATACGTGTATAGAGATAAACAACAGTTCTTTTGTGTCTTCCAGAGTTGGAAGTTATGACAATTGCCTTTTAATAGCCAAAAAAGCTTCGGTGAAAAATGTGAAGATCTGTGTTGGAAGCGATGCACATATATCGTTTGATGTAGGAAGATTTGACAAGGCAGTGGAAGTAATTGAAAGCGCAAATATTGGAGAGGAAAATATTTTAAATACAGATGTAGGTAAGTTTAAAGCGTATTTAAAGTCAAAGGGAAAACTTAGAAATTGAGTTAAGGAGGAGTGTAATATGAGAATTGGCGTTGATATAGGAGGAACAAACATAGCTGTTGGGTTAGTCGACATGGATGGGAAAATAGTAGCGACAGGATCGAGACCTGCAGAGCCTAAAAGAGGTTATGCTGCTATTGCTAAAGACATTGCTGAAATTTCGCTGGAACTTGTGAAAAGGTGTGGGCTTGACGTATCTCAAATTGAGTCGATGGGTATTGGTGTTCCTGGTGTTGCTGATAACGAAAAAGGTATTGTCTTAAGAGCTGTGAATTTATATTGGACAAAGGTGCCATTAGTAAAGGAAATACATAAATACATCGATGTGCCTATAAACATGGACAATGACGCAAATGTAGCAGCGCTTGCGGAAGGTGTATTTGGAGCTGGAAGAGGTACAAACTCATCTGTTACTATAACTTTGGGCACAGGTGTAGGTTCCGGATTTATATTAAATGGCAAAGTGTTTAACGGTTCGCACCATTTTGCTCCTGAGCTGGGGCACATTGTGATTGGAGACAATGGGGTTTTGTGCAATTGCGGTAAAGTAGGATGTCTTGAGACTTTTGCGTCTGCAACGGCATTAATCAGAGAAGGCAAAAAGGCTGTCATGAAAAACAGCGATTCTCTTATACTCAAATTGGCAGGCGGAGAGATTGAGTCCATAACGGCTAAAAACGTAATTGATGCTGCAAGGCAATTTGATGAAACAGCAATGCTTATATTTAATGATTACGTAAAGTATCTAGCAATAGGAATTGTCAATATCATAAACATACTTGATCCAGAAGTAGTCATAATAGGTGGCGGTGTTGCTAATGCTGGTGATTTCCTTTTAAAGCCGCTTAAAGAAGAAGTAAGCAAAAACATACTTTTTAAAGATCTGCCTTATGCTGACATTAGAAAAGCAGAGCTTGGAAATGATGCTGGAATAATAGGCGCAGCAATTCTTTAAGAAAAGGGGTTTTAATGTGAAGATTTATGAGTTTTTTGAGAAAAACGCAGGTTTAAAAGATCACGTTGCGATAAAATTTAAAGGTGAAACTATAACATACGGCGATTTGCCAAAGTATGTAAATAGTTATGCAGCGTATCTTCAATCTTTAGGCGTCAAAAAAGGGGATAAAGTAATACTTAGCATGCCAAATTGCCCGGAATTTGTTTTTTCGTATTTAGGTTCTGCAAAGGCTGGAGCTGTTACTATTCCTTTAAACCTCATGTACACGATGGAAGAAATCCAGTACGTTGTCAAAGAATCTGAAGCGGATACTATTGTGGTGCATCCTGTCGTTCTTAAAAATGTGGATATATCAGCTTTTGGAAAGCTGAATCTAAAAAACATAGTAGTTTTAAGCGATGACACAAAGAAAAAAATTATGGAACACGATGATTTTAAGCAAGTTGAGATAGATGATGATGAAGTTTGCACATACCTATATACGTCAGGGACAACTGGCAAGCCAAAAGGTGCTATGCTTACACATAGAAATTTTGAAGCTGATGTAGTGGCGATGGATGAAATATCTGATTTAGGCCCAGATGATAATTTTCTATGCGTGTTGCCGCTTTTCCACAGCTTTTCATGGACTGTAAATGTGCTATTTGCATTATATCTTGGCAGCACAGTAACTATTAAAGACAACTTCATGCCAAAGGATACGTTGGAGACGCTTTTAAATGAAGATATAACTGTATTTTGCGGTGTCCCATCTATTTTTGCATTTTTGATTAGAATGGTAGAAAAAGGACAGTTTAAAGCATTAAGGCTTGCTATCTCAGGCGGTGCGCCATTAGCGCCAGAAGTGCAAAGGGGATTTGAAGAAAAGTTTAATTTTCCGCTTGTTGAAGGATATGGATTGTCAGAAGCTGCGCCTGTAGCGATGTTGAATCCCCTTGGAGTTGATGAAATAAGGAAGCCAGGCTCCATAGGGCTACCTCTTCCGTGCAATGAAGCTAAAATAGTAGACGAATACAACAATGAAGTGCCAGTTGGTGAAGTAGGTGAGCTTATTTTAAAAGGTTCCAACATAATGGTAGGATATCACAATATGCCAGAGGAGACAGAAAAGGTTTTGCGAAATGGATGGCTTCATACAGGTGATGTTGCAAAAAAAGACGAAGATGGCTATTATTATATAGTTGATAGACTTAAAGACATGATTATATTGGGAGGATTTAATGTATATCCCAGAGAAGTAGAAGAAGCCCTTATGGAGCACCCTGCAGTAAGAGAAGCAGCAGTCATCGGAGTTGGTGATAAATATAAGGGTGAGGAAGTAAAGGCATTTATTGTGTTGGAAGATGGAATGACTGCAGACAGAAAAGAGCTTCAAAACTTCTTGCATGATAAATTGGCAAAGTATAAAATTCCTAAGATATTTGAGTTTGTCAATGAACTTCCTAAGAGTCCAACTGGGAAGGTGTTAAAGAAGTTGCTTAAATGAACAAAAGCCACGTCATGAGCGTGGTTTTTGTTTTTAGGACAAGTTTGAACTGCTCAAAAGTTGAAGCAAACAAAAGTTATTTGAAGGTAGATGCATTAAATTACTGGAAATATAAAATTAAAAGTGTTTATTGAAATTGACATGACGGAAAACTTGTTTTATGATATTAATGTAATCCGTTACGCAAAATATTTTTAGAAAGAGTTATTAGTGAGTTAAATTTAAGGAAATTTCACCTAAAATTATAGTAATCAATTACGAAGGAGCTGCTATGATAACGATAAAAGATGTTGCCAAAGAAGCTGGCGTATCTGTTGCTACAATATCGAGGGTTTTGAATAACAGTCCTGGCGTCTCGGATGAGACGAGAGAAAGAGTTTTATCTGTTATAAAAAGGCTAAACTACAATCCCAATCTTTTGGGGCGCAATCTTCGTAGGATGGAGACTAAAATGGTGTTGGTGCTGCTTCCCACAATATCAAATCCCTTTTACGCAAGGATAGTAAAAGGCATAGAGGATGTGGCACAAAAAAATGGGTATGGTGTGATGCTTTGCAATACAGATTCCAATATAGAGAGAGAAAAGATGTACCTGGAGCTTTTAAAGAACAGGTTGTCTGACGGTGTGATTTTTATGGCGCCTGAGATGGATAAAGACGAGCTTAACGAGATAGGAGAAAAATACGCCGTTGTCCAGTGTTGCGAGTACAAGGAGGGTGCAAATGTTTCACATGTATCTATAGACAATTACAAGGCATCGTATAAGGCGGTAAAGCATCTGATTGGATTAGGGCATAAGCACATCGGGCTCATTAGCTGCAAAAATAATTTTTTGTCTACAAAACACAGGGAAGAAGGATATAAAAGCGCTTTAGAGGATTCAGGAATCTCGTTTAATCCCGATTACATAAGGTATGGCGATTATTCATTTAAAAGCGGCTTCAGAGCAGCGCAAGGTCTCTTAAAAGATCATAAAGAGATTACGGCAATATTTGCTATATCAGACATAATGGCCATTGGGGCAATTAAATCATGTTATGAAAATAGCTTGAAGGTTCCTGACGACATTGGCATTGTTGGATTTGACAATATAAGCTTTGCTTCCATGTACAATCCGTCTCTTACAACGGTGTCTCAGCCAAAGTATGATATAGGTTGTACTGCTATGGAGCTACTCATAAAGCAAATAGAAAATAAAGGAGGTTATAAAGAGAACATAGTTTTAGAGCATGAATTGATAATAAGGCATTCTACTGTAAAATGAAGGAGGAAATTCTTATGGGAGAGAAGATAAGAATTGGAATAATAGGATGTGGAGGCATAGCAAATGGCAAGCACATGCCGTCCCTATCAAAGCTTGACAACGTAGAAATGGTTGCTTTTTGCGATGTAAAAGAGGAGAAAGCATTAAAAGCTGCAAAAGATTATGGTGTAGATGGAGCTAAGACATATAATGACTACAGAAAGCTTTTAGAGGATAAAAGCATCGATGTAGTGCACGTATGTACACCAAATAAATCACATTCAGATATAACAGTTGACGCATTAGAAGCTGGAAAGCACGTCATGTGCGAAAAACCTATGGCGAAGACTTCTAATGACGCTAAACGGATGCTGGATGCTGCAAAAAGAACTGGAAAGAAGTTGACAATAGGATATCAGAATCGCTTTAGGCCGGACTCTCAGTATTTGCACAAATTGTGTCAAGACGGTATCTTAGGTGAGATATACTTTGCAAAGGCACATGCTATAAGGCGTCGCGCTGTTCCTACATGGGGAGTATTTTTAAACGAAGAAGAGCAAGGTGGAGGGCCTCTTATAGATATCGGAACACATGCACTTGACTTAACCCTTTGGATGATGAACAACTATAAGCCTAAATACGTTGTCGGAAATACATACCGTAAATTAGCTGAAAGAAGGAATGCAGCGAATGCTTGGGGGCCATGGGATCCTGATAAATTTACGGTGGAAGATTCGGCTTTTGGCTTTATAACCATGGAAAATGGTGCAACGATCATTCTTGAATCCAGTTGGGCCTTAAATTCTCTCGATGTAGATGAAGCAAAGACCACATTGTGCGGGACAGAAGGTGGAGCAGACATGAAAGATGGGCTTAGGATCAATGGAGAGATGAATGGGCGATTGTACACTACAAAAATCGATTTAAGTTCAGGTGGTGTGGCATTTTACGAAGGAAAGGCAGAAGATGCTGCTGACTTGGAGGCAAGATTGTGGATAGAAAGTATTATAAACGATACGGAACCTGTCGTAAAGCCAGAAGAGGCATATGTAGTATCACAGATATTAGAGGCTATATACACATCATCAAAGACTGGTAAGCCAGTATATTTTAATGAATAGGGTGATTTATATGGATTTGCCGTTGTCACTGCAGTTGTACACTGTAAGAAATGAATTGAAAGACGATTTTGTAGGGACTTTAGAGAAAGTGGCAGAGATAGGGTACAAAGGTGTTGAATTTGCTGGATATGGTGGCTTAAAGGCAAATGAACTAAGAAGACATTTAGAACGACTTGGATTGACCCCGACTGGAAGTCACATAAGTTTAGATGTGCTAAAAAACAATCTTGACGAAGAAATAGAGTACAACCTCGAAATAGGAAACAAATACATTGTATGCCCTTGGAACAAATACGAGGGGAAAGAGGATTTCATTGAAACTGCGAAACTTTTTAATGAAATAGGAGAGAAGTGTGCAGAAAAAGGATTGATTTTTTGCTATCATAACCATAATCATGAATTCGTTAACTTTGACGGAAAATACGGATTGGATTTGCTCTATGAAAATGCTGATTTAGCATTTTTGAAGGCAGAGATAGACACGTATTGGGTCAAATATGCTGGAGAAGATCCTGTAAGTTACATTAAAAACTACAGTGGTCGTGTGCCTTTGGTACATCTAAAGGATATGGATGATGCAACAAAGGATTTTGCTGAGATTGGCGAAGGTATTATGAATATTAAGGATATTATAGACGCTTCACTTGAGACAGGTGTCGATTGGCTTATAGTTGAACAAGATGTTTGCAAAAGGCCGCCTCTTGAAAGTGTTAAGATAAGCTTTGATAATATAAAGAAAATGTGAAAAATGTGAGGAGAGATAAATCATGTATCTTGGATTTTTAACAGTTTGTTTAGGAAACATGCCACTTTTGGATAAGGCTAAGTGGGCATCAGAGAATGGGTTTAAATCATTAGAAATTGCTTGTTGGCCGCAGCTAAACGACAGAGATTATTCCAGTTGTGACATAGATGTAGAAACGCTGACAGAAGAAGAAGCTGAGGAAACAAAGAAATACTTGAAAGATTTGGGTCTTTCCATATCGTCTTTGGCATACTATGATAATAATTTGCACCCTGATCCTGAAAAGAGGGTATTTATAAACAATCACACTAAAAAATGCATAGATGCTGCAGCAATGTTAGGTACATCTATGGTTGGAACGTTTATAGGTAGAAATCCTGAGAAAAACCTAAAAGAAAACTTTGATGAATTTGAAGAAGTCTTTGGTGACATAGTGAGCTATGCGGAAAGCAAAGGAATAAAGGTCATAATCGAAAATTGTCCGATGGAAGGTTGGCAGAAAGAAGGACTTCCTGGTACAATATCATTTACTCCAGAGCTTTGGGAGGAGATGTTTAGGCGAATACCGTCTATGAATTTTGGACTTAACTTAGACCCATCTCACCTTTTGTTTCAGCTAATTGATTATGTAAAAGTTGTGCCAGCATTTAAGGATAGAATTTTCCACGTACATGCAAAAGACGCTGAAATTTTCAAAGATAAGCTTGAGTGGTATGGCGTATTTAACAGGCAATTTCATAAAAAAGGCGAAACAGGCTATTGGAGGTTTAGAATGCCTGGCCTTGGTCAAGTGGATTGGAACAAGTTTATAAAAGCTTTAAAAGATGTAGGATACGATGGGGTTATAAGCATTGAGCATGAAGATCCGCTGTATGAAGGCAGCGAGGAAAAAGTCAAAGAAGGATTGAAATTAGGGTATGATCATTTGAAACAATTCATATAAATTCCAAATAGACAAGTAGTTTAATCTACTTGTCTATAAAATGTTTTTATTTAATCACAGTAGGAGGTAGAAAGATGCCAATTAAACTTGGAATAATAGGCTATGGTGGAATGGGAATGTGGCATCATAAAAACGCACCAAAAGTTAAAGGTGTAGATGTAGTGGCGGCGTACGATATTGATGCATATCAAATCGATGTAGCGAAAAAAGCTGGACTTAGAGGATATGATAAGTTGGATGAATTTTTAAAAGATGAGGAAGTAAATACCGTATTAATTGCAACTCCCAACGATGTGCATAAGGATCTTGCAGTGGCATCAGCAAATGCTGGAAAGAATGTTATAGTTGAAAAGCCTGTTGCAATGTCAATGAAAGAAATAGATGAAATAATAGAGGCTGCAGAGAAGAACAGCGTGGTGTTTACAGTACATCAGAACCGCAGATGGGATAAAGACTTTAATAAAGTGAAAAAAGCCGTAGAATTAGGTATGATTGGTGATGTCTATACAATCGAAAGCAGAGTACACGGCGCAGGTGGATTAATTTACGGTTGGAGGAATAAAAAAGAGTGCGGCGGCGGGATGCTTTTAGATTGGGGCGTCCACCTTATAGATCAGATTTTGTATATGATCCCGAATAAAGTAGTCAGAGTCTACGCTGAACTATTTAGTGTATTAAACAAAGATGTAGACGACTATTTCAAACTGTTGATGAAATTTGACAATGGTTTATCTGCACAGATAGAAGTTGGAACATTTTGCCTAAAGCCATTGCCAAGATGGTTTGTGGGCGGAAATAAAGGGACACTGGTAGTAGATGATTTTGAAGGACATGGTGAAATTGTCAAGCTAAATAAGCTTGCAGACAAATTTGATGCGGAAATAGTAGAGACGACGGCAGGACCGACCCGCACATTTGCACCGAGACCAGAAGAAGTAAAAGATCATTTTGAACTTCCAGATGTAAACACAGAGTGGATAGAGTTTTATGAGAATGTCCGCGATACGATTGAAGGAAAAGCAGAGCTTATAGTAAAACCAGATGAAGTAAAAAGAGTTTATTCGATAATAGAAGCTGCATTTAAATCAAACTATATAGGAAAAGCTGTTGAGCTATAAAATGATATCCCCTATGCATAATGCACAGGGGATTTTTTATATCATATTGAAAAGAGCATCTTTTTCTTGGAAAAACCTCATTATATAGCATATTTCATCATCTGGTATTATTATAGAATATTTTGTGTTTAAATGTGTCAATGCTTTCTTTACTGCATTGTACAATGATTTGTTGCTTTTAATATATTCTTCTTTCCCTATATACTTAATGCTTTTTTCTCCTTTTTTGATTCTGCTTACCATAAAAGCAAAGTGAAGTATTATGCCAAGTAGCATGTCATCATCAAAGCAAATCGACAGCGTGTCGCAAAGCTTCATTATTGTGTTTTGTATGTCGCTATATAGCTCTTCTCCGTCAATATTATCGATGTTTTCCTTTAGGACATTGCCCATTTTGATAAGGGTTGTCTTAATATCTACTATTTCTTGCAATTCTTTCATGACTTTCAAGCTTAAAACGTCATTCATGCTGTACTGTTTAATATTAGTTTCCAATGGGAAAGACGATACGATAAAAGCTATTTCCATGTTTTCCTGTATTTCATCAATTTTCTTAATTGTTATGTGCTTATCAAGGCTGTCAATTGGTATTATCTCAAATAAATCTTTGTCGTACTTTAAGTTGTTTTTCAAGAAGCTTTTAATCGCAACAGAGGCGCCTTCACCAGTGAGACATGCTGTTATGATTGCGATTTTCTTTTTGTCGCTTATCAGTGGGGCGAAATCCATGTTGTTCTCCATATAAGAATTTATGGACTGTACGCTCATGTAAATATTGTTAAGAGGCATGCCTAATAACGCTTTTCTGGTAGCTTCAATGACGTGGAGTGTGGAAATAAGCGGTATAACTTTTACTGGCACGTTAAACTCTTTTTCAATCGTTTCGCCAAACGTTGTAAGGGAGCCCATGTCTACTAAGAGAAGATATCCTGCCTGATTCATATCATTTCTCACGTAATCTTTTAAAGTTTCTAAGACTTCAAGAGGACTTTTGTCAAGATGAGCGTCTAAGCCTATTGCATAATTTTCACCCAGTAGCTTGTTGGCCACATCTGCCATGGATGTGGCAGTAGAATTGCCATGAGCAATTATGATAACTTTAACTTTCTCGTTTTGCTTATTGATGTATTCCTTGTCGGACATGAGAAATATTGCGATAAATCCAGCTTCATCTTCTGGAATCGAAACGTTCAAATATTTCTCTATGATTTTTTTAGCTTCCACTGCAACTTCAAATTCTCTTGGGTACAATTGCTTTATTTTTGACAGTTGGGGATTTACAATAGGCTTATTTTTATTGACCCTTTCAATAAGCGTGTTTAAGTGTAAAGCCAGTGCAGTATAGCTGTTTTGGCTGAGATCTTTCCCAAGAAGTTCGGATACAAGTTCTGCGATCCTATCTGTAATGCTTATTATGTCTTCTCCTAAAATATGAATCAAATTCTGCTTGTTTTTCTCCTCAGTTATACCGTATATCTGCTTGTGGAAGTACTTTGCTATGTCTTTCTCCAAAATCGATTCAATGTCTATATCAGATATACCTTTTGCTTTAAGCTGCCTTAGTCTGTCGTTTATTATCTCGTAAATGCTGTTATCGTTAGATGCAGTTGGAATTTCCTCTATTTCGTTTGTAGGGGAAAACTTAAAGAACTCTATATCGTCACCTATGACTTCATTCCACAGCATCCTGTGCTGTTTATCTGTGTATAATCCTTTCTTTATATAGTCTGGCAAGTCTCTACTGCAGATCCTTATGTCATTTTTCTTATTAGTCAAAAATTCTGAATAGACTTTTGCACATATAAGCTTGACATCGCTTTCTAATTGACCGATGTTGTTTGGACAGTCATATGAACAAAACGCTCTCATGGAATTAAGGGACACGAATATATCTCTGTTTAGCTTTATGCTTTCATGTTTAAAGAACCTTTTTAAAATGTAAAACCTTTCTTCTAAAGTCCTTTCTCGAAGTGGCGGTATTTTAATTATCATCGGTATTCTTCTTGTAAATGTATTTAAAAGGGATGAAGAAGGATCCTCAGTTGTAGCCGATATGATCAATACGTCAGATGTCCTGTTTTCCACATCGCCAACTCTTCTAAAATACCCAGTATCGAGGAAAGTGAATAAGATCTCCTGCCCTTCAGGCGGCAAGCGATGTACTTCATCAAGGAATAAGATTCCTCCATTTGCCTTTTCGATTAGTCCTTCTTTGTCGGTATCAGCACCTGTGTAAGCGCCTTTTTTAACCCCAAATAGCTGTGCTGTCAAAAGTTGAGGATTGTTGCTGTAATCTGCGCAGTTAAAAGCTATAAAGGGAGCGTCAGGCTTTTTTACTCCCATATCTATGGCATACTTGTGCATTATTCTCGCAAAAGTAGATTTTCCCACACCTGTTTCACCTAATATTAAGCAGTGTATTCCTTTGGGAGGATATAAAATAGCAGCTTTTGCCTGTTCACCAGCTTGTTTTAGGCTTATATTGTTTTTAATAAGCATGTCCAGCTCATACAATTTGCTGTCACTGGAATTGCTTTTTGTGTTTTCAAACACAGGTGAAAACATCACTGGCCTGCCATCTGACTTTACGACTTTTCCTTCCTTGCACAAAAGATTTAACTCATGACTAACGTTTGCTCGCGACATATTTAGCTCATTTGCTAATGTCATAGCGTCTATACCGTTTCCATTGCTTAGCTCTATTAATTTTTTTAAAATCAAGTCTTTTCTCTTCAATTTAAAGATCCCCTTTGCCATAAGTAACTTTCTATACCTATATCTTATTATATATTTCGCAATAAGTTTTTCAATAGTGATTTACTGGATTAAACACTATTAAAACATTAAAACACTAATAAAAAACAATAAAACAATATGCAGATTTTTATTAAACACTAATAAACACTACTCGCTTTAAAGTGCATGGACGGCATAAATTGCGGCCTTTTTACGCAGTTTAGTGTTTTGGCATGGTTTTTGCATATATTATTTAGTGAACCCCAAAATAGATAAAACCAATTCAAGGAGGAAAATAATATGGATTTGCAGCAAATAGTTATGGAAATCATTATACAATCAGGTGAAGCAAGAGCATATGCACATGAAGCGCTTAGAAAGGCATATGACGGCGAATTTGAAGAAGCTGAAAAACTTATGTCCCAGGCTAATGAGGCTATTGAGAAGGCACATAATGTGCAGACCAGCATGTTGCAAAAAGAAGCATCGGGCGAAAAATTAGATTTTTCTATATTGTTCGTGCATTCACAAGATCATCTTATGACTGCTATATCAGAGAAAAATCTCATATCAGAGATTATTGAGCTTAGAAAGATGTTGGAGCCAGTTCTTCATACATGCGTGACAAAATAAAAATCAAACACTAAATAGGAGGATAAAATGATTAAAGCGGTACAATTTTTAAATCAAGTTCAAGCAGGATACGGAACAGATGAAAAAATGAATATGGAACCTCAATCTCAGTTTGGTGCTATAGGATTGGGGATGCTTTTGAAAAACACCATGATGAGAAACGGCGGTGACATAATTGGCACCGTAATATGTGGTGATAACTATTTTCTTGAAAATAAGGATGAAGCTATTGAAAAATTATTAAGCATGATAAAGGCGTTTAATCCAGATGTTGTCATATGTGGTCCTGCATTAAATTACAAAAGATACGGTGATTGCTGTGGATATTTGGCAGAAGCCGTCATAGAGAAATTAAATATTCCTGCATTTGCGGCTATGTCAAAAGACAACACAGGTACAGAATTGTTCAGAAAAAAGATATATATCATAGAAACTCCAAATAGAGGCGGTATAGGACTAAACGATTCATTAAGAAAGATATCAAAGTTTGCAGTAAAGTTGGCTCAAGGACAGCCTATAGGATCTCCTGAAGAGGAAGGATATTTTCCGCAGGATTAAAAGAGGTGATACCGATGTTTTTGGATTGAATACTTTTGCTTTCAAGGGATTTCCCTCTTTTTAAGATGTTTTAATAGTTCTTGTCTTGATATTTAGTAGGGAAATCCTTGAAGATAAAATGCAAAATTGCTTTTACAAACAAAGCTTTTTGAAAGGAGGGAAAACGTTAATGCTTAAGATTATTCTATTTTGCTCTTCAGGTTCATCCACAAGCATGTTGATTGGAAGAATTGAAGAAGCAGCAAAAGCAAGAGGCATAGAGGTGGCTGTCGATGCATATCCTGAGGCACAGATGGAAAAATACGTTGAAGAAGCAGATGTGGTTCTTTTAGGTCCGCAGGTAAAATTCATCCTGCCAAAAGCAAAGAAAATATGCAGTGAAAAAGGTGTGCCTGTAGATGTGATAAATCCAGTCGTCTACGGCATGATGGATGGGGAAAAAGTGTTAGACCAAGCTTTAAGCATGGCTAATAAATAGTTCTCATTTATAAGTTTTAAAAACAAAAATCCAAATTTAAGATAAGGAGTGTTATAAAATGAGTAAGTTTACAGATTCGCTTGAGGAAAAATTGATGCCTATAGCGGGCAAAATCTCTGAAAATAGGTACTTGACATCAATTCGTGATGGCTTTATGCTTGCTGTTCCACTCATTACAATAGGTGCTGTTTTCTTGTTGCTGGCGTTTTTGCCGATACCTGGATATTCTGATTTTATGGCAAAGGCTTTCGGACCAAACTGGAATACATTCTTTATGAGGCCCTTTGAGGCTACAATGTCAATAATGAGTATATTTGTAGTATTTGGCATTGCATACAGCCTCGCAGGGCATTACAAGATTGATGGTTTAAACACGGCTGCAACTGCACTCGTTGCATTTTTGATATTTACACCGTTTATAGTTAATTATACACCTGAAGGAGCTAAAAAAGCAATTCAAGTAAGCGGCGGCATACCAGTTGACTGGATGGGCTCAAAAGGTCTGTTTGTAGGCATTTTAACGGCAATACTGTCAGTTGAAATCGTAAGATTTGTTATAAAAAGAGGCTGGGTAATTAAGATGCCAAAAGGTGTTCCACCTGCAGTTGAAAAGGCTTTCTCTGCGTTGATTCCTGCGGCTATAGTTGCTATCATCATCGATGTTATAAGAATGCTGTTTGCTATGACATCTTACGGTACAATACATCAATTTATTTACACAGTGTTGCAGATACCTTTGACAAGACTTGGCGATACACTGCCTGCTACGCTGATTGCTAACTTCTTCGAAGGACTTTTCTGGTCGTTTGGTATACATGGCGCAAACGTAGTCGGATCTGTCATGGGACCAATATGGTTGGCACTTGCAGCAGAGAACTTACAGGCATTCCAAGCTGGTCATCCAGTTCCACACATCATAACACAGCAGTTCCACGATATGTACATGCTGGTAGGTGGCTCAGGAAGCACATTAGGACTTGTACTTGCTATGCTTTTCTTCTCAAAATCAAGACAGGTAAAAACAGTTGGAAAACTTGCTATAGTTCCTGGTTTATTCAATATCAATGAACCTGTAATATTCGGACTTCCAATTGTTTTAAACCCAATAATGGTAATACCATTTATATTGACGCCGATGATCTTAGCTACTTTGACTTACATCGTCATGTCAATAGGTCTTGTTGGGCACCCAACAGGTGTTGTAATACCATGGACGACACCACCTATCATTGGAGGACTTTTGGTGTCAGGTTTTAGCGGTGCTATATGGCAAATAATCGAATTAGTGATTTCATTTTTCATATACTTGCCATTCTTAAGAGTCGTAGATAGACAGTACCTTGAACAAGAGCAAGCAATGGCTGTTGAAAGCCAAAAAGGCTGATATAATTGCAATTAGGCGGTTACAGTCGTAATCGTCTAATTGCTTTAAACATTTTAAAAGGTGTAAGGAGATAAAATTTATGGGTGTTTTGGAAGAACTAAAAATAAGCCTTTTTATGCCTCAAAATTACAAAAGATTAAAAGGCGAATCTATAATAAAACTTCTCAGATTTGACCTTATCTTGACGATTTTTGGTGTTATCTATTTAACGCTTATAAAACTTATAATATCACTATTTACAGGCAATTTTTCAGTATTTTTAAATAGCTATTTAAAACTATCAATAAAAAATATTGCATCTTCACTAATATTTCTATACATTGGTTTGATAGCGTCGTCGCTTGTGCTATCACTTGTCTTTTATGTTGTGGTACTTATAAAGAAACAAAAAGAATTGAACTATTACGATTTGATAGTTTATGCGACGCATGCACTGGCAATATGTATTGTATTGGAAGAATTCTTTGGCCCCTTAGTGATAGTATTTTCCATAGGTTATCTTCTAATATCATTAGGTGGGGAAAAACTTATTACAAACTATGTGACTAACAAAGCAAGAGGAGGAAAGAAAAATGGCAAAAGAGTATAAATTTCCAGAAGGTTTTTGGTGGGGTTCTGCCACATCTGCAACACAGATAGAAGGTGCTGCGAGTGAAGACGGAAAAGGAATGAATGTATGGGATTACTGGTACAAGCAAGTGCCAAACCGTTTTTTTAACGGTGTAGGACCCGAAGTGACGTCTGATTTTTACCACAGATATAAAGAAGACATAAAATTGATGAAAGAAATAGGTCACAATTCATTTAGATTCTCTATATCGTGGTCAAGATTGATTCCTGGTGGAGTAGGTGAAGTAAACAAAAAGGCAGTAGATTTCTACAATAATGTAATAAACGAGCTTTTAGAAAATGACATTATGCCCATAGCTACTTTGTTCCACTTTGATATGCCGATAGAGATGCAGCACATTGGAGGTTTTGAAAGCCGTCAAGTTTTGGAGAATTACAAGAATTATGCCAAGACATGCTTTGAGCTTTTTGGAGATAGAGTGAAAAGATGGATTACTTTCAATGAACCGATAGTTCCAGCAGAAGGAGGATACCTTTATAATTTTCATTATCCAGACATTGTGGATTTTAAGAAAGCTATACAGGTGTGTTTCAATACTGTGCTGGCAAGTGCAATGGCAATAAGCGAGTTTAAAAAGTTAGAGATTAAAGATGGTAAAATAGGTATTGTGCTGAATCTTACTCCTTCATATCCTCGCAGCAACCATCCTGCAGATTTAAAAGCGGCAGAAATAGCTGATCTTCTCTTTAATAGAAGCTTTTTAGATCCATGTGTAAAAGGAGAATATCCAGATAAACTTGTAGAGCTTTTAAAAAGCTACAATCACTTGCCGGTATATACGGAAGATGATCTTGAACTTATAAAAAATAATACAGTTGACTACCTTGGAGTAAATTACTATCAACCAAGAAGAGTAAAAGCAAAAGAAAACATGCCAAATCCTTATGGAGTATTTACACCCGACTGGTTTTTTGATGAGTATGTAATGCCGGGAAGAAGGATGAATCCGTACAGAGGATGGGAGATATACGAAAAAGGAATATACGATATCCTGATAAATGTAAGGGACAATTATGGAAACATTGAATCGTATATTTCAGAAAACGGCATGGGTGTAGAAGGAGAAGAGCGTTTCATAAAAGACGGTGTAATCCAAGATGATTACAGAATAGATTTCATCAAAGGTCATTTAAAATGGCTTCATAAGGCGATTGAAGAAGGATGCAATGTAAAAGGCTATCACCTGTGGTCTTTCATGGACAACTGGTCATTCCTAAACGCCTACAAAAACCGCTATGGACTCGTATCAGTCGATATAACCACACAAAATAGAACCATCAAAAAAAGTGGATATTGGTATAAAGAATTAGCGAAAAATAATGGATTTAGTGAATAAAATTAAATTTCTCTCTGTTTTAAAGCCTTCACAAGTGGTGAGGGCGTTTTTTTATGTTTGATTTACAGCTTATTCGGAAGAGAAAGTATGAAGTCGTTATAAAAAAAATAAAAAAATTTTTAAAACAAAGAAGGAATTTTAGAAATGACGTCGAATATATTTATATATAAGATGTACGTACAATAATAAATTTATATGTAATTTATAAGCACGTAGATGAAATTGCCTTACAATTGCTGATAATCTAAGGGAAAAATTCTAAGCATAAAAATTTTTAAAAAAATTTTAAAAGACAAGGAGGAATTTTAAAAAACATGTAGAATATATATTAATATAAGATGTACGTATAAATTAAAAATATCATTTTAAATGTATAGATAAGTATTTGTTTATGTGAAATAAACTTTTAAATTAAAGGAGTATATGTATGTTAGCAAAAATCGTTATCAATGTAGATAACAAAAAGGGTAAAATCAGTAAAAATATCTATGGTCATTTTGCTGAGCATTTGGGAAGATGTATTTATGGTGGCTTTTGGGTTGGAAAAGATTCGGAGATACCCAATATAGATGGGATTAGAAAAGACGTTGTTGAAGCATTAAAGAAGATCAAAGTACCTGTGTTGAGATGGCCCGGTGGATGTTTTGCGGATGAATACCATTGGAAAGATGGCATAGGCTCTTATGAATCAAGGCCCAAGATGATTAATGTGCATTGGGGTGGTGTAATCGAAAACAATCACTTTGGTACGCATGAATTCTTTGAACTATGTGATCTATTGGATGCAGAGCCATATATTTGTGGCAATGTTGGAAGTGGCACAGTTCAAGAGATGAGAGAATGGATAGAGTACATGACATTTGATGGAGAATCGCCAATGGCAAATTTGAGAGCCTCAAATGGAAGAAAAGAACCGTGGAAGCTTAAATACTTTGGTGTTGGAAATGAAAGTTGGGGCTGCGGCGGTAATATGCGCCCAGAATATTATGCTGATGTATATAGAAGATATTCAACATATGTCAGGAATTTTGGTAGCAATAGGATATTTAAAATTGCTTGTGGACCTAATACAAACGATTATAATTGGACAGAAGTGTTGATGAGAGAAGCTGGAAAGCACATGGATGGCATAAGTTTGCATTACTATACAGTACCAGGCACATGGGAAAGAAAAGGCTCAGCTACAGATTTTGATGAAGAAGAATGGTTTATGACTATGAAGAAAGCTTTGTACATGGATGAATTAATAACAAAACATTCCACTATTATAGATAAATATGATTCTGAAAAAAGAGTTGCATTAGTTGTAGATGAATGGGGTACATGGTATGATGTAGAACCAGGCACAAATCCGGGGTTCTTGTATCAACAAAATACAATGAGAGATGCTTTGGTTGCAGGCATTCACTTTAACATATTTAATAAACATTGCGATAGAGTAAAGATGGCTAATATAGCACAGACTATAAATGTTTTACAAGCAGTAATTCTTACAGATGGACCCACAATGGTACTTACACCAACATATCATGTATTTGACATGTATAAAGTTCATCAAGATGCAGAATTATTAGATTTTAATATCGATACGCCTGAATATAATATAGATTCAAAAGAAAGCATTCCTCAAGTAACAGCAACTGTTTCTTCTGATGATAGTGGGAAAATTCATATTTCTCTGTGCAATCTAAATCCTGAAAAATCGGTAACAGTGGAATGTGAATTTAGAGGAGCAAAAGTAAGTAAAGCAACAGGTACAATTTTAAGTGCTGATGAAATGAATGCACATAATACTTTTGACAATCCTAATAAAGTTGTACCAAAAGAATTTGATGAAATTAAAATTGTTGAAAATAGGATAGTCATGACATTGCCTAAGATGGCTGTTGTAGGGGTAGAAGCGAGATGAGTAAAAATGATTTAAGTAGTTTATTTTATAATTTGGTTTCATAAGGATTTTTCCATTATAGTTAAAAAGACAAACTAAATATGTTTTAGGCATCTGAGTGGAAAAATCCTTTGAAATAAATTAATATCCAATATAATTATACAATCAATTACACAAAAAATAAATGAAAGGAGAGTTTATCAGTGAAAAAAATGAAAAAAATTATTGCCTCAATTTTAGTTCTTGCAATGTTATTTTCATTAAGCGCATGTGGCAATAGCAGTTCAAACAAGACAGCACAGAATAATGGCACTAATAGCAGCAATTCAACAACTCAAAATTCAAATTCTAATAAAAAAATTAAAATTGGTGTATCTATTTGGAGCTCAACAGACGTTCTTGGTAGTCAAGTCAAAAAAATGCTTGATTATGCAGCAAATGCACTTGGCGTAGAATTGATGTATGTAGATCAAGGACATGTTTCTGAAAAGGTTACGGCCAGTGTCAAAACGTTAGCTGCTGCTGGATGCCAGGGAATAATAATTTGTAACTCTGCTGATTCGGAAATGGCATCAGCGATTCAAACTGCTGATCAATATCATGTATATCTCGCACAGTTTTTCCGTATAATCAGCAAAGATAGAAGCCCACAAATATATGAACAAGCACAAAAATCTAAATACTATGTTGGTGCAGTTCATGAAGATGAAGTCGTAAATGGATATAACCTTGCAAATATCTTGATAAACAAAGGTAAGAGATTTATAGGTTTAATAGGATGGAATCCAGGCGATGCTACATTCCTACTAAGATGGGAAGGCTACAAGAAAGCTGTTGATCAATGGAATCAAAATCATCCAAATGATAAAGTTTTCATGACAGAGCCTGTATATGCTGGTACAACTGCTGATGGTGGTGCGTCTGCAGCTACTTCATTGATGAATTCATATCCAAAGATGGATGCATTAATCGTTGCAGGTGGTGGAGGAGATCCTTTAGTTGGTGCATTAAATGCTATTAAGAATGCTGGAAAGACTGGTAAAATAGGTGTTGTTTCTACAGACTTTTTGCCTGACTTAGGACAAGAGTTGCAAAGCGGTGCAATGACTGCTGAATCAGGTGGTCACTTTGCAGATCCATTATACGCTTTTATGATGGTTTACAACGCAATAAGAGGCAAATACGTAAAACCTGAAAATAGTTTTTATGAGATAAAGTTCCCGTATCTATATGTTTCATCTCCAAGCGAATACAATGACTATCAGAAATACTTTGTAGATAGTTTGCCTTACAATACAGAAGAAATAAAAGCAATGGCAAATGATTCATTCCAGCAATTAGCTGAGCAAGCATTGAATTTGTCTATAGACGATGTGAAGAAACGTCATGGTGGACAATAAGATTTAATAAATTAGATTAAGTTTCAAAAAGGCCGTCAGTCGTAGCGGCTGACGGCAAAATACAAATTAGGCGGGTGATAATGATGAGTAGTAGTACGGATTTTGTCAAAAGAAAAAGTATTGATGTATACTTTAAAAAATATTTTGGTATTTTATTGTTAATATTACTTACAGTAATCTTTTGGTTTATTTTTAAAGTGATTTCACCGCATAATTTTGGAACTCCAGGAAGACTTTTATCATATTTTCAGTCAAGTTTAATTTATGCGGTTGGTGGATGTGGTTTATATTTCATCGTTGCCATGGGATTATGGGATTTTAGCATTGGTGCTAATCTTGTTTTATCATCAATATTAGCATGCTATTTTTCACAACATTATGGATATTTAGGGTTAATTTTAGCACCTATTGTTAGTGGAACATTGATAGGTTTATTGAATGGTATTGTCTATATAAATTTTCATATACCTTCAATGATTGTTACTGTTGGACTTTCACTAATATATGAAAGTTTAAGTGTTTTTGCGACACAAGGACAAGAGCAAATCTTAGGGCCCAATTATCGTGCTTTTGGGACATACCCATATAATGTAATTTTAGCAATATGTGCTTTTATATTTGTGAGTTTAGTCATTAAATACACTAAAATGGGAACTTATATGTATGCAATAGGCAGCAATGAATATCTAGCCAAAAATATGGGTGTTGATGTAAATAGATTTAAAGTATTATCGTATGTGTTATGCGGTTTCTTAGTCGGTATTATGAGCATTCTAAATATCAGCTATGGGACTTCTATGACTGCGGCATCTGGCATGTCATCAATGAGCATGAATTTTACACCTTTAATGGGTACTTTTTTTGGGTTGTCATTTAGAAAATATGGAACGCCTGTAATAGCTATCATAATTGGTGAATTTATAATTTCATTAATTTTCAATGGGTTTGTTGCTATTGGTGCCCCAACTACAATTCAAAATGTTGTTACAGGAATAGCTTTGTTGTTGATAGTTACAATTACTACAAAACCAGTTAGAGGCATTGTTGTCAAGTGAGGTGAAAGATATTGAAAGAAGAAATTTTAAGAGTGGAAAAACTAAACAAATATTTTGGCAGTAATCATGTGGTAAAAGATGCTACTTTATCATTTAAAAGAGGGGAGATACATGGCTTAATTGGAGAAAATGGTTCTGGGAAATCTACATTGGTTTCTATGATATCAGGCATTTATGAAATAAACAGTGGGAAAATTTTTTTAGAAGACAGAGAAATTAAGGTAAGATCACTTGTTGAAGCAAATAGAAATGGCATCTCTATAATAGTCCAAGAAGCTGGTACAATATTGGGTTTAACTGTAGCGGAAAATATTTTTTTAGGTAATGAAGAAAAATTTATAAAACATGGCATTAAAAATATTGCTTCTATGAATAAAGAAGCACAAGAGTTATTGGAGAAATACGAATGTAGTAACATAAATGCGACAGATTTAATCGATAAATATAATTTTGAAGAGCGAAAACTTATCGAAATAATTAAAGCAATATATATTGGACCAAAAGTTTTTATTGTTGATGAAACAACTACTGCTTTAAGCCAAAATGGTCGTGAACTATTATATAAGCAGATGACACGAATAAAAGAAGAAGGAAATACTGTTATTTTTATTACTCACGATTTAGATGAATTAATCAAATGGACTGATCGCATTACTGTAATGCGTGATGGTGTAGTAGTTGATACAGTAGATAGTGATTCAGTGACGGAAGATGATATAAAAAGGTTAATGGTAGGAAGAGAATTAAGCGGACATTATTATCGTACAGATTACGAAAAACCGGTATTTAAAGAAACAGTTTTAAAATTAAGCAATGTAACTGTGCCAGGAAAGTTCGACAATATCAGCTTTGAATTACACAGAGGAGAAATACTTGGAATTGGTGGACTTAGCGAATGTGGAATGCATGAGGTAGGCAAAGCAATTTTTGGAGCATCATTTAATAGATTAGGCGATGTTATTCTTAATAATGAAGTTAAAATCAACTCTATTGAAGTTGCCATAAAAAATGGCATTGCCTATGTTTCAAAGGATAGGGATAATGAATCGCTTATAGTTAATGATACAATTTCAGATAATATTTGCATTACATCATTAGATGATTTAAAAGAACACAACATAATATTTAATAGTAAACTAAGTAAATTTGCTAATAAATACGCAGAAGTATTAAGTGTAAAAATGGAAAATGTCAATCAGTTGGTATCTGACCTATCTGGTGGCAATAAGCAAAAAGTTGCTTTGGCAAGGTGGATTGCTAAAAATTCTGAAATATTTATATTAGATAGTCCAACCAGAGGTATTGATGTTAAAGTTAAAGCTGATATTTATGATCTGATGACTGAGATGAAAAATCAAGGCAAATCAATACTTTTAATTTCTGAAGAAATTTTAGAATTAATAGGCATGTGTGACAGAATTTTAATAATGAAAGATGGAAAAATCAACGGAGAATTTATGAGGGACATTAATTTGACAGAAGAAGATTTAATAATGAAAATGATTTAAGTGAGGGTGAAATGTATGACTGACTTGCAAAATAGTGTTGAGATAAATGGTGTAAAAAACAAAATACAAAGATATTTAGAAAAACCAATTGCAAGAAGTATATTACCAGTGATAGGGCTGGTAGTTGTACTGGTTATTTTTACCATGTTAACAGGTGGTAAAATTATAAGCCCAATAAATATAACATTATTACTTGATGAAGTATACGTATTGATGATTGCTTCAATTGGAGTATTTTTTATCATGACTATGGGATGCCTTGATTTTTCTCAAGGATCTATACTTGGAATTGCATCGATAGTATTTTCTTATCTATCTGGTTTTAATATTTTATTGGCGATTGTAGGTGCAATTATTGCAGGAGCGATTATTGGGGCAATAAATGGTTTTTTTCACGTGAAGCGTAAAATACCTTCATTTATTGTCACAATATGTACAATGTTTTTGTTTCGTGGGCTTATTGCGTATTTGACGACGAATTCACCTGTTTATGCGATAAGTGACATTTTAAATTATAATACAGTAACAGTTAAATTAATATCAACAGTGGCAATTTTGCTAATTGCTTTTTTGGTTTTTCACTTTACTAAGTTGGGAATCTATCTAAAAGCAATTGGTGCTGGGGAAATTGGTTCAAGATTTGCTGGAGTAGATGTTGATAAGATCAAATGGATAATGTATATAGTAGCTGGAATGATTACGGGATTTGCAGCATTCATAAATGTTGTTGAGGTTGGATCTGTAACAGCATCAGGTGGAAGCATGTTTGAGACAGAAATTTTAATTGCATTAGTTTTGGGAGGATTGCCAATCACAGGAGGTGTTATGGCGCGTTTTTCAAACATCATTACAGGTGTACTGACATATAAAGTTTTATCTGCAGGATTAAATATGATAGGTCTTACAACTCAAACTCAACAATTAATAGAAGGCGTTATATTCTTATTGGTTGTGGCATTGTTCAGTGATAGAAAATCATTGCATATTATTAAGTGATTTAAAAATGCGATTTTCTTGGAGATTAAGCTTTAATTAGCTTTTAAAGATTTAAGCAAAAATCTTAAATAAATCCAAAGGAGTGATTATTGTGTACAAAGATGAAAGACCCAGGATAGGCTTTTTAGGCATTATGCAGGAGTTATATGATGATATGTTGCCAGGTATCACCGAAAGGCAAGAGATGTATGCACAACAAGTTATAAACAGGTTAGGTGATATTGCTGATTTTTATTTCCCTGGTGCCGCTAAAAATAGAAATGATATAGAGAGGATAGTTAAAGAATTCAATGATAAAGATCTTGACGGAATAATGATCGTCATGCTGACTTACGGGCCAGCTACAAACCTTGTGAATGCTCTAAGAAATAATAGACTTCCAATTATGCTGGCAAATATACAGCCAGAAAGCACTGTGACAGGTGATTGGGATATGGGAGACTTAACGTATAATCAAGGTGTTCACGGTGCACAGGATACTTCAAATATTATTCTGAGAATGGGTATAACATGCCCAATCATAACTGAAGATTGGCATTCTGATGCGTTTAAAAATTTTGTGAATGACTGGGCTAAAACTGTAAAGACAGTAAAAGCATTGAGGAATATGAAGATTGCACAATTTGGAAGAATGCACGGCATGTATGACATAATGGGTGATGATGCAGCTTTTACAAGGAAAATAGGGCCGCAAATAAACCAAGAGTATATTGGCCAAGTTTTTAGATATATGGAAGAAGCTACGAATGAAGAAATTGACAAAGTAATAGAAGAAAACAAGAAGAACTTTTATATAGATCCTAAATTAAGTGAGGAGAGCCACAGGTATGCTGCAAGGATTCAAATAGGATTTAAGAAATTGCTTGAGGAGAAAGGATACGCTGGCTTTAGCGCTCATTTTGATGTGTTTAAAGGCGATGGAAGGTTTAAACAGATACACATGATGGCGGCATCAAACTTGATGGCAGAAGGATATGGCTATGCGGCAGAGGGTGATGTAGTTACAGCAAGCTTGGTGGCAGCAGGTCATGTTTTGATAGGCGATGCACATTTTACCGAGATGTATGCGATGGATTTTAAGAGAAATTCAATTTTGATGAGCCACATGGGAGAGGGCAATTGGAAGATAGCCAGGAAGGATAGACCTATAAAATTAGTCGATAGAGAGCTTGGAATAGGAAAGCTTGATAATCCTCCAACAGTGGTGTTTATGGCTCAACCAGGTATTGCGACACTGGCATCATTAGTCTCCTTGGAAGGGGAAAAATATAGACTTGTCGTCTCAAAGGGAGAAATTTTAGATACAGAAGAAGCAAAGAATATAGAGATGCCTTATTTCCATTTTAAACCTGATAATGGAGTTAGAGAATGCCTTAATGGTTGGCTTAAAAATGGTGGTACACATCATCAATGCTTGACATTAGGTGATGCTACTAAAAGATGGAAGCTTTTATGCGAATTATTAGATATCGAATATGTTGAAGTGTAAAGGAGTTGGTGACATGGCAAAATTTTCAATAGGTATTGATTATGGTACAGAATCCGCAAGGGCGTTGCTTTTAAATCTTGAGACAGCAGAGGAAGTAGCTTCTTCGACTATGAACTATCCACACGGTGTGATGGATGAGAAGCTTCCAGATGGGACAGTATTGCCGCAGGATTGGGCATTAGAGCATCCTGATGATTATATTGAAGTTCTAAAAAAGATAATTCCAGATGTGATAATAAAGTCTGGAATAAATAAAGATGATGTGGTGGGGATTGGCATAGACTTTACGGCATGTACGATGCTTCCTATAAAAAAAGATGGTACGCCGTTGTGCGATTTACCAGAATATAAATCAAATCCACATGCGTATGTCAAACTATGGAAGCATCATGCAGCACAGCCTGAAGCAAATATGTTAAATAAAATTGCATCTGAAAGAGGCGAGGATTTCTTAGCAAGGTATGGTGGAAAGATTTCTTCCGAATGGCTGATACCGAAGATATGGCAGATTTTAAATGAGGCTCCAGATATCTATGAAGAAGCAGATAAATTCATAGAAGCGACTGATTGGGTGATATTGAAGCTTACTGGCAATGAGAGGAGAAATAGCTGTACTGCAGGTTATAAAGCTATTTGGCATAAGAGAAAGGGGTATCCTTCAAAGGAATTTTTTAAGTCATTAGATGAAAGGCTTGAAAATGTAGTAGATGAAAAGCTATCAAGAGATATATATCCTTTAGGTACAAAAGCAGGTGAATTAACTGAAGAAATGGCCGAGATGATTGGTTTGAAACCCGGCATTGCTGTTGCTGTAGGCAATGTCGATGCACATGTTTCGTTGCCGGCAGTAGGTGTAACATCTCCGGGGAAAATGGTCATGATAATGGGTACATCTATATGCCATGTAGTCTTAGGTGACAAAGAAGTCGAAGTACCGGGTATGTGCGGAGTAGTGGAAGACGGCATAGTACCAGGATTTTACGGATATGAAGCCGGGCAATCGGCGGTAGGGGATATATTTGCATGGTTTGTAGATAATTGCGTTCCAGATGATTACAAAAAAGAAGCTCAAGAAAGAGGCGTATCTGTGCATCAGCTTTTGACAGAAAAAGCTTCAAAGTTAAAACCAGGAGAAAGTGGTCTTCTGGCACTGGATTGGCTTAATGGAAATAGATCTGTTTTGGTTGATGCGGATCTTACTGGTTTGATTTTAGGATTGACTCTTAGGACAAAACCTGAAGAGATATACAGAGCTTTGATTGAGTCAACAGCATACGGTACACGTATGATAATAGACACATTTAATGAGTATGGCATAAAGATAGATGAGCTTTACGCCTGTGGTGGACTTCCTGAAAAAAATCCGATGCTTATGCAGATATACGCTGATGTGACAAATTTAGAGATTAAAGTTTCCAAGTCCAACCAGACACCTGCGTTAGGTGCAGCGATGTTTGGTGCAGTTGCGGCAGGAAGGGAAAATGGAGGTTTTGACAGCATATTTGAAGCAGCTAAAGTAATACCAAAGTTAAAAGACGAGACATTCAAGCCTATTTCAGAGAATGTGGAAATTTACGAGAAGCTCTTCCAGGAATACAAACTGCTTCATGATTACTTTGGAAGAGGTGCAAATGATGTGATGAAAAGGCTTAAAAAGATAAAAGAGGTGGTTTCAGATGTTAGAGAACCTAAAACAACGTGTATATAAAATGAACATGATGCTTCCTAAAAATAATTTGGTCACAATGACAAGTGGCAATGTCAGCGGTAGAGACCCTGAGACAAATCTTGTTGTCATAAAGCCCAGTGGAGTTTTGTACGATGACATGACACCTGAAGACATGGTAGTCGTGGATTTGAATGGTAATGTGGTTGAAGGTAAGCTAAAACCATCAGTTGATACTGCTACACATCTTTATGTCTACAGACATAGAAGTGATGTGAATGGAATTGTCCATACACACTCACCCTATGCTACAAGTTTTGCAGCACTTGGCCGGTCAATTCCAGTTTATCTTACAGCTATTGCAGACGAGTTTGGATGCGCAATTCCTGTAGGACCCTATGCCAAGATTGGTGGAGAAGAGATAGGGAAGGCTATCATAGATTATATAGGGGAAAGTCCTGCAATACTTATGAAAAATCACGGTGTTTTTACCATTGGTAATTCACCTGAAGCAGCTTTGAAAGCTGCTGTTATGGTAGAAGATACAGCGAAGACTGTGCATTTATCATTGCTTTTAGGTACACCTGATGTGATACCAGATGAAGAAGTGAAAAGAGCACATGAGAGATATATGACGAAATATGGTCAATGAAAAACATGATGTTAATTTAATGAAGGAGGATTTTGCATGATAAATATACCAGAAGTTAAACTAGGAATTGTAGCTACCAGCAGGGATTGTTTCCCTATCACTTTAAGTGAGAAAAGAAGAGATGCGGTAGTAAAAGCATGTATTGAAAAAGGCATATCTATAAGTGAAATCACCACAACTGTAGAGAATGAGATAGATGCTATGAATGCACTGAAAGAAGCTTACGATTTAGGCGTAAATGCGCTTGTTGTATACCTTGGAAATTTTGGACCTGAAGGTCCTGAAACGATGCTTGCACAAAAGTTTGATGGTCCAGTGATGTTTGTAGCCGCAGCGGAGGAGACAAAGGACAATCTTTATGATGGGCGTGGCGATGCGTATTGTGGAATGCTTAATGCATCATACAATCTGAATTTGAGAAATTTGAGGGTTTATATACCAGAATACCCAGTAGGATATGCAGATGAAATAGGTGATATGATATCAGATTTTAAAGATATTTCAAGAGTGGTACTTGGACTTAAGAAGCTAAAAATAATGAGCTTTGGTCCAAGGCCGCAGGATTTTCTTGCTTGCAACGCTCCTATAAAGCCTTTGTACGACTTAGGGATTGAGATAATGGAGAACTCAGAATTGGATCTCTTTGAGGCTTACAATAATCATAAAGATGATAAAAGGATTCCAGATGTTATAAAAGATATGGAAAAGGAATTAGGTTCTGGCAATATGTTTGGTGGGATACTGCCGAAGCTGGCACAGTATGAACTTACATTAAAAGATTGGATAGAAAAAAATATAGGTGCATCGGCATATGTTGTGTTTGCAAATAAGTGCTGGCCAGCGTTTCAGACTCAATTTGGATTTGTGCCATGCTTTGTGAATTCAAGGCTTGCAGCAAATGGCATACCTGTGGCTTGTGAGACAGACATCTATGGAGCACTTAGCGAGTACATCATAACATGCGCTACAGACTTACCAGCTACGCTTCTTGATATAAACAATACGGTGCCCAAAGATATGTATGAAAGCAATAAGGAAATTATAGGTGATTATAAAAATAGCGATCTTTTTATGGGATTTCACTGTGGCAATACCAGCAGTTGCATGATGAAAAATTTCTCTATGAAGTATCAGAGAATAATGCACAGGTTGTTAGAACCTGATAAAGAGCCTGATATAACAAGAGGAACATTGGAGGGCACAATAAGGCCTGGCGATATAACTCTGTTTAGGTTGCAAAGCACTGCAGATACTAAGCTTAGAAGTTACGTGGCAGAAGGTGAAGTACTTGATATAGATCCTATGTCTTTTGGAAGCATTGGAGTGTTTGCGGTTAAAGAGATGGCTCGCTTTTACAGGCATGTATTGATAGAAAAGAATTTTCCGCATCATGTTGGAGTCGCATTTAAACATGCAGGTAAAGTATTGTACGCTGCCATGAAGCTATTAGGCGTAGATGATGTTTCATTCAATCAGCCAGCTTCAATGTTGTACAAAAACGAGAACCCATTTAAATAAGATGTTTTTGAATTATCACCTGTTAAGATGATTTCAGGTGATAATTTTATTACCTTACTTTAAAAAATAAAATAATTGTGACGAATATTTAATAAATATTTTGTCAGATTTGAGATTTAGTTATATTTTAAGTAAGCGATATAATTATATACAGGTAGATATGATGTGAGGGAGGATGTTCAATTTTGGAAGAAAATGTGCCAAAATATCAAATAGTAAAAGATTATATTACCAATTTAATAATAAAAAACAATATAAATATAGATGATCCACTGCCAACTGAAAGTGAACTGATGGAAATATTCGGTGTAAGCAGACATACTATTAGGAAAGCTCTTGATGACCTTGAAAATGAAGGGTGGCTTTACAGAAAGCAAGGTTTGGGAACTTTTTGTGCTGATAGAAATTCTGTGAAAAGCTATGATAATAAAAATATTGCAGTTATAACGACGTATATAAATGACTATATATTCCCAAGGATCATAAAAGGAATCGATCAAATATTAGCTAAAAATGGGTATTCCATATTGCTTTTCAATACGAATAACCGCATTGAGACTGAGATGGACATATTAGAGAATGTCCTGACAAAGGATATTAGGGGATTGATTATCGAGCCTACTAAGAGTGCACTGCCCCATATCAATCTAAATTATTTTGATGAGTTAAAAAACAAAGGGATACCGTACATCTTTATAAATAGCTTTTATGAAGAATTAAATCCATCTTATATCATTCAAGATGATGAAGGCGGCGGATACATGGCGACAGACCATCTTATAAAGCTTGGACACAAAAACATAATAGGCATATTTAAAAGCGATGATAACCAGGGCCTTAATAGGTACAAAGGATATGTGAAAGCCTTAAGGGAACACAATATTAAAATCAAAGAAGACAACATAATCTTTTACACGACAGAGGAAATGAAGACAAAGCCAAGGGAAAAAATATACGAGATATACTCAAAGTGGGTCAATAAACCGACGGCTATTGTCAGCTACAACGATCAAATCGCCATGTGGATCTTAGATCCAATAAGAGAATTAGGCTACAGTGTGCCTGATGATATTTCAATCGTAAGCTTTGATGATTCTGATTATGCAGAGCTTTCCAATGTAAAGCTTACATCCATCATACATCCTAAAGAAGAGATGGGGCGGCTTGCTGCTTCGACTCTCTTTGACCTAATAAAAAAAGGGAAAAAGGCTTTTGCAAATCCTGTAAATATTCGCATAAAGCCTGAAATAAGGATTAGGAATTCTACTAAGGAGATCGAATTGGAGGAAGTGCGATGAATGATGGCACAAGGATAAAGGAGATAGAAATCTGCAGTGGTGCCTTGTATGATGTCCCGAATATATTAAACAAGATAGGTATAAATTCTAAAGTATTGATTGTGTGTGATAAAAATACTTACGAAGTTGCAGGATTGACTCTAAAAAATGTATTAGAAGATAAAAAGTACGATGTATTGTTGTGTAATCTGAATAGAAGTGGAAATTTAGTGCCTGATGAAAAAGCAGTAGGTGAAGTGTTGATACATCTTAAAGATGACTTCGAGGCTATGATTGCTGTTGGAGCAGGAACAATAAACGATGTTGTGAAATTTATAAGCAGTAGAGCGAAAATACCTTACGGCATAGTTGCAACAGCTCCATCAATGGATGGATATGCGTCATCGGTGTCGCCTCTTATTGTAAATGGCTTTAAAAGAACTTACGATGCTACGTATCCTATATTTATCATAGGTGATACTAAAGTCCTAAAAGATGCGCCTTATGATATGATTGCATCAGGTTTTGGAGATATTATTGGCAAATTCACATCATTGGCTGATTGGTATGTAAGTAGCATCATAACGGGAGAAGACTATTCTGAAGAAATCGCAGATGATGTGAAAAAGTCCCTTTATAAATGTGTAAATGTCAGCAAAAGCTTAAAAAGCAAAGATGAAAGTGCTGTGAGTAAGCTTATGGAGGCGCTAATTTTGTCAGGCATATCGATGCTTAAGTTTGGAAATTCCAGGCCTGCATCGGGTGCTGAGCACCACTTATCACACTTCATAGAAATGAGAGAGCTTTCAAACGGAGAAATTCGGCATTCACATGGCGCGAAGGTAGGCATCATGACGAAAATTGTTGTTAAACTTTACAATACTGTATTTTCTTTTGACAAAGATGATATTATTAAAATGATGAAAGAAAGAAAAAGTGAATCAAAAGAAGAGTTTGAATTTAGGATAAACAAGAACTTTGGAAGTTTATCATCTGAGGTTTTTGACGATATAGGTTATTACTATTTGGATGAAAATGAGAGAAAGATGAGACAGGAGAGGATTTTGGACAACTGGGATATGATGCGGAAGTGGGTATCAGAAAATGTGCCGACGGTGGAGTATGTGGATGAGCTTTTAAATGATGCTGGTGCACCAAATGATATTGTCTATCTTGACCTTAAATATGATGAACTTAAAGATGTTTTGTTGAATGCAAAAGAGGTAAGAAAGAGGTACACGATATTAAGGCTTGCTGAAGACATAAATATAGATAAGATATTTGACATAGCGCTAAAGAATTGAGGCATAAAGCTCTCAATTCTTTATTAAATTCTGCTAATTAAGCCAGAGCTTACAAGTACGATGAACCAATCCATAAGGTTAAGCTTTGCATTTCCAAATATATTTGCAATAGGATTTATGTATATGGTTGCCAATAGCGTTGCGATAGATATTGTTACAGATGGCAACAATAATTTATTTTGAGATATTGGTGTAGGCATTTCGGCGCGTCTTGCGTCAAATACGTTAAACATCTGTGCCATGACTAAGTTTGAATATGCCATAGTTTTGGCGATGACGGGATTTCTAAACGTTTCTCCGTATTTAAAGGCAAATAGCGTCGTAAATCCTATTAAAGAACCTCTTTTGAGTATGTAGTTATATAATTTGTTGTCAAGCAGTTGGGTATTTTCATTTTTTTTAAGTTTTAATGCTGATGGTTCTACGCCTAATGCCAGTGCAGGTATTCCTTCAGTTACAAGATTTATGCTTAAAATCTGACTTGATGTCAGTGGCATATCCATACCTGTCATTGATGCCATGGCTAAAGCTATGATTTCGCCAACGTTTCCTGACAAAACGTACCTTAGAAATTTTTTTATGTTTTCGTTGATGCCGCGACCTTCTTTTATAGCCATGACAATTGTTGTGAAATTGTCATCAGCCAATGTTATATCAGAGGCGTTTCTTGTAACGTCTGTTCCGCCTTTACCCATTGCTATACCTATATTCGCTTCTTTTACTGCTGGTGCATCGTTGATGCCATCTCCTGTCATGGCAACGATGTACCCTTTTTTTCTTAAAGCTCTGACGATCTTTAGCTTGTGGTGGGGAGAAGTTCTGTAAAATATGTTTACGTCATCTATAAGGTTTATTAACTCATTGTCATTCATTTTATCAAGTTCTTGACCAGAAATTGCTTTTTTGTCCTTTAAAAGTCCGATTCTCTCTCCTATTGACATAGCAGTGTTTTTTTGGTCTCCCGTTATCATGACAACATTAATTCCATTTTTCAAGCATTCTTCAATAGTATTTTTAACTTCATCTTTTGGTGGATCTTCCATGCCTATAAGACCAGCAAATATAAAATCACTGTCAACATTGTTGCCTTCATCGTTTAAAATCTTGTAAGAAACAGCTAAAACTCTTAATGCTTTGTTAGACATTTCATCGTTATGTTTTATGAGCTTGTTTTTGTTTATTTTCCCTAATTTTATAGCTTTGCCTGCTCTTAAAAAGTAGCTGCATTTATTTAAAATCACATCAGGAGCACCCTTTGATATGGCCAATTTGCATGAAACAGCATCGATTACGACAGTCATGAATTTGCTTGATGAGTCAAAAGGTATCTCATCAATTCTTTCGTATTCCTTACTTTCAATGCCAGCTTTTGAAGCTGCAACGATTATAGCACCTTCTGTTGGATCACCAGATACTGCCCAATCGTTTCCTTTTTTAATTAATTTTGAATTGCAGCACATAGCACTGTATTGCAAGATTGAATATAGGTCTTTATCATCTTTTGGGTTTATCTTGACATTGTCACTATAAAAACTACCTATTGGTGTATACCCAATTCCTGATATAGTCCATACTTTGTCAAGGGTTCGTATTTCTTTCACTGTCATCTCGTTTTTTGTAAGTGTTCCAGTTTTATCAGTACATATAACATTGGCTACTCCCAATGTTTCTACAGAATTAAGTTTTCTCACTATAGCATTTCTTTTTGCCATTCGCTGTACACCATAAGCTAAAGCTATTGTCACAATAGTAGATAAGCCTTCCGGTATGGCTCCTATTGCAAGGCTTATGCCTATTCCGAGCATCTGTGAAAAAGATTTGCCTCTTATTATTCCGCTTAAGAAAATGCTGAAGCTGATTGCTATGATTGCTATTGTTATGTTTTTTCCTAAAATTTCAAGGCTTTTATTAAGCGGTGTTGAAGTATTTCTTTCTTCGTTTAACATTTTTGCAATTTTGCCTATTTCTGTTGACATTCCGGTTGAGACTACGATAAGCTTGCCGTATCCTTTGGTTATGCTTGTTCCCAAGTAAGCCATGTTTTTTCGTTCAGCTAATGGAATATCATCCTTTAATATCACCAAATCGTGTTTTGATGATGGGTGTGACTCACCTGTTAAACAGCTTTCATCAGTTTCTAAATTTTTACTTTCCACTATGCGAGCATCGGCGGGTACAATATCTCCTGGTTTTACAATCACTACATCGCCTGGTACAAGTTCTGATGAGCTTAACAATGAAATTTTACCGTCTCTTAAAACAGATGATCGGGGTGATGTCAACTTGTGTAGCGATTCTAGAGATTTTTCGGCATTGTACTCTTGAAGCACGCCAAGGCTTGACTCTAATATGACAATCGATATTATCACAATAGAGTCAGCTACATCCCCAATCAAAAAAGAAATGCCTCCAGCAAAAAGAAGTATCTTAAAAAGGTAGTTGTTCACCTGATTTAGCATCATTTTAAAAAAAGATGGTTTATTACCGTTTATCAGTTGGTTTAAACCGTATGTACTTAATCTTTTTTTAGCTTCAACTGTTGATAGTCCATAGTCAATATCTGTGTTTAGAGCTTTCTCTATTTGCTTTTTTGTCATGATGTGCCAAGGGTATTGAGCTTGCTGTTTGATAGGAAAATTATCTTTTGTATTCCTTATATTGAATTTTATCTTGTATATTTCTTTCTTGATGTCTTCGACTTTTAAGCTTTCGTCAAAAGTAATGATGATGTTTCCGGTCATTGGGTTAGCTGTTACACTTAGTATTCTGCTTTTGAGAGATAGATTTTTTTCCAGCCTTTTTGCCAACAATTCATTTCTGTATAGGCCGCTTACGGAAAATCGGATTCGCTTTGTATATGATGTATATTTTCTTATGAGTTCCATCTTCATACCTCCAGAACGTTTTATAATAAAAATATTTTGTCCAAAATTTTTTATTTCACATAAGGAAAAATTTTGAATGATGACAGCTTTCGATGACTTTTATTAATATTATTTGTAAATGCCGGTTAAAATAAATAAAAATAGACAGGAGGTCTTTAAGATGAGCAAAGAGTTTTGGATTGGTGTAGGAGCATTGGGAATAGCACTTTTATTGGCGAAACCGGCAAAGAAATTAGCAGTAGGGCTTGTAGGTACTGCTATGATTCTTGCCGATAAAGGCAAAGAATTGGCTATAAATGTGAAAGAAGAAGTAGAAGACATAATAGCCGAAGCCCAGTATCAACATACTCAATCAAAAATAAAGACACAGCCTGAAACAGCAGATAATCCCTCATAAGAGGGATTATGCATGTATTGGAGGTTTGACATGATAAGAGAGATTTTTTCGTTGCCTGGATTAGCGCGGCTAAGCTTTGATGCACTTTACAAAGATAAATCCCTTGAAAAGAAGATAAATCACTATTTAAAAAGCTCTAAAGGAATCAAATATGTAAATGCCAGCAGCATTACTGGAAAAGTGCTTGTAAAATACGAAGGCAGGACATTAGGAGAAATAAAAAGAGAAATCATAAATGCGATTTTCAAAGATGATGTAGATGATAATGTAAAGCCGTATGAACCAGAAGATCTGCCATTAAAGACTCAATTTGTGATGGTAGCTATGCCATTAGCTGCTACGATTTACACCGTTTTAAAGCGCATATTCGCTGGCAAATCACCGTTAAGCGGCCATTATGGGCTATTAAGCATATCATCAATTGTGTCGATTGTTGCTGGATATCCAATATTTAGAAGTGGCATAAATACGCTGCTTAAGGAACGCAAAATAAATGGCGATTTGATGATAACAATTGCTACTACCATAATGCTTTTTATAAGAGAAAGCATATTGGGGCTTGTGGTTATTTTTCTCGTCAATTTAAGTGTCTTTATTCACTCTTTAAACATACACTATAATAAGAAAGCATTAGAAAGCTTCCTTAGATTAAAACCGGGGAAAGTGTGGATGGCATTAGAGGGAAGAGAAATAGAAGTACCTGTAGAGGAACTTAATGAAGGCGATGTGATTTCACTTAAAAAAGGTGATGTGGCGCCGTTTGAATGCGAAGTAGTAGAAGGCAGTGCAATCGTAGATGAAAAGTATATACGAGGAAAAGTAAAATACGTCAAAAAGCAAAAAGGTGATAAAATAATTGAATCATCATTGCTTATTGATGGGGAAGTAAAGGCCAGAATAACTGACATTGAGGCAAACGAGAGCATAGAAGATCTGTACAAAATTGTGGAATTAGAATCAAGGGAGAAATATATTACAAATACTGCTGACGTATATATTAACAAAGTTATACCGCTGTCTTTTTTCATTACAGGTTTTGTGTCATTTTATACAAAGGATATATTGAAGGGAATATCATCAATGCTTGTTTTATGCCCATGTACTTTTGCACATGGTTCTACTGGTGTCTATGGTATAGCTGTCAAAAATGCGGCAAAGAGAGGCATATTGATAAAAAGTTCATCTGCAATCGAAAATATGGCAAAAGCTGATATGCTGATTTTTGATAAAACGGGAACACTTACGGAAGGCAGACCTATTGTAAGTGAAATTTTGCCGTCATCAAGTACTGACAAAAATCATATACTAAAGATAGCCGCGTCTGCAGAATATGGTGTCGTACATCCTGCAGCATTGTCTATAATTAAAAAAGCAGATGATATGGGGATAAAGGTTGAGGATTTTTCTCATGGAAAAGAAGTCAAAAGCATGGGTGCTTTTGCTTGTGTAGATGGGAAACAAATGTATGTTGGCAATGAGAGGTTTATGGAGATAAACAATATTGATTTACATGATGTAGAAAATCTCAGTAATGTTTTAAAAAGCTTAAACAGAGGTGTAATATACGTCGCTGTTGACGGGAATGCTATTGGAGTCATTGGAATGAAAGATGTGCTTAAGAAGAAGAGCAAAGCTGCAGTAGAACTTGTACGTTCATTAGGCTTTAACGATGATAGTATTTATATTTTATCAGGTGATGACAAGGAGCCGACAGATAGAGTGGCTTATGAATTAGGTATAGTTAATGCGTTTAGCAGTGTATCGCCTGATGAGAAGAAGAATTTTGTAAAAAGGCAAAAATATGATGGTAAAACTGTCGTAATGGTCGGCGATGGACTAAATGATGTGAAGGCCATGAGAAGTGCCGATGTTGGAATTATTTTAGGAAGACCCATAAGTAAAAAGATATTAAAAGCGCTTGATGTTGCTGTAATCGACGAAAATCCTTTAAAAATACCGTATTTGATAGAGCTATCAAGGTATTCAAAGGAAGTGATAAAGCAAAATCATGTTATAGCATCAACAATGAGCTATATAGAATACGTAATGACGCTTTTTGGTAAAGTAAATCCATTTACGGCAGCAATGCTACACAGCATGAATCAATTAATCGTGTTGGCAAATTCTATTAAAGTTTATAAATATTCATCAAGGAGGATTATTTCTGATGGAAGAAATGAAAAAAAGATTCGAAGAAGCTTCGAAAGTTTTAAGACAGACGGTTGACATATCTTTTGCAGAGTATTCAAAAGATAAATCAACTAAAAATGAAATTGTAAAATTGTGGCAAGAAACAATTAATGATTTTTTACAGTATGCTGTAAAGATGAGCGAAAAACACCAAGCTAAAGAATTGTATAAATCTATTGCAAGGACACTCATTTTTGGAAAATAGCGATTTAATAATATATTTTTTTCGGGATAAAATAATAGAAGAACCTATGAAGGGAGGAAACTTCAATGGGTATCGCTAAAACTTTAGGAAGTAGAAGCTTTTTCTGGGGAATTGGTGTTGCTGCATTAAGTTATATTTTATTTCCAAAAGCAAAGGAAAAGGCAAAGCCAGTTCTAATAAATGGTGTAAAAAGCACTTATGATATGGCTGATAAGGCATCTTTTGTAATCAATAAAGGCAAAGACAGAATAGCAAAAATGTTTAATGACAATGATAGAGACGGCGTCGAAGGTGAAAATTTATACCAAAGCGAAATAGACAGTTTAGAAAAAGAGAGAGAAAAGGCTATAAAAGAAGTAAATGAGCTTAAAAGCAGGATAGAGATGTTAGAAGGTGAGTTAAGCAGATTAAAAACTGCTGAATGATTATAAAACCCAACTAAACGTTGGGCTTTTTTTTTAGTGTAATCCGAATTATTGATAATCTTTTGTATTATATCCTATTTTTTTAACAGTAAAGTTTATTATATATTCCGCATCATTTATGGCTTTAAGTACATCACTTTCGTTTATTTCAATTTCAAATGGATATCTTGGCTGCACACCATATACTGTAAGGCTTGAGCAAAACTTACTTATTTCATCGAAATCATTGTCAATACTTGAACACGTTTTGCAAAGCAATCTTAAATCATGAGTTCGCAATGGTTCAACATCGTGATAAATTAAATATGCTTTTAAAACTTTTTCTACAGCTTGTTGACAATGGTAACATATAATTTCAAATGGAGCTGGGTGCATGTTTAAAAGAAATTTTGCGCTAGAGAAGTCCTTATTTGAAAAGTCAAGCCATTCTTTTACTATGTCTATTTTTTTCATATAATAATACCCCATCTCTTGCAATTTTTCTTTCAAGCGTAGGTAAGCGTCTGCGACTATTAAAATCGCTTGATTTAGTCACAATTAGATCAACAGGTCTTGTCTGAACTTTATATAATAAATCGCCTAAAAGCTGCATAGCTTCTATTGGTCGAATACTGTTGTCAGGTACAATTACAAATATGTCATAATCACTTTCTTCTGATGGTGTTCCATAAGCATATGAGCCAAAAAGATATATTTTATCAGCATCAATATTACTGAGTATTAGATTTTTAATAATTTCTAGCTCGTCTTTATTTTGAATATTCATTTAATCACCTGCTATTTTTCATAATCACTATTATTATTTGACAGTCTAAATAGATATTATGACGATTTAATAATGCCCTCTATAAACATTATAGAATACAACTGTACTTGAAGCAAGCAAATAAAATTATCAAATAGGAATTTCCATAAAACCCAACTAAACGTTGGGCTTTTTTAGTGTAAATTAACTTTATTAAAATATTGAAAAAAGTTAAAGAATGTAGTATCATGTTATTAAGATGACAATGAATATGAAAGGAATGTGTACTATGGATGCTAATATAGCTTCACTAAAAATTGAAGAACTGCTTATATATGCTTTGAAGCACGGCATGATAGAAGGTACAGACTATATCCAATGTCGCAATTCATTGATGGATTTGTTTGAGATACAGGAGCCATACAATGGCATTGTAGATGATGTAGATTTAGACGATCCACATGATATTCTCAATTCTCTTTTAGATTATGCATACGAAAAAGGTTTTTTCAAGGAAAATACGATTACAAATAGAGATCTTTTTGATACGAGGATTATGGGTTTATTGATGCCGAGACAGTCTGAAGTTATAAAAAAATTCGATGATATAAAAAGGGTATCAGGTATTGAAAAAGCTACAGACTATTTTTACAGCTTATCAAAGGATTCATATTATATACGGATGGATAGAATTGCGAAAAATAAATATTGGAGGACGGATACAGAATACGGCAGTTTGGAGATTACAATTAACCTTTCAAAACCTGAAAAGGACCCAAAAGACATAGCGGCAGCTAAAGCATTAAAAGAGACAAATTATCCTAAATGCCTTTTGTGCCTGGAAAATGTTGGATTTAGCGGTAACTTAAATCATCCAGCAAGACAAAATCACAGGGTAATACCAGTAAAGGTTGCTGGAGAGCAGTGGTATTTTCAGTATTCGCCTTATGTTTACTACAATGAACATTGCATATTGTTTTATGAAAAGCATGTGCCAATGCAAATATCAGAAAAGACGTTTATCAGATTGTTGGACTTCATAGATCAGTTTCCACACTATTTTATAGGTTCTAATGCTGATTTACCGATAGTAGGTGGTTCCATCTTATCCCATGAGCACTTTCAAGGTGGGCGCCATGTATTTCCTATGGAGGAAGCAAAGGTAGAAGAACATTATAGAAATGAAATGTTTAAAGATTTAGATGCTGGAATATTGAAGTGGCCTCTATCAGTCATAAGGCTTTCAAGCAAAAATAAAGAAGAATTGATTGATGCGTCATCCATGATTTTAAGAGAGTGGAGAAATTACAGCGATCCATCTGTTGATATAATTGCTTATAGCACAGTTGGTGGTGAGAAGGTACCGCATAATACAATAACACCTATTGCGAGGAAAAATGGTGATGGCGCTTATGAGATGGATTTAGTCCTGAGGAACAACCGTACTACTGATGAGTACCCTTATGGTATTTTTCATCCACATGAGGAACTTCACCATGTAAAGAAGGAAAATATAGGGCTTATTGAAGTTATGGGGCTTGCTATTCTTCCTGGAAGGTTAAAAAAAGAACTTGATGAGATAGAAATGATATTATCAGGTAACAGAAAATACGACAAAAAAGAGATTTCTGCAGATGATCCGCTTTTTAAGCATGTACCATGGATTGATGGGCTTGTAAATAAATACGGTGTGAATCTTAAGAGAGAAGAGGCAGAAGTTGTACTAAAAGATGAGGTAGGTGAAATTTTCTTAAAAGTGCTGCTGGATGCAGGCGTATTTAAGCGTGATGAGAAGGGAAAAGAGGCATTTGATAAGTTTTTAGATAGTATACATTTTAAAAAAATTTAACAAAGGAGAGGAATTAAATGGCAACAAAGATTGTGGAAGAATTTAAAAGAATCTATGGAAGTAGCGAAGGGGTAAGATTATTTTACTCGCCAGGCAGGGTAAATTTAATAGGGGAACATACAGATTACAATGGCGGATATGTATTCCCATGTGCTCTTGACTTTGGAACGTTTATGGCCATAAGAATGAGAGATGATGGAAAGGTACGCCTTTCTTCACTAAACTTTGATCTTAAAGTCGAGGTGGACATAGACGAATTAATCTATGATAAAAAAGATGATTGGGCAAATTATCCAAAAGGCGTCTTGAAAGTTTTGCAAGATGAAGGTTATAAGCTAAGAGGGTTTGACGCCTTGTACGAAGGGAATATACCAAATGGAGCAGGGCTTTCTTCTTCTGCATCGATAGAGCTTGTGACTGGTGTTGCTATGAATGAAATTTTAAATTTGGGGATTGATAGGGTTGTATTAGTTAAAATGTGTCAAAAAGCTGAAAATAATTTTGTCGGCGTCAATTGCGGTATAATGGATCAATTTGCTGTAGGAATGGGCAAAGCCGACTATGCTATATTTTTAAAATGTGATACAATTGATTATAAATACGTTCCACTTAAATTAGATGGTTACAGGATAGTTATATCAAATACAAATAAGCGAAGGGGGCTTCAAGATTCTAAGTACAACGAGAGAAGGAGTCAGTGCGAGGCTGCATTAAGTTACCTTAAGAAAAAATTGGATGTAGACAATCTTGGACAGGTTACACTGGAAGAATTCGATAGATACAAATACTTGATACCAGATGATGTGTTAGTAAAGAGGGCAAGACATGTTGTGACAGAAGATGAGAGAGTTTTGGATGCTGTTGAAGCGTTAAAAAATAATGACATTAAACGATTTGGTCAATTGATGGTACAATCTCACAATTCGTTAAGGGATGACTACGAAGTTACCGGCAAGGAATTGGATGCTTTAGTCGATGAAGCGCTTAAATTAGATTACGTTTTAGGCTCCAGAATGACAGGTGCAGGATTTGGTGGATGTACCGTAAGCATTGTCAAAGAAGAATTTATAGAAGATTTCATTAAAGAAGTGACGAAAGGGTACAAAGAAAGAATAGGTTATGAGCCATCAATATATGTGACGGGTGTAGGAGACGGAGCAAAAGAAATAAAATAGAAAGGGGTATATATTGTATGTCTATTTTAGTGTGCGGTGGCGCTGGATATATTGGCAGTCATACTGCATATGAGCTTTTTAAAAGAGGAGAAGATGTAATAGTAGTTGACAGCTTGATAACAGGCCATGAAAAAGCGGTAATTGGAGGCAAGCTTTACGTCGGCGATATTAGGGACAGCGAATTTATGGACAAAGTTTTTGAAGAAAATGACATAGAAGCTGTCATTGATTTTGCGGCATTTTCTCTTGTAGGCGAAAGTGTTGGCAAGCCGTTGGATTACTATGAAAACAATGTTTATGGGACGATGTGCTTACTTAAAAAAATGGTTAAATACGGCGTTAAAAAGATAGTTTTTTCATCAACTGCTGCCACATATGGAGAGCCTGAAAGAGTTCCGATAAAAGAAGATGACAAGACATTTCCTACAAATCCTTATGGCGAAACTAAACTGGCTGTGGAAAAGATGCTTAAGTGGTGTGACAATGCTTATGGGATAAAGCATGTTGTGCTTAGGTATTTTAATGTGGCTGGTGCCGATGAAAGTGGCGTCATAGGAGAAGATCACAATCCGGAAACACATCTTATACCGCTTATATTGCAAGTGCCATTAGGGAAAAGAGATTTCGTAGAAATCTACGGTGATGACTACGATACAAAGGATGGCACTTGTGTAAGAGATTATATACACGTTACCGATCTTGCCGATGCCCACATCTTAGCATTAGATAAGCTAAGAAGGGATAGTAGCAGTGCAATATACAATCTGGGAAACGGAGAAGGATTTACAGTGAAGGAAGTTGTTGAAACAGCGAGAAAGGTAACCGGACATCCTATACCAGCAAAAATTGCTGCAAGGCGACCAGGAGATCCTGCAAAATTGGTAGCATCATCGGACAAGATTATAAATGAGTTGGGTTGGAATCCTAAGCATAATTCACTTGAGGAGATTATAGAGTCTGCGTGGAAATGGCATAAATCAAATCCTTATGGATTTGGAGACAAATAGAGGTGGTAATTTTGGCAGATTTGATACCTGTAAGTTACAAATTATTAAAAGGCATGAATGAAAGTCTCATATTGAATGTGATACGTCACAACAAATACGTATCAAGGTCTGAAATAGCAAAGATAACGAATTTGACGCCGCCTACAGTTACGAATATCATAAACAAGCTTTTAGAAGACGGACTTGTGAAAGAAGACAAATTAGGGGAATCCAGCGGTGGCAGGCCACCTGTCATATTGAAGATAAACAATGAAGCTTTTGATATAATCGTGATAATAATCGGTACAGATATAATGGAAGAGTACCTATTGGATGCTGAACTCACCATAAGAGAATCAAAGGTTGATAATATAAAAAAGGAAGATTCGGAAAGCATATTCAAACTTTTATTCGACAGAATAAGGCATTTAAAAGATATTTCAAAGAAAGAGATAGCAGGGATCGGCATAGTAGTTAGAGGTCCTGTAAAGTCAAGCGAAGGCATATCCGTATTTTCTCCTAACATAGGGTGGAAAAATGTGCCTATAAAGGACATGATAGAAAAAGAATTTGGGATTCCTACGTTTGTTGAAAATGACGTGAGAGCCATGGCTTTAGGCGAATTCTACAACGGAATTGCTAAAAATGTCGGCAATGTCGTGTTTTTAAAAGTAGGACATGGAATAGGTTCTACAATAATATTGGATGGCAAAATATACAGAGGAATTAACGACATGGCTGGTGAGATAGGACATACTACAATCGACGTTGCCGGCCCTAAATGCAGTTGCGGCAATTATGGATGTTTTGAAGCTTTGGCATCTGAAAAAGCATTGGTAAACAATGTGGTAAAAAGGATAAAAGAGGGATCTTATTCTCTTGTATCTGAATACGTCAACGGAGACTTGGAAAATATAACAACCAGATTTGTGTACAAAGCGGCGGAAGAAGGGGATGAAGTTGCTTTATCTGAGTTAAACAAGATCGCCATTTACTTAGGCATAGGCATTGCAAATATAGTCAATGTCTTTAGCCCAGAGTTGGTGCTTATATCAGGAGGAATAGTGAGAGGTCGAAAGTTTATAGAAGACGTTGTATTGGATACTATTAAAAGGAGATCTTTTGAAGCAAATTATTCATCCTGCAGCATTGCCTTTTCAAATCCAGATTACAATACGGCCTTGATGGGTATATCAAATATAATATTAGATAGTATTTTGTAATGCTATCTAATATTTTTTTGTCATTGAAAAATCTGTACATACCATTTATAATTGAAGTATAGACTGATATAGGAGAGGTAAACGATGTTTGGAAATTTTTTTAATAGAATGTACTATGGCGATCCACATAGACCTGATTTAAAAGCTGATGATATTCCTAAGAAGGGTATGTCTTTGTTTTTTGACATTTTAAAGAACAATTTCTGGCAACTTATAAGCCTTAATCTTTTATTAATTGTATCGTGTATACCTATCGTGACGATAGGACCTGCTTTGGCGGGATTTAATAATGTGCTTAGGAATCATGCACTTAATAGAAATGTGTGGCTTTGGAATGATTTCAAAGACGGGTTTGTTAAAAATTTCAAGCAAAGCTTTATAATTACGTTGATAAATGCTTTAGCAGCTTTTATATTAATCAATAATTACAAAATTTATTCTTCATACAGTGCAGGTTTTATAAAAATTGCAGGTAGCTATATTACCATATTTATTGGTTTTATACTTGTTCTCATGAATGTCTATATTTATCCTTTGATGGTTACGTATGATTTAAAGATAAAGCATATATATAAAAATGCTTTGATATTTTCAATCATAAAGTTGCCTCAGACGATAGGCATAGTGCTATTAAGCTTATTATTGGTTGGGCTTTGTATTTTATTTGCGTTTATTCCGCTTATTGTCATTGGATTTAGCTTAGTTGGGCTTGCCATAAACGTGTATGATAGAGGTGTGTTTGAGAAGTATATTGATAGCAGAGTCAATCAAGAAAACAAAAAAATGGAAGATAAACCTGAAGATCAGTAGGATGCATAAAACTTTCCATAATGGATAATATAACTAACGTTAGTTTATATTACACATTATGGAAGGAGCAAAATATATATGGAAAATAAGGAAAGCATAATGAAAGTTTTATCAGATGGCATAAACAGTGAAGCGCTGGCGATTGAACAGTACATGGCTGATTTGGACAAGATTCGCAATCCTTATGTGAGAAATATCTTTAAGAAAGTGCTGTTTGATGAGAAATCACATCAAAATAGCTTTAAGAGAGCTTATGATTTTTTTGGTAAGACTGGAAACAATGAGCTTACGTGGCAAGACAATGTGTCGATGAGATTTAAGATGTTAGGCAATTTTATGGGTACAAATACTACAAAAGGTTTTTTACTGGGGATAAGTGCTGCAGTTATACTTGCATCTATAGGGCCGAATATAAAAAGGGCTTTGAAGCCAATAGCTGTTGGTGCTGTCTCTGGTGCGATGACGGTATCTGAAAAGATGAAGAATTTAGCAGATGCAGCAAAACAAAACATCGATGTTATTGCAAAAGATGCTGTAAAGTACAAAGACGAGCAGTTATCAAAAATGAGAAGTGATAGTGATGAGATTGCAAAAAGCATCATAGAAGAGCTTCAGAAAGAGCGAGATGATGCATTAAAAGAAGCACAGGATCTAAAAGCGAGGATGGACGCATTAGAAAAAGAAATAAGTGAACTCAGTAAAAATAAAGAGTGATATGGAATGTTTAATGTGAATATAGATAGAGTAAGAGGTGAATCTTATGAAAAAGCCTTTTACTCTTTTTTTAATTTTATTGATTGTTGCTTTTTTAGTCACATGGCCATATTATATGTACTTGTATGAAACAGGCAAAATAAACTTTACACAGACAGATGATGAAGATTACAGGGGGATAATTACATTTTGCGATTTTCCCCATTGGTCAGTCGATGATCCGATAGGTTTTAATTTTATAAAGAAAAAGATACAGGATTTTGAATATTTGCATCCAGGGGTTATAATTGAATTTGAGCCAATTAAAAATGGAAATTTTTATTATGATGTCAATGATATAATTGGCAATAGTAAACCTGATATAATCCCTATAACTTCAGACAGTCCATTTATCTACAATGATAAATTAGAGCCGCTTAACAAATATCTTGATAAAAGTTATAAGAATTTATTAAAAGAAGATGTCCTCAATAGGTTTATTTATAATAATAGTGTTTATGGCATTCCTTTAGGGATGTACACAAGTATCCTTTACATAAACAGCGATTTGTTCAGCAAAAAAGAAGTGGAAGTTCCTCAAAATGGAGAGTGGAGCTATGAAGAGTTTACAGATGATATGACTAAGCTTACATATCAAGAGGGGAAAAAAGAAAAAAAGGATTTCTATGGAATAACTATGTATATGGAAAGAAGCTATAATCTTTGGGGGTTTTTGATGGCAGATGGTGCAAATATATTTGATGATAAAGGAATGGTTTTATTTAAGGGACCACAGGCGGAGTCTGGCCTTAAAAAATTGATAGAATTATACTCAAAAGGTGCGATAGATCCTGTGTCTTTTAGTGGTGATTATGGCAAAATATGGGATAGTTTTGCAGTTAATAAAGAAAGCGCTGCCTTGGTCGATGAAAGTTACAAAGTCCAATACCTTAAATACCTTGAAAACAAGAATAAACTTTTTCAGTTTGATATTGTGTTGTATCCAGAAGGAGATGGCGATGTACCTATCACAATGTCTCCCAAAATTTACGGTTACGGCATCACAAAGCAGAGCGATAAAAAGAAATTGGATATGGCGTTTAAATTTGTGAAATTTATTGTAGATTCTCAAGAAAACGTGGAGAAAATAGGGTATATTCCAGTAAAGAAGGATGTACCTATAACCGATGAAATTATGAAGAAAATTGACATGGCAGTGAAGTATACTGATAATATACCGAAGAATTGGCATGACAAAAATATTATGATCAATAAAGCCTTAATAGATGGATTAAAAAATAAAGAAAGCGAAAAAGTGATTTTGGAAAGAATCCAAAAAGCATTAAATTAGTAGCGGCTGTTTATAGTATTTTTCGTAATCAAAACCATCTTTGCCGTAAAATTATTGTTGCGAAGCCGCTTAAACCCTTCAGGGTGAAATATGCCTAAAAGAAAGCTTTCATAATGGGTGATTATGAATCTTTCAAGAGGTGATTTCATATCCATTACTTCAAAGCCCAGCATTTCCACACCTTGATTAAAAAGTGTGTATCCCATAAATACATTTACATCATCAAAATCATGATTTTCATTGATATAATTTTTTAACGCTTTTAAAGATTTTTTAAATCTTTTTAGCGCTATGATGCCAACGGCGATAGGCGAATTGCTTCTGGACGTTATCTCTGTGAGGACTTTATTGTTTAAATGAAGCTCGGCAAATTTATCGCCTTTATTTAGAACTGTGCCATCTTTCAGCACGATCTTTTTGCCTTTGTATTTCTTTATTGCGATTCTTATTTCAGAATCATCTCCGCCTACTGTATGGATATTATTTAATTTTGCAAATACAAATTCCCACAAAGACCAAATGTACATAAAAATCTTTTTCATAATGATTACCCCGTTTACGAAAAAATAAATTTGTTTATATCGACAATTTCTAAGTTTTTCTCTTTTATTCCACTTATTATCTTATCAAGAGCTATAAGCATTGTTTCAGGAGCTTCTTTGTCTGACCCTATGTTGTCGCTGCTATCGTGAAATATCAAAATGTTTCCGCCTTTTACTTTGTTTAATACGCGATTTACTATTAAACTTGGGTCTTTTACTTTCCAATCCCAGCTCATGTAGCTCCACAAAATTATTTTAATACCTAATTTTTTTGAATACCGATAAATAAAAGTTGTAAATAATCCCCATGGCGGTCTATAATATGAAGGATACTTTCCAGTAATCTGAGAGATAATTTCAACCGATCTCAATAATTCCTTGTACGTAGCAACAGGTCCCAAAAACCAGTTTATGTGATGCTTATAACCATGGATGCCTATTTCATGACCTCTATTTACGATTTCTTTGGCTAAATCTGGATACTTTTCGACTTTGTCTGCTAACAAAAAAAAGCACGCTTTAACATTGTATTTATCCAAAAGGGACAAAAGTGTAGGCGTGTATTCGGGATCTGGACCGTCATCAAAAGTAATCGCTATCCATGGTACTTTCTTTTTTCTGCTTGTATATATAACATTGTAGTGGAAAATACGGCCCAGCATAGTAGGAAGCAGTGCTACTAAGACTAAGTAAAGTATGTAAATTTTTATCATGAATTTTATCATTCCGCTAGTTTCCCCCTTACAATAAGATTATATACGTAAAAAATGAATCTTACAAGTTTATAGTGCTTGAAATGAATGCTAATGCTATTTTGCTTGAAGAGTTTAGAAAAAAAATTTATAATAAAAAGAGGCGAATTTAACTTAATTGAGAGGATTGTTTAGATAATGAGACATTTTATAAAAAAGTTTGTAGCAATTATTGTGATAATATTTATCTCTGTATCCGTTGTAGGGTGTGGCAACAGTGATCAACAGTATACACGTACTGATTTTATGATGGATACTGTCATGCAAGTTACTGCATACGGAAGAAATGCAAAAGAAGCAGTTGACGAGTCTATGAACAAATTGAAAGAAATCGACAACCTTATGAGCAGCCAGAAAAGCGGCAGCGACATACAAAAGATAAATGACAATGCTGGTGTAAAGTATGTGAAAGTAAATCCAGAGACATTTTACGTAATAAAGACAGCATTGAAGTACGGGAAAATAAGTGGTGGCTATTTCGATATAACTATCGCTCCGTTGGTGAATTTGTGGGGTATCGGCACTGATCATGCCCATGTTCCCACGGAAAGCCAAATTAAGGATGCTATGAAATACATAAATTACAAAGATGTATTGCTGAATGAGAAGAATGATGAGGTTAAATTAAGCAGAAAAGGCATGGCAATCGATTTGGGAGGAATTGCTAAAGGCTTTGCTGCTGACGAACTGGAAAGTATAATGAAAAAGAATGGTGTAAAACACGCACTTATAAATTTAGGTGGCAGCAGCGTATACCTTTATGGTTCAAAGCCAGATGGCTCCAATTGGAATATAGGAATACAGAATCCTTTTGGAGATAAGGGTACGTATTTTGCCATTGTTTCAGGCAAAGACATGCTTATTGACACATCTGGCAATTATGAAAGGTATTTTATTCAAAACGGGAAAAGATACCATCACATATTAAATCCTTTTACAGGTTATCCTGCAGAAAGCGGCGTCGTCAGTACAACAATAGTTTCTACTAATATTAAGTCTATTGATGCTGATGCTTTATCTACAATCACCTTTATTTTAGGTGTTGACAAAGGGATGAAATTGATAGAGAGTATGCCTGGCGTAGACGCAATCTTTGTTACACCAGATTATAAAGTATATGCGACATCAGGACTTAAAGGAAAATTAAAGATAACAGATTCGAGGTTTAAGCTGTATGAAAATAGGTGATAAAATTTTAATAGGAGTGCTTTTGATTATTTCTCTTGTTTCTGCTTATTTTGCTTATGACAAGGCGCTATCAAGAACTGGTACCAATGTTGTAATAGAAGTAAATGGTTCTAAGTACCAAGAATTGCCGCTGAATGTGGATAAAACAGTGACAATTCGTAATGGCCAGCATTTAAATGTCGTTGAGATAAAAAATGGTAAAGTAAGAATGAAAGAAGCCAATTGTCCAGATCAGATATGTGTTAAAACAGGCTGGATAGAAAAAGAAGGACAGCAAATAGTATGCCTCCCTAATAGAGTAGTGGTGAGAGTTATAGGAGGTAAAAAAGGAGAAGTAGACGACGTAGTATATTAAGTAGCCGCACATTTTAAAATGAACGGCTATTTTTTTATCATAATATATCTTAATGTGTTTGAAAGTATGTCTTTTACGACAGGTGCTGCGATTTCGCCACCCATGTGGCCATTTTTAGTAGGATTTCTTATGACTACTAAGACGGCTACTTGAGGGTTGTCAACAGGTGCAAATGCAGCGAAAGATGCTGTGTATTTCCCGGGTGAATAATTTTCAGTTGTGCCAGATTTTCCTCCTACAGTAAAGCCAGGTATTTGGCATGCTGTTCCTGTCCCCTCATCAACGACTTTTTTAAGCAACTCTTTCATTGTGTTTGACGTATCCTGCGATATAACCTGTCTTATGACTTGAGGTTTAAATTCTTTTATGACTTTATCACCTGATTTTATTTCTTTTACTATATTTGGCTTCATCAAGTATCCACCATTTATAGTTGCTGAAAAAGCATCTATCATTTGAAGTGGTGTTACTGCTATGCCTTGTCCAAAAGACATGGATGCAAGGTCAACAGGATGAACGTTTTTCTCTGGTATTATCATGCCAGATGCTTCACCCGGAAGCTGTATTCCGGTTGGACTTCCAAATCCAAAGGCGTTTATGTACTTGTACAATGTATTTAATTTAAGCCGTTCTACAATTATCTTCATGAATACTGTATCGCTGGACATTGCTACTGCTTGTGAAAAATCGATATTTCCTAATTTTGTCCAGCTATTTATCCTATGGCCTGATACTATGTAGTAACCAGGATCATAAAATTGCTCATTTGGCGTGACTAAAGATTCTTCTAATGCAGCAGATGCTGTTACTACTTTAAATACTGAGCCTGGTTCGTACAGATAAGACACAGCAGGATTTGACCATGTGTCGATGGAACTGACTTTATTTGGATTGTTTGGATCAAAATCAGGAAAATTTGCCATGGCTAAGATATCACCTGTCTTTGGATTCATCACGATTGCTGAAATGCCATTAGCTGGACTGTAAGTTTCATAAGCTTTTTCTATAGCTGTTTCTGCATATCCCTGAATCACTGAGTCGACAGTAAGGACTAAGTCATCACCTTTTTCTGGTTCGTACAATTTTTCGGGAAGTCCTATGACATGACCTACTTCGTCAGTTGTGGCTACTTCTAATCCTGATATTCCTTTTAAATATTTATCAAACGAGTATTCTAACCCATAAAGACCGTTTCCGTCTACACCAGTGAATCCTAATGTCTGTGATAATAGACTACCGTCTGGATAGCTTCTAATGCTTGTATCTTCTACGTATATGCCTGCAAGGTTTAACTTTTTTATCTTGTTTACATTGTCCAATGGGACATTTTTTTTAAGGACAGTCCACTCAGAATTTTTATTGCTGAGAAGCTTATACAGTGAATCTTTTTTCATGCCTAATAAGTTGTACAGTTTGTCTGCGACTGCATCTGGATGTGTTATATTTTTAGGTGCAGCGTACACATCGCCGCCGCTTACATTAGTGGCCAGGATATTTCCATTTGCATCGTAAATAATTCCTCTTTCTGGCTTTAATACTATCTTGGATGTTGTCTGATTTTTGACGGCAAGTGAATATTTTGGAGCCATTACAATCTGTAGCCATACAAGTCGTGCTACAAGACATGCGATTAAAAATAAAAATGTAATTAGTACCAGCAAAATGCGCTTTTTGTTTATTGATGCCAATTGAAAGTATCCCCCTTGTAAGTTTATAATTTTATTTTAAATCAATAATGTGCATATTTCAATTGGTTTACATGAATCTGCATTCGGTAGGTTTCACATCTAAGGCAAATTCTAAGAAAGACGGTGCTCTCATTTTGAAATTTTCTGACCATTCCATGAATTTAACCTTACATACAATAAAAGGCATTATCCATTGAACGTTGTTAATGGCAAGACCGTAAAATTCAGGGTTGACCTTAAGATCGTTGGCAACTTCTAAGAATGATGATAATTCTTTTTGCGATATTCCAGATTCTACATTTCCAATGTGCACAAGTTTGTCATCCTCGTTGTAAAGACCCAAGACTAACGCTGTTTTATCTATTTTATACCCCAATATTACAGCGTTTAGTATTATGTGGTGTTTGAATTTTTGCCATAGACTACTTCTTTTCCCTAAGTAATATTTTGAGTCTGCCTTTTTAGCCATTACTCCTTCCAGTTGCTTTTTACCAGTTTCCGCAAATAAAGTTTTGCCTTGTCCAAATATATAATCAGATATCCTTATTAGATTGCCTTCACTGACGATTTTACTTAAAATTTCTTTGCGCTTAATCAGTGGGTAGTTTAATAGCTCTTTTCCATCAACATATATTACATCCCATGTTATAAATATTGCGGGATTGTATTTACTTAAAAGTTCTATTTTTAGTTTGTTTTGTTGGTGTTTTCGCATCATTATGTTTCTATAACTTGGTTTATTGTCTTTTAGAACGATTAGCTCGCCATCAAGTATGGCTTCATTTGATTTTAGACATTTATTTACTTCCATAAGTTCTGGGAATTGGTGGCTTATATCTACTAGCCTTCTGTCTTGAAGTTTTGTAGTAGATGAAAGAAATGCTATTGTTCTCGAACCATCCCATTTGATTTCATACACCCAACTTGGATCGTCAAATACATTTCCCGATATAGCCAGCATAGGAGAAATTTTTTCATCCATCAGGGACATCTTTATGCACCTTTTTTCTTTTTTGATTTTTTTGCAATGTTTTCTCCTTTTACTGATTCGATGCTGGCTTTTAATGCGCTTACAAGGTCCAGGACATTTTCTTCTTTTGGCGATTCAGGTATTTCAATTTTTCTATCTTGAATTTTTGACTCGATTATTTCGATCAGGGCTTTTCTGTAGTTGTCATCATATTTTTCAGGGGAAAAATCAGATGTCAGAGTATCCACAAGTTTTATAGCCATTTTCACCTCATTTTCGTGAAGATCTACATTGCGGATAGGTGGAAGCTCATTTGTACTTCTTATTTCATCAGGAAAGTGCATTGTTTCCATAACCATGTAGTTGTCATTGAAAACTCTTATGCAGGCTAAATCTTGCTTTGAGCGGATTACTACCCGCGCGACTGCTACACGGTTTAATTTCTTCATAGAATCTCTTAGAAGTACGTATGGTTTTGCACCTATTTCATCTGGTGCGATGTAGTATGTCTTATCGAAATATATGGGATCTATTTGCCTTAAATCTGTAAAATCGATAATATCTATCGTTTTAACTGTTGACTTTGGAATTCTCTCTAAGTCTTCTTCATCTATGATGACAAATTTTCCTGGTTCATATTCATAGCCTTTTACGATTTCTTCATCAGAAACTTCTTTATTGCACACAGGGCAAATCTTCTCGTATTTTATAGGTGATTTGCAGTCCTTGTGAAGCTGTCTAAAATGGATGGAGTTGTCTTCTGTGGCTGCATAAAGTTTTATGGGGATGCTGACAAGGCCAAAGCTGATGGCACCCTTCCACATCGAGCGCATTTTTTCACCTTCTTTCGATATTTATTAATTAGTATAACCATGAAAAACTCACAATCTTCAGGTAATTTATGGAATGTGGTTGACTTTGATACAATTTGCCTATATAATATTAATAATTATTAAAAATATAAATTTTTTATTAAATTTATTAAAATAAACATCATGCTTTGACAGCATCACGATAAACGAAAACTATCACGTTAGACAGCAGTAATCGTGATATAATTAGATTATACGGCACAGAGACCGAGTTTTATTTGGGATTTTCAAACCCGTAAAATAAACTGATCGGGCTTCCTTTTTGTACCACCATCTGTCCAGAACAAAATGTTCAAAAGGACGCATAGTAAAATAAGGAAATATAAGGGAGCCACGCCGTAAAATCTTCCTTTATGAGGTGAAAGGTTATGGATAGATTATACGAGCGTTGTTGTGGGATTGATGTACACAAAAAAATGATAGTTGCTTGCTTTAAACATGGCAATGATCAGGAAATCCGTGAGTACGGAACAACAACAGCAGAATTAAGAGAGCTCACTGCATGGCTACTTAATGAAAAGTGTGAAATGATAGCTATGGAAAGCACTGCTTCTTATTGGAAACCATTATACAACATATTCGAGCTTTCCGGATTAGATGCTATAGTAGTAAATGCAAGAGACATGAAAGCTGTTCCTGGACGGAAAACAGATGTAAAAGACGCAGAATGGATTGCAGATCTTCTCCAGCATGGTTTGCTCAAGGCTAGCTATGTTCCTGATAGAGAGCAAAGAGAATTGCGTGAAGCATCTCGCTATCGCAAAAGCCTAATTGAGGAACGAGCACGTGAATTGAATCGACTGCAAAAAATGTTAGAAGGAGCTAATATCAAATTATCTAGCTTTACTTCCGATATCAATGGCAAAAGCTCCAGGAGAATATTAAATGCTCTTTTAGAAGGCAAGAAATTAGATGAAGAACAACTTCAAGAATTGCTTCACGGTTCAATGCATAAAAAAATTCCTGAAATTATGAAAGCAGTGGATGGTGTACTTACTCCCCTTCAGAAACAATTAATTAAAAATATCATTGACCATATAGATGATATGGGTAGACGTATAGAAGATATGGATAAACTAATTTCGAATTACTTGGACAAATATCAAAAAGCAATTAAACAGATTGATGAAGTTCCAGGCATAGGAATACAAAGTGCAGAAACGATTCTAGCGGAAATTGGATTAGAAATGAAGCGCTTTCCGAGTGATGCGCATATATCAAGTTGGGCAGGGCTTTCCCCAGGCAACAATGAAAGTGCAGGCAAACGACGAAACAGCAAAACGACGAAGGGGAATAAGACATTAAAAACCACCTTAATTCAATGTGCAAAATCTGCAGTAAAAAAAGAAGGAACATTCTTTTATGCACAATACCAACGTTTAGTTGTAAGACGCGGAAAGAACCGTGCAATAGTGGCAGTAGCTCACTCAATGTTGATTGCCATTTACCATATGCTTAAAGAAAATAAACCGTATAAAGAGCTTGGAGAAGATTATTATAATCAGTTTAACAAGGAGCGAAAGATTAATTCCTACCTAAAAAAACTATATGCATTAGGATGGGAACCTGAAATTGCCACACAACAAATATAAATATTACCATTAATTCCCTTTAAAGTCTATTTTTAAAGCTGGAGGGGAAGTCTGCGCTTTTTTAGCTACTTATATAATAAGTTTTCATAGTAAAATAAAACATGCCTAATCGAAAGAGCGGGGGATATCTTTGGGGTGAATCCGCGTATGCGGTAGGGTTGCTCTTTACCGAACCCGTCAACTAACCTCGTAGGCATAAAGAGAGGATGAATGAGTTGAATTACAAAAAAATAGTGGCAACAGCGGTAGTGTCAATAACACTTATGCAAGCGCCAAGTGCATTTGCGATGGAGCTTTTGAAATACGGTTCAAAAGGACAAGCGGTGGTTAGCCTGCAGCAAACGTTAAACAGACTTGGCTATAGCACAGGTGGTATTGACGGAATATTTGGCAGCAAGACAAAAAGCGCAGTGATCGCACTGCAGAGAAGGTATGGACTATCTCCTGATGGAATTGTAGGACCAGCTACAGAGGCAGTATTAAATAGGACGACTGTAACTGGCGTTTCATCAAGGGGTGGTTATGAGCGCCCATCAAATTTTGACATAGTAAGTATTGCAGAAAGATATCTTGGAGTACCGTATGTTTTTGGTGGTACTACACCTGCAGGTTTTGATTGCTCTGGATTTGTTCAATACGTGTTTAGGCAAGCTGGAAAAAGCATCGGCAGAACTACGTATGACCAGTATGCAGGTGGTAGAGCTGTAAGCTTATCTGATCTTCAGCCAGGCGATATATTGTTTTTCTCTACATCAGGCGGTGGTCCTACACATGAAGGTATATACATAGGAGATAATCGTTTAATACACATGAGCGATTCCCTTAATAAGGCTGCTATTGCAGATTTTAGCGGTTGGTTTAGGACGTACTATATAGGCGCAAGAAGATATTATTAAAATTTAAAAGAGAGCATCTATATAGAGGCGTATATGTTTTTGATTTAACATATGCGCCTCTTTTATTTTTAGAAATTCAATAAAGTCTTAAATGGAAATCTTTGTTTTGCTGAAAAGTGATGGCACAAATAACTGATTATTATAAATTTTCTACATTGACTTTTTATAACTCGCAATTACCAAAACGTTTGTTCGTTTAATATAATTAAAACACAGTGCTGCACTGAAAGGGACCGGTCCTCACTTATGTGAGGTGTGTAGTAGATGATAAGTTATAATGAACTGTGCTTTAAGGCTAAAAGTGGTGATAAGGATTCTGTCTATGAGATTTTAAAAAAGTTTAATCCTCTTTTGATAAAATTAGCAAAAAAGTTTCCATACGACAGTTTTGATGATATGCTTCAAGACGGAAGAGAAGTGCTTATTGCTGCTATCCATCAGTTTGATGAGAAAAAAGGCAAGGAATTCATAGCATATAGCAGTATGCAGCTTAAATTTTACTTTTTAAATGCCTACAGAAAGAAAAAATCTTTTCTCTCTTTGAATGTAAAGGCAGATGAGGAGGAAAATGAGATCATCGATTTGATAGAGAGCGATGAACTTACGCCAGAAGAAAAATTTTTTAATGATATCATGAGAAAGGATTTAAAGGAAGCTTTGAATGGCCTTACTGGAAAGCAGAAAAACATAATAATGCTTTACTTTTTCGAAAGGAAGACACTTGTTGAAATATCAAAAGAATTGGGAGTAGGCTATCAAAGCGTTGTTAAACTTAAAGACAGAGCTTTAGATAGATTAAGATTTTTGATAAAAAATGATATAATTATGTAAAACGGCTTGAAAGGATGATGTATACTTGGAAGCTAAAAATCTCGGCATAAATGAAGAATTATTCAAAGAAATAATCGAGCTGAATCAAAAAGCTCAGTTTCACAATCTAATCGGCATGGAGATTGCTGAGCTTGGCAGTGGTAAAGTGACGATGGAAATGACGATTTCCGAGAAACATCTAAATATCTTTGAGATTGCTCACGGCGGTGTATTGTTTTCTCTCATGGATACGGCTATGGGGATTGCTGCGAAAACGATGGGGAAAAACATGGTGACTCTCGAGATGAATATAAACTATATAAAGCCCTTAAAAGCCAAAGACAGAATCAAGGCAATAGGGAAGATTATCCACATGGGCAAGACGACTGCTGTTGCAGTATGTGATGCATACAATCAGGATGGCAAGCTTGTGGGATCTTCCCGCGAGACATTTTACTGCATAGATTAAATGGTATACAATAAAAATAAGATGAAAGGAGGCCATGAAAATGAATTTTGATAGTTTTTTGTACAATACAAGACCTTTTTTAAATTATTTGTTTGATTTTTATAGCAATTTAGATGACATGAAGTTAAGCACCGTCATAAAAGATGCTGGGAGTGCTGACAATGTGTCGATTATCGTCGTTGATATGATAAACGGTTTTTGCAAAAGTGGGGCTTTGTCCAGTCCTCGAATAGGAGGGATTATAGAGCATATAAAGAGCCTCATTAAAGCTTCATACAGGATGGGCATAAAAAATGTGATGTTTGTAAATGATGCCCATGTGAAAGGTGCAACAGAATTTGTTGATTATCCAGAGCATTGTGTCAAAGGAACAGATGAAAGCCGTATCGTAGAGGAGCTTTTAGAGGTGGTTAAGGACAAGCCAAATGTGTACGAGAAAAATTCGTTAAACGTGTTTTTCGGCGGAGAAGACGGTGATGGAAATGAGTTTTTGAAGAAGGTATTCACCATGTTAAAAGGAGGTAAATCTACATTTATCATCGTTGGCAATTGCACTGATTTGTGTGTGTATCAGACGGCGATTTCTATAAAGATGATTGCAAACGCCAATAATTTAAGTGCCAATGTGATTGTGCCTGAAAATTGTGTTGAGACTTACGATATAAGCGTAAAGACGGCGGAAAGGCTTAAAATAGTCCCGCATGATGGTGACTTAACACATACTATGTTTCTATACCACATGAAGCTTAATGGCATAAATATTGTCAAAGAACTGCTGGAAGAATAAAATAAAAAGTTTTAAAGAGCTCTTTAACGTATAAAGGGCTCTTTTTATTAATAAATATTTATAAGATATTTATATTTTATTTATCAGTTGTAATGCTCTTGTAATATTGATAATATATAATGGATTTATAGAAAAATGGCTATTTGAGATGATTGATGAAGAATTTTGTTACAAATTGCTTTTTATTGTGAGGGATCTTAGGAGGGGATTTCAGTGCCAAAGCCTTTAAATGAAAACGCAAGATACATGGCAGGACTTGACGGACTCCGTGCTTTAGCTGTGCTTGCTGTCATTGGATATCATCTTAATCTGACTTTTTTGCAGGGTGGTTTTTTTGGCGTCAGCATATTTTTTGTGTTATCAGGATACTTGATTACAAATATAATTGCATCGGAGTGGGAGAAAAACAATAAAGTTGATTTAAAAAATTTTTGGAAGCGCAGAATGTTGAGGCTATTTCCAGCTCTTTTTATTATGGTAATTGTAGTCGCTTCTTATGTTACGCTTTTCGATGCTTCAAGGCTTTCATCTATTAAAGGTGATGCCATAACAAGTTTGCTTTATGTCAACAATTGGTGGCTGATATTCCATAAAGTATCTTACTTTGCTAAGTTTGGACCACAATCGACGTTTGGCAATCTATGGTCACTGGCTGTTGAAGGACAGTTTTACCTCATTTGGCCGTTAGCATTGATTGCGGCATTTAAGTATATAAAGAAGAAAAAGTATATCTTTATTATCACTTTGCTGCTTTCTGTACTTTCTGCTTTAGTAATGGGCGTAATGTACACACCAGGCATGGATCCCAGCCGTGTATATTATGGCACTGATACCAGGGCTTTTGGGCTTCTTTTAGGATCGGCTTTAGCATTGATTCTTCCCAGCAATAAATTTTCCAGCAATGAAGCTAAAAGAAAAGTATTGATTTATGATGTGATTGGATTTTTGGCAATAGCTTTGATTTTTGCTATGCTTATGTACGTCAATCAATACGATTCTTTTGTATATAGAGGTGGCATGTATTTGCTATCTGCAATAACTGCTGTGGTGGTAGCTGTGTCAGCACATCCTAAAAGCTTTTTAGGGAAAATATTAGGATGCGCTCCATTAAGATGGTTGGGAGCAAGGTCGTACGGAGTATATCTTTGGTACTTTCCAGTGCTTATTTTGACGACACCGCCTGTAGATACAAAAGGCTTAAATCCTATTCGGGCGCTGCTACAGGTATTTATGATTATCGCTATTTCTGCTTTGTCATGGAAATACGTAGAGGATCCAATAAGACATGGCGCACTTAAAAAAATCATAAACGACTTAAAATCATTAAGATTTAAAAAAGGGAAAATATTACCTACACTTAAAACATCTGCTTTAGTTTCATTATCCGTATGTTTAATGGGCATTTTTATTGCCGGTATGAGTGGAATCATACCGGCCAACGCATCAGTTTCGTTAAATTCAGGTTCTGCAAATGGTGCTTCAGATTCACCATCTTATATAGAAAGCAGTAGCAATATAGGCAGTGATGTGCATGACTACAATGATAATCTGCCAGATAATAGGAGAGATGTTAAGTACTATCCGTATAAAGGCGGAAATCCCAGCTCAGCGGCATCAAATAACAGTGATTCTATAATTAGCCCTGTACAGGATGGAAAGGGTATAACCATAATAGGCGATTCGATATTGATAGATACAAAGCCTTACTTGGAAGAGATGCTGCCGGGAATCACGATTGATGGCAAAGTAGGAAGACAAATGTATCAAGCAAAAGATGTCGTGAAAAACCTCAAAGCGAAAGGAAAAATAGACACATTGATAGTTGAGTTGGGGACAAATGGGCCTTTCACTGAAGACCAGCTTTTATCGTTTTTAAAGAGCGCAGAGCCTGTAAAACGCGTAATATTGGTAAATGTCCGCGTCCCACGCCCTTGGGAAAGCATCGTCAATGAGACGTTGTCAAAAGTGTCTTCAGAATATCCACACACTACTTTAATTGATTGGTATAAAGCCAGCTATGGACATGATTCATTCTTTTCACCTGATGCGGTTCACTTAGAGCCCAGTGGTGCGAAGTATTTTGCTTCACTTATAGCAAATGAGGTAAAAGAAGACAACTAAAAATGATGTAAAAAGGCTGCATTTTGCAGCCTGTAATTATTCTAAGACTTTTCGAATCTCGTTTAGCTTTGAGCTATTTTTGTACTTCATGTATATATAGAAGGGTATGCCGCACATAAGCATTATAAATCCGTACATGACAGTCTCGGCTCCAGAGCCGTATATTGTCCACATGGCGTATGCAAAGCCTAAAAGCGGAACAATCGAATTCTTTATAAAGCCTAATACGCTGACGTTTTTGTCTCTTTTTATAAGAAGTATCATTTCAGATGCGGCTGTAAAAGCGTACACGGGCAAGAAAGATAAAGTTGCCAACAGTATTATAAAATTAAACGCGGAAACCAGAGATTTTGTGTAATTCATCAGCAACAAAAGATTTACAAGTACCGATCCTATAATCAATGATACGTGAGGAGTCTTGTACTTAGGATGTACTTTTGAAAAAACTTCTGGAAACAGGCCATCTTTCCCTGCCGCATAAGCCACACGAGCTGTAGATAAAAGCCATCCAACGGTTGTGCCAAGCACACTTACGACAGAGCCTACAATTATGACATTCGCAATGTTTTTCCCTAAGAACTGTTTGAGGATGTCTGCTATTGGAGAAGCACTTTTCGCAAGCTGGCTTTGCGGTATTGCACCCATTGCCGAGAGGTTTATGGCTAAGTACATTACTACCGCGATCAAAATTCCGAATATGGTGCTTAACTTTACGTTTTTTTCAGGGTTTTTGATTTCTTCAGCAGTAATTGAGGCTGTTTCAAGTCCTATAAATGCCCATAGTGTTGAAGTAGCTGCTGCAGACAAAGTATTCATGCCTTTTCCTGCAGGAAATAATGGCATCACATTGCTTGACTTGAAATGTACTGCTGATACGATTATGAAGAACAAAAAAAGACATACTTCAAAAACAGTTATAGTTGTTTGAGTTGAGCCAGCTCTTTTTACACCTATAATGTTAATTATTGTAAAAATCCATAATATAGCACTAGTGTATATAAAAGCGGCTAAATGACTTTGTGATAAAATCGGGAATAAGGCGCTTGAGTAACTGGCAACTGCGATAACGACGGCAGCGTTTCCGATCCATGAACCATTCCAGTATAACCACGCATTGATGAAACCTATAAAGTCTCCAAAAGCTAATTTTGAGTATTCATACGGGCCACCAGCTTTTGGAATTCTTGAACCTAAATTTGCAAATGACAATGCCAGCAATATTGATCCAATGCCTGTAACAAGCCATGCCAGTATTGTTGCGCCGGGACCTGATTTAGATGCAAGTGTAGCAGGAAGCATGAATATGCCGGAACCCATCATGTTACCTGTTACAAGTGCTGTGGCGATAAATAGGCCAATGTCTTTTTTAAGCTTTTGTGTTTTGTCCATATAGTACAATTCCTTTCTATAAGTTTTTGAAATAGCATAATTAAATTAGCACAGGAAAGTGAAAAAGTCAATGAATAATTTTGCAAAAATGATATAAAAAATGCAGGATATAAAATCGAGCTTTATAACCCGCATAAATAATATTTATTCAATTGAATTCACATCGTATGGTGTTTTTTGGTATACATAGTAATTTAACCAGTTAGAAAACAATAGATTTGCATGACTTCTCCATTTCACAATTGGCTCATTATTAGGGTCATCTCCTGGGAAATAGTTTTTTGGTATTTTTATAGGAATGCCTTTTTTTAAATCCCTTTCGTATTCGGATTTTAGCGTCAAAGGATCATATTCAGAGTGACCTGTCACAAATATCTGTCTGCCTGATTTTGAAGCTACTATGTATACGCCTGCTTCGTCGGATTCAGAAAGTATTTCAAGGTCATCTACAAGCTCTATATCTTCTTTTCTGACTTCCGTATATCTTGAATGGGGTGCATAAAATTCGTCGTCAAATCCCCTTAATAAGTCGACATTTTTCTTAGATACTCTATGCAAAAATACGCCAAACATTTTCTCTTTCAGAGGATATTTAGGAATGCCATAGTGATAATATAGACCTGCTTGAGCACCCCAGCAAATATGAAAAGTGGAAAATACATTGTGCTTGCTCCATTCCATTATTTCTTCAAGCTCATGCCAATAATCAACATCTGAAAAGTCCAAAGTTTCCACTGGTGCTCCGGTTATTATGAGACCGTCAAATTTTTCATGTTTTACGTCATCAAATGTTTTGTAAAAAGCTTCTAAATACTCTGGCGCAGTGTTTTTAGATTTGTGTGATGCTGCATAGAGAAATTTTAGATCAATTTGCAGTGGATTGTTGCTAAGTAGCCTTAATAGCTGTGTTTCTGTCACACTTTTTGTAGGCATCAAGTTTAAGATGGCGATCTTAAGAGGGCGAATATCTTGATGAATTGCCCTTTCTTCAGCCATTACGAATATATTTTCTTTAGCTAAAATATCGATGGCAGGTAGACCATTTGGTATATTGATGGGCATTTGCAAACCTCCTTCAATGTAAAAAATAAAACACCTCAGAGATGAGGCGTAGATAATCACATCTACTCATCTCCCAAAGCTATAAGCTTTGCAGGAATTAGCACCATTTTCATAAAATATGACGGTTGCCGGGTTTCACAGGGCCAGTCCCTCCACCACTCTTGATGAGTTTTGATTTACGATATTAAATTGTTAAAATAATTATATATTTATTGAAGTTTGATGTCAATAATATGAAGGACACTTTTCGCTAATTCTTATATTGACAATTGTTTGTTTATGAATAGCTTAAAATAATCCAATTTGTGGCTTTTATTTAGTATGTTTTGCAATTATAATTGAATTTAGAGGTGAAAGAAATGTATGATGTAATTATTGTTGGTGGAGGACCTGCAGGATCTACATTAGGAAGAAAGCTGTCTAAAGAAGGATATAAGGTATTGTTGATAGAAAAGCATGTTTTTCCGAGGTACAAAGCCTGCGGTGGCGGAATAACTAAAAGGTGTTACAAATTATTAGATATTGATATAAGCCAATGCGTAGAAGATATTACAAATGAAATCATTTTTAGATTTCCTAATGATAGAACAATAGCTTTGCAGACTGGTGAGCCCATAATATACCAAGTAGATAGGACTAAATTTGATAAATATTTAATAGATAAAGCAGCTTATCATGGGTGTGAAATATATGATGGTGAATTATTTTATGACTTTTATCAGCATGATAAGGGACTTGTCGTTGTGACAGACAGGGGTGAATATGAGACAAAGGTTTTAGTAGGTGCAGATGGAATAAACAGCAATGTGGCACATAAAGCAAACTTAATAAATGGCAAAAAAGGCATAGCACTTGAAGGTGAAGTATACGTGGATAATAGCTTAATCGATGGATTAAAAGGGAAAGTTGTGGTAGATTTCAATGCAATAAGATATGGGTATGGATGGGTATTCCCCAAAGGTGACAGATTGTCTATTGGTGTCGGGACTTTTTTAAACAAAGTTTCAGACATAAAAGAAATGCTATCTAAAATGATAGAGGAAAATGTGGACGGAAATATAAAAGACTGCAAAATTTACGGGCATCAGTTGTCGTTTCCTGATGGGAGCGATGGTGTATTTAACAACGATAAAATAATATTGATTGGAGATGCTACAAGGCTTGCTGATCCATTTACAGGCGAAGGAATATACAATGCTTTGCTTACTGCAGACATATCATTTGATGTTCTAAAAAAGCATTTCAGTGGAGAATGTGGATTGGATGAATACACTATTAGACTCAATAGAGAAGTTGTGCCAGATGTTGGTTGGGCATATAGATTAGCGCAATTTACTTACAATAACATGGATTTCATAGAAAAATCAGTAAGATATTTTCCTAATGTGCTATCATACTTTGTAGATATAATGATGGGTGATAATACATATAAGAATTTTAAATTAAAAGTTCCAATGTATTCACTGCGGGTAATGACTTCTAAGACGAAAATTAAAGTAGAAAAAAACGTGTCATGAAGTAATTGACTTTAAACTGTAGTTAAATTAAACTATTTATAGGTGATACCCCTTATGAGTATATGAAAGGAGAATTTAAATATGGGTTTGTTTGGTTCAAAAGGTGAGACTACAACGATTGATGTGAGAGGCATGTCATGCAACCATTGCAAAATGACTGTAGAGAAAGCATTAAAAGGTCTTGATGGAGTGTCAAAAGCGACAGTAGACTTGGATAAGGCCAATGCAACTGTAACATACGATCCTAAAAAAGTTACTATAGATGACATGAAAAAAGCGATTATTGACGCAGGATATGAAGCTTAATATTTTTATTTATGCTTAACCGCTAATGCGGTTATTTTTTATATTTAATGTATAATAAGTTTAAAAATGTTATTTACAAAAGGCTTTTTTTGCTATATAATTATTACATAAAATCCAATCGGAATAGTATAATTTAAAGGAGAGGATATAATGGCAAAGATTGCAAAAAACCTTACGGATTTAATAGGCAATACGCCGCTATTGGAATTATCAAACTACAATAAAGAAAATAATCTTGAAGCAAGGCTTATAGCAAAATTAGAGTACTTTAATCCATTAAGCAGCGTAAAGGACAGAATCGGATATGCTATGATTAAAGATGCAGAAGAAAAGGGGCTTATAAACAAAGACACTGTTATTATTGAGCCAACCAGTGGCAATACAGGAATAGCGCTGGCTTTTGTTGCAGCGGCTAAGAAATACAGATTAATATTGACTATGCCTGAGACTATGAGCATTGAAAGAAGAAATTTGCTTAAAGCGCTTGGTGCTGAAATAGTTTTGACTCCAGGGGCGGAAGGCATGTCTGGAGCTGTAAAAAAGGCTGAGGAGCTGGCAAAGCAGTACGGAAATGCATTTATACCGCAACAGTTCAAAAACCCTGTCAATCCAGAAATACATAGAAAGACAACAGCAGAAGAAATATGGAGAGACACTGATGGCAATGTGGATATATTTGTTGCAGGCATTGGCACAGGTGGGACAATTACAGGCGTTGGTGAGGTTTTAAAATCAAGGAAACCTGATGTAAAGATTGTAGCAGTTGAGCCTGCTGATTCTCCAGTTCTATCTGGTGGAAGACCTGGTCCACATAAGATACAAGGTATAGGCGCGGGATTTGTACCTGATGTCTTGAATAGAGAAATCATTGATGAGATATACCAGGTTAAGAATAATGAGGCATTTGAGACGTCAAGAGCATTGGCAAAATCTGAAGGATTATTAGTTGGAATATCATCAGGTGCAGCCGCATTTGCAGCGACTCAGATTGCAAAGAGGCCAGAAAATAAAGGCAAGACGATAGTCGTATTGCTTCCCGATACAGGTGAAAGATACCTGTCAACAACACTGTATCAAGATTAATGAAAGGATAGTATATTGATCAAAAAAGTTCTTCCATATTGATGAATAAAATGATATAATATACTTGACAATAAAAGAAGAGGATGAAGCTCCCTCATTTAATTTGCTGAAAAGCTGATGGCTTCTACAAATAATGTAGATAGCTATCGGCTTTTTATATTATTTTGCTACTTTAATTAGTTCAGGAGGTGTAACAAATGGCGTTTCAAAGTATATTGTTTATAAATGCTGAAGATATTACAAACGTTGATTTATTAAATGAACCAGTATTTTTTAAAGATTTGAACATTGATCAAATAATAGATGCAATAACATTCGGTAGAAACGAATATAACCTTAAACCGTTTTTTTATAAATCGCCTATTAACAAAGAAACAATCGTATATCGCCAAGAAATAATGAAAGAATTAGAAAACAATTCGCTTTTTATGTCTGTAAAATCTTTTTCTGAAAAATTTCAGCATATGAGGGAAGCTTTAAAAAAGATTGATAAGATTTATTATAAATATCAAAAGGAAAGATGGTTTTTAGATGCAGTTAATTTATATGTTGATGCTGTAGTTTCTTTTGCTAATGATTTAACACATATAGATTTAAATTCTACTGGCTTTATTGCATTTCGAGAATACATTTTAAATTATGTTAATAGTAATTCTTTTGTATCTTTGAATGAAGCGACAAAAAAACTTGAAGAGGACTTATCATCTGTAAAGTACAGCATACTCATAAGAGGAAACAGTATAAAAGTAAGCAAATACGAATCAGAGATAAATTATAGTAACATTGTGGAAGAAACCTTTAAAAAGTTTAAAGAAGGAGAGGTAAAAGATTATAGGAAGAAGTTTTCAGAGTACGATGATATGAATCACGTGGAAGCAAAAATTTTAGATTTGGTAGCCCAACTTTATAAAAAAATATTTGAGGAGCTTGATGATTACTGCATTAAAAATAGCCATTTTATAGATGATAAAATCGGTACATTTGAACGTGAGGTACAGTTTTACATGTCATATTTGGAATTTATTTCAAAGTTTAAAGATGTAGGATTGAAATTTTGTTATCCACAGGTTGAAAGCCAATCAAAAGAAGTTTTTGACTATGGGTGCTTTGATTTGGCATTAGCTAATAAACTTATTTCTAATAAATCGACAGTCGTCACAAACGATTTTTACTTAAGTGGCAATGAGAGAATCTTTGTTGTATCTGGGCCTAATCAAGGTGGTAAAACGACATTTGCCAGGACATTTGGACAAGTTCATTATCTTGCCAGCATTGGATGCCCTGTTCCAGGATATAAAGCGCGGCTATTTTTATATGACAATATCTTTACACACTTTGAAAGAGAAGAAAATGTAAATGAACTCCACGGAAAATTAGAAGATGAATTGATTAGGATTTATGATATTCTCTCAAAAGCTACGTCAGATAGCATTGTTATACTGAATGAAATATTTACTTCTACTACTCTGGAAGATGCTATTTTTCTCAGCAAAAAGGTAATGGATAGAATTATAGATCTGGATTTGCTTTGTGTTTGGGTTACATTTATAGATGAATTATCCACTTATAACGAAAAGACTGTAAGTGTAGTTAGTACGGTCGTACCTGATAATCCATCGCTTAGAACCTATAAGGTTGTAAGAAAGCCTGCTGATGGTTTGTCTTATGCCATTACAATTGCGGAAAAATACAGACTTACCTATGAGCATATTAAGGAGCGTGTAAACAGATGAAGACATTTTTGCTGTACAAAAATCGCGATTTTGATATGAAACAGGAATTGCCATGGAATGAACAAATATTGGTACAGGATTTGGGATTGAATGCGGTTTTTGATGCTATGGCACAAGGTGATGAGTTTTTGTACGATGTAGCTTATAAAGTCATTCTAACAAGTATAAATGATGTAAATGAGATAATTTATCGTCAGGATATTCTCAAAGATTGTCTAAAATATCCCTCTATAATAAGAAGCATTTATGACATTGCGGTAGAAACATTGGAAAATGAGAAAAAAAATTTTTGGAGCATTTTTAGCAGCTATCCATCGTCAATTTTGCATAGCTCAATTGAGCTTATGTACATGTATGTTGATATGCTTATTAAATTGAGAAAGATTGCGGAAGAACATTTTCACAAATTTGAATCAGAAGGTTTTAAATCATTATTTTCAATGCTACAAAAAGAATTAAATGATGAGTACATTGAAACTGTAAAAACACATTTAAAAGAATTGAAATTTGAAAATGGAGTATTGATAAGTGCGGAATTGGGAAAAGGTAATAAAGGGATTAATTACATTCTCAGAAGGCCTAATGAAATCAAACAGAGTTTAATTGAAAAGATTTTTTCCAAAAAGGCTTCGGCTTTTACTTTTTACATTGCCGATCGGGATGAAAGTGGCATGAAGGCTTTATCAGAATTAAAAGATAGAGGCATAAATCTTGCAGCAAATGCTTTAGCGCAGTCTGCAGATCACATTAATGGCTTTTTTAAAATGCTTAAAACAGAATTAGCCTTTTATGTAGGATGCATTAATCTGTATGAAGAACTTACTAAAATAGGTGAACCTATATGCTTTCCTGTGCCTTTATCTGCAGAGAATAGAAGACACTCTTATTCGGGTTTATATGATATAAGCTTGTCTCTGACGATGAAAAAGAAAGTAGTGTCAAATGATTTGAATGCTGACAGAAAAGATCTTTTCGTCATAACAGGTGCTAACCAAGGGGGAAAAACGACATTTTTAAGAAGCATTGGCCTGGCGCAGTTAATGATGCAGTCTGGCATGTTTGTGGGAGCAGAGAAATTTTCATCAAATATATGTATTGGATTATTTACACATTTTAAAAGAGAAGAAGATGAAGAAATGAACAGCGGTAAATTAGACGAAGAATTAAGCAGGATGAGTGATATTGTTGATAATATAAAGCAAAATTCCATGATACTTTTTAATGAATCATTTGCAGCTACAAATGAAAGGGAAGGCTCAGAGATTTCAAGACAGATAATAAGTGCATTACTGGAAGTTAAAGTAAAGATATTTTTTGTCACTCATCTTTATGAATTATCACGCAGCTTGTACGATAAAAAAATGGACAATGCGATTTTTTTAAGAGCCGAAAGAAAACCTAATGGTGAAAGATCTTTTAAATTAGTTGAGGGTGAACCGCTAAAGACTAGCTATGGAGAAGATTTGTACAAGAAGATATTTAAAAATTCTTGATTTGATTAAAATTTGATGGAGAGATTGAGATTTTTATTTTTACTATTATATTGAAAAGTTTTAATATTTTAGGTATAATTGTATTAACAGATGCATAAAGGTGATGGAACTCACTCAAACTGCCATAAGGCTAATAGTTCCTACGTGGTTTAAAAAACCAGTAGGAACTATTTTCTTTTATAGGGGGTGATATTAAGAAAAGTGTAATATTTTGAAATGTTCAGCGATGGAGCTCGCGCAATGCACCAGGATGCTGATAGCTCCTACCATTTTAACAAAAAAATTCATAATAAATGGAATAATTAGGGGGTTGTACTAATGTGGTTGACTTATAGTTGGTGGTTAGGTTTAGCTTTGATAGCAGGATTGGTTGCTGATTGGACGGGTATATCTATATCATTAATTGAGATTTTGGTAGGGGTTATTGCTGGCAATTATTTAGGATTTCAAACAAATCAGTGGGTAGAGTTTTTAGGAGGCGTTGGAAGCGTTTTTTTGACATTTTTAGCCGGAGCAGAAGTTGATCCAATAGTCTTAAAGTCAAAGTTTAAAGAGAGCATCACAATAGGGCTTTTAGCTCTTATATTTCCTTTTGCAGGAGCTTTTGCTTTTACGCATTTTGTTGCAGATTGGACTCTTAAAGCTTCTGAAATTGCTGGCATTGCTCTTTCAACAACTTCTGTTGCAGTTGTGTATGCTGTAATGGTGGAAAGTGGACTTAATGAAACGGAACTTGGGAAAATTATTTTAGCTGCTTGTTTTATCAATGATCTTGGTACAGTTTTAGTGCTTGGGATACTTTTTGCAAACTATAACAAGTGGATGTTGTTATTTGTAGTTATTACAGTAGTAGTAGCTGTATTTATGCCCTCTGCTACAAAAAAATTCTTTGCAGTATATGGCAATAAAGTAGGGCAATTAGAAATAAAATATCTATTTTTCTTTCTATTTTTAACAGGTGGATTAGCCTCTATGGCAAATAGTGAAGCTGTTCTTCCGGCATATATACTTGGATTAATGGTATCAGGTTTTTTTGTAAAAGAAAAGAATTTATTATTCCGTATGAGATCAATAGCATTTGCTATTTTTACACCTTTTTACTTTATAAAAGCGGGATTATACGTCTCTCTTCATGGTGTAATAGTAAATATTCTTTTGATTGTTATATTACTTTTAATTAAAATTGCAACAAAATATATAGCGGTAAAACCAACTACTATGGTATTTAAATTTTCAAAACAAGAAGGAATGTATACAACTCTTCTAATGTCTACAGGTCTTACTTTTGGAACAATATCAGCAATGTTTGGATTAACTCATAAAATAATAACAAGTAATCAGTACACTATTCTTGTTACTGTAGTTATTTTAAGTGCAATTGTACCTACATTAATTGCAGAAAAATTTTACAGACCGCAAGATTATGATATAGAAAGGAAGATTTAGAATGTTTAAAAAAATTTTACTTGCGTATGATGGGTCGGAATATGCAAATAAAGCATATGAATTTGTTTTAGAATTAGCGCAAATAAATAATAGTGAAGCATATTTGATATCGGTTGCTAATATTCCGGAATTTGTAAATTCAAAAGACGAAGTAGATGAGGCTTTAAATTCAGCAAAATTATATTATGGGAAGATACTTGGAAATGCAAGGAAATTGGCTAATGAAAAAGGGATAAAAGTATTTACAGAAGTGATAACAGGTCATCCTGTGGATTCAGTAATCCGCTTTGCAGAAAAACATGGATGTGACTTGATAGTTGTGGGTGAAAAAGGTAATAGCGGTGTAAAAAGGTATATTATTGGAAACGTTGCAGAAAACATAGCAAGGCATGCAAAATGTTCTGTTCTTATTGTAAAATAATATGTAGTGGCTATATAAAATTTGAAATTCAGGTATGTCAATACCTGAATTTCAAATTTACAATATGGATGTAATCCAATGAAGGAGCGATATAGTAGTATGAGGAAAAAATTAGATGAAATATTTGAAAAAGTAGAAAGTATATCAAAAGATATAAGTGTTGAAGCAATAGAAGATGCTATATCAGATATTAAAGATAAATTTAGCAGTAATGTCTTTTATCTTGTAGTGTTAGGACAATTTAAAAGAGGAAAATCGACATTCACCAATTATATATTGGGAATTGATATGCTTCCTACAGGAGTCGTTCCCTTAACATCTGTTATAACAAAAGTTCAATATAGTATTGAAGTATGGGCAAAAGTACTGTACGAAGATGGTAGGATTGATAATATTGATGTAAAAGAATTGGATTTATACTGCACAGAGAAGAACAATCCTAAAAACATAAAAAAAGTCAAAGAGATACATATAGGATATCCTTTTGAGTTTGTAAGCAATGATGTAGTAATTATAGACACACCTGGTATTGGATCGGTATACAAGCATAATACAGATGTCGCATATGGTTATATAAATAAAGCTGATGCTGTGATTTTTTTACTTTCGGTGGATCCTCCTATAAGTGAATTGGAAAAAGAGTTTTTGTCTCAAATATCAGAGAATGTCAACAAGATATTTTTTGTTTTAAACAAAATTGACTATGTAAGTGAAATAGAATTAGATGAGATAATTAAATTTAATGAAAATATTATAAAAGAAATTACGAAGCATGATAATATTATTATATATCCAATTTCTGCTAAATTGGCGTTAGAAGGCAAAATTTCGAAAGATAATGAAGCAATTGAAAAGAGTAGAGCAAAAAAGCTTGAAGTTGACTTACAAAATTTTCTAATGACAGAAAAAGAAAAAGTATTGCTTGAAAGTTATGCTAAAAATATTGATCGGATCATTTCAATGTGCCAAACTTTTATTGAAAGCAGCATAAAATTAAAACAAATTCCTTTAGAACATTTAGAATCTAATATAAAAGCCTTTGAAAACTTTATTAGAAAAGTTGAGAAAAATAAAAATGAAATATATTTATTATTTCAAGGCGACATGAAAAATATTTTACAAAATTTTGATGAGAAAGTCGAGGAATATAAACAATATTTAAGCTTGAGAGTTTCAGAAAGAACAAAAGAACATTATAACAGCATTTTAAAATTAAGTAGAATTGATCAGAAACGAGAACTTGAGGAATATGTTGAAAAAACAATAGTAGAAGAATTTGAAATAATAAAAATGGAAATTGAAAGGGATATTGAGAAACAGTATAATGTGGCATTATCAAATTATTTTTCAAGGATTAATGAAGTCATTGATGAAATAAAATCTGTGGCAAATGAGTTGTTTGGTATAGATTTAGAATATTTTAAGTGCAGAGATGGAATTACATCAGAAAGTAAATTTACGTACAAAATAGGATATGATGTAGATGCATTGGAAATCGATCCGGTAATTTTTACTTATTTCTTGCCCAAAAAAATTGCTGGCAAGATTATATTAAATGGTATTGTAAGCAGGATTCATGTAGATATTGATAGAAATTTAGGCCGTATAAGATATGATTTGTTAAGAAGAATTGAAGAAAGTTTTAGTGAATTTGAAAAGGATATGAATTCAAAATTGCAATCTATGTTTGAAACGGTTAAAAAACTTCTTGCTAAAACAAAAACTAATTATGAACTTGACAAAGATAGCTTTCAAAAAGAAAAAGATTTGTATCTAAATATGTTGAAAAATATTTACGAATTGAAAAGCAAATTAAATGATATAATTGCCAAAAATTAGGCAATCATCCTAAAAAGATATTGACTTCTACAATTAATTTGTTTAAACTATAGTTAGAAAATTATAGTTAAAAGTAAATAATTTTATTAGGTGATGAAGCTCACCTTAATTGCTAATTTTAGCTGATGGCTTCTATATAAGTATAGGAGTTATCAGCTTTTATTATTATAAATTTAAAATTATCTAAAGGAGGATACATATTATGCCACGAATTACTTCAGTAAAAGCAAGGGAAATTTTAGATTCAAGAGGGAATCCTACAGTAGAAGTTGACGTTATATTGGAAAATGGTATTATAGGAAGGGCAGCCGTTCCTTCTGGAGCTTCTACAGGTACAAAAGAAGCCGTAGAATTAAGGGAAAATGACAAAAAGAGATATCATGGCAAAGGTGTTAAAAATGTAGTTGACAATGTCAACAACATTATTGCAAAAGAGATTACTGATATGGATGTATTTGAACAAAGAAAAATAGATCATTTGCTTATTTCATTAGATGGCACAAAAAACAAGTCAAAGCTTGGTGCGAATGCAATTTTAGGTGTATCGTTGGCAGTGGCTAAGGCAGCATCGAATTATTTAAATATACCGCTTTTTAAGTATATTGGAGGCACAAATTCGTACGAACTGCCGATGCCAATGATGAATATATTAAATGGAGGAAAACATGCAGACAATACTGTTGATGTCCAGGAGTTTATGATTGTTCCTATTGGTGCAGATAGTTTTTCGACTGCATTGAGAATGTGCTCAGAAGTTTATCAAACTTTAAAAAATGTTTTAAAAAGCAGGGGCTTTAGCACATCTGTAGGTGATGAAGGTGGGTTTGCTCCGAATCTTTCGACAAATGAAGATGCATTGAAACTTTTAATCGAGGCAATAGAAAAAACAGATTACAGACCAGGAGAAGATGTAGCTATAGCGATTGACCCTGCTGCGTCTGAGTTTTATATTGATGGAAAATATGTATTTGAAGGTGAAAAAGTAAGTCGTACATCAAGTGAGTTGATTGATCTCTATTCAGAATGGATTAATAAATATCCTATTGTGTCCATTGAAGATGGACTTGCAGAGGATGATTGGGATGGATGGGCATTGCTTACGTCTCAGCTTGGTGGCAAGATTCAATTAGTAGGTGATGATATTTTTGTTACAAATCCAGAGATATTTAAAGAGGGTATAGAGAAAAATATTGCCAATTCTATTTTAATTAAGTTGAATCAAATAGGCACTTTATCAGAGACATTGGATACAATACAAATGGCTCAGAAAGCTAACTATACTACTGTTATTTCCCACCGCTCAGGTGAAACAGAAGATACAACAATGGCAGATGTAGCAGTAGCAGTAAATGCTGGACAGATAAAAAGCGGTGCTCCATGTAGGACTGAAAGAATAGCTAAGTACAATCAGCTTTTAAGGATTGAAGAGTTATTGGGAGATAGCGCTGTATTTAAAGGAAAAGATATATTTTATAATTTAAGGAAATAACTATAGAGTTTAGAAAGGATGGCTAACAGCATCATTAATTAATGACTGTTGTTAGCCATTTTGGTCTAATTTATTAATTAAAATAATTAGCGAGAAGAGCAATAAAAAAAGGACCACAGCAAAAAGGATTTGATATGATGAAAATTGATGATAAAGATAAAAAAGTGGCAATTAGTGTTATACTTCTACTTGGTATAGTTAGTGCATTTGGAGATATAACTTATGAAGGTGCAAGAAGTGTGTATGGTCCATATTTGAAGTTGTTAGGTGCAAATGCACTAATCGTTGGCATTGTTACGGGTATTGGTGAATTTTTGGCGTCTGCTATTAGAATACCAGTAGGATATGCTATAGATAAGACATCAAAACCATGGCTTTGGACGATATTAGGATATGGAATGCTTATTTCTGTACCTCTTTTAGCTATTACAGGTAAATGGCCAATAGCAGCGCTGTTAATAATATTGGAGCGAACCGGAAAAGCAATAAGAAGTCCAGGAAAAGATACTATTTTATCACATGTAAGTAAAAAAATAGGAACTGGATTAGGTTTTGGATTACATGAGTTGCTTGATCAAATTGGTGGTATTATAGGACCTTTGATTTTTACTTTTGTTATATCTTTTGCTGGTAGTTATAAGACGGGCTTTATTTTGATGTGGATTCCAGCAATACTTACTGTTATATTTGTAATATACGCTCGAAGCAAAGTCACTAATCCTGCAGAATTGGAGAAAAATACAAAAAATGCATCTAAAAATGTAGATTTGTTGAATAAAAACTTTTCAAGGCAGTATTTATATTACATGCTTTTTATATTTTTTGCAATGCTCGGATTTGCTAATTATCCGATTATTTCATATCATTTTTTGAGTCATAAAGTGTTAAGCCAAGATGCTATTCCACTTTTGTACGCATTAGCAATGGCGGTAGATGGAGTAAGTGCAGTATTCATTGGAAAATTTTATGACAAGAAAGGTTTTTTGTCGTTAGCAGTGCTTCCAATATCGACCTTTTTGATGACTTTCATGGTCTTTTCAAATATGCCAGTTTTGGCTATCGTTTCAATGCTTATATGGGGATTTATTACAAGTATGCAAGAAACTACGATGAGGTCTGTAATTACCGATATTACGTATATTTCTGAGCGAGGCAAGGCGTTTGGTGTATTCAGTGCTGTTACAGGATTTTCTATGTTTTTAGGAAGTACTATTTTCGGATACTTATATGCTCATTCTATCAATTTTATATTTCTATATTCAATAATAGCCGAAATGATTGCGCTTTTTTGGTATGTGTTATTTGTTAGATCAAGCAGATAAATTTATGGTATAATATAGTTAAAAGAATATTATGGTGATGAAGCTCACCTTAATTGCTTTGATGGCTAATGGCTTCTACATTTAGTAGGAGCTATTTTTGTTTTACTTTAAGGATAGAGCATGATAATAAAAAATAGTTGATATATGAAAGGATGATCGTGATGAAGAAAGTATCATTTGAAATAAGTGACGAACAAATGGAAGAAATAAAAGAATTAAAAGAGGATTTGGAAAAGGACGGTTTCAGCAGTGAAGACTGTTACAGAGCTATTTTTGAGATGGGTATTAAAGCGTATTGGATGGAACGAAAAAATCCTGATGATAAAGATATAAGAAAACAGCTTATAATGTTGGCATCAAAGTATTCCGCTATGAGATTTAAATATTTCCAGCTAGTAAGAGATAATCAAACACTGGATATTAAATTAAAAGGGTATGAGGCAGAAAACAATTATTTAAAAGGACTTTCTGGCATAAGGACTGATGAAGAATGAGGTATATATGTCCTAACTGCTTTAAAATAGCTGATATTGGCGATGAAAAATGTCAAAAATGTGGGTATGATTTTAAAAATATTACAAATGATGATTATAGCAAAAAACTTATTACGGCGTTAAATCATCCTGATTATAATGTACAGTATATGGCAGCAAAGATTATTGGTGAACTAAAAATTAAAGAAGCTAAAAATACTTTAATAGAGTATCTTAAGAAGGACAGAAAGGAAAGAGATCCCTACATTGAACAAGCTGTTGTAGCAGCATTAGGGGAAATAGGCGATAAAGATGTATATAATTATATTAAAGAAAATATAGATAATTTTTCAGTTTTATCAAAGAACATCGCCTTAATTGCTTTAGAAAAAATTAAATCAAGATTTAATTAGGAGGATAATAAAATGGATAATAAAGAAAGACAAAATAAGAGTACAGTCAATAATATTAAGACATTAGGATGGGTGGCTTTTTTTGGTGGTTTAAGCCAGGATATGATACAACCTATTTTGCCAACGTTTTACACTCAGATATTAGGTTTAAGTAAAGAAACCGTAGGGTTAATTGAGGGAAGCGTAACAACGATTGTCAGTATTATGAGGATTGTTTCTGGCATAATATCTGACAAACTTGGAAAGAGAAAATCAATCGTCTTTATAGGATATTTATTTTCTGCAATAGGAAGAATTTTTCTATCATTGACTAATGGTGCAGCAATGACGTTTGGATTGCGTTTTACTGATGGCATTGGTAAAGGTTTAAAGGATGCTCCAAGAGATGCACTTGTTGCAAAGTCATCTGAAATGAAAAACATGGGCTATTCATTCGGATTTCAAAGAATGCTTGATACGTTAGGCTCATTTATTGGACCACTTATCACAACAGGGTTAATGGTTTTGCTTGCTAAATACATAGATGAGACGAAATACAGGATAATATTTTTAGTTGCAGGGCTTATTGGCTTTATTACAATATTGCTTATTGGATTATTCGTAGTCGAAAGAAAAGGAGATAATGTCAGTACACCGTTTAAATTTGATTTCACTATATTCAAAGGAAAATTTTTGTTGTTTTTCATAGTTATGCTAATATTTACACTTGGAAATAGCAGTGATGCATTTTTGATATTAAGAGCTCGTAACGTAGGCGTAAGTTCAGCCATGATACCTATTATCATTGCCATGTTTAACCTTTTTTATGCTTTACTGTCTGTGCCCAGCGGAATACTGTCTGACAAGATTGGAAGGGTTAATGTAATCAAAATTGGATGGTTAATTTATGCAGTTACTTATCTTGGATTTGCATTAGCCAGGGTGCCTTGGCATATATGGATTTTATATGCAATTTACGGTATTTATTATTCTACGACTGAAGGTGTAGCAAAGTCTCTTGTTGCGCATCTTGTAGATGAAAATAATAGAGGAACAGCTTTTGGATTGTACAATGCTTCTATTGGTATCCTTGCACTGCCTGCCAGTTTTATTGCTGGGTATCTGTGGGATAAAGTTGCACCTTCCGCTCCATTTTATTTTGGCGCTGGATGCTCAATATTAGCTGTAATTTTTATAACTATATTTAGAATAGAAAAGTAAATAAACTATAAATCAAAGTATGGTTTACACATGAACCATACTTTATTATTTTTGTTTTACAGTAAAAATGATATAATATATTAAGAATATATCGGCAATTATTTAGATTAAATTAAAGAGATGTGATGAGTATGGATAAGAAAACTGTTACCGATATACTTAATGAAATAGGGCTTTTATTAGAATTAAAAGGTGAAAATCCTTTTAAGTCGAGAGCGTATTATAATGCTGCCCGTACAATAGAAGTTCTTGACGACGATATTGAGAAATTAATAAAAGAAGATAGATTAAAAGATGTGAAGGGTATAGGTGATGCGCTTAATAAAAAGCTTACAGAGCTTATTACTACAGGCAGACTTGAATACTATGAAAATCTTAAAGCATCGATACCTGAAGGCTTAATTGAGATGTTGAAAATACCAGGTCTTGGACCTAAAAAGATAAAAACATTGTATGACAAATTGGATATAAAGACGGTTGGTGAATTGGAATATGCCTGTATTGAAAATAGACTTGTTGAATTACCTGGATTTGGTGAAAAAACACAGAAAAAAATCCTTGAAGGTATACAATTTATAAAACAGTTTAGTGGTAAGCATCTATTTATGGATGCATATTTAGAGGCCACATCATTAAAACAATATCTTGTTGATAGTGGATTGACAATAAGATGCGAGATTGCGGGAAGTTTAAGGCGAAGAAAAGAAACGGTGAAAGACATAGATATTCTTGCTACGTGTGACAATCCTGAGAAGCTAATGGACGTATTTACAAAATATGAAGGTATAAGGGATATTGTTGCCAAGGGAGAAACCAAGACTAGCGTAATATTGAAATCTGGCATAAATGTAGACTTAAGGGTTGTTAAAGATGAGGAATTTCCATATGCATTGCACCATTTTACCGGTAGCAAAGAGCACAATACAGCTATGAGGCATAGGGCAAAGCAAATGGGAATAAAAATGAATGAATATGGACTATTTAAAGATGATTTGCTTGTTAAATGCTATGATGAAGACGACATATTTAAAAGTTTAGCTCTTCAATATATTCCACCGGAACTTCGAGAGAATATGGGTGAAATTGAAGCAGCAGAAAAAGGATTACTTCCCATATTAATAGATGAAAAAGACATCAAAGGGGTTTTTCATGTACATACGATATACAGCGATGGTGCAAATACAATTTCTGAAATGGTGAATGCTGCACGAGATTGCGGTTATAAAATTATTGGTATTACAGATCACAGTAAATCTGCATTTTATGCAAATGGACTTAAAGAAGAAGATGTTTTAAGGCAATTGGATGAAATTGATGAATTGAATAACAAGTATAGTGATATAAAAATATTAAAAGGCATAGAATCTGATATATTAAAAGATGGTTCACTTGATTATGACGAAGATATATTGAGAAGACTTGACTTTGTCATCGCATCTGTTCATTCTAACTTTAAAATGACTAAAGACGACATGACAGAGAGAATAATAAAAGCTATAAAAAATAAATACACAAAAATCATTGGACATCTAACAGGGAGACTTCTCCTTGCAAGAGACGGTTATGACATTGACGTGTATAAAATTATAGATAGTGTTGCTGAATACGGGAAAATAATTGAAATAAATGCAAGTCCATACAGGCTTGATTTGGATTGGAGATATATAAAATATGCAAAAGAAAAAGGTGTAAAATTTGCAATTTGCCCAGATGCACATAGGATAGAAGGACTTGATGATATGAAATATGGCATCGGCATTGCACGTAAAGGTTGGCTTGAAGCGAAAGATGTGATAAATACGTATGAATATGACGAATTAAAGAAGGTTTTAAAATAAAATTCCAAGAAAACCTATTGACATTAATGATTTAAAGTGTTAATATAGTTTAAAATACAAATTGAATATGAAACCTCTTATCAAGAGTGGTGGAGGGACTGGCCCGATGAAACCCGGCAACCGGCATATATAATGCGTCTGGTGCCAAATCCTGCAGGGAAACCTGAGAGATGAGAGGAGCGGCGCAAACTTAGCCCTCTTCTACATCGAAGAGGGCTTTTAATATACCAAAATGAAAAGAGGTGCATTATAAGAATCAATTTAATTTGTTTATTTAAATTAAAATTATATAGAGGAGAGATTTAGATGAGTGAAGAAAGAAAATTAAAATTTGACACATTGCAGGTGCATGCGGGGCAAGAACCAGATCCAACTACAGGTGCAGTGGCAGTGCCAATTTATCAAACATCGTCATATATATTTAAAGATACTGAACATGCCGCTTCTTTATTTAGCCTTAAAGAACCAGGTAATATTTATACAAGAATTATGAATCCCACCAATGATGTATTTGAAAAGAGAATAGCAGCCTTAGAAGGTGGTGTTGGTGCTGTTGCGACAGCTTCTGGCTCTGCTGCTATAACATACTCGATTTTAAATATAGCAAGTGCAGGTGATGAAATAGTATCTGCCAGCACATTATACGGAGGAACATACAATCTTTTCGCTTTAACGTTGCCTAAACTTGGCATTAAAACGACATTTGTAGATCCAGATGATCCAGAAAATTTCAGAAAAGCAATAACAGACAAAACAAAGGCATTGTATATAGAGACGATAGGAAATCCCGGGATAAATATACCTGATTTTGAGGTTATAGCAAAAATAGCCCATGAGAATAAAATACCGCTAATTGTAGACAACACATTTGCAACGCCATATCTCTTCCGTCCGTTTGAATACGGGGCAGATATAGTAGTACATTCAGCGACAAAATTTATAGGAGGCCACGGAACATCAATAGGCGGAGTAATAGTAGATTCAGGAAAATTTGATTGGGCAGGAAGCGGAAGATTCCCTGAATTTGTAGAGCCAGATCCCAGCTATCATGGAATCAAATATGTTGAATCATTTGGACCTGCCGCATATATCACAAAACTGAGAGTACAGCTTTTAAGAGATACTGGTGCATCTTTAAGTCCATTCAATGCATTTTTATTTTTACAAGGATTAGAGACTTTGTCATTAAGAGTCCAAAGACATGTGGAAAATGCACAAAAAGTAGCAGAATTCTTAGCAAGCAATCCCAATGTGACGTGGGTAAACTATCCTGGACTTAAAGAAAACAAATACCATGAGCTTGCAAAGAAATACCTGCCGAAGGGTGCAGGAGCGATATTGACATTTGGAATAAAAGGTGGAATAAATGCTGGAATCAAATTCATAAACAGCCTTGAATTATTCTCATTGCTGGCCAATGTTGGTGACGCAAAGTCTTTGGTAATTCATCCAGCAAGCACGACACATTCGCAATTAAGCGAAGAAGAATTATCATTAGCAGGTGTAACCCCTGACCAAATAAGACTTTCAATAGGCATAGAAGACATCGACGACATATTGTATGACCTTGATCAAGCACTTAAAAAAGCAGCAGAATAAATATTATAGAGCTCTCTTCAGAATAGAAGAGAGCTTTTGATATTGCAGTACGGTGAAATATATTGTATAATCTAATTGAGAATGAATTTCAGAATCAAAGAATTGTAAAAATTGAATTTGCTTTTCTTATGGTTTACTGAGGTTAAGAAAAATTTATGCAGAAGGGGTGCTTAAATGCCTTTGAACGAAAACGAACATACACTATCTCATGAATTTGAAGGATCAAAAAAGAATAAATCTACTATTCTATTACTACTTGCAACAATAGGCCCAGGGCTTACTGTTATGTTAGCAGATACTGATGCAGGATCTATTATAACATCGGCACAGTCGGGTGCTAGATGGGGTTATAGCTTGTTGTGGCTGCAATTTTTGCTTATTCCAATTTTATATTTTGTGCAGGAGCTTACAACACGTATTGGAATAACGACTGGTAAAGGGCATGGCGAATTGATCAAGGAAAAGTTTGGTGCAGGTTGGGCATGGTTTTCAGTTTTAACACTTGTGGTTTCTGCTATAGGTGCTTTAGTCACAGAATTTTCTGGTATTGCCAGTGTTGGCTTATTGTTTGGCATACCAAAGTGGATAAGCATATCACTTGCATCAATCTCCTTAATATTAATAACAGGCTTTGGACGTTATACTATTGTTGAACGCATAGCTATATTTATCGGATTATTTGAACTAAGCTTTATACCAGCGGTTATACTAGCACATCCCGATACTTCGTCAATAATAAATGGGATTATCGGACAGAAGCCTTTCTACGATGAATCTTATAGGCTTCTTATAGCAGCCAATGTTGGAGCCGTAATAATGCCTTGGATGATATTTTACCAACAAGGCGCTGTGATAGACAAAAAATTAACAGAAAAATCGATAAGGTTTAGCCGCATTGATACTGCTGTCGGTTCAGTTGTAACTCAGATAATCATGGCGGTTGTACTTGTATTAACGGCTGCCACTATTGGACGGATAAATCCAAATGTTTCACTTACGAATATTCAGCAGATTGCTGATTCACTTATACCATTTGTAGGTCAGGTTGGTGGCAAAATCTTATTTTCAGCAGGTATTATCGGTGCTTCTTTGATAGCAGCTGTTGTTGTTTCATTGGCAACTTCATGGTCGTTAGGTGAAGTTATGGATTTTAAGCGAAGCCTTAATTCATCATGGAAAGAAGCTCCGATATTTTATGGATTATATGCTGCAGGTATTATTGTTTCCGCCATTATCGTCTTATCAGGAGTACCCCTTGTAACATTGACAATTTCAGTTGAAATAATGAATTCATTGCTTTTGCCAATTGTCCTCGGATTTTTGATAGCGCTTGGATGGAAGGCATTACCTGAAAAATATAAATTAAAAAATTGGGAAAAAATCGTACTTGCGATAATATATTTACTTGTATGTTCTTTGGGAATTCTCACGTTGTTTCAGATATGATTTCAGATACGAATTAAACTACGTAAAAAAAGGAGCCAAAGGCTCCTAAATTACTTTTGCTGTTCGTTGATTTCGTTCTTTAGCGCATTTGTGCATGCATTTAACATATTTTGCGCATCTTTTTCATCTATATTTCCACCCATCATATTTTGCACATCTTTCGCTGTAAGTCCTTTCATGTAGTTGTACATGGCACTATAGTTGAAATTTGAACCCATCATGTTAAACCCATAGCCGTTATTAATTGTATCGGCCTTTGCTCTTAATGCAGGTATTTGCGTAAATGCTATAGCACCTATTATTAGCGTGCCTGCGAATATAGCTATAACTTTCTTTCTCATTTAAAATTCCCCCTAGTTTTTTTATTGTGATTTTATTATACAATGCAATTATAAAGATCTTATGAAGACCAAAGCACTTTCTCCGCCTTTTACCGCCTGAAGACTCCATAAGGCTTTCCATAAAATATATTTAGTTCGTAAAAAAGAGCTGAAATAAATAACTATTCAGCTCTTTTAAAATATCTTTATCTTGACCTGAATGTTGTACATTCAGTTTCTGCGCTGGTTTTTGCTGTCGGGGTCTTTGGATTCACTTCGATTGATTGTGCATGGCATCTCATATCTTTCCAATATGCGCATGTGTTAACACCGCATTTTACTACGCTTTCTGCATTCATAAAGAACACCTCCAATTGATTTTAATCAAGAATTATTATTTGCATAAAGGATGTAGTTATACATAAGCTTATGAAAAGACGTCAAAATAATATTGACATAAACATATCGGAATTATATAATAAAATTACAATACCCTTAAGGGGTATAAAACGGTTAAATAGGAGAGTGTTTTTAATGCAAATTCGTTTTTTATACTTCGAAGGATGTCCTAATTCAGAGCCAGCTTTAAAATTGTTAAAAGAGGTTTTATTAGAAAAAAATATTAAAGATGATATAGAAATAGTAAAGATAGAGTCTGAAGAAGATGCATATAGATATAAATTTTTAGGTTCACCGTCAATTCATATCAATGGAGAAGACATAGAAAAAGAGAGAAGAAATGATGAACCTCTTTATGGATGCAGAGTTTATAAAGTGAATGGACGTAATTCCGGTGTGCCACCTAAAGAAATGATTTTAAAAGCTATTGGTGAGGCATTAGCAATATAATTTGAGGAGATGATTTATATGCCTGAAAAAGCTACTTTAAAAATTACCGGCATGACTTGTGCGTCTTGTGCCGCTCGCATAGAAAAGGGTCTTAAAAATTTAGAAGGAATTGATGAAGCTAATGTTAACTTAGCGGTTGAGAAAGCCACAGTTGTGTACGATCCAGAAAAAGTTGACATAGATGATATGACGAAAAAAATTGAAGATTTAGGATATGGTGTAGTAAGGGATAAAGCAGATCTTGTATTGATTGGCATGTCATGTGCTTCATGTGCTACTAAAATAGAAAAGACTTTGAATAAATTGCCTGGTGTATATAAAGCAAGCGTTAATTTTGCCACAGAGGAGGCATCTGTGGAATATAATTCAGATGCTATAAGTGTAGAACAGATGGCAAAAGCCATAAGAGACATCGGCTATGATGCGAAAGAAAAAAAAGATAATGCATTAGACTATGAAAAAAATGAGAGAGAAGCCGAGATAAAAAAAACAAAAGCTTTGGTGATTGTATCTTCGATTTTGACTTTTCCGCTTCTTCTTGCTATGGTATTAAAAGTTTTTAAATTACCTACAGGAATTTTAGAAGCGCCGTGGTTTCAAATACTTTTAGCCACACCAGTTCAATTTATTATTGGATATAGATACTACAAAGGTGCTTGGCATAATTTAAAAAACATGTCAGCCAACATGGATACATTAGTTGCTCTCGGTACATCTGCTGCATATTTTTATAGTTTGTACAATGTTTTTACTAAGCCTATGTCAGAAGTACACAATTATTTGTATTTTGAAGCGTCGGCCGTTGTAATTACTCTTATTACATTAGGAAAAATGCTTGAAGCTATAGCAAAAGGCAAAACATCTGAAGCAATAAAAAAACTTATGGGGCTTCAGGCGAAAACTGCAAGGGTCATAAGAAATGGAGAAGAAATAGACATACCTATTGAAGAAGTAAAGGTAGGAGATATAGTTGTAGTAAGGCCAGGTGAAAAAATACCTGTAGATGGTATAATTGTAGATGGAAGTTCTACTATAGATGAATCCATGATAACTGGAGAATCCATTCCTGTTGATAAAAATGTCAATGACGAAGTAATAGGTGCGACAATAAATAAGACAGGTACTTTTAAGTTTAAAGCGACGAAGGTCGGGAAAGATATGGTACTATCACAGATAATAAAAATGGTTGAGGATGCACAAGGCTCAAAAGCACCTATCCAAGAGATCGCTGATAAGGTATCAGGAGTTTTCGTACCTGTAGTCATTGGAATAGCAATTGTTACATTTTTGATATGGTACCTTGTATTAGGAAATCTTAACGAAGGTGTAATAAGTGCAGTATCTGTACTTGTAATTGCATGTCCTTGCGCATTAGGTCTTGCAACGCCTACATCTGTCATGGTAGGTACAGGTAAAGGTGCAGAAAATGGCATACTTATAAAAGGTGGCGAATATTTGCAAAAAGCAAAAAAGATTAATGCTATTGTATTAGACAAAACCGGTACTATTACAAAAGGAGAACCTGTAGTCACCGATGTCATTTCATTTAGTCAATTGAAGGAAGACGATTTGCTGTATATTGCTGGAATAGCTGAAAAAAATTCTGAGCATCCGCTTGGCAAAGCAATTGTGAATAAATCAAAGGAAAACTGCGAAAAATTGCCAGATCCGAGCAAATTTGAGACTATACCAGGCTACGGTATTTGTGCTATAATTAACGAAAAAGAATATTATATTGGGAATAGAAGGTTGATGGATAGAGAGAACGTAGATACATCTGACATAAGTTTTTCTTTAGAAAAGCTTGAGAATGAAGGCAAAACTGTTATGATTCTATCATCTGAAGGTAAGGCTTTAGGTGTAATAGCGGTTGCCGATGTACCTAAGGAAGATTCAGCAAAGGCTATACAAGAATTAAAAGCTTTAAACATAGATGTATACATGATAACCGGTGACAATGAAAGAACTGCTGAGGCCATTGCAAAACAAGTTGGTATTGATCACGTATTAGCAGAAGTTTTACCAGAAAAAAAAGCGGAGGAAGTTATAAAGTTACAAAAACAGGGTAAAATAGTTGCAATGGTTGGAGATGGCATAAATGATGCTCCAGCGTTAGCACAATCAGATTTAGGTATTGCTATAGGGACTGGAACGGACGTAGCAATTGAGACGTCAGACATTACGCTTATAAGTGGTAGTTTAATGAGTTTAGTGACAGCGATAAAATTAAGCAGAGCTACCATGAGAAATATTTATCAGAATCTGTTTTGGGCTTTTATCTACAATACAATAGGAATTCCATTTGCTGCAGCAGGTCTTTTAAATCCAGCTATTGCAGGGGGTGCAATGGCATTTAGTTCAGTATCAGTTGTGTCAAACGCCTTAAGGCTGAGGAGGTTCAGATCAGCTAATTAGTGAGGTGAGTTATATGGAATGCCCAAATTGCAAAAGCACTAATGTGGGTAAAATAGGCAATAACCTATATTTTTGCAGGGATTGCAATTGCGAGATTAAGATCAAAAAGTGTACGGCTGTTGTTAGTGTTTATGACTCTGAGGGCTGCATTAGTAAAAGATTTAAAGTATGTTACAATGTTTGAGGAAGGTTTTAAAAAGCCTTCTATTTTTTTGTCTTTTTTATGCTTTAAAAAAGTGCTATACTCTAAGAGGAAAACAAAAAGGAATTAAACATGAGAATAGTTGATAAAATATTACTGAACGAAAATTTCCTGTAAATACATGTAGGGAGTTGATATATTGGAAAAGATTGCAGAAATGTTAAAGAAAGTGGTTTCAGATGAAGATATATATATAAATGAACCTATGTCAAGACATACATCTTTTAGGATTGGTGGTCCGGCGGACGTACTGGTTATACCTCAAAGCGTGGATGAACTGATAAAAGTTATGGGCTTAATAAAAGCCGAAAATATACCTTATTTTATACTTGGTAACGGAACAAATATCATAGTCTCAGATAAAGGAATAAGGGGTGTGGTGATAAAACTTACTGCTATTAGGAAAATTTCTGTAGATGGTGAGATGATTGTATCGGAGGCTGGTGCATTGCTTTCGTCGATTGCAAATACAGCTCTTGACAATGAACTCACAGGGTTTGAATTTGCCAGCGGTATACCAGGCACATTAGGTGGTGCTATCACAATGAATGCCGGGGCGTATGGTCCTGAAATAAAAGACGTAGTTGAAAAAGTAGAAGTTATTGATGAAGATGGTTCTATTTATGAAGTAAAAAATGGTAACATGAGATTTGGGTATAGAAGCAGTTTAATACAGTTAGATAATTTGATTGCAATAAGAGCGTGGATTCACTTAAAAAAAGGAAATTATAAGGACATAAAAGCAAAAATGGACGAATTAAATGGATTGAGAAAAATGAAGCAACCGCTGGAATACCCAAGTGCTGGAAGCGTGTTTAAAAGGCCAGAAGGATTTTATGCAGGAAAATTGATTCAAGATGCTGGACTTAGTGGATATACAATCGGTGGTGCGCAAGTGTCTGAAAAACATTGTGGGTTTATCATAAATAAAGGTAATGCGACTGCAGATGACGTTTTAAATCTAATTGCATACATTAAAAAAACAGTCAAAGACAAATTTGGCGTAGATCTGGAGACGGAAGTTAAAATAATTGGTGAAAGGTAATTTAAGGATGGAAATTTTTGCTGATTATCACACACATACTGTATTTAGCCATGGAAAAGGTACAATTGAAGATAATGTAAAAGCTGCAATTAAAAAAGGACTTAAAGAAATCGCTATTACTGATCATGGACCGAGGCATATATTTTTTGGCGTAAGGAGTCGCAATTACAGGAAAATCAGAGATGAAATAGACAGAATGAATGAGAAATTTCCTGATATAAAGGTTTTAATGGGAGTAGAAGCAAATCTTATAAGCTTAAATGGCGATATCGATGTGGATGATGAGCTTTTAAAATATATAGATATACTGCTTATGGGTTATCATACGGGTGTTGCGCCATTTGATTTTTATAACTTTATTCATCTATTTGGGGAAAATGCAGCCAGCAAATACTTTAGTTCTTTAAAAACTGTTGTAAGAGAGCAGAATACAGATGCAATGATAAAAGCCATAAATAAATACAATATAAATATAATTACACATCCTGGAGCAAAAGTCGATATAGATACAAAGAGACTTGCTTTAGCGGCAAAAGCTAAAGGAACGGCTCTTGAGATAAACTCAAGCCACGGATATATGACTGTAGAATACGTGAAAATAGCAAAATCTGTTGGTGCAAAATTCGTAATTGACAGCGATGCACACACACCGTCGAGAGTTGGCGATTTTGCAAGAGGAATCGAAATTGCGAAAGAAGCGGGACTTACAACAAATGATATAATAAATGCTAAGGAGTGATACAAATGAGATTTGTGATAATTACCGGTCTTTCAGGTGCAGGGAAAAGCCAAGCATTAAAATCGATGGAGGATATCGGATTCTTTTGCATTGACAACTTTCCTCCAGCATTGATACCGAAGTTGGCTGATCTCTTTTATGGCTCTAAAGATATTGATAAAGTTGCTCTTGGCATGGATTTACGTGGTGGACAACTATTTAAAGATATTTTTTCTGCTATAGACTATCTAAAGAAAAATAAGTATGACTATGAAATAATCTTTTTGGAGGCTTCAGATGAAGCATTGATAAAGAGATTTAAGGAAACAAGGAGACGACATCCTCTTACAGATGGAGGCTCCATAATAGATGGAATAAAAGATGAGAGGCAAAAACTTGCGGAAATAAGAAAAATGGCAAACAGCATCATTGACACGACGAATTTAACTGCAGCTCAGCTTAAACAGGAATTGTACAATATTTTCATCGAAGGAAGAAAATTCAAAGGTATAATCGTAAATGTAATGTCATTTGGATTTAAATACGGTATACCCCTTGATGCCGATCTTGTATTCGATGTGAGGTTTTTGCCAAATCCGTACTATATAGATGAACTTAGACCACTTACCGGAAATGATAAAAAAGTAATGGATTATGTTATGAAATGGGAAGAAGCAAAACAATTTTTAAATAAGTTGGAAGACATGATAGAGTTTTTACTGCCATTTTATATAAGGGAAGGCAAATCACAGCTTGTAATAGCTGTTGGATGTACAGGCGGTAAACATAGATCTGTAACAATTGCGAATGCATTATACGATTTACTGAGAAAAAGGGATTACACAGCTATAATAAATCATAGAGATATTAGAGAAGAATAAGCGATATTATCCTTTTAGATGACTTATTGCAAAGGGGTTGCTTGTATGAAGAATTTTGCTTACTTAAATGGTCCAAAAGTTGTAGTAATTGGCGGTGGTACAGGATTATCAACAATGCTTAGAGGACTTAAAAAGTATACACATAATATTACTGCAATCGTAACAGTTGCAGATGATGGAGGAGGTTCTGGTGTATTAAGAGAGGATTTAGGCATGTTACCGCCTGGCGATATAAGAAACTGTATACTGGCGTTGGCAAATACTGAGCCTACAATGGAAAAACTTTTACAGTACAGGTTTACTGATGGAATGCTTAAAGGACAGAGCTTTGGAAATCTTTTTTTAGCCGCAATGAATGGCATATCAAATAGCTTTGAAGAAGCTGTCAAAAAGATGAGCGAGGTTTTAGCTGTATCAGGAAAGGTTTTGCCTGTCACGTTAGATGACGTCAAACTTAAGGCTAAGTTAAAAAATGGGATAGTCATAGATGGAGAATCTCTAATACCGAAACTTCAAATGAAAGAAAAAAGTCCAATAGAAAGGATATTTTTAGAACCTAAAGAAGCGAAACCGGTAAAAGAAGCTTTAATAGATATCATGGAAGCTGATGAAATTATTTTAGGTCCTGGTAGCCTATACACCAGCATAATACCAAATCTATTAGTTAATGATGTTTGTGAAGCAATAGAAAAGTCAAAAGCAATTAAGGTATATGTGTGTAATATAATGACTCAACCTGGCGAGACAATTGGTTATGATGCCAATGCACACGTTGATGCACTTTTTCTACATGGATTAAAATCTCTTGATTATGTCATTGTAAATAATGGTGAAATTCCTTATCAGTACAAAGATAGATATAGAGAAGACATGTCGCAACCTGTAAGCTATGATGTAGAAAGTTTTAAGCAAAAGGGAATAAAAGTCATTGAAAAAGATGTGTTAGCAATAAGAAACAATTACATAAGGCATGATGAGCAAAAGCTTGCAGAGATACTAATGGGGCTAATTGGATGATAAATCCATAGTCTTTTTTATTTCATAGCAAATAAAAAATCTGGTAAATTTATTTGTTGAAAGCAATATTGTAGAGCTTTCAAACTATTATTAAAATTTCTCCAAAACTCAATCAATGAACATTATTGACATTCTTTAACAATGATAATATAATATTATTTGAAAGAAATCGGTTGCGCAAATTTTGCACATTCAACTCTTAATCTCAAATAGTTTATTTTTATATTAATTTCAGAAGATAAATGACTCTAAAAGGAGGTGAAAGAACGGGCTATAGGGATATAAAATATTAATTTATTTTAATCTAAAAAACTTAGTGGGAGGTATCAATGTGTATAAAAAAGTTTTAAGTAAAAAATTTATAAGTTTTGTTATGTCACTTTTGTTAGTATTGACAGCAGTATTTTCTTCAATGCCATTTCACAATGCATATGCTGCTGACAATGCAAGCATTGTAGCAAATATCGTGGGGGATTTTCAAGACCAACTGGGTGATTCTAATTGGAATATAGATAGTAACATTACCATAATGCAGTATGTAGGAAATGGACTATATGAATTTACTACGCCTACTCAACTAAAAGCTGGTAGTTATCAGTATAAAGTTGCATTAAATCATTCCTGGGCTGGTGGAGGTGTTCCATCTCAAGGAAATCTAACGCTAAACTTAACAAATGATTCATATGTTACATTCTGGTTTGACTATAATACACAATCTTTAACCGATTCTACAAAGTATACTCCAATATCTAATGATAAATTACCTAGATTAGTTGGGACAATTCAATCAGCTATTGGAGCAGGCAACGATTGGGATCCTGGAACATCAACAGCTATAATGATAGATGATAATTTTGACAATGTTTATTCATATACTGCGCATGTTCCAAAGGGCAACTATGAGTATAAGGTGACATTAGGGAATACATGGGATGAAAACTATGGTGCAAATGGTGCACAAGATGGTTCTAACATACAGTTAAACGTTATTAGCGATGCTGATATAACATTTTTTTATGATGCAAAGACACACAATATTTGGACTAATTATAGTCCAACACTTACTGGTTTAGATAACAACATATATTATGATGATCTAAAGCATGATACGCATGATCCGTTTTTTAGGAATCCTTTTGGAGCTATAAAAGTGGGACAAACAGTTACACTGAGAATTCAAGCCAAAAATCATGATCTCGAATCTGCCAGAATATCGTATTGGGATGATATAAACAAGACGAGGACGGAATTACCTATGACAAGAATAGGTGAAAGTCCTGATAGTAATTATGAATATTGGGAAATAAAGTTGAGTTTTGATCATCCAACGAGAATTTGGTATTACTTTATATTAAAAGATGGAACTAAAACTGCTTATTATGGCGACAATGATGACCAACTTGGTGGCGTTGGAAAAGCAACAGATACTGTAAATAAGGATTTTGAATTAACTGTATACGATAAAAATTTTGATACGCCTGATTGGATGAAAGGCGCTGTTATGTATCAAATTTTCCCTGACAGGTTTTATAATGGAGATACATCTAATGATCATGCAAAGACATTAAGCCGTGGCAATGATCCAATAGAGTTCCATAATAACTGGAATGACCTTCCGGATAATCCTAATAATGCTGGAAAACTAGGTTATACTGGCGATGGTATTTGGTCAAACGACTTTTTTGGTGGTGATTTGAAAGGAATCGATGATAAACTTGATTATCTGAAAGGACTTGGAGTATCAGTAATTTACTTAAATCCAATATTTGAATCACCTTCAAATCATAAATATGATACTGCTGATTATACAAAGATTGATGAAATGTTTGGCACTACACAAGATTTTGAAAAGTTAATGAGTGATGCACACGCTAAAGGTATACAAATAATTCTTGATGGTGTATTCAATCACACCAGTGATGATAGCATCTATTTTAATAGATATGGAAAGTATCCAGATTTGGGTGCATATCAAGCTTGGAAAGAAGGGAATCAATCTTTATCACCGTATGGTGATTGGTATACCATTAATTCAGACGGTACTTACGAGTGTTGGTGGGGCTATGATAGCTTGCCTGTTATAAAGTCGTTGAATGGCAGCGAGTATAACGTTACAAGTTGGGCTAACTTTATAATAAATGATAAAAATGCGATTTCGAAGTATTGGCTAAATCCAGACGGAAATTTAAATGATGGCGCTGATGGTTGGCGATTAGATGTTGAAACTGAAGTTGCACATGATTTTTGGACACATTTCAGGGATGCTATTAATACTGTAAAACCTGAAGCTCCAATGATAGCAGAAAATTGGGGAGATGCCTCACTTGATTTACTTGGCGATTCTTTTAATTCAGTTATGAATTATCAGTTTAGAAACGACATAATCGATTTCTTGATTGGGCAACCTTTTGATGACGGAAATGGTCAACACAATCCTATAGATGCAGCAAAACTTGACCAAAGGTTGATGAGCATATATGAAAGATATCCATTGCCTGCTTTCTATTCAACAATGAACTTACTTGGATCGCATGATACAATGAGAATACTAACAGTGTTTGGATATAACTCTGCAGATCCTAACGAAAACTCAGATGCTGCTAAACAAATAGCAGAACAAAAGCTTAAATTGGCAACAATTTTGCAAATGGGATATCCTGGCATGGCGGATATTTACTATGGTGATGAAGCAGGAGTTTCTGGTGGCAAAGATCCGGATGATAGAAGAACATTCCCTTGGGGAAATGAAGATACTGCATTGCAAGATTTCTTTAAAAATATATCGAGGATAAGAAATAACAATCAAGTATTAAAAACCGGTGATTTGGAGACTTTGTATGCACAAAATGATGTTTATGCTATTGGTAGGAGAATTATAAATGGCAAAGATGCTTTTGGTAAGTCGTATCCTGATAGTGCTGCAATTGTTGCGATAAATAGGAGCAATTCAGATAAACAAATAACTATTGATACTACAAAGTTTTTAAGAGATGGAGTTACTTTTAAAGATTTAATTAACAATAATGCATCATATTCAATAAGTAATGGGCAGATAGTTATAGATGTACCTTCCATGAGCGGTGTAATGCTCATATCAGATGATGGGCAAGATTTAACTGCTCCACAAGCTCCTTCAAATGTAGTTGCGATATCTGGCAACGGTAAAGTTGATTTATCTTGGTCACAATCTGATGGTGCAACAGGATACAATGTATATCGTTCATCAGTAGAAGGTGGTTTATATGAAAAAATAGCATCAAATGTAACTGGAACAACGTTTGAGGATACCAATGTTACAAATGGATTAAAATATGTATACGCAATATCATCAGTCGATGAATTAGGCAATGAAAGCGAAATGAGTAATGATGCAGTAGCATATCCAGCGTATCCTATAGGATGGGTAGGAAATCTTACACAAGTATCTGATAATCATATAATAGGTGTTGATAAACCAACAGAAGATATTTATGCAGAAGTTTGGGCAGATGGACTTACAAATAGTGCTGGTCAAGGTCTAAATATGATAGCGCAATTAGGGTATAAATATGTTGGCGGTACTGTCTATGATTCAGTATATGGCAGTGTATATAATAGCGTATATGGTGTAGATAATAGTGATTTTACCTGGGTAAATGCTCAATATGTTGGAGATATAGGAAATAATGATCAGTACAAAGCAAGTTTTACACCTGATAAAATAGGTCAATGGGAATATTTAATGAGATTTTCAGATAATCAAGGTCAAAGCTGGCTTACGACAAATACATTATCGTTTTATGTTGGTCCTTCGGATGACTTAATAAAGCCAACTGAACCTTATTTGAACCAACCAGGTACAGAATCGTCGAGGGTCTCGCTTACATGGAGCCCATCTACAGACAATGTTGGGATATACGATTATGAAATTTATAGATCTGAGGGTGGAACATCATTTAATAAAATAGCTACTGTATCCAATGAGGTCTATAATTATGTTGATACAAGTGTAATCAATGGAAAAACCTATAGTTATAAAGTTGTTGCTGTTGACCCATCATTTAACAGAACAGAATCTAATGTAGTGACTATAAAACCAGATATAGTTCCTATCAAGGTTACTTTTAATGTAACTGTACCAGATTATACACCAGATGCTGTTAATTTGGCAGGAACATTCCCTAATGCTACTTGGGATCCATCAGCACAACAGATGACAAAAATAAATGACAATACTTATAGCATTACGCTTACTCTTGATGAAGGAACACAATTAGAATACAAATATGCACGTGGTAGTTGGGACAAAGTTGAAAAAGATGAATATGGAAATGAACTTGCATCAAACAGAAAAGTAACGATTGTTAATCAAGGCAATAATGAAATGACAATAAATGATACAGTTTATAGATGGAGGGATATACCAATATTCATATATTCACCAAATAGTAATAATGTTACAGTTGATTCTGATACAAATATTATACAAATCAAAGGTAATACTTATGAAGGTGCTAAAGTTACAATAAATGGTGATAGTTTTGTTCAAAATGAAAATGGTGTATTTACTAAAGATGTATCTTTAAATTATGGGGCAAATACGATTAAGATACATGTTGAACCAAATGATGGTAGTGTTTATGGTAACGATCAAGGCAGAATAGCTGAACTTACAAAGGATATTGAGATTGATGTAAATAGACAAGAGAATAATAGTGGAAGCAGCATAGGAAATAATAATACAGGCACAAGTGGAAGTAATTCAAGCAGTGCAGGGAATAATAACACTGAAAGCACAAGTACAAGCACAACAAGTACTACAAGCGTCAATAGCAGCAATACAAACAATACAAACAATACAAACAATACAAACAATACAATTGGAGCAGTCAATAAGAATGGTAACATTATTACATTGACGCTTGATGCAGGAAAAGCTAAAGACCTGATAATAAATTCAAAAGACAAGAAAGTAGTATTTGACATAACTACAATAGGCCAAGGACAGCAAAAAGTCGTGCAGATTTCCAAAGACATTTTAGATACAAGTGCTGCTAACGGCAAAGACATCGTCATAAAATCAGATAACGCATCAATAGCACTTACAAAAGATGCACTTAACCAAAACCAGATACAAAACGGCGTCAATGTATCTATAAAAGACAATGGAAAGCCTAATGTAACAAACTATATGCCGCTTTCTAATGTAGTAGACATAACAATAGGTAGTAGCAGTGGAAATGTAGCATTGGCAAAACCAGTAGAAGTAACATTAAATATATCAAAAGCTAACGATCCAAGAAAAGTAGCAGTTTACTACTACAACCCAACGACAAATCAATGGGAATACGTGGGTGGAAAAGTAGACGTGTCATCTGGAACAATAACATTCAATGCGACGCACTTCTCACAATATGCGGCATTTGAGTACGACAAGACATTTAATGACATAAAAGACAATTGGGCGAAAGACGTAATAGAAGTATTAGCATCAAGGCATATAGTAGAAGGAATGACAGACACTCAGTATGAACCCAATAAGACAGTAACGAGAGCAGAATTCACAGCAATGATACTGAGGCTTTTAAACATAAAAGAAGAAACATACAATGGAGAATTTAGTGATGTTAAGAGCGGAGACTGGTATGCAAACGCAATAGAAGCAGCATACAAAGCAGGAATAATCGAAGGTGACGGAAAGAACGCAAGGCCAAATGACAATATAACAAGAGAAGAGATGACAGCAATAGCAATGAGAGCATACGAGATGCTGACACAGTACAAAGAAGAAAACATAGGTGCTACATCATTTAGCGATGACAAATCCATAAGCGACTGGGCAAGGAATGTAGTAGCAAATGCAGCAAAATTAGGAATAGTAAATGGAGAGCCTAACAATGCGTTTGCACCTAAAGGTGTAGCTACGAGAGCGGAAGCAGCAGCTATCATATACGGCTTATTAGAGAAAAGCGGAAACATATAATCATATATAAGTTAGTTGCGATGAGAAAGATATGAGATGAATTATTTATTTTCATATCTTTCTCAAAATATAATTTGAGATAATCTTTTTAAATTTTTTTGATATCATAAATAAATCTATTGACTTTTGTAATTAAAGGATATAAAATATAATTAAACAAAGCGCAACCGGTTGCAAATTTTCCATGAAATATCGAGATAAGGGGGAATGACTATCAGTTTTAAATTAAGTTTTGTGAAAACGCTTATATATAAAACAAAAAGTAAAACAAAAAGAAAATCGCAAGAGACTGGTTAAAATCAATTAAACGATTTAGAAATATGGAACTGCGTAAATTTTATAACTAAAAATAGTATAAGTCAATAGAAAAAATTGGCTTATTAAAGAGGAGGATTTTAATTATGAGGAAAACCTCAAAAGTGATTGCACTGCTTTTGGTACTTTTAATGTCATTTTCAGTGATGTTAACAGGGTGCGGAAATAGTACTAAATCTGATCAGAGCAAAACTTCAGAAAATAGCTCAACTCAAAATAAAACTGAGACTACGAGTCAACCTGTGACGTTAGATATATTCCAATTCAAAGTTGAAATAAAAGATGCTCTTCAGAATGCTATAAATACTTACATGAAAGAAAATCCTAATGTTAAAATCAATCTAGAAACTGTAGGTGGCGGACAAGATTACGGTGCTGCATTAAAAGCCAAATTCAATTCAGGTTCGGAGCCTGCAATATACAATGTAGGTGGACCACAAGATGTTGCTACATGGAAGCCAAAATTAGCTGATTTGTCAGATACAAAAGCTGCAAAAGCTGCTCTTCCTGGTACTCTTACTGGTGTGACACAAGACGGCAAAATTTATGGTTTACCATTTGATTTAGAGGGATATGGATTAATATACAACAAACAGATATTCAGTAAGGCAGGTATTGATCCATCCAGCATTAAGACCTTTGATGCGTTGGTGAATGCTGTAAAGACGTTAGATTCAAAGAAGAAAGAATTAGGTATTGATGCTGTATTCGCTTTTCCAGCAAAAGAAACTTGGGTTACTGGTCTCCATTTATCAAATGCATTTTTGTCACCAGAATTTGATGGAGATGTTATGAAAGCATTTAATGCTAAGACAGTAGAATTCAAGTATGGCGATGCAATGAAGCAGATGATTGATCTTCAGAATAAATATTCAGTGCAACCTACAGCAAGTCTTGACTACAGCACGCAAGTTGAAAAGCTTTTTGGAACTGGAAAAGTTGCTATGATTCAGCAAGGCAACTGGGTATATCCTACATTAGAGTCATTAGATAAGAATTTTGCACAAAATGATATAGGTATGTTGCCATACCCTGTTCCAGGATATAAAGAAGATTCATATCCTGAAGGTGTTCCAATGTATTGGGCAGTTAACAGTGATAAACCAGCAGATGTTCAAAAAGCTGCTAAAGATTTCTTAGATTGGTTGTACACATCAGATGAAGGAAAACAGATAGTTACTCAACAGTTTAAGTTTGTGCCGGCATATACTGGGTACAATTCTAATAGCATATCAGATCCACTTGGAATGCAACTGTTTGTGGCAGCAAGCCAAGGAAAGACATATGGATGGGTATTTATGGGATATCCAAACAATTGGGGTCAAAATGTTCTCGGTGCTGATATTCAGCTTTATGTCAACGGTTCATTAACTTGGGATAAAGTAATTTCACATGCTAAACAAGCCTGGGCAGACGCAAGAAAATAATAATTAAAGATAATAGTGGGAGAGTATAGTCGTATTCTCCCACTTTGCAAATATGAATGAGAAGGAAGGTAAATACAATGGGAAAAAAAGCTAAATTTTTTAAAAACGGTATTTGGTATTGGCTTTTTATAGCTCCAACACTATTGTCGCTTATTATTGTCGTATTAATACCATTTATTATAGGAATATATTATTCATTTACAGATTGGAATGGAATAAATCAACCAGTATTTATTGGATTGAAAAATTTTATGGCACTTAAAGATGATGCTGAGTTTTGGAATTCAATATTTTTTACAGCTAAATTTGCTGTAGCATGCATCGTAATTATAAATGTGGTGGGACTAAGTTTTGCAATGCTTGTTACAAGAAAAATATTTGCCAGAAATTTTATGCGCACAGCATTTTATTTGCCTAATTTAATAGGTGGACTTATATTGGGATTTATATGGAATTTCATTTTTGTAGATGTATTTCAAACAATTTCAGATGCTACACATATTGGATGGCTTGGAGGCTGGTTATCAACAACTAATACTGGCTTTTGGGGTCTTGTGATTGTCACATCATGGCAAATGATAGGCTATGTTATGGTGATTTATATAGCATATATTGAAAGCATTCCTACTGATTTAATAGAAGCTTCAAAGATTGATGGTGCAAATTCATGGCAACAATTTAGGAATGTCGTATTTCCACTTATAGCGCCAGCTTTTACAGTGAGTTTATTTATTACGCTTTCAAATTCATTTAAACTGTTTGATCAAAACTTATCATTAACTGCTGGAGCACCAGGCAATACTACACAAATGATAACACTTAATATATATCAAACAGCTTTTTCAGCTCAAGAGATGGCTGTAGGACAGGCAAAAGCAGTAATAATGTTCTTAATAATTGCTGTTATTTCTATCGTCCAAGTTTACTTGACACAGAAAAGAGAGGTTGAGATGTGATGAAAAAAGTTCATGTTCAAAAATATTTATTGACATTTTTAGGAATTGTACTTTCATTGATATGGATATCTCCTTTTTATATAATACTGGTTAATTCTTTCAAGACAAAATTAGAGCTATTTACAAACACATTGTCACTTCCAAAAAGTCTGATGTTGGATAATTATAAAACGGCAGCCGCAAATTTAAATTTAAGTGAAGCATTTTCCAATACATTAATAATAACTGTTGTTAGCATTTTGATTATTGCAATATTTTCCTCTATGACGGCTTATGCACTTCAAAGGGTAAAGAGAAAAAGCAGTGTGATTATTTATATGATTTTTACGGTAGCTATGCTTATTCCATTTCAATCGGTGATGATTCCTTTAGTGGCGGAATTTGGTAAGTTCCATTTTCTTACAAGGTCAGGACTTGTATTCATGTACTTGGGATTTGGGTCTAGTTTAGGTGTGTTTTTATACTATGGCGCGTTAAAAGGGATACCTACATCTTTAGATGAAGCTGCTTTAATAGATGGTTGTAGTAGATTTAGGATCTACTGGAATATCATACTACCCTTATTAAATCCTACTACGATCACCCTTGCAGTTTTGGATATTATGTGGATATGGAATGACTACTTATTGCCATCTTTAGTCATAAACAAAGTCGGTTCCAGGACGCTTCCACTAATGATTTTTTACTTCTTTAGCCAGTACACAAAGCAGTGGAATCTCGGTATGGCAGGACTGACAATAGCAATTTTACCTGTTGTAATTTTCTACTTCTTGGCACAGAGAAAGTTAGTCACAGCTATAATAGCTGGTGCTGTTAAACAGTAAGATAAATATTGTATTTAAACAAGTTAATTTAAAATTATAGACAACATGCAATCGGTATAAAAGTATTTTTGCTTAATAATATCGATTGCTTTTATTATAGAAAGGAGTGATGGAAAACCAATAAATTATTAAACAACTCGCTAATCAAAAAAATAATTAAAAAGGAGGGTTTTGTATGAAAAAAACGTTTAAATTGTTATTGGTGCTGGTGCTTTCGCTTACACTTGTTTTTGGATTAACAGCACCAATACAAGCAGCTTCTGATACTGCAGTAAGTAATGTTGTCAATTACTCGACAGATGTAATCTATCAGATTGTCACTGATAGATTTGTTGATGGAAATACCAGTAACAATCCAACTGGTGACTTGTATGATCCAACACATACAAGTTTAAAAAAGTACTTTGGCGGAGACTGGCAGGGTATTATCAACAAGATAAATGATGGATATCTAACAGGCATGGGTGTAACAGCAATTTGGATATCTCAACCTGTAGAAAATATTTATGCAGTCTTACCTGATTCAACTTTTGGTGGGAGTACATCGTACCATGGTTATTGGGCTCGTGATTTTAAGAAAACAAATCCATACTTTGGAAGCTTTACTGATTTTCAAAATTTGATCAATACAGCTCATGCCCATAACATAAAAGTAATTATTGATTTTGCACCCAATCATACTTCACCTGCATCTGAAACAGATCCTACTTATGCTGAGAATGGAAGGCTATACGACAATGGAACATTGCTTGGTGGGTATACAAACGATACAAACGGGTATTTTCATCATTATGGAGGAACAGATTTTTCATCTTATGAAGATGGTATTTATCGCAACTTATTTGATTTAGCAGATTTAAATCAACAGAATAGTACAATCGATTCATATTTAAAATCAGCAATTAAGGTGTGGCTTGATATGGGAATAGATGGTATACGTTTAGATGCTGTAAAACATATGCCATTTGGATGGCAGAAAAATTTTATGGATAGCATATTGAGCTATAGGCCCGTATTTACATTTGGAGAGTGGTTCCTTGGAACGAATGAAGTTGATGCGAATAACACATACTTTGCAAATGAAAGCGGTATGAGTCTTTTGGACTTTAGGTTTTCTCAAAAAGTAAGGCAGGTATTTAGGGATAATACAGATACTATGTATGGACTTGATTCAATGATTCAATCAACTGCATCTGATTATAATTTTATAAATGATATGGTTACTTTTATTGATAATCATGATATGGATAGATTCTATAATGGCGGTTCTACTCGTCCAGTTGAACAAGCATTAGCATTTACATTGACTTCACGAGGAGTACCTGCTATATATTATGGAACAGAACAGTACATGACAGGCAACGGAGACCCTTATAATAGAGCTATGATGACGTCATTTAATACGTCAACTACAGCATATAATGTAATTAAAAAACTTGCTCCTTTGCGTAAATCCAATCCTGCAATTGCTTATGGTACTACTCAGCAACGTTGGATAAACAATGATGTTTATATATACGAAAGAAAATTTGGAAATAATGTTGCTCTTGTTGCTATAAATAGAAACCTCTCAACAAGTTATAATATTACAGGGTTGTATACAGCGCTTCCTGCTGGTACTTATACTGATGTTCTTGGCGGACTTTTGAATGGTAATAGTATTTCTGTCGCAAGTAATGGTTCTGTAACACCATTTACACTTGGTGCCGGTGAAGTTGCAGTATGGCAGTATGTAAGTTCAAGTAGTTCTCCGTTGATAGGACATATTGGACCAACAATGACAAAAGCAGGACAAACTATAACAATAGATGGAAGAGGTTTTGGTACGACAACCGGACAAGTTTTGTTTGGTTCAACGGCTGGTACTATTGTCTCTTGGAATGATACAGAGGTAAAAGTAAAAGTTCCTTCAGTGACGCCTGGTAAATATAATGTATCATTAAAAACTTCAAGTGGTACTACAAGCAATACTTATAATAATATTAACATTCTTACAGGCAATCAGGTATGTGTTAGATTTGTTGTAAATAATGCAAGTACAGTATATGGAGAGAATGTTTATCTTACTGGTAATGTGGCTGAGCTAGGAAACTGGAATACGTCAAAAGCAATCGGACCAATGTTTAATCAGGTAGTATATCAGTATCCTACATGGTATTATGATGTAAGTGTTCCAGCGGGCACAACAATACAATTTAAGTTTATAAAGAAAAATGGCAATACGATAACATGGGAAGGTGGTAGTAATCATACTTATGCAGTTCCATCATCTGGTACTGGCACTGTAATTGTAAATTGGCAACAGTAAATAAAATAATAAGGGCCAAGAGATCTAATTGTTTTGATTTCTTGACCTTTAATTTATTCTTAATCTATGTACTTATCTTAAACTTGTTAACAGCAGCCATTAATGTATTAGCAATAGCATTTAAATCTCTTGCATATTTTAATATCTCATCTATCGCTTCTTTTTGAGTTTCAGCAGATGAGGAGATCTCTTCAGTAGATGCTGCCGTTTCTTCAGTTACAGATGCTATATTTTCAATAGATGTTATCATATTAGTTTTACTTTGCGATATCTTTTCCATCGAATTATTTAATTTTTTTAGTTCACTGACAATACAATTTACAGCTGACTGAATATCATAGAAAGTATGTATTGTTTTGTCCAATGCTTTATTTTGTTCTTCTATTGATGAGGTAGCATCTTCAACAATTTTATATGTTGTATCTATGTTAGTTTGTATCTCTCTTATTATCTGTTCTATAGTATTAGCTGCTTTCGATGACTGACTTGCCAGTTTTCTGACTTCATCAGCAACAACAGCAAATCCTTTGCCACTTTTACCTGCTCTTGCTGCCTCTATAGCAGCATTTAGCGATAGAAGATTAGTTTGATCTGCAATTGAAGTTATTGTTTCTATGATATTGCCAATCTCTATTGATTTTTTCTTAAGATATGAGGTCGATTCTTTTACTTTATTCTGCATTAAATCAGTTAATTTAGATTTCTCACTTAAATCTTTTATATTTTCGATTCCTTGATTAGTAGCGTAAATTACATTGTTTGTTTCATTGTTTATGTTTTCTGAATTCTTAATTGCAATATCTACATGTTTACTTAATTCATCCGTAAGTGATGCACTATTTTCAGCATCTTTAGCTTGTTCTTGAGCGCCTTCTGCGATTTCTTTCATTGCAATAGCGACTTCATTTGTTATTATTTCAGCTTTTTGCGATGAAGAAGTCAACTTTTCGGAGTAAAAATTAACATTGTTTGCGGCATTAAATACTTCTATTATGAGATTTTTAATGCCATCAATCATTTCATTAAAACCATTTGCAAGCAATCCAATTTCATCTTTTGCTTTTATATTTATTTTTTGAGTTATGTTTCCTTTTGAAGCTTCATTCATGATTTGCATGATCTTCTTTATATTAGATGTAATGCCTTTTGAGAAAAAATATGCTATTAGAAGCCCTATCAGGAGGCATATTAAGCTAAACAAAATTATATTATACTTTATTTGTGACACACTATCATTGAATTCTGAAGAATTCATATCAACAACTGCTTTCCAACCGAAGTTACTGAGATTTTTTATCGTTGCAAATTTTATTATTCCGTTATCAGAGTATTGAAAGGTAGTATCATTTAAAGAAATCATCTTTTTGCCATAATTTTTTTTGGTTATATAAGTAAAAAGGTTATTTTTATCTTTACTTGCTAATATAATACCATCTTTTGATAAAATATATACATTCCCAGTTTTACCTATCGCAATTGATGAAATCATATTAGAAAGGGAATCAAGGTTAATGTCAAAGGCTAAAACACCTATTACATCAGAGGCAGCAGATGTTAATGAACTTTTAACAGCTTTTGATACAGTAAAAACTGCACCGTTTGTACCATTATTACTGTAGGGCCCTGTCCATATTATTGAGTTGGGATTTTCTACTGCGTCTTTGTACCATTTTTGTGCCGTTGGATCATAATTCGAATCAAGAGGCAAATCTGGTGATTGAATCATTTTTTTGTCAGTTGTTGCAAAATAAATTATTGATATTTTACTGTTCTTTGTATTTAAAATATTTGTGAATAAGTCTTGAAGACTTTGATTATCTGTTGCAAAATCTGTTTTGCCGTAATTTAATAATTGACTGCTATCAGATAAAATGGTAATCTGAGTTTCTACATCATTTTTAAAAAGATTTACATAATTATTTATAAGCCCAAGAGTATCCTTGTTAGAAATGTCGATGCGAGCATTTAGAATTTGAGTAGATTTGTTTGCAGACATATAACCTGTAAATGTAAGTGGCAAAATTATAATTAAAGCAATAAAAATCATTAACTTAGTAAAAATGCTTTTGTTGTTTATTACAAGTTTTTGCAAATTTGGCTTAATTAAATTTAATTTTTGCTTATGAGTGGTTTGAGGTATTAACAATTTTTTGCTCATAATTACTCCTCCTCTAAGTTAAATAAGCAAAGAACACAAACGATTGCATAATAATATTATAACATTAATACATAAAATTGCAAATGGAATATATAGAATAGTTTGAAATTAACATCGCTTTGTTTATGTTTAATGAAATTTAATAAAAATCGTAATTACAAAAATTTAAAAACAATTATATAATAGCATTGATTGAAATGTTAAGTAACTTTTGTAATAAACAAAAAATAATAATTTTTATAAAAAATATATTGACAATATTTGAATCTGGAGATACAATTATATTAGATATGGCGCAAGCGATTGCAAATTTTATTTGCAGTTAGGCGCTTTTAAAAATAGTGTCAAAGAAAGCGATTGCTGTAATTTAATAGTAATCACTAAGGGGATGATAATAGTAAAAGATTATGATTGTGAAGTTTGTCTGCAGCATTTTTTAGTTAATGTACGTCAATTTGTTATTATGTTGAAGAAAGATAAAGTGCGTTGTCGTTTTATTTGGTTTTAGAACTTATATATAGAAAATCTATGTAAAGCAGTGACAGATATGCAATAACTACACATGTAAACATTGTAATAAAAGCTTATATTGAAGTTTGAAATAAAATTTTGGGATATACCCAAAAAAATCATAAAATTTTATTTTGTGAGGAGGATTTACATGAAAAAGTACACAAAAATTTTTGCAATACTTACTGCCGTGGTATTGCTATTATCAGTTGCTTTAACCGGCTGTGGAAGCAGCAAGACAAATGAATCAAAGTCTTCAGATAATAGTTCTAATAACACTGCTCAGACACAGCAAAAAAAGGAGCCAGTTGAATTAACGGTATGGTCACATTTGACAGATCCTGAAATAGCTAAGGTACAAGAAATCGCTAACAAATGGGCTCAAGAGACAGGCAATAAAGTAAAAGTATTGGCTGATCAGAGTGATTTCCAGGCATTTTCTACGGCAGCTCAGAGCGGTAAAGGGCCAGATATTATGTTTGGATTGCCCCATGATAATCTTGGAACATTCCAAAAGGCTGGACTTTTAGCGGAAGTACCTGACGGAGTCATTAATAAATCTGATTATGTCCCGATGAGCATAGATGCAGTTTCATATGATGGAAAAATGTACGCAATACCATTATCAATGGAGACATACGGACTTTTCTACAATACAAGCAAAATTCAAACTCCTCCAGCTACACTTGACGACTTGATTAAGCTTGGACAGCAAGTTGGATTCCAGTATGATATAAATAATTTCTACTACAGCTTTGCATTTATGGCTGCTTATGGTGGTTATGTATTTAAAAATAATGGAGGAGCTCTCGATCCAAACGATATAGGATTAAATAATGATGGTGCGAAAAAAGGTTTGTCTTTGATAAGGGATTTTGTAAAAACTTATAAGTTTATGACTGCCGATATTAAAGGCGATATAGCTAAAGGCAATTTCCAAAATGGAAAGATAGGACTTTATATAAGTGGTCCGTGGGATGTTGATGGGTTTAAGAAAGCAAATGTTCCTTTTAAAGTAGCTCCATTGCCAACAGTCGATGGAAAGCCGATGCCTTCATTTGCTGGTGTACAGGCAGCTTTTGTAAGCGCTAATTCTAAACATCAACAAGAAGCATGGGATTTATTAAAATATCTTGCTCAAAATACGGCATTGCCTCTTTTTGAAACAGGTAATAGAATTCCAGTTCTCAATTCTGTGTTAAACAATGATGAAGTTAAAAACAATGATATTTTAAATGCATTTGCTGAACAAGCTAAGAATGCTATTCCTATGCCAAACATTCCTGCTATGACAGCAGTTTGGACACCGGCTGGTAATGCACTGCAGCTTGTAACATCAGGTAAAGCAACTCCTGATAAGGCAGCAGATGATATGGTCAATCAGATAAAGCAGGGTATTGCTACTCAGCAATAAATAAAGGGGCTAAATGCCCCTTTCCAATTATTTTAGAGGGAGGACATTTTATGAAGACAGGAACAAAAATTCGGGACAAATTGACACCTTATGCGTTTTTGTCACCTGCAATATTATCAATGACAGTATTAAGTTTCTTACCTATTGCATATACTATATATATTGCGTTTACTAACTTCAGCTTAAATCATTTTAAACAATATCAATTTGTAGGATTTAAAAACTTTATAGATATTATCAATGGACCGTTAAGAACGGTTTTTTTACCAGTGCTTTTATGGACGGTGGTTTTTGCAGCGATAGCAACATTGGCTAATTATGTCATAGGTTTATTTTTAGCGGTTTTACTCAACAACAAAAATATGTGGGAAACGAATATTTATAGAGCTATACTTATAATTCCCTGGGCATTGCCATCAACAATTGCAATATTAGCTTGGCAGGGTCTGTATAATCAAGATTATGGTGGGATAAATACTTTGTTAAGTTACTTGCATATTTCAAAAATTCCTTGGCTTACTGATCCGTTCTGGGCAAGAGTGGGAATAATAATTGCCAGTGCGTGGATGGGATATCCCTTTATGATGAATGCATCTTTAGGTGGATTACAAGCCATACCACCAGAATTATATGAAGTAGCAGATTTGGATGGTGCTACTTGGTTTCAAAAGTTAAGACTTATAACACTTCCTATGCTTATGTCATCGGCGCTGCCACTTATTATCTCATCATTTGCTTTTAATTTTAATAATTTCGGTTCCGTGTTTTTGATAACTGGTGGAGGTCCTCCAAGAACAGATACGGCTTTTGCTGGTACTACAGATTTACTTGTAAGTGCGGCTTATAAAATGACAATGCAATTTAATAGATACGATTTGGCATCAGCATTGTCAATAATTATATTTTTGATAATTGGGACATTAAGCTATGTAAATATGAGGATGACGCATGCATTTGAGGAGGTGGACTAGATTGATGGATTCAGCTAATGCAAATATGAATAAAAAGAAATTAAAAGAAGATCGAAAAATGCGTCCAAATGAGAAAGTTACTTTGTGGGTTAGCAGAGTTATAATCTGGATTTTTATTGTAATAATTCTTTTCCCTGTAGCATGGGTTGTAGGTGCTTCGTTAGGGACAGGTGATGCTTTTTTCTCTGGTACGATTTTTCCAAAGCAAGTAAGCTTTCAAAATTATATAGACTTGTTTCAGAAAACACAACTATTAACATGGATAAAAAACAGCATGATTTTGTGCTTTGGTGTGGCGATCATACAATCTATTTTAACATCTACTTCCTCATATGCATTTAGCAGAATGAAATTCGTTGGAAGAAAAAATGGATTAATGACCCTTTTGATTTTACAGATGTTTCCGACATTTATGTCTTTGCCAGCGATATACGGAATTTTGGCAAAATTAGATTTGCTCGATAACTTGTATGTATTTATATTGGTACTTGCAGGTGGCAGTGCTTTTAATATATGGCTTCTAAAAGGTTATATAGATGGATTGCCAAAAGAACTTGATGAAGCGGCATTGGTTGATGGTGCATCATATTGGCAAATATTTATTAGAATAATATTGCCACTTACTGCACCTATGCTTGTTGTAATATTTTTGTTTAGCTTTATAGGGACATATAGCGAATTTATATTATCGAGTGCTGTACTGAAATCGCCTGAGAGTTATACTGTAGCACTTGGACTGCAAAGATTTATTACAAATCAATTTTCAGCCCATTGGACATTATTTGCGGCAGCGTCTGTTGTAGCATCATTGCCTCTTGTAATTATATTTATGGCTTTGCAGAGGTATTTGCAGCAGGGACTTGCAGCTGGTGCTGTAAAAGGATAAAAGGATAAAATGTTACACATGGAACAAACTGTAAACACTGGAATGTATTCCAGTGTTTTTTTGTATATTATGGGCGTTTAATGTTAAAAATAATAGTGTTTTGATTTTATTAAAAAGTTCGGAGGTAAGAGATGAGTAAAAAAGTTGGTATTCCAAAAGGACTTTTATACTACAACTTTTATCCTATGTGGAAAACATTTTTTGAAGAACTGGGTGCTGAAGTGGTTACTTCAAGTGATACATGCAAAAAAATAATTGATGATGGCATCAAGACTTGCGTGGATGAAACCTGCCTTCCTGTCAAGACATTTATAGGTCATGTGATTGATTTAAAGGAAAAAGGTATTGATTATATATTTGTTCCACGAGTTATAAGCGTAGAAAGACGTAGATATCTTTGTTCAAAATTTTTGGGTTTGCCTGACTTAGTGAGAAATCTGATTTCTGATTTGCCACAAATAATAGATATGAAGATTGATTACTATCGTGGAGAAGAGTTTATGGAAAGAGAAATTTTGAGAGTTGGCAAGCTGTTTGTTGATAGCACAAGTAAAATTAAAGACGCATACGAAAAATCTTTAAAAAGGCAAAGGACTTTTGAATGCATTATTAGAGAAGGATTTTCAAATACAGAAGCAATAAAGATTATGGAAGGGGAAAAATTAGATGCAAATACAAAAGGGGATTTAAAAATAGCTTTATTAGCCCATTCCTATGACATAATGGATGATTATTTATCTATGGGATTGATAAATAGGCTTAAGAATATGGGAGCTTATGTGCTTACGACAAATATGATAGAAAGAGATAAAATTGAAAATGGTGCCAGCAAACTTCAAAAAGATTTATTTTGGACTTACGGAAGGGATATTTTAGGTGCAGGTAAATATTTTATCGAGAGCAAAGAAGTGGACGGGGTAATATCTGTTTCTGCTTTTGGATGTGGGCCAGACTCTATCACTGATGACCTTTTAGAAAGGGATTACAAGAGAGATGGCGGGATTCCATTTATGCCCATAACCATTGATGAACATACTGGTGAGGCAGGTTTAAATACTAGGTTAGAAGCCTTTATGGATTTGTTAAGATGGCGAAAAGGAGAGATTATGGCATGAAAATAACATATCCACATATGGGTTCATTAAATATGATACTGAAGACGATGTTTGAAGGAATCAATATAGATGTTGTAGAGCCACCACCTGTAACTAATAAAACACTATCAATTGGAGTAAAATACTCGCCTGAGTTTGTTTGTCTCCCATATAAGATAAATCTTGGGAATTTTATAGAAGCGCTTGAAAATGGCGCTGATACTATAATAATGTTGGGTGGTATAGGTCCTTGCAGATTTGGTTATTATGGACAAGCACAAAGAGAAACATTGATTGATCTTGGATACAAGTTTAATATGATAATATTAGATCCGCCTCACGGAAGGTTAATTGGTTTTTTAAAAGAACTTTCATCGTATTTTCCAGACGTATATTGGAGAGATGCTTTAAAGGCTTTTATTTTTGCTGTTCAAAAAATGATAATTGCTGATAAATTTGAAAAGAAGCTTTTAATCTTAAGAGCACATGAGAATGAAACAGGAATTACGACTAAAATTTTTGAAAAATATATAGACGGAATAAAAAATGCTAAAAACAAAAGAGAACTAGATGATATTTATAGAGAAGGATTGAAGAAGTTGAAACAAAATGCAACCATAAAAAGAGAGATTCAGCTTAAGATTGCTTTGGTAGGGGAAATATATCTTATGCTTGAGCCTTTTTCTAATTTAGATATTTGCAGATCGTTGAATGAATTAGGTATAGAAGTTACTAAAACTGATTTTCTTTCAGATTATTTGATAAACAGTGCTTTTAAATTGCCTCAAAGAATGGAATTTAAAAAATATGCGCATGGGTATTTAGAAAGGGATATCGGCGGTCACGGTTTAAATACTGTCGCAAATACTGTAAAATATGCAGAAAAAAATTACGATGGGATAATACAAATTTTTCCTTTTACTTGTACACCTGAAATTGTTGCAGAAGGAATAATTGCCAAAATAAGTAGCGATAAGAATATACCAGTTATGTCTTTAAGTTACGATGAAAAGACTGGTGAAGCTGGGTATCAGACAAGATTAGAAGCCTTTAAAGATTTATTGGAGAGGAGGAGATTGAAAAATATAAAAAAATATTAAAATTTTTATCTGGATATCGAAAAAATTATAAATTATTGGTATACTTATATTTGTATATAAATAGATTTTATTTTTTTATGGAAGATCGACTATGAGGTGATTTTATGAATGAACTTGGTGATATATTAAAAAATGCGAGATTAAAAAAAGGAATGACACTTGACGATCTTCAGGAGATTACGAAAATTCGTACAAGATATTTGAAAGCGATAGAAGACGGCGATTTTAATGTAATCCCAGCTTTAGTTTACGCTAAAGGTTTTGTAAAGAGTTATGCAGAGGCTGTAGGATTAGATGCAAATGATCTATTAAAAAAGTATAGCTATCTTTTTGAGGAACCTAAAGAAAAGGATGATGTAGTACAACATGCAACTACACTTTTAGAAGAAGAAAGTTCTTTTGATTTATCAGCACTCCTTAGAAGGTTTATAAAACCATTTATAGGAGTTTTGGTGGTGTGCCTTTTTGCATTTGGTATATATTACATGGTAAGCCAGATAAACAAAGGACTGGCTCCTCTCCCAAGTGCAGAGCAAAGCTCTAATAACACTACCCATAAAATACAAAATGATAACAGAGACAATACAACAGCCAATAATGTTTATAGCAATAACGAAAAAAACACTACTTTCAACTTGGTAAACAGCACGAAAAGCGAATTTGATTATAAAATTTCACCTGCCGATAATTCATACAAAGTCGATCTATCTATACCTGGACAAAAATGTTGGGTTAGTGTGAAAGTGGATGGTGTGGATACTTATCAGTATTTGATGACATCAGGCATGATAAAAACTTTTGATGTCAAAAACAGCATAGAAATCTTGATGGGTAATCCTCCAGATGCTAAAATAACAGTAGATGGCAAAGAAATACCACACATTGATATTCCAGCACCAGTAACTGTAAAACTTGAAAAATGAGAAAGGGGTATTACATGATAAGACAAGCTGTATATCATAAAAGCGATGTTCCGTTTGCATATCCTTTAAATAAGGATGAGCTTCATATAGTCTTGAGAACTGCTTCTTCAGACATAAAAAAATGTTACATTTTTTATCGTGACAGGTATGATTGGATGGGTAAGTTCAAAGTAAAAGAAATGTTTTTAACTCAATCAAATGAATTATTCGATTATTATGAAACGACAATTAAACTGAACAAAAAATTTGCATACTTTTTTTATTTAATATCTAATAGGAACGAAAAAGTTTATTACACAGAATCAGGATTCTACCAAAGGAGACCAGAAAATAGTTTTCACGGATTCTTTCAGTATCCTTATATATGTGACATGGACGTTTTTTTTGCACCAAAATGGACAAGCGATTGCATTGTATATCAAATATTTCCTGATAGGTTCAACAATGGAGATAAATCAAATGATCCAGAAAATGTGAGACCTTGGGGTGAGAAACCTGAATCAACTACATTTTTTGGAGGAGATATACAGGGAATTATTGATAAAGTTGAATATCTTAAGGATCTTGGAATTAATGCAATATATATGACACCGATATTTTTGTCACCGTCAACGCATAAATACAATACAACAGATTATTATAAAATAGATCCTCATTTTGGTGACACTCATAAGGCTAAAGAATTAATTGATAAATGTCACAAAAATGGGATAAGAGTTATTTTTGATGCTGTCTTCAACCATTGTGGTTATGACTTTTTCGCATTTCAAGACGTGATTAAGAATGGAAAAGACTCAAAATATTGGGACTGGTTTAATATCTATGAATGGCCTATAAAAACAACACCTATTCCATCGTATGAAGCATTTGCGGATCATGAATGGAGAATGCCGAAACTTATGACCAAAAATCCTGATGTACAAGAGTATTTGCTTAATGTTGCCGAATATTGGATTAAAGAAGTTGACATCGACGGTTGGAGGCTTGACGTCGCAAATGAAATAGACCATCATTTTTGGAGAAGATTTAGGGAGATTGTGAAAAAAGCGAAGCATGATGCCATAATTGTTGGTGAGGTTATGCATGATGCATCACCTTGGCTTTATGGTGACCAGTTTGATAGCGTCATGAATTATCCTTTTAAGAATGCTCTTGTTGACTTTTTTGCAAAAAGAAGAATAGATGCAAAACGATTTAACACTATTATAACTGAACATTTGATGAGGCATATGGATGGTGTTAATAGGGCTATGTTAAACCTAATAGGAAGCCATGATACAGAGAGATTTTTGACAATGTGCAATGGTATGGTAGTGCGGATGAAGCTGGCATTGGTCTTCCAATTTACATATATTGGAGTTCCATATATATATTATGGAGATGAAGTTGGTATGGTTGGTGGTTATGATCCAGATTGTAGAAGATGTATGATTTGGAATGAAGAAAAACAAAACTTAAAATTATTTAATTTTTATAAAACGCTTATTTCTTTGAGAAAGGAAAATGAAGAACTAAGATATGGAACATACAAGACACTTTATGCAAGAGATGGAATTATAAGCTTCAAAAGGGAATACAAAGGTAAATCTATTATTGTAATAATAAATGATAGCAGCAAAGAGCATTCAATATTATTAAATGGCGTACAAGGGAAACTAGATATTTTAGGAATGGGCAAGATAAAAATAAGGGGTAAAATTGTATCATTAGAGCCAAACTGTGCCTATATTTTGAAATAAATCAATGAATATTTTAAGTTAATCTTTATGTTTTAAGCCGGACAAATAGTCCGGCTTAAAACATATGAATTTTAACGTTTTATATACATTAATTCGTAGTATTCTTTAAGCATTCTATTTGCTGAAAAGGCATCATAGGTTGTTTTAATGCTTTCTCTCATCATATTTTCCCATTTTGCTTTATCGTTGTAATATGTTGGTACAACTTTATTTAACAATACATCGTACAAAGCTTCTAAGTCATGTTTATCTAAAATTTCCACATCATCAGATTCAAATCCATCGCCAAATTGCCAGCCATTTACATCGTCAATGCAAGCTTCAGGCCACCAGCCATCTAAAATACTTAAGTTTAATACACCGTTCATAGCAGCTTTCATACCAGATGTACCGCTTGCTTCCTTTGGCCTTCGAGGATTGTTAAGCCAAACATCGGAACCTCTTGTCAACATTTTGCCTATTGTCATATCATAATCAGGAAGAAATACGACACTTTCTGGGTATTTTTTGGTCATCTCAATTAGTTTTGCGACAATTTTTTTACCAACATCGTCTAAAGGATGTCCTTTTCCGGAAAACACCATTTGTATTTTTCTTGATTTTAAGTACTCACCTATAACTTCATCATTTGTGAAAATTAGGTCACTTCTCTTGTAAGGAGCAGCTCTTCTTGAAAAGCCTATTAACAATTTATCAGAATCAAGTTTTACACCAGTGCGATCATATACAAAATCAATTAATTCTTGTTTTATTATATTATGTGTTTTCAGGAGATTTTCACCTTTATTGTATGCTTCCGTAATTCTATTATCTACCCATGTCTTTCTATCAATACCGTTTGTAATTGATATGATTGGAGCTGCATTGTCAACATGTGCCCACATTTTGTTTGCCGTCTGACCATGTAATTTTGCGACACCGTTTGCGATTCGTGAAAGTCTTAGCCCCGCAACAGTCATATTAAAAGGAACTCCGCCTATTTGAGCCATTTGCTCAATTGTTAGACCATTGTTTGCACCCATGTACATGAGAAGCTCTATGTTGTGAGATTCGTTTCCTTCAATTACAGGTGTATGTGTTGTAAATACAACTTCTTGTCGTGTTGCATTCCAAGCTTCATTAAACATCATATTTTTATTTTCCATTTTCTCCCGTATAAGCTCTAATGCTGCTAATGCTGCATGGCCTTCATTGAAGTGATAGACATCGACGTCAATTCCCAACGCTCTTAAAGCCCTTACGCCACCGATTCCAAGCACGATTTCCTGTGCTACTCTTTCTTCGCCAAACCAACCGTAAAGTTGTCCTGTTATCCATCTGTCTCCATTCTCAGGTATGTCTGTATCTAAAAGATACAGTGGAGCATTGTCAAAACTATCTACAAGCCAGACTTTGCAGTATACATCTTGATTTCTAATTTTAACTTTTACTTTTACACCTGTATCTTTTAGAAAATCGTATTTGTAGTTATGATATGCATCATAAGGATAACCGTCTTCGCCTATATGCTGTTCTGTATAACCTTGTTTCCATAGTATACCGATGCCTACAAGCGGCATGCCTAATTCTTTTGCGGCTTTTAAATGATCACCTGCTAAGATTCCAAGACCTCCAGCGTAAAGTTTAAAATCTGAATGAAGCCCATACTCCATGCAAAAGTATGCTACTCTTGGAAGTTTTCCTCTATCCATATTATACCTCCTTATAAAACTTTTAAGTATATTATAATATTAAAAAATCAGCAATGCAATGGGTTGCACAAAATTTTGTAGTCAAATGGATGTTTAAGTAACCTTATTTGAGATTTGTGAATATTATGCAGTATATATTAAAATATGGCTAAGTGCCATCTTTCCATATTGTGATTGGGGTGAGATTATGGAGGCAAATGAGAGATATGGAAGAGATTATCACTACTATAAAGAATACGAAAAGCTGTATGGAAGCCTTGATATTTTTAGATTTTTAGCTGCAAAAAGATTAAATGAGCTTGGCGAATATGAAGAGTGGAAAGACTATAAAGAATTCAAAGATTGGCTTTCATCAAGAGAAATAGCTGACTGGAAAACCTCGAAAGATTATTTAGATTGGGAAAGAAAAAAGTTAGATTTCTAAATTATTTTTAGACTCCTATAAAAAATTATAGGAGTTTTTTTAAAATTATGTAGTATAATAGATATAGGACCCGGCGAGGTGATTTATATGTCCTTTTCGTCTATCACAAAAAACGAGTTGTCAAGAATATACCCCGACGATAACTGTTGCAAATTAGCTGAACTTGCTGCTTTGATAAGAACAATTGGTTCAATATCTATATATGGTCATCAAAGAATTAGTTTAAGTCTTGTAACTGAAAATGCTTCTGTAGCAAGATTGGCATTTAAGCTTTTAAAAGATATATTCAATGTCGTGGCAGAGGTGATGGTGAGGAGAAATAGCCAACTAAAAAAATCTTTAAGTTATTTGATCTTAGTCTCTGACAAAGACGCAGCCGAGAACATATTGAGAGAAGTTGGACTTTTAAAGTATGACAGTGAAGGTAGTAAGTTAAATTATGGCATAGACAAAAGCATTGTTAGCAAAAAGTGTTGCAAAAAAGCCTATATTAGGGGGGCTTTTCTTGGAGGCGGTTCGATTAGCGATCCAGAAAAGGCGTACCATTTGGAATTTATAACGCACAATTTAGATCATGCTAAGGATTTAAGCAAATTAATAAATAATTATCATTTGCATTCAAAAATTATTGCAAGAAAAAATAATTATGTAGTATACTTAAAAGAGGGAGAACAAATAGTAGATGTCCTAAACATAATGGGGGCACATAATTCCTTATTAAACTTAGAAAATATACGCGTATATAAAGACATAAGGAATAATGTAAACAGGCTTGTTAATTGCGAGACTGCTAATCTAACAAAGACCATCAATGCATCATTGAGGCAGATAGAGAATATAAATTATATAAAGAACAGCGTAGGGCTTAATTATCTCCCGGATAATTTAAAAGAGATTGCAGAAAAAAGGCTTAAATATCCAGATATAAGCCTTAAAGAATTGGGTCAAATGCTAGATCCTCCTGTTGGAAAATCAGGAGTAAATCATAGATTAAGAAAAATTGAAGAAATAGTATCAAAATTAAAAGAGAGGAGAGTCAACAATTATGACTGAAAAGACAGTAGAAATTAAAAATAAGACAGGTCTTCATGCGAGACCAGCAGCTTTATTTGTACAAGCGGCTAGCAAATTTTCATCACAGATATGGGTGGAAAAAGAAAATAAAAAGGTAAATGCAAAAAGCATCATGGGTATTATGTCATTAGGTGTTGCACAGGGAAATACAGTGAAACTTATCGCTGATGGCAGCGACGAACAAGAAGCAATTAAGGCACTTGTTGATCTAATTGATTCAAAATTTGGAGAAGAATAATCTAAAAAGGTTTCTTAGGAAACCTTTTTTGCATGAAGGATGATTTTTTTATGACTAAAAATGAGAGGGTGCTGGAGTATCTAAAAAGCCTGCCAGAAGGAACCAAAATATCAGTAAGGAGTTTAGCGCAGGCTTTAAAGATAAGCGAAGGCACTGCATATAAAGCCATAAAAGATGCAGAAAGCATGTACATTGTGACAACTATTCCGAGAGCAGGTACCATAAGGACAAAGCCTAAAAGCAAGTCCTTTGATAGACTGACCTACGAGGAAATAAAGAATGTTGTGGATGGAATTGTTTTAGGCGGAGAGAATGGGCTCAATATAGAGCTTAATAAATTTTTGATAGGCGCCATGACAACTGAAGAAATGGTAAAATATATTCAACCCGGTGATCTTATTATACTCGGCAATAGAGATAATGCACAGATGGCAGCATTAAAAGCAGGTGCTGCCGTCCTTATAACAGGTGGATTTGATGCTAAAATAGAAGTTAAAACTTTGGCAGATAAGCTTTCATTGCCATTGATCTCTACTACTTATGATACCTTTACTGTGGCAACCTTAATAAACAAAGCAATCAATGAGAGGATGACTAAGAAGAGGATACTGCTTGTAAGCAATATCATGTCATCTAATCCTATCTACATGACGACAAATCAGACAGTAAATGATTGGAAGGCATTGCTAAATAAGACAAGCCATACAAGGTATCCTGTTGTAGATGAAAGCGGTACTTTGGTTGGAATAGTTACATCAAGAGAAATAGCTAAAGCTGACGATAATGATAAAATAGGAGATATAATGGCCAGAAATCCAATATACGTCACTGAAACTACAACTGTAGCTTTCGCAGCTCATCTCATGATATGGTGGAATATAGAGGTTTTGCCTGTTACCAATAATAAAGAACTTGTCGGCATAATAAGTCGGGAAGATGTGATAAAAGCGCTTCAGTACATGGCAAAACAACCTCAGATCGAGGAGACTATCAATGACACATTATTAAAAGACTTTCATGCTGAGAAAACTCAGGATGGGATGAAATTTTATGGTACGATACCGCAAAACATGGTAAACCAATTGGGAACAGTCAGCAGTAGCGCCCTCATGATGCTTATGAGCGAATGTGGCATATCATCAGTAACGAGAAATAAAAGATTTGATGCTGTTGTAGATAATTTTTTGGTTTATTTTATAAGGCCTCTACAAGCTGAAAAAACAATTGAGGTTAATACTTCTATTATTGACTACAGCGGTAATTTTTGCAAAGTTGAGATATCGGTTTTATACGAAGAAACAATGATTGCAAAAGCGCTGATGTCTTTGAGGCTTTTAAAGAACAAAAAACTTTTTTAAGGTGATTATGATGTTTGTACATTTGCACGTTCACAGCGAATACAGTCTTCTTGATGGTTCATGCAGAATAAAAGAGCTTATAAAGAGGACAAAAGAGCTTGGAATGAACTCTATAGCTATTACAGATCATGGCGTCATGTACGGTGCCATTGACTTTTACAAAGAAGCCGTATCTTATGGTGTAAAACCTATAATTGGATGTGAGATTTACGTCTCTCCAAGATCACTATACGATAAAGAATACGGCATAGATAATCTAAACTACCATTTAATTTTACTATGTAAAAACATGACTGGATATGAAAATTTGATGAAAATTGTCTCAAAGGCATCTATTGATGGTTTTTACTATAAACCGAGGATTGATCATCAGTACTTAAAAGAACACAGTGAAGGTCTGATAGCGCTTAGCTCATGTCTTGGCGGTGAAATACCATCATATCTCATATCTGATGATTATGAAAAAGCTAAAGAGACTGCTATTTTTTATAACTCTATTTTTGGAACAGGTAACTTTTATTTGGAGCTTCAATACCACGGTTTAAGCCAACAAGAAAAAGTAAATTCAGAATTGATAAAGCTTTCACAAGAGCTAAACATACCTCTTGTGGCTACAAATGATGTTCACTACCTTAAAAAAGAGGATCATTTGGCACATGAAGTCCTTTTGTGCATCCAGACAGGTAAAAATATGGATGATTCTGACAGGATGTCATTTCCAACAGATCAGTTTTATTTAAAATCACCTGATGAGATGTATGAGATGTTTTCTTATTGCAAGGAAGCTTTGGAGAATACGGTAAAAATTGCTGATATGTGCAATCTGGAATTTGAATTTAATAAAACGAAGCTTCCTAAGTTTGAAGTGCCAGACGGCATGAAGTCTGATGAATATTTGAGAAAGTTATGTATTGATGGGTTATATAAAAGGTATCCAAATCCAACTGATGAAGTGATGGAAAGGCTAAACTACGAGCTTTCTGTGATAGAAAAGATGGGATATGTTGATTACTTTTTAATCGTTTGGGATTTTATTAAATTTGCCCGCGACAATGGAATAATGACTGGTCCTGGAAGGGGTTCGGCTGCAGGAAGTCTTGTGGCATACTGCCTCGGCATAACAAAGATTGATCCTATAAAGTACAATCTTCTTTTTGAAAGATTTTTGAATCCTGAAAGAGTAAGCATGCCAGATATAGACTCTGACTTTTGCTATGAGAGAAGACAAGAAGTAATTGATTATGTAGTCAAAAAGTATGGAGAAGACAGAGTGGCTCAGATAATAACATTTGGTACAATGGCTGCCAGGGCTGCCATAAGAGATGTGGGGCGTGCCTTAAACTTCCCTTACGCTGAAGTTGATGTCATTGCAAAAATGATACCTTTCGAACTGGGTATGACTATAGATAAAGCAATCGAGTTAAATCCAGAGCTAAAAGATAAGTACGAAAAAGACGAGAAGATTAGGCGATTAATTGATATTTCAAGATCTCTTGAAGGTCTTCCGAGGCATGCTTCTACACACGCTGCTGGCGTAGTTATATCCAGTGAACCACTGGTTAAATACGTGCCACTTCAAAAAAATGAAGGCTCTATTGTCACACAGTTTACAATGACGACTTTGGAAGAATTAGGTCTTTTAAAGATGGATTTTTTAGGTTTAAGGACACTTACTGTCATAAGAGATACTTTGGATATCGTAAAAGAGACCAGAGGAATAGATGTTGACATAGACAGTATTGACTTTGAAGATAAAGAAGTTTATGCACTGATAAGCAGAGGTGATACTGAGGGCGTATTTCAATTAGAGTCATCTGGAATGAAACAGTTTATGACAGAGCTAAGGCCAGAAAAGTTGGAAGATGTAATAGCGGGTATATCGCTTTATAGACCGGGACCGATGGATCAAATACCAAGATACATAGAAAATAAAAATAACCCTGAGAATATAAAGTATGAACATCCACTTCTTAAACCAATTCTTGATGTCACATACGGTTGCATGGTGTATCAGGAACAAGTTATGCAAATAGTAAGGGATCTGGCAGGGTATTCATTGGGAAGGTCTGACTTGGTTCGCCGTGCTATGGCGAAGAAAAAAATGAAGGTCATGGAGGAAGAGAGAAAAAACTTCATTTATGGAATTAAGGATGAAAATGGGAATTACGTTGTACCGGGAGCTGTAAATAGAGGCGTCGATGAAGCTACAGCTAACAGGCTTTTTGACGAAATGATAGATTTTGCCAATTATGCATTCAATAAATCTCATGCTGCAGCTTATGCTGTTGTGGCATTTCAAACAGCATATTTAAAGCGGTATTATCCTGTTGAATTCATGGCTGCATTGCTTAATAGCTTTGTTGATAATACGGACAAGGTGGCTTTTTATGTACAAGTTCTAAAAAAGATTGGTATACAGATTTTGCCGCCAGACATAAATGAAAGCTATTCCTACTTTACCGTCGTCAATGGCAAAATCAGATTTGGCCTTGCTGCTGTTAAGAATGTTGGGTTAAACGCCACTCTGGAAATTGTAGAAGACAGAAAGAAAAATGGCAGGTACACTTCTATCATAGACTTTTTTGAGAGAATAGACGAAATGCAATTAAACAAGAAGGCCGTTGAAAGTCTCATAAAAGCTGGTGCATTCGATTCATTTGGTGTCTACAGATCTCAATTATTGGCTGTTTACGAAGGCATCATGGAAAGCATTCATAGAAGCAGAGAGAAAAATATAAAGGGACAGATGTCTTTATTTGAAAGTGATTCAGAAAGCCATAAAATCGACTATTCGCTTCCAGATATCAAAGAATTTTCTAAAGGCGTAATACTTTCTATGGAAAAAGAGACTATGGGGCTTTATATTAGCGGTCATCCACTTGACGAATATCAAGACGACATACGAAGAATAGCAAATTGTACAACCAGAGACTTGAAAAATAGCGATGATTCGTTTGTAAAAAAATCTGCCTTTGATGATCAGGATGTTGTTTTGGTAGGGATTGTAGAGAGCAAAAAAATAAAGTTTACAAAAAATAACAATATGATGGCTTTTGTAAATCTTGCAGATTTGTATGGTACCATCGAAGTCATCGTATTTCCTGCTGTGTACGAAAGGTATTCAAAATTTTTAAGTGAAGATCTCCCTGTTATAATAAAGGGCAAAGTCAGTTTAAGAGAAGATGAAGAGCCAAAGATTTTATGCGATGAAGTCGAACCACTTACACACAGGATAAGGGAAAAACTGTGGCTTAATGTAAAAGAACAAAAAGATGTGGAAAAGATTAAGGGCATCTTAACAAAATACAAGGGAAACATTCCGGTTTTTATAAGATATGAAAATAAAAATCTGGCAGCACAAAAAGATCTTTGGGTAAATGGTGCAAATGAGCTTTTGGATGAACTTGCAAGTGTACTGGGAAAAGAAAATGTTAAAATTGTATAACGCGTAAATATATATTGATATTATACAAAAAATAAATTAAAATAGTAGTTAGAATATTCAAGGAGGCCTTTTTATGTGGACTGTTATATATATGGCGCATAGCATGGAAGTTGCAGAAAAGGTCAAAGATGTGCTGACAAAAGAAGGCTTTTTGGTAAAATTAAAACCATTGAAAAAAAATGTAGACAATAACGACGGCTACTGTGAAGTCATGGTTCCTAATTCAGAAGCTCAGGATGCACAGAATATTATTATTGAATATGGTCTTTAATTACCCCTTAAAAGGGGGACTTTTAATAAAATGGGACATATAATGACCCGGTTGGTAAGGAGGATATATTATGAGAACAATAGGTGTTTTAACAAGTGGTGGAGATGCACCAGGCATGAATGCTGCTATAAGGGCAGTAGTAAGATGCGGCATATATAACGGGCTAACAGTGAAAGGCATCATGAGAGGTTATCAAGGGCTCATAGACGACGAGATAGAAGACATGACATTGTCATCTGTAGGAGACATAATTCAAAGAGGTGGTACAATACTTCGCACAGCCAGAAGTGCAGAATTTAAGACAAAAGAAGGAAGAGCTAGGGCTGCAGAGGTATTGAAAAAGCACAATATTGAGGGTCTGGTAGTAATAGGGGGGGACGGTTCTTTTAGAGGTGCACAGCTTTTAAGCAATGAACATGGTGTTAATACAATCGGTATCCCTGGAACTATTGACAATGATATACCGTGTACAGATTATACAATTGGCTTTGATACTGCTTGCAATACTGCTATAGATGCTATAAACAAGATTAGAGACACAGCAACATCACACGAAAGAGCAAACATTATAGAGGTAATGGGAAGAAATGCTGGGTACATAGCGCTTTATGCAGGACTTGCTGGAGGAGCAGAGATTATAATAATACCTGAAGTTAAATTTGACATTGATGAAGTTTGTGAAAAAATTTCGTATGGCATAAAGAGGGGCAAGCTGCATCACATAATTGTATTGGCTGAAGGCGTAATGAGCGGTCTTGAGCTATCAAAGATGATTCAAGAGAGGCTTCCAAAATTGGATTTAAGGCATACGACGCTGGGCCACATACAAAGAGGCGGTGCACCTACTGTCATGGACAGGGTTATGGCAAGCCAAATGGGATCAAGAGCTGTAGAGCTTTTATTAGAAAACAAATCTCAAAGGATAATAAGTATAAGAAATAATCAGATTGTTGATGATGATATTGATACCGCATTGGCAATGAAAAAAGAGTTTAATTTAAAGCTTTATGAACTCAGCAAAATATTATCAATTTAAGGAGTGAAGATATGCGTAGAACTAAGATAATATGTACGATTGGTCCTGCCAGTGAAAAGTATGAGATATTGAGAGAGCTTATAGAAAGTGGTCTTAATATCTGCAGACTGAATTTTTCACATGGTGACCATGAAGAGCATGGAAGCAGGATAGATAATATTATAAAGATTAGAGAAGAGCTTAATCTGCCTATAGCAATTATGCTTGATACAAAAGGACCTGAAATAAGGACTGGCAAATTTAAAGGCGGTATTGCAGAGCTAAAAGAAGGTCAGACATTTACGGTGACATCAAGGGAAATTGAAGGAGATAATACTATTTGCTCTGTTTCATACAAGGGGCTTCCTCAAGATGTGGGGAGAGGTTCTCGCATATTGATTGATGACGGGTTAGTATCATTGAAGGTCAATGACGTAAAAGGCGAAGATATAATATGCACTGTGGAGAATTCTGGTACAATAGGTGACCACAAAGGTGTAAATGTGCCTGGTACAAAGCTTAATTTGCCTGCTATAACGCAAAAAGATGTAGATGACATAGAGTTTGGAATAAAAAAAGGAATCGACATGATTGCAGCGTCTTTTGTTAGAAAAGCAGCGGATGTAATAGCTATAAGGAGATTGTTAGAAGACAATGACGCTGGTCATATACTTATTATATCAAAAATTGAAAATCGCGAAGGTGTGGAAAATATCGACGAAATAATTAAGGTTTCTGACGGCATAATGGTTGCCCGCGGTGATTTAGGTGTTGAAATTCCTATAGAGGAAATACCTATAGTTCAGAAAAGGATAATTGAAAAATGCAATAAAGCAGGTAAACCAGTTGTCACTGCTACCCAGATGCTTGATTCTATGATAAGAAATCCAAGGCCCACAAGGGCAGAGGTGACAGATGTGGCCAATGCCATATTGGACGGTACTGATGCGATAATGTTGTCTGGTGAAACAGCACAAGGCAAATATCCGGTAGAAGCTTTTAAGACAATGTCAAAGATAGCTGAAAAAATTGAAACGTATATAAATTACAAAGAAAATTTAGATAAAAATGTGGATTACAATATTTCTATGACAAACGCTATAAGCCATGCTACATGCACTACCGCAAGAGATATAGGTGCGACTGCCATTATTACATCTACAATATCAGGCTATACTGCTCGAATGGTGTCTAAGTATAGACCGTCAGCACCTATAATTGCAGTGACGCCAAACAAAGATGTAGCAAGAAAGCTTAGCATCGTATGGGGTGTACATCCACTCATATCACAAGAAGTCAGCTCTACAGATGAAATGATAGAAGTATCAGTAAATACGGCTTTAAGTGAAGGCTTAATTCGAAATGGCGATATTGTAGTAATATCGGCAGGAATACCTGTCGCGACTACAGGCACGACAAATATGTTGAAGGTTCATATTGTGGGAGATGTAATAGTAAAAGGCACAGGCATAGGTACTAAATCCATAAGTGGTGTTGTTTCCATCATAAGAGATCCATACAAGGACAAAGATAAGTTCAGAGAAGGAGACATCATCGTTGCTCAAAAAACTGAAAGGGATTATATGCCTATAATTGAAAAGGCTTCGGCTATCATAACAGAAGAAGGCGGACTAACGTCACATGCTGCAATAGTTGGATTAAACTATGGATTGCCTGTCATTGTAGGATGTGAAGGAGTAACAGCTAAGCTAAAAGATGGAATGACGGTAACTCTCGATACTGCCAGAGGATTGGTCTACAAAGGCATAGTGAATATAAAATAGGACAGGAAGTCATCTTCTTGTCTTTATTTTTTGAGGTGATAATGAAATGTATACTTATGATGCAAAAGTAAGGGTCAGATATGGGGAAACAGATAAGATGAGCATAGTGTATCATGCAAATTATTTAAACTGGTTTGAAATAGGTAGGACAGAATTTTTCAGATCTTTAGGCATGACTTATCGAGAATTAGAGCAAAATAATGTCATGCTTCCAGTGATAGAAGCTAATTGCAAATACTTTTGGCCTGCAGAGTATGATGATGTAATAATTATAAAGACAAAAATAGGATTTTTAAAAGGCACCAGAATAAGGTTTGAGTACGATATAGTGAAAGAAGATGAAAATAAGCTTTTAGCACAAGGCATGACAGAACACCCATTTACGACACTTGACAGAAAACCTGTAAATATAAAAAAAGTTTTGCCTCATGTTTATGAAATGTTGAATAAATGCTATGATGATGGTGTTTAGATATTATTAGATAAAAAGTAAAAAGCTTGAATATAATTCAATAAATTGGTTATAATGGTATTGGTAACCGATTATATCATGGGCATTGCGCCCTATTTTTTTTGCCTCTATGTAAAATCGATTGCACAAATCGTTGATATAATGTAAAATGTTATTGGAGGCGATGAAATTGAATAGAAAACTTATAAAATATCTACCTGTACTATTTCTTGCGTCAAGTGTACTAAGTGGATGCGCTAACAATAATATATCAAACATTAAAATTGAGAGATTGAATAATGTACAAGCAGTAAATGGTCCGGGTGAGACTGATACTTGGGCTAAAGCTCAGAAACAAGGCATAGGAACCGCAAACAACTACACTTCAAAAGTATGGTTTACACTCGCAGATGGAGCGATATCTGAGGTTTACTATCCCACTATTGATACTGCTGATGTAAAGGATATTAAATTTTTTGTGACAGACGGAAAAACGTTTGTCTCAGATGAGACAAAGGACACAATAGTCAAAGTCGAAAAACTCACTGAAAAATCGTTGGGATATAAAATCATTAACACAGATAAAGATGGGCGATATAAGATAACTAAAGAAGTATTTACTGATGTAAAGAGGAATTCTCTCATAATTAAGGCGAAGTTTGAAGCCTTAAAAGGCAATATTGATGATTACAGGCTTTACGTAATGTGTGATCCTCATGTAAAAAATCAGGGCAAATACAATGAAGGATATGCAGTTAAGGCAAATGGCAATGTTGCGTTAATTGCTAAAAGAGATGGAATTTATACTGCTTTGTCATCTGATATAGGATGGAAAAAGTACTCAATAGGGTATTATAAAGTAAATGACATCGTGACAGACCTATATAAAAATATGCAAATGACTTACAATTACGATAGTGCAAGAGGTAACATCATAGAAGGCGCTGAGGTAGATCTTAAAAAAGACAGTCAATTTGAAATTGTATTGTCTTTTGGACAAAGTGAAGACGAGGCAGTAAAAACAAACATGGAAACTTTAAATGATAATTACGATAGCTTAAAGAAAGCTTATATAGACGAATGGGAGAAGTATTGCGATAGCCTTAATAACTTTGGGGGAAAAGCAAATTCACTGTATTTTAACAGCATGATGATATTAAAGGCAAGTGAAGACAAGACAAACAAGGGTGCATATATAGCATCCCTATCAATTCCATGGGGTGATGGTCAAGAAGATGACAATATCGGTGGCTACCATCTTGTATGGTCAAGAGATCTGTACCATGTAGCAAATGCATTTATTGTTGCTGGTGATACTGATTCGGCAAATAGAGCACTTGATTATTTAGTCAAAGTAGTGAAAGACAATGGTATGATTCCTCAAAATACATGGATAAATGGTAAGCCATATTGGACAGGTATACAGCTTGATGAGCAGGCGGACCCAATAATATTAAGTTACAGGCTTAAAAGATACGATCTTTATGAAAGCCTTGTCAAGCCTTTAGCTGATTTCATCGTAAAAATAGGTCCTAAGACGGGACAAGAAAGATGGGAAGAAATAGGTGGATATTCACCAGCAACGATGGCTTCGGAAGTAGCAGGACTTACATGTGCTGCATATATAGCTGAACAAAATAAAGATTTTGAATCTGCTAAAAAATATCAAGAAAAGGCGGACAATTGGCAAAGGCTTATTGACAGCCTAACTTACACAGAAAAAGGTCCATTGGGAGATGGCCACTACTATATAAGGATAGCGGGGCTTCCAGATCCGAATGCTGATTTCATGATAAGTATAGCGAATGGTGGTGGTGTATACGACCAAAAAGAAATCGTAGATCCAAGTTTTCTTGAGCTTGTAAGGCTTGGAGTAAAATCAGCAGATGACCCTAAAATATTAAATACGCTGAAAGTCGTAGATGAAACAATAAAAGTTGAAACGCCGAAAGGACCGTCATGGTACAGGTACAATCATGATGGATATGGCGAGATGTCCAAAACGGAATTGTATCATGGAACTGGAAAGGGAAGATTGTGGCCTCTCTTGACAGGTGAAAAAGGTATGTATGAAATTGCTGCGGGAAAAGATGCAACATCTTATGTAAAAGCTATGGAGAATTTTGCAAACGAAAGCGGCATAATATCAGAGCAAGTATGGGAAGATACTGGACTTCCTACTGATTCAGCATCACCTCTTAACTGGGCACATGCAGAATATGTAATATTATTTGCATCAAATATAGAACACAAAGTGCTTGATATGCCAGACATCGTTTATAAAAGGTATGCTTCAAAGTGATACACAGATTTTCCGGATGACTATATCCGGGAAATCTGTTTTTCATTGTTTAAATAGAGTATAATTGTGTATGAGAATATGAATTTGGAGTGATAATTATTGCAAAATGTAAGCATTGGCGATATATACGAAATATACATTGACAATATGGCACATGAAGGACAGGGCGTTGGAAGGTTAGATGGAATTGCCGTTTTTGTGAAAGGTGCTTTACAAGGTGAGAAGGTCTTAGCCAAAATAGATGAAAAACACAAAAATTACTTAAATGCACATGTGGAAAAAATATTAGAGCCATCAGAAAAAAGAATTGTGCCTAAATGCCAATATGCTGATAAATGTGGTGGCTGTACACTTCAGCATCTAACATACAGCGGACAGTTAGAATTTAAAAAACATGTAGTGGGAGAAAGCTTGAAAAGAATTGGGAAAATTGATATTGTCGTATTTGATACGATAGGCATGGCTGACCCACTGCATTATAGAGATAAGGCAGAATATCCATTAAGCATTAAAAATGGCAAGATAGAAGGAGGATTTTATGCATCTAAATCACATGAAGTGGTTGGCATTGATTCTTGTATGATTCAAAGTAGTGTCAGTGTCAATGCAATGAAAACTGTTGTAGAGTGGGCAAACGACTATAAGATTACAGTTTACGACAAAAAAACTGGGAAAGGGTTTTTAAGGCACGTGATAACTAAAGTTGGCTTTGCAACAAAAGAAGTCATGGTTATTATTGTGGCGAATAGCAGAGATATTCCACACAAAAAAGAACTTGTAAGCCGGCTTAAAGGAAAAATTGAAAACTTAAAAAGTGTTGTTTTAAATGTAAATAGAAGTAATGGAAAACAAGTTATGGGTAACGAAAATATTGTCATATATGGTGATGATTATATTACTGATTTTATTGGAGATAAAAAATTTGAAATATCTCCTTTGTCGTTCTTTCAAGTAAATCCCGTTCAAACCAAAGTGTTGTATGAGAAAGCATTAGAATATGCAGATTTAAAAGGCGATGAAATTGTCTTTGACGTGTACTGCGGTATAGGCACAATATCTATATTTTTTGCAAAACATGCGCGAAAAGTGTACGGAATAGAGGTAATACCAGATGCTGTAGAAGATGCGAGGCAAAATGCAGCCATAAATGGAGTAAATAATGCAGAATTCATTGCTGGAAAAGCAGAAGATATCATGATAGAACTTTGTAATAAAGGTTTAAAGCCTGATGTCATAGTGTTCGATCCACCAAGGAAAGGATTAGACAAAGATGTTGTAGAAGCATCGATAAAAATGAATCCTGAAAAAATAATTTACGTCTCGTGTAACCCGACTACATTAGCAAGGGATTTGAGAATTTTTGAAGACAATGGATATAGAACAAAAAAAGTACAACCAGTTGACATGTTTCCATACACGTATCATGTGGAGTGCGTAGTATTGATGTCACGCAATATATAGTGAATTGCAACAGTTATTACTCAATATATTGTGTTTTTGCACAGTTGAAGGGCAAATATAACCTACTTATCATTGGCGCTAAATTGTGATAAAATTAGGCTAAATCAAGACAAGGAGGTGGGCTGATGGATTCGAAAATCTGGTATATTCCGGCAAGGAATGACCGCTTGTAAAAGAAAGTCGGAATCTATTGCAGGGTAAGTACAAATGAAAAAGAACAGCTTTATAGCCTTGCGGCGCAGATTTCCGCTTTGACGAGAGCAGTTGCGAATGTCAGCCAATGGCGACTGGTAGATGTTTTTATCGATATTGCATCAGCGAAAGGAGAAATCCCTCGACGTGAATTTGAGTAGTTGATTCGAGAATGCGAAGCTCACAATATCTCCGTTGTTCTCACCAAAAGCATTAGCAGATTTGGCAGGGATACTGTAGAGACTTTATCAGCAATCAACAAGCTGAAGGCAGCCGGTGTCAGGATTATTTTTGAACAAGAAAACCTGGACACTGATGAAGTCGACAGCAATCTTATGATTTCAGTGATGGAATCCTTGGCTCAGGCTGAAAATGAAAGCCGAAGCGAGAATATTCGTATGGGACTTGCCATGAGAGCGGCAAACGGTACATCCGGACTTTACAAAAGAAAGCTTTACGGCTATACAAAGAATAAAGACGGAGAACTTGTAATTGACGATGAACAGGCTAAGGTGGTACGGGATATATTCCGTTGGTATCTTGATGGTGACAGTGTGCTTGGTATAATAAAGAAACTATCAGATGCAGGTATTCCTTCCCCTGCTGGTAAAGGAACGTGGAGCAAGCGCTCTATAGAGAAGATGCTTGAAAATGAGAAGTACACAGGTACGGTCACGTTTTTGGACTCTGCAACGCAGGAATATAAGTATCAGATAAAAGAATGCCATCCGCCGATTATAAAGCAGAGCGAGTTCGTGGCTGTTCAGGAAGAAAAGAAAAAGCGAAGCAATATCGTCACAGATGATGACGGTACGCATCGCAGCAGTAAGAAATATAGTTCGAAGAAGAAAAAGGAATTCTAATTTGTGGAGGAATTATGAAACGAGAATATGGTATTGCAAGGTGCGGACTTGCCTGTTGTTTGTGTTCTGAAAACAAAACGTGTCATGGATGCAATTCAGGGGAGTGCCCTGATAAAGATTGGTGTGAAAATAGAAAATGCTTGATAAAGAAGTTTTATGAACATTGTTTTAATTGTGGAGAAGATTGTCGAAAGGGTCTTTTGACAAAAATAAAGCCTTACGGATTCACTCTATTTGCAAAGAGATACGGTCAGGAAATGCTTTTAGATTGCCTTGAGCGCAATGAAAAGCTTGGTATTGTTTATCATCGTGAGGGCATTAATGGGAGATTACGATGATTTTGATGATGTTGAAAAGTTTCTTTGTTTTATAAAAACAGGCAAAAGATAAAATCCCAGTTTGATTGATACGATGCTAAGAATATCATTAGTGCACTAATGTGACAAAGCCATTTAGTGATAGAAAATACAAATAGCCTACTTATGTGAGATGACGACTTGGATGCCGGCTTTTTGAATAGCAAAGAAAAAGCCTTTAAAATCAAGCGTTTTCGTTGATTTTGGACATGTTCCCCAAATAACCTAAAAATCACATGTGGAGTGCGTAGTATTGATAACGAGGGCTTAGAAGGAGTAGGTATGGAAAGCCTTTATATAAGCCTTTTCTGTAATTATGAGGTTGAAATCTGAAGTGTGAAATACTTGATTTTTGGCTTAGTGGGAACATATCGAAACAAGCTTTTAACCTTGTGACAGAGCGATTTAGATGTCGGTGGTTCATGAGTGGTCAATTTTGATGTTTTTCTGATTCTTTAAGGGTTGAGAGAGCAGGTTGGATGTTAGTAAAAACATGCCGCTATTGCAGGGATAAACAGAAATTTATAGTACAGATTATATAATATCAGTCACAATGTCTAAAAAGCAGTCCACTTTTTTATTAAAATAAGTAAACTGGTTTTTAATTTATTAGATGAACATCTACTTAGTCAGTCTAGCCATTCTTTCCTTTACATGGAATCGTTCCATTTCAACCTTATCGAAAACGTATTTTGTATTCTTGTTCGGCATTATCTTGTATGTCAGACCATTGACTACAATTGCAGCAGTTGCCAACATATAAACAATTGCTAAAATCCAATCCGTTCCACTGACTAATCCGTTTGAAACAATGTAGTAAATGTAATAGATTCCGATAGGATAATGTAAAAACACAACAGCACCTAAACCGGGATTATAGATGGATTTCATTTTTATATTGGTCATTATTCCATGAACCATAAATTGCATAAAACCAAACAACATTGGCATAAGTCCGAGCCAAATAACTTTTGGGAAGAAAACGGGAAGTAAGTAGCAAGTATAAGTTACGATTACATTTGTTAACATAGCAGAAAGTTGATTCAGTGGATACCTGTCTGGAATATCACTGCTTTGCAGAACGATATTTATGATAGCTGGCTCTCCACCCGGAAATCCATATTCCTCAAACTGATGAAACAGAATTGCTATAAAGCTCATCAATTGCAGACGGACTAGCATATCCAGTTGCCCCCAAAATACTGCGAGATATGCAATTGTTCCTACCATAATCACTGCGCCTATGTTATACCAATGTCTACATAATAATCTCATAATAATTTCCTCCTTTACATCATCCAACATTGTGTTGTATAATTTAATTATACTACGTGTTAATGATTCATCAACCATCAGATATGTTCAAATTGTTGGATGATATAATAAGAGGGGATGTACATGAAAAAACAACCAGAAGTAACAGAACGTACAAAAGCCATATTGATGGATTCTTTTTGGCAGTTATATCGTGAAAACGACATAAGAAAAATTACTATAAAAGATATTACTGAAAAAGCTGGCTACAATAGAAGCACATTTTATCAGTATTTTGTCGATGTCTATGATTTACTCAATCAGTTGGAGGATTCACTAATTCAATATATATCTGATAATGTTAAGCTAAGTCTTGTTTCATCGATTGGAGATGATTTTATTGAACAGATGGCACAACTGTATGATTTGAAAGGTGAATATATTAGTGTGTTGTTAAGCAAAAACGGTGATCCTATGTTTGCTGAAAAATTAAAATCTGCTCTTAGTTTCATTATTTTTGACAAACTTGAAATAAAAAGAGATAAGGCTCATATGGATTTGATGTTTGAATTTGCAATATCGGGAATGCTGTCAGCTATCACAAAGTGGTACAATCTAGGCAAGCCTATTCCTTCAAAAGAAATGGTTGTCATGTTGCGTTCTATGTTATTCAAAGGAGCTTCTTCCTACATAAGGTAGAAATTAAATATAATACGATGCTCTATAAATTCTAATTTTGTTTGTGAAATCAAATACAAAATAATACAAAGCACCCTACGATGTAATTCAGTAGAGTGCCTTGCTCGTTTTTCCCTTATCCTTCCACATCTCCACATCCACCGTCACGCCTGACTTGAATTCCACGGTGAATTTTTCCTCGTAGATATATACTCGTGTAATATAATTTCGAAATTACCAACATAACCTTTTAATAATGGCTGATTTATTCTTGGAAATAGTATTTATAAATCGTTTTATAACATTACTAATTTCCTTTCTAGTTTTATAAAAAGCATTATATATTGACAGTTTCCTTCAACCATTTCCACAATCCTTCAATCCTATTAAGATTTGGTGAGTAAGGCGGTAAAAAGATAAATTCCAAATTTGCATTTGTGCTTCTCTTTGAATTCTTTCAGCAGTTTGGCATAATGAATTCTCCCATTGTCCAAAATCATCTTTATTTTCTTGCCAGGATAGGCTTCCACAACCTTTCTTAAAAAGTCCAAAAATGATTGTGCATCCAACGTCTCAGTTTCGGAATATATAATATCCCCTGTAAAATAGTCAATAACTCCAAATATTCCGACTCCTATGTGATGCCCATATGTCTTAACAATTCTCTGATGCCCTTTTAAAAACCAAGTAGCTGTAATGGCTTGATAATCCCTGATTTTACATTCATCTTCGAAAAGAATTACTTCATCTCTTTTAATGTTTTTTCATATCTTCAAACTTTTCCTCAAATTTTTTCTGCTCTTCTTCGTCTGCTTTCATCAAAACATATGTGGGCCTGGTATAAGTAAAACCCATCCGCTTCATCAATCGTCTAATGCTTGAGGCTTCAATATTAATATTATAAACATCTTTTACATATTGAGCGATAATTCTTGAATTCCAGTTTACATTTACAGCATACCCGATTTCACTTGGTGTCTTTAAAATTACTTCCTTTAACTCCTCCTGAATGTCAGGAATGATTTTCGGAATACGTCCAGGTGCCTTCCCTATGGTCAGCAATTCCTCCAAGCCGCCTTCATTGTATTTTTTCACATATTCTCCAAAGGTTTGATTGTTAAACCCAAGTATTTTTGCTATCTCCAGCCGATTCTTCCCTCGAAATGCAAGAATAATAACATTAATACGGTCTATTTTCCTTGAATCTTTAAGTCCTCTTTTGAATTTCTTTAAACTCTTTATGGTCTGCCCATGTTCATTTTTAATAATACTTTTCTTTTTCATTTGTAAATACTCCCCGATATATATTTTCTCTTATATATATCGAACATTTCGGAATTATTCTACACTCATATATAGTATTTAAACTATAAATCTTCATGATTATTTAAAAATTGTTTTTAAATAGACCAGCTAGTAAAAGTCAATAGGTTTTAAAAAGAAATTTAAAATTTTTTACGTTGTAAAAAAGGGTATAGCAAACAAACTCAATTAAGAGCCGAACTTTGAAAACTTAATATAGTTAATAGCTATTTCCAAGTATAGTGCAAGACTTTAAGCAGCTTTATGAATGTTCTGATATTGTTGTTTGTGTTCATCAGGTGTCTTTAATACAAAAGGCTTATTATCCCTTAGAACAGCAAATACAATATCTGAAATCTTGTGCATAACAGCTCCAAGAGCTACTTTTTTAGGTTTTGATTCCTTCTTTTTCTGGTAATAATCATAAAGTACAGGATTTATTGCTATACCATTTCTTTTAACTCTTACAGAAGCTAAAGCAATGGCATAGAGAACACGCCTAGCAATTTTAGAACCTCTTTTGGACATTTTATTGTCATTACCTTTAAAATGTCCAGATTCATTAACAGAAGGATCTACACCAAAATATGCAAAAAGCTGCTTAGGTTTTCTAAATGCTGAAAAATCGCCTATTTCACACATAAGAGTAACCGCTGAGAGAAAACCAACACCAGGTATAGAATCAAGGTAATAAATTTGCTGTACAAATTTTTCAGACTTATTTTCATCCACAAATGCCTTGATTTCAGATAATACCAGGTTAATCTTTTTATCAAATTCTTCTATGAAATAAATATACACTTTTAGTATGTCATAGACAGAAGGTAAATTATACCTAAAATTCAAAGCATTTTTAGCAGCTTTAAATAACTTATCATACTTAGCTTTAGCATAATTCAAGCCTTTTCTTGATGACGTTGAAATAAGTTTAATTATTTCATCAGGCTGAGCATTAATGACATCTTCTGGTGTTAGGAAATTTTTCAACAGAGAGATAGCTGTGATTCCAGTAATATCAGAGAAAACCTTGCAGAAACCAGGGAAAACAATATGCAATTGAGCTTTAAGTTTATTCACATAAGAAGTACGATTATCGACAAGGCTATAGTACTCTCTGCATAAACATCTAAGATTTAAAATTAACTCAGCAGGCATAACAGAAACCTTAGTGTCAGGCGAATAACCAATAACAGCAATACGTTTTGCATCAAGTCTATCATTCTTCACTTTTCTTATACCAATATTTTTGTTAGAATTAGTAATGAGAGGATTAATAACAAAAACCTCAAATCCTAATTCTTTTAGGTGGCAGAAGAGTGGGAAATGGTAGATTCCCGTAGACTCCAGAAATATCTTAGATTTCATGGAGAAATGCTCTTCTGCCTTTTTAATTGTCAGAACAGCATTTTTAAGGGAATCAGCATTATCGTGTTCAACCTTAAAAGGCTTTTTAAACTCCCTTCCATCGGGTGACAAGATGCAAAACCAGCTAAAATCAGCAGCGACATCAATACCAACACTAATATAATTAGGCAAAAAACTCATAAAACAACAACTCCTTTAAGTAAAAGTGAATAAGAGTATCCATTCTATTTAGTGAGTAAACAACCTAGCATGTGACGCGGGTATCCCGAAAAGCCGGTCCCAACCAGCCAAAACATTAATCCTCACTAAATGGAATAATTAGCTATTTCACGGGTATAGACCATAAGGATGATCGCCCAGGAGGAATTTCATTTATCCTCTATTCAGAGAAGATTGTACACAAATTTAAAGCTTAAGTCTATACCGGCTTAAAGGATATCCCAAATTATTTATTTAAAAGCAACTTAAATGACTTTTAAGATGTGACATATAAAGTAATTTAAGCCAAGATATGCATAATATGGGAGTTGAGCATTAGAATAAATCCGAACATGGAAAGGTCATGTTAAATTATTGTTCGGTGTATTAACTCCCGATTTGATATAAATCATGTAACTTTGTTACAAATATATTATACTAGGAGGAGTTTGTATGAAAATTGGCGATAATGTTGTGATGTTGGAAATTTCATAGGAAATTTATCAGATATGGTAAAAGAATTGCAAGGTATAGCAAAGGTTATGGCACATGTCGATGAGAAACCATACATTGAAGGTGACTTGAAACCATTAAAATTAGCTCAGCTTGAATCAAAATTGAATGCATTACCTGACGAAATGAAAGGAATATTCAATAAGATGAAGTCATCATTTGATAAAAATAGGACAAAAGTCGATGTGGCATTAAATGATGGCGAAGAACTGCCATTTTGTGGTGGTATTGATGTAATACATACCCCTGGTCATACATTAGGGCACGTTTGCCTTTATTTAAAAAAGAACAAAGTGTTGATTACAGGCGACATGCTAAACATTAAAGACGGAAAACTTGTCCCTTCATCAAAGGATATTAATTTTGACGATGACATGAATCTAAAGTCGATTGAAAAGATAGGCGGATATGATGTTAAGTATGTAATTTGCTACCACAGCGGCCTTTATAAAAAGGAATGTTAATGTATGATAGTAAGCGTTAGAAGGATAGATGTGTAAAAATCTTTCTGGTATGATCAACAATCTTCATATTGGCAGTTACATTCATACTATTTTTAGTGTTTATTTCTATGAAAACTACAGTAAAAACATAGTAAATACTATAGATGAGAAAAATTGATAACAAATATTACCATAAAATAGATACACTACGCCTATGCTAACTGTAGTTCTTCTAAAATTTCATCAATAGGTACTTTATTATTAGCTTGCTCATATAGCCATTGAACACGCTGCTTTTGTACTTCTTTGCGTACTATTTTTATTCCTTGCCCAAATTTGCAATATTCGTCGCCTGAAGTCGTACAATACAGGTATGTCAATGATATAAGTCATAATAATCTATCTATTGATTTTGTTGAGCGTACTTGATATGTATTTAGTCCAAGATTATTCTTTGTCTGCCTAAAGAATATTTCTATAGGCCATCTTTGACTGTAGTAATTTAGAATAGTCTCGGTATCTAATTCAGTATCAGTACAGATAAATGCATGTAGAGCATTCTGATTTTTAAAAGCTTTCTCAGGCCAACACAATACTACTACAGCATTATCTATTCCATTTAAGGCTCCTTCATAGCGATATACCCAGTAATTAGAACCGTTTACTGTAACGAGGCAAACTTCGTTCTTTTCGATATATTGGGCAAAATCTTTTATCTGAATTCTGATACCTTGTGGATAGATAATACGATTGGTTTTTAATGCTCCAGAGATTTCGCATTTAAAAATTTATAGAGTGATAAACACGTTGATTTATATAATTTAACTAAGAGCAGCTAGAAATATGTGATTTTCCGTTTTTTACTGGAAATTGAAAAAAATTTGCAAAATAAAAGCATCCTTTCTATAATATGTTTTGCGACAACCTAAATAGAAAGGATGCTGATAAAATGAACAAAAGTTATTTAAAACAAATGCTTATTTACTTCTCTAAGATATACCATCTTGGAGAAAAAATCAATACCCTAAAAGATAAAAGAGCAAAATCTTCAGTAAAAATTTCAACAGTTACCTTTGTAGTATTATTTGGATTTATGCTTCAAATAAGGAGTTTTAATAGGTTGGAACATTGGCTTAAAAAAGGTAAATTTAAAAAAGTATTACCTAAAAAGACTAAAATTCCTCGTATTGACACTATTAGGCGTGTTTTTAAGCTTAGTGTAAAATTTTTTTAGGTGAAAAAGCAGGAAAATAGCGATGAAATGTAGAAATAAGACCTCACCATCCTCCCAAGAGGATGAGTTAGAAAATAAATAGGAAGGTGAGGTCTTATGAAAATAATTCAACATACACTTCAAAAATTCCTGCTTGTTGTAGAAAAAATTATTGGATTACTTGATGGAAAATATACCTATTTGGAATTTGAAGAAGAACTTAAAAAAATTCTAAATGAATTAGGAAAAGAGATTTGTGCAGATGTACTTCATGAACTTGATCAAAGCATATATAAAGATAAATACAAAAGGAAAAACTGGGTGGTAGTCCAAAAAGATTGTGAAAGGACAATAACAACTGCATTTGGAGATATCACATACAAAAGACGGTACTATAAAAACAAAGAAACAGGAGAGAAGGCATATCTCGTAGATAAAGCTGCTGGCATCCAAAAATATGAAAGAATAGATGCTGAGCTTAAAGCTGATATAACGGATCTTTCTACAATACTCTCATATCAAAAAACCACTCAGGAACTTAAAAGAAATGGAGCTAACTGCAATGTAAGCCGGCAAACAGTAATGAACACATTAAGAAAAATAGACAACCTTCAAACATATGAAAAGCCAAAGACTAAAAAAGAAATAGAAACTTTATACATAGAAGCTGATGAAGATCATATACATCTTCAAAACGGCAAACCAGACATTGTAAAATTAATATACGTACATGAAGGAAAACAAACAATAACAAAAGGCAGAAATGAACTAAAAAATGCCGTATACTTTTCCGGTGTATACGAAGGAGATAAAGTAGAAGAGTTATGGAAAGAAGTATGGGAGTACATTGCAAGCACATATAACGAAGACAAAATAAAACGCATATACGTATCTGGAGATGGAGCGGAATGGATAAAATTCGGAGTAAAATATCTGCCTAACGCCGTATACGTATTAGACCTATTTCATCTACAAAAATACATAACAGCTGCAATAAAAGAAGATAAAAAAACAAAGAGAGAATTATGGAAAGCCATATTTAAAGCAGATAAACAAAAAGTCAATGAGCTTTTAACACAAAAATACAAAGAACTAGAATTAAACGGAACAGAAAATCCCGTAACGAAGTGCCAAACATATATAAATAACAATTGGGATGGAATAAATTCATACAGCCTTTACAAAAAAGAAATAACAGGATGCAGTGCAGAAAGTCATGTAAGTCATGTACTTTCAGAGAGACTATCAAGCAGACCAATTTCATGGAGCAAGGTTGGAGCTCACAAAATGGCAAAATTAAGAGCAATAAAAGCAAGCGGCATATCGCTGAAAGGTGTCGTATTAAAACAGCAATATGAAAGCTTAAAGCCAATAGAAATACCAAAGCAAACAGTGTATAAAGCGAAACAACAACTAAAGAAAATAAAATCAACTTATGAAAACATAATAAGCTTGCCAATATTGCAAAATAAAAAAACATTAACAAGTCAGGCTATAAAATCATTACTATTGAGAAATGCCATTTAAAAGTATGCATATATATTGAAGATTGTAGTTTTAGTTATTATTATGGGGAGCTTATTTGGGTTACCTATCACATGTAAAATTCATGAATAAATAGCATTGATATACATGATGGCTTCTTTGAAGAGCGTGAGAATCTGAGAATGAGTGAGATATTAAAAGAAAATCAAAGATTATAGAGTGAGTGGCGATTTTATGCTATCAAGAAGTTAAGAGACTTCAACACTAAAAACTTTTCTTAAAATCCAGCTATCAATACTCATCCTTAGAGTGATAGTGAGGTCTTTTTTTCAAAAAAACCTAAAAATACTTGACACGATCATGAGTTAAAAAATATATTGCAATATTATGCATGTGATAGTATAATTATTTAGTAAATTATCTGTTGTCGGGAGGAGAAAAAATTGAAAAAAAGGTTGATAATATCTCTAATTCTTGTCACTATTATGTCAATCGCGCTAAGCGGTTGTTCGAAACAGTCTACGTTAAGCAGAGTGAAAAAATCAGGAGTTATCGTCATGGGTACCAGTGCTGATTTTCCACCGTTTGAATTTCACAAAGTTGTCAATGGTAAAGATACTATAATGGGCTTTGATGTAGATTTAGCCAATGCAATTGCCAAAAAGTTAGGTGTAAAACTGGAGATAAAAGATATGGACTTTACAGGGCTTATTCCAGCTCTTCAAAGTGGCCAGATTGACATGGCTATCGCAGGTATGAATGCCACACCAGAGAGGAAGAAAAATGTTGACTTTTCTGATGAGTATTATAATTCTGAGCAGGTTTTAGTCGTGAAAAATTCCAGCAATATAAATAATTTAAATGACTTGAAAGGCAAGACGGTAGCTGTACAGCTTGGCACTACGTCTGATGATGCAGCTAAGAAGATAAAGGGAATAGACATAAAAGAGCTAAATAGATTAGGTGATGCATTTTTGTCATTGGAAAATGGCAGAGTAGACGCTATATTGATGGAAAGCACAATTGCGGATGCATACTTAAAAGAGTATAAAGACATGAAGATGCTTCACATTAAAGAGATAAATGAAGCAGTGCCAGGATACTCAGTCGCAGTCGCAAAAGGAAATCAAGATCTTGTAAACCAGATAAACAGTGTAATAAAAGACCTTAAAGACAGTGGTGAATACGAAAAAATGTTAAACAAATGGATGGGAAAATAAAGCCTCTTGAAAGGAGAAAAAAGGTTAATGAATCTTGATTTTTCAAGTATGCCACAATACACACAGCTTTTTATAAATGGACTCATAATGACAATAGAGCTTACTATTATATCTGTGGCAATAGGTGCAGTATTGGGTTTGATTGTTGCTTTGATGAAAATGTCCAGCGTGAAGATATTAAGCTTTATTGGCTCAGCATACGTGGAGATAATAAGAGGCACACCGCTTTTGGTGCAGATACTCATCATATACAACGGTTTGCCTCAATTTGGTATAAAGTTTCCGGGATTTGTAGTAGGTATAATAGCCCTTTCTATGAACAGTGCCGGTTATGTGGCGGAGATAATACGCTCTGGCATTCAAGCGGTAGATCCGGGTCAGATGGAAGCTTCTCGCTCTTTAGGTATGTCTCACAGCATGGCGATGAGGTACGTCATAATTCCCCAGGCAATAAAGAATATCTTGCCAGCTTTAGGAAACGAATTTGTCGTAATGCTTAAAGAGTCGTCTATAGTATCTGTAATAGGCTTTGCAGATCTTACAAGGCAAGCAGAGATAGTATCAAGTGTGACATATAGGGCATTTGAGCCGCTTATAATAATAGCAGCCATTTACTTTGTGATGACACTGGTATTCTCAAGGCTTTTAAGCAAGTTTGAAAGGAGGTTAAGGACTGGTGATACGCGTTGATAACCTCCATAAAAGATTTGGCAATTTAGAAGTCTTAAAAGGTGTAAGCTTAGAAGTAAAAAAAGGCGAAGTTTTGGTAATAATCGGTCCAAGTGGTTCTGGGAAAAGCACCATATTAAGGTGCATAAACCTTCTTGAAGAGCCGACAAAAGGAGACATATACATTGAAGGAGAAAAAATTAACGATAAAAAGGCTGATATAAATAAGATACGCCAAAAAGTCGGCATGGTTTTTCAGCACTTTAATTTATTTCCGAATATGACGGCTATTGACAATATAACCCTGGCTCCTATTAAAGTGAAGAAGATGGACAAAAAGACTGCAGAGGATATTGCAATGAGACTGTTAAAGAAAGTTGGTCTGGAGGACAAAAGAGATGCATATCCTGTGAAGCTGTCTGGAGGCCAGAAGCAAAGGCTTGCTATTGCCAGAGCGCTGGCTATGCAGCCGGATGTGATGCTTTTCGATGAGCCTACATCTGCACTGGACCCGGAGATGGTTAAGGAAGTCTTAAATGTCATGAAAGAGCTGGCCAATGAAGGCATGACGATGATAGTAGTGACTCATGAGATGGGATTCGCAAGAGAGGTTGCAGATAGAGTTATTTTTGTAGATGACGGAGTGATAGTCGAAGAAGCTTCACCAGAAGAATTATTTAGCAATCCTAAAAGCCCAAGGACAAAAGAATTTTTCAGCAAAATACTGTAAGTTTTACTGGGTGCAGATGCACCCGTTTTTATTTCATCTATCATTATATTTTTCAAAATTCGCAAAATATTAATGGGAATTCATGCAGGAATATTAGATTTCATGTAGAATTATAATAATATAGACATAAAGAAAGGAGTTGTATTGTATGAGGATTACAGTAAGCGGTAGAAATGGTATGGCTGTAACAGAGGGACTTAGAAATGCAGCCATAAAGAGTTTAAGTAAGATAGAGAAGTTTTTTGCGGATGACACAGAAGCACGTGTTGTTATGAGTGTTCAGAAGAATAACCAGATTGCAGAGGTTACGATACCTTTTAGAGGGATGATATTTAGAGCTGAAGAGGTAAGCGACGATATGTACGCTTCGATAGATAATGTTGTTGATAAGCTTGAAAAACAAATACTCAAGTACAAGACGAAACTGAAAAACAATTTTACACCAGAATCAATCAGATTTGATGTTCAACAGGATTACATAAAAAATGATATACAAGATGAATTGGAGTTTGAAGTTGTAAAGACTAAGAGATTTGCTGTGAAGCCTATGTCTGTACAGGAAGCTATACTTCAAATGAACCTTTTAGGACATAATTTCTTTGTATTTACGAATTCGGAGACAGACGATTTTACAGTTGTGTATAAGAGAAAAGACGGTAAATATGGATTGATAGAGCCGACAATGTGAAGAAAAATTGAGGGTTATAAAAAAACCCTCAATTTTTTTATGCGATAAAGAAGGAAAATAGAATTTTTTGTAGAATATTATTCCTGTATGTGTAAAAGTTGATTGAAAAAATGGAGTGTGAGCACGTTGGTTGAATTTACAAAAGAAGTTATCAATTCTATGGAAGAATTGATAAATAGGGTACAAAGCGTAATATCAAGTAGGGTTATAGCTGAAAACGGTCAGATTGCGGAGATTCATGTTTTAGCTGATACATCAAGAAATGCGAAGCAGATTGCAAGAGATGTACAATCGGTTTTAATGGCTGAGTTTAAAGTAGACGTAAACTACAAGATAATTAGCGTTGCACAGGTGGAGACAAGTGGCAGATACTATAACGATGAGAGGATTGCTTTTGCAAATTTAACGTTTGCCAACAATGGAGTGAACTTAGAAGCAACCGTTGTCCTTACAAAGGGTTCTGAAATGTATGAAGGTGTATATAAAGGTGTAAATACAGAGAGGAATAAAAACAGGATAATCGTAAATGCTACACTTGAGTGTGTATCCAAAATACTTCCAGATGATCACAATCTCATTTTAGAAGATGTTGATATATATTCTTTTGCCAAAAAGCGTATAGCCATAGTCGCAGTGACACACGCGACGCCTCAAGGCGAGGAGCTTCTTGTAGGCTCCAGCATTGTAAAAAAAGATGAAGGTGAAGCACTTGTTAAAGCAACATTAGACGCTTTAAACAGGCGTGTCATTTCGACAGTCGATAATTAAATAGCTTATTTTTTACCCAAACCTTTATTAAGCGTAGCGTTTCGCCTGAAGCTTGAGAAGCTTGAGAGCATCTTTGGTAAAGGAGGGTTTCAGGATGAAAAAAGCAACAATCATAAAAGTACTTCTTGCTTTATTGGCATTAGCACTTGCTGGTGGTGCAAACTTATCTTGGCAATGAGGTTTGGGTAGATGTTTTTATAGGAGGTTATCATGTTAAATAGAAAAGTAAAAACTTTTATGTCAATTGTAATAACATTAGGCTTATTAGTGATAGTGTATTCTATTTTAAATATAAACTACAATAAAATATTTGAAACGGTAGTTTTGGGTATACTAGCCGCTGCAACAGAGTCACTTCCTGTGTATATAAATAAGGATATTGCAGTTTCTGTTGGATATGCTATAGACTTAATGGCTGTAATTATACTTGGTTTTCCAAATGCTATTATAGTAGCAATATTGGGTATGATTTTACAGATAGCAGTTGATGAGAATAAGAATATAAGGACAATTTTAAACAGACCGTATTATAAGACTTTATTTAACATTTCTCAAATATCAATTAGTGTTTTTGTTGCCAGTTTAGTTTATAAATATTTAGGTGGAGTAAGTGGTGTTTTTATCTATCCGAAATACATTTTTCAAGCTATTGTTGCAGCCATTGTATATTATTTTCTGAATAATATATTGGTGACGATTTTAGTTTCAATGTTAGTGAATAAACCTTTTTTGAAGACTTGGACTAAAGATTTTAGCTGGATGATGACCAATTTCTTATTTTTAGCATTTATAGGTATATTGATGGCGTCTTCTTTTATTGCATATGGTTATATAGCGCTTTTAATCTTTTTTGTGCCACTCATCATGGTAAGGTATATGTTTAAATTAAATATGGAGTTAAAACAGTCTTATTATGACACTATAAATGCCCTTACGAAGGCGTTAGAGGCCAAAGACAGATACACTTTGGGACATTCTAAAAGCGTTGAAAAATTAGCCGTTTATCTTTGCAGGGAAGCTGGATTCAGTGAGGCACATACTGAAATGGTGCGGATAGCTGCGCTTTTGCATGATGTAGGCAAGATAGGCATCGTTGAAAATATTTTAAATAAGCCTGGAAAACTATCAAAAGAGGAATATGACCATATCAAACAGCACCCTGTAAGCGGTTATGAGATATTGAAAGATGTGCCTTTCTTAAAAAACGTAAGGTATTGGGTTAGGTATCACCATGAATGGTACAATGGAAATGGCTATCCCGATGGTATAAGCGGAAGGCAGATACCTCTGGAGGCAGAGATACTGGCTATTGCAGACGTGTTTGATGCGCTTGTATCAGATAGACCTTACAGAAACGCCTATACGAGAGAAGAAGCGTACAAGATAATAGTTGATAATGAAGGTACGCAGTTTAGCCCGAGAATAATAAAACTTTTCAAAAAAGCATACGAGAAGAATAAGGAGGATTTCAAACATGATTTTTGATTCTCTTGGTGCTTCATTTATATACGGCTTTTTATTAAGGAGAGGAAAATTAAGCGGCATTGCCGACATAGATATAAAGATGCCTATTTTTTTTATACTTGGCTTTGGACTTGAGTTCGGAGTGCTTAATCTAACGGATAAATATCCAATCATAATGACGTATAGAGCATACATACATTTTTTGGATTATTTGATGCTTTTTATAGGATTGTGGTACAATCGACATAACAAATACATGAAAATAATATCTATAGGCATTATTTTAAATTTCATAGTCATTTTCGCAAATGGTGGAAGGATGCCAGTATCGATTAATTCTCTTAAAGCGGCAGGTATCGGCTATTTAGTGCCTGAGCTTACAAAAAACATCATTCCAACCCATCAAGCTATGACTTCATCTACGAAGCTTAAATTTCTGTGTGACATTCTTTACCTGCCAAAGCCGTATCCTCTTCCAAAGACTTTCAGCGTAGGTGACTTATTTATAGCAACTGGGATTTTTCTAATGGTTTCAAATGCCATGATAAATGCCTCTAAGAGAGTTAAAATATAAATGTGCATTTATATCTTCAAGAGGTGTTGATAAATGAATTCGGCAGAGAGAAGAGATAAGATATTAGAGATTTTAAAAACAGAGGAAGAACCTGTTAAAGGCAATAGACTGGCGGATATTTTAGGTGTTACGAGGCAGATAATTGTACAAGACATAGCCATATTAAGAGCAGAAGGAATAAAGATATTGTCTACTCCGCAAGGCTATATATTAAGCTCAAGCGATAAAGGCAAATATACAAAAGTAATTGCAAGCAAACATTATTTTGATAGGACTGAGGAAGAACTGAATACTATTGTGGATAACGGTGGAAAGGTCTTAGACGTGATTGTTGAACATCCCATTTATGGTGAAATAAGAGGACTATTGATGATTTCATCTCGGTATGATGTTGAAAGATTTATGGAAAGTGTGAAAAATGCCAAAGCAACTCTTTTGTCATCATTGACAGAAGGCGTTCATTTGCATACGGTAGAAGCTGATTCAAAAGAAGTTTTAGATAGAATCGAGAAAAAACTTAAAGAAAAAGGATTTTTTGTCGAATAAATATATACTATAATTATTATGTAACAAGAATTTTCGAGAGGAGGAGTTGAAGTGATAAAGTGGCAACAGTCATTGTCTGTCGGCATAGACATGATAGACGAGGAGCACAAAGAACTTTTCAATAGGGTTAACGATGTTTTTGACGCATGTATGAAGCAGCAAGGTCAAGACAAAGTCTATGAGATACTGGAATTTTTAAGAGAATACACAGTGAAGCATTTTGGCGATGAAGAAAAACTTTTAGAAAAGTATAAATACCCAGAATTGCCTCAGCATAAAAAGCTTCACGAGAAATTTATAAGCGACATACAAGAAATAGAAAATGATGTTAAAAAGAATGGCGTCAGCGTATCAATAGTAACCACTTTAAACCGCAAGTTAGTCGATTGGCTTATAAACCATATAAGCAAAGTAGACAAAAAATACGGTGAATACATAAAAGCACATCCGCTGAATTGAAACATTAATGATCCATGTTTTGTAGTAAGGATAACATGGATCTTTTTATATTTAAGGACAATGCCTTCATTTCCTTGATATGGTCACGATATAATGATATAATATATACTTGAATGATAATAACCTTGAGAAGGTGAGTTAATGTTAGGAGTTTTAGAAAAGATATTTGGCAGTTACAGCGAGAGGGAAGTAAAGAGAATTGAACCTATAGCAGATGAGGTTTTGTCATACGAGGAAGAGATGTCAAAGCTTTCAGATGATGAGCTAAGAGGCAAGACTCAAGAATTTAAGGACAGACTGAAAAATGGAGAAACACTTGACGATATATTGCCGGAAGCTTTTGCAGTCGTTAGAGAGGCTGCATGGCGTACGCTTAAGATGAAGCATTTCAGAGTGCAGATAATAGGTGGCATTGTCCTTCATCAAGGCAGAATAGCTGAGATGAAGACTGGTGAAGGAAAGACGCTTGTTGCAGCATTACCTGCCTATTTGAATGCCTTGGAAGGGAAAGGAGTTCACATCGTCACAGTCAACGACTATCTTGCTAAAAGGGATCGTGACTGGATGGGTAAAATATACGAATTTCTGGGTTTGAGTGTTGGCGTTATCCTTCACGACATGGACTCAGAGGAGAGAAAGAAAGCTTACGCTGCTGATATAACTTACGGTACAAACAATGAGTTTGGTTTTGACTACTTAAGAGACAATATGGTCATATATAAAGAGGAAATGGTACAAAGACATCTAAATTATGCAATCGTGGACGAAGTCGACAGCATATTGATAGATGAAGCCAGAACACCCCTTATTATTTCTGGTGTTGGCGAAAAATCCACAGATTTATATAAAAGAGCCGATGCCTTTGTAAGAACTTTAAAAAATGAAGAAGATTATACTATAGATGAAAAAGCGAGAGCAGTAAGTTTGACTGAAAAAGGTGTTGAAAAAGCGGAGAAGTTTTTTAATTTGGATAATCTTGCAGATCTTGAAAATATAGAGATTTCCCACGGTATAAATCAGGCCTTAAAAGCACATGCCATAATGAAAAGGGATAAGGACTACGTCGTAAAAGACGGAGAAGTCATAATAGTAGATGAGTTTACTGGAAGGCTTATGTTTGGCAGAAGGTACAGCGAAGGTCTGCATCAGGCAATAGAAGCCAAAGAGGGCGTAAAAGTCGAGAGAGAAAGTAAGACTCTTGCTACAATTACTTTCCAAAATTACTTCAGGATGTACGATAAACTGGCAGGTATGACAGGTACTGCTCTTACAGAAGAGCAGGAGTTTAGAGCTATATATGGTCTTGATGTCGTGGTAATACCTACCAATAAAGAGATGATAAGGATAGATCATCCAGATGTCATATACAAGACGGAAGAAGCTAAATTTAAGGCTGTCGTTGAGGATATAGTTGAACATCATAAAAAGGGACAGCCTGTACTTGTTGGCACTATTACCATTGAAAAGTCTGAGAAATTAAGCAATATGCTTAAGAAATTGGGCATAAAGCATCAGGTATTAAATGCGAAATACCACGAAAAAGAAGCAGAGATAATAGCACAAGCAGGACGAAAAGGCGCTGTTACAATAGCTACAAACATGGCTGGACGTGGTACTGATATCATTTTAGGCGGTAATCCTGAATTTTTGGCGAAGAAAAAGATGATTGAAGAGGGCTATTCTCCAGATGTCATAAATGAAGCATCTGGGTATGGGCCATTGCACAGCGAAGAGCTTATAAAGGCCAGAGAGAGATATCAGGAGCTTTTAAATGAGATAAAGAAGGAAACTGAAAAAGAGCATGAAGAAGTTGTTAAGCTGGGTGGACTATATATAATCGGTACGGAAAGGCACGAGTCCAGAAGAATAGACAATCAGTTAAGAGGACGTTCTGGACGTCAAGGCGATCCTGGAGAGTCTCGATTCTACATTTCTCTCGAAGATGAGCTTATGAGGCTTTTTGGCTCTGAGAGAATAAAAAATATGATGAACACATTGGGCATAGAAGATGATCAGCCTATCGAGCATAAGATATTGACAAAACAGATAGAACAAGCACAGAAGAAAGTGGAAGGCATAAACTTCGATGTAAGGAAAAGTGTCCTTGAGTACGATGATGTGATGAATAAGCAGAGGGAAATAATATACAAAGAGAGAAGAAAGGTATTAGAAGGAGAAGACTTAAGGCAGTACATCCTTGATATGGTAAAAGATATCATACGAAGGAATGTTGAAATCTACACTGCAGGCAGCAAATACCCTGAAGAGTGGGATATAGAGGGATTATTGAATCATCTTTACGATCTATTTTTGGAAAAAGACAGCGTAGTAATAGATGTGGATTTTGGTAGGCTCGATAAGGAAATGCTTACAGATATAATATATGAAGAAGCTGTAAGGCAGTATGAGAAAAAAGAGCAGCAGATAGGTCCACAGATGAGAGAGATAGAGAGGATAGTCCTCTTAAAAGTTGTGGATACGAGGTGGATGGATCACATCGATGAGATGGATCAGCTTCGTCAAGGCATAGGATTGAGAGCTTACGGACAAGTAGATCCTGTCATAGAGTACAAGAAAATAGGATATGAAATGTTTGAAGATCTTGTAAACTCTATTCAGGAGGATACTGTGAGATTCCTGTACCATATAGAGATAAGAAATGACAATATGCCACATAGAGAGCAGGTGGCTAAGCCTATTGCTACAAATCAAGGTGGGGATGAACCGAAAAAGCCTGTAGTCAAGAAGAAAAAAGTTGGAAGAAACGATCCATGCCCATGTGGCAGTGGCAAGAAGTACAAGAAATGCTGTGGAGCAAATCAATAAAGATTTTTGAAGGAGATGATTAGGTGTTAGCAGATTACAAGACAGAAGTTTTGAACATGATAGATACCATAAAAGAAATGGGGGCTTCTCTTTGACATCGAAGGATTGAAAAGAGAGGTAGCAGAGATTGACAAAAAGATGTCGGAACCTGATTTTTGGAATGATTTAGAGAAATTTCAAGAGCTTTCTAAAAAGCAGAAAGATTTAAAAGAGATTATTTCAGAATACGAGGCATTAGAAAAGCAGTGGGAGGATCTTCATACTCTTATCGAATTGGGATTGGAGGAAGGGGATGAATCCCTTTCACAAGAAGTCCACGAGGAGTACAAAGCTCTTTCCAAAAAGATAAACGACATGAAGATAAAGACACTGTTAAGTGGGCCTTACGATAAAAACAATGCTATCCTTTCTATACACGCAGGTGCAGGCGGTACAGAAGCGCAAGATTGGACCGAGATGCTTTTGCGGATGTATATGAGGTGGGCATCATCTAAAAATTACGATGTAGAGACGGTAGACTATTTGCCTGGTGATGATGCCGGTGTAAAAAGCGTGACGATTATGGTAAAAGGTCCTTTCGCGTATGGATATCTTAAAAGCGAAGCAGGTGTTCATAGGTTAGTCAGGATTTCCCCGTTTGACGCGGCTGGAAGAAGACACACTTCATTTGCGCTTGTTGAAGTTTTGCCGGAGATAGATGATGACATTAAGGTGGATATAAGGCCTGAGGATTTGAAGATAGATACCTACAGGTCATCTGGTGCAGGCGGTCAGCACGTCAATAAGACAGAATCGGCCATTAGGATAACTCATATACCTACGGGTATTATCGTGCAATGCCAGACAGAAAGGTCACAAATGCAAAACAGAGAGACTGCAATGAAGATGCTTAAGGCAAAACTGATGGATATGATGATAAAAGAGCAGAAGGAAAAGATAGAGGACTTAAAAGGAGAGCACAAGGAAGCAGGTTGGGGAAATCAGATAAGGTCGTACGTATTTCAGCCTTATACGCTGGTAAAAGACCATAGGACAAATTTTGAGGTTGGCAATGTAAATGCTGTTATGGATGGGGAGATAGACGACTTTATCAACGCATATTTAAAGCAGAAGGTGTCATAAAGGGATATCGGCGGGATATCCCTTATTTTAAATTTTAAAAATGAAGGGAAGGTTTTATGGATAAGATTGCATTAGCACTTAAGCAGGAATTTGGATTGAAAGATTTTCAGGTACTGAATACCATCAAACTCATTGACGATGGGAATACTATACCATTTATCGCAAGGTACAGGAAAGAAGCGACAGGAAGCCTGTCAGATGAAGTTTTGAGAAATTTTTACGACAGGCTTTTGTACCTAAGGAATTTAGAGGAGAAAAAAGCCGATACGATTCGCTTGATTGATGAACAGGGGAAGCTTACGGATGAAATAAAAGAGAAGATAGAAAACAGCAAGACACTGCAGGAAATAGATGATATTTACAGGCCTTATAGACCGAAAAGAAGGACAAGGGCAACTGTAGCGAAGGAAAAAGGGCTTGAAGATCTGTCTAAGTTGATATCTGAAGGCAATATCAAAGAAGGAAATCCAGATGATTATGCCTCGAAGTTTTTAAATGACAATGTGGCAACTTTGGAAGAAGCTTATCAAGGCGCTATGGACATAGTGGCAGAGGACATATCTGATGATGCAGATACGAGAAAGTACATAAGAGATACCATTTGGGAAGATGGCAGTATTGTTACAGAAAAGCTTAAAGATGAAAAATCTCCTTATGAGATGTACTACAGCTACAGAGAGTCAATTAGAAAGATACCTCCTCACAGGATTTTAGCTATTAACAGAGCTGAGAGAGAAGGGTATATTTCTGTCAAGATAGACGTAGACGATGAAAAGATAGTGAATAGATTAATTACAGAAAATGTAAATAATCAATCGACTTTTAAAGAGTATCATGTAAGTGCAATAGTTGATTCATACAAAAGGCTTATTAGGCCATCTATAGAGAGGGAAATAAGAAATAAACTTACTGAATTTGCGGAAGATAAAGCTATAAAAGTGTTTAAGATGAACTTAAAAAGCCTACTTTTAGAGCCGCCTGTTAAAGGATATGTTGTGATGGGTTTTGACCCAGCATACAGGACAGGGTGCAAGATTGCCGTTGTAGACGAAACAGGAAAACTTTTAGATACTGCCACTGTCTACCCTACGCCACCTCAAAATGATGTAGATGGAGCAAAAGTGGTTTTGAAAGACTTGATAGAGAAGTACAATGTTGGTCTTATTTCATTGGGAAATGGAACTGCATCAAGAGAGAGTGAACTTTTTATAGCAGATCTAATCAAAGAGATGGGCAGAGATTTGAAGTACGTCATAGTAAATGAAGCTGGTGCATCGGTGTACTCGGCGTCAGAGATAGGGACAGAGGAATTTCCTGACGTAAATGTAAGCTTAAGAGGTGCTATATCGATGGCGCGAAGGCTTCAGGATCCTTTAGCTGAGCTTGTAAAGATCGATCCTAAGTCTATTGGAGTAGGGCAGTACCAACACGATGTAAACCAGAAGATGCTGGGTGAAGCTTTAAATGGTGTTGTTGAAGATTGTGTAAATAGCGTAGGAGTTGACTTAAACACTGCATCTGTATCGCTTTTAAAGTACGTAGCAGGTATAAATGGGACCATAGCGAAAAACATAGTTGAGTATCGAAATACGGTTGGCAAGTTTAGAAACAGAAATGAGCTGAAAAAAGTTAAAAGGTTAGGTGAAGGGACTTTTACGCAATGTGCAGGCTTTTTAAGGATATTGAATGGTGACGACATATTCGACTCTACAGGTGTACATCCAGAGCGTTATGAGGTATTGGAAAAACTTCTTTTGAAGTTTGGATATGTTAAGGATAAGTTAGACGCGAAAAGCTTGAGGGATTTTGCTTACAAACTTGAGGAGTATGGACTTTTGAAGTTATCACAAGAATACGACATAGGACTTCCTACACTTAATGACATTGTAAATGAACTAAAAAAGCCTGGCAGAGATCCTCGAGAAGACCTTCCGAAGCCAATTCTAAGGTCGGATGTAATGACCATCGAGGAGCTTAAAGTAGGGATGGAATTGATGGGAACTGTAAGAAATGTCGTTGACTTTGGGTGCTTTGTAGATATAGGTGTTCATACAGATGGGCTCGTTCACATATCCGAGATGTCTCAAAAGTACATAAATCATCCTTTGGATGTGGTGTCTGTAGGTGATGTAGTGAAGGTAAGAGTAATTGATGTTGACGTAGAAAGAAATAGAATATCACTTTCAATGAAATAATATATGTATGATATGAATAAGTGGAGGTTTTATATTGACAGCTTATGATGTTATCGGCGATGTTCACGGCTGCTATAAAGAGCTTACAGAATTAATAGATTTATTGGGCTATACATTAAAAGACGGTGTATGCTTCCATAAAGATGATCGAAAACTCGTGTTTTTAGGCGATATTACAGATAGAGGGCCTAATTCTGTAGATGTCATTGAGCTTGTATACAGGAATGTTAAAGCTAAAAAAGCCCTTTACACCCCTGGTAACCACTGCAACAAGCTTTACCGCTATCTTTTAGGACACAATGTGAAAATCATACACGGATTAGAGACGACTGTAGCGGAGCTAAATGGCTTAAGCGAGAAGCAAAAGAGAATTGTCGCTTCGCATTTTAAAGAGCTTTATGAAACGGCTCCAATGTACCTTGTTTTAGATGATGGCAAGCTTGTTGTAGCACATGCAGGAATTAAGGAAAAATACATAGGCTTTTACGGAAAATACGTAAGGCAATTTGTCTTATATGGAGATATAACAGGTGAAAAAAATCCAGATGGCACGCCAGTAAGGCTTGACTGGGCAAAGGACTATAAAGGCAAACCGATTGTCGTGTACGGCCATACGCCTGTGAAAGAGCCGAGGTTTTTAAATAATACGGTTAACATAGATACAGGGTGTGTATTCGGAGGGAAGCTTTCTGCTTTAAGGTATCCTGAAATGAAGGTATACAGCGTAAAATCTTCGATGTCTTACGATGAAAGCAGGTTTAGAGATCTTTAGGAGGAAAATAGATGAGGCAAAACAAAAATAAACTTTTTATAAATAGTTTATTAATAGGTGCTTTTGTATTTTTGTTTTTTTGGGTACTATTTCGGTATGGTGATTACCTTACATACCTTTTAAAAGACCCTGCAAAGTTCGAGAATTGGATTTTGGGCTTCGGTGCAAAAGGCGTGTTGGTGTTTATACTTATACAGGTGCTGCAGGTTGTAATATTTATAATACCCGGCGAAGTGGTGCAGGTAGCTGGTGGATACCTTTATGGTGCTGTTTTAGGTTCTCTTTACTCTTTGATTGGCATAACCATTGGCTCTGTTTTGTGCTTTGCCATAGCAAGGCTTTTGGGATATGAGTTTGTGAGGGGTATGATATCAGAGGATAAGCTAAAAAAATTTGACTACATCATAAACAACAAAAAAGGAGAATTGGGACTTTTCATTGTGTTTTTGATGCCTGGCCTTCCAAAAGATGCTTTGTCTTATGTGGCAGGATTAACACCAGTTAAATTTGTAAACTATTTTCTCATAACGGCTTTAGCTCGGCTTCCTGGAATAGTTATTTCCTCATATATTGGTTCGAACATTGAGCATAAAAACTACGTGGTTTCTGCTGTTGTTTCAGCGATAGCGGTTCTTTTGTTTGTCATCGGATTTTTAAATAAAGACAAGATAATCAAAAAGATAAATTAAACTTCCTTAGTGTAAAATTTTTTTAGGTGAAAAAGCAGGAAAATAGCGATGAAATGTAGAAATAAGACCTCACCATCCTCCCAAGAGGATGAGTTAGAAAATAAATAGGAAGGTGAGGTCTTATGAAAATAATTCAACATACACTTCAAAAATTCCTGCTTGTTGTAGAAAAAATTATTGGATTACTTGATGGAAAATATACCTATTTGGAATTTGAAGAAGAACTTAAAAAAATTCTAAATGAATTAGGAAAAGAGATTTGTGCAGATGTACTTCATGAACTTGATCAAAGCATATATAAAGATAAATACAAAAGGAAAAACTGGGTGGTAGTCCAAAAAGATTGTGAAAGGACAATAACAACTGCATTTGGAGATATCACATACAAAAGACGGTACTATAAAAACAAAGAAACAGGAGAGAAGGCATATCTCGTAGATAAAGCTGCTGGCATCCAAAAATATGAAAGAATAGATGCTGAGCTTAAAGCTGATATAACGGATCTTTCTACAATACTCTCATATCAAAAAACCACTCAGGAACTTAAAAGAAATGGAGCTAACTGCAATGTAAGCCGGCAAACAGTAATGAACACATTAAGAAAAATAGACAACCTTCAAACATATGAAAAGCCAAAGACTAAAAAAGAAATAGAAACTTTATACATAGAAGCTGATGAAGATCATATACATCTTCAAAACGGCAAACCAGACATTGTAAAATTAATATACGTACATGAAGGAAAACAAACAATAACAAAAGGCAGAAATGAACTAAAAAATGCCGTATACTTTTCCGGTGTATACGAAGGAGATAAAGTAGAAGAGTTATGGAAAGAAGTATGGGAGTACATTGCAAGCACATATAACGAAGACAAAATAAAACGCATATACGTATCTGGAGATGGAGCGGAATGGATAAAATTCGGAGTAAAATATCTGCCTAACGCCGTATACGTATTAGACCTATTTCATCTACAAAAATACATAACAGCTGCAATAAAAGAAGATAAAAAAACAAAGAGAGAATTATGGAAAGCCATATTTAAAGCAGATAAACAAAAAGTCAATGAGCTTTTAACACAAAAATACAAAGAACTAGAATTAAACGGAACAGAAAATCCCGTAACGAAGTGCCAAACATATATAAATAACAATTGGGATGGAATAAATTCATACAGCCTTTACAAAAAAGAAATAACAGGATGCAGTGCAGAAAGTCATGTAAGTCATGTACTTTCAGAGAGACTATCAAGCAGACCAATTTCATGGAGCAAGGTTGGAGCTCACAAAATGGCAAAATTAAGAGCAATAAAAGCAAGCGGCATATCGCTGAAAGGTGTCGTATTAAAACAGCAATATGAAAGCTTAAAGCCAATAGAAATACCAAAGCAAACAGTGTATAAAGCGAAACAACAACTAAAGAAAATAAAATCAACTTATGAAAACATAATAAGCTTGCCAATATTGCAAAATAAAAAAACATTAACAAGTCAGGCTATAAAATCATTACTATTGAGAAATGCCATTTAAAAGTATGCATATATATTGAAGATTGTAGTTTTAGTTATTATTATGGGGAGCTTATTTGGGTTACCTATCACATGTAAAATTCATGAATAAATAGCATTGATATACATGATGGCTTCTTTGAAGAGCGTGAGAATCTGAGAATGAGTGAGATATTAAAAGAAAATCAAAGATTATAGAGTGAGTGGCGATTTTATGCTATCAAGAAGTTAAGAGACTTCAACACTAAAAACTTTTCTTAAAATCCAGCTATCAATACTCATCCTTAGAGTGATAGTGAGGTCTTTTTTTCAAAAAAACCTAAAAATACTTGACACGATCTTAAACTTCCTACTCTGTTTACAAATTTTATCAGTGTAGTATAATATCTTTTAGGTTCTTTTCATTTGAAAAAATTTTAGACGGGGGGTTTTACGGTGTATCTTTTAAAAGGCGGCAAAGTATTGACTATGGCAGGGAAAAATTATGAAAAGGCTGATGTACTTATAGGCGATGGAAAGATATTAGATGTAGGTGAGGAAATAATAGCACCGCTTGATGCGGAAATCATAGATGTATCTGGTTTAACAGTTATGCCAGGCATGATAGATGCTCATTGTCACTTAGGCATGTGGGAGAATGCCGTAGGATTTGAAGGGGCAGATGGAAATGAGGAGACAGATCCTATTACACCACAGTTGAGGGCTATTGACGGCATAAACCCTATGGATAAGTATTTTCAAGAAGCGTACGAGGCAGGCGTGACTACGGCTGTTACAGGCCCTGGCAGTGCTAATGTCATAGGTGGACAATTTGTAGCCATCAAGACTTATGGTAGACGCATCGACGACATGATAGTAAAAGAACCTGTTGCAGTTAAAGTGGCTTTTGGAGAGAATCCGAAATCTGTTTACAATGAACAGCACAAGATGCCTATGACCAGAATGGGCATTGCTGCACTGCTTAGACAGGAGCTTATAAAGGCTCAAGAGTACATGGAGGACATGGAAAAAGATCCTTCTGATGATGAGAAAAAGCCGGCAAGAGATCTGGGCCTTGAGGCATTAGTTAAAGTATTAAAAAGAGAGATACCTTTGAAGGCGCATGCACATAGGGCAGATGACATCTTTACTGCTTTAAGGATAGCGAAGGAATTTAACGTTGATATAACACTTGATCACTGCACTGAAGGCCATCTTATAGCTGATTACCTTGTTGAGGAAAATGCAAAAGTCATCGTTGGTCCTTCACTTTCTGAAAGATCAAAAGTGGAGCTTTCGAATCTTACCTTTAAGACGCCAGGGATTTTATCAAAAGCAGGGTTGGATGTAGCCATCATGACAGACCATCCCGTCATTCCGCTTAATTACCTTCCGATTTGTGCAGGGCTTGCAGTAAGAGAAGGTATGGATGAGATGGAGGCATTAAAAGCTATTACTATAAATCCAGCTAAGATTGTCGGCATAGATGACAGGGTTGGCAGCATTGAAAAAGGGAAAGATGCAGATATAGCTGTATTTGATGGAAGTCCAATTGAGATAAAGACCAAAACAAAATATGTGTTCGTAAACGGACAATTGGTATTTCAATCATAAATACAATTTGTGATAGGAGGAAAGTAAATGGGATTTAATTTAAAAGGCAGGAGTTTATTATCTTTAAAAGATTATACACCACAGGAGATAAGGTATCTTCTAGACATTTCAAAGCAGGTTAAAGCAGAAAGAAAGGCAGGAATAGTCTATCAAAGGTTTTTGGGAAAGACAATTGCACTGATATTTGAAAAGCGCTCAACAAGGACGAGATGTGCATTTGAGACAGCATTTGGCGAAGAAGGAGGACACCCTGTCTTCTTGTCGACAGATGATATTCAGCTTGGGGCGAAAGAATCTATAGAAGACACTGCAAGGGTTCTCGGCAGGATGTTTGATGCCATTGAATTTAGAGGATACAGCCAAAGCACTGTGGAAGCACTTGTAAAGTATTCTGGCGTCCCTGTATACAATGGACTTACAGACGAATACCATCCTACACAGGTTTTAGCTGATTTAATGACGATAGAAGAGGAGTTTGGACACTTAAAAGGCACAAAATTGGTGTTTGTCGGCGATGGAAGGAACAACATGGCAAACACGTTGGCTATTGGCTGTGCCAAAATGGGTATGGACTATGTGATTAATTCACCAAAAGAGCTTTGGCCTCAAGAGGACTACATAAATGAGATTAGAGAAATGGCTGCTGAAAATGGAGGGACATTTACTCTGACGGATGTGCCTGGTGAAGGCTTAGAAGGTGCACATGCAATTTACACAGATGTATGGGCATCTATGGGAGAAGAATCAAAACAAAAAGAGAGAGAAATGCTTTTAAGGCCATTCCAAGTGAACGATGAGCTTATGAAAAAGACAAAGAGGTCTGACACGATATTTTTGCACTGTTTGCCTGCTGTAAAAGGTCAGGAAGTTACATACGAAGTAATTGAAGGAAAGCAGTCGAGGGTGTGGGACGAGGCCGAAAACAGAAAGCATACAATTAAGGCTGTCATGATAGCGACGATTCTTTAAAAAAGTCAAGGCAAATTGCCTTGGCTTTTTCACATACTATTCAAATCGCTAATAAAATGATATAATGTAGAATGTCATTATTTGCGTAAGTAGGAGGATACGATGAAAGGGAAAGTAGTAATTGCGCTTGGGGGAAATGCACTGCAAGACAAGGACATGGTGCCAACAGCCGAATCACAATTGAATACAGTTAGAAAGACGGCGTCGTATATTGCAGACATCATAAAAGAAGGCTATTCTGTCATTGTGACACATGGAAATGGGCCACAAGTAGGAAACATCGTAATACAGAATGAGACAGCGTCTAACATAATACCAGCCATGCCTTTTGATGTGTGCGGCGCGGAAAGTCAGGGAATGATAGGCTATATGATTCAGCAATGTTTAGGTGAGGTTTTCAAAGAGAAAAACATACAAAAGGATGTTGCAACAATCGTTACACAGGTTGTTGTAGATAAAGATGATGCTGCATTTTCACATCCTACAAAGCCAATAGGGCCGTTTTACTCTAAGGAAGATGCGGAGCTATTGGAAAAGGAAAAAGGGTATCAGATGGTAGAGGACAGCGGAAGAGGATATAGGAGAGTCGTAGCATCACCAGAGCCTAAAGAGATAGTTGAATTAAACACAATAAAGCTTTTGGAGAGAAACGGTGTCGTTGTAATAACGGCAGGTGGTGGAGGAATACCTGTAGTAAGGGAAAATGGCAGCTTAAAAGGTGTGGCGGCAGTGATAGATAAAGATTTGGCATCTGAAAAATTGGCAGAAGATTTAGATGCAGATATTTTATTGATTTTGACCGCTGTAGAAAAAGCGTACATCAACTACAAAAAGCCTGATGAAAAGCCTCTCGATGTAATTTCAAGCTATGATATAGAGAAATATTTAAACGAAGGTCATTTTGCAGAAGGTTCAATGATGCCGAAAGTCAAGGCTGCAATAAGGTTTGCCAGGTCAAGAAAGGGAAGGCGAGCCATAATTACGTCTTTAGAAAAAGCACATGATGCTTTATCAGGGAATACAGGCACTGTTGTGGTTGACGATTAAAAAATACTTGACAAATTGATATATTTGTGACACTATAGTATTTAGAATTGAATAAACCAGTGGAGAATATCTTCAGGGCAGGGTGAAATTCCCGACCGGCGGTAAGCGTAAGCGAGCCCGCGACCCGCAGATGCGGTGGACTTGGTGAGATTCCAAGGCCGACAGTACAGTCTGGATGGAAGAAGATTTATTTTTGTTGCTTTTATCCTGAAGATGTTTCTTCGGGATTTTTAAATTTGGAGGTGTCATTTATGGAACACAGCAAGACAAAAGTGATTGTGACTGTAGGGTTGCTTTCCGCAATAGCATTTGTACTGATGTACTTAGAATTTCAATTGCCACTATTTCCAGGCTTTTTAAAATTTGATTTTAGCGATATACCACCTCTTTTAGCAGCATTTGCGTTAGGGCCTGTATACGGCATATTTGTGGAGATAGTAAAGAATGTGATACATCTTCCAGTTAGTCAATCTGCAGGTATAGGAGAAGTGGCAAATTTCGTTGTAGGCTCTATTTACGTATTTACGGTTGGTATAATCTATATGAGAAACAAATCTAAAAAGTCGGCATTATTTGCCATGATTTTAGGAACTATTGTCATGGCTGTTGCGGGATCAGTATTAAACTACTATGTATTTTTGCCACTATACCAAAAGATAATGGGTTGGCCATTAAGTGCCATTGTTGGAATGGGAAAGGCGGTAAATAGCCATATAGTTGATTTGAAGACATTGATAGCGTACGGTATTTTCCCATTCAACATCTTGAAAGGCTTTGTAATATCACTAATTACATTCCTCATTTACAAGAAATTATCTCCAATGTTGAAGATGTAGTTATTTAAAATAACGGACAGTGTTCCGTTATTTTTTTGTGTGCTTTTTTATTCAGCCATTAAGCGTTTGTTTTATGGTATACTTGGTATATAATATTTGTATAAATTTCACGGTGGTGTTGCGTATGAAAGTATCTTTTAGGACAAAAAGCTCTGATGAAACAGAAAAGATAGGGTTTAAGTTAGGTGGTTTACTAACAAGAGGAAGTATCGTACTTATATCTGGAGATTTAGGTGTAGGCAAGACAGTTTTGACAAAAGGCATTGCTAAAGGTATGGGTATATACGACTATGTCACAAGCCCTACATTTATGATTGTAAATGAGCATATGGGTGAAATTCCCCTTTACCATTTTGACGTGTACAGGATTGACGACTACATGGAATTGTACGATATAGGATATGAGGAGTATTTTTACAGCGACGGTGTTTGTGTCATCGAGTGGCCTGAAAAGATAATGCCTCTTATCCCGGAGGAAAATATATTTATACATATTTCCATGGGTGATTCTTTTGATGAGAGGATAATAGAGATAGAATCACATGGTGCAAAATACGATGAAGTGATTAAGGAGATGAAGTGATGAAAGTACTTGCAATAGATTCATCGTCAAAGACAGCTACTGTTGCTTTAGTTGATGAAAGTGGCTTAATAGGTGAATTTTCCATAAATCATTTGAGACATTCTGTCATATTGATGCCGATGATTGATGAACTTTTAAAAATGGCAGAGACAAAAAAAGAGGAGATAACTCATATAGCTGTATGTGAAGGACCGGGATCTTTTACAGGATTAAGGATAGGTGCTGCTACTGCTAAGGGGTTGGCTCAATCTCTTGATGTGCCAATTGTTGGTGTATCATCCTTAGATGCCCTTGCCTATAACATAGGAGAATTTAAAGGAATTATCTGCCCTATAATTGACGCGTTAAGAGGAAACGTCTATACAGCTTTTTATAAAGGTGGTAGTGAGATAAGTAGGCTAAAAGATGTGTCGCTGGAAGAATTAGGTGTAGTTATAGACATAGTAAAGGGATACAGTGAGGAAGTTTTATTCGTCGGAGATGGTATTTTGCCATATAAAGACACATTAAAGAGTGCATTGCCTGATGCTATATTTGCATCACCGATTAACAACATATCAAGGGCGTCATCGGTTGGTATGATGGCACTTAAAAAAATATCAAATGGAGAGATATGCACATATCTTGATTTTAAACCGTATTATGTTAGAAAGCCTGCACCGTTGGAAAATTCTAAATGATCTTTTGGAGGGTTTTATGGATATAAAGATTCGCCCTATGGTAAAAAGCGATATAGATAAAGTCATGGAAATTGAGTATTTAAGCTTTTCTGTGCCATGGTCTTTTGAATCATTTGTGATGGAAGTTACGAAAAATAGTTGTGCACATTATATTGTTGCTGAGGTAGACGGCCAGATAGCTGGATATGGTGGTTTTTGGGTGGTTGTTGATGAAGGACACATAACCAACATTGCAGTTCATCCGGACTTTCGAGGGCAAGGTGTAGGTTCTGCCATCGTTGAAGGTTTGATTGAACTTGCTAAAAATAAAGGCATAACGTCTATGACGCTGGAAGTGAGAGAATCTAACCTTGTAGCACAATCGCTTTATAAAAAATACGGGTTTAAACCTGTTGGCAAAAGAAGAGGGTACTATCAGGACAACAATGAAGATGCAGTGATAATGTGGAAATACGATATGTAAGGAGAGATTGTATGAGGGAAAACACGATTGTATTAGGAATTGAAACATCCTGCGACGAGACATCGGCAAGTGTTGTAAAAGACGGTAAAATTGTGATGTCTAATGTCATATATTCGCAGATAAATATACATAAGGAATTTGGTGGTGTTGTCCCTGAGATAGCATCCAGAAACCACATTGAAGCTATAGGAAATGTGGTGAAAGAGGCTCTTTTTAAAGCTGATGTGACGCTTGATGACATTGATGTTGTCGCTGCTACATACGGTCCGGGACTTGTAGGTGCGTTGCTGGTAGGACTTTCGTACGGAAAGGCGTTGGCGTACGGGAAAGCCGTACCATTTGTTGGCGTAAACCATATTGAAGGGCATATATCTGCAAATTACCTTGACAGCGATTTTGAACCGCCATTTATTTGTCTTATAGCATCAGGTGGACATAGCCACATCGTCTTTGTAAAAGACTATGGACAGTATGAGGTTCTCGGTAGAACGATGGATGATGCTGCAGGAGAAGCATTTGACAAGGTGGCAAGAGCATTAGGTCTTGGCTATCCTGGTGGTCCTAAAATAGATGAGATCTCAAAAAGCGGTGATCCATATCGGTATAACTTTCCAAAGTCTTTTATGGAAAAGGACAATTTTGATTTTAGCTTTAGCGGATTGAAGACAGCAGTCATAAATCAACTGCATAAAGAAAGGCAAAATGGCATTGAGATAAATGTGGCAGACTATGCTGCCAGCTTTCAGATGAATGTAGTCGATGTTTTGTCAACAAAGCTTATTGAGGCTGCTAAGTTTAAAAATATAAAAAAAATATCCATAGCAGGTGGTGTGGCCTCTAACAGCCTTCTTCGAGAAAGATTAAAAAAACTGGCTGATGAAGAAGGGTTTGTGATTCATTTTCCAAAACAAGTGTACTGCACAGATAATGGTGCTATGATAGCAAGTGCGGGGTATTTTGACTTTATTCGCGGAAAAGTTTCAGGATTAGACTTAAACGCTGTCCCGTACTTAAAACTTTTTTGATTGTTGGCGAAAAATCTGTGTATATTGTGGAAAATTGTCTTTAAATCTGCTTTAATGCTGTAATATGTCTGTGGATAACTTTGTGGATACTGTGATTAACTTTAATAGTTTGGATATTATGTAATCAAATGGAAAAAAGAATTTGAAGAAGCAATATTAAAGCGGGCATAATCTACCCGCTTAAAATTTCCCATTCTTCATACAGTTTTTCTAATTTTTCTTTTAGCATATTGTATTTTGACTGTGTATCGACGATTTCTCCAGTTTTGTATATATCGGGATTACACATTTTTTCTTCCAGTTCTTTTATGGCCTCTTCAGTTTCTATTATCTCGTTTTCTATACGTACCATGTATTCCCTTTGCTTTTTGGCTTCTTTCTGCTTTAGCTTTTCTCGCATTTTTTCGTTCTTAAGCTGTGTCTTTGTCTTTTTTTCCTCTTCATCTTCTTTTGTATTATTTTCATTTCTTTTTTCTACGTAGTACGAATAATTCCCATAGTATTCGTTGATAGAATCGCTGGACATTTCCAATACTTTTGTGGCTATTTTGTCTATAAAGTACCTGTCATGTGACACGAATAGAAGTGTGCCACCAAAATCTAACAATGCCTTTTCCAGCACTTCCTTTGACTTCAGGTCGAGGTGGTTTGTAGGCTCGTCTAAAAGTAGAAAGTTGGCTTTTGAAAGGATAAGCTTTAAAAGGGAAACTCTTGCTTTTTCCCCGCCACTTAACTTGCCTATTTGTTTAAACACATCATCGCCGCTGAACAAAAAAGAGCCCAGCATTGTCCTTACTTCTGTTTGAGTCAGATAAGGATTTTCATCCCATATTTCGTCGATTATTGTTTTCTCATCGTTTAGATTTGAAAACTCCTGTTGATAATAGCCTATCGATACATTTGTGCCTAAGCTTATGCTTCCTTCGTAATTTGCAATCTCGCCTACTATGGTTTTAAGGAGAGAAGTTTTTCCTACGCCATTAGGTCCTAAGATAGCTATTCTATCTCCTTTGTAGACTTCAAAGCTTATATTGTGAAATACAGGTTTATCGAAAGACAATGAGAGGTCAGACACCTTTAAAACATCATTTCCGCTTTTTTCTATAAAATCAAATGAAAGCTTAATTGTTTCATTGTTTATAGAAGGCTTATCTATTTTTTCCATCTTGTCCAGAAGTTTTTGTTTGCTTTCAGCCATTTTCACTGATTTTTCGCGGCGGCGATTTTTCTGTATCATTATCATTTCTTGTATTCTCTTGATTTCCTTTTGCTGCTCTTCATAAGCCTTCATTATTATGCTTATTTCTTCATTCTTTTTCTTTACGTACTCTGTGTAATTTCCATCGTAGGATTTCAATGTCTTATTTTCTATTTCAAATATTCGAGTTGCGATTCTGTCGAGAAAAAATCTGTCATGTGATATGACCATTACAGTTCCTCTAAAAAATCTCAAATACTGCTCAAGCCACTCTATGGAAGGTATATCAAGATGATTTGTAGGCTCGTCTAAAAGAAGAAGGTCAGGATCTTTTAAAAGCGCCTTTGCCAGCATAAGCCTTGTCTTTTGACCACCGCTTAAGGTAGAAACAGGTTTATCAAATTCTTCTTGGCTAAAGCCTAATCCTATAAGCACGCCTCGAACTTTGCTGTCGACTGAATAACCTTCTTTTTTATTGTACTCATCTGTCAACTTTGAATATTCGTCAAGAAGCTTGTTTAGTTTCGGTTCATCTTTTGTATCTGCTATCAATTTTTCCAGCTTCTTTATTTCATTTTCAAGATTTTCAATGTCTTGAAAAACTGTCTTGACTTCATCGTAAATAGACTTGTTGCTTATTATATAGGCGTTTTGCTCAAGATATCCTACGCTTATTAGTGGCATTGATATGTTTCCGATGTCAGGCTGAAGATCTTTTACTATAAGTTTAAATAAAGTTGATTTTCCAGCTCCATTATCTCCTACAACACCGATTTTATCGCCTTCATTTACAATGAAAGAGATATTTTCTAATATGCTATTTATTCCGTATGATAAATTTACGTTATTTGCTGAAATTATAGCCATTTAATACTCCTCCTGTTATAATATAATATATCAAAGATTATGTCCTATTTAAAGTGAAATTGATATTTAATTTTTATGGTTTTGTTGCCGATATTATATATGTCAAAATTAACGAGGTGAATGTGTATGGATTTTTCGACGTTATTGGGGATTTTGTTAGGGTTTGGCTCTCTCATCTTAGCATTTGTCATGGAGGGTGGAAGTGTTGCATCTTTAATAGGTGTATCGGCAGCACTTATAGTTTTAGGTGGAACGATAGGTGCTACTATGACCTCTTTTTCGATGAAAGATATGTTGAAGCTTCCGAAATTGATTGGGAAGGCTTTTAAAGAAGAAGGTAACAAATACGGTGACATAATCAAGTATTTTGTATATCTCGCTCAAAAAGCCAGAAGCGAAGGGCTTTTAAGCCTTGAACAGGAGTTGCAGTCAGATGAAATTAAAAACTACGATCCTATTTTAAAAGACTGTATTGAGCTTGTCATAGATGGTGCGGATATTGAGCTTATAAGGACTACTATGGAAAATAGGATATACATAGAAGATAAAGAGCTGAAAAGAGAAGCCAGCATCTTTGAGGCTGCTGGAGGATACTCTCCAACAATGGGTATCATAGGTACGGTTATGGGACTTGTTCACGTCTTGGGAAATCTCAGTGAACCAGACAAGTTGGGGCCTTCAATAGCTGTTGCTTTTATAGCTACACTTTATGGTGTAAGTATGGCCAACCTTGTATGGCTGCCTATAGGCAATAAGCTTAAAAATAAAGCGCAGATCAAAAAGACGGAAAAGGAGATAATCTTAGAAGGCAGCCTTTCACTGCAAGCTGGTGAGAATCCTAAGATCGTGGAGAAGAAATTGCTGACATTTGTAGTTGAAAGGGAATCAGTTGCTAAAGCAAAAGAACAAAGTGTGAAAGGTGAAATTGCTGATGATAAGGCATGAGGAAGATGAAGGGAAAAAGGAAAACAGCGAAAGATGGTTGCTTACTTATTCTGACATGATAACGCTGCTTATGATATTTTTTATAGTGCTTTATACAATAAGCACTGTTAATTCGCAGAAATTCCAGCAGATTGCTGCATCACTTGGTAAAACTTTTGATGGGACAAATTATGTCATAGGGCAACAAAGCGGAAACAGCATACTTGACAGCATTAAGACTACAGGTACAAATGGCACTAACGACAATTCGATTGCATCACAGCTTGACAAGCTTATAAAGCAGTACAACCTTCAAAACATGGTGACTTACAAGGTGGACGAGAGAGGGTTTGTCATAAGTCTAAATGACACATTGCTATTTGATACTGGTTCAGCAGATGTCAAACCTGACCAGAAAGAGACATTGATAAAAATAGGAAACATTTTAAAATCGATGCCCAATTACATCCGCGTTGAGGGGTATACAGATAATGTGCCCATAAACAATAATCAATTTCATTCAAACTGGGAGCTTTCTGTCATAAGAGCCACAAATGTGGTTGAAATTTTGGTGAATGATGTAAAGATGGATCCGGCAAAAATTTCGGCTGTAGGGTATGGCGAGTATCGGCCAATAGTGCCAAACGATAGCGATAAAAATAGGCAGCTTAACAGGAGAGTTGACATAGTGATAATGAACATCGATTATAACAAATGGGAACCTGCTAAGTAAAAAATAGATATTTCCAGGTTGACATATTATTTACAATGTAATATAATTTCTTTATTAAGGATTTTGTCTGGGGTGATTTTATGACTAAAAAAACAATAGTGCCGATGCCTGTGATAAGGAGATTGCCGAGATACCATAGATATTTAGAAGAATTGTTGAAGAACGATGTAAAAAGGATTTCATCCAGAGAGTTAAGCGAAAGGATGGGCGTGACTGCCTCGCAGATAAGGCAGGATCTCAATAATTACGGTGGATTTGGACAGCAAGGGTATGGTTACAACGTAGAAGAGCTTTACAATACTCTGACAAAGATTTTAGGCTTAGATAAGACATACAGCACTATTATCATTGGTGCAGGTAATCTTGGACAGGCTATAGCTAACTACACAAATTTTGAGAGAACTGGGTTTAGCTTAAAAGGGATTTTTGATGTTAATCCAAGATTGTTTGGGCTTAAAATAAGAGATATAGAGATAATGGATGTTGAAACATTAGAGGACTTTTTGTCTAAAAATAAGATAGACATTGCTATACTTTGCATACCAAAAGATAATTCTCAGATTATGGCTGATAGATTGGTGAAAGCAGGTATAAAAGCCATATGGAACTTTTCTCCTATAGATTTAAAGGTTCCCGATGACGTAATACTGGAAAATGTACATTTGAGTGATAGCTTATTGACATTATCGTATAGAATAAATGAAGAAAATCTGCTTAAAGCTAAAGTTGAGGAAAAATAAATGGTACAATCCATTTATTTTTTTGTATTGCTTGGAGGCAAACATGAAAAGATTTATAAAAACCATTGGGGATTTTCTTAAGGAAGATAGAAGTGTCGTACCGTTCGTCAATTTTCTGAAATACGTCGGACCGGGGATATTGGTTACGGTAGGCTTTATAGATCCGGGAAACTGGGCTACAAATGTATCTGCAGGTTCAATATATGGGTATAAGCTGCTGTGGGTTATAACACTATCAACAATAATGCTCATCATATTGCAGCACAACGCGGCACATCTTGGAATTGTCACGGGTTACTGTTTGTCTGAAGCTACATCTATATTTATAGACAGCAGGCTTTCGAAGCTTATACTGCTGTCGGCTGTTGCTGCATCAGTATCTACATCTACAGCAGAACTATTAGGTACAGCTATAGCTCTAAAGATGCTTTTCAATATACCCGTAAAAATCGGGGCGGTTTTAGCGCTATTAGTCATATATTTGGTGCTTTATACAAATTCTTACAAGAGTTTAGAAAAGATCATAATCGGGTTTGTGTCACTTATAGGACTTTCATTTTTGTTTGAAGTATACATGGTGAAGATAGATTGGAAAGCAGCAGCTATAAGTTGGATAAACCCATCAATACCTCACAATTCCATGGTTGTAATCATGAGCGTTTTAGGTGCTGTCGTAATGCCACACAATCTGTTCCTCCATTCGGAAATCATTCAAAGCCGCCAATGGAACTTGCAGGATGAATCGGTTGTCAAAAAGCAGCTTAAATTTGAATTTCTTGATACATTGTTTTCGATGATTATAGGTTGGGCCATAAATAGTGCTATGATACTTCTTTCGGCTGCGGCATTTTACACTAAAGGCATTGCTGTGGACATGTTAGAGCAAGCAGGAGAGCTTTTGAAGCCAATCGTTGGAGGGAAGGCATCTTTGGTATTTGCAATAGCACTTTTGTTCTCAGGTTTTTCGTCAACGGTAACATCTGGAATTGCAGGTGGTTCCATATACGCTGGAATATTTAAAGAACCTTACAACATAAAAGACAAACACACGCTTACAGGAATATTTATCTCGCTTTTTGCAGCGATTATTGTAATATTTTTATTTAAAGACTCATTACAGTTTTTGATATTTTCTCAGATGATACTAAGCATACAATTGCCGATTACAGTGTTTACTCAAATTTATCTTACATCATCGAAGAAGGTCATGGGCGATTATGCAAATAGCAAAGCCAGTAAAGCTGTTTTAATTATTTTAGCTATGATTATAACTGCCTTAAACGTAAAACTTTTAATCGACACATTGATTTGATGGTATCTTGCATTAGACATTGGTAAAACTAAGCATAAAAAAGAAAAATTAAATTTTTATTGCAAAATACGATGGATGCCGTATAATATAACCTATAGTCATCATTTTTAATCATGGAGGGTATCAATTGAAGGTATATTCTTTTGTTGGAGCCAGTGGAAGCGGCAAAAGTCATCATGCGTCGTTTGTTGCAGGGAAATACGGTATAAAGTACATCATAGATGACGGACTTTTAATATGTGAAAACAGGATCATATCAGGGGTTTCTGCCAAAAGAGAAAAGACAAAATTGTCAGCTATAAGAAGAGCCATTTTTACAGATGATGAGCACGCCAGAGAGGTTAAAAAATCAATTGAAGAAATAAATCCAGATAAAATATTGATAATAGGAACGTCTGACAAAATGGTGGATAAAATCGCTGAAAGGCTTAATCTACCGCCTGTTGCTGAGCGAATATATATAGAAGACATCTTATCCTCTGAGGAGATAGAGCTTGCAAGAAAGAAAAGGTATGAGGAAGGGATGCATGTAATACCTGTACCGACATTTGAAGTTAAAAAGCATTTTTCAGGATATTTTATAGATCCATTGAGGATATTTAGACGAAAAGAGATAGACTTTGAGAAGACGGTAGTGAGGCCATACTACAGCTATCTTGGCAAATACACAATCTCTGAAAATGTAATAAATTCTATTGTATTGAATGAGGCGAAGAAATTTGAAGGCATCTATAAAATAAATAAAGTCATAACAGAGAACTACACAGAAGGAATAATAATAAAAATAGACATTGTAATGGTGCATGGTACGCCTATAAATAGCGTTTTAAGAGGAGCTATAAAAAAGATAAAAAGTGTTGTAGAGTACATGACATCTTTAAATGTGCTTGACATAAAGATTCACGTTAAATCACTTTATATAAAAGGAAATGACAAGATACTTAAAACCCGAGAAATACTTGATAAAGGCAAATAAGCCTTTTTTTTATCCTCAAAAAATTATATAATAATTGTAGAGGTTAGTAAATATTATGTAGTAAGGCAGTGAAAAACCTATATGTGGGTGATGAGGAGAATGAGATATTTAGTTGAGCAGTCCGGTTCTAAGGTTATAGTGCATGGAATTAAGGATTTTAACCTTAAAGAGACATTAGAATGTGGACAATGTTTCAGATGGAATGAAGAAGATGATGGAAGTTATACGGGGGTCGCATTTGACAGAGTAATAAATGTAAAATTAGATGGAGATATATTGACGATTGATAATACCACTTTGGCAGATTTTAATGATATATGGTATGATTACTTTGACTTGGGCAGAGACTACGGCAAGATAAAAGAGACACTTTCGCAAGACGAGATTTTAAAAGCAGCCATAAAGTACGGCGAAGGCATAAGGATTTTGCGGCAAGACACGTGGGAGACGCTTATATCATTTATCATATCTCAGAACAATCGGATTCCACAGATAAAAAAAGTCATAGAGAATTTAAGCAGGTTATTGGGACACCCTATCGTTTATAAGGATAAGACGTATTACACTTTTCCGAAAGTTCAGGATTTCATAATGGCAGATATAGAAGTATTAGAGAAAAGCAAATGTGGATTCAGATCGAAGTATATAATCGATGCAGCGTTAAAAGTATTTAATGACGAAGTAAATCTTTTTGAGTTGCAGCTTTACGATACTTACGATGTACGTAATATACTTATGAGCATAAGAGGTGTAGGGCCGAAGGTTGCAGACTGTGTCATGCTTTATTCTATCGGAAGATATGAGGCATTTCCGACAGATGTTTGGATAAAGCGAGTTGTAGAATTTTTATACCTAAAAAGGAAGACAAATAATTCTGATGTGCAGAATTTTGCAAAAGAGAAGTTTGGCGATTTATCTGGATTTGCGCAGCAGTACCTTTTTAACTATGCAAAAGATCATGTATCAAAAGACGTGTTTAAAGAAAGGAAAAATTAGATGATCGGGACTTTTGTCAATGCAGCATCTATTGTCGTGGGTAGTTTTGTTGGCACTTTATTTAAAATTGGAATTCCGGATAGAATAAAGTCAACAGTTATGCAAGCCATATCTTTAAGCGTTTTGATAATAGGATTTGACAGTGCATTGAAGTACAAAAATTTGTTACTGGTGATAATAAGTTTGACGATAGGCGGCATTGTAGGTGAACTACTGGAAATAGAGAAAAAGCTTAACCAATTTGGCGACTTTTTAGAGAGAAAATTATCGAGAAACGGTGAAAATAAGATAAGCGATGGCTTTGTGACAGCAAGTCTTATATACTGTATTGGAGCGATGGCGATTGTAGGTGCATTAAAAGACGGTCTACAAGGTGATCACAGTATACTGTTTGCAAAATCCATGTTAGATGGTATATCATCTATAATATTTGCATCTACATTAGGCATAGGCGTAATGATATCATCCATAAGTGTCCTTTTATATCAAGGTTCTATAACTTTGTGTGCATCGCTTCTTAAAGATTTGTTGACAACTAACGTTATTGCGGACATGTCTGCCATTGGTGGTGTTTTGATAATAGGTATATCATTAAATATGCTGAATTTGACGAAGATAAAGATTGGGAACTTGCTTCCGTCAATATTTATACCTATTGTATACGAAATAATACTAAAAGCATTTTAAATGATGAAGGAGGTGCTCTTTAAAGAGGGCTATTGAGTATGAAAGAAATAAGAAGCATAGATGTTGCAAGAGTAGCCATAAGGATGGCGATGTCAAGGAGAGAGGATGAAGCTGCATTAAAGGGAAAGTATGGGAAAGAGGGTATCAAGGTAGCGGCTGTAGATTATGGCGGCGAATACATTAATTCAATTTCAAAGATAATAGAAAGGGCAGTTGTAGCGGCAAAAAGAGAAGGTGTGGTGGAGGACAACCATGTAGGTGAAGGTGCTGTTGCAGGTGCAACGCATGAGGCAATAATGCAGCTAAAAGATAAAGCTATGGGACTTAATATAGGTGGCAAGATCGGAATTGCATTTTACGGCGAACACCTTTGTGTCTGTGCGTTTTTCGCTGTTGGAATGTTAAACTTAAATGAAGTTGCCATTGGATTAGGGCATAGGTCTCTTAAGTATTGAAAATTGTAAATATCCATGTTTGTGATATGCTCCCCTTAAAATAGACAGTTTTAATTTAAGGGGGCATTTTTTATACTTATAAATGGCATGAAGCTGCTACATTTGTCTGCACAATTTTGATCTAAAGTTTATCAATTTTATAATGCAATAAATATAAAAAAATATATTGCATTTAATTTTTGATATTGATATAATAAAATCAATAATATAAAAAATTTGGTTTAAGGGGGAAAATTTAAATGAATAAAAAAATAAAGATACTAATTTTATTTACATTAATGTTTGCGGTTTTGACGCTTGTAATTAACGTAATTCCACTTGAAGACCCACCTGCTTTAACTTTGAATAGTTCGAGTGTTTGTAATGTCGTTTAATATGATAATGGTTTAACAATTTGGCAATACTATTATAGTTGCAGTACTAACATAGTTCATTTGATTTTCGGGTTATATTCTAAATTTAATTAATTTTTGAAATAATATTTACCATTAATGGTATATTTATATAAAATCGCGCGATTAAACCCAATGGAAGGAGGAAATTTTATGAAAAAATCACTTATTATTAGGCAAATGGTTGTTGGCTGTGACAATGTCCATTAAAATTTTTTATATATATAACAAGCCTCAAACAATATCTGTAATTGAGGCTTGTTATATATATAAAAAATTTAAACAGTTTAACAGATTATAATTATTTTAGATAGAGCTGTTTTAATGAATAGAATTTTAAAAGCTCCTGAAATGGTAACTTGGGAAATAACAAGTAAATGCAACTTAAAATGTAAACATTGTTCTAATTCTTTAGGAACTGATAACATTTCTGATTTAACTTTAGAAGAATGCAAATCAATTATTGATAAATTATTTGAAGCTGGTGTGTTTAAAATTAGTATCAAAGGTGGTGAACCTTTTGTCAGAAATGATATTTTTCAAATTTTATCATATTTAGATAAAAAAAGGTTATATTCCTCGCATAACAACAAATGCTACGTTGATTACTGATAATATTGCCAAAGAGTTGTCCAAATATAATATTGGATTAATGCAAATTAGTTTAGATGGACCAAATAAAATAGTTTATTAAGGAATAAGAAGATCAAGAGAAGCTTTTACAAGGGCTTTAAATGGGATTAATAACTTAAAAAAGTATAATATTAAAATATCGATTGCTATGGTGTTAATGAGAGAGAATATTGATTATATTTTAGATTTGTTAAACTTAGCAAAATCACTAAATGTTGATGCAGTAAGGTTTATTGATTTTATACCTGTTGGTAGTGGTAATAGATCTTTTTGCCCTACTTCACAACAGCTAAAAAAAGCTTACGAACTTATATTAGATTACGAAAGTAAAAATGGTAATTTAATGATTATAAAACCACAAAAGCTACTTTCAGTTTTATTAAAAAATGATAAAGAAAACAATAAAATTAGCTTATTACAATATATTAACCATGAAAATAAAGTAATATGTGAAGCTGGAAACGTGATTGCTCATATAAAATCTAATGGCGATGTTACCCCTTGTGTTTATTTTAGAGAGAAAAGCTTTATATGCGGGAATATTCTATGCCAAGATTTTTCAGATATTTGGATAAACTCAAATACGATGAACCAATTTAGGAAATTGGAATCCATTCAAGGTAAATGTAACAAATGTAAAATTTTTAATATGTGTATGGGTGGATGCAGAGCATATGCATATTATACTACAGGCTTTTTAAATGGATTTGATAATAGGTGTTGGAATATTGAGGAGGAGAATTAATTGAGGTATAAAAAGAATAATTACGTTTTTATTAGAAAAGAAAATGATGAAGAGTATTTATTATATAATTCAAAAAAAAATGAGACGTTGTTAATGAATGATATTGGATATATTATTTTCGAGTTTGCAATAAAATATGAAAATTTAGATGACATTATCTACAATGTTTGTAAATTCACAGGAGACGATATAGATTCTGCAAAATATACAATTAAAAATTTTATTGATGAACTTATTGATAAAGAAATAATTATAAAGGTGGAAAAATATGAGTAGAAATATTTTTCTTTTCATATCATCACAGGTAATTTCTGATATAGGGGATTGGATAGATAGAATTGCTGTTTTAACCTTAGTGTACAACATTAATAACTCATCTGTAGATATGTCGTTTTTGTCTATTATGATGCTATTGCCCTCATTAATATTTGGAGTATTTGCCGGGAAAATAGTTGATATTTATAATAAGAAGAAAATTTTAATTTTAGGAGATTTTTTAAGAGCTATTTTAGTTTTTTTAATACCTTTTTTTAAAGAATATGTTTTTATTATAATTTTTATTGTATCTACTATTTCTATATTCTATGATACAGCTAAAAATAGCATATTGCCGGAACTAGTTAAAAAAGATAGATTAAGACAAGTCAATAGTTTAAGCAGTTCATATAGTTCATTAATGATGGTATTAGGACCCTCAATTAGTGGCTTTATTATTTCAAAATTTGATATTAAATATTGTTTTTATATTGATTCCTTGACATTTCTATTATCCATGATAATGATTTTTTTGATAAAATTATATAAATATGGGTCCAAAAAGGATGTAGAATTGTATCAAACAGATAAAATTTCATTTATCGAAGGATTAAAGTATATAAAGGGTAATTGTATAATTTTCAATACATTATCAATAAATACGATAGTTGGATTAGCCGCTGGCATGTTAAATGGATTACTAATCATGTATGTTTATAAATTTTTAAAAACAGATTCGCAGGGATATGGTGTAATTCTTACTTTCAAAGGGCTAGCAATGATACTGACTTCGCTTGTTTTATATAAATATCTAAAAAACGTGCTAGTTGATGTTATTTTTAAGTTAGGATTAATAGGGTTAGGAATTTCTACTGCTGTATTTCCATTAAATACATTCTTCGTTTTAGCAATTTTGATACAATTTTTTAATGGAATATTTAATGCATTATATTCCATTTCAAGGACTACGATTATACAAGAAAATTGTGATAATCAATACCTTGGGAGGACATTTAGCATGAATACAATGTTAACAAATATAACATCGATTATTTCATTAGCATTTGGGGGTATTGCAGCAGAATTTTTTGGCGTGAGGGCAGTACTGTTAATAGGCGGTTTTATAGTATTAATTAGCGGATTTGTTGCACGAAATAAAATACATTTAGAATTAACATCTTAAAAAAGCAAAAGACTATCTATATGATCTAATGAAATAAAAAACATAAGTTCATTAAATGTTTTATTTTTTTATACCAATAGTCTTTAGAAGTCATTTATTGTATAATAGATATTAATTTAAGACTTAAGACAGTATATAAAGAAGGAAAGTGGGAAATTTATATGGAATTTTCAACTCAAGGTGAAAGACTAAAGAAAATCAGGAAAATGCTTAAGATGAAACAGAAAGAACTACAGGATAAAAACATTACCAGAGGTTTTATAAGCATGATTGAAAGCGGTAGAAGCACTATGAGCAAAGAAACAGCTTCTGCCATTGCAAAGAAACTTAATAAAAGAGCCAAAGAAATTGGCATAAATCTAAACATAGATGGTGAATACCTTTTAATGACACCTGCTGAAGAAGCCGAATACTATTGTATCCAAAAATTAAAAGAGATTAACAATGAAGAGGATTTAAGCAAAGTAAATGAATTACTTGAAATTGCAGAAAAATACGGAAGAAAGCGAGTAAACGCACTGATAAGCATTAAAATTGGCGACATAATGTATAATGCAAATAAATATATAGATGCAATACTAAATTACAACAAAGCCCTTGAACTATTGATGATGTATGGATTCAAGGAACAGATACCATACGTTTATAACATGTTGGGCGTTTGCAAGATGAATATAACTGATTATGCAGAAGCAATATTTTACTTTGATAAAGCCATGAGTTTTGCTGAGGAGACAAACGATAAAAGTATAAGAAATAAAGCGATTTATAACATTTCATTATGCTATAAACATATTGGCAAATATGATGTTGCAATAGAATATGTTGAGAAATTTCTTAAAGATTGTAATAAATCCGATGAACTTATTAACTATATTTATGCAAGTTCTATAAAAGCCAATTGCTTCAGGGAAATGGGTTTTCTTGAAAAATCTTTAGACGTATATAAAAAATTACTAAATAATGTTAATGATGAAGATTCAATAGCAGGATTGATTTACAACAATATTGGCGAAATTTATGCAGATCTAAATGATTATGAAAAGTCTTTGGAGTATTTTGATAAAGCAGAGAAAATAAGGCGTAACAAAGATGAAAAGTTATTGTCCCACACGCTTATTGAAAAAGCCAATGTTTTATTAAAAATGGGGAACATCAAAGAATCTATAAATCTCATGGAAGAAGGCATTTCGATAGCTAATAAAAACAATGACATAGAATACATCATAATGGGAAATTATAGATTGGCTGATATTTATAAGCAATTAAATGATAGAGAAAAAGTGATACACATATACAATAAAATATTGGAAGTCGCCAAAAATATAAACAGCATAAAAGAATTGCTAAAAGTCCATATAAAGCTATCCATATTGTATTTAGAAGATGGTAATGCAGACAAGTGTAATAATCATTTGAGTAAGGCTGATAAAATTGTAGAATCAATAAGACAGTAATATATACAAACATTTCGGGAGGATAAAATTTGAATATGTTCAGAATATATAAGGCAACAAAAGTTGCCGAAAATATTCTAAATATTAAAGGAAAAAGCAATGAATAAAAATATCAGGTTATTACTTTTTGCAAAATGGATTTCTAATTTTGGGACACAGCTTCATAGCCTTGCTTTTCCAATAATTGTATACAATCAGACCCATTCGTCTACTATATTGTCACTGGCCTTCATTGCTGAAACATTGCCGTGGCTTTTTATAGGACCAATTATTCCTCATACTTTAAGTAAAAAGATGTCTGATAAATTTATTTTAGTCTTATGTGATTTAATGAGATTTTTGATTGTTGTTGGAATATTAAATTTTATTAAAATACCATATATCGTTTTATGTTTGATATTTTTCTTAGGCTGTTTTAATTCAATATACTGTTCATTTAGAACAAGCATAATTAAATCAAATACAGATGATTTAACTTTGACTAAAACAATTGGGATTTCTTTAGGAGTAGATGATCTAATTAATATGCTAGCACCGGCTTTTGGTGCATTGTTGATTTCAATAGGCATTTTACCTACTATTTTTTTAATGGCAGATTCAGTTAGCTATTTATTGAGTGCATTTTTAATTTTAAAAATTCAGAGTCATGAGGACAAACATTTATCAGAAAGCGAAAGCAATCTGAATTTTTATCATCAGGCAACTGAAGGCTTTCATACTATCTTTCATACTATATGGAATAATATAGAGTTAAAATGGCTTGTTATACTTGAAGGTATTCGCTCACTTGTTGAAGGTATTTCCATACCTCTTTTGATACTTTATGTTACGCAAATTCTTTTAAAATCGGAAACTACTTTTGCCTGGTCAAGAGCGATTTCGTCTATTTTCTCTATTTTAGCATCATTGATGTACATCAAGTTTGAAGCGAAATTGGCGAAAGGAAAATTTGTTAATATTGGAACTGCTTTTCTAACAACTTCTTTATTATCAATGGCATTTTTTAATGAGATATACGTGTTTTATTTAGCATCTGCTTTTTTAGGAATAGGTATGGGAATACGCCAATTGGTTTCAGAAAATTTATTGATCAAACTAACCGATAATTGCAAATTGCCTCAAGTGACATCTGCCTTTAATGCATTTATATCAAGTCTTTATCTTTTAGGCTATGGAATTTCAATTTTCTAACGAGAAGGAATTTCGGTGGTATATTTTTTTGCTATAAGTGGATTTTTGTTGTTATTAGGATATTTCTACAAAGCACCGTCAATTTTAAGATATCCTTTGTTGCTGCAAAGGAAATTGGGAAATTGATTTTGAGGGGAAACTTTTATCAGATATAGATAATAAATTGCCGTTAAAAATAGGGTTCATTGCGAACCCTCTTTTAACCTCCTAAGTATGACTTTTTAACCCTTTCATCGTCTTTTAAGACAGATGCAGCACCTTCAAGGGAGATATTGCCTGTTTCAAGGACGTATGCTCTGTCTGCAATAGATAGAGCCATTTTAGCGTTTTGCTCTACTAAAAGGATGGTTGTACCATCTTCATTTATGCCTTTTATGGTCTTGAATATGTCTTGTACTACGATGGGTGCAAGCCCCATTGATGGTTCGTCTAACAAAAGTACCTTTGGCTTTGACATCAATGCTCGCCCTATTGCCAGCATCTGCTGCTCACCACCGCTTAAAGTGCCGGCAATCTGTTTATGCCTTTCTTTTAGACGTGGAAATAGGTGAAACACTTTTTCCATGTCGCTTTTTACCATTTTGTCTTTCCTGAGATATGCTCCCATCTCAAGGTTTTCAATTACAGTCATGTTGGCAAATATTCTTCTTCCTTCTGGCACTTGGCAGATGCCCATATCAACTATATTTTGAGCGGGTTTTTTCGTTATGTCTACATCGTTGAATTTGATGTAGCCTTTTTTTGGCTTCAATATGCCTGATATCGTCATTAGAGTAGTGCTTTTGCCTGCGCCATTTGCACCTATTATAGTCACGATCTCACCGTCATTTACTTTAAGATCTATGCCTTTTAAGGCGTTTACCATTCCGTAAGAGACGTTGAGATCTTTTATTTCTAACATGATTTAAGCACCTCCTTCAATTGATAAAATTTCTTTTTCATCAATGTCTTCTTCTCCAAGATACGCTGCTATTACTTCTGGATTTTTCTTGATTTCATCTGGTGTGCCATGGGCGATTATTTTCCCGTAGTTCATGACGTATATGTCTTCACAGAGATCCATCACCAGCGACATGTCGTGTTCAATCAAGAGTATCGTTATGTCAAATTTGTCTCTTATGAATCTGATTGTATCTGTAAGCTCTTTTGTCTCTTGTGGATTCATTCCTGCTGCAGGTTCATCTAAGAGCAAAAGCTTTGGCTTTGTTGCCAGTGCTCTTGCAATTTCAAGTCTTCTCTGTTCGCCGTATGGCAGATTTTTGGCAAGGTTTAAAGCGTGCTTATCAAGATTGAATATTTTAAGGAGATCCATCGCTTGTTTGTCTTGTGTTTTTTCTCCATCTAAGTATTTCTTGTGCTGAATAAAGGAGCTTAAAAGTCCGTATTGCACGTGAATGTGCTCAGCTATTTTGACATTGTCAAGGACAGTTAGGTTTTTAAATAGACGTATGTTTTGAAATGTCCTTGCTATGCCAAGCTTTGTGTTGTTGTAGGGCTTTTGAGATATAGCTTTTCCGTCAAATGTCACTTTTCCTGATGTAGGCTTGTATATGCCGGTTATTATGTTGAATACTGTTGATTTTCCAGCACCATTTGGTCCTATAAGTCCTGTTAAAGAGCCTTTTTCCAGTTCTATGTTGACGTCTATCAAGGCTTTTATGCCGCCAAAGTCTATAGATACGTCTTTAATTGACAGTAAACTCACTGCTTTTCTCCCCTTTCTTGAATAGTTTTTTGAGAGAAAATTCTCTTGTACCCATCAATCCTTCTGGTCTAAATAGCATTACGATGATCAAAAGGAGAGCGTATATGACCATTCTTAGTGCAGCATAGTCCTGCAAAAGTGCGTATACAAAAGTTAAGAAGATGGCTGATAAAATAGATCCTGTTATGCTTCCAAGTCCTCCTAATACAACCATTGTTAAGATATCGAATGATTTCATGAAGTTGAATGTTTCTGGCTGTATGATGTAGAAGTTGTGAGCGTAAAGGGCACCGCCTATTCCTGCGAAAAATGCACCTATCGTGAATGCCAATGTCTTGTAGAAAGTTGTGTTTATACCCATCGATTCGGCAGCTGTCTCGTCTTCTCTGATTGCTACACAGCATCTGCCGTAGCTGGAGTTTATGAAGTTTCTGATTAATACGACAGTTATGACTGCTATCCAGAATACCCACGTCCAGTTTGTGTACTTCGGTATTCCAGATAGGCCGCTTGCTCCACCGACGTATTCAGTGTTTAAAAAGATTACCCTTATTATTTCTCCGAATCCAAGTGTCGTTATGGCAAGATAGTCGCCTTTTAATCTCAGTGATGGTATTCCTATCAAGATTCCTGCTATTCCTGCTGCTATGCCTCCTACTAATAGTGCCAGTGGAAATGGAAGTCCTAACTTGTATGTTATTATGGCTGATGTGTATGCACCGATTGACATGAATCCTGCATGACCTAATGAAAATTGTCCAGTAAAGCCATTAATCAGGTTGAGGCTTACAGCAAGTATTACATTTATGCCCATGAGAACTATGTTTATTTCGTAATAATCGTTCAATATATTTGTTGACAGTAAGATTTGTATTATACCGTAAAAAGCCAACAGCCCTAAGAAAATCAACAACCTGTTTTTCAATATCTGCTTCAACTTTATCACCTACACTTTCTCTCTTACGTTTTTGCCAAATAGTCCTGTGGGCTTGATTAAAAGTATTATGATGAGTATTGCAAATGAAACGCCGTCTCTGTATAAAGAGCTGCCGTAGCCTGAAACAAGTGCTTCTATGACGCCCATCAAAAGGCCTCCTACCATAGCACCTGGTATTATTCCTATTCCGCCTAATACTGCTGCTATAAATGCTTTTAAGCCTGGCATGATACCCATCAGTGGGTCAATGGAATTGTAGTATATGCCAACTAAGACGCCTGCAACAGCAGCAAGGGCAGAGCCTATGGCAAATGTGAAAGAAACGGTCCTATCTACATTTACGCCCATAAGCCTTGCAGCATCAGGATCTGTTGAGACAGCTCTCATAGCTTTTCCCATCTTTGTCTTGTATATAATAAGCTGAAGTCCCACCATCATGATTATGGATACGACAAATATGACGATTTGCTGGTTTGATATGGTGATTATTCCATTGAAAAATGAGTACATGTGCTGCTTGAAAATCTGAGGATATGTCCTGACCTGTGGTGATAAGAGGATTATACCTCCGTTTTCCAGCAAAAGTGAGACACCGATGGCTGTAATCAATATTGAGATTTTTGACTTATCCCTTAAAGGTCTATATGCAACTCGCTCAATTGTCACACCTAGTATAAGGCTTACTAACATTGCCAATAGAAGAGATGGTATAAAGCCAAGGTGAAAGTATGTTGATGCGAAGAAGCCTGTAAATGCACCTACCATATATATATCGCCATGAGCGAAATTTATAAGCTTCATTATGCCGTAAACCATAGTATATCCGAGGGCAATGAGTGCGTATATGCTGCCTAAAGATAAACCATTTATCAACTGTTCAATAAATGTCTTCATAAATATCACCTCAAGTTAAAATATATTAAAATATATGCGGCCACAAGGTGACCGCATTGCCGTATTTCTTTAAAGTTATCTTATGATTATTTATTCAGCACTTACTTTTTTCTTAAGTGTCTGCTTACCGTCCTTCAATTCGATAATGACTGTCTGTTTTATAGGATTGTGTTGTGCATCTATCGAAATATTGCCTGTAACACCTTTGAAGTTTTTCAGATTTGCCAAAGCTTCTGTTATTTTTGCCGGGTCAGTTGAGTTTGCATCTTTTATCGCTTGTACCAACATACCTGCTGAGTCGTATGCCAAAGCGGCAAAAGCATCTGGTTCTGTACCGTAAGCGTCTTTGTACTTCTTTATGAAGTCTTGAACAGTCGGATCTGGATCTGTTGATATAAAGTGGTTGCTGTAATAGACGTTGTTTAATGCAGATGCACCTGCTATCTTTAATAGATCAGGTGAGTCCCAACCGTCCCCACCAAGTAGAGGTGTATCTATGCCCATTTCTCTTGCTTGTTTTGTTATCTTTGCTGTATCTTGATAATATCCGGGTATGAATATGACGTCAGCATTTAATCCTTTTATCTTAGTAAGTGTCGACTTAAAATCTTGATCACCTGCCACATAAGCTTCCTGATCTATTACCTTGCCGCCAAGTTTTTCAAACTGTTCTTTGAAGCTTTGGGCAAGGCCTTTGCTGTAGTCGCTTTTGTCGTCAATGTATATGACAGCAGTTTTTGCATTTAGATCTTTTGCGGCAAATTCGCCCATTACTTTGCCTTGATATGGGTCTGTGTAACATGCCCTGAATATTTCGCTTTTTACTTTGTTCGTGTTTGGATCAACAGTTACATCAAAAGATGTACCAGATGGAGTTATAAGAGGTATGTTTTTGCTTAATGCAATTGAAGAAGCTGCTTTTGTGTTGCCTGTTGTGGCAGGTCCTAATATTGCCACTACATTGTCTTCAACGATAAGCTTTGTTGCCTGATTTATTGATTCATCTGTCGCAGATTTGTTGTCGGCTTTAATAAGATTAATCTGCTTGCCAAGAACACCGCCGTTCTTGTTGACATCATCTATATACAGTTTTACTGCATTATACTCAGAAGTTCCGTATGACGCTACTTGTCCTGTCAATTCAAAAAGGGCTCCCACGTTTATTTTGTTGCTGCTTGTAGCGCTGGTATTTTTGCTGCAGCCAGAAAACAGAAGTGAAGCTGTCATTATGCCTACTAAAAGCATTGAAGCTTTTTTTAACGAATTTCTCATAGATATGTCCTCCCATTTTTTAAAATTTAATAAAATTAAAATTTTTCTCTACCGGTAGAAAAATTAAAGAAAACAGACGATAAATTTACTATAATTATACTTTATTGATGATATTTACATCAAGATTAATTATTTTAAGGCATATTCAAATTTTCTAATAAATATTACAAAAAACTTTTATTGACTAATAAATGTTTTTATCTTACTATTTTATTAATTAATGAAAATTTTATCAAAAGTGTCATTTGAAATTTAGCATGGTAGCACGGTAGGATTTTTGTTGTTGCCATGCAAGGGGAGGAGTTTTTATGAAAAGGTCTATCTTTGTTTTGGCAGCTTTTTTTATAATATCTTTTGCTATATCTGGATGCCAAAGCAAGACAACATCCACTGGTAGCACGGGAAAAATGATAACAATCGGTATCACACAGATAGTTGAACATCCAGCGCTTGATAGCGCAAGAGAAGGGTTTATAAAAGCTTTGAAAGACAATGGCTATGAAGAAGGGAAGAATGTCACCTATATCAAGGAAAACGCTCAAGGTGATATGTCGACGGCTGAAACAATAGCCAAAAAGTTCGTTGATAAAAATGTCGATTTAATTTTTTCCATAGCAACGCCTACTACACAGGCAGTTAAAAAAGCCACTTCTACTATTCCAATCGTGTTTACTGCTGTTACAGATCCTGTCGCTGCTGGGCTTGTAAAATCGTTGGATAATCCTGGCGGAAATGTGACAGGTACTTCCGATATGGAGCCTATAAATGATCAGTTAAAGTTGATAAAGGACTTGGTTCCAAATGCTAAAAGAATAGGGATAATATACAATGCAGGTGAAGTCAATTCTACAGTTCAGGTGAAGATTGCGAAAGACGATGCAGCAAAATTAGGCTTTAGCGTAAAAGAAGCTACTGTATCAAATAGCAGCGAAGTCAGCCAAGCGGCACAATCTTTAGTAGGGAAAGTTGATGCCATATGGCTTCCGACAGACAATACTGTTGCTTCTTCTGTTGCGGCTATAATAAAGGTCACCAATTCAGCGAAGATACCTGTAATAGCTGCAGAGAAAGGAATGGTTGAAGGCGGTTCATTGGCTACACTTGGCATAAGCTACAGCGATTTAGGCTATCAGGCAGGTTTGATGGCTATTAAGATTTTAAAAGGTGAAAAGCCTGCCAATATAAAAGTGGAAACTGCTAAGAATCTGCAGCTTATACTAAACCAAAAAGAAGCAGATGCAATTGGTTTTAAAATACCAGATTCTATCATGAAGAAAGCACAAGAGGTCATCAAATAAATAGATATAATTGGGGGTCTATACAATGTCTTTTGCCATTTCTACATTAGAGCAGGGGCTTGTCTACGGCATAATGGCACTTGGTGTCTATATATCTTTTAAGATAATAAATTTTGCTGATTTGACTGTAGAGGGCAGCTTCACTTTAGGGGCTGCCGTCACAGCAAAACTCATAACAAGTGGTGCAAACCCTGTTTTTTCTATTTTTATTTCCATCATTGCTGGGGGATTAGCCGGCTTAATCACTGGATTTTTGAATACGAAGCTAAAAATCACGGAGTTATTAGCAGGTATACTTACGATGACTGCTCTTTACTCTATAAACTTGCGCATAATGGGAAAGTCAAACATACCTATGCTTAGCAATAGATCTATATTTGACTACTTTGATTTTGCAGGAAGCTATAAAAACATACTATTTTTTGGACTTATTGTCGTTTTTATGTTGCTTTTGACAAATTATTTTTTGCAGACGCGGACGGGATTTGCGCTGAGAGCCACAGGAAACAACCAGCAAATGGTTCGCAGCATGGGAATAAACACAAATGCTACGATTACGTTGGGACTTGTAATATCAAATGCTTATATTGCTTTGGCAGGATCGTTAGTGTCGCAGTATCAAGGCTTTGCCGATGCTGGCATGGGCATTGGAACACTTGTTGCAGGACTTGCTTCTGTCATTATCGGTGAAGTGTTGATAAGAGAGAGAAATATATTGTGGGCAGTGATTTCTGCCGTCGTAGGATCGATAGTCTACAGAAGTGCAATAGCAATAGCTCTTACAATAGGATTTAATCCGACGGATCTAAAACTTTTGACTGCTATCTTAGTAGTTGTGGCATTGTCGTTGCCTGGATTAAAGAAAATTGTTTTAAGCTCTAACTGAAAAGGGGGATTTACTATGTTAAAGCTTATAGATGTGGATAAATATTTCTATAAAAATACCCCTAATGAGATTCAGGTATTCAATAAATTGAATCTCGAAGTAGATGACGGTGATTTTATAACGATTGTGGGCAGCAATGGCGCAGGCAAATCTACGCTTCTCAATCTGATAGCTGGAGCGTATCCTGTTGACAGTGGTTCTGTCGTCATCGATGATTTGGATGTGACATCGTATCCTGAATATAAAAGGTCCAGATATATAGGCAGGGTATTTCAAAACCCTCTTTTAGGAACAGCTCCATCTATGACGATTGATGAAAATTTATCAATTGCTTATTCAAAAGGTACTGGACTAAACCTTAAAAAGGGTCTTAACAAGAAAAATAGAGAATTTTTTAAGGAAAAGCTGGCGGAATTAGGATTAGGACTTGAAAACAGATTGAAGACAAAAGTTGGGCTTTTATCTGGAGGACAGAGGCAAGCATTGACGCTTCTTATGGCTACATTTGCAAAGCCTAAACTGCTTTTGTTGGATGAGCATACTGCTGCGTTAGATCCAAGGACTGCCAATATAATAAATGAAATTACAAATAAGATCATTTACGAGAACAGGTTGACTACGCTTATGGTCACTCACAATCTGGAGCATGCTTTAGAATTTGGAAATAGGATAATAATGATGCATCAAGGACGTATCGTGCTTGATTTGAAGGAAGAAAAGAAAAATCTTACTGTAGATAAGCTTTTAAAGATGTTTAATGAGGTCAATGGTGCAGAATTTGTGGACGATAGGGTGATGTTGGCATAGGATTTACTCACACCCGTTTCTTGTTTTGAATATAATGAGATTAAAAGGATTCAACGAGAAATGAGGTGTTTTAATGCAAAATGAAGATATTAAAAGTTTTAATGCGATGGATGAAGAAAAATTGGAAAAATTGATGGATGCGATATCGCCGATTTTAGAGGAGATGGAGACAGATACACAGCCTATTTATATAGCAAAGTTCATACTTTTTGTTTTTTTACTTATCTTGATTAACGATACAAAATTTTCTGCCATTGCACTGAATGCACTTTTGGCTGCTTCGGATATTATTTCATTTTTCCCAGCCATATACAATATCTATGCTGCCGAACCAATTTCACTCGAAGCACCAAATGAAAACAGCAAACTGCCTAAGCTTGTATTTCCTCCACCAACAGGCATAACTAAAGATACATTTTTTGGCTTTACACTGCTTTCTATTTTTACGCTATTAGGTTTTTCCAATCTTCAGTATCTGTATGCGATTTATGCGGCACTGACGTATACATTCATACCGGGTGCTACGGCTAACCTGATAATAGGCTTGCCGACGCCGATTCCAGCTAATGAAAATGACGTAAAAAAAGATTAAAGTATGAGGCAATACCTCATACTTTTTTTAATGCCATTTCTATATTTATCATTCCATATCCTTGTGAATAATACCTGTAGTGGTCAACATTTGTTGTAGTCGACTTTAAAATATTTTTTACTTGGTAATTTGTCAATGATGGGTTTTTCTCCAAAAGAAGTGCGGCAGCACCTGCTACAATTGGTGTTGCCATTGATGTGCCAGACGCTGTTCTGTACGATTTGTTGAGAAGGATGTTGTCGTCAGTCCCTAAAGGCACATTCCCTGATGCAGTTGATACGATCTTTACACCGGGTGCTACTACGTCAGGTTTCGGCAAGAATGCAGATCCTCTTCCTGAAAAATTAGCAATTTCATCGTCTGAAGTGTCAACGGTTCTTTTGTCATCAACTGCACCAACTGTTATAACATTCATGCTGTTTCCTGGCGATGTGACGGAATTTATAGATGGTCCTGAATTACCGGCTGCTACTACAACAACTAAGCCACTTCTCCAGAGTTTATCCACTCCTTTGACAAGTGGGTCTAAAAAAGGCGGCAATGATGGCGTTTCACCGATGGAAAGCGATACGATTCTTATATTGTATTTATCTCTGTTGTCAAGTATCCACTGCATACCTGTCAATATATCTGATGTTGAGCCGCTGCCTCTGGAATCCAAAACTTTTATTGATACTATATTTGCTTCAGGCGCTACACCTTTGTACTTTCCATCTGATAAATAACCACTGGATGCGGCATCACCTGCTACATGTGTGCCATGGCCGTTGTCATCGTATGGACTTTTTTTCCCGTTTACAATGTCGTGGAATGCAATTATCCTGTTTTTTGGCTTGGTAAAGTCTGGGTGAGGGTAAATTCCCGTGTCTAAAAAAGCGATTGTGACGCCTTTACCAGTGTATCCATGATCATTTGCCTCTCTTGATTTGATTTCTTGTGTGGCAATGTTAAGCTGTGTTTTTACAGTTGAATCTTCGGCTATAAATTTGATACCTTTATTTTTTGCGATACTGTTTAGCTTGTTGCAAGGTATGTTTACAGCCCAACCGTTAATAATAGGCAGTTCGTACTTTATCGTTCCTCCAATTGATTCTATCTTCTTTTTAAGCGCATCGTACGGCAAGTTGGAATACACAATAGCGCTAACACACTCACTTCTATATGTGGAAGCTTTTCGTAGTAGCCTTGAGTCTATTTTGCTTTTGGGATAAAGGCTTTGAATAACACTTGACAAAATTAGAGCAGAAATTATATCCATAAATTGAATCCCCCTTTCTTATATCAGAATATGTTTAAGGCAAATTTTTGTTAGTTTTAAAAATAGAAGTGTCACAAATATTGGCGATGTCATATTATGTATTAGGTCAAAAAGACCTGACATAAATCTTGCGAAAGGGGGATATTTATATGCCCACAGAGAAAGGTGCATCATGGATAGGCGGTGGATGGTTCTGGATTATAATTATAATACTTCTTATCTTCTTGTTTGTACCCGGCTTCATAGTTGAAGAGCCTAAAGCTTGATTAAATTTTAAATTTTTAAAAGGAGGATTATTATGGCAGGAACAAGTTCAGTATTTGGCGAAAGCAATTTGCTGTTCTTCTTCTTAATTCTCGTTGTCCTTATGGGCGGCGGATGGTTTGGCGGAGCATGGTCAATGGAAACATTGCTGTTCTTCTTCGTACTATTAGTCATAATCATGGACGGTGGAATGGGATTATTCTTGAATCAAGTCAAATAAAGTAAATGGTCCTATCTTGCGGTAGGACCATTTGTTTTACATAAAAGACGAAATCAATATCAATAATTAAAAATAAGAATATAATGAATTAAAGTAAATTAAATGGAGCTGATCTTATGAATATATCTGGAAATACGCTTCTATTCTTTTTTGTCATATTGACTGTTGTAATGGATGTAAAGTTTGAATTCGAAGATTTGCTGTTTTTCTTTCTTCTGTTAGTTGTCTTGCAGCAAGACAAACCGCGGAAAAAGGCAAGGCGCTTTTTGTGGTCATTGGCCACCATGAATTTCAGTAACAATATTTAACACATCACGTATAATGTATTAGGTCCTTGAGGCCAAAAAATAAAGGAGGTTTTTAGTATGCCTGAAGGAAAAGGAGCAGCATGGGGCGGCGGATGGATCTGGATCATAATCATAATACTAATAATTTTCCTCTTTGTACCTGGAATATTTGTGGTCGATAAATAATGTAAAGGGGGTTTTCATATGCCTGAAGGAAAAGGAGCAGCATGGGACGGTGGATGGATTTGGATCATAATAGTGATTCTTATAATCTTCTTGTTTGTCCCAGGTATTTTTGTGGTGGATAAGAAATAAAAGCATGGGGCAGGTGATAATAAACCTGCCCTATACATATATTATTTAAGAAGTATTTATGGAAATGGGGGATTTGCCGTGGATAAAGAAAAATTACTAAAGGTATTGATAATTGAACTTTTTATAATATTTTTTATAAGGTTTCAAATTTTTGATGGCTTAAGCATTGAAGGAGAAAGGCAGCTTTTAAAGAAAAAAGAAGGCGAGGAAATTGTGGAGCATGATAAAGATGATAAAACAGAAAGTAAAAAGAACGACGAGAAGAAAAGCGATTTGGATATATTTGAGATAATAGAGAAAAGCAAAAACTTTATGGGGAGCGTAAAACCGTATCTACACAGGAAAGAACAGTACTACATAGATATATTCACAAAAATTGCCGAGATACTTGAATGCCACAAACAGTTGATGGAATTTAATCAAGAAGCTGAAATGCAAGAAGATGACTTTGATCAGATTGGGATGTTAAAAGCGGTAAAACCGTACATGAAAGAAGATAAGCAGATGATCATAGACAAATTTATAAAGCTTCATGAAGGGATACAAAACCTAAACGAAAAAATGAAAAAATACGAAGTGGAAGGAGATAAAAATAACATCATAGATAAAATTCTGGATATTTTTGAAGCGATAAAACCTGTTATTCCAGATGATAAAAAGGATATGGCAGAAAAAATCATAAAAAACATAAAGCTTGTAGAAGCTTTGAACAATGCTGAAAGCATTATGAATTCAAAAAATAGTGAATCAAGGCACGAGAAGGTAGAAGAAAGCGATAGAAGCGATGTGAAGAATAATTTGTTTGACAGATCTGAAGAAAATAAAAAGACAGAAGAAGTTAAAGATGCAGAAGACGCTGTAAATGATGAAATGGTGGAAGGTGTAAAAAGCAATGATGTGGAAAGGGAAATAAAGAAGGACGATGTACCGAAAAATCTTGGACTTACAGATCAGCAGTCGGAAGTGGTAAACGGTCTTAAATCAATGCTTACGAAAGAACAGCAGCAGTTTATGTACAACATGATAAATTATTTAAAACAACAAAGTTCAAATGGCAATGTAAATAATGTTGCAGGTGACTAAAGCCTGCATTTTTTTGCGTAAATTTAATATTAATCGTATAATTAGAAGATAAATGGGAAAAATCTATAATAATCGTCTAAAACGGCAAAAATTAGAGAAATTTGGAGTTTGCCATGAACTTGTAATTAAACTAATATAAAAAGTGTGATGATTAGCACTCGCCATGAATGAGTGCTAACAAAATTCGAGGAGGGATATTATGAGATTAAAACCACTTGGTGACAGAGTTGTAGTAAAGGTTACTGAAGCCGAAGAGGTAACAAAAGGCGGCATTGTATTGCCTGGCACTGCAAAAGAAAAACCTCAACAAGGTGAAGTACTTGCTGTCGGCTCTGGTGAATACATAGATGGGAAAAGAGTCGAGCTGGAAGTGAAAGTTGGAGACAAAGTAATATTCTCAAAGTACGCTGGCACAGAAGTAAAACTTGATGGAGAAGAATATCTTCTCTTAAGGCAGAGCGATATATTAGCTGTAGTAGAATAAGGAGGTAGAAGAAATGGCAAAGAAAATTTTGTACGGTGAAGATGCAAGAAAGGCTTTGGAAAGAGGCGTAAATGCTGTTGCCAACACAGTTAAAGTAACATTAGGACCAAGAGGCCGTAATGTTGTTTTAGATAAAAAATATGGTTCACCAACAATTACAAACGATGGTGTTACAATCGCAAGGGAAATTGAATTAGAAGATCCTTTTGAAAATCAAGGCGCACAGCTTTTAAAGGAAGTTGCAACAAAGACAAATGATGTAGCTGGCGATGGTACGACAACAGCTACTGTATTAGCACAAGCCATGGTATTGGAAGGTTTAAGGAATTTAGCTGCTGGCGCAAACCCAATGCTTTTAAGACGCGGCATGGCAAAAGCTGTCGATGCTGCTGTTGAAGGATTAAAAAATATATCAAAGCCAGTAGAAGGAAAAGATTCTATAGCACATGTTGCATCAATTTCAGCGGCTGACGAGGAGATCGGTAACTTAATAGCTGAAGCAATGGATAAGGTCGGCAAAGATGGCGTAATAACAGTAGAAGAATCAAAGTCAATGAATACGACTATTGAAATAGTAGAAGGAATGCAGTTTGACAGAGGCTATATTTCACAGTACATGGTAACTGATACAGATAAGATGGAAGCAGTTTTGGATGATCCTTTAATACTTATTACAGACAAGAAGTTATCAAATATCCAAGACTTATTGCCACTTCTGGAACAAGTAGTACAACAAGGAAGGAAGCTTTTGATAATTGCAGATGATGTTGAAGGTGAAGCACTTGCAACATTAGTAGTAAATAAATTAAGAGGCACATTTACATGCGTTGCAGTAAAAGCTCCAGGATTTGGCGACAGAAGAAAAGAAATGCTTCAAGACATAGCTATCTTGACAGGTGGTCAAGTAATTTCTGAGGAAGTGGGCCTTGATCTTAAAGAAGCTAAAATAGACATGCTTGGTCGTGCAAGACAAGTAAAAGTAACAAAAGAAAACACTACAATAGTTGACGGCGCAGGAAATGCTGCAGACATAAAGAACAGAATAAATCAGATAAAAGTTCAAATCGAAGAGACGACATCTGATTACGATAGAGAAAAACTGCAAGAAAGATTGGCTAAGCTTTCTGGCGGTGTCGCAGTAATTCAAGCCGGTGCTGCTACAGAGACAGAGCTTAAAGAAAAGAAACACAGGATAGAAGACGCGCTTTCAGCTACGAGAGCTGCTGTTGAAGAAGGTATAGTTCCTGGTGGTGGTACAGCACTGTTAGATGTTATACCAGAAGTACAAAAAGTTGTCGATTCTTTAGAAGGTGACTTCAGAACAGGTGCTCAGATCGTACTTAGAGCATTAGAAGAACCAGTAAGGCAGATAGCAAGAAATGCTGGTGTAGACGGTTCAGTGATCATTGAGAAGATAAAAGAATCAAAAGACCCTGCTTTTGGTTATGATGCATACAAAGAAGAATTTGTAGACATGTTAAAAGCAGGTATAGTTGACCCAACAAAGGTTACGAGGTCAGCACTCCAAAATGCTGCATCTGTTGCGTCTATGATACTTACAACAGAAGCTGTTGTGGCAGACATACCAGAAAAGAATCCACCAGCTCCAGCACCAGGAGCAGGCATGGATATGATGTAAGAAAAATAACCGGGGATGCCCGGTTATTTTTTTTGTACTGTTGACATGGACATCTAAATTTGTTATATTGTTTAGTAATTTAATAATAAAATCTTATCCGCATATAATCTGGTGAATAGGCACTGGAGTATCTACAAAGAGCCGTAACTCTTTACTATGGGGAGTTATTGTTGTACTCTTTTTTGCCTGAACGAAATTCTCTGTTCGGGCATTTTTATTATTAAACTCAGGCATAATAAATTTTAAAGGAAGGGGATAAAAATGGCTGATAAATTCGTTAAAGAAGGACTGACATTTGATGATGTACTGCTTATACCGGCAAAATCTGATGTGCTGCCAAAGGAGGTCGACACTAAAACACGCCTTACAAATAGTATAATGTTGAATATACCATTGATTAGCGCAGGAATGGATACAGTGACAGAGTCTTCTCTAGCTATTGCCATAGCAAGAGAAGGAGGAATTGGCATAATACATAAAAATATGCCTATAGAAAGACAGGCTTTAGAAGTAGACAGAGTTAAAAGGTCGGAACACGGTGTTATCACAAATCCTTTCTATTTGACACCAGATCACAAGATACAAGATGCTGTAGAACTTATGGAGAGATATAGAATATCGGGAGTGCCTATAACAGTTGGCAGCAAACTTATGGGAATAATTACCAACAGAGACATAAGATTTGAAAGCAATTTAGACAGGCCGATTAAAGAGGTCATGACAAAAGAGAATTTAGTCACTGCACCTGTTGGGACTACTATAGATGAGGCTCGGGAAATACTTAAAAAGCATAAGATAGAGAAGTTGCCGCTTGTGGATGAAGACAACAATTTAAAAGGATTGATTACCATTAAAGATATTGAAAAGGCCGTAGAATATCCTAATTCTGCAAAAGATTCAAGAGGAAGATTGCTTGTTGGTGCTGCTGTAGGTGTTTCTGCAGACGTCATGGAAAGAGTAAAAGCATTGGTGGATGCAAATGTGGATGTTGTGGTTGTTGATACGGCTCATGGACATTCTGTCGGTGTCTTAAATACGGTAGAAAAGATAAAGAATAGATTTCCTGATCTGCAGATCATTGCTGGAAATGTGGCGACTGCAGAGGCTACAAGAGACTTAATAGAAAGAGGTGCTGATTGCGTTAAGGTTGGCATTGGACCTGGTTCGATTTGCACAACGAGAGTCGTAGCAGGCATTGGAGTTCCTCAGATTACAGCAATTTATGATTGTGCGGAAGAAGCCGATAAATATGGTATACCTGTAATCGCAGATGGTGGCATAAAGTACAGTGGAGACATTGTCAAAGCGATTGCTGCTGGTGCATCTACGGTAATGATTGGAAGTCTTTTTGCAGGGACTGAGGAAAGTCCTGGTGAAGTAGAAATATACCAAGGAAGAAGCTACAAAGTATATAGAGGAATGGGCTCAATATCAGCAATGAAAAGCGGAAGTTCTGATCGGTATTTCCAGGAAGGTATGAAAAAGCTTGTTCCCGAAGGTGTAGAAGGCAGAGTGCCGTACAAGGGACCTTTGAAGGATACTGTTTACCAGATGATTGGAGGTTTAAGGGCTGGAATGGGCTACTGCGGTGTCCACAACATTGAGGAGCTCAGGACGAAGACGAAATTTATAAAAATAACGAATGCAGGATTAACTGAAAGCCATCCACATGATATAATTATTACGAAGGAAGCTCCAAATTATAGTATTAAATAAAGGAGGATTTTGATGGGTATTAATAGAGAAGTTATATTGATACTTGATTTTGGCGGCCAATACACGCAGCTTATTGCAAGGAGAATAAGGGAAGCAAATGTGTTTTGCGAAATTGTTCCGTACAATATAAAGCCAGAAGAAATTGAGAAAAGACAGCCTAAGGGTTTGGTCTTATCAGGAGGACCTGCCAGCGTTTATACAGAAAATGCACCAATGTGCGATGAAGGCATATTTAAGCTTAACTATCCTATTCTTGGCATTTGTTACGGTGCACAGCTTATGACGATGATCCAAGGTGGTAAAGTTGCGGAAGCACCTGTAAGAGAGTATGGCAAAACAGACGTTGTGATAAACAACAATATTCCTCTGTTTAAAGGAATTGAAAAAGATACAAGCTGTTGGATGAGCCATACGGATCAAATAGAACTTCCACCTAAAAATTTTAAAGTCGTTGCATCGACAGCAAATTGCCCTATTGCAGCAATCGCCAACGTAGAAGGAAAGCAGTATGCCGTACAATTCCATCCAGAGGTAATACACACTCCAAGAGGTACTGAGATAATCAGGAATTTCTTGTTTGAAATATGCGATTGCTCTGCAGATTGGACAATGGATTCACTCATTGAGCAGACTGTAAAAGAAATAAGGCAAAAGGTCGGAAATGACAAGGTTGTCTGTGCTCTAAGTGGTGGTGTTGATTCATCTGTTGCTGCAGTTTTGGTAAATAGAGCAATACACGACCAGCTAATATGTATTTTTGTAGATAATGGTCTTCTAAGGAAAAACGAAGCTGAAAAAGTAGTCGACACTTTTAAAAACAATTTTGATATGGAGATAATAAAAGTAGATGCAAAGGACAGATTTTTAGAGAGGTTAAAAGGAGTTAAGGATCCTGAAGAAAAGAGAAAGATAATAGGAAATGAGTTTATAGAGGTATTTAAAGAAGAAGCAAAAAAAATCGGCGATGTGAAATATTTAGTGCAAGGCACTCTTTATCCTGATGTCATCGAAAGCGGAAGCCCTGTCGCGTCAACGATAAAAAGCCACCACAATGTAGGTGGATTACCTCAAGATGTAGGATTTGAGCTTATTGAACCATTGAGGATGCTTTTTAAAGATGAGGTAAGACAGGTTGGCAGAGAATTGGGTATGCCTGATGAGATTTTAAATAGGCAGCCTTTCCCGGGGCCAGGTCTGGCAGTCAGGATACTTGGGGAAGTAACAGAAGAAAAATTAAACATATTGAGAGAAGCTGACAGCATCGTGCTAAGAGAGATGAAAAAATACGGCTGGTACAACAATGTATGGCAGTCATTTGCTGTGTTGCCAGACATAAAAAGCGTCGGAATCATGGGAGATGACAGGACGTATGCATACCCAATAATCTTAAGGATTGTAGAAAGCAACGATGGAATGACGGCAGACTGGGTGAAGATGCCATACGATATTCTGGAGGACATATCTACAAGCATTGTAAATGAAGTTTATGGTGTAAATAGAGTCTTGTATGACATCACATCGAAACCACCGGCTACAATCGAGTGGGAGTAACACGAACATTTTTTAAAAATATCAAAAAAATATTCGTAAAATTATTGACTTGAATTGAAAAACTTGATATTATAATTGTGTCAGGACAAGTAAATAATAGCTCATATAATTCTGAGAATACGGCTCAGAAGTCTCTACCAGACAACCGTAAATTGTCTGACTATGAGTGAAAGTGTACCTGAGGGTTCCAGTCTTATTTGTTCATGCTTTTGAAAGCTTAAAGGCGTTCGGACCGAGCGGTACAGGCATTGTATTGCCACACCTGTGGGATAAAAGCCCGGGAGGATAGGTTTCACTCTATGTGTTGGAATCTATCCTTTCGGGCTTATTTATTTTTAAAATTCGTTTTTATTTCAATCATAAGGAGGATTATAATGGTAAAAAACAACGAAAAGAGAGGCTTTCTTGACAATTTCTTCAAGCTAAAAGAAAATGGTACTTCGGTAAAGACAGAGGTCATTGCTGGTATTACAACTTTCATCACGATGGCTTACATCATCTTTGTAAATCCATCGATACTTATGCAGGCTGGCATGAATGCGAAAGGTCTTTTAGGCACTCAAGCAGTAAAAGCAGGTTTATCTATAGCAAATGACCCTGTAATAGGCGCGGTTTTTGTCGCTACTATATTATCGTCTGTAGCTGCTACTTTAGTCATGGGGTTGTTTGCAAATGTTCCATTTGCTCTATCAGCGGGAATGGGTATGAATGCCTTTTTTACATTTTATGTCGTATTGACATTGCACTATTCTTGGCAAGCTGCACTATCACTTGCACTTATAAGCGGTATAATAAACATCGTTATTACTGCTACTAAATTAAGGATACTTATAATAAAGGCTATACCGCAGTCATTGAGAAGTGCTATTGGTGCTGGTATTGGACTTTTCATTGCAATCATAGGTATGGAAAACGGCGGTATTGTAACGAAAAGCAGCGATACTCTTATAACTTTAGGAAATTTCAAGGATCCAGGTGTAATACTTACTGTAATCGGCATTGTAATAATTGCCATACTTATGAGCAGAGGCGTTAAAGGCGCTATACTGATAGGCATAATTGCCACGACGATTATAGGTATACCGATGGGAATAACGAACATTTCTAATCTTAAGACGATTGTACAGATGCCTCCAAGTTTGGCACCAACATTTATGAAGTTGGATTTTGCTGGACTATTAAAGCCTGGCACTGATGGAAATATCATTTCGATACTTACAGGCCTTATAACTGTCATACTGGCGTTTAGCTTAGCTGATATGTTTGATGCAATAGGCACATTGATTGGCACAGGTACAAAGACAGGGATTTTTAAAGAAGATGATTTTGAAAAATCAAATGGCGGTTTCAAGACGAAATTTGAAAGAGCTTTATTTGCAGATGCTATAGGCACAACATTAGGTTCTTTCTTGGGTACAAGCACTATAACTACTTATGTTGAAAGTGCGTCAGGCATAAGTGAGGGTGGTAAGACTGGTTTGACATCTACAGTCGTTGCAATTCTTTTCTTGGTGTCATTATTCTTTGCGCCAATAATAGGAATAGTGCCATCTCAAGCCACGGCACCTGCCCTCATCATCGTTGGGGCATTGATGATAGGCTCTGTGACAAAGGTGAACTTTGAAGATTTTAGTGAAGCATTTCCTGCCTTTATGACAATTGCTATCATGCCATTTACTTACAGCATATCGAACGGCATAGCTGCAGGATTTATATTCTATCCAATCACAAAGATAGTTGTTGGCAAGGCTAAAGAAGTTCATCCATTAATGTATATAATTGGATTTTTGTTCTTGTTAAGATTTGCATTCTTTATGGGATAAAGCAGATAAAATGCAGAAAGGAAGAAATTCCTTTCTGCATTTTGTAAATAAAACAAATATAGAGGAGGAGTCTAACGTTATGGCGAAAGTTGCAGTCGTCATGGGAAGCGATTCAGACTTTCCATTGATGAAGAAAGCATTAGATGTTTTTAAGCAGTTTGGAATTGACTATGATGTAAGGGTTATTTCAGCACATAGGACACCAGATGTGGCACATGACTTTGCAAAAAATGCAGCTTATAGAGGATACGAAGTCATAATAGCGGCAGCAGGAAAAGCAGCTCATTTAGCTGGTGTTATGGCATCTATGACGCCGCTTCCTGTCATTGGAGTTCCTGTAAAATCATCTACATTAGATGGCTTGGATTCGCTTTTATCTACTGTTCAAATGCCTCAGGGGATACCAGTTGCCACTGTTGCTATAGACGGAGCATACAATGCGGCATTGTTGGCAGTAGAGATACTTGGAGTAAAGTATCCTGAGATTATGGGAAAAGTCGTTGAGTACAAAAAGAATTTAGCAGAGGAAGTTATTGAGAAAGATAAAAAATTACAGGGGGAGATTTTATAATGGAAAAGCTAAACATGTTGTACGAAGGAAAAGCAAAAAAGGTCTATAAGACCACAGATGAAGATTATTACATTATTGAGTACAAAGATGATGCTACAGCATTTAACGGCATAAAAAAAGGTACTATTCAAAATAAAGGCGTGTTAAACAATGAAATATCTGCGATTTTGTTTGAGCTACTTGAAAAAGAAGGTATTCCAACACATTATGTAAAAAAACTTAATGACAGAGAAATGCTTGTTAAAAGCGCAAAAATCTATCCTATTGAAGTTTTAATAAGGAATTATGCGGCGGGAAGCATATCAAAGAGATTAGGAATAGAAGAAGGAACAAAACTTAAAAGGACGGTTTTAGAATTCTGCTACAAGAACGATGAACTTGGAGATCCTTTCATAAATGAATACCACATAGAAGCGATGGAATTAGCTACAAAGGAAGAAGTGGAAACTATAAAAGAATATTCTTTTAAGATCAATGATATACTTTCGAAATTTTTCACATCAAAAAACATCATTTTAGTAGATTTTAAATTGGAATTTGGCAAATCTAAAGATGGCATAGTTTTGGCTGATGAGATTTCACCGGATACGTGCAGATTTTGGGACAGTGTAACGAAGGAAAAACTGGATAAAGACAGGTTTAGAAGAGATCTCGGAAATGTAGAAGGAGCTTATGTGGAAGTATTGAATCGACTTGAAAAACAGTGAGGTAAAATTATGATTGAAACTGTAAAGTTAAAAGAAGAATGTGGAGTATTTGGAGCATTTAGCTTAAATAGCCCAATACATCACCATATATACTATGGACTTCAAGCACTGCAACATCGTGGTCAGGAGAGCGCAGGTATTGCTGTGCTAAAAGGCTCATATGTAAACTGCATAAAAGGCATGGGGCTTTTATTAGAGGTATTTTCTAAAGAAAACATAGATGACCTTGAAGGAAATGTTGGGATAGGTCATGTAAGATATTCGACTACTGGAAACAGCGATGCCTGCAATGCACAGCCATTTGTTGCGAATTTTAGCAGCGGATATATGGCTTTGGCCCATAACGGCAATTTGATAAACGCATTAGAGCTTAGAAAAGAGCTGGAAGAGGAAGGTAGGATTCTTCAGACTACATCTGACAGTGAGATAATACTTCATTTGATTGCTAAGTATTATCGCAACGGGCTTGTAGAATCTATTGTAAAAACGATAGAAAAGATTAAAGGCTCGTACGCATTGGTCATATTGATGGAAGACAAGCTAATTGGAATAAGAGATAAAAATGGCATTAGACCACTTTGCATAGGCGTAAAGGATGGCAATTACTATCTATCATCTGAATCATGTGCACTGGATGTGATTGGAGCAGAGCTTATCAGAGATGTAGAGCCTGGAGAGATAGTGATAATAGATAAAAGTGGTTTAAACTCTGTGAAAGTCGACACCTTTGAAAAAAAGATGCCATGTGTTTTTGAGTATATATACTTTTCAAGGCCTGACAGCGTCTTAGAAGGAGTCAGTGTTTATAAGGCAAGGTATGAGATGGGAAAGAGATTAGCCATTGAAAGCAGTGTAGATGCTGATTTGGTGGTACCTGTCCCTGATTCTGGAGTACCGGCTTCACGAGGATACTCTTTTCAATCAGGTATTCCAATAGGAGAGGGTCTTATCAAAAACAAGTATATAGGGCGAACCTTTATCTGTCCAAAACAGAAAGACAGAGAAATCGGTGTACGAGTCAAATTAAATGTCTTAAAAGAGCTGGTAAGGGATAAGAGAATCATATTGATTGACGATTCTATTGTACGAGGCACTACTATGAAAAGGCTTGTTTCCCTTTTAAAAAAAGGTGGTGCAAAAGAAGTGCACGTAAGGATAAGTTCTCCACCTGTTAAGTATTCATGTTATTTTGGAATAGATACTCCTACTAAGAAGGAACTGGTAGGTTCATACATGGAAGTGGAAGATATCAGGGATTACATTGGAGCAGATAGCTTAAGCTTTTTAAGCTTAGAAGGTCTAAGAGAAAGTGTGGCTTTAGAAAGCATCTGCGCAGCATGTTTTGATGGAAAGTATCCTATGGAAGTCCCAAAAGAAGGCAGCAAATACCTTTTCGAAAAAAAGTAAATTCAAGGAGGATGCCATGGACTACAAAGATGCTGGTGTAAATATTGATGAGGGAAACAAATTTGTAGAAATGATAAAACCTATTGCAAAAGCTACTATGAAAAGCGGCGTTTTAAATGGAATAGGCGGTTTTGGAGCTCTTTACCAATTGACAGATTATAAAAATCCTGTTTTGGTTTCAGGCACAGATGGCGTCGGGACAAAACTAAAGATTGCTTTTATGATGAAAAAGTACGATACTATAGGTATAGACTTAGTTGCCATGTGTGTAAATGATGTAATCGTCAGTGGTGCAAAACCTTTATTTTTCCTCGATTACTTTGCTACTGGGAAGTTACAAAGCGATGTAGGCATTGAAGTGATAAGAGGCATTGCAGCGGGATGCAGTGAAGCGGAATGTGCATTGATAGGAGGGGAAACGGCAGAGCTTCCAGGTATGTACAATGAAGGCGAATTTGACCTTGCTGGTTTTGCTGTAGGTGCTGTTGAGAAGGATGAGATAATTGATGGCAGAAATATTGAAGTTGGTGATGCAATAATAGGGCTTGCATCATCAGGGATACACTCAAATGGATATTCATTGGTGAGAAAAGTCTTGTTTGATTTAGGTAAAATGAGCACTGATGATTATGTAGAAGAATACGGGTTATCGTTAGGGGAGGTCATTTTAAAGCCTACCAGAATATATGTGAAGGCTTTTAAATCCTTAAAAGGCATAAGCATTAAAGGAATGGCTCACATAACAGGTGGAGGGTTTATAGACAATATACCGAGGACGCTTAAGGATGGTGTTTCTGCTAAATTAGACAAAAATTCATGGGATGTTCCGCATATATTCAAATTGATAAAAGACATCGGAAAAATTGACGACATGGAAATGTACAGGACGTTTAACATGGGGATTGGAATGATTATTATTGTCCCAAGTCATCAGTGCGATGATGCAATAAATCGCCTAAAAGCTGCAGGTGAGAAACCATTTATAATAGGAGAAATTGTAAATGGTAAAAAAGAGGTATTGCTATGAGATTATTAGTTATGGCGTCAGGAAATGGTACTGACTTTCAGTCTATCATAGATGGCATTAAAAGCGGATATATCAACGCTGAAATTGTAGCACTTATTAGCGACAAAGAAGGAGCATATGCTTTAAAAAGAGCAGAAATGAATAATATACCTGCTTACTGCATTCCAAAGAAGAAGCTAAAGGACAAATTTTATAAAGAGCTTGCCAATGTTGTCAATGAGATAAATCCAGATGGGATAATCTTGGCAGGTTTTATAACGATATTGAATGAGGAAATCGTAAATAAATATCACAATAGGATAATAAACATACATCCATCTTTAATACCATCGTTCTGCGGCAAAGGGTACTATGGAATAAATGTCCACAAGGCTGTCGTTGATTACGGTGTGAAATACACTGGCTGCACAGTGCATTTTGTTGATTCAGGAGCAGATACGGGGCCTATCATAATGCAAGATGTGGTAAAGGTTGAAGATGATGATACACCTGAGACAGTAGCATCTAAAGTTTTAAAGCTGGAGCACAAATTGTTGCCTTATGCTGTAAAGCTGTTTACTGAAGGAAGGCTTAAAGTTGAAGGAAGAAAGGTTTATATAAAAGAGGAGGTATGATGATGTCAAAGAGAGCATTGATAAGTGTATCTAAAAAAGATGGAATTGTAGACTTTGCAAAAAAGTTAGATGAAATGGGATATGAGATATTATCGACTGGCGGCACTTACAAGCTGTTAAAGGATATGGGCATAAACGCTTTAAAAGTCTCAGATGTTACAGGGTTTCCTGAGATCTTAGACGGCAGAGTCAAGACACTGCATCCTAAGATACATGGTGGACTTTTAGCTATAAGAGATGATGAAAACCACAGAAAACAGTTGGAGGAAAATGGGATAAAACCTATCGACATAGTAGCAGTAAATTTGTATCCTTTTAAGGAGACGATACTGAAAAATGATGTTACGCTGGAAGATGCAATAGAGAATATAGACATCGGCGGACCGTCCATGATTAGAGCTGCAGCGAAAAACTACAAATACGTGACAGTCTTAGTTGACCCTTATGACTACGACAAAGTCGTTGAAGAAATAAAAGAATACGGGAATACGAAGGAAGAAACAAGGTTCTATCTTGCTATGAAAGCATTTGGACATACTGCCTCATACGATTCACTTATATACAATTATCTTTTGGATAAAAATAGTGTAGAGTTTCCTGACACAATAACTTTTTCTTTTGAGAAATCGCAGGACATGAGATATGGCGAGAATCCGCATCAAAAAGCTGCATTTTACAAAAACTCATTAAAATCTTTTGGAATATCTGAATGCGTAAAGCTGCACGGAAAAGAGCTTTCTTTCAACAATATAAACGACGCAAATGCTGCGATTGAACTGTTAAAAGAATTTGATGAACCTGCTGCAGTGGCAGTAAAGCATACAAATCCATGTGGCGTTGCAGTTGCAGACAACATATATGATGCGTATAAAAAAGCCTATGAATGCGATCCGGTTTCAATATTTGGCGGTATTGTGGCGTTTAACCGCACATTAGATGCAAATACGGCTTTAGAGCTTTCAAAGATATTTTTAGAGATAATAATAGCTCCTGACTTTGAGGAAGAAGCGTTGGCAATTCTTGAGAAAAAGAAAAATGTCAGAATTCTCAAGCTTTTAGGTGGATACGTAAAAGAGTACGATTTGAAGAAGGTAGAAGGCGGAATATTAGTTCAGGAAAAAGATGAAGTTGACTTGTACGATGATAAACTGACTGTTGTCACAAAAAATGCTCCCACTGAAGGTGAGCTTAAGGATTTAAGGTTTGCTTGGAAAGTTGTAAAGCATGTGAAATCAAATGCCATCGTTTTGGCTAAAGACGGGATGACGGTTGGAATTGGAGCTGGACAGGTGAACCGCATTTGGCCGACAGAGCAGTCTATAAAACAAGCAGGTGAAAAGGCAAAGGGAAGTGTGCTGGCTTCAGATGCGTTTTTCCCATTCCCTGATGTTGTGGAAGAAGCAGCGAAAGCGGGTATTACATCTATTATCCAGCCTGGCGGATCTATAAATGATAATGCATCGATTGATGCGGCAGATAAAGCCGGGATTTCAATGATATTTACAGGCATAAGGCACTTTAAGCATTAAATAGAAGCCCCAATTGTTTGGAGGAGAGAATATGAATGTTCTTGTTATAGGTGGCGGTGGCAGAGAGCATGCCATAGTTAAAAAGATCAGCGAAAGCAAAAGGGTAGATAAGATTTATTGTGCTCCTGGGAATGGTGGTATTTCGGATATAGCGGAATGCATCGATATAAATGTATCTGATGTGGAGAAGCTTAAGAAATTCGCTATTGACAATAATGTTGACTTGACTATTGTAGGGCCTGAAGTCCCACTGATGAAAGGCATAGTGGATGAATTCGAAAACAGCGGACTTAGAATTTTCGGACCAAGAAGGGACGCTGCTGCTATCGAAGGCAGCAAATACTTTACAAAACTACTGCTTCATAAGTACAACATTCCTACAGCCAGATTTAAGGCTTTTGACAGATACGATGCGGCATTAAACTTTTTGAAGGATGTATGGTATCCTGTGGTCATAAAGGCGGACGGATTGGCGCAAGGTAAAGGGGTGTTTTTAGTATACAGCTATAAAGGTGCAAAAGAAGCTTTAGACATACTTATGAAGGAAAAACGGTTTGGAACATCTGGTGACACTGTGATAATAGAAGAGATGCTTTTCGGCAGAGAAGTCTCTGTGTTGGCATTTACTGATGGAAAGACGATAGTCCCGATGGTATCTGCTATGGATTACAAGAGAATTTACGATGGGGATAAAGGACCAAACACAGGAGGCATGGGCAATATAGCTCCAAATCCTTATTTCGATGATAAATTGCTTAGTGTTGTGGTGGATACAATATTAAAACCAGTCATAACTTCGCTGAAAAAAGAAGGAATAGTCTATAAAGGAGTTCTTTATGCTGGGTTAATACTCACAGAAGATGGACCGAAGGTTTTAGAATTCAATGCAAGATTTGGAGATCCTGAAACACAAGTTGTCCTTCCGCTTTTGAAAACAGATCTTGTTGATATAGTAGAGGCTATAATTGATGAAAAGCTTAGTGATGTAAAAATAGAATGGGAGGATAAAAAGGCTGTTTGCGTAGTAGCAGCGTCAGAAGGTTACCCTGGTGAGTTTAATACAGGATATGATATAACAGGTGTCGAAAATACAGATGGCGTTTTTGTCTACCATGCAGGAACTACAATAAAAGATGGTAAGTACAAAACATCTGGTGGGAGAGTATTGGAAGTCACCGCGCTGGGAAATACTTACCAAGAGGCCAGAAAAAAGGCTTATGATGAGCTTAAGAAGATACACTTTGAAGGAATGTACTATAGAAACGATATAGGTACCGTTTGAAAGTAAACCCGTATGGTTTTGCCATGCGGGTTTTTTGCATATTTGTTATCAATCCACACTTTTTGTGATATTATATAATAGAATATCAACAAAATAGGATGTGGTGAAATGGATAGAAGACCGATAGGAGTGTTTGACTCAGGTGTAGGCGGACTTACGGTATTGAAGAAGTTGAAGGAACTATTGCCAAATGAAGATTACATATATTTTGGTGATACGAAAAGAGTGCCGTACGGCGATAAGTCTAAAGGTGAAATAGAAATGTATGCAAGGCAAATAATCAATTTTATGAATGAGAAAAATACGAAGATAATAGTGATTGCTTGCAATACTACGTGTGCTTCAATTGATAAAGATGAATATAAGGAAATTCTTTTTAGTGTGCTGGAAGCTGGAGCTGAAAGCGCTGCAGACATTACAAAGAACAATAAAGTTGGTGTTATCGCCACGACGAGGACGGTAGAAAGCGGCAGCTATGAAAAAAGCATAAGGCTTAAAAATGGCGATGTAGATGTTTTTCAAAAAGCTTGTCCGGGATTTGTTCCGTTGGTAGAAAAAGGGCTATCAGAAAGTGACGAGTCATTTAAATTGGCAAAAGAGTATTTAAAAGCTTTAAACGATGAAGGAATCGATACACTTGTTTTAGGGTGCACACATTATCCGATACTTTTAAATGCCATCAAAAATGCCGCAAGAGAAGATGTGCTTATAGTTGATCCGGCTGTTAGATTGTCGCATGATGTGATGAATTATTTGAAAGAAAATGATATGCTTAATTTGACTGGTGGTGTAACTCATTATTTTGTAAGCGGCGATGCGAAAAAATTTGTAGATGTTGCGAAACTAATACTAAATGAAGACATTGAGAACATAAGCTACGTTGACATAGAGAAATATTAAAATGATAAAGAGGGGAGAAAAATGAATGAGATTTTAAAAGAAGCCATAAAGATTCAAGAGGAAATCGTAGATATAAGGAGAAAAATACATAGAGAGCCAGAGCTGGGTTTTGAAGAGACAAAGACTTCTGAGCTTATAAAGAAGTATCTTGGCAGTTTAGGTATAGAAACAAAGACAATTGCAAAGACCGGCGTTGTAGGGACAATTTATGGCAATGGGCAGAAAACCATAGCGATTAGAGCTGATATAGATGCACTTCCAATTCAGGAAGAAAATGACTTGCCTTACGCTTCGGCTGTACCTGGCAAAATGCACGCCTGTGGACACGATGTGCATACGGCAATTGCTCTTGGAGCAGCTAAGCTTATATCTAAAATGAAAGATAAGCTTGACGGCAATGTGAAATTTATCTTTCAACCTGCTGAGGAAACTACAGGAGGAGCTAAGCCTATGCTTGATGCAGGTGTTTTTGATGATCCAAAAGTAGATGCCATCATAGGCTTACATGTAGATCCAGATCTCAATGTTGGACAAATTGGCTACACATATGGAAAAGCTTACGCATCATCGGATATGTTTGACATAAATGTAATAGGTAAAAGCAGCCATGGAGCTGAGCCACACAAATCTGTAGATCCTATAGCAATATCTGCAAATATAATCAACATGATTCAAACAGTCGTAAGCAGAGAATCAAACCCATTGGAGCCTCTTGTCATAACTATTGGCAGCATTGAAGGCGGCTATGCCAGAAATGTAATTGCCAGCAAAGTGCGCATGTCTGGCATAATAAGGATGTTAAATGAAGAAAATCGCGATAAGATAACAAAAAGGGTGGAAAGCATAGCTAAAAATACCGCGGAAGCGATGGGAGGCAAAGCCGAATTTAATCGAGTGGAAGGATACCCTTGCCTTATAAACGATAGCAATATGATAGACATAATGAAAAGAAGTGCTGCATCAATCGTAGGTGATAGCAATGTAATAAGTGTATTGCCGACGCTTGGTGTGGAAGACTTTGCATACTACTTGAAGGAAGTTCCTGGATGCTTTTATAAATTAGGGTGTGGAAATAAGGAGAAGGGGATAGATAAGCCTATCCACAACAACATGTTTGATGTTGACGAAAACTGCATTCCTTATGGCATAGCTATACATGTATTGACTGCCATAAATTATTTGCAAAATGACTCAAAAGACGCAGTTAAGCAAAAGAGGATGCTTAAAAATATGCTTAATTATAGCGATTCTCTATGAAATTAGCATTTTATTAAAATTTTTTTGTAATATATAAAAATAAATTGGAAAACAAAGATGCTCTTGATACATATTTATGCATGATTTTTTGCCATATATAGCCATACTGATGTATAATCTTGAGAATAGGTTTATATATTTACAAAAATACAGGAAATCTTGCAAAAATAATTTATATGAAGTAAATCTTGACAAAATTAGATTATTGATGCATAATATGTATTGAAGGGTGGGTGATGAAAATGTTATTTATAATAACATTGATGGCATTTATAATGATATTTGTACCCGCAGCGATAGAGAAAGATAACACTGAGTACGAAGAATTTTTAAGAAGCGAGTTTGGCTACAAAGATACGGCTGATGCGACAATTAGAAATGAAGATTTCAGTGAATTAGCTTATAGTTACAAGTTAAGATAGATGAAAAACTCCTCCCATTTAAACATGACCTCCGGCTATGCCGGATATTTTTATTTTCTGCATTAAATCCATCGGCTTAATGTTGGTAAATGTAAAGAAAAATGATAAAATATAATGTATCAACAATTTATGAGGTGATGTTATGGAGATAAAAGTTGAAAGCTTTAAATTAGATCATAGAACGGTAAAAGCACCGTACGTGAGAAAATCAGGTACTCTGATTGGACCTAACGGTGATGTCGTAACCAAATACGACGTAAGGTTGACACAGCCCAATGTAGATTCAATACCTACAGGGGGGATTCACACATTAGAGCATTTATTTGCTACTTACTTTAGAGATTATTTCGATGACATAATAGATATTTCTCCTATGGGGTGCAGGACTGGATTTTACCTTACAAAGTTTGGAGACACATCAATTGATGAAATAAAAGATGCATTGAAAAAAGTCTTAGAAAGAGTTTTAACGACAAAAGAAGAAGATGTACCTGCTACAAATGAGATTCAGTGTGGTAACTATAGAGATCATTCTCTTTTTACAGCGAAGGAGTACGCAAAGGCTGTTTTGGAAAAACTTTAGAAGGTAATATATATTAGGTGCCGCGAATAAACTATTGTGAGGTGTCATGTATGCGCAATAGATCTTTTGTTCGCGGTGCTTTTATTTTGACTATAGCAAATGTTGTAGACAGGGCTATTGGATTTGTCTTCAGAATCATCCTTTCTAATCTGTTGGGCTCTGAGGGAACGGGGATATATCAAATAGCACTGCCAATCTACTTTGTATCAATAACATTTATAACATCAGGCATTACGGCTGTTACATCTCGGTTTGTATCTGAGGAAAGAGCCAAAAATAACAAAAGAAATATTTTCAGCATAATGAAAGTTTCCTTTTTTATCGTAATTATAATGGGCATAGCAATTTCATCTATAATATTCTTTAATGCCAAGTACATATCAAATAACTTGCTCCACGAACCACGAGCGTATCTATCAATATTGATTTTTTCACCTGTACTAATTGTAGTTTCATCATCTTCTATATTCAAAGGCTTTTTCCAAGGATTAATTAACATGGTTCCTGCATCGGTATCTGAGATAGTGGAACAGATAGTGAGAGTTTTTTTGACGCTGTATCTATTCAGCGTATTTACAGGAATGAAGTTGGAATATGCTGCAGCAATAGCCGTATTTGGAATAGCCATAGGAGAAGTCACAAGTTTTATCATGTACATATTTTACTATAGGCGTGAATTGAAATACATAAATGAGGAAATGCCAAATGAAGGGGAGATTTGGAATAAGGTAGATATTGCAAATACAATAATAAAGACGTCTTTTCCTATTACTATTTCAAGGATGATTGTAAATATCTTGGATTTGTTTGAATCTCTCATCATACCTTCAAAGCTTGTCAAATCAGGACTTTCACACAAAGACGCTATATCTGAGTTTGGAAAGTTATCTGGAATGGCTTATCCACTTGCATATATGCCTGCAGTTATAACAATGAGTTTGTCAGTGACAGTGCTTCCCGCTGTGTCAGAAGCGGCATCTTTAAAAAGATGGGATGTAGTAAGGCAGAGGATAAATCAAGCCATAGGATATACTACTATGATAGGCATACCAGCAACCGTATTGTTTTTGATGTTGCCTGATGAAATAGCTTCATTGCTTTACCCTAAAAGTCCTGGAGTAGGTTTGTTAGTTAAGGTAATAGCTGCAGGAAGCATTTTTGCATACCTGGAGTCTATAGTCACAAGCATATTGAATGGGCTTGGGATGCAAAACTTGGTTTTGAGAAATTCTGTCATCTGGACTACAATTTCTGTGATTGCCATGTATCTATTAGTTCCTATACCAAGTTTAAGGCTTTTCGGGTATATTTACGGCTTCATATTCGCTGATGCTTTTGTCTTCTTCTTAAATTTTAAAGCATTGGTTAAGATTACTAACTTAGAAATTGATTTTAACAATTGGTTCTTAAAACCGCTTATAGCTGCGCTTATAATGGGGATTTACGACACGATTATTTATTTTAATCTGGTTACAGCAGTAGCAAACGAATGGATTACAATGTCTATTACAGTATTATCAGGATTTTTAGTTTACATTGCATCATGTCAACTTATAAAGCTTCCATATTTAGAAGATTTAAATAGACTTATATTTTCAAGGAATAAATAATAAAAACCCGCTTTAAACGGGTTTTTTTAATGTTAAAAGGCAGGAACTATAGCGCCTTTGTATTTGTCTTCTATAAATTTCTTGACTTCATCAGAATTTAAGGCTTTTGCTAATTTTTGTATTGCTGGGTCATTTTGATTGTCTTGCCTTACAACTAACACATTAGCATAAGGAGAATTTTTGTCCTCCATAAAAATTGCATCCTTTAAAGGATTTAAGTTTGCCTCTAATGCAAAATTAGTGTTTATAATGGCCAAATCTACATCTTGAAGTGTCCTTGGAAGCTGAGGTGCTTCAAGCTCTACAATCTTTAAATGCTTTGGATTATCCACTATGTCTCTCGGGGTTTGTGTAAGACCATTTGGATCTTTTAACTTAATTAACCCTTCTTTTTGCAGTAAAAGCAGCGCTCTTCCTTCATTTGTAGCATCGTTTGGAACAGCCACTGTTGCACCGTCTTTTAGTTCATCTTTTGACTTAATCTTTTTTGAATATGCCCCCATCGGTTCTACATGCACTTTGACTAATGGCACCAATTTTACATTGTTTTTCTTCTCAAAGTCCTCAAGGTATGGAACGTGTTGGAAGAAATTTGCGTCGATTTGCTTGTCGACAAGTGCAGTATTTGGCGTCACATAGTCGGTAAATTCTTTTATTTCAAGGTCTACGCCTTCTTTTGCAAGAATAGGCTTTACTACATTAAGTATTTCTGCATGGGGGTTTGGTGTTGCACCAACGACTATCTTCGTCATTTTAGTAGAGCTATCTGTGTTTGAGTTTGCATTAGATGTAGTAGATACGTTATTTGATTTTGTGCATCCTGATAAGATAAATGCAAATGTCAATATGAGAGTGAGAAATAAAAATGATTTTTTCATCACATACCATCCTTTCATCTTTTATCAACTTTTTTTGCAAGATAATTTCCAATTCTTTGTACAATTTCTACAAAGATTATTAAGACTATGATTGTAGCTATAAGCACATCTGTCTGAAACCTTTGGTAGCCATATCTTATAGCCAGATCTCCTAAACCACCTCCTCCAATAGCACCTGCCATAGCAGAATACCCTAAAATATTTATAACCGTAAGAGTTATTCCCAATATAAGTGATGGTAATGATTCTGGAATCATGACTTTAAATATTATCTGTGGTATTGATGCACCGACAGATATAGATGCTTCAATGACACCCCAGTCTACTTCTTTAAGAGATGATTCTATGACTCTTGCAACAAATGGAGCTGCAGCAACTGACAATGGTACAATAGCAGCAGTAGGCCCTATAGTTGTGCCAACAATAAGCCTTGCCAATGGGAAGATTGCGATTATGAGGATTATGAACGGCACTGACCTCATGACATTAATTACAGTACCTAATATCTGATTTAACTTTAGGTTTTCCTTTATATGGCCTTTATCTGTTATGACGAGTATTATGCCGAGAGGCAGTCCTATGATTACTGAGAAAAGTGTTGAGAAAAATACCATGTACAAAGATTCCCAAAGAGGCTCCTCCATAAGTTGCCACAAGTTTAACAGATACTGCAATGTATTAGATGACACCATTTTTAAGCACCTCTATTCTAAGACCATTATTTTCTAAAAATTTTATCGCATCTTTTATGGAATTTTGTTCACCGCTTATTTTTATTAGGAGATTTCCTACTTGTGAGTTTTGCACTCTTTCGATATTTCCTGAAATGATATTCACTTCAACATCGAAATTTTTTATCATGTGAGATATGACAGGCTGGTTGCTGCTGCTGCCAAAAAACGATAATCTTAAGACTTCCTCGTTTGGGTTATCGTCATCAAGCAATATGTCTGGTGGAAGTTCAGCTATCATATCTTTTAAAAATCTTTTAGATGTTTCTGTTGAAGGGTTTGAAAAGATGTCTATTACATTTCCTTCCTCGATTATTCTGCCGTCTTCCAAAACTGCCACTTTGTCGCACAGATTTCTTATGACAGACATTTCGTGCGTTATTACCACGATTGTAATTCCATATTGCTTGTTTATGTCCTTTAAAAGATTTAAGATGGATTCTGTCGTTGTAGGGTCTAAAGCGGATGTGGCTTCATCAGATAGAATTATGTCTGGATTGTTTGCTAAAGCTCTTGCGATTCCTACCCGTTGTTTTTGCCCGCCAGATAGCTGTGCAGGGTATGCGTACTTTTTATCTTTTAAATCTACTACATCCAGCAATTCATCAACGCGCTTTTTTATGGCAGAATCGCTGACTTTCGAGATCTTAAGAGGAAATGCTATGTTCTCATACACTGTAGAGTTCATCAAAAGATTGAAATGCTGAAATATCATGCCAATCTTTTTTCTCATATTTCTCAGTTCTTTTGGCTTTAACTTTGTCATTTCTACGCCGTTTATCAGTATGCTGCCAGATGTAGGTTTTTCCAACATGTTGATGCACCTTATCAATGATGATTTCCCGGCACCGCTTAGACCCATTATGCCATAAATTTCACCATCGCTTATAGTTAAGTTGATGTCCTTTAAAGCTACTACATCTTTTCCGTTTGTGTTGTAAACTTTGCTTAAGTTTTTTATTTCGATCAAATCATTTCACCTTCTTTTCGCAAATTTAATTTAAAAAAGCAATAAAAAAAACCTCCAATGAAAGAGGTTTTGTCCTCTCTCATCTCTCAGCAATCGCTGCAGGAATTGGCACCATTGCACATACGTGCCGGTTGCCGGGTTTCATCGGGCCAGTCCCTCCACCTCTCTAGATAAGAGAATAATTTCGTTTTTAGTTGTTAAAATGATTATATAGGATGGATGTTGAAAAGTCAAGCAAAATTTTCATGCGACAATATTAAATTTTTGTCATAATAAATCTGACAGCGTGTTCACAAGTTTGTGTTGATTTAATTAATAAATTGATTATAATTAAGATGAAAGATAAGTTAACTTATTAATAATTTGTCATAGATGAAAGGACAAATATCTATGAAAGAGTTAAGTAGGCGCCAATTAGAAATCTTCAAAAAGGTTCTTTCAAAAGAAGTTTCCAGTTTGGACGATATCGTCATTTTGTACAAGTTAAGCAAAAGGACTGTTTACAGGGAAATAAATACAATAAATGAATATATAAAAGAATACAATTTGAGGCTTAAAAATGACGGTGGAGCATTAGTCTTAGAAGGAACTGATAATGATATCGAAAAATTCAAATTCGATGTAATAGGTTATAGGCCAAGCATTGACGCTGATAAAAGGCGAAAGCTGATACTGTCTGAGCTTTTGCAGATGAAAGAACCTGTAAAACTTGAGTACTTCGCTAAAGAATACAATGTGACTACCGCAACAATAAGCTATGACATTAAAGAGATCGATAAATGGCTAAACAAGCAAAATGTTACAATTGTAACTAAGCCTGGTGTTGGCATATACGTAAAAGGCGATGAAAACAATATAAGAAGGGCTATTATAAATTTTTTGTATGACAATGTAGAGACAAAAGACCTAATTGAGTTTTTAAATAAGGGGTACAATAATATAAACAAACTTAGTGAAGACATAAATGACAGGCTGCTTAGGCTTATAGACTATGATACGGTTTTAAAGATAGAGAAGGCTATACAAAAATTGGAGAAATCCCTTAATTACGAATTAGCAGAAAGCTCGTACATGGGGCTTACAGTGCATCTGGCATTGGCGCTAAAAAGAATAAAAGAAGGCGAAAAGATAAAAATAGGTAATGAAAGCCTTTATGAGCTTAAAAAGTCGGATGAGTTCGAATTTGCAGAAATGCTTGCCAGGTTTTTGGAAGAAGAATTCGACATTTCTATTCCGGAAGATGAAATCGGTTATATAACGATTCATCTACAAGGAGCAAGGTACAGGGCAAATACCGAAGACGTAAATGACGAGCTGCTAAATGAAATACTGCAGGAAATGATCAGCGTTGCAGAAGATGAATTTGGCACTGACTTCAAAGATGATATGATGCTTTTAAGCGGTTTAAAGACGCACCTAAGGCCTACTATCTTTAGACTTCGCATGGGTCTTGCGATTAGAAACCCGCTTATAAATGACATTAAAGAACGGTACAGCAGTTTATTTGAAAAATGTATATCTATTGCAAATGTGATTAAAGACAAGCTTAATGTTGATGTGCCTGATGATGAGATAGGATATATTGCGATGCATTTTGGCGCATCCATAGCAAGAAAAAGCGATATGACGAAAAGGCACAATATTTTAGTCGTGTGTGCCAGCGGCATAGGGACATCGAGGATGCTTCTATCTAAGCTCCAGATGTTTCCACAATTAAACATTGTAGATACGGTTTCCAGTTTGAGGGTTAAAGACTTTAAAGATAGAGATGATATTGATTTGATAGTGTCTACAATTCCGCTGGACATAAAGGGCAAAGAGACTGTAATAGTCAATCCGTTGCTTTTAGATGAAGACGTAAAAAAGCTGAAAGACGCTTTAAATACAGATTTTATAATGGACTTTTCAGAGAAAAAAGTCAAAGTCATAGGCGACAGATACAAAGAATTAGAACACATTGCGTGGTATGGCAAAAGGATAATTGAGCTGTGCGATTCCCTTAAGCTTAAAGATGTGTATGGCAAAAACTCAAAAGCTATCATAGATTCTCTCTTAGAAGATTTTGCTGGTAATGATGGAATTAATAATGAGAAGATAAAGCAGATAGAAGATAAGCTTTTGGGAAGAGAAAGCCTTGGAAAGATAATACTTCCAGGGAAAGGATTTGTAATCTACCACTGTACAGCATCTGATTTGGTGGAGCCAATCCTCGTCTTTGGAAAACTGAGAAGCGATGTTAAGATGAAAAATTTGATTAACGAATATGAAATTATAAAGACGGCTTTCCTAATGGTTGCACCAGATGGCGACAAGATGTGGATAGAGATACTTGGCGATTTAAGTGTTTCGTTCATTGAAAGTAAAGACTTGGTAAAAAATCTCAATGAGGTTGACAAAATTGATGAGGCGAAGGAAATTGTCAAGAAGGCCTTGATGGATAAGTATTACGATGAAATAAAAAGAAATCTTGTAGGTGATTAAAATGTTTAGTATTTCGGTAAAACAGCGAAAAATTTTCTATATGATGCTGTCTTTGGTGTGGATTGCAACTGCTGTGTATTCTATGATAAATGATACATTTGCACATGGCTTAGAGATTCTTTTGTTTGGTGCATTTTTCATTGCGGGAATTGCGCTTATACAAGCGTACATGATAAGAATGCTTAAATTGTATGACAAAAATTTAAAAAATGAAATAAAAAAGAAAAATAAAAAAAGGAGGTAATTTACTATGGCTATACATGGTGTTATATTATGCAGTTGGGGCGCTACATCAAGTGCATTAGCAAAAAAAGTGACTGATGAAGCAAAAAAGCAAGGTTTAGATGTGACAGTAGATGCAGGAGGCACAGGTGAATTTAAGAAAAAAGCTGAAGAATACGATGTTGCTCTTTTAGAGCCGCAGGTAAGGCATTTAAAGAAGGAAGTTGAGACGATAGCTGAAAAGTTTGGCATTCCTGTCGACATCGTTGATATGCAGGCTTTTGCACTTATGGATGCAAAAAAGATATTGAATCAGATTATCGAGCTTGCTAAGAAAAATGGAAAAGATGCATAGGAGGTAATGTAAATGAACGAAAGACTTACTAACAATTGGTTTATGAAATGGATGGAGTCATCTTTGATGCCTGTACTGGCAAGGATTGCTCAAAATGTCATACTTCAATCTATAAGAGATGCTTTTTCAAGTTTCGCATTGCCAGTTATATTGACAGGTTCACTGTTTTTGATAATAGCTAATCCACCACTTGCAGAAGGTGCAAATTGGGGCCCTATTGTGGCATGGGCAAATGCTATTAAGCCTATTGCTGGTCAGTTGATGATTCCTTTCAATTTATCATTTGGCATCATGGCTTTGATGGTTGCATTTGGTACAGCTTACAGTTTGGCTACTCGCTGGGATCTTGATGAAGCAATGACAGGTATTATTTCCATGTTAGCATTTTTAGTTACAACATTCCCAGCATCAGATGTTACAAAAGTAAGCTTCGGTGATGTTTTAAATTACCTTGGTGGACAAGGTTTGTTTGTAGCTATAATAATAGGCGTATTGACAGCAGTTGTGGTTAGATTCTTCAATAAGCAAGGTCTTGTAATTAAGATGCCTGAAGCCGTTCCACCTTATGTTGTAAGAAGCTTTATGGCACTTGTACCGATGTTTGTCATGGTAGTATCGGCCTGGATAGTAGAGTGGATTGTATGGGCTAACTTCAAAGTCACATTGCCACAGTTGGTAATTGAGTTATTTAAGCCGCTTGTTGCAGCATCAAATAGCTATTGGGCAGCTTTAGCTGAGATAATCCTTATGATGCTTTTGTGGTCACTTGGAATCCATGGCATGAATGTCGTATCGTCTATAGCATATCCTTTCTGGATGAGTCAGCTTGCTGCAAATGTAAAGGCATTAAATGCACATCAACCTATGACAGGTATTGTTACAGAGCCATTCTTCCACATGTTCACACACCTTGGTGGTTCTGGTACAACATGGCCTCTTGTCATAATGTTCTTGTTCTCAGCATCAAAACAGCTTAAGACGATAGGTACAGCAGAGCTTATCCCTGCTATATTTAATATAAATGAACCGCTCATCTTCAGTGCTCCAATAGTTTTGAACCCTATATTGATGATACCATTTATAATTGCACCTGCAGCGGTTGTCACGATAAACTATATCGCATTCCATTTCCACTTAGTAACAGGACCATTGTATCAGCTTCCATTTACAGTTCCTGTATTTATAGGAGGTTTCATATCAAGTGGTCTTGACTGGAGAGGACCAATTTTGCAGCTTGTAAACCTGATTGTAGCAGGTATTATATACTATCCATTCTTCAAAATGTATGAAGCACAGCTTTTGAAGAATGAAAGAGAGCTTGAGGAAAAATAATTAAAATATATTAAGGAGGAACCCTTTGATGGAATTAGAGCAAATCATTTACAATCTAGTCTTACATGGCGGAAACGCCAGAGGCGAGGCTTATGAAGCATTAGATGCAGCAGAAAAAGGGGATTTTGAATCTGCCGAGAAGCATCTGGAAAAGGCTGATGAGGAATTTTACGCAGGTCATGATTATCAAAACGCATTGGTACAAGGTGAACAAAGCGAAACACCTAACTTCCTTGTTATACACGCTCAAGACCAGCTTATGACGGCTCTTGCAGAAAAGAACCTCATAAGAAGGCTTATAGATCTTTACAAGAGGTTAGATGCTCTTGAAAAGAAAGTAAAATAAATACTGAATTAAAAGGTGAGTCATCCTCACCTTTTAATTTTGCCATTTTAGATTGCTTTTTATCTTTTTTGCTTTAAAGTATTGAATAATTTGTGTAAATTTTGTACAATGGAGATGGACATTTTATAAAAAATTTTAAGAGAGAGGGATTGTCGATGTACGATTCTAAAATAAAAGACGAGAACGTGGACAAGCTTTTTGAAGCGATTTTAATGCTTAAAGACATGGAAGAATGTTATCGTTTTTTTGAAGATATAGCTACTATAAACGAGGTTAAGTCGCTAGCTCAAAGACTTCAAGTGGCTAAAATGTTAAGAGATAGGAAGACGTATATTGAAATAGCTGAAAAGACAGGTGCCAGCACAGCTACCATAAGTAGAGTTAACAGGGCGCTTAATTATGGAGCGAATGGATACAATTTGATTTTAGATAGATTAAAGGAAAAATCTCGGTAGACCCGAGATTTTATTTTATTATAGGCATAACAATAAAATGGTTGATTAATTAAAAAGTTACATATACAATATAATCGTAAGTCTAGGTACAAATATTTTATTTGGAGTGAATTAGATGAATATACTTGAAGGACTAAATGATAGACAAAAGGAGGCAGTTGTCACTACAGAAGGACCTGTTTTGATTTTGGCTGGTGCAGGTAGCGGAAAGACGAGAGTTTTAACACATAGAATTGCATATCTTGTAAGGGAAAAAAATGTGTCACCAGCAAACATCATCGCTATTACTTTTACAAACAAGGCAGCAAAAGAAATGAAGGACAGAGTTGAGTCACTATTAGGATATGTAGGAGATCTTTGGGTTTCTACATTCCATTCGGCATGTGTTCGCATATTGAGAAGAGATATTGAAAAAATCGGGTATGATAGAAATTTTGTAATATACGATACGCAAGATCAAAAAACGCTGATTTCTGACTGCATAAAAGAATTGAATTTAAATGACAAGCAGTACACAATAAAAGGAATGTTAGGTGCCATATCAAAGGCGAAAGACAGGATGATATCGCCAGACGACTTTTTGCTGGAATTTGGCAATGACTACAGAAATAAAAAAATCGCTGACGTTTATAAGCTGTACCAGAAGAAGCTTAAAAAAGACAATGCACTGGATTTCGATGATATAATAATAAAAACCATAGAGCTTTTTCAAAAAAACGAGGACATATTGAGGTATTATCAAGATAAATTCAGGTATATAATGATAGATGAGTATCAAGATACAAACAGGCCACAGTATGAATTTGTAAATCTATTGGCTAAAAAGTACAGAAATCTTTGTGTCGTAGGCGATGATGATCAAAGCATATATGGATGGAGAGGGGCCGACATAAAGAATATTTTAGACTTTGAGAAAGATTATCCAGAGGCTAAGGTTATAAAGCTTGAACAAAATTACCGTTCAACGCAGGTTATACTTGATGCGGCTAATAGCGTAATTGATAACAATGTCAAAAGAAAAAGAAAAAGACTGTGGACAGATAATAAAAACGGTGAAAAGATTGTCGTATGGGAATCGCAAAATGAGAGAGATGAGGCTAATTTCATCATAGAGACGATAAAAAACTTGGTTTCTGAGGGGAGAAAATATTCGGATTTTGCTGTCTTATATAGGACAAATGCCCAGTCTCGTATATTTGAAGAAGCTTTTATGGCGAATGACATACCGTATAAATTGGTTGGAGCATTGAGGTTTTACGATCGAAAAGAGATAAAAGACATTATTGCGTATTTAAGGATTCTTGTAAATCCATACGATGACGTATCATTAAAAAGGATAATAAATGTACCTAAAAGAGGCATTGGTGAGTCAACTATAGCTTCTTTAGAAAAATATGCTGTAGAACATGATACAAGTATGTATTTTGCGATTCCTCATGTTGAAGTTAGTGGAAGAACGAGAAAGGCACTTGATAGCTTTAAAGAGTTTATTGACGATCTGATAAGCCAGCTTGACTTTATGACTGTCACTGAAGTTATCGATTATGTACTGGATAAAACTGGATATATAGAGGAACTTAAGGCCGACGGCACTGAAGAATCTGAAGGAAGAATAGAAAATATAAATGAGTTTATCGGTGCAGCACGTGAATTTATGGAAAGTTCCCAGGAGAAATCTTTAGAAGCATTTTTGTCAGGCATAACATTGGTATCTGATATTGATACGGCAGGTGAAATAGGAGAGAGCGTAGTTTTAATGACACTACATTCAGCTAAAGGGCTTGAATTTCCCGTCGTATTTATAGCAGGTATGGAAGAAGGGATATTCCCTAATTCTATGTCATTTGTGTACGAGCATGAACTGGAAGAAGAGAGAAGGTTGTGCTATGTAGGCATAACTCGGGCAAAAGAAAGGCTTTTTATGACTTATGCACGAAATAGAAATCTGTACGGCAAGCCACAGTACAATACGGCTTCAAGGTTTATCAATGAAATTCCTCGAGACTTGGTCATCGAATACGACAAAGGCACTGTTAAAAGAAATGACTATGTCTCAGTTTCATCGTATATAAATACTTTTGCCAGGAAGGCGAATAATAAAGAAAACTACAATCCAGGAGATAAGGTTGAGCACAAATTATGGGGCATTGGAACTGTAGTAAGCGTTGATGGAAGCGGCGATGATAAGGAGATTACAGTCGCATTTCCTAATGTTGGCATAAAGAGGTTGTCTTTGAAGTACGCTCCAATCAGGGCTATATTATAAGGTGGTGTATTTATGGCGATAGAAGACAGGATAAAAGAATTGAGAGATAAGCTTAATCATCACAGCTACATGTACTATGTACTGGACAAGCCTGAAATATCTGACTATGAGTATGATATGATGATGAGAGAGCTCATTGAGTTAGAAGAAAAGTACCCTCAGTTTAAGACGCCTGATTCACCGACTCAAAGGGTTGGCGGTGAACCTTTGAAAGAGTTTGAACCATTTACACATGTAGTGCCGATGCAAAGTTTGGCAAATGCTTTTTCTGAAGGCGAGCTTAGAGATTTTGACAGGAGAGTAAGAGCATCTGTCGGTGATGTAGAATACGTAGTAGAGTTTAAAATTGACGGTTTATCTGTGGAGCTTATATATGAAAATGGCTTTTTTACCGTCGGCTCCACGAGAGGTGACGGAATTATAGGTGAAAATGTGACAAACAATCTAAAAACCATTAAATCAATTCCTTTAAGACTTAAAGATGATTTAAATCTCATCGTAAGAGGTGAGGTTTTTATGCCTAAGGCTTCATTTGAAAAGTTAAACGAAGAAAGAGAATTAAACGGAGAAAGCCTTTTTGCAAATCCGAGAAATGCTGCTGCTGGATCACTTAGGCAATTAAATCCTAAAATCACGGCTAAAAGAGATCTGGATATTTTCGTATTTAATTTACAGAGAATAGATGGAATAGAATTAAAAACACATGCTGAAGCATTAGAATTTTTAAAATATCAAGGATTTAAAGTAAGTCCGCATATTAAAGTATGTGGAAATATAGACGAAGTCATTGAAGACATAAATTATATAAGAGACATAAGGGATAGTTTGTCTTATGAAACAGATGGAGCAGTTGTCAAGGTAAATGATTTAGAAAAAAGGGAAATTTTGGGGTCTACTGCAAAGGATCCTCGTTGGGCAATTGCATTCAAATATCCAACAGAAAGGCAAAAAACGAAAGTCAAAGATATAGTAGTTCAGGTTGGAAGGACTGGTGCACTGACACCAACTGCCATATTAGAGCCTGTGAAAATTGCAGGTTCCATCGTATCAAGAGCGACGCTTCACAATGAAGATTACATAAAAGAGAAGGATATAAGAATTGGTGATACGGTGATAATCCAAAAAGCTGGCGAAATCATACCTGAAGTTGTAAGTGTTGTAGCAGAAGAAAGAGATGGCAGCGAGAAGTTTTTTATCATGCCAGAAGTGTGTCCCGAATGCGGTGCTGCAACGGTGAGGCTTCCCGGTGAATCTGTGACTAAGTGCACAGGTCTAAATTGTCCTGCTAAGTTAAAAAGAGGCATAATACACTTTGCATCTAAAGATGCTATGGACATAGATGGATTAGGACCAGCGGTAATAGGACAGCTTCTTGACAACCATCTTATACACAACATATCAGATCTGTATTATTTGAAGTACGATGATTTGGTAAAACTTGATAGGATGGGAGATAAATCAGCAAAGAATCTCATCAATGCTATAGAAGAAAGCAAAGGCAGAGATTTAGACAGATTGATTTTTGGGCTTGGCATTGATCTCATTGGAAGCAAAGCTGCCGGCATTTTAGCCAGTCATTTCAAGACGATGGAATCTCTTGAGAAAGCTACTTTTGAGGAGCTTACTGAAATAGAGGAAATTGGCCCTAAGATGGCAGACAGTGTGGTGGCCTTTTTTAAGGAAAAACAAAATCTGGATATAATAGATAGATTAAAAGCTGCTGGTGTAAATATGCGCAAGAAGGATGCAATAAATGTTAATGACAATTTTAAAGGACTTACTTTTGTCTTAACAGGAACACTTGAAAAGTATACCAGAGATGAGGCTAAGAGGCTTATAGAAGAAAGAGGAGGAAAAGTGACAGGTTCTGTTAGCAAAAAAACAGATTATGTCGTCGTAGGTGCAGATCCAGGTTCAAAGCTTTCAAAAGCACAAGAGCTTGGAGTAAAGATTTTAAATGAAGAACAGTTTGAAAACATGCTGAAACAATGATAAAATTAACTAAACGATGCTTTTTATTAGTATTTAAGAGTTGAAAGGGTGTGTATGCATGTCAATTACAAAAGACCAAGTTATCCACGTATCAAAATTAGCAAGGCTTAAATTTTCTGATGACGAGTTAGAGAAATTTTCTCATCAGCTTGATAGCATTATAAAATATGTGGACAAGTTAAATGAGCTAAATACAGATGGCGTAGAGCCCACAGCGCATATTGTCCCAATAAGCAATGTTTTTCGTGAAGATGAAGTTGTGCCATCAATGGACAGAGAAAAAATCCTTATGAATGCTAAAGAAAAAGAAGATGGATGCTTTAAAGTACCAAAGATAATCGAGTGAGGTGGTATTGATGGAATTGCATGAACTAACAATACATGAGCTTAATGAACTTTTAAGGAAAAAAGAAGTAAGCGCTGTAGATGTGACTAAAGCGTATTTAAAAAGAATAAATGAAGTTGAACCAAAAGTAGACGCGTTGATATGCGAAACAGAGGATTTTGCGCTTAAAAAAGCCGAAGAAGCTGACAAAATGATTAAAGATGGAAACATAAATGACTTGACAGGTATACCTGTTGTCATAAAGGACAATATGTGTACAGAGAACATAAGAACTACGTGTGCATCGAAAATGCTTGAAGATTTTGTCCCGCCATATAATGCGACGGTAGTCGAAAATCTTAACAATCTTGGCGCTGTAATGGTAGGAAAGGCAAATTTGGATGAATTTGCGATGGGTTCCTCAACCGAAAATTCTGCTTTCAAGACGACTAAAAACCCATGGGATTTGGAAAGAGTGCCTGGAGGTTCATCTGGTGGTTCTGCTGCATCAGTTGCTGCTGATGAGTGTGCATTTTCACTTGGATCTGATACAGGCGGTTCTATAAGGCAGCCTGCGTCATTATGCGGCGTCGTTGGCATGAAACCTACATATGGTCTTGTTTCCAGATATGGACTTGTGGCTTTCGCGTCATCTTTAGATCAAATAGGCCCTATCACAAAGGATGTGACAGACTGTGCTATTGTGTTAAATGCCATTGCAGGTCATGATCCAAAAGATTCTACTTCTGTAGACAATGTAAGAAAAAGCGATTATAAAGATTTCCTAAAAGACGATATAAAGGGAATGAAGATAGGATATGCAAAAGAATTCTTTAGGCAAGGTCTTGATGAAGGAGTAAGAAAATCCATCGAAGATGCGTTAAAGATATTTGAGGAGTTAGGAGCCGAAATAAGGGAAATAAGCCTTAAATACATGGATTATGCTCTGGCTGCGTATTACATAGTAGCATCTGCAGAGGCAAGTTCAAATTTGGCAAGGTATGATGGCATACGGTATGGCCACGCAGCAGAAAAATACGAAGACCTTATCGATATGTACATGGTATCCAGAAGCGAAGGCTTTGGAAAAGAAGTAAAGAGAAGGATAATGTTAGGTACATACGCATTAAGTTCGGGGTATTATGATGCGTACTACAACAAAGCGCTGAAAGTAAGGACACTTATTAAACAGGATTATGAGAGGGCTTTTCAAGATGTGGATGTAATAATAGGGCCAACGTCGCCTACGACGGCTTTTAAAATCGGTGAAAGAGTGGAAGATCCATTGGCAATGTACCTGGCAGATGTATATACGGTTCCAGTTAATATAGCGGGGCTTCCGGGATTGTCGTTGCCTTGTGGACTTTCAGATGGACTTCCTGTAGGCCTTCAGATCGTCGGTAAGCATTTTGATGAAGGAACGATATTAAATGCAGCATATGCTTTCGAAAAAGCTTTAAGCTTTAATGCAAAACCAAGTATAAAAGGTGGTGCTAAATGATGAATTACGAAGCGGTTATAGGACTTGAAGTACATGCAGAGCTTCTTACGAAGACGAAGATATTTTGCAACTGTACTACTGAATTTGGGGGTGAACCTAATACACATGTATGTCCAGTATGCTTAGGGTTACCAGGTACGCTGCCTGTTTTGAATAAAAAAGTTGTAGAGTATGCTGTGAAGGCTGGACTTGCGCTAAATTGTGAAATATCTAAATTTAGCAAAATGGATAGAAAAAATTATTTTTACCCAGATTTGCCTAAGGCATACCAGATATCTCAGTACGACCTTCCGCTTTGCAAGAATGGATACGTAGAAATTGAGACATCTGATGGTGTAAAAAAGAAAATAGGGCTTACGAGGATACACATAGAAGAAGATGCTGGAAAGTTAATGCATGAAAACGTAGATGGATCATTAGTAGATTACAACAGGACAGGTGTGCCGCTTATTGAGATAGTATCTGAACCAGATATGAGGACACCTGAGGAAGCTTACCTGTACTTGACAAAACTAAAAAGCGTCCTTGAGTACTCAGAAGTATCTGACTGTAAAATGCAGGAGGGATCTTTAAGAGTTGATACAAACGTATCAGTAAGGCCTGTCGGCAGCAAAGAATTTGGGACAAAAATAGAGCTTAAAAACTTAAATTCATTTAAAGCTGTTCAGAAGGCATTGGAATACGAGATAAAAAGACAGATAAGACTTATAGAAGACGGAGAGATGATAGTGCAGGAAACTCGCCGGTGGAACGAGCAAAAAGGCATTACTGAGTCAATGCGCTCTAAAGAGGAAGCACATGATTATAGGTATTTCCCAGATCCAGACCTTGTGCCAATAATAGTGTCTGATGAATGGAAAGAGGAAATAAGAAAATCACTTCCTGAAATGCCTGAGCATAAAAAGGAAAGATTTATCACACAATACGGGATTCCGGAATATGATGCATCTGTAATTACTTCATCAAAACCATTGGCAGATTTTTTTGAGAAGTGCGTTTTGGAGTATTCCTCAGCCAAAACAGTAAGTAATTGGATAATGGGCGAAATGATGAGGCTTTTAAAGGAGACGGGAAAAGAAGTTGAAGAAGTTTTGATTAAACCACATCAGATGGCCTCGCTTTTAAATCTTATAGATAATGGTACTATTACGGGCTCTATTGCTAAAACCGTTTTTGAGGAAATGTTTGCAACAGGTAAAAATCCCGAAGAAATCGTAGAGGAGAAGGGATTAAAACAGCTTAGCAATGAAGATGAGATTAGGGAGATTGCATTAAAAGTCATTGAGGACAATCCAAAATCTGTTGAAGATTATAAAAATGGCAAGGATAAGGCAATAGGTTTCTTAGTAGGACAAATAATGAAGGCGACAAAAGGAAAGGCAAATCCGCAATTGGCAAATAAAATTTTATTAGAAGAGCTCTCAAAATAAATATTATTATTTTTAAAATTTAAGCATACACTATTAATAACAGTGTATGCTTTTTAAATTTAATATTATTTCAGAATATACTAAAAAATACAAGATAGTAGTATTATATAAACAATTTTCACTGAATTTTTAATATATACTTGTTTAGCAAAACATCTAATGATATAATAAATAAAAATCATCATAAATTGTTTCAAAATTATGAACAGTAAATTTATCTTAATGCCGCATGCATAGTATATTGTGAGTAAAATATTTTTATTTGCGATATGTCCTGATTTTCAATTAAGTTGTGCCTATATTAAAATATTAAAATTTTGATGTAGTCAAGAAGTACTTTAAAATAAATCTTACATAGCTGGGGGTGAGAGATGAGGACTTATTTTTGGGGGGAGTAAAATCAAAAATATTATATTTTGATGGGAGGAAATTTTTGATGAAGAGAAAAAATTGGTTAGCATTATTGTTGACGTTGGTATTAGCACTTTCTGCACTATTGGCAGGGTGTTCAGCAAATAGTAACAGCAGTTCACAAAGCAAAAACAATAGTAGCTCAGGTACTCAAACTGCAAAGGCAGATGAACAGGTTTTGACTTTAAATTTAAGGGCTGATCCGCCGAACTTAAATCCATTCACAACGACAGATGTTGCGTCATTTGATGTATTGAATGATGTTCTTGAAGGATTGACAAGGTATGACAAGAATGGCCAGCTTAAACCAGGCTCTGGGCTTGCAAAAAGTTGGGACATATCAAGCGATGGTCTCACTTATACATTCCACTTGAAAGATGGGATAAAGTGGAGCGATGGAAACCCGATAACAGCTTATGACTTTGAATACTCATGGAAGAAAGTATTAGATCCTAAGACAGCATCACAATACGCATATCAATTTTATTACATTCAAGGTGCTGAGGAGTACAATTCAGGCAAAGGCAGTGCTGACCAAGTAGGAATAAAGGCTCTTGACGACAAGACGTTGCAAGTCAAGTTAAAAGCACCTGCGCCACAATTCTTAGGTCTTACTGCATTTGGAACGTATTTGCCACAGGAGAAGTCTTTCGTAGAAAAAGTAGGAGTTGATAAATTAGGTTCAAGTCCAGATACATTAGTTTACAGTGGTCCATTTGTATTAAAGCAGTGGAATCACGATCAAAATCTCGTTTTAGAGAAAAACCCTGATTACTGGGATAAAGACAGTGTGAAGTTACAGAAAGTCACATTATTGATAATAAAAGATGCAAATACACAGGCTCAGAACTACGACAATGGTACGCTTGATCAGATGAGGGTTCCAAGCGATCTGATGGATAAGTATAAGAATACAAAAGAATTTTCAATAAAGCCTGTAGCTACCAACTGGTATATACAGTTTAACGATAAGAAAGGCGTATTTAAAAACGTAAATATTAGAAAAGCATTTACATTAGCTATAGACAGAAAGGCATTTACAGAGCAGGTTTTGAAGGATGGCTCTATACCAGCAGAATCAATAGTGCCGCCAGGAGTTCCTGGATATAACGGCGAGGATTTTTCAAAGCAAGACGGTTCACCATTCTTTAAAGATAATGATGTGCAGGCTGCAAAAGATTATCTGAAGAAAGGGCTTGAAGAATTAGGCTTAAAAGAATTGCCTACAATTACATTTACAGCAGATGATACAAGTGCGGCTAAAAAGGATGCTGAAGCATTGCAGCAAATGTGGAACCAGAATCTTGGCGTAAATGTGCAGATAAAGAATGAGGCATTTAAGATAAGAATAGACGACATGAATAAAGGAAATTACGATATGGTATTAGCTGGATGGGGTGCAGACTACAATGACCCAATGACATTCCTTGATATGTGGGAGACAAACAATGGCAACAATACTGCTTTTTACAGCAATCCAGAATACGACAAGTTAATTGATGATGCAAAGTCAACGCCAGATTTGAAGAAGAGAAACGACGATATGATACAGGCAGAGAAAATTGCCATGAACGATATGGCTATAGGTCCGCTTTACTTCCAAGCTTACGCATTAGCTACAAAGAGCTATGTTAAGGATTTGGTTGTTCCAACATTCGGAACAGAGTGGGAACTTAAGTGGACATATATAGAAGGAAAAAATCAATAATAATTCATCAATGAGGATGAACCGGGGTCGCTCCCCGGTTTTTGCATGTTTGCAAATTTTCGTGCAATTCAACAAGGATTTTAATTGACTCTAAAAAATTGCCGAAATACTTTAAAATATTGAGATTGATTGTCAATGGTGCTATACTTAAAAAGTGTTTAGTTTATAAATAACAATATTTTTATGAAATTTTTGTGGCAGAATTTTTCGCAGTTTAAAATAAGTAAAATATAGTGTCTCTCTGCAAGTGTAAAGGGTAAAAATTTGTTATTGATTAATAAATCTAAATGTAATAAAATTTATGTATATAAAAAATTCAATTATCATATAAATCAAAAAATATGAATAATGGGGGGTGTGCTTTTTAAGTATAGCTGGGGGGCGAATACTGTTATTTTCATTTTTTATTTTTATTAACTTTAGGAGGAGAAATGATGAAAGGACAGAAGAAGATAGTCATAATGGGTTTTGTTTTATTGATGGCGCTGAGTGTAGTTGTTACAGGTTGTGGGGGGAGTGCTACAAACAGTGCATCAAATGGCGGTAATGATAAGCAAGTGTTAAACCTAAATCTGGTACAAGAGCCACCTACGCTTGATCCGCAAAAAGCGACTGATGTGGTTTCTATTGATATATTGACAGAAGTATTAGATGGATTGACAAGATATGACAAAAATGGCAAGATAGAACCTGGTTCAGGTCTTGCGAAAAGTTGGGATATTTCAAAAGATGGACTTACCTATACATTTCATTTAAGGGATGCTAAGTGGAGCGATGGCAATCCCATAACAGCACAGGATTTTGAATACGCTTGGAAAAGAGCCCTTGATCCTAAAACAGCATCGCAGTACGCGTACCAGCTATTTTATATAAAAGGTGCAGAAGAGTACAATGCTGGCAAGGGTACTGCTGATCAAGTTGCTGTTAAAGCATTGGATGATAAAACGCTGCAGGTTACACTAAAAGCACCTACTCCACAATTTTTAGGACTCACTTCATTCGTAACATATCTACCACTTGAAAAATCAGTTTATGAAAAATATGGTGATAAGATTGGTACAGATCCTGATAAATTAGTGTACAGTGGTCCATTTGTCATTAGCCAATGGAACCATGAGCAAAGCATAACCTTAAAAAAGAACAAGGATTACTGGGATAGCAGCAGCGTTAAATTGCAGACAGTTAACTTTACTATGATAAAAGACAATAACACACTTGTTCAAAACTATGATAGCGGTACGCTTGATTCTATATTTGTGCCTGGTGATTACATCGATAAGTACAAAAGCTCAAGTGAGTACAGCGATAAAGCCCTTGCCACTAACTGGTATATACAATTTAACACGAAAAATCCAGTGTTTAAAAATGCAGATATAAGAAAGGCGTTTACACTGGCTATTGACAGAAAATCTTTTGTTGAACAGGTGACAAAAGATGGTTCTATTCCTGCCGAAGCTGTTGTGCCGCCAGGCATACCAGGTTATAATGGTGATTTTAGAAAAGAAGCAGGAGAAGCTTATTTTAAGGACAACGATGTGTTACAAGCAAAAGAGCTGCTTAAGAAAGGGATGTCAGAGCTTGGCATAAGTAAGCTTCCTACAATAACACTGCTGGGGGATGATACAGACAATGCAAAGAAGTATGATCAAGCACTTCAGCAGATGTGGAGCCAAAACTTGGGCGTAAATGTTCAAATTCAGAACGTAGCATTTAAAGTGAGAATTGACATGATGGACAAAGGAAACTATGACATGGTATTTGCTGGCTGGGGTGCTGACTACAATGATCCACTTACATTCCTTGATATGTGGGAAACAAACAATGGAAATAATACAGCATTTTATAGCAATCCCCAATATGATAAACTTATAGATGAAGCAAAAGTAAATGGAGATTTGAAGGCGAGAAACGATGAGCTTATACAAGCAGAGAAGATTTTAATGGATGATATGCCAATAGGACCTGTATATTTCCAAGCAAGGCCATTCGTAGTAAAGCCTTATGTGAAAGATTTGTATTTCCATACATTCGGTTCTGATTGGGAATTTAAATGGGCTTATATTCAAAACAATTAAAATTTAAGATTTATGGTATATATGTATCATCATATATACCATAAACGAATATTTATAGGAGGTGTTTTGGTTGCTAAATTATTCGATTAAAAGGTTTGTGTACATGCTTATTACAATATGGGTAATCATAACATTGACATTTTTCTTGATGCACATGATACCTGGCGATCCTTTTACGAGTGAAAAAAAGGTTCCGCCACAAATAAGGCAAAATATGTTGGCAAAATATCATCTTGATAAGCCCCTCATTGTCCAGTATGGGTATTATTTAGATAATCTAATGCATGGCGATTTAGGAATTTCCCTCAAATACTTAAACAGAACAGTTGATGATATAATTAAGCAATCTGCTCCAGCTTCATTCCAGCTTGGTGTGCAATCAATTTTCCTCGGTGTTGTCTTCGGATTATTCTTTGGAATTGTTGCAGCATTAAAGCGTGGAGGTGGATGGGATTATTTTTCGATGTTTTTAGCCATTATAGGTATTTCTGTTCCAAACTTTATAATAGCGACCCTATTGCAGCTTCTTTTGGCATCAAAGCTAAAGCTGCTTCCTGTGTCAGGATGGGGTTCATTTAAATACACTATATTGCCATCCATTGCTTTGTCATTCGCTACACTGTCTATAATTTCTCGTATGATGAGAACAAGCATGTTAGACGTCATTGGGCAGGATTATATAAAGACGGCAAAAGCGAAAGGACTTTCACAGTTGCAGATAATATGGAAGCATATGGTTAGAAATGCCATTATGCCTGTTGTAACAGTATTAGGTCCATTATTTGCTGGAATAGTCACCGGCACGTTTGTCATCGAACAGATTTTTAGCATACCGGGTCTTGGAAAGTTTTTTGTGCAAAGCATATACGATGAAGATTATTCCATGATATTGGGTACAACCATATTTTATAGCATCATATTGGTGGTTATGATGTTTATAGTAGATATTGCTTATGGACTTATAGATCCAAGAGTAAGACTGGCAAAGGGAGGAAAGTAAAATGGTGGATATAAGTAAAGATAAATTTGAGATAGTTGGAGCAAATGCTTCTGAAAGCCAGTCGATTGTAAGACCAAGCATTAGTTACTGGCAAGATGCGTGGAGAAGGCTTAAAAAGAACAAGGTTGCTATGGCATCTTTGGTTTTCTTAATACTTCTTGTTATAATGTCGATAATAGGTCCTCACTTAAGGCCTTTTGACTACGCACATCAGGATTTGTTTAATACAAACAAGCCATTTTCAAAAGTTCACTGGTTCGGAACAGACTACCTTGGAAGGGATCTTTTTGTAAGAGTTTGGATGGGTGCAAGGGTATCATTGTTTATCGGTGTTACAATTGCATTGTTGGATGCAGTAATTGGTGTTACGTATGGTGGTATAGCTGGTTATTTTGGTGGGCAAGTAGATAATATCATGATGCGTATAGTTGATATACTTTATGGCATACCTTACTTAATACTTGTAATCCTTTTGATGGTTGTCATGGGTCAAGGCTTATGGACGATCATCACTGCAATGGTTATGACAGGTTGGGTAGGTATGGCCAGAATAGTTAGAGGTCAAGTGCTGCAGCTTAAAGAGCAGGAGTTTGTCTTAGCTGCTAAGACGCTTGGAGCGAGTCCAGGAAGGATAATATTGAGACATTTGATACCAAATGCATTAGGTCCAATAATAGTATCAATGACATTCGATGTTCCTAATGCAATATTTGCAGAAGCATTTTTAAGTTACATCGGTCTTGGTATAAGGCCACCTCTGGCAAGCTGGGGTACGCTTGCGAATGACGCTACACAAGTTTTGCTAATGTATCCAATGCAGCTTTTCATACCAGGCTTCTTTATAAGCATAACAATGCTGGCATTTAACATGCTTGGTGATGGCTTGAGAGATGCATTAGATCCAAGGCTTCGCCGTTAAAGGAGGTAAGTATTTTGGAAGATAGAGAAGTATTGTTGGATGTACAAAATTTGGAATATTCATTTGACACGTATGCAGGCGAAGTAAAGGCAGTAAGGGATGTCAGCTTTCAAGTTATGAAAGGTGAATCGTTAGCCATAGTTGGAGAATCAGGATGCGGGAAATCAGTTACAATGCAGGCTGTAATGAGGTTAAATCCTGAGCCTCCAGGAAGATTTAAAGCTGGAAGAATCATATTCGATGGAAAAGAGATCTCAAAATTTAGTGAAAGGCAAATGCAGGCAATAAGGGGTTCAGAAATTGGGATGATATTCCAAGATCCTATGACATCTTTAAACCCGACAATGACAATTGGAAAGCAAATTGCCGAAGTGATTTTGAAGCATCAGAAGGTTACACGAGCTGAAGCGATGAAAAAAGCTAAGGAAATGTTGGACGTAGTAGGTATACCAAATGCTGAAAGGCGTATAAATCAGTATCCTCATGAATTTTCCGGTGGTATGAGGCAGAGAGCCATGATCGCTATTGCACTGGCATGTAGACCTAAGCTTCTCATTGCTGATGAGCCTACTACTGCACTTGATGTTACAATACAAGCGCAAATTCTCGATTTGATGAAAGATCTGCAAAGAGAATTCAATACGTCTATAATCATGATTACGCACGATTTAGGCGTTGTTGCAGATATAGCAGAGAGAATCATAGTCATGTATGCAGGTAAAGTTATAGAGACAGGTACATCTGATGAGATATTTAAGCATCCACAGCATCCTTATACATGGGGACTTTTAAAATCTGTTCCAAGACTTGATGCTCAGAATAAAGAGAAGCTTGTACCTATTATTGGAACGCCTCCTGATTTATTTGCGCCTCCTGTAGGATGTCCATTCGCTGCAAGGTGCAATTATGCCATGAAGATTTGCTATGAGGCCCAACCAGAGTATACAGATGAAACTGATACTCATAAAGTAGCATGTTGGTTGAAGCATCCATATGCGCCGAAGGTTAAGAATCCTTTTGAAAAGGAGGCGTATGCTGGTGAAAGATAATATAATACTTGAAGTTAAGAATTTGAAAAAATACTTTCACGTTAGCGGCGGTGTGTTAAAAGCTGTTGACGATGTGAGTTTTAGCATAAAAAAAGGTGAAACGTTGGGGCTTGTTGGCGAGTCAGGATGTGGAAAGTCTACTACAGGTAGGACTATAATTGGGCTTTATGAGGCTACAGGTGGTTCTGTGATATTTGACGATATACCTGTTCATAAAATGAACAATGAAATAAGAAAGAAATTTGCAAGAAAAGCTCAGATGATTTTTCAGGATCCTTACGCATCGTTGAATCCTCGCATGACTGTTGGCGATATCATAGGAGAGGGAATAGACATTCATGGTTTGTACACTGGAAAAGAGAGGAGAGAAAGGATATACAACCTCCTTGAGACGGTAGGTTTAAACAAAGAACATGCTAATAGGTTTCCTCATGAATTTTCCGGTGGGCAGAGGCAGAGGATAGGCATAGCAAGGGCAATGGCAATTGAGCCAGAGTTTATAGTCTGCGATGAGCCTATATCAGCATTGGATGTGTCTATACAAGCCCAGATTGTAAATTTGCTTATGAATTTACAAGAAGAAAAGGGATTGACATATCTCTTTATTGCTCATGATTTAAGCATGGTAAGGCATATAAGCGATAGAGTTGCAGTTATGTATTTAGGATCGATTGCAGAACTTACACAAAGTGGTGAACTGTATTCAAATCCATTGCATCCATATACACAAGCGCTTCTTTCTGCTGTTCCAATACCTGATCCGGAAGTGGAGAGAAAGAGGGAGAGAATTATACTTGAAGGAGATGTGCCAAGCCCAATTAATCCTCCTTCAGGCTGTAAATTCAGAACAAGGTGTAAATATGCCATGGACATATGCAGCCAAGTCACGCCACAATTGAAAGAGGTTGGAAGTGGACACTTTGTTGCATGTCATCTTTTTGATAAATAAGGCACTCGTTTGAGTGCTTTATTTCTATGAAATTAATACAGTTATCATTTCCATATAGTAACTGGTGCAATTCACGAGAAGATTATCAATATTGAATTTAAATAATAACGTTCACCATCTTAATAAAATCTTAATATATTTGTAACTTGTCTGTAATATATGTATAATAATATATAAATATGATGAAAAAAATGCCGATTTTATATGCAAAGGGGGGAAAATGTTGAAAAAGGTCATCGCTTTTTTTGCACTTTTACTGCTTTTGTCTACGTTTTACATAACTGCCTATGCATATAAAGCTACGATTGTAGTTGATAACAAACCTATAAGCTACAATGTGCCTGACGTGTCGATTACCGTCGATGGAGGAAAATTTGACACTGGCAATAATCCACCGCTTATAATTGACAATAGCACGATAGTGCCGCTTAGAGCAATTAGCGAAGGATTAGGTCAAAAAGTCGACTGGGATGGTAAGACTCAGACAGTTATTGTGACTTCAAAGGACAAAGTAATTAAATTGGTTATAGGTAAGAATTACGCTACAGTAAACGGCAATAATGTATCGTTGGATGTTCCAGCAAGGCTTATAAACAACAATACGACGTATGTGCCTATGAGGTTTTTGTTTGAAAACTTAGGTTATGATGTGAAATGGATTGCAGACAAATATCTAATTCAAGCTACTAAGAAAGTAGATCCTCCCTCTGCAAACAATGTTAATATTGTGAGTTTTACATCAAATTACACAAATGGTACGTACACCATAACTGTTAAAGGTGATGGACCTTTAACGTATACACGAGGGTCTGTAAATGATGACAGCAGCATAAGAATTTACTTTGACTTCAACAATGCGATAAATACTGTTACTAATAAGCAGATAAATATAGACAAAAATGGCTTAAATCAAGCTTATATAGGGCAGAACAAGTTGCAACCAGCAGTAACCAGGCTTGTTGTGAATATGGACTATTCAATGCCATATACCATAACACAGTCACAAGATAAAAAAGAATTTGATATATCGTTTAAAATAGGACAAAATAAGGTGACGAACATTTTAGCTGCTAAGGTCAACAATGGCGATCAGATAACGATAAATACAGATTCCGACCACTTTAGCCCATCTAGATATGGTGATAACAAGATCATTATAGATGTGGCAGGTGCAAGTCTGACAATGTCTGATGGTAAACTGGCAGGTAACATATCGTATATTGGAAATGTTGTTACTGGCATTAGATATTCCCAGCTTGATACAAATACAGTTAGGATTGTTGCGGAGACAAGCCTTAAAGCAGATTTTAGTGTTCAACCAACTCCTCAGGGCGTATTGCTTACAATAACAAAACCAGACCCTAACAAGAAGCAGTTAGTTTACATAGATCCAGGGCATGGAGGTTCTGATCCAGGTGCTATAGGTGTCGGAGGGATACACGAAGCAGATATCAATCTTGCCATTGGATTAAAATTGAAGACGCTATTGGACAATGGAGGATATAGGACTATGATATCCAGGACAACAGATACTGATGTGGGTCTTTATGACAGGCCTTCACAAGCAAATAATGCTGGAGCAGATGTCTTTGTAAGCATCCATTCTGATTCTTTTGAATCGCCTTCAGCAAACGGCACAACAGTTTTATATTACCCAAACGGTTACAATGGCGATACAAGAGATGAAAAGACATTTGCACAGATAATTCATGATGATTTGATGAAACAGATAAATACCACTGACAGAGGGCTTTCAGAAAGGCCTAATTTAGTTGTTCTCAATCAGACGAAGATGCCTGCTGTTTTGGTGGAGACTGGATTTGTCACAAGTCCTACAGATGCTCAGCTTTTGACTGATGAAAATTTTCAGTGGAAAGTAGCACAAGGAATATACAATGGGATTGTCGATTATTTTGACAAATTATCTAATGGCAGCATAAGCACGACTGTTTCAAACTCTGTATATGGCAGCAATTAAACAGGCAAAAAATCGCCTGTTTTTTTTATATGCTTTCTTGTAAATTGATTTAAAAGGTTTTAAAATAATATTATGGTTTACGCACTGGATAATGAAAATTAAATAAGGCTAAAATTATAGTATAAAATATAAAGGAGCTGAAGAAATGAAAAGAGTAGATGGAAGAGATTCCAGATCATTAAGACCTATAAAGATAACGAGAAATTTCAACAGATACGCAGAAGGATCTGTTTTGATAGAAGTCGGCAATACAAAGGTCATTTGCACAGCATCAATTGAAGATAAAGTACCGCCATTTCAAAAAGGGACTGGCAAGGGATGGATTACAAGTGAGTATTCAATGATTCCGAGAGCTACTGAAACCAGAACACAGAGGGAGTCCACAAAAGGCAAACAATCAGGACGTACCATGGAAATCCAAAGGCTCATTGGAAGAGCATTGAGAGCTGTTGTCGATTTAGATGCGTTAGGTGAGAAGACGATATGGATTGACTGCGATGTAATACAGGCTGATGGCGGAACCAGGACAGCTTCCATCACAGGTTCGTTTGTAGCACTTGTAGATGCCATGAATAAACTTAAGGAAAAGGGCGCCATAAGTAAACTCCCTATAAAAAGCTTTGTCGCTGCTGTAAGTGTAGGAATTGTAGGCAATGAGAAGCTTTTAGATCTTTGTTACTTAGAAGATAGCAATGCGCACGTTGACATGAACATCGTCATGACGGATAAAGGCGAATTCATCGAGATACAAGGAACTGGTGAAGGTGGGCCTTTTAGCAAAAGTGATTTTTCAGAGCTTTTAGAATTAGCGGAGGAAGGCTTGAATAAAATCATACAGGTTCAAAAAGAATCATTAGGAGATATATCATTAGAAATTGGAGTTGAAAGCGATGAAAATAGTTGTAGCGAGCCACAACAAGCATAAAGTGGATGAGATAAGGGAATTTTTTAAAGGAGATTATGAAGTATTGTCGGCAGATGATATTGGATCATATGATGAAGTAGAAGAAACAGGGAAGACGATTGAAGAAAACGCTCTTTTAAAGGCCAGGGCTATAGCATATTTAACCGATGAACTGGTAATTGCAGATGATACAGGTTTGTTTGTGGACTATTTAGATGGTGAACCAGGAGTTTATACTGCAAGATTTGCCGGTGTAAATGCCACATACGAAGACAACAACAACAAGCTTTTAAACTTATTAAAAGGTGTTCCGATGGAAAAGAGGAAAGCTACTTTTAAAACCGTAATAGCATTGATTTACAAAGGAAGAGAAGCTATAATAGAAGGAAAAGTGGATGGTAGGATAATTGATGCTCCAAGAGGACAATATGGCTTTGGGTATGATCCTATATTTTATGTTGATGAAATAGGTAAGACATTAGCAGAGCTTACATTAGAAGAAAAAAATAAAGTAAGTCATAGGGCAAATGCTTTAAAAAAATTAAAAGAATATATAAAAAATAATTTGGAGGACCGCAAATGAGACTATTTGTTACAAGTGATACTCACGGAATGTTACAATCAGTCAGGAATATTTTAAAAAATATTAAAAATATTGATTACATTATACATTTAGGTGACTATTATAGAGATGCAGAGGAATTAGATAAAGAATTTGGAATACCAACTATTTATGTATATGGGAATTGTGATTTTGGCGACAAAGAGAAGTACGAAAAGATTATTGAAGTAGCTGGTAAAAAAATATTATTAACACATGGACATAAGTACTACGTCAAATTTGAAAAAAGCATCATAATAGAAAAAGCCAGGGAATACGGCGTTGATGCGGTATTTTATGGCCATACCCATGTACCATTAGTATACAGGGCTGGTGATATGCTTGTATTGAACCCTGGAAGCCCTTCAATGCCACGTGAAGGGTCATCACGGACAGTATCTATAGTAAATATAGAGGATGGCATCATTGTACCGCAGCTAATAAATATAGATGACATGGAGGAATACATTGGAAATAAAAAAAGTGGAACAAAATTTGAATTTTAGGTGTTGACAAAGATAAATATTCCTGATATAATTTAAAACTGTCAGAGCGATGAGGCAGAAATAAGCGATGACAACTGTATATGCGGGTGTAGCTCAATGGTAGAGTTCTAGCCTTCCAAGCTAGCTACGTGGGTTCGATTCCCATCACCCGCTCCAATATGCGCCTGTAGCTCAGTTGGATAGAGCAACGGACTTCTAATCCGTGTGTCGGGAGTTCGAATCTCTTCAGGCGCACCATTTTTTGGAGAATGTGATGTATATTTTATAATATGGTGGGTATAGTTCAGTTGGCTAGAGCGCCAGATTGTGGCTCTGGAGGTCGTGGGTTCGAGTCCCACTACCCACCCCATTGATGGGATGTAGCCAAGTGGTAAGGCACCAGACTTTGACTCTGGCAGTTCGTAGGTTCGAATCCTGCCATCCCAGCCAGCATGACCCATTAGCTCAGTCGGCAGAGCACCTGCCTTTTAAGCAGGGTGTCCCGCGTTCGAATCGCGGATGGGTCACTTAAAAAGATATTGAAAGAGAACAATCTGGCGTTAATGCGGGAGTGGCGGAATTGGCAGACGCGCTAGATTCAGGTTCTAGTGCCAGTCATGGCATATGGGTTCAAGTCCCTTCTCCCGCACCATATATCGTGCGGACATAGCTCAGTTGGTAGAGCATCACCTTGCCAAGGTGAGGGTCGCGAGTTCGAGTCTCGTTGTCCGCTCCATACAATATGCGCCATTAGCTCAGTTGGTAGAGCAGCTGACTCTTAATCAGCGGGTCTGGGGTTCGAGTCCCTAATGGCGCACCATTTTTATTATTTGAATATAAAAAAGTGCTTGAAAAATAAAAAGTGTAATTAGTCCTAATGCGAAGATGAATGGGTATCCACTAAAAAATGGATACCTTTTTATTTTTAAATCATATTAAAATATTAATAATTGTGCAAACAGAGAATTCCGTTAGTTAACTGTAAGTTATGTATATAAAAATCCACACAGTATTTTAAAGTTTAACAAAACTAAGACGTGAATGTATATTGTATTTAAATGCCTTAACATGCACTAATGCGGTACAATACATATTGAGGGGATTTTAAGGTATAAAAATAATTACAACAAGACTAAGGATCATATTGAAAAGCTTTTAGGGAGGTGGTAAAAATGTTTATATACTCGTGTAATATAATTTCGAAATTACCAACATAACCTTTTAATAATGGCTGATTTATTCTTGGAAATAGTATCTATAAATCGTTTTATAACATTACTAATTTCCTTTCTAGTTTTATAAAAAGCATTATATATGACCATTTCTTTCAACCATTTCCACAATCCCTCAATCCTATTAAGATTTGGTGAGTAAGGCGGTAAGCGGTAAAAAGATAAATTCTAAATTGCATTTGTGCTTCTCTTTGAATTCTTTCAGCAGTTTGGCATAATGAATTCTCCCATTGTCCAAAATCATCTTTATTTTCTTGCCAGGATAGGCTTCCACAACCTTTCTTAAAAAGTCCAAAAATGATTGTGCATCCAACGTCTCAGTTTCGGAATATATAATATCCCCTGTAAAATAGTCAATGACTCCAAATATTCCGACTCCTATGTGATGCCCATATGTCTTAACAATTCTCTGATGCCCTTTTAAAAACCAAGTAGCTGTAATGGCTTGATAATCCCTGATTTTACATTCATCTTCGAAAAGAATTACTTCATCTCTTTTAATGTTTTTTTTATATCTTCAAACTTTTCCTCAAATTTTTTCTGCTCTTCTTCGTCTGCTTTCATCAAAACATATGTGGGCTTGGTATAGGTAAAACCCATCCGCTTCATCAATCGTCTAATGCTTGAGGCTTCAATATTAATATTATAAACATCTTTTACATATTGAGCGATAATTCTTGAATTCCAGTTTACATTCACAGCATACCCGATTTCACTTGGTGTCTTTAAAATTACTTCCTTTAACTCCTCCTGAATATCAGGAGTGATTTTCGGAATACGTCCAGGTGCCTTCCCTATGGTCAGCAATTCCTCCAAGCCGCCTTCATTGTATTTTTTCACGTATTCTCCAACGGTTTGATTGTTAAACCCAAGTATTTTTGCTATCTCCAGCCGATTCTTCCCTCGAAATGCAAGAATAATAACATTAATACGGTCTATTTTCCTTGAATCTTTAAGTCCTCTTTTGAATTTCTTTAAACTCTTTATGGTCTGCCCATGTTCATTTTTAATAATACTTTTCTTTTTCATTTGTAAATACGCCCCCGATATATATTTTCTCTTATATATATCGAACATTTCGGCATTATTCTACACTCATATATAGAATCAGGTACTTGCATAAAAAGCTCTTCTATTTTGCTTTCTATTTCTTTAATCTGCTTTACTATCATTTCGTACTGTTCAAGTATAATTTTTATCTCTATCTCTGCCATTTCAATGCCATCTCTTTTACCAACACTTTGACTCGCAGCTTCTATAAGCTTTAAAGCCCTCTTTATACCTACAGCACGATTAACTTCTTTCTTCCAAGCTGCAAGTATTTCCTCAGCTCTAATACCTATTATCTTTGCAGGCGTTGGAAATTCTTTTAATGTTATCAGTGCCGCTTTCCCTTCCCAATCTGCAAAAACTTTATTAAACTCAGGGAAATATATATCAAGCCATCTTGCAACCCGGTTCTTTATCTTGTTTAAGTCCTTTGTAAGCATTTCCCTTATGTCTACTGCAATTCTAAGCTCGCTGTATATACCATCAGGTATATTAGGTTCAACATATCTTCCATCTTTAACTAGCATTGCAATTGTCTTAGGGTCTTTCCTGTCATTTTTAGTTGGCGAGTTGTCATCAAATTCTTTACTTCTTTTTACGTGGAATGGATTTACCAATACCACCTTATGGTTCTTATCTCTAAGAAACTGTGCAAAGCAAAGCCAATAATGTCCCGTTGGTTCCATACCAACCATCAAATGCTCTTTGTTGCTTTTATTCATAATTTCTACAGCCCATTTAAAGAATTTTTCCATTCCATCAATGTCATTGCTAAATTCAATACGCTTACCGTATTCTATTCCTCTAAAATCAAAAGCTCTAGCGTGGTGTGTCTCTTTAGCAATGTCTACACCTACAATTAATGTCTTTTCTGTTATTTGCAATATCTTTAAATTTTGGTTATACTTCATATTAGGTACCTCCTTGTTATTTTGAGAGTCGTGTTCATGAACAATCGACATCTTGTATTTTATCAGGAGGTACTTTTTATTTCAAATCTTATATTTTTTTATTACAGGAATGCTCCATATATATTAGGCGTAGATTTCACTAAGCACTCCTAACCTTTATCTTCGAGTTCCACTCTATTTTCTGTTAGGCAGGCCCTATCAGGGTTGACAGCTTTCAAACATGAACAGTCTATCCTAATATCTACTTAATTACTACCGTCAAGTCCTTTCCTTACCTATCCTTTCGGTAGGTTCAAATAGTACTATGACTTGAACCGACTTCTGAATGCCCAGCTATACCTCACGATATAGGTTACTCATGGAGAAATTTTATTCTCGACTTGAGCATATCATTCAGACTTCCCCGGGTAAGAACGATAACCTTCATCTCATATATCTGCCAGATTTACTGTATGGGGTTCGGGTAGTGTTGGACTCCGTTTTGTTCAGCAAACTCGTCCGCCCCAATTCAGCCTCTTATCTGGTTTTTGTTCATCAGACTGAGATTTTGCCTACTGCTTCCTTCAGATTCCACCTCACGATGGACACCCTTGCAGTTCGGCTAGTGGTTCCCACTACCAAGCCCACAGCGGACTTTCACCGCCAAGTTATCGCCCATGCCGGGCGCACTGAAATATGGCGGAATTACGTTATTTTGCCATGTGCTATATTTTTTTATGATTTAGATAGATAAAACAAAGATGATAAGGAGCTATATACGGGAAGACATTTCTGATTTATGACAATTATTAGTATACGAAAGTATACTTTTCACAGAAAAATTTATTAAAAAAATCAAAAATAGTATACTTTCGGATATTGAAAAATGAACAGCTTTTTATTATTATAAAAGAAATAAAGAAAACGTAAAATTGAAGAAGCATGGACATATAGTCAGTATGTATGTTTTTTTAAACTTAAGTCAGAGGAAATTGTACTTAAAGCAAATAATTAAAAAAATTAACTAAAACTTCGCACATAAATAATTACTCTGTTCCTTGAAAACTTAATGCTTTGCCAGAAAAAGTAATAGTAATTTACACAATTATGCACACTTCGGAAGTCTTTCCTTAAGTTCTTTGGGAATCGCAGCCATAAAAGCATCAAGTAATTGGTCCAGCTGTTCTGAAGATAACGATAGTTTATCTGTTATTGTATCTATGAATACTTGCATAAGTAGATGAAAAGCCTGAATCAGCGTAATATCGGACATTTCATCCTGTATGTAGTAAAATATCTCTCCCATTGTTCGTAAATCTGATGATCGACGGTTCTCTAGTGCAAGCATCATGTATCTGGTAAATACGATTGCTGTATGTGCTGTCATCGCATCGTAAGATAATGAATTGCATTCCTTGCTGAGCTTCAAGTATGATTTACACACTTTGAAAAGACTTCTATATCCCAGCGCTTCCCGTATATACGAATGATTTCGTCCTCGTTAAGGTTCATATCCGTGGTAATAAGTGCCAGATAGTCTTTTCGATTATTCCTGTTTCTGACAAATACAATTCGAGCAGGAATAGATTTTCCGTCTTTTTCAATGGAAACTTCCACGGATAACAGGTATCTAGACCTGCCTCTTCTTTTTCTGTTCTGCTTGTATATTTCTGTTAACGGCTGCATTATTCCATTATATAGGTAATGCATCTTTGATGTTTTCTTTGCCATTGCAATAACATCATAGCCTATTTCTTTAATAGCAATCAAAGAAGAGGGAGAACAGAACCAAGTGTCAAACAATACATAAGATGCTGGAATCATTGCTTTTTTAGCGGTCTTTATTAATTCCAGAGCTACGGCTGTTGCTTTAGTTTGGGATAGATTCCTTCTTAAATACCCGGCGGAACGCTTGTCCACAGGTATAGCTTCATTGATACGATTCTTTTGATTCTCAGTAGATAAAAGACATCCATTGACTGGGATAAAAGTATTTCCATCTGACCATCCGAGTGTAAGTAGGCGAAAGCCATATTTGTATGTTTTCTTAGCATGGTCATATACTTTTGCTAGTAGTTCTACTTTTTTAGAGCTAGAGCGTTCGAATAAAGAGTCATCAACAATAAGAACATTTACGCGTTTGTCACTTGTTAACCCAGTAATTGTCTCATTTATAATCTGTGCACTAAGCCAAGTGGTAAACCGAATCCAATTAATATGAATAGAGTTTAAGAATCTGTAAACCGTGTCTTTCTTAAAACCAACCTGATTTGTACCCATTAGCATATTCATATACATAGATCTATTGGTAAAGATCATACAGAATAAGTACTCGAAAATAGAAATAACGGGAATACCCTTGCTTTTGTAAGCATTCGATAACCTTAAAGCAGCCGAAATTCTATATTTTTTGAAGAAACTTTTAATCGAAGTAGAAACCTTATTATCAATTTGGTAATTTTGTGTTATACTATTCATAGCATGAGCCTCCAATTGGTTTATTTTTTGATAATTCAATTATACCAAAAATGGAGGTCTCATGCTATTTTATAGCCAAATAATATTGAATTATCAAGGTACAGAGCTACTTTTATAAGTGCGAAGTTTGAGAAAATTAATATAAAATTAAGATAAATTGAGAAAATGAGAGCTAATTCAAAAGGAAAAGCAGATAAAAATGGGGTTTTTTAAAGGTTGAATGTGTTTACCAATAGAAGAATTATTAGTCGAGTAAACTTTACCTAAACATACAGAATGGTCATAATTTCTAAGTCATCATGTTGTTCATTATTTCTAATACTTATTTTGAAAAAAGATTTACCATGGTATTTTAAAAACATAGATGAAAATCGCGCGGTTGTAGTCAAAAAGAGAGGAGGGAAAGAGATGGAAACTGTAATGCCAATGAATGGATTTATGGAATTGACAGAAGAGGACTTGATGATAATTGACGGTGGAGTTAATTGGGGAGTTACATTAGGAGGCACAGCTCTTTTAATATCTGCAATAGGCTTAACTATAGCAACAGGAGGGCTTGGTTTTATGCCTGTAAGCGTTATTTTAGGTGCTGGAACAGGAGCTGAAATAGCTATTGCAGGTGTGGCAACTGCTGCAAGTGCTTTAAGTGGTACAGCTATAGGGTATGGACTTACTCATTAATTTAAATTAATACAGCTATATGGCATATATATGCTGTATGGCTGTATTATGAAAGAGAGGGGTAATAGTATGTTTTTTAAATGTAGGCAAAAGTCATTATACACTTTAACATTAATAATTTCTTTTATAACAATTTTATTTTCTATATCTTTCTTAGTATATTTGTTGATTTCAGGAAATATTAGCAATACAAATATTGTGATTATTGCAAATGTGATATTTAGTCCTATTGTAATTTTAATACTTAATTATATAGTATATTCTGGAAATTACACATATTCGATTTTAAAACAATCGGATGAAATGAAAGAGAAAATAATCATAAGTTTTATTTTGTTAATTTCACTGTTTACTTTAGCAGGATTGATATGTACTATATTAGGAGTTTAAATAAGGAGTGGATTATACTATAATATCATAAAATTTACAGAACAAAGGCAAAGATTGTATTAGAGGATAAATTTTAAAAAGGTATATGAATATTTATAAATTTGTTTATAGAGAATATATAAATCAGTATTCTTGTTAGATATTTATTGATTTGAGTGTCATAAGAAGCATTTTTTAAGCTACTAATGATAACTTTGCCTGATTTTTACCTGATTTTGTAAGAATAAATCTGACTTTGATATTTTTGTAAAAAACCGCAGCCATCTCTGCTGCCATTTTTAGTGCTTTTTTTGCATTTATGGCTCCTATTTTGAATGAAAACCAGATTTTTGAGCGCACTAATCCCCTTACAGGTATCACATCTACATGAGATTTACGTCTTAGTATTGATGGTATACCCTCTACTCCATTTCTTATCTTTTGAAGTACACTATATTTTTCTGTTGACATCTTTTTTAAGTAGCTTGCTCTTTGTATTGTTTTTGCTGTTATCAATACATACGCTGATTTCTTTTGTAGCTTAGCTCTACATTTTTCTCTTAGTGGACAATGTTCACATGTTTTTTTATTGAAGGATGCTCTATATAATCCACTTTTTTCATAGTATCTTGTTTTATATGGTTTTTCTCCTCTTGGACATTTGACTACTTCATGCGTTACTTCATTTAATTCAAATTCACTTTGTATTTCTTCTGGTAATTTTCCTATAAGGGCTGTTGTTATTAGTTCGATATTATTTTTATCTGCTAGTTCTATGTTTTCAATGCTGCTGTAAGCTCCATCTGCTATTATTGTTATTTCTTTTTCTTGTTTCCCAAGCTTTTCTATCGTTTCTTTGCAAAAGCTGCTATCGCTGTGTGTGTTTACATCATAGTCATAGCCGGTTATTATGGAGCCTTTTTCGTCTATTGTTTCTACTATGTTAGCTACATAGCCTTTATGGTCTTTTCCTGCTTTTTTGCGATATGTTGCATCTGGATCGCTTGGGTTTTGGAGACTATCTGGGCTTATTTTTTCTTTTTCTACTGGTACTATCTTGCCTTCTTCTGTTATTTTTGTTTGTTCTTTTAGCACACGCTGTAATAGCTGACATTCTGGTAATTCAGCGTATGCTTCTCCTAATTCTTTTGTTAGTGTATAGGCATCTTCAATTATTTCTTGAAGTCTTTTTGTTATTTCTTCGTTTTTTCTATGATAGATTGTTTTATTTCTATCGTCTTCGTCTAGGTAATGTTCCATGTTTTTGAGATGCTCATATTCTCCTGTTTTGTATACTGCCTTGACCATATTTGCTACGCATGTGTATAGTATTTCTAATCTGGACATTTTTTTGCAACTGGATGATACCATAATGCTGTCCATTCTTTTTACTGATGGATTTATATCAAAGTATTTTACAAATACGTTTGCCATGGCTTCCATTTCTTCATGAAGAAGGTCTCTTCCTGTTTCCAGATTGTAAAGATATAGCCTTTCACGGAAACGGCTAAAAGTCCTATCACTGAAAGGTTGACTTTTGAAACTTGTAGTGTGAAGGGCGTATTGAAAACGGACATCACATAGTATGCTTGCTAATAGTTCATCATCTGTAAGATTAAACATTTCTTTTAGTATTAGGGCTCCAATTATTGCGTTTACAGGACTGTTTGGACGGGAAACGGGATTGTCACTGTACAATACGGAAAAGCGTTTTTCATTGATTGCTGGAAATATGATATCAGCAAAGCCTTTTGCCCATGAGTTTAAAACAAACTTTCTTGTCCTTTCATCCAAGTTTAAGAATCTGTCATCCATTGTGATTTGTTGATATTCGTTTGGTTTGAATGCCATGGCTATGTATCGCTCCTTCTATTTCTTTTTTTTTATATTTCTATTTTACCATATTTTTAGTTTGCCATGGATGAAAAAATACTTTTGACACCTTAATCAAAGTAGTGTTATAAAAAAGTATTGACATTATAGAACAAAAGATATATACTTTAGAAAGAAAATTTGAATAACTTATGTTAGGTGAGGCTCCTATACAGATATATGCTGCTGCCCGGAAACATCGAGAGATGCCAATGGGTTAACAAGTATTACCGATTTAAGGTTTTACTTAACGCAGCTGGAGTTATCCAAAGCTGTATAGTGCTAAAACTCAACGAAGATAAGTAGTTTATTAATCTTTCATCGTTGAGTTGAAAGTTTTTTTTATTTTTAAAAATAATGGAGGTGAGAAGAATGGATACTGGCAGTAGTACTGATGGGGAAAATAAGTATATATGTGCTTTGCAATTGAGGCTAAGATTATTTTTGGTTTTAAAAATCCATTCTTTTCACCTAAGTGTTTAAATGGATTTTTATACAAATCACATATCCCTCTTATTTTTCCCATAAGATTACATTCTTAATTGAGCGAATTTCATAATTAATTTTCTTATCAAAATGTATCAATATTTGGGGTTTATTTATAATTATAACAATTGTTATATTATGTTTGATTTTTGAATTATGCAATTTCCTTAGTTGTCTTACTCATCATCTAAGTAGTAATATATTTACTTTTTATTACTTTGAATGTTCGGCTAATAATAGATAATGGATTTTAGGAGGGATAATGATGTTTAAAAATATTGGTATCATAAACACTCAAAAGACAAATACGTCAGAACAGTTTTTAAAATACAGTGATATGAATATTGATGAATTGTTGAAAACTTTAGACACGTCGATTAGTGGTTTAAACGAGGATGATGTAAAAGTCAAAAAAGAAATATTTGGATCAAATGAAATAGCAACAGGAAAAAAAGAAACTGTATTACACAAACTTTTTACTGCTTTTGTCAATCCATTTAATGTCGTTTTGATGGTTTTAGCTGTTGTTTCTCTTTTTACTGATGTTTTACTTGTTTCTCCAACTGATAGAGATCCAAGCAGTGTAATAATAATAAGCATAATGGTATTAATAAGTGGTATATTACGTTTTGTACAAGAATGGCGTTCAGAGAAAGCATCAGAGGAATTGAAGGCCCTTGTTAAATTAACTACACTTGTAGAGAGAAAAGATACTGGCAGAAAAGAAATTCCTATATCAGATCTTGTACCCGGTGATATTGTTCATTTAGCGGCTGGAGATATAGTTCCTGCTGATGTAAGAGTTATAAAAACAAAAGACTTATTCATAGATCAGGCTGTTTTGACAGGAGAATCAGAACCAGTTGAAAAATTTGACAATTTATTGCAAAGTAAGAGTTTAAAAGACATTAAAAATCCTTTGGATCGTAATAATCTTGCTTTTATGGGCAGTAATATTGTTAGTGGAACAGCAACATGTGTAGTTATAGCAACAGGCGATTCTACTTATTTTGGAGCTCTCTCAAAAACTTTGACTTCAAAAAGGGAAGCAACGAGTTTTGAAAAAGGTGTAAATTCAGTAAGCTGGATTTTGATAAGATTTATGGCAATAATGGTTCCAGTCGTATTCTTTATAAATGGATTTACAAAGGGTAATTGGCTTGAAGCTTTTCTGTTTGGATTGTCAGTTGCAGTTGGTCTAACTCCAGAGATGTTGCCTATGATAGTAACCACGAATCTTGCAAAAGGTGCAGTTGCTATGAGTAAGAAAAAAACGATAGTTAAACGCTTGAGTTCGATGCAGAATTTTGGAGCAATGGATGTACTCTGTACCGATAAAACAGGAACACTAACAAAGAACAAGATTGTGCTTGAAAAATACATGGATGTACATGGTAATGAAGATTCACGTGTATTACGGCATGCTTATATAAATAGTTATTTTCAAACTGGTTTAAAAAATGTTATGGATCGTGCTATTTTAAATCATGTAGGAGAGGAATTTTCATGGATACAAAGTAACTATGAAAAAGTTGATGAAATACCGTTTGACTTTACGAGGCGTAGAATGAGCGTTGTTGTGAAAGACAGAAACGGAAAAACACAGCTAATCACAAAGGGTGCTGTAGAAGAGATGCTTTCTATCAGTAAATTTGCTGAATATCATGGAGAAGTTATACCTCTCACAGAAGAACTGCGAAAAGAGATTTTGGATACAGTTAATAAGTTTAATAGTGAAGGATTGAGGGTTATCGCTGTTGCACAGAAGACGAACCCGCCTGTGGAAGGAGTTTTTTCTTCAGATGATGAATCAGATATGGTGTTAATTGGATATTTGGCTTTTTTTGATCCTCCAAAAGATAATGTTGAAGAGGTTGTAAGAACATTAAAAGATTATGGGATAAATCTTAAAATTTTGACTGGTGATAATGATGGAGTAACAGTAGCTATAGCTAAGAAGGTAGGTCTAGACATTCAGAATATTTTATTAGGATCACAGTTAGATAAAATGGATGATAACACATTAAAAGAACTCGTTGAAAAGACCACAATTTTTGCAAAACTTACACCGGAGCATAAAGCACGGATTGTAAAAATACTTAGAGAAAATGGACATGTGGTAGGATTTATGGGAGATGGAATAAATGATGCTCCAGCAATGCATGTAGCAGATGTTGCTATATCGGTTGATAATGCTGTCGATATTGCTAAAGATACTGCTGATATAATACTATTGGAAAAAGATTTACTTGTTTTGGAAAATGGAGTAGTAGAAGGAAGAAAAATTTTTGGCAATATAATGAAGTATATATCAATTACTGCGAGTTCTAACTTTGGGAATATGTTTTCGGTATTAGTTGCTAGTTCGTTTTTACCATTTTTACCAATGCAGCCTTTGCAAATACTTTTTTTAAATCTGACATATGATTTGTCAATGACATTAATTCCATGGGATAATATGGACAAGGAATATCTAGAAAAGCCTAGAAATTGGGATGCATCTAATATTAGTAAATTTATGATATGGTTGGGACCTACGAGTTCAATTTTTGATATAACTACTTATGCATTGATGCTATTTTTAATAGGACCTATGACATTTGGAAGTTCATATTTTATGTTATCTGGAACTTTAAGGGATAATTTTGTTTCTTTATTTCAAACAGGTTGGTTTGTAGAAAGCCTTTGGACACAAACTATGGTTGTTTACATGTTGAGAACAGAAAAAATTCCTTTTATACAAAGTTTACCAGCTATACCATTGCTTTTGTCGACGTTAACTGCAATTGTAATAGGTACTATTATTCCATATACAGCTTTCGGGAAACAACTTGGGATGTTACCATTGCCGGTTTTGTACTTCTTATTTTTAGCTATTACAATCTTTTCCTATTTAGCTTTGTCGCAGTTTGTAAAAACTAAATTTATTAATAAATATGGAACATTACTTTAACTTTTATGATTACAAAGTAAAATTAATCATAGAAATTACCTCTGTTTAAGTAAATAGGGGTAATTTTTTTCTTAGTGGATAATCTTAGCAAGTGGTAAAAAATAGAAAATAGAGGGTACCAAAAAAATACCTTCCATACTTTAATGTGATAATATCAGAAGAAAAATTAGCAGGTATAAAAGAAGAAATAAAACTATCAGTAGCGGATGTAAACAAAAAAGCAGAAAAAATCAAAGATATATCATATACAAAGAGATGGTATGTCCTTTGAAAGTTGTGCAATGATAAACATTCGAAAAGCAATAAGAGAAATACTTAAATACAAATGTTTAAGTGAACTAAAAGTCATATAAAAGGTGCAATACAAAGAGAAGAAAGGAACAAAAACAATTGTGTGAAAATTCACAATACGTTAAATATTATACGGATAAAATTGATTTGAGTGTCATAAGAAGCATTTTTTTAAGCTACTAATGATAACTTTGCCTGATTTTTACCTGATTTTGTAAGAATAAATCTGACTTTGATATTTTTGTAAAAAACCGCAGCCATCTCTGCTGCCATTTTTAGTGCTTTTTTTGCATTTATGGCTCCTATTTTGAATGAAAACCAGATTTTTGAGCGCACTAATCCCCTTACAGGTATCACATCTACATGAGATTTACGTCTTAGTATTGATGGTATACCCTCTACTCCATTTCTTATCTTTTGAAGTACACTATATTTTTCTGTTGACATCTTTTTTAAGTAGCTTGCTCTTTGTATTGTTTTTGCTGTTATCAATACATACGCTGATTTCTTTTGTAGCTTAGCTCCACATTTTTCTCTTAGTGGACAATGTTCACATGTTTTTTTATTGAAGGATGCTCTATATAATCCACTTTTTTCATAGTATCTTGTTTTATATGGTTTTTCTCCTCTTGGACATTTGACTACTTCATGCGTTACTTCATTTAATTCAAATTCACTTTGTATTTCATCTGGTAATTTTCCTATAAGGGCTGTTGTTATTAGTTCGATATTATTTTTATCTGCTAATTCTATGTTTTCAATGCTGCTGTAAGCTCCATCTGCTATTATTGTTATTTCTTTTTCTTGTTTCCCAAGCTTTTCTATCGTTCCTTTGCAAAAGCTGCTATCGCTGTGTGTGTTTACATCATAGTCATAGCCGGTTATTATGGAGGCTTTTTCGTCTATTGTTTCTAATATGTTAGCTACATAGCCTTTATGGTCTTTTCCTGCTTTTTTGCGATATGTTGCATCTGGATCGCTTGGGTTTTGGAGACTATCAGGGCTTATTTTTTCTTTTTCTACTGGTACTATCTTGCCTTCTGCTGTTATTTCTGTTTGTTCTTTTAGCACACGCTGTAATAGCTGATATTCTGGTAATTCAGCGTATGCTTCTCCTAATTCTTTTGTTAGTGTATAGGCATCTTCAATTATTTCTTGAAGTCTTTTTGTTATTTCTTCGTTTTTTCTATGATAGATTGTTTTGTTTCTATCGTCTTCGTCTAGGTAATGTTCCATGTTTTTGAGATGCTCATATTCTCCTGTTTTGTATACTGCCTTGACCATATTTGCTACGCATGTGTATAGTATTTCTAATCTGGACATTTTTTTGCAACTGGATGATACCATAATGCTGTCCATTCTTTTTACTGATGGATTTATATCAAAGTATTTTACAAATACGTTTGCCATGGCTTCCATTTCTTCATGAAGAAGATCTCTTCCTGTTTCCAGATTGTAAAGATATAGCCTTTCACGGAAACGACTAAAAGTCCTATCACTGAAAGGTTGACTTTTGAAACTTGTAGTGTGAAGGGCGTATTGAAAACGGACATCACATAGTATGCTTGCTAATAGTTCATCATCTGTAAGATTAAACATTTCTTTTAGTATTAGGGCTCCAATTATTGCGTTTACAGGACTGTTTGGACGGGAAGCAGGATTGTCACTGTACAATACGGAAAAGCGTTTTTCATTGATTGCTGGAAATATGATATCAGCAAAGCCTTTTGCCCATGAGTTTAAAACAAACTTTCTTGTCCTTTCATCCAAGTTTAAGAATCTGTCATCCATTGTGATTTGTTGATATTCGTTTGGTTTGAATGCCATGGCTATGTATCGCTCCTTCTATTTCTTTTTGTTTATATTTCTATTTTACCATATTTTTAGTTTGCCATGGATGAAAAAATACTTTTGACACCTTAATCAATATTATAGGACAATATATTTTAGATATTTATCCAGATTTAACTGAGAAAAATAGTACATTTTTAAAATCAGTCAAATATGGCAAAAGTTTTATTGAACAGCGGCAAGTTTTTCATACAATTTCTAAAAAACATATAGAATATATATTTACTTGTATGCCATTATTCAATAAAAAAGGTGAAATTATTGGAGCAATTGAAATTGGACAAGATACTGATTCTATAAAAAATTTATATCAAAAAATAATAACATTTAATGAACAACTTTATTTAAAGAATGATACTCAAGAAATAAATCAAAATCCAATAATAATTACAAGAAATGAGAAAATGAAAGAAGTGTTACATACAGCGAGTATTTATGCGGTTGAAGATTTTCCTGTTTTAGTTTATGGTGAAACAGGAGTGGGAAAGGAGCTTTTAATTCGTTATATTCATTCTATGAGTAAGTACGCAAACAAACCATTTATTCCTATAAATTGTGCAGCAATTCCAGAAACATTATTGGAAAGTACGCTTTTTGGTACAATTAAAGGTGCTTTTACAAACGCAGAGAATAGGAAAGGTCTTATAAGTGGCAAATGGTGGCAGTATTTTCTTAGATGAACTAAATTCTATGCCATTAAGTATACAAGCAAAATTATTAAGAGTGATAGAAGAAAATAAAATATTAAAGGTAGGAGATGTTAAACCAATTGATATTAATGTAAGAATTTTGGCTGCTATGAATGAAGATCCAAAAGAAGCTATTTCAAATGGCAGATTACGTAAAGATTTATACTATCGCTTTGTAGGTATTTTACGCATTCCTCCAGTTAGAGAACGCAAAGATGATATTCCACTTCTTGTTAATTATTTTATTAAAAAATATTCTGACAAATTAGGTAAAAATATTATAACTATAAAAAAAAACTTTTAAAAGAAATGATAAATTATAATTGGCCAGGTAACGTACGAATGATTGAAAATATAATTTATAGAAGTTTGGTAATGGAAGATAAAGATTCTACAATATTAAATAATCTTGATCGTGAAAATATTTATAATTTACAAAGTGCTGAAAATGAGATTTTTAAAAATTTGCATAAAGTTACTAATATTTTAGATACATTAAAATTAAAGGATTTGGTTGATGATTTTGAAAAGAATTTAATAATACAAAAACTAAAACTAAATAACGGAAATATAACTAACACTGCTAAGAACCTTGGAATCCCGCGTACAACGCTTATTGGTAAAATAAATAAGTATAATATAAAGGATAAAATAAACCGGAATTATTCATGAATTTAATGTCTGTATAATGGGGTTAAATTTCTCAGCTTAACCTGAAACTTTTAGGTCAAAGAAATAAAATGAATGATCACTTCTATATAGCACCGATAATGTTGCTGATATTGCTTCTTCCAGCAGCTTATATATATGACAAACATGCTGAATCAATGGCGCAGAAATATACAAAAAACATGGAACTGTCAATACTGAAAATCACAGAACCAAGCACATGGAGCAAGGTCTATCATTGCCATATCAAGTCTGACAAAATAGATACTGATTGCAAAATAGTATGCTATAAGGATTCACAAATAATAAGGTCAGTTATATTTCCGAAAGAATGGAGAGAAAAAAATAAAGAAATATATAAATATCATGCTTATATTGCAAACATAATTAAGAAACAAATTGAAAGAGTTTATTTTTAAAACTTTTGCAAAAGGTTATATATCAAAAAATGTCAAAATTTACGAAAAATTTTCCAAAGACATAACTAAAGTTGATAAAAAAATAACCGAAATAAATAACATAAAATTACTAAAAAGGCTAATTTATATATTTCTAGAATTAAACTAAATAAATTTTGTTAAAAAGGATGATGACAAAAACAATTTACTTTTTATTAAGTTATATATAAAATAGAAGGAGTAAGTTAATAAGTGAATGCTATGGCTTCAGGGGGAGGAACTTTAAGGTCAACATGAGTTTTAGATAATCCAAACACGTACATATCTAAAGGAAATACAAAGGAGAAGTAGTAAAACAGACACAGCAAATTCTTAATAAGTTAGGCTATAATACTGGTGGCGTTGATGGAGTATTTGGCAAAAACACAGACGATGCAATACGTAATTTTCAGAAGGCACATGGCTTAACAGCAGATGGAATAGTTGGACCGCAGACATTAGCAGCATTAAGGCAGGTCGTAAACAACACTTCATTATCATCTTCAAGTGTAAGTGTAAATAGAACAAATAACAGCGTTTCATACATTACGTATAATAGCAATGGAACAAAAAATATCATAAACAATTCAAAAATTGACACACTTGCAGGAGACATAAGCAGAAATACAAGTACAGCAGTGTATAAAACCTATGATAAAAACGGCAAAACACAAACAACGAGCTTTTTCAGTATAGTAAAAAACTTTGGAGAAGGGCTAGGAGAAGCCGTAGAAGATACAGCAAAAGGGATAGTAAGTATTGCAACACATCCAAAAGAAGTAGTAAAAGGCATAGAGTATGTAGTATCACATCCTGCTGAAACAGTAGATACAATAAAAAACGAAGCAATAAAAACATATAATGAATTTAAAAACGGAGATGCAAATACAAAAGCAAAAATACTTGGTGACATAACAGGAGAAGTAGCTTTATCAGTAATAGGTACAAAAGGAATAGATAAAGCAGTAAAAGGAATAGAAGAAGCAGGAGTAATAGCAAGAACAGCAGAAGCAGCAGAAGCAGTGAGTGATGTAGCAAATGCAGAGAAAGCAGTAGGAGTTGCAGAAAAAGCTATAGAGAATGTTTCTATGACTACTGAGAAAGTAGAAACGACCACTGTAAAAGAAGCCGCTTCAAGTTCCTCAAAAGTTGCATCAAAATGGCTTGACGAAAATGGAAAATATATATGGCCTCCTAATGATGGATTCGAAGGTGCACCAGTAAAGAAAGTATTTAAACCAGGTGAAAGGTTTGATAGATATGGAAAAGAAACAGGAGAATTTACAGCGCCAGTAGGTACACCTTTTGAAATGAGATCTTTGCCATCAGAATATAAGAATTCAGTACCATATAATGTATATGAAGTAGTAAAACCATTTGAAGCATTGGAAGGTAAAACAGCTCCATGGTTTGACCAGCCAGGAGGAGGAACACAATGTAAATTACCAAAGACAATAAAAGAATTAATAAACGAAGGATATATAAGAAAGGTGGAGAAGTAATATGAATTTAAAAGAATTAAAAGAAAGATTAATAAAAGAAAATATACCTCAGATATGGTGGGGTATACCTGGACAATTTTCTCCCGCTTCTCTTTCATGGTTAGAACAAAATGAGGAAGGAAATTGGATAGTATATGACCAAGATGAGAGAGGGAACAAATATACAATAAAAACTTTTACATCAGAAGAAGAAGCTTGTGAATTTTTTTATAATTATGTGATTAAAGAATATGAAGAAGCAAAACCTTATATAGGTAAAGGTAAAGACTTATAAATTTCAGCACCATAGTTTTAAGCTATGGTGCTGTTTTAAAAATAAGAATTTATAATTAAGCGAAAACAGTAGAAGCAGTATATGATATGAAAAAAAATCGGAAAAAATAGTTGGTACTGTTGAAAAAACTGTAGAAGCAAGTGTAATAAAAATAACAGATAATAAGCTTCCAATGACCAACAAACCAAATTCAATTGTTGAAAGAATTGATGCTAATGGGAATATAATTCAAAGAAGATACTATGGTTCAAATGGTCAAGCAGTTAAGGATATTGATTACACTAATCATGGTAATCCAAACCAACATCCAGAAGTTCCTCATGAACATACGTGTATTGGAGCAATCCCAATAAACCTGTTAGAAAGTAAAGAGGTGATAAAATGAAGTACAGCTACTTAGAACTCAAAGAGGATTTAAGTATTGGTCATGAAGTGGAATTTTTATACAATAATGAAAAATATTCGATTAGTCATAATGAAAAGGGTTGGTATTTGACAAGGTTTAGTGATAATGTCTACCAATCCTTCAACGATAGCGAAGAACTTCTAGAAAAAGCACTTATAGGTAATAAGCGTATTAAAGAAATTTGGGATAATGTAGTGGTTGAGTCAATTTTTTAGTAAAATACTTAGATAAAACAAATAAAATATTCCAGAGATTTCGCATTTAAAAATTTATAGAGTGATAAACACGTTGATTTATATAATTTAACTAAGAGCAGCTAGAAATATGTGATTTTCCGTTTTTTACTGGAAATTGAAAGAAAAAAATTTGCAAAATAAAAGCATCCTTTCTATAATATGTTTTGTGACAACCTAAATAGAAAGGATGCTGATAAAATGAACAAAAGTTATTTAAAACAAATGCTTATTTACTTCTCTAAGATATACCATCTTGGAGAAAAAATCAATACCCTAAAAGATAAAAGAGCAAAATCTTCAGTAAAAATTTCAACAGTTACCTTTGTAGTATTATTTGGATTTATGCTTCAAATAAGGAGTTTTAATAGGTTGGAACATTGGCTTAAAAAAGGTAAATTTAAAAAAGTATTACCTAAAAAGACTAAAATTCCTCGTATTGACACTATTAGGCATGTTTTAAGTAATTTTGATTTAGATGGCTTAAATGAACTTAATAATAGTATAATCAAGACAAGTACAAAAAATAAGGTTTTTAGAAAAGGAACTATAGATGGACTAAAAGTTGTTGCAATAGATGGTGTAGAGTTATTTGAAAGCACTAATAAGTGCTGTGATAATTGTCTTACACGAGTCCAAAAGGACGGGATTACTCATTACTTTCATAGGTCAGTAATATGTGCAACTGTAGGTTCTGATCCACATCTTATCATAGGTCAGGAAATGCTTGAACCAAAAAGAGATGCTTCAGATAAAGACGAAGGAGAAATCACAGCAGGCAAGCGTCTAATTAGAAAATTGCATAAAGAATTTCATCATTTTGCAGACATTATAGTAGCTGATGCATTATATTGCAAATCTACTTGGATTAAAGAAGTATTATCAATAGGGATGGATGCAGTAGTAAGGGTTAAAGATGAAAGACTTAATATAGTTAAGGATGCACTTGGTTTATTCAAGTGTCGAGAAGCAGATAAAGAATGGACTGTTAAGAAAAAAAGTAACAATTATATTAAAATAAAGGCCTGGGACGAAGACAATTTTTAAATGCCTAATTCCGACATAGAAGTAAGGTTTATAAAATTTATAGAGGAGATACATAGCTCAAGCAAAGTAGAAACAAAAGAATCATGGATAATAACTACCTCTAAAGTTACTTCAGTAGAAACTTTATGGAAAATAATACATAAAAGATGGGAAATTGAAAACAATACTTTTCATCAACTAAAAACAGAATGGCACTTAAATCACTGTTTTCTGCACAGTCCTGAGGGTGTAGAAACTGTGTTAATGTTTATAATAATAGCATTTAATTTGATGCAATTATATTTCTTCAGGTGTATAAGAAATTTTAGGGAAAAGCATATGCTTCAAATAGATATTATTGAAGATATAAAAGATGAGATATTTATCATAGAAACTGGATGGAGTAATCCACTGTTTGTGAAGACATAATTTGAAACAAAACTGGAAATTCATTATTAAAATTCATGGGGTAAGGGGAAAGTATAACTTTTTTAGCATCTAAATGGATTTACTATTACCATATATTCAACTAGATGTAAAATATAAAAATTCTTGTAAAGATAAATTTTTTGCTGGAATTTTGATGCGAAATCTCTGATATAATATAATGTATGGAATTTGAAAAATAGAGAGAAACCACTATTCTAAGCATTTTGGGTGATGAAGGGATATGGTTCGCAGTCTACTAAGTATAGATTGGGATTACTTTATTCCTTTAAAAAAGAGTGGTTGAATTCCTACACTGAGACACCAAGAAATATAGAGTGGATATGGTATAAAAGGTATTTAGAAAGCTCTTTAAGAGGTGTTGACTTAGAAAAATCGGTAGGCATATCCTTGCGGTTGAATAATTTTTGGGATAAGATAAGAGAACATTTCAGTTTTGAAAAAGACATTGAAGTATACGTGTCTGAGTCTCACATGTTGTCATATCATATAGCTATAAAAAATGAATGTGAAGAAGTGTACTCTTTAGATACGCATGCTGATTTAGGATATGGGGGAATTAGTTCAGTAAGTTTTAAGTTAAATTGTGCTAATTGGATGGGTAAACTGTTAAATGAAGGTCGGATAAAAAGGGCTCATATAGTATACAGCCATCATACAACTGAAAAGCCAGAGGATTTTAAAGATTTTAATAAACTTTTTAAGGTTAGATATTACAATGATATTGATGCATTGCCTAATGGTATATATACAGCAGCTATACATATATGCAGATCGGGTGCATGGACACCACCTTGGCTTGACGATGAGTTTTTTAAGTTTGTAAATAACCTAAACCTGCCATATAAAGTGGTTAAACTTTACAGAAGGAAATGGGACATTAGAAAAACGCAGCTTTCAGACCTACTTTATTATCTCAATTTTTCATAAAAAATTTATAGATAATATGTATGGATAGTCTTAAAACTAAAAGGCGTTAACCTAAAAGTAGGTCAACGCCTTTATCTATGTATATCTCCATCACAATTCATATATTTTTGGTGCGGATGAAGGGATTTGAACCCCCACGTCAAAGACACTAGATCCTAAGTCTAGCGCGTCTGCCAATTCCGCCACATCCGCACATAAATTTTTATGTCAAAAAACTTAACAATGGTATTATAATTAATATTCGTTAAAATGTCAATAGTGGATATGGTTTAAAAATCTCATTTCTATATACAAGTTTTTCTATACATATTAATAATATATATTTCTGTAACAAATAAGTTATATCTTCATAATATATAAAGAGTAATTTCGGAAACTAATTTCCAGCGTCATACTATGGCATAAATTAGAAATTAGATACAGAAAATAACAAAGCCTTTGCGATAAAATACTGAAAAGAGGAAAGAAAATGTAAAATAATGAAAATCAATTTTAAAAAAGAGTATAAGAAATAAAGCCTAATAAAATAGGTTTAAAAATTAACAGTATATGGAATCTCAATATTTATGCTACTCTACCTAATAATCCATCAAGCATAGAAATAAAATCAAACTTAGATTTTTTCAATCTAGCATCAAGATGGATATTAATAGAGTGTATCATAATCCAGAAAGACCAACGCTTTTTGCCTCTGGTTTTAGATAGCTCCAACTCATAGTCATTAAGAAGCCTTTTGTTAACACGCTCAGAAGAAGTTCGCTTTTTCATCTCGCATTTCCATTCATCAGAACCACGTGGAATGACGGTAAACAAGCGAGGATCAGATGAAGGCTTCGTATAAACGGTTCTACCATAATCAGAAGAGGAGCACTTATCTTTACAATTACATGAATCAACTTTACCAGTCGCAAAAGGACAGCGCCATTTAATTCTGTTACGGTCTTTCATAAAACCATTGTAAACCATAGGTAATCCTGCCATACAGACAGGAATACCATTTTCATTGATTTTAATAGTACCTTGGTACTTGCTGTTGTTTTTATTCTTCTTATTAAGCGGAATTACAGGTTTAATATTCCACTTATTAAGAAGATGATAAGTAGGGTAATTATCATGAGCACAATCACCAATAAATTTATCAAAAACGAAATCAGGATACAAAGCCCTTGCTTCAGACAAAGCAATAATAGCAGTAACACCATCATAACGAGGAGCCTCAACCAAGCGAAGATAAATCGGAATATCAAATTTAAGCTCTTCGTTATATGTCACTAAAAAATAACCAGAATAACCATAAAACCATGTCTCATGATAACTATCCCAACCATAGCGAGCATCGGGGTCAGAGAACTTGCGATGGCAGTCACAATTGAATATACCCTTATTAGCACAATCACAAGTTCTAATACCGAAAGGACTTCCGCCGGTTTTAATGCAAGTACCGTCACCAGAAATAGTAAGTTTTTCAATATCACCGAGGATGCCATCATTGGCGGAAGGCCTAACAGCAACATCGGCAAAAATTTGTTGAAGAAGCTTCTCAGGTCTTGACTCAAAAATTTTACCCTGTAAAGCCAAATCAACAAATTTCTGTATAATACCAGGGTGGCGTGGTGGAAGCTTCTGATTTTTAGCAAGTTTTTTACGTGGTTTGCGTTTAAAAGGATGGAGAGAATCCTGTCGGTCTTTTTCAATATCAGGATCCTCAAGCCATAACCTGTTAATCAAGTCATAATGAGTACCAACACCAGGAATATTATCAGGAGACACGCCAATCATGTAACACAAAAGGTCATCATGATGAAGCATGTAAACCCATTTAGTAATACTGTGACATTTAAGAAGAGACATAAGTACAAAAGACCGAAAAACTTCAGGCTGGTTTTTGGCTGGAGAACCAGTATTAGAGTAATAAGGTTCCAGTACAAGTTTAAGAACATCAAGATCTAAATTATAGAGTTTAGATAAAGCTTCAGAAAATTGAAGGACACGATTTTTATCTGAAGCATAAATGGGTTGAATATTTTCGACAAGGAAAGACTGATAATCAGAATGCGAACGCCATGCGCCCAACATAAAATCACCTCAATAACAAGTAGTATGGTAAAAACACCATCCATTTCGATTATTGGGGCGATTTAAAAAAGTCAAGATAGAATGTAACCATATATGTTAAAAAAAGGAAAATATAAAGAAAAAATCTTACAATGTAAATAAAGATGTAAATGAATTGGAAATCGAAAAAGGATTTCAGAATGAAATTTTGGGGGATAAATTTAAAAGATGTCTCCTGAAATTCAGATATATCAGGCAACAGAAGTTGCCGAGAATATTCATAAAAAGAGGGGGGATATAGATGCCTAACAATATAGTTTTTAATCCAGTGGCAGAGCAACTAAAAACTTTGGTTCATGGAATGCAAGGAACAATACCAACACCTCTATTGTTAGATTCGACGACAGGGAAGCTTTTATCAACTGTTGATGGTTCTGTGACTGTAGCAGGTACAGTAACGGCACAAGGAACTCTAACGGTTACTGCATCAAATTTTGATATAAGACCTTTAAGTGGTACAACTGATTCTGTGACCATTAGCAGTGGTACAGTTACAGTCGCTGGAACAGTGACTGTAACTGCATCATCATTGGATATAAGGCCTCTTACTGCTTCAACCGATTCATTTACACTTGGAAGCAGGACATTCTTAGAAGACTCTACAAATATTGCAGGTGTAACTGGAACAGGTGTTGTTCTGATGGAGAATACATGCAACAAATCTATGTACTCTTATTATATTACGAATACAGGTACTAATACTATCTCTATCAAACTTCAGATAAGTCCTACTACTACTGACACTTATTTCGTCGATGACATCAATAGTATTAGTCTGGCAGGTGGATCTATTACGGTCTTGACTGCTGTAAAATTTATGCAGTATACAAGGTTGTATTACGATACAGGCGGTGCCGCAGCTACTGCAGAATTTTATTACAACGCTCAGGTTTAACGATGGGGCTTTAAGCCCCATATATTTTCGAAAGGGGGATTCAAATGTTAAGCCTGTGCATGATCGTAAAAAATGAAGAAGACAATCTTGAAAGATGCCTTAAAAGTGTTTACGACGTAGTCGATGAAATTATAATCGTGGATACAGGTAGTACTGATAAAACGGTGGACATAGCGAAAAAATTTGGTGCAACAGTATTTTACTATAAATGGAATAATGACTTTAGTGCAGCCAGAAATTTTTCATTAGATAAGGCAAAAGGTGATCGGATTTTGTTGATGGATGCTGATGATGCACTTGATGAAGACGGTAAAAAAATGATAAATGTGCTTTTGGAAGATGATAAAATTGATGCATATTTATTCGAAACAATAAGCTATGTGGGAGAGGAACCAGGTTCAGATGCTCTTTCAAACTTAAATGTAAGGCTCATAAAGAATAAAGCTGAGTATAGATTTATTGGAGCTATTCATGAACAGATATTGATTTCAATATTAAATCATGGTGGAAATGTAGCAGAAGTTCCGATAAAAGTTTATCACTACGGCTATTTGAGCAAAATCATCAAAGAAAAAGATAAAAGAAATAGGAACATGTCTATACTGAAAAAAGAGCTAAAAAGAGATCCAGACAATCCTTTTCACAATTTCAATATTGGAGCAGAGTACATGGCGTTGGGTGATTATGAGCGTGCGTATAACTACTTCAAAAAGTCATTTTATTGTTCAAAAGATGTTAAGACCGGTTATACGACAAAACTAATTATCAGGATGATTATTTGTTTAAATCAACTAAATAAGGTTGACGAAGCATTTAGCTTATGCAATGAGTCTATTGAAAAATATCCGAATGTAACTGATATAATGTTTTTAAAAGGTATGTTATATCACAGGATTAATCATTATCAAGAAGCCATAAATTGCTTTAAAAGATGCATAGATATGGGAGAACCGCCACTTATTTATAGGTTTATAACAGGCGTAGGCGGATTTAAAGCTTACCTTGCCATGGGGGAAGTTTTTATGGATATAAAAGATTTTGACAATGCTATTGAATGTTTTTTGAATTCATTCAGACTTAATCCGTCCAATAAAGCAATACTGTACAAATTATCAAACGCTTATTTCAGCAGATATGATGAGAAGACTGCTATAGAAAAAATTGTTTCGCATTTTGACGTGTCACCTGAAGCATATACGATTATAAGCGATATATTCTTTTTAAATGGCAAGTATCATGAATCGCTAAAATTTATAGACATGGCACTAAATTCACTAAAGAATAATATAACGTATTATATAAAGGGAAGAACATTGATGTATTTACACAAATATGGTGAAGCTGTAGAATGTTTTGAAATGATAGATGGTGGTGAATACATCCTTGATAGTCATATTAATAATATTATTTGCCGTTTATTAATTGGTAAAGATATAAAAAATCCAATGTTGTCGTTAAAAAAACACTTTATAGAGGCTTATAAAGTATTTTTCAAATTTGACCTATTGCTTAAAAAAGATGTGGTATTGCCAATAGGCGTTGAAGACACTGGCACATATACAAATGTTATTTTTATTATACTCGATAAATTATTTGAGATTCAGGAATTTGAGTTGTTTGAAAAATCTTTAAATATGCTTAATATGGTAAATGAGAAAGATGTTCTGCTGAGATTAGGAAAGCTTTATTATCGACATGGAGCATACAAACTTGCTGAAGAAGAATTGACACGTTCTATGAAGCTATTTGATATAATCGATGAAGAAGGTATGATTATATTAAGCAATTTATGTGGGAAAAAGGAAGATAAAATTAGTTAATTGTTTTGATTTTTGATTGTAGGGGTGATGGAATGCCTTCTGTAATTATACAACCATCCACAAAAGATACGTCATTAGAATCGGGTTACCCCAACAGCAATAGAGGAAGTGATCCTACACTTTGGATCGGTAGGTATTACATTGGTTTTTCTGGAAAATCGGTGTACAGAGCTCTTATACAATTTGATTTGGGAATGTTGCCACAAGGTTCTATCGTGGTTGAAGCTATTTTAAAGCTTTATTTCAATTATGCAACAAATTCATCAATTCCTGCATATATTACACCGTTTTTAATTGTGGATGAATGGGATGAAAATACAGCAACATGGAATAATGGGCCGAATATTGACGAAACAGTATTTGGCTCTACAAAAGCCGTGACAAAAGAAGGATGGTATGGATTTAATATAACGAATATAGTTAATGGATGGATAAGTGGGCTTTACGTAAACAATGGGATAATGCTTAAAACGCCAGAAGTACAAAACTTTGAAACGAAAAGTTTTTATTCGAAAGATGAAACTATAAACATTTCTCTAAGGCCAATGTTGCAACTGACTTATATAACTGGATACCCCTTTACGTTAAATGAAAGAAGATTTGTGAAGGCAAAATCTACTTACACAGTATATGACGAGGAAAATTTTACAGATGTAAATGATTGTTCAGCATATGACAAATATACGTACTTCGTGTATAATACAAGTGAAAATTCAGTTATAATAAAACTCCTCATAAGTCCTGGTGATGATTTATGGATAGAGGATGGCAATGAAATAATTTTAGATGCAGGCAAAACAGTTGCATTGGTACCTTATTTATTTTCTCAATATTCAAGGCTATCATATAAAAACAAAGATGTAGGAAAAGGAGCAAACATTACCGTGTGGTTTGAGGCACAAGTTTAAAAAATTGCGGCACAAATTAAAAAAATGTATAAAAATGTATTATAATATTAATAGCATAATATCGAATGAAGAGGGATAGTGTTAAATGAATAAGACAAAGGAAAAGATATTTAATGCAGCAATAGATATAATTTCTCAGAAAGGTTTTTACAAATCCACAATGGATGAAATTGCAGATAAGGCAGGGGTTGCCAAGGGAACCCTTTATTATCATTTTAATAGCAAAGATGATATATTGATCTTTTTGATAGACGAAGGATTGTCACTTTTAAAGAGTCAAATACTGGAGAAAATAAACCACATGAAAAATTCTGCAGAAAAACTGAGAGAAATAATTGTAGTTCAGTCGAATTTTTTATTTAAGTATAAAGATTTTGTCCTTATATTGCTAAGTCAATTGTGGGGAAAAGAAGAGATTCAGAATAGCTTTAGAGAAAAAATTTACGATTATTTAAAGATTATTGAAGACATCATCGATGAAGGAATTGAAGAAAAGTTAATAGAAAAATGTGACAAAAAGTTGTTGTCTTCTGCTTTTTTTGGCATGATAAGCTCTCTTATTATCTTTCAATTTAGAAATAATGATGTTATAGACCCAGAACATATAGCAGATAGTGTTATTGAATATACATTTAATGGAATCCATTATAGAGATAAATCTTTATAATGGTTTTTTTATTGACTTTTAAAATGAAAGATACTATAATAAGTTAGAACTGACTGGTCAGTATAAAAAATATTGGAGGTGTATTTATGATAGGTGTGATTTCTAATGAGCTTAAAAAATTGGCCCAAAACAGATTTATTAGATTAGCTGTCATAGTAATTATTTTTATGCCGCTATTGTATAGTTTTCTTTATTTGTATGCATTTTGGGATCCATATGGCAAGTTAGACAAACTTCCAGTTGCAGTTGTGAATCAGGATAAAAGTGTGCTATACGATGGAAAATATAAAAGTTTTGGGGATGACATTGTAAAGGAATTAAAAAACAATCATGATTTCAAATGGAATTTTGTAAGCTACGATGATGGTTTAGATGGTTTAAAAGGCAATAAATATTATTTTATGATAGTAATACCGAAAGACTTTTCCAAAAATATTTTAAGTGTCAATGGCAATGCCGTAGAAAAAGCTCATATTCAGTATATGACAAATGACAAAAAGAATTTTTTGGCGACACAGCTTGGAAATAAAGCCATAGAAAATTTGACGCAAAGAATAGCTGATACGATAAGAAAAAGCTATATAGATACTGTTTTTTCAAATGTCAAAAACATGGGAAATGGTTTAAAACAAGCCTCTTTAGCAGAAAAACAATTATCAGACGGTGCAAAAATGCTAAATGATGGCGTTTCAAAATTGAATGATGGCATTAACAAAGCTTTGGCTGGAACAAATCAATTTAAAGATGGGTTGTACAATTTAAGCATTGGGGCAAATAACGCATCTTATGGCGCGTCAAATTTATCAAATGGCGCTCAGATTTTATCTCAGAAGTTAGATGAAGTAGACAAAAATAGCAATTTGATTTTAAATGGAATGAATAATATAAAGAGTGGTTTAAATGGAGTGAGTCAAGGTCTTAATGCGATAAGCAATAGCATAAACCAATTGAAAAGCGGTTCGACTGCTGTAACAAATGGTTACGATCAAATTGGTCAGAGTCTATCGTCATTTTTGACAGAATTTGATTCGGTAAGTAACGGATTGAACAGTATTCAGACAAATTTGGACAGCGCCGTTGTTGCATTAAACAATTATGTTGATAAACATCCCGAGGCCATGTCAGATGCGGATTTTAAGACGGCGATTACCGTTGTGTCAGAATCAAATTCAGGATTAAAACAAATAATCAATGGACTTGAAACTAACAAGGCCAAGATGGATGCATTGAACGATTCTCTTAAAAAATTAGACAGCGCTACTAATAATTTAACAATTGGATATGACAAATTGAATGATGGGGTATCTCAATTGCAGTCAGTCGTAACAGAAATTATAAATGGTGAAAATAATTTAAGCAATGGCATTTCTCAGTATGCAAATGGAATATCGTTGTTAAATCAAAAGATGAGCGAAATTACATCCGGGCTTTTAAAACTTAATGATGGACTTAATGCATTAAAACAAGGTGCTTCTAGTTTATACAATGGCTCTAAAGACTTAAATAGCGGGTTGGTGACGGTATCTAATGGCAGCAAGCAGATACAAGTAAACATGGAGAAACTATACAAAAATCAAGATCTTCTTTATAAAAAACTTAGTGATGCATCTGACAAAATAGAAGTGATGGGTACAAGTGATGAGAAAAAGAGCATGATAAATGAACCTATTATTCTTGATACTAAGAGATTAAATCCAGTAGCGAATTATGGCATTGGGTTTACACCGTATTTCATACCTTTATCACTTTGGGTTGGCGCATTGATTTTATTCTTTATAATAGATATTTACGATAAAAACGGCTATAAAGATATTAGCAACGCTTCAATTGTCGTAGGTAAACTGCTGAGCTTAAGCATCTTAGGCATTTTTCAATCGATAGTTTCTGGTTTTGTATTGATAGAAGCACTTAAATTGCCTGTGAACAATTTGATCTACTATTACGTTATAAATGCTGTAATGTCTGTGGTTTTTGTATTTATTATTGGCTTTTTTGTAATGCTTCTTGGCATGGCAGGAAAATTCTTCGCCGTTGTGCTTTTGATGCTACAGTTGACATCATCTGGTGGCGTATTTCCTATGGAATTAGAGCCGAAATTCTTTAATATTCTAAATCCATTTTTCCCAATGACATACGGTACTCAAGCATTGAGAGAAGCCATTTCAGGCTCTAATACAGGAGTGATTACTCATGATTTATTTATTTTAGCATGTTTTGGGATTTTATTTATGCTTTTGTCAATTTTGCTGTCGGGAAAAGTAGGAGATAAGAATAAAATTGATGAAAAGTTAAATGCGGCAAATTAAATTCACATAAGATTCACATAAATATTTAATAATTTTGAAACTGCCAATAGTAAACAAACCTACGATTCAGTATATAGTTGAGGAAGCTGTAAACTCAGGCATAGAGGATATACTCATAATAACAGGAAGAAACAAAAGAGCGATAGAGGATCACTTCGACAGATCGATAGAATTGGAATTGGAGCTATGGGTATAAATAAAAAATCTTGTGTAAATCTTATAAAGGTGTTAAAATAAATAAGTAATTGAATAAGACAGTTCGAAACCATCCTGTCTATAAACAAAACTACGGGCATTGCAAATTGAAAGTTTGCATATATGAGCACAGGTGGGCTGTGCTCTTTTTTCATTATGTTTATGGAAGGATGTGATAACTGGAAATTTTAGGAGGTATATCATGAACGTAGGATTTTTAAAAAAAAAGTACAGCCTTACTCAAAAATTGACTATCTCTGGATTGGTAATTGCATTGTACCTTGTTGTAATGTACTTTACACAAAATTTTGCTTTTGGCCAGTACCAAATAAGAATAGCAACATCGATTTATGCGTTGTCTGCAATTTTTCCATTTTTGGTATTGCCAATGGGATTAAGCAATATGCTTAGTAATATTTTAATGGGAGGCTTAGGGCTTCCTGATATGATTGGAGGCTTCTTTGTAGGCATATTGACGTCGTATGCAGTTTACCTTGTTAGAAAGTATCGTCTAAATGATTGGTTTATCTCAATTCCTATAATATTATTTCCAGGCCTTATAGTGCCAATTTGGCTTTCTGTTTTGCTTAAAATACCGTATCACATATTAGCCATAAGCATTACAGTAGGTCAGATTATACCCGGAATTGTAGGTGTACTGTTAGTCAAACAGTTGAAAAACAAATTATGATGGAGTGTGAGTATAATGCCGAGAGATGAGAAAGAGCTTAATGGGTTATCTCAATTAGGGAATAAAGAAACTAAGTATATTTTCGATTACGATCCATCTTTGCTTGAAACATTCCCTAATAAGCATCAAGAGAATGACTATTTTGTAAAGTTCAATTGCCCTGAATTCACAAGCCTTTGCCCTAAGACAGGACAGCCTGACTTTGCTACAATATACATTTCATATGTTCCAGACAAATTGATGGTTGAAAGTAAATCATTAAAGCTTTATCTTTTTAGCTTTAGAAATCACGGTGATTTTCATGAAGACTGCGTAAATATAATTATGAAGGATTTAATAAAACTGTTGGATCCAAAATACATTGAAGTTTGGGGTAAGTTTACGCCAAGAGGTGGAATATCTATAGATCCATACTGCAACTATGGAAGACCTGGTACGAAGTGGGAAGATGTAGCACAAAAAAGGCTTTTTTACCATGATATGTACCCTGAAAAAGTAGATAACAGGTGATTTTGTGATATAATATAAATATCAATTGACGTTAAAGGAGATGCAATACATGAAAATAGGGGTAATAAGCGATACACACGGCGATTATACATCGTGGGAAAAAGCTATTAGCTATCTTCACGATGCTGATTTAATATTGCATGCAGGGGATGTCTTGTATCATGGTCCCAGAAATGATATTCCGTCTGGATATAATCCTAAGAAACTTATTTCTGCCATAAATGATTGCAAAATACCTATTTTGATATCAAAAGGAAACTGTGATGCATCTGTAGACCAAATGGTATTGAACATCCCTATTCAATCGCCTTACGTCTTTGCAGTGATTGAGAATAAAAGGTTTTTAGTACAGCACGGTGTTCAGATCAGCGAAGACGGAATACAAGATTTAATTTTCAGGTACAAGCTTGATTATTTTATTACTGGACATACTCATATTCCGGTGTTGAAGAGACATGACAACTGCATAATCGTAAATCCAGGTTCTACATCTTTAAGCAAAAGAGATGATGGAATAAATACTATAAGCATAATTGATGATGATGGCATATATATTTTAGACATAGATACAGGCAATAAGATACTTGAAATAAAAAATTAAAACCACCTAAATAGGTGGTTTTAGTCATATTTATAGGACTTTTACTATCTTTTCATATCCATTTCTCTTTAACCTTGGATAAAGCGTTTTGCTTTCATCAAAGTATCCGAGAGATATAAGCATCACTACGACCTTGTCATCAGGTATACCAAATGCTTCTTTTAACTTATCTTCCTCAAAGCCGATCATTGCATGTGAGTCAACGCCATAGTATTTTGCGGCGTACATTATGGACATGCTTAAAAGCGATGTATTTCTAACGGCAAAATTGTTCGCCTTTAAGTCTGTATTGTAAAGCATGTTTTTAGCAAAATCGATGCTACCTTGAATCTTATCATCAGGAATTCCCACATCTCTCATATACCACCAAGCAGGATTGTCTTCCTTATATGCGTTTTTATCGCCAATCATGATTAAAGTTACTGGCGCATCAAGAATTTTTGGCTGTTTCAATGCAACATCATAAAGTTTTTCCTTTGCTTCCTTTGACTTTACAGCGATTATTTCCCAAGGTTGTAAGTTGAACGCAGATGGGGCCAAAACTGCTAAGTCGATTATTTTCTTTAATGTATCTTCATCAAGTCCTTTATTTTTATCAAAGAAATTGACAGAACGCCTTTCTTCGAACACTTCTTTTAAATCTTTCATAAAATTTCCCCCTAGTTTTGAAGTTACAACTAAATTATACCACATATTTTTTGAAAAACAAAGAATTCCTATAAACATACTATGTAATATGATTAAACTAAAAAAGTTGTATAATATATGTGGACAAATTTTTGCATTGGAGGTCTTTTTATGGATTGGAATGAGATAAGAGAAAAAGCAAGGGAAAACATGAAGGGCTATTGCAGAGGATGCAAAAGATGTGATGGCATTGCATGTGCAGGTGAAGTCCCCGGCATGGGAGGCACAGGCACGGGAAATGGATTCATTGAAAACATAAAGGCATTAGACAGATGGAAAGTCAAGCTGAAGACGCTTCACGATGTCCTAAAGCCAGACATAAACACATCTTTTCTTGGCTTTGAAGTCAAGATGCCTGTTTTTGTTGCTCCAATGACAGGACTTAAGGGAAATGCAGGTGGATATTTGTCTGAGCGTGAATACGATATGATTGTCGCAGAAGCGTGTAAAAATGTAGGAACGATATTTATGTCAGGCGATGCGAATGATATGGACATGTATCCTGCAGGCATTGATGCTATAAAATCAACAGGTGTTTTAGGTATACCATTTTCTAAGCCTCGGACAGTAGATGAGATAATAGAGAAGGCGAAAATTGCCAAAGAAGCAGGTGCTATAGCGTTTGGCGTCGATGTGGATGGAGCTGGGCTTATTATGATGGTAAGAAGCGGTCAGTTTGTAGGACCAAAATCGAGAAAAGAGATCGAGACGATAACTAAAAATATTGAGCTTCCTTTAATATTAAAGGGCATCATGACGACAGAAGAGGCAGTGATTGCAGCAGAAGCAGGTGCAAAGGCAATTGTCGTTTCAAACCACGGAGGAAGAGTATTAGATTACACTATGGGAACTGCTGATGTTCTACCGGACATCGCAAAGGCTGTTGGAGACAAAATTGATGTACTGGTGGACGGCGGCGTAAGAACAGGGATCGACGTCTTAAAGATGTTGTCATTGGGAGCAAAAGCCGTCTTGATAGGAAGACCTATAATGATTGCTGCACATGGAGGAGGAAGAGAAGCCATAGAGTTTTATCTAAATAAGGTTGCTGATGAGTTGTATCAAGCCATGGTTCTCACTGGATGCAAAGACTTAAAGAACGTACCGGAAGTGTATAAAGCAAGCTGATATATTAAAAACAGAAATGAGATTTTTATATGAAAAATCCCAAAGTTGATGAGTATTTAGAAAAAGTTTTATTTTTCTCAACCAAAACAATCTAAGACGAGACAGGTAAGAATTGAAAAATACATAGTAAATTTTAAGTGGGAAGGGATTAAATGACTAAACGGCGGGTGTTTCCGCCTATTTTTTATTTAAATTTTTTAAACAAGTTATTCACTTTGATGATTTGATTTGATAAAATATCTTTATATATAGATATAGTTGAATATGTTCAAAGGGGGATATTGAAGTGAAAAACATTGTCATTTACGATTCTACATTGAGAGATGGAGCTCAATCACAGGGGATTTCCTTTACAGTATCAGACAAAATAAAGATTGTTGAGCTTTTAGACGATTTTGGTGTAGATTACATTGAAGCTGGAAATCCAGGTTCCAATCCTAAAGACATGGAGTTTTTTGATATTATAAAAAGAAAAAGTTTGAAAAATTCCAAGTTGATAGCATTTGGCAGCACCAGAAGGGCGAACACACCTGTCGAGAAAGATGCTAATGTCAGTTCGCTTCTATTGGCGGAGACAGAATATGTGGCAGTATTTGGAAAGTCATGGGACTTCCATGTTAGCGAGATATTGCGAACGACTTTAGATGAAAATCTCAATATGATATATGATACGATAAATTACTTGAAAAAGCAGGGTAAAAAAGTCGTATTTGATGCAGAACATTTTTATGATGGCTTTATAGAAAATCCTGATTACGCATTGAAAACAATTCAGGTTGCGTATGATGCAGGAGCAGACAGTATCTGCCTTTGTGATACAAAAGGTGGCATGTTTCCTACAGAGATATATGACATAACCAAAAAGGTTGTAGATAAATTTGATTGTGAGATAGGCATACATGCTCACAATGACAATGGTATGGCTGTCGCCAATTCTATAATGGCTGTAGAAGCAGGTGCAGTACAAGTCCAAGGAACGATAAACGGATATGGTGAAAGATGTGGAAATGCAAATCTGTGCACGATTTTGCCAAACTTGCAGTTTAAAAAAGGAATAAAATGCGTTGAAGACGACAAGATGAGAGAGCTTACGGTACTTTCAAGAAGAATAAGTGAAATAGCCAATGCTGCACCAGATGAAAGAGCACCGTACGTAGGGAGAAACGCATTTGCCCACAAGGCAGGTATGCATTCAGATGCTGTTTGCAAAAACACAAGGTCGTATGAAATCATCGATCCAGAGCTTGTTGGCAATGAAAGAGTGCTTCTATTGTCAGAGGTTGCTGGCAGAAGTGCTTTAATAGGCATAGTAAATGAAGTAGATCCAACCATAGACCGCGATTCTGATAAGACGAAAGAGATATTAGATAAGCTAAAAGAAATGGAATCTAAGGGATACAAGTACGAAGGTGCTGAAGGTTCGTTAAAGCTTTTGATATTGAAGACTTTGGGACTGTATAAACCTTCATTTAGGCTTATAGAATTTAAAGTTATAGTCAATGAACCATCTGTTGATGATGTAAATTCATCTGCCCTCATAAAAATAGAAGTAGACGGGCAAGAAGAAATAACCGCTGCAGAAGGCGACGGACCTGTAAACGCACTCGATAAGGCAGTCAGAAAGGCTTTAGAGAGGTTTTATCCAGAAGTCAAGGAGATGAAACTTACAGACTACAAAGTAAGAGTTTTAGACTCTAATTCTGCTACAGCAGCGAAAGTAAGGGTAATAATAGAATCATCCGATGGAAACGAAATTTGGAGCACCATTGGTGTTTCTACAGATATAATAGATGCCAGTTGGATAGCGCTTGTAGACTCAATAGAGTATAAACTTAATAAAAAATGATGAAAAGGGACTGCTGCACAAATGACTGAATAGTTCATAGTGCATCAGTCTTTTTTAATACGCAGTTTTACCTTGAGATGCCTTAGCATATGTAATAAAATAAATATGTGATTTAGTTTGTGGGAGTTGATAAATTGAAGGAGATATTTTTTGGGCCTTTTTGCAACAATATTAGAGATACGCTTATTGGAAAGTCTATGGAAGCTATAAGAAATGGGAAAAGGATTTTATACATATTGCCTTCCCGTGAGGCTATGTTTGATGTAAGAGATAAGTTTATTAAATTAAATGGTGGTATTGTTGATACGGATATATTAGTGTTTGAAGATCTATCGATGCTTTTGTGCGGTGATTTTATAAAAGATTACACGGTAATATCGACTTATGAGATAAAAGAAATTTTAAGAAATATCTTACGGAAATCTCATTACAATGGTTATTATAGAAATGTGAAAGACAAAGCAGGATTCTTAAAATCTGTTTTAAGTTTCATAAAGACAGCGAAGAGAAACATGTTAAATCCTACTGATATCAAAAAAATCGCAAATGGCTTAGAAAAAGATGTGTTAAGAGAAAAGCTGAATAATTTAGCGGAAATTTACATTGATTATGAGGAGTACAAGAATAAAAATGGATTGATTGATGTAGACGATATTTCAGTTAAAGCCTTTCAATATGCAAATAGTTCAAATTATTTCAGTAGAATAGGAATTGTCGTAATAGACGGCTTTATAAATTTAGACGGTGTAAATATGCAATTATTGAGGAAGATGGCCTTAAATGGCGATTATGATATTTACGTGAATATTCCATTTAAAAATGAGTACAATGAAATCTTCATAAAAAACGGCATCGTGAAAGATTTATTGGAGATTGGATTTAGGCTAAATGAAATGATGGAAGAAAGTATAGATGGCAGCAATGCTGAGAAAGTTTCTAAATATTTGTATTCAGGGAAAGAGATTATTAAAAGCGTAGACGGCACTCTTATGATCCTGAATAGTCCTTCCATAGAGCATGAAGTAAGAGAAGCTGCAAGGATAATAAAGAAGAAGATAGTATTTGAGAAAGTAAAACCTGAAAATATTGCTGTATTTGTGAAAAATATTGATGACTACAGAGAAAGCATAATTGATATTTTTGACGAGATGGGCATTCCTTTAAGGTTTAATGATGGCAAGAAATTAATATCAATGATGATTGCCGGTGATATTTACAGTTTGATCACATATAAGATAAATCATGATTTTAAAAGCTTTGACAGCATAATGAAATCAAAGTATCTGATGCCTAATGAAATAATTGACGTATACAATAAAGCATCAAAACTGATAGATGTATCTCATAGCAATTATGAAGAAGAATTTTTATCTGCATTAAACGACGACGAGTTTGAAAGATTAAAAAAATACATCAATATGCTTGTAGATTTCAAGGAAAAGCAGTATAAAGATACAAGTGAATTTCTGGATAGTATTTTAAATGTCATTGAGATGCTTAAAATCGATTCAAACATAATGTCGTTGTACGAATCAGGCATTATAGATGGAAGGAATTTTGTATACAGTTTAAAAGCGTTAGAAGCGATGAAACAAATTTTAAAGAATGTTATGGAATTAAAAAGGCTGTATGGTGAAACTTCTTCTGATGACATTGAGACTATTCAAGAGGACTTATTAGACATGATGGTAAACTGCGATATAATGATTAAAAATCTTGACATTGAAGGTGTTAAGGTGGTAAATCCGGATTTGGCAAGAGGTCAGAAATACGATGCAGTGTTTATCCTTGGTGCAAATGAGGGGGATTTTCCAACTACATCTTCTATCAATCCGATTTTTGATTTGCAGGATGAAGCTTATTTGGGAAATAGCCATCTCTATGTTTTTAGCCGAAACTTCGAAATAGAAAGGGAGAAAATAAGATTTAATTCCTGCATCGCTTCTTCTTTAGGTGATGTTTATATATCGTACAGAACGACAGATGAAGAAGGCAATAAAATGATTAAATCACCATTTGTATATGAGATTGAAAGTCTTTTTGATGAAATATCATTAGGAAAAATAGTTGCTTCTATTGTTTACATGAAAGATAGATTTACCTATAATCTAAATAATTTATCCAGCGAAGATGAAATAATGTATTTTTTGGCAAATTCGAAATGCGATGATGTTGACTTGAACATTTTGTCAGGCAGGGAAAACCTTACAAAAACGTACCAGCATATTAAATATTTATCATCATTAGAGAGAAAAAGAATGACAAGCAATGAAATAAATGAGTACACAGGGAAAATACATAGAGAGGAAAATTTAAAGATACTTGATGAAATTCACTTAAGCGCGTCAAGCTTAAACAGTTATGTTGCTTGTCCTTTTAGGTTTTTTGTGGAGACGCTTTTGGATATCAAAGTTTCAGATGAGTCAATTGAATTCAAGAAAAACATGGGCTCTACATACCATGAGATTTTGATGAAATATTACAGTGAAAATAAAGATCTCTACGATGTGAATGAAGAAAGGCTTAAAGATGTGATTGATAAAATCTGTGAGAATTTAGATGGAATTAAGAATGATATTATACTTGAAAAGTTTAAAAAAGAGATGTATGACACTATATTTAAGCTTATAGTAGATGATATATCAAATAGGCTTAATTATTACAAGAAGACTGGTGCTGAGCTTATTCCTTTAATGCTTGAAAAGAAATTCGAGATAGACAGTCATTACGGTGGTTACAGGTTCTACGGCAAGATAGATAGAATCGATTTAGAGCGAAGCATAGATGGTAATTTGACGGGGAAATACCTTATATACGATTATAAGTTAGGGGCAGTAGGAGGGCTAAGGCAGTGCATAGATGGTTTGGATTTTCAATTGCCTACGTATTACATGGCTGCAGAAGAAATTCTAATAAATGAGTTTGGCATCAAAAATCCATCCTGTTTAGGATTGCTGTACTACAGCGTAGAAAATATCAAAAGAAATGGGATTATGCTTGATGAATACAAGAAATATCTTTTTAAGGGAAATGCAGGCCCGAGAGATGTATTAAGCAAAAGTAGCTTTGATGTAATAATGGATTGGATCGAAAAAAAGGGAATTGAAAATGTAGGCAAAATGATGACAGGTTCTTTTAATCTGCCTGAAGAATGTCCATACGATGATTCTAATATAAGATGTCCTTATGTATCAATATGCAGGTATGATAAACGTGAAAGTAAAAGAGGTGTAAATGGTGTGTAGTGTGTTGATTGAAGAAGATCTAAGCCAAGAGCAATCACGAGCTCTTGATATAGGTAAAAACGTAGCATTAAAAGCCGGTGCTGGTTCTGGCAAGACGAGAGTATTGACTAAAAGGTACATAAAGCTTTTGAATGATGTGACTGATATCAAGATTGACAATATCGTCGCAATAACATTTACTCGGAAAGCTGCTGCTGAAATGAAAGAAAGGATAAGAAAAGAAATAGAATCACTGTGCAAATCAGATAAGGATGGCAAAAAATGGACTGTATTTAGAGATTCACTGATATTTGCCAACATCGATACTATTCACGGTTTTTGCGAGAAAATGATAAGAGATAATTTTGTCGAAACCTCAGTCGATCCTACGTTTTCTATTATGGATGAGGCGGAGGTTAGCACAGCAGTTAAAAAGATGGTGGAAATTGTGACAGGTGAAGTGATAAACGATGAAAAAAATAAATATATGTTAGCAACTGCATTAAAAAAATATCCTTCAAAGATATTTACGGGAAAAATGTTTCAATCTGAGGTAATAAGCTTATATTTCCGCATGAAAGAAGCTGGACTATCAGTTGAAGACATAAAATTGTCTTATGAAAGCGATGAATCAACAAAGGCCATGGAAAATTTGGCGCTTATAATCTTAGAGAAAATAGAGGAAAATTATAAGGCATTCAAGTCAAGCAAGAATTTGCTTGACTTTAACGACTTAGAGACGATTGCGCTAAAACTTCTTTCTAACGATATCATAAGAAACGATTATTTTGAAAGGTACAGATATATTCTCGTAGATGAGTTTCAAGATACGAATCGCCTTCAAAAAGAGATTATTTTAAAGCTTACTGAGAAAGATGGTAAGATTCCAGATGGCAAATTGTTTATTGTAGGAGATATAAAACAGTCAATATACGGTTTTAGAGGGACGGATTTTAGGATATTTGATGAGTTTTGCAGAAAAATAGAAGCAGATGGAAAAGTGCTTAATTTAAGCAATTGCTACAGAAGCACAAAAAACATCATATCAACAATCAATGACGTCTTTAAAAATTTGATAGAGCCTTACGAAGAATTGAAGTATCAAAGCTTTGCTGACGAAGGCCCTAAAGTAGAACTCATTACTTACAAAAAAGATGATATAGTTAATGAAAAGAATGAAAGATATAAAAAGATAAAACAACTTTTGAAAGACGATGACAATAAAGGAAAGCTTAATGAGTTGCTGATGGAAGACGGAGCTTTGGCTAATTCAAGAAAGGATTTTCAGGGCAAGATTATAGCAGGTAGGATTTTAAAGCTTGTAGGCGAAGGATTTGAATATAAGGATATTGCTGTACTTTTAAGAAGCAGGTCAAGTCTTAAAAGCATTGAAGGTGCACTTGCGGATTGCGGCATACCGTATTGCATCATAGGTGGGATTGGATTTTGGGATAAAAGGGAGATAATTGACATCATTTCGGTTTACAAATTGGCTTTTGACACATCGGATGAAATTGCGCTTCTTACAGCTTTAAGATCGCCTATTTTTGGATTTAGCGATGATGATTTATTTGCGTTCATGAATATATACAATGGCCAATGCATAGATGATCCGCTGGAAGCTTTAAAAAATTTTTCTCCGAAGTGCGGTGACGATAAATGGGTCATAAAAAGAGCTTGCAACATTTTGGATAAGATTTCGAAGATGAGGGGTGTATACAACCCATACGAAATATTCAAGATGATTTTAAAAATCACAGAGTATAAAAAACTTTTGATTTCATTGCCAAATGGGTATCAAAAATTCAGAAATGTTGAGAAGTTAGAGAGTATAATCAAAAGCTTTGAAGAGAAACGCATACTCGATTCAAAAGATTTGATTGAGTATTTAGATGCTTTGAAAGAGTCATCAAGTCTTGACTCTGAAGCCTTTTTGGATACTGAAGAAAGCAATGCCGTTAAGATTATGACTATTCATTCATCAAAAGGTCTGGAGTTTGATGCTGTAATAATACCTGACATGGATAAAGCTACTGATGGCATATCGGTGAGAAAGGCTCCTTTATTTATGCTAAGCGAAGAAGGTTACATTTTTTGTATAGGCGTCAATGATGATGGAGATTTGGATAAATCGGAAAACAGCTTATACAAAGAGGAATATGACAGGTATCTTGAAAAGGAAAATATGGAGAGCAGGAGACTTTTTTATGTAGCTTCTACAAGGGCAAAGAAGTTTTTAGCGTTTATAGGGCAAATGAAAGATAATATAGACGACATTGACGAAGATAGCAAGCTTAACTCATTTATGAAACAGTTGCTATTTGCTATTAAAGATGGCTGTTCTAACATAGACTACATTGATGGCACTTGTTTACAATCATATGCAAAGAACAAACTTGATTATGTAAAAGAATTAAATGAAGATGCAGATAAAATAAAGTTTGGTGGGTTGATAGATAAAATGCCTCTTAACGTTAAAGGCAACGTTTCTGTAACTGCATATATTGATTATCTGACGTGTCCTATGTTCTACTATTACAAATATATTGTATCGCTTACTGACGAGTATGTTGAATTAGATGGAAACAGTGATGATATTTACTCAGAAAGCGATGACAAAATAAGTGCTTTAGAAAGAGGGACGATTGTTCATAAAATACTTGAAACTTTAGATGATGATGACTATATTGATGTAAGTAATTTAAATGATGAAATCATCAAAAGGTATATTGACAATTACTACATGCTTAGAGATAAACATAGAAAGAAGATAAGTGGCAGATTATTAAAAAGATTGAAGGAATACAAATTTAGGGCGCCTATAGATGACAACATAAATTTAAACGGAGTAATTGATAGAATTGATATATACGAAAATGATGGAAATATTGAATCGTACATTTTTGACTATAAGACAAACAAAATAGATAGCGATGATGATTTGGAGAAAATAGCAAGACATTACACACCACAGATTCATGTTTATTCGCATGTTTTAAGGCGTTTAAAAACTATAAGTGGTTTTTCTCCAACTTTGAAAGGTGCTTTTTTGTACTTTTTAGATGTAGGCAAATACGTTGAAGTTGACATTTCTGATCTTTATATCATGGAAACATTAGAGAAAATCCTTAAGGCTACACCATTTTTATTAGGTGCTAAAGGGATTGAAGAATATGTCAGCCGAAAAAGGGAATATTGCAGTATGTGTTTATACAACAAAATTTGCAGATAGTATTGGATTTTCGTCTGTAATATGTAATAATATGGTTAAGTATTATTTAATGGGGGGTGGGTAGATGACAGACCCAAGGCTAAAAAAGCTTGCAAATCTATTGGTGAATTACTCTACAAAAGTCAAAAGAGGAGATTTTGTATTGGTTCAAGCAGGAGATATTGCTATACCATGGATAAGCGAAGTAGTTAGGGAGGCAGTTAAGGCAGGGGCCCATGTTGAGACATTGGTTGACATTCCTGATGTGTCAGAGATTATTTTAAAAAACTCTACCGATGAGCAACTTCTTATGGAAAAATATATTCAGAGAATTGCTCTTGAAAAAGCCGATGTGTGGCTTACTGCGTGGGCTAACAAAAACACAAAAGCTAATTCGAATGTAGATCCAGCTAAGCTTAAGTTGGCGACAAAAGGAGCGTCTTCATGGAGGAAAGTTTACTCTGAAAGAATGGGCAATGGTTCTTTAAGGTGGTGCGGTACACAATATCCTACACAGGCAGATGCACAAGAAGCTGAAATGAGCCTAAGTGAGTATGAGGACTTTGTCTATGGCGCAGGTTTATTAGACAGCGATGATCCTATATCATTATGGCAAAAAATACGCATGGAGCAAGATATATGGATTGATTATCTAAATAAAAAGTCAGAATTGCATATAGTATCAGAGGGAACTGACATATACGTCAATACGTCAGGTAGGAAGTGGATAAACTGCAGTGGTACAGAGAATTTTCCTGATGGAGAAATTTTTACATCACCTGTTGAAAACAAAATCAATGGTCACATCACTTTCAGCTTCCCAGGAATATACATGGGTAAAAGCATAGAAGTTATATACCTGGAAGTGGAGAATGGACTTGTCATAAAAGCTACGGCAGAAAAAGGTGAAGATTTATTGCACGCTTTGATGGACACAGATGAAGGTGCAAAACATTTTGGAGAAGTAGCCATAGGCACCAATTACGGCATACAAAAATTTACAAGGAATATGCTTTTTGATGAGAAAATAGGAGGCACAGTGCATATGGCGTTAGGTGATTCTATGCCTGAAGCAGGTGGGAAAAATCGTTCTGCTATCCATTGGGATATGCTTTGCGACATGAGGCAAGGTGGGGAAATATACGCAGACGGTGAACTTTTCTATAAAGATGGCCATTTTATTAAAAGTGTTTTGTAAGCTAAAAAAGGCGTTGGCATGAAGCCGCGCCTTTTTAATATTATACTGTAGGCTCTTGCTTATCGAGAATAAATACACCTGGTACTAAAAGCAATATTATGACAATTATCAAAACTATCCATACCCAGTAATAGTCGTCTTTTGGCTTCTTCTTGCAGTCAGTTCCAGACATTACAATACCCCCTTTTTTATATAAATGGGAACAGATACAATAACATATTATGATAAAAAAATATTTTTGTTACGGTATAAAATATTCCCTGTTTCTACAAATAATGATATAATGTTTATATCAAATGTTAAAATTTCTTGTCGTTTTTTCGATATAATGTATGGAACTTAGATATGTAAGGAGGTCAATAATGCTAAATCGATGCTTCTGTGGGGGAGACGTAAAGATAGAGATGGCAGAATATGTGTTGATGAAGGGGAAAAAGACGGTAGTTTATAAAAATGTTCCAACTTACGTTTGTCAAAAATGCGGTGCTAAATATTATGACACAGAAGTATTGGATAAATTACTGAAAAAAGAAGAAAGAAAGTCTCTTTTTGGCTTGATTAAAGCGTGATCTTTAAGGTGTAAGGGAATGAAAATAGTCGTTAATAAAGAAGATGCTTATTTGACATTGAAAGAGTTTTTACTAAATAAAGGTTTTTCTCCAACTCTAATAAGAAAGTACAAAAATCGTGGTAAGATGCTTGTAAATGGAGAAATTTCAATAGTTAACAGGATTGTCTTTGAAGGAGACACTGTGGAACTTTTGCTAGATGATGAAAACACATCAGTAAGTCCTGAAAAAATGGATTTACATATATGCTATGAGGATGAAGACATTTTGGTTGTCAATAAAGATGCTGGTATAGTTGTCCACCCTACAGCCGGGCATCCTGATGGTACACTTGTAAATGGTGTTGCTTGGTATTACGAAAAAAATAACATTAAGGCGCCAATAAGGCCTGTCAATAGGCTAGACAGAGATACATCTGGCTTAATCATTTTTGCAAAAAATCCTTTTATGCAAAATTATCTTCAAATTGTCTGCCCTATGAAAAAATTATACATTGCAATAGTCGAAGGAGATATGGATGGCAGAGGAACGATAGATTTGCCTATAAAAAGAAAACCAGGCAGCACCATTGAGCGAATGGTAGATGATGAAGGAGATACGGCAGTGACAGATTTTTATGTACTAAAAAGAAGCGAAAAGTTAAGCCTTGTAAAGTTAGAATTAAAGACAGGCAGGACGCATCAAATAAGAGTTCATTTAAGCCATATAGGACATCCCATAATTGGCGATACGTTATATGGTTCGGATACCTCTTATATAAAAAGGCAGGCACTTCACGCTTATAGACTTACATTTAGGCAGCCTTTTATTGGAAAGTGCATCTCTCTCTATTCGCCAATTCCGGATGATATGAAGGCTGTTTTAAAGAATGCCTTCTAAGTCAAAATCAGGAATAAAGCTTTCTGATGCACTTTCATCATCCTGGACAAACCCGTTTTCCAGACCTATTTCAAAGAAATATTCTATAGCTTCTTCATATTCTCTATTGCTTATCCTTTTATTTAATTCTTGGTATTTATTTGCGTTGTAATACGGTGTATATTGTCCCATAAGGCTTACATACACTTCGTTAGATAGATTATCCTTTATCCATTTCAGTATCTTTTTTGTCTCATCTAATTTCCCTGGCAATATTAAATGGCGTATAATTATTCCCTTTTTCATTATGCCGTCGTTATCAAAGACAGGGTTACCTACCTGACGATACATTTCTAAAATCGCCTTTGTAGCGTACTCAAAATAATGTGGTGCTTTAGAGTATTTTAAAGCAGATTCATCACTGTAATATTTTAGATCAGGCAAGTATATATCTATGAGCCCTTCTAAAGTCTTTAGAGATTCTACATTTTCATACGCATTTGAGTTGTAAACTATAGGTATGCTAAGTCCATTATTTCTAGCTATAATAATAGACTCTTTTATTTTTGGAACATATATTGTAGGAGACACAAGATTGATGTTGTGAGCACCTGCTTTTTCTAAATTCATAAAAATATCTGCAAGCTTTTCTGGTGAAACACTTACTCCAAAATTCCCTTGGCTGATTTTGTAGTTTTGGCAAAATACACATCTTAAATTGCAGCCTGTGAAAAATACTGTTCCAGACCCTCTGCTGCCGCTTATGCAAGGCTCTTCCCATTCATGAAGATATGCTTTTGCCACATGTATTTCACTTGACATGCCGCAAAAGCCTACTTTTGCACTGCGATCAACATTACAATTTCTTGGACATATATTGCATACTTGTGATATCATTTAAAACACCTCATAAGTATTTTAACATATTTAGTGTATAAACAAAGTATGAAAAAATTATTATGTATTTGAGCAATGTAGATGCCAATAAAAATTTAATTTTTTCTTAATCATTTTTAATGTTTATGTAATATTTGACAGTTCAATTAGATGTATAATAGTGCTAGAAATTGTGAGGGAGGATCATCACATGAAAAGATTTTTAGCTCACCTTTTAATTTTAGCTTTATTTTTAACTGGGTGTGGAATTGGTGGAAAACAGAATACTACAATTAGCTCAAATACTACAATGTCTAAGAGCTTTTCAAAGGCAAATGAATCTGATATTATGTGGAAATGGTCTTTTAAAAACAATCATAAAACATTAGAGAATCTACAGATTTTCAAGTCAACAGATAGAGGTAATTCATGGACTGAAATAAATTTACCTATAAACGTTTTTCCAAAAGATGCATATAGTGACGTTTATGTAGAAAATGTTGTCCCATATTTTTTGGACTCTAATAATGGTTGGATTTCATGGATAAATAATAGTGATACTACATTGTATGTGATTAAGACAACAGACGGAGGCAAAACGTGGAACAAACTAAGTTATAAACTGCCGCAGTTATCACAAAGCATTTCGAAAATCCAATTTGTAACGCAAAATACAGGATGGCTTTTGGTTGTATCTGATAGCGCAGTGGAACAGCAAATTAAGTATTTACTCAAAACAAATGATGGAGGTAAGACATGGCAAAAAGTCAATGTTACTTCATCAGATCCTTATTCTGGTTTACCAATTGTAGGAACATCAACTGATATGATATTTTATGGTACAGATAATGGATGGATAGGTGTATCAAATCCGATATCAGCAGATGTAATCTTGTATAAAACAGTTGATGGCGGCAATACGTGGAGTAAAGTTTCAGTTCCTACACCACAAGGCTATGAAAAGTATTGTATCTTGTCGGCTTCAGTACCTATATTTAAAGATGATAAAAATGGAACATTAAATATCGATTTTTATAGAACAAATGATGGCAAATCTGAAAATCATACTGTGACTTATGTGACAAATGATGGTGGGAACACTTGGTCAACAAATATATACGCGTATGATGAAAATAAGCATATATTTGTAAATTAAAACCTGAAAATATAAATGATTTAGAAAAAATCTATTGTTAAAGGTTTTTGTAGGAGGGTTATATGCATGAAAAAGATCTTTGCAAGCATACTGATTTTAACTTTATTTTTAAATGGATGCGGAATTACTGATGTTAAAAACAATAATGTAAATTCAAATAAACCTTACAAGATAATTAGTAAAAGTACTGACACTGCATCACAAACAAATTTAGACAATCTTAAAAATTTGAATAAAATGTCACCTACCAAACAAGAACTAATTAGAGAGGAAGGAATAGATTACAAAGTCTCCTATAAACTTTTTGATTGTTCAAAATTATCGCCAGGTTTTTCAACATACATTCCAGAGTCTATGAAAACTCAATTAAGTAATTCAAGTGATGGCAGTACTGTTATTCGAATTTATGAAACATCAAAAGACGGACAAGTTTTACACGATTATAATTATATTCAAATTTTTTACTATCCTAAAAATACAGAAAAAAATGCTGCAATAGAATTAATAAAAAACCTTTCAAACAAATATAATCTCAACTATCAGAGCGTATATTTGCAGAATGGCGTTGGACAGATACAGGTAAGGGATTAATCGATTAGAAGATTATGTAATATTTAACAGATTAATTAGATGTATAATATTGTTAAAGATTTTGGGGAGGGTGTGCACGTGAAAAGATTTTTTATCGGCTTGTTGGTTTTGACAATATTTTTAAATGGATGCGGAAACAAAATGAGTGAAGGTGACCGTAGTAAATTGCAAAAGGCTCAAATTTCAAATACTGTAAAAAATAATAGCGAGAGTATGGATGCTACACAGATTAACCAACATATTCCACAGCTTATTACATACAATGGTAATCACTTATCCGCTTGGGTGAATCAATTCTTATTTGTTGAAAATGGTGATTTAAAAGAAAGTCATGATGGTGATAAAAGTTATATAAAGCTTAGTTATGTAAAAGATAATGTCGTAAAGACTGTCGATTTAATTTCATACGCGTTGAAGTACGATTTGTTTAATGGCATTAATTATATGACTGCTTCTCCGTCAGGGAAATACATCATTTTAGAGTTTTCTCAAAACGTTCCAATTAGTGTCATTGTCGATACTGACACAAATAAAAGCAGTATATTATGGTATGATGAATCAAAAAAAGAAAGCATGATGAGAATTTCATTTAACCCCAATAATGAAGATGAGTTTGCTTTTTTGCCGTCAGCAGAAATAAATGGTCCTAATGGCAGTCATTTTTTAAAACTTTATGAAATAAAAACTCATAAGATAAATACAATAGGTGAAATTTCAGAGAAAGATATATCAATGCAAAATTCAATGATACAATGGGGGAAAAACACAATCAGTGTTATTTCACTGGATAAAAACAAAATATTTAATTTCATATATTAATCGTATTATATAGAACAAAGTTCGTATATGCAATGTATTTGAGTGAAGAATTTTCAAAATCATTAAAGAGGGGTCTTGTATGAAAGTAAAAAGTATAATGATATTTGTAGCAGGAATGATAGTTGGCATACTGTTATCTCAAATGTTAACAAGACATACAAGCATTTATGATGGCAATGGCAGTGTAGTATCATCTGAAAATATACAAAGCGTCGATATGGAGAACCCAATATCACAAAAAGAAATTTTAAAACAATTGAAAATAAACCCAGCTTTTGATATGTCACAAATACCAGTTGTAGGTTCCGATATTTACGGACATGTTTGGGAGGATATGGGTACCAAATCAAATTCATTTACTTCATGGGAAATGCCTAAAGCATGGAAAAAAATGCATCTACACTGAAACAGACAAAACCGATCCTAAATCTATAAACAATGGAGCCAATGATAAATTTTTATATATAACATTACAGGGTGTTGTCTTTTTATATTTGCCTCCTGATGGTAGATATTGGAGTCCAATACCGATGTTTGGAGATATACCGCCAGGTTCTGTGATAATTGCACAGCATGTTCCGTTAAAGCCCGCTGTCGAAGCTGGTATAATACAGGTATATCATGGTCAAGCATTTACTAAAAGTTATCCATTGCCAAAAGAGTGGCAGAATGCGCTAAGATAGTTTTTACAGACTTAATGAGTACTCAGAAATCAATAAGACTATTAGTCATAAATATATAGTTAAAAAGGTTTAAAGGGGGTCGATTTAGTTGCTTATCATATTGATTTTTGCAATAGCGATAACATATTCGATTGTTTCTTCAAAACATCCAGAATTTAAAAGACCAAAGATTAGATATACTGTAGCTTTTTTTCTCTGTATACTTCTTGCAATTCATCTTTACTTAGACTACTTTAGAATAGGGTCGTTTAATTCGCTGGTTTTAAGTAACTTCCACAATTCAAAAATCGTTTCGACTATGTTGGCCAAAAATAATGACAATGATAAAAGCAGTATCATAAAAAGTACCAATGATGTAAAGACAATAAATGACTTGATATCGTATTTAAAGCAATTTAAACTTGTGCAATATAATGGCAAATATACTAGTACAAACAATTATTCTTACGATATTGTTTTTTATACCAATAAAAAAGATGAAAGAATCGGAATAAGTGTGACCAATGATAAGTATATTGATGTTGCTGTGGACACCGCTAAAACTTACCATTTATTCTTTTTAACTGGTATAATAACATAAATAGCTATAAATCTTATAAGATAGTTAACGGCAATATAAATTTGCATTTTTTAGATTCTGTATTGCATTCTATAAAAGATTAATTTCGAAATCTGTGATATTTATCACAAATTTTGTGCTGTTTTTGTTGTATAGTATATATTGGACAAAAATGAATGGAGGTTATCAAATGGTCAAAAGGAAGATAGTAAAGATCGATGAAGAGAAGTGCAATGGATGTGGACTTTGCATTTCACCATGTGTTGAAAGCGCAATAGTTTTAGTGAATGGGAAAGCCAAAGTCATAAGCGAAGAGCTTTGCGATGGCGCAGGTGTATGCTTGAATGTGTGTCCAACAGGCGCTTTGTCTATTGAAGAAAGGGAAGCAATGCCTTTTAACGAAGAAGCTGCATTGAAGCACAAGGCTACCATTGACAAAGATAGATGTTCATATTGTGGCAACAGCGATGATGATGCGCCAATTTTGACGTATAAATACAAAGGAGAGATAAAGCAAGTCTGCGTAAGATGTCTTCCGGCTCTTATTCACGGTTGATCCTTTTAGGGATGTTTGGCGGTTGAGAAGATGTACCAAGATCTTTGTGGCGTGGTGAATGAACCACAGTGATGCTGTTCATGATTATTTCTACGTCTTCTTCACCGTCTTTTATTTTTTTTCTAAACTCCACTCTGGGTACAACTACTGTGACCTCATGTGGTACATCTATGTTTGTCTTCCTTTTTACCTCCACATCAAGGCCGTACAACCTTAATGTTATTTTGTCGTATCCTTTGCTTCTTTTAAATAGTTTTTTTGCCATATTTAATATACTTTTTATATTAACCATGATATAACCCCCAATACAATTTATGAAAAAAATGATATATACGTTCATACAGATGATGATGTATTGTATAAAATAACAAATTTGATAAAAAATATAGACAAACTCATAAAGAAAGGGTGTATTTATGAAAAATAATATGACGGCAGCTAATCTGCGCTCTGCATTTGGCGGGGAAAGCATGGCATATCAACGGTACAAATCGTGGGGTAAAATTGCCATGCAAGAGGGCTTTAAAAACGTATCAAAACTTTTTAATGCCATAGCGTATGCAGAGGAAGTTCATGCAGGAAATCATTTTAAAGCACATAGAGATATTGAAGGAGATTTTTTAGTGCCATCAATGGCTGGATTCGGTATAGGAAATACGTCTAACAATTTAGGTAAAGCCATAAGCGGAGAGCTTTTTGAAGTAAACGAGATGTATGCGACGTATATTGCTACAGCAGAATTTCAACAGGAACAGGAAGCTTTAAAGTCATTTACATGGGCAAGAGAAGCGGAAAAAATCCACGCTGATCTTTTCAAAGAAGCAAAACTATCAGTAGATATGGGGAAAGACGTAGGATTTAATGAAGTACATATATGCAGTGTTTGCGGTTATACAACGGTAGGACCTATACCTGAGAAGTGTCCCGTCTGTGGAGCAGAAAAAACGAAATTTGTGTCTTTTTAAGAAGGAAGGGCTTATAACCTTCCTTTTAATTTCACACACTTAATCATTTTAGTTGACACACATTTGAATCACATCTAAATAAATTTCTTGCAATGTGTTTTACTGCACACATTTTTTTATATTAAGCCTAAGGGTTTATTTTGCTGTGCGTCGCAACATTGGCATCAAATTTGCATCATTATATATGGGGGAAGATTGTCTCGTCTAAATTACAATATTGATTGGAGGAGAGCCAATGAAAGGTAAGATTTTGATAACTCCAAGATCTTTGCAGCATAAAAAAAGCGATATAATTGAAATGCTTAGTGATTACGAAGTTCTAATGAATGATACAGGAAGACCATTTGATGAAAATGAATTAAAGAAGCTTATACAAGATGTTGACGGCATTATCGTAGGTGTAGATAAAATAACAAGAGAGATTTTGGCGAATGCTAAAAAATTAAAGGTTATCACAAAGTACGGTGTTGGATTGGATAATATTGATATAGAATACGCCAAAAAGTTAGGCATAAAGATAACTTACACGCCTGGTGCTAATAAAGAATCTGTTGCTGATTTAGTGTTTACGATGATATTGGAACTTAGCAGGCAACTATTTAAGATGGATAAAATCGTAAGAGATAATAGATGGGATAAAGTCATTGGCAGGGAAGTATATGGAAAAGTCATTGGCATAATCGGCACGGGAAATATCGGCAAAAGTGTTGCCAAAAGGGCTACAGGATTTGACATGAGAATATTGGGCTATGACATGTTTCCTGACTATGAATTTGCAAAAGAGATAGGGATGGAATATGTTGACTTGCAGACTTTACTAAAAAATTCAGACTATATAACACTTCACATACCGTTTACAGAAAGCATGCATCATTTTATAGATAGAGAAGAACTAGAAATGATTAAAACCACTGCATATATAATCAACACTTCACGTGGAGAACTTATAAATGAGGAAGCTTTGTACGAAGCTTTAAAGCAAAAAAGATTGGCTGGTGCGGCATTAGACGTATTTGAAATAGAGCCTCCATATAATAGCAAATTGATTAAACTGGAAAATGTGATACTTTCTCCACATTGCGGTGCATCTACAGAAGATGCTATAAATAGGATGAACATGATGGCTGTAGAGGGACTTAAAAGCGTCTTAGAAGGTAAGGAGCCTAAATTTGTATATGCATAATGTGCCAAACTTAAAATGATAAAGTGCAAAAAACTTGTTATCTGGCTTAATTATGGCTGTAATCGCGTTTTTTAAAAGAAATCAGCAAAAATTTCAGATTGAATAAAATTATTACTGGTGTTAGAATTTTAATATCATTTTTGAAAATCCCGCATTTGATTTCTTAATATTTTATTTTTAAAGCACTGTTTATATTAAATGTAAAAGGAGCTGGTACAGGTAATGGATTTCAAAAGTAACGAAAGCATAAAAAGAAGCGATAAAGTTTATAAAAAACTAAAGGAGTTGACGGAATCTTTAAACTTCAATGACTTTAACAGTCCTTTAGGATATGACGCTTTATATATAGGAAAGATACTAAACATCTCCAGAAGCAATACCAGCAGGGAACTTAACAAGCTATTAAAATCAGGAAAAGCGATAAAAATAAAAGGTAAGCCAGTTCTGTATTTAGATAGATTGTATTTTAAGGAAAAATTCAGTTACCGTTTTACAAAGTCTGTTTTTGAAGATAGAAAAGATTTTGTGAATACATTAACAAGCGCAGGAATACTGAACCGAGAATCATTTCAACTTAGTCAAAATAATCACAATAAATTTATTAATGCTAAAAAGATCAACAATAAATATTCTGAAAGCATACTTGATAATATCATCGGTGCCAAAAGCAGCTTAAAAGAACAAATTTCAAAAGCAAAAGCAGCCATATTGTATCCTCCAAATGGGCTTCATACGCTGATAATTGGCCCTACAGGGGTTGGGAAGTCCACATTTGCCGAAATGATGTACAAGTTTGGCGTAGAAGCTAAAGTTTTTAAAAGCAATTCTCCTTTTGTAGTGTTTAATTGTGCTGACTATGCTCAAAATCCACAATTGCTTATGTCTCAATTATTCGGACATATTAAAGGTGCTTTTACTGGAGCAGATAAAGAAAAAAGAGGCCTCATTGAAGAAGCTGATGGCGGTATATTGTTTTTAGACGAAATTCACCGCATGCCACCGGAAGGGCAGGAAATGCTATTCACGCTTATTGACAATGGGAAATACAGACGACTTGGTGAGACTGAAAATGTTAGAAGTGTAAAAGTTCTGATTATTGCAGCAACAACTGAAAATCCTCATTCGGCTTTGCTTCACACTTTCTTAAGGCGTATTCCGATGGTAATTCAATTGCCAAGTCTTGACAAAAGAACGTTGATTGAGCGCTTTTTATTCATATATCAGTTCTTTTATGAGGAATACGAAAGACTAAATGTACCTATTAAATTAGAAAATGATGCGTTAAAAGCAATAATGCTTTATGATTGTCCAGGCAATATTGGACAATTGAAAAGTGATATAAAGTTAATTTGTGCAAGAGCATTTTTGGATTATATAATTGAGGAAAAAGAGATGGTAGAGGTCTCGTTATCAACATTACCGCAAAATGCAAAAGAAGGCCTTTTGAAAATTCACAATTTGAGGGATGAGATTGTATTCAAGGAAATAAGCAATAATGGAGATATAGTATTTAGCAAAAACACCGTAGGCGTAAAAGATAAATTGAACATTAATTTTCTAAAAAGTTCCTACAGTGCAGATGATGATTTGTATGACTTCATAATGGATAACTGGGAAAAATTTAACAGACAAGGGATGCCATCAGAGCACATAAGGGAAAACATAGAAAATCAAATACAATTGTACTATAAAAATTATCTATATCCAATAGAACAGAATACTGACGGCGTAAACAGAAGTGTTTTGTTTAAGTTTGTTGATCCGTATATATTGACTGCTGTGGAATATGCTTTTAATGCCGTTCGTGAAAGCTTTGATGGAGTAATAACTCAGAAAGCAATTTATCTATTGTCATTTCACATAAAAACAATGGTTGAGAGGCTTAAAGTAGGAATTGCCATTTCGCATCCTGATAGAGAAAGTATAGCAAGAAGTTATAAATCCGCTTATAGTGCTGCAAATGTCATAAAAGAGAGGCTTGAAGAAAAATTGAATATGGACATTCCTGAAGATGAGACAGCTTTTATAGCGATGTTTTTGCAGGCGTTGCAGTATGGAAAGAATAGCAGCAAGATTGGTATATTAGTTATGGCACATGGAAATAGCACTGCCAGCAGTATTGCGGAAGTAACCAATAGACTTCTTGGCACTGATCATGTAAAGGCTTTGGATATGCCGTTGGAAGAAAAACCGGAGGTGACTCTTAATAAAGCTATCAATATGATAAAAGAGATTGATCAAGGTAAAGGTGTACTGATTCTTGTAGATATGGGGCTTCTTAGGACTTTTTCTGACATTATTACCGAAAAAACCGGTATAAAAACCAGGACTATTGAAATGGTCAGTACTCCATTAGTGCTTGAAGCTACAAGAAAGGCTTTGACTCCAGATATGGATATAGACAAGCTTGTAGATGAGATAATATCTTTGCATCCATTGTTAAGTGGTGATGGCGACGCAAGCAATATTACATCTGGTACCAACAATATTTCGTTTTACGAGAAAAATTTAAAAGACCTTTTAGCCCAGGCATTGAATTTTTTAAATCCTGATAAGGTTTATCCTGTATTAAAAGGAATTTTAAATGATATTCTCAATGAGAAGGATAAAAAAGTAGAGGACGAGATTTGGATAAAATTTTTATTTCACTGTGCTTGTTTGATAGAGAGGGGTATTAGAAAGGATTATTTGCCAAATAACGATTTAGATGTGATAAAAAGCCGCAAAAATGGTTCATTTCAATTGATAAAGAAGCATTTTGAGGCTGTGGAGAATCTCTTTGGAATAGAGATTCCAGATAGTGAGTATGCATATGTGGCTGAGATGATTGACACATATATTGACACACTTGAACTTAGGAACATGACACACATTTAATTGAATAAAAACATTTACATGAAGAAGTGTTTTCATGGCACACATTTTGAAAATGATGTTTTTTTCTCCTAAGAGACATTCATTTGCAGATAGGTCATTTTCATGGCATGATTTTTGCATTATAGAATTTATGAAAGATAAAACATCGCATTTTGAAAGGATGATGATCTTGATAGGGATATTGGTTGTAACACACGGTGAGTTTGGTAAGGAATTATTAAAAAGTGCTGAGTTAATATTGGGAAAACAAGAAAAAGTTATGTGTTTGGGATTAAATGAAGGTGATGATGTTTTAAAACTAAAAGATAAAGTAAGGCAAGGCATCATTGATCTTGATGAAGGAGAAGGTGTGTTGGTCTTGACAGATATGTTTGGGGGAAGTCCTTTTAATGTGACATCAGCTAACTTAAAGGAATTGACCTTTAATTATTTGACAGGAGTAAATTTACCTATGCTTATTGAAGCATTATCGTCAAGGCATAGCTATGATGTTGATACATTAGCTGATATGTGTTATAAGTCGGGAATTGAAGGGATTAGAAACATGAATAAAGAAATACTCAACAAGTAAATTTATACACTGCAATAAAGATGGCTCTTTAAAGAGTTATCTTTATATATAAAAACTTAATAAAAAAAGGAGGACTTTATATGCATGTAAGTATTAGTGCATCACAAGCTGCAATCATTGCTTTATGGGTGGCTATAGTCGAGGCACGTGCTCTTGGTTATTCAACATTGATGCTTCGCTTCACGCCTTTGATGACAGGTCTTGTAGTAGGTATCGTCATGCACAATGTACCGGAAGCAATGGTAGTCACTGCTGCCATACAGTTAATCTACATGGGGTTAATCGCACCTGGTGGAACATTGCCAAGTGAGCCAGCAGTTGCGGCTTCTATAGCAGTTCCGGTTGCGGTTATGGCACATCTTGATCCATCAGCAGCAATTGCAATCGCAGTGCCTGTAGGACTATTAGGGTCATACTTGTATTCATTCAGATTCCTTTTGAATACGTTTGTATTACGACTTACGGATAAGTATGCGGAAGAATTAAACGATAGAGGCTTGACATTGACAATAATTGTTTTGCCTATTTTAGTGAGTCTTGTGTTGTTCTTCCCAGCTATATTTATAGCGCTTTACAAAGGAACTCCATTGATAGCAGCGTTGATAAAAACAGTCACAGCCGGCAAGCTATTCCATGTTTTGACGGTGATAGGAGGAGGACTACCTGCGTTAGGAATTGCATTGACACTAACAGTCATAGGCAAGAGAAAATTTGTCGTATTTTTCCTCTTAGCATACTTTATGGCTGTCATACTAAAATCATTAAATGTAAATACTGTAACGTACGCTGTCTTAGGAGGAATAATGGCATATCTCTACGTTATGTTTACAAGCAAAGAAGCAGATAGCCAACAAATTTGAAGGAGGTAAGTGGCATGGAAGATGTAAAAGCGAAGAACAGTGTAAATTCGTCAGAAATTGATGACAGCAGCAAAAAAATCACAAGAAAAGATTTGCTTTTAGGATGGTTTAGATGGTGGTACGCCAATGAAATACCTCATACATTTGATAGAATGTTGGCACCCTCACTTTTGTTTGGGTTAATGCCTATTTTAAGGAAAATATACAAAAAGAATGAGGATCTTAAAGAAGCGTATAAAAGGCATCTTTTGTTTTACAATACGCAAGCAGTATGGGGCGGTGGCACAATACTTGGAATAACGGCATCATTGGAGGAGGAAAGGGCTAAAAAGCTAAATGAAGGCAAAATCGATGAAGCAGTTGATCCAGAGATCATAAATAGTACGAAAGTTGGATTGATGGGACCTTTGGCGGGCATAGGCGACGCAATAGATTCAGGTACGGTGCAGTATATTTTGATAGGCATATTCCTACCGTGGGCAAAAGCTGGCAGTGCATTGGGAGCTCTTCTTCCTTGGATATTGTTTGTTGCACTGACATTCACATATGGATATTATTTTACTGAATTGGGATACAGGCTTGGACGTTCTGCAGTCGTTGAAATTGTAAGCGGTGCAAGAATTAGAAAAATCATTGATGGATTATCTGTTTTAGGTACTTTTATGATGGGAATTTTGGCGGCTTCTTATGTGACAGTAAATACATCGTTAAAATGGACTTTGTCAGGAAAACAATTCGTCTTACAAGATATTTTAGACAAAGTATTACCTGGGTTGTTACCACTACTGACAGTTATGCTTGTATACTGGTATTTCTCAAGAAAAGGTTTAAAAATAGTGAAAGTGCTTTTGTGGCTAATAGTCATATTTGCGGTTTTAGGCTTTACAGGACTTTTATAATATTCATGGTTTAGCTTAATTGCCTTTAAAGGTGATTTAGCTAAACCTCTATTTTAAATAATGAGAAAGGATGATCATTATGGGAGAAATCATTTTTGCCAGAATAGATGATAGACTTATACATGGTCAAGTTATGACAAAATGGGTAAAAGGGTATAATTGCAACTCAATATTCGTCATTGATGACCAATTAGCAAAGGATGAATTCATGAAAAATATTTACATCATGTCTGCATCTACTGCTAATATTACATTGAAGATATTGACCGTCGATGATTCAATAAAATTGTGGGAAAAAGATCATTACGACGGATTTAAAGTTATATTATTGTTTAAAAATATAAAAACAGTCAAAGACACCATTGAAAAAGGACTGCCTATAAAGAAGCTAAACATTGGCGGTATAGCAAAAAGCGTCGACAGGAAATTCATAATACCGACTGTAAGTCTTAACAAAGAAGAGACGGAATCACTTTTAAAACTTGAAGAAAATTATGGTGTGGAAATATTTTTCCAGACAGTACCTGAAAGCAAGAGAGTTGGACTTGATGCAGCACTTGGCGTCTTTAACATTAAAAGATAATTTTGTTTTTTCCAGCAATCTACTATTGCAATGAAAAGCATTTAGGTATATACTGTAATCAACAAGATGGTCCTGAGGAGTTTAGTTACGGTGAATTTGTTTTCAACCAACACCATGACAACGGGAATTTGGGTTCAATTACGTATGAAAAGCCCACGTTTTAAGGGACTTCAGAAGTAATTGACAGGATACCCACTTTAGAAGCGGGCTTGAAAACATAGCCGAACGGCTTCGCGGGATAGATTGGATGTAAAAAAACCGGCAATTGCCGGTTTTTTTATACACAGATTTAAAAATCTCTTCATTTGTATTATAATTTATGGTGAGGTGATTTTATGAATCTAAATGTAGAAGGTGCTGTCTGTACTTTTCCAGATCATGTGACGCTGGAAGAAATATCAGAGCAGTTTAAAGACAACCATAAGTATAGGATAGTTGCAGCAAAAGTGGATAATCTCATGGTTGATTTGTCTACAAAGATAGACAGGGACTGTGAGATACAATTTGTCGATATGTCAACAGAAGAAGGGATGATGGTATATAGAAGAAGCCTTACGTTTGTTTTGATTAAAGCAGTTAAAGATATTTTGCCGACTTCAAAGGTTACAATTGAGCACTCTTTAGGTAAAGGTTTGTACTGCGAAATTCATGGTTCTACTGTGAACAATAAAATTGTGCATGATATAAAGCGTAGGATGAGAGAGATAATCGACGCAGATTATCCGATAATAAAAAAGTATTTAGACAAAGAAAGTGCTGTAAATCTATTTTCGAAAGAAGGCTTAGAAGAAAAAGTAAGTCTTTTTAAATACAGCGATAAAGCAAAAATTCCTGTTTACTTTTGCGAAGATGTTGTAGATTTTTTCTACAGCCCATGTGTTCCATCTACAGGATATTTAAAGCTGTTTGATCTTATACTCTATTTTCCAGGAGTAATACTTTTATTTCCTGAACCAAAAAGTCCAGATGTGCTTCCTGTATTTGAAGATGTTCCTAAATTGGCATCTGTATTTAAAGAAGCTGAGGAATGGGCAAATATACTTAATATAGGATATGTAGCGTCTTTAAATGATATGATTAAAAGCGGAAATGGTAGAGAGCTTGTCTTAATATCGGAAGCGCTTCATGAAAAGAAGATTGCCACTATAGCAGATCACATATATCAAAATAAAATGATAAAGTTGGTCCTTATTGCTGGTCCTTCATCATCTGGTAAGACGTCATTTGTCCACAGATTAAGTGTTCAGCTTAGAGTAAATGGATTAAAACCGCTGCCAATATCACTTGACAATTATTTTTTGCCAAGAGAATTGACGCCAAAAGACGAATTTGGCAACTACAATTTTGAAACGATCGATGCTTTAGATTTAGAGCTTTTTAATGATCACATAATAAAGCTTATGCAAGGTGAAGAAGTAGAGCTTCCGATTTTCAATTTCAAAAAAGGAGAAAGAGAAAAAGCAGGGAGAAAGGCTAAACTTGACAGAAATCAGATAATTCTTGTAGAAGGAATACACGGTTTAAACGAAAAGCTCACAAAGGATATACCAAAAGACAGCAAGTACAGGATATACATAAGCGCTTTGACACAGTTAAACCTTGATGAACACAACAGAATATCTACTACCGAGACTCGACTTTTAAGAAGGATTGTGAGAGATAATCAGTTTCGTTCCAGCGATGCCGAGGAGACAATTCTTATGTGGCCTTCCGTAAGAAAAGGTGAGGAAAACTATATTTTCCCGTACCAAGAAGATGCAGATATCATGTTTAATTCTTCGCTTCCATATGAACTGCCTGTTATAAAGAAATACGCTGAACCACTTTTAAAAGAAATAAATAAAGATAGCAAGGCTTTTTCAATTGCACAGGAGCTTTTAGAGATATTGAGTTACTTTGTAAATTTAGAAGATGAATCTCCCATACCTCCAAATTCTTTGATGAAAGAATTCATTGGAGGAAGTTGTTTGGATGTGTAAAAAGTTCTAAAAAGGTATTGAATTAATATATTATTAGTGCTAATATTTTTTTAAGAAGAATTTTGGTCTTTTTGGTATTTTTAAATTTATTGGTATAAGGAGGGGATGTTATGAACATAATCGATCCTGTTGTTGGAGCTCTTATCAATTACATCGACAAAGATCCAGAGAAAAACCTTCAAGCAATGGCCAATCTAATGTCAAAAATAGCGGTATTGCCGAATCACAGACAGCAAATAGAAAGTGTAAAATCGTTTTTAGACGACAAGGACAGCAACTGGTATAAGTTTACAGTAAAAGGGATAAAAAACATTGACAAGAACATCTTAAAGACGCTCATGATAAACTTCCTTGTAAACGCAAGCCTTAAAGGTATTCCGAAACAGCAAGAGTGGGAACAAAAATTAGATGCCAATGTTCCGTGGGCGATACTTATGGATCCCACTGAAGCATGCAATCTAAATTGTGTAGGCTGTTGGGCAGGAAAGTACAATCCACACAATCTATCATTTGAAACTATGGATAGAATATGCAAAGAGGCAGAAGAACTGGGAGTTTACTTTATAGTTCTATCTGGCGGTGAGCCGACCGTCAGGATGAAAGACATAATAAAGCTTGCTGAAAATCATAAGAATCAAGTATTTCATCTCTTTACAAATGGTACGCTTATAGATGAAGACATGATAAAAGAAGTAAAAAGAGTGGGAAATATAACATTTGCAGTAAGCATTAACGGCTTAAAAGACAAAAATGATGAGATAAGAGGCAAAGGCACTTTCGATAAAGTGATGAAAGCCATGGATCTTATGAGAGAAAATGGGGTATTATTCGGTTACTCTGCTACATACACTAAAACTAATATTGAAGAAATATTCAGTGATGAGTTTGTAGATATGATGATAGACAAAGGTGCTTACTTTGCATGGTACTTTACTTACATTCCTGTTGGAAAAGATCCTGATGTAAAATTCATGGTATCGCCTGAACAAAGAAAATACGCTTATGAAAGGATAAACTATATAAGAGCTACGAAAGAGCTGTTTGCAATCGACTTTTGGAATGACGGAGAATTTAGTGGGGGATGCATAGCAGGAGGCAAGAGGTATCTCCATATAAATGCAGCAGGCGATGTTGAGCCATGTGCTTTCATCCATTATGCTAATGTCAACATAAATGACGTAAGTCTGAAGGAAGCCCTTATGTCTCCTATTATGAAAGCTTACAGAAAGAGGATGCCGTTTAATCAAAATCATTTGAGGCCATGTCCACTTATAGACAACCCAGAAGAGCTTTTAAATATAGTGAGAGAATCCAACGCAAGGCACACGGAAAACAGCGATGCATCACATATTGAAAATTTGTACAGTGATTTAAAGGAAGTTGCAGAAAGATGGGGAGAAGTAGCGGATGATATCTGGAATTCAAAGACATCTACCGAAAAAGAAGCTTGACTGCAAAGGCAAAATACCCTATTATAAGTAAGAGAAATGGGGTGTTTGTGTGCCTTTAACGAAAAGAAAGGTAGACTTTTTGGAAACGCTTATAAAGCTTTATGACAAGGATAAAGCTCCTGTACACTATGCTGACGTTGCAAGTTTTATGGGCATAAGCAAATGGACTGCCTATGATATGTTGACAGAATTAGAAGAACTGGGATATGTGAAGCGGCAGTATTTTATTGGTGAGGATAAATCTATAGGTAGATCTATATTGGTTTACATGCCTAATGAAAGTGCTTATGATGTGGTAAATAAAAGCAGTATACATGAGTGGAACAGTGTAAAAGAAGTCTTATTGAATGTGATCAAAAAAAATGATGATTCCATATCAGTTGACGATTTTATGAACGAAAAAAAAGCTGCTTTAAAGCCTCTTAAGTTTTGTGCTTATGCCTTGACAACGTTGCTTTTGCAGATTAAGACACTTGATGTAACAGTAATTGAAAATATAAAAAATTCCATAAACATTAATGGCAGTGAAGCGCCTGTGATTTTGTTTGTTGGAATCGTGATTGGATTCTACATCGACTATCATTTGTCCAGTGAAAGCAGGAAAGTTTTTGAGAAGGTTAATATATTCCACAAATATATAAAGGAGCTAAGCGCAAATGACAAAACATTGTTAAATAACTTTTTGAAAGAATCGCTTTTGTACATTTAAGACCGTTTAGGTCTTTTTTTGTATAATAAAAGTTTTTTTTTAGAAACTAAATATTTAGGAGGTGTTTTTATGGACAGAGAAAAAGAGATAAGTGAGATAATAGATTTTGTGGAAAGGTACAAAGAATCAATGGCCAGTCAAATGGTGGTGTCGCGGATTTTAGGCGACAAAGGCGCTAAAGTAAATGAAGAAACTATTGATAAATTAAAAAACAGTATTGTAAATGCAGCGGAAGATGATTTGGAAGCGTGTTACTATATAATAAAATAAATATTTTGTTTTTTGCAAAAATATGATATATTAGATGTATAAAATAGCATAGGAGGTAAATATATGAAGGTATATGTAGATCAAGATTTGTGTATAGCTTGTGGCCTGTGCATCGACACGTGTCCAGCGGTTTTTGACTGGAATGACGAAGGCAAATCGCAGGCAATAGTCGATGAAGTGCCTGAAGGCGAAGAACAGGCTTGCCGTGATTCCATAGATGGTTGCCCTACTGAGGCAATAAAAGAAATATAAGTTTTGACAAATATATAAGTTTGGATATATACCTTCGCTGGAGGAAAAATAAAAGCGGAGGTGTTTTTTCTATGTCAAAGAGAAAGAAATTGTATGAAAAGGCTGAAGACGAGCTTGACTCATTAAAAGAAGAAGTTGCCGAAGAATTACACCTTGATGATGACATTGAAAGGCGTTGTTATGAAAATATGACTACCAGAGAAGTTGGAAAAATTGGTGGTAACATGGTTAAAAAGATGATTAAATACGCTGAAAAACAAATGGATGAAAAAGATGGCAAGATAGATTGATATTAGGCTGAAGGATATCCTTCAGCTAATTATTTATAAATAACTCCTATCATATAATTAAGCGATCATTTATGTAAAAGAAGGGAAAAAAGAGTCTATGTCGAATTCTTATTTATAAAAGGAGGGCTTTGAATGAGGGAATTAACACCAGAAAGTCTTAAAAAGCATATAGATCCAGATTTGCTTGGTTTTGAAACGACGGATGATGTGGAACCTTTGAAAGATCTCATAGGGCAGGAAAGAGCTAAAGATGCCATGGAGTTTGGTTTAAGAATCAAACAGAAAGGATACAACATATTTATTACTGGGATTACTGGTACTGGAAAATCCAGCTTTGCCATAAGCAGTGTTTCTAAAATCGCATCTTCAGAAAAAGTGCCAGATGATTGGGTGTACGTGTTTAATTTTGATAAACCGTCACAGCCAATTGCTATAAATTTAAGACCAGGTGATGGCAAGAGATTTAAAAACGACATGAGAGATTTTGTGGAGCAGCTTCAAAGAGAAATCCCTAAGGCATTTAATTCAAAAGCATACGATTTGCAAAAAAATGAAATTGTGAAGAAATTTCAAGACAGAAAAAATCAATTGATCCAAGAACTAAACGATTTGGCAAAAAATTTTGGCTTTGTGCTTAAAGAGACAAAAACTGGTATAGTAAGTATACCTGTTGTAGACGGTAAACAGATAAGCAATGAAGAATACGAGCTATTAGACGATGAGAAAAGAAAAGAGATAGAAGCTAAAGCGGCAAATTTTGAAGAAAAGGCACTGCAGATATGGAAGGATATACAAAGTATAGATAAAGAAACAAGGGATGCTGTTCACGAGCTTGACAATAGCGTAGGACTTATAGCTGTTGGACATTTGATCGATGATTTAAGAAATAAATATGCGGAATATGACGGTGTATCGAGATATCTTGACAGCCTTCAAAGAGATATATTAGAAAACATCGACAGTTTCAGAAGCGATGATGATGAAGACAATCAATTTCCATTTATCATGCGAAAGAACAAAAAAGATGTTTTCAAAAAGTACAGTGTAAATCTTTTTGTAGATAACAGCAATACAAATGGTGCGCCTGTTGTGGTGGAGTACAATCCCAACTACAACAATGTATTAGGAAACATTGAATACGAAAGCGATTTTGGAGTGGCGATTACTGATTTTACGAAGATTAAAGCAGGGGCTCTTCACAAGGCAAATGGAGGATATCTTATTTTACAGGCTAAGGATGTCTTGACGTATCCGTACGTATGGGATGCCATTAAGCGTACGCTAAAGACGGATAAAATAGCAATAGAAAATGTTGCGTCGTCTTACGGCCTTTTGTCCATATCATCACTAAAACCTGAGCCAATTGACTTAAATGTCAAGGTAATACTCATAGGAACTCCGTATTTATACTATATTTTATATAATTACGATGATGATTTTAAAAAGCTTTTTAAAGTTAAAGTTGATTTCAACGACGTGATGGATTTAAACGAAGAAAGCATCTTAAAAATGGCTTCTTTTATAAAGAAACATTGTATTGAAGACAATTTAAGGCCTTTTCACAAAACAGGAGTGGCAAAAGTCATTGAGTATTCAACAAGGATATCGGAAGACCAAAACAAATTATCTACACAGTTTAATGATATTGTTGAGATTTTATATGAATCAAATATCTGGGCGGAAATAGAAGGAAGCAAAGCTGTCACGGCTCATAATGTAGAAAAGGCTATAAAGGAAAAGATAAAGCGTGTCAACATGATAGAGGAAAAGTATATGGAATATTTTAAAGATGGAACTTTTTTGATGGATGTAGATGGTGAAAAAGTTGGGATTGTAAATGGGCTTTCTGTCATAAATTTAGGTGATTACCAATTTGGAAAGCCTTCCAGGATAACGGTTACCACTTACCCGGGCGAAGAAGGTGTGGTAAACATCGAAAGAGAAACCAAAATGAGTGGTCACATTCACGACAAAGGCATAATGATAATAACGGGATTTATAGGCAATAGGTATGCTTTGGATTTTCCCCTTACTTTATCAGCCAGAATATGCTTTGAGCAGCTATATGAAGGCGTAGAAGGTGACAGTGCTTCCAGCACAGAGCTTTATGGGCTGCTTTCAAGCTTATCAGATATTCCCATTAGACAGGACATAGCTGTAACTGGTTCTGTCAATCAATTTGGAGTCATACAGCCTGTAGGAGGCGTAACACATAAGATTGAAGGATTTTTCAAATTATGCAAAGTGAAAGGACTTACAGGAAGGCAAGGCGTCATAATCCCAGAGCAGAATGCAATAAACCTTGTTTTGGACGATGAAGTAATAGACGCATGCAAGAGTGGAAAATTTCACATATATACTGTAAATACGATAGATGAAGGTATGGAAATATTGACAGGTCATAAGATGAGTGATATAAACGAAAGAGTGAAAAACAAGCTAAGATTATTTTACAACATATTGACAAAAGAAAAGTCATCTGATAAAGAAAGGAATGTTTGATGTGACTTGTGTCACAAAAGAGGAGATTAAGGATTTTGCCTATAAGTCCGGCATTGACGTAATAGGCTTTGCAAGTCCTGATTGTCTTTTTGAGTATAGGGATTTATTGCTTTATAGACTTAACAATGGTTTAAATTGCAATATTGAAGAAAAGGATGTAGATAAAAGGATAAATCCCTATTATCTCCTTAGTGATGTTAAGTCGATAATATCTGTTGCTATATCTTACAACGTAGATTATGAATTTGAAGCACCGAGGTATGGATATGGGACTATTTCAAAGACTGCATGGGGCGTAGATTATCATAAAGTCATGATTGATTTGCTTAAAAAGCTGGAAAAATTTATTTCATCTAAATGCGGTGATGCCAAGACAGTTTTGCTTGTTGACAACAATCCACTTTTGGAAAGAGCTATCGCTTACAATGCAGGCATTGGATTTTTCGGGAAAAATAATATGATAATAAATGAGGAATATGGATCATACATTTTTTTAGGAGAGATGCTGATAAACATATCTTTTGAACCAGATTCAAAAGTTGAATCAAAATGTGGAAGCTGCAGAAGATGTCTTAAAGCATGTCCTGGGAAAGCATTGATTGAAGAATACAAAATAGACGCCAATAAGTGCTTGTCATATGCTACAATTAAGAAAGGATACTTAAGCGATAGCACATTAAAAAGGTTAGGCACTCGCATATATGGATGTGATATATGCCAGGATGTTTGTCCATTTAATCAAAAAGCAAAGAAAGTCACAAGGCGCGAATTTACGCCACAAAATCTTAAACCTAAACACGATTTGAAAGATATTTTACGTCTTGACAACAAAAAGTTTAAAGAATTATTTGGAGATACATCGGCATCTTGGAGAGGCAAGAATACTATAATAAGAAATGCAATAATTGCAGCTATTAATTCAAATGACAAGGATGCAATCGAACCATTGAAAAAGCTTATAAACTCTGAAAGTGCTTATATAAGAGGCTATAGCGCATACGCTTTAAGCATCCTTGATAAAGAAAATGCTTTTTCATATATTGAAAAAGCTTATCTAAATGAAAAAGATGAATCTACAAAGGAGTTTATGAAGAAAGCCATAATGAATATTAGAGGTGAGACTTTTGAGGGTAACGAAAGATGAAGCGCTGGAGGTTGTAGAAATTCTTAAAAAAACATATCCTGATGCAAAGCCTGGTTTACATTTTAAAAATGCCTTTGAGTTATTGGTAGCAACAATACTGTCAGCACAGTGTACTGACAAAAGGGTCAACATGATTACAGAAAAACTTTTTAAAAAGTACAAATCGCCATTTGATTTAAAGGACGTTGATCCATTAGAACTTGAAGAAGAAATAAGGGATTGCGGTCTTTACAGGAATAAGTCGAGAAACATAATAAATACATGCAAAATTTTGTGCGATAAGTATGGCGGTACTGTTCCTAATGATATGGAAAAGCTTATGGAGTTGCCGGGTGTTGGCAGGAAAACTGCAAATGTGGTTATAAGCAATGCCTTTAAACAAGATGCGATTGCAGTTGATACCCACGTTTTTAGGGTGTCAAATAGGATTGGACTTGCAGAAAGCGATGATGTTTTAAAGACAGAACAACAGCTTATGGATATTCTACCTAAAAATTTGTGGTCTTTGTCTCATCACATTCTTATATACCATGGACGAAATATCTGTATTGCACGGAAGCCTAAGTGTGATATTTGCCCTATCAAACATATTTGTAAGTTTTATAAAAATTTTATAAAAAATTAATCAGTATGTAATTTATTTGCAATGTATTTATAATATAATTAAATTGTTCTAAATTAAAAAACTAAATAATGGGGAGATCAAAATGGAGACAAAGGACACAAAAAGCATAAAGAGCAAAAGCAATTATTTTTATATCATTCTTCTTATATTAATAATAACTGTGTTTGCTGGTTCATTTGTGATGTTTTATTCTGTCATGAATCAAAATACTATCGCAAAGGGAGTTTTTGTAAATGGAATTAGTCTTAGTGGACTTACTAAATCTGAAGCGAATTCAAAACTGCAAGATAACCTTAAGACGGTGAACAATTTAAAAGTCGTTTTAAAGTACAATGACAAGCAGTTTGTGCTTCCAAGCGATGACGTTAAAATAGGCTACGACTATGATGCTATCGTCAATGAAGCTTATTCTATCGGCAAAAGTGGGAACTTCATAAATCGCATAAAGACGATATACAATATATCTAAGAACGGTAAATATCTTAAGTACAGTCCTATAGCCGTTTTTAATGGTTTAGATAAATTTTTAATGGATGTATCGAAAAACATAGACAAAAAACCTGTTGATGCTAAGATATACGTGTCTGACGGTAAGATAAACATTACAAATGATATTTCGGGTTTAAAAGTCGATGCAAATAATACAATTGAAAGTATAAAAAGTGCAGTTAATAATGCGATTATGACAGGTGATGAAGATTATGTAGAAGTTCCTATCACAGTTAAAAAAGTTGATGCAAACATAAAGGCTTCAGAACTCGGCATGATAAAAGGCAAAATTGTCAGTTTTTCCACACAATTCAATACTGGTGATGCAAATAGGTCAGAAAATCTTGCTGTAGCTGCAAAAGCTGTAAATGGCAAGCTGCTTATGCCGGGGCAAGTTTTTTCACTTAATAAAACGTTAGGACCGAGAATCATACAGAATGGATATAAAGAAGCGCCTGTGATAATTGGCAACAAGCTTGTTCCGGATATAGGTGGTGGGGTGTGTCAAGTTGCTACTACCATTTACAACGCTGCGTTAAGAGCAGATATGAAAATCGACGAGAGGTACCATCACACATTTCCTGTTGGATACGTTTCGCCGGGGCAAGATGCTACAATCTCAGGAGATGTTCTCGATTTAAAGTTTGAAAATCCAACGAAATACCCTATATACATTGAATCGTACATCAGCGGAAATAACTTTGTAGTGAATTTTTATGGATATCCGGAAGATCCATGGAAAAGGATCGACATATATTCTGAAATTGTGGAGAAGTACGAACCAAAAGTAACGTATGTTGATGATCCTACTTTGCCTGAAGGAGTCACGCAGGTAGATGTGGAAAAGCATACAGGATACAAGGTAAATACTTACAGGCTCATTTATGAGAACAATGTTTTAGTGAAAAAAGAATTTTTGTATACAGACATCTACAAGCCAGTTGACGGCGTTATAAGACGGGGTGTGAAAAAAGATGAAGTAAGTAACAATGAAAGTGTTCAAAGCCAAATTGATGACAAAAACGTATCTACAGAGGATTTAAATGGAAAACCACAAAATATAAATCCTACAAATTAAAAAACGAGCGATGCTCGTTTTTTAATTTGTTATCTTTTTTTTGCAATCAGGGCAGTAGCCATAAAAATACAATTTTTGATCCATCAAAAGGTAATCTGTGTGTTTGCTTACTTCACCAAGGAGATCATCTAATGCTGAGTCGTCAAGGTCATCTACCCTATTGCATCCGTAACATATCAAATGTGGGTGTGAATTGACATTTGCGTCATATCTGAAACTACCTTCACCAACATTAAGTTCTTGCACAAGTCCTATACTTTTTAGCATTTCAAGCGTCTTGTAGACAGTAGCCAAACTCATTGTTGGGAAATCGGACGACAACGTCTTGTATATGGTTTCAGCACTTGGATGTTCTTTGGTATTTTTAAGCATGTTGATGATAGCAAGTCTCTGTGGTGTTACTTTTAATCCCTTTTCTTTCAGGATTGACGAGATATCGTCCATAATATCCCTTCTTTCTATGAAATATTAATTAATAAAATTTCTCTTGTAATATTTATAGTTACATTATACTATTGCAATTTTATGCTGTCAATCATTTTTTGAAATGCATAGTGAAAATCGTGAAAACTTGAAGTTGATTGTCAGTAATGGTATAGTAATATTGAAAAAATATTCTGATGAATGGGGGACTACGATGACATATAAATTAATTGCAATAGATATGGACGATACACTTTTGACGCATGACAAGCAAATCTCGAGAGAAAACTTAGAAGCTTTAAAAAAAGCTCATGATGCAGGTATTTATGTTGTCATATCAACAGGCAGGATTTATGCTTCTGCTTACGCATACTCGGAATTTTTAGGATTCAAACCATACATCATTGCCAGCAATGGAGCCATGGTGATAGATGACAATGATGAAGAAATTTATAAAAGTGTGCTTGATATAGACATATTGTCGTATTTGATAGATTTGGCGAAGGAAAACGACCTTTATTATCATTTTTACAGCGATAAAATTGTTTATTCACCGGAGATTACCAGCAAATTTCAAAAGTACGGCGAGTGGAACAGATTGTACGCCGAAACATTACGAGTAGAAGTGGAGAATATACCTTCTCATACAGAATTTGAAAGCAAGTTGAAAGACAGCATTGTGAAATTTGTAATGTTTGACGAAGATTCAGAGAAAATAAAAGCAGTGAGAAAAACGATAGATAACGAAAAAGGCGATAGATTAGAGACCACAAGCTCATTTCACAATAATATAGAAATATTAAATAAAGGTGTAAATAAAGGAAACGGCCTCAAGATATTGGGAGAATATCTGGGAATAGATAGATCAGAAATGGTGGCAATAGGTGATAGCGAAAATGATGTAGAGATGGTTGAGTATGCAGGTTTTGGTGTGGCAATGGAAAATGCCATAGATAAACTTAAAAAAACAGCAGACTTTATCACAAAATCAAACATGGAAAACGGCGTCGCTTACGTTATAAATAAATTTATCTTGTAAGTTGATTTGCTTTTGAAAGGAGGGGTTCTTGTGAAAAAAACGGTCCATCTTAATTTGACAGGCCATGTGCAAGGTGTTGGGCTTAGGTATTCTGTTTACAACATGGCTTTGCGGCTTAATATAACTGGATATGCAAAGAATCTGTACGATGGAAGTGTTGAAATTGTGGCAGAAGGCAATGAAGAGGATATAAATATGCTTATCGATTACATAAAAAATGGGCTAAGATGGGCAAGGGTAGAAAGTATAGCTCAAAAATGGGATGACTACCAAGGAATGTATCACACTTTTGAGATAATGTAGGTCACTTGTCTCCAAACTAAAAATATCCATTTTATAAACGGTTACAAGTATGTTATAATTGAAATGTGAATATTGATGTATATGAGGGTGTAGAATATGAAGCTGGATATGGGACTTAATTTAAAACAAGTACAGAAATTATTGATGACGCCTCAGCTTAAACAAGCCATTGAGATATTACAGCTAAATTCGTACGAGCTAAATGAGCTTATCACAAGTGAATTGGAAACCAACCCTATGCTGGAGGCGTACGAAGATAAGGAAGACATCATTGAGATTTACCATGAATTAAATAAAAATAGCGACCTTGAAAAATACAATTACAGCAGCGATGATGAAGAAAGAGACGACTTAAGCTTTGAAAACATGGTCTCGACTGATACGTCCCTCACAGATCATTTGCTGTTTCAACTTCATATAACACCTCTTACAAAGAAAATAAAAGAGATATGCAAAGTCATAATTTACGATCTTGACAGCAATGGTTATCTAAACGATGATATCGAAAAACTCAGTGAAGATTACAATTACAGTGAAGAAGATATTATGACGGCTTTAAATGTAGTGCAATCATTTGACCCGCCTGGGATCGCAGCGAGAAATTTAACGGAATGCCTCATGCTTCAGTTAAAAAGCAAAAACATGTATAATGGCGTAGTAAAAGAAATTGTGGAAAATTATTTAAACGAAATTGCGGACAACAAGCTTTCGTTTATAGCAAAGAAGTTGAATGTGGACATTAGAGAAGTGCAGAATGCTGTAGACGAGATAAAAAAGCTAAATCCGAGGCCTGGAAGTAGTTTTTCAAGCTACAATGATATAAAATACGTCATTCCAGATGCTTATATAAAGAAGATAGACGGCGATTATGTTGTGCTTATAAATGAGTCTTTGTATCCTGGCTTGAGGATAAATAAGTCTTATGAAAGTATTTTGACTGCTACTGATGATGACAATACAAGAAAATACCTTTCAAATAAAATTCAGTCAGCTATGTGGCTTATAAAAAGCATTGAGTCGAGAAGGGATACTTTGTACAAAGTGTTAAGCGCGATAGTGAAAGAGCAAAGGTCATTTTTTGACAGAGAGCAGAAATACATTAAACCTATGAACTTAAAGAAGATTGCAGATGCAGTAGGAGTTCATGAATCGACGGTAAGCAGGGCAGTAAACGGAAAGTACGTTGATACACCTTTAGGTGTTTTTGAAATCAGATACTTCTTCCAAAGCGGCATCGGCAATGGCGATGGTGAGATGTTTTCGCAGGAAATGATAAAAGAGATGATAAAGCAATTGATAAACGAAGAAGACCCTCAAGATACTTTAAGCGATCAAAAAATCGCTGAGATTTTGTCTCAAAAAGGCATAACGATATCGAGAAGGACTGTCGCTAAATACCGAGAAGAGATGAATATCCCATCGTCCAACAAGAGAAAAAGATATTGATAAAAGAGAGCAATAATTTTAGAAAATGCTCTCTTTTATCATATTGTCTATTGAAAAATTAGAAGTCTTAATATAAAATAGTATTGAAGGTAAAAATATTTATTTGATGTTTTGGTGGGACAGTTAAAATACAACGGGTCTATAAAAGTCCTGAAGAAGGTTTTGATACATGAATGACATAATATCATTACAACAGAAAATTGTGCCTGAGCTAATAGAACTGCTGCAAAAAAGGTATACTATAATGCGTAATATATATTTCAGCCAGCCAATAGGGAGGCGAGCTTTGTCATATCAGCTTAATATTGGCGAGAGGATAATAAGGACAGAGGTATCTTTTTTGAAGCGACAAGGCCTTATCGATATAAATCCTTTAGGAATGACTGTGACTAAAGACGGCGAGAAACTTTTGGAGGAGCTTAAGGAGTTTATCCATGAGTTAAAAGGCTTAAACAACTTGGAAAAAACTTTAAAAGATCGCCTGAAACTAAAAAAAGTCATCGTGATACCGGGTGATGTCGATAATGATAGGCTTATAAAAAAAGACATGGGCAAATCTGCTGCAGCTTACCTTAAAAGCATAATAAAGAATGACAGCATCATTGCATTGACTGGCGGTTCAAGTGTGATGGAAGTTGCAAATGAAATGCCTCAGTGCTACACCAAATCAAATATAATGGTTGTACCTGCAAGAGGTGGCTTAGGTCGCGAAGTGGAAAAACAAGCAAATACAATTGCATCAGTCCTTGCAAAAAAGTTAGGTGGTTCCTACAAAATGCTTCATATTCCTGACAACGTAGGTAAAGAAGCTATAGAGACCCTTATGAATGAGCCAGACATAAAAAGCGTTATTGACATATTGAAAGAAGCTGATATAGTGCTTTTTGGCATAGGACGTGCAGATGTGATGGCTGACAGGCGAAATTTACCTTCATCGACTAAAGAGTATCTTAGGAGTGTTGGTGCCACGTCAGAAGCATTGGGCTTTTACTTAAACATAAACGGTGAAATAGTTTATGAGACGCCAAGCATATTTCTCACAAAGGATGATTTAAAAAAAGTCAAAAATTTGATAGCTGTTTCAGGTGGCAAAAGCAAAGCTGATGCGATTATATCAACTTGCATAAGTGGAATGGTGGATGTCCTCATAACTGATGAAGGTGCTGCATTTGAAATATTAAAAAGTTGTTAATACACCGAAAGGTGTTTAATATAAAAAATAAAAATTAAAGGAGGAAATATTATGACAGTAAAAGTAGGTATTAATGGCTTTGGTAGAATAGGCAGAAACTTTTTTAGAGCAGCATTAAAGAAAAATGTAGATCTTGATATTGTTGCATTCAACGATCTTACTGATGCAAAAACATTAGCACATCTATTAAAGTACGATTCAACATTCGGTCAATTCGAAGGCGAAGTCGTTGCAAAAGAGGATTCACTTGTTGTAAATGGCAAGGAAATAAAGATATTAAAAGAAACAGATCCTGCAAAATTACCTTGGAAGGAATTAGGTGTTGACATAGTTATCGAATCAACAGGTAGGTTTACAAACAAGGAAGATGCAGTAAAACACATTGAAGCTGGAGCAAAGAAAGTAATAATTTCTGCACCTGCTAAAAATGAAGATATAACAATCGTTATGGGTGTTAACGAGGACAAATATGATCCAAATGCACATCACGTTATTTCAAATGCTTCATGCACAACAAACTGCTTAGCACCATTTGCAAAAGTTTTACATAATAAATTTGGAATTAAGAGAGGTTTAATGACAACTGTTCACTCATACACAAACGATCAGAGGATACTGGATCTTCCTCATAAGGATTTAAGAAGAGCAAGATCAGCAGCAATGTCAATTATTCCGACAACAACTGGTGCTGCAAAAGCAGTTGCACTTGTATTGCCTGAATTAAAAGGGAAATTAAACGGTTTTGCAATGAGAGTTCCAACACCAGACGTATCTGTTGTTGATCTTGTTGCAGAGCTTGAAAAGAGCGTAACTGTAGAAGAAGTAAATGCAGCATTGAAAGAAGCAGCAGAAAACGAACTTAAAGGCATTCTCGGATATACAGATGAACCATTAGTATCAATGGACTTCAAAGGTGATTCAAGATCATCGATTGTTGATGGCTTGTCAACAATGGTTATGGAAGGCAATATGGTAAAGGTTGTTTCATGGTATGACAACGAATGGGGTTATTCAAACAGGGTTGTTGACCTTGCTAAGTATGTAGCAGATAGACTGTAATATCATAGGACAAGGCTTATAACCTTGTCCTAAAATATATAGATAGGAGGTATATCATGAAAAAAACTGTAAGGGATATCGATGTAAAGGGCAAGAGAGTCCTTGTAAGGGTAGACTTTAATGTGCCTATGGACAGTGAAAAAAATATAACTGATGATACGAGAATAAAAGCGGCATTGCCTACTATCCAATATCTTTTAGACAATAATGCAAAGGTGATATTAGTATCACACTTAGGAAGGCCGAAGGGCAAGTTCAACATGGAGTATTCTATGAAGCCTGTTGCAAAAAGGCTTTCAGAGTTACTCGGGAAACAAGTCATTGTAGCTGATGATGTAATAGGTGAAGATGCTAAGGCAAAAGCTAACGCATTGAAAGACGGTGAAGTGCTGCTTTTAGAAAATGTCAGATTCCACGCTGAAGAAGAGAAAAATGATCCGGATTTTTCAAAAGAGTTGGCATCATTGGCTGACGTATTCGTCAACGATGCATTCGGTACAGCTCATAGAGCGCATGCATCTACAACGGGAGTTGCAAGTTACCTGCCAGCAGTATCTGGATTTTTAATTGAGAAAGAGTTAAATTTCATGGGCGGTGCTTTGGAAAATCCAGAAAGACCTTTTGTAGCAATACTGGGCGGTGCAAAAGTTTCAGATAAAATTGGCGTCATCACGAACCTTTTAGATAAAGTTGATAGTTTGCTTATTGGCGGCGGTATGGCATACACATTTATAAAGGCTGAAGGCCACGAAATAGGTAAATCCCTTTTGGAGGAAGATAAATTAGAGCTTGCCAAAGACTTAATCGAAAAGGCTAAGCAAAAAGGAGTCAAATTGCTTTTACCGGTAGATACAGTAGTCAGTGCAGAATTAAAATCAGGCGTTCCATATGAAGTGGTTGACATAGACAAGATGCCTAATGACAAAATCGGTGTAGACATTGGACCGAAGACAATTGAAGAATTTTCAAAAGTCATAAAAGGTGCAAAGACAGTAGTTTGGAATGGCCCTATGGGTGTATTTGAAATCAGAGAATTTGCAAAGGGAACAGAGGCAATCGCAAAAGCTATGAGTGAATGCAGTGGCACTACTATAATCGGTGGCGGAGATTCTGCTGCGGCAGTTGAACAGTTAGGCTATGCAGACAAAGTGTCACATATATCGACAGGTGGCGGTGCGTCATTAGAATTCTTAGAAGGCAAGGTATTGCCTGGAATAGCTGCATTAAACGACAAATAAAGAGGTGTTTTGATTGAGAAGACCTATTATCGCAGGTAATTGGAAGATGTACATGACGCCATCTGAAGCTATAAACCTTGTAAATGAGCTTAAGCCTTTAGTGTCTGGTGCAGAAGCAGAAGTTGTAGTAATACCACCGTTTGTGGATCTTATAGACGTAAAGAAGGCCATAGATGGCTCTAACATAAAGTTAGGTGCACAGAATATGCACTGGGAAGAAAAAGGCGCATTTACAGGAGAAGTTTCACCGACTATGCTCAAAGAGATAGGTGTAGAGTACGTCGTAATCGGCCATTCCGAGAGAAGACAGTATTTCGCTGAGACAGATGAGACTGTGAATAAAAAAGTTAAATCTGCATTAGGTCATGGTCTTAAGCCTATTGTATGTGTAGGCGAATCATTATCTCAAAGAGAAGCAGGAGAAGCTTTCAATGTAGTAAGAGAACAGACAAAAAAAGCATTGGATGGCATTAGAAGTGAAGATGTCTTAAATGTCGTCATAGCTTATGAGCCTATTTGGGCTATTGGTACAGGTAAAACAGCTACGTCGAAAGATGCAAATGACGTAATAAAGGTCATAAGAGAGACTATTGCAGACATATACGGTATAGACATCGCTAATGAGGTAAGAATACAATATGGTGGCAGTGTTAAACCTGATAATGCTAAAGAGCTTATGTCAGAAAGCGATATTGATGGTGCATTAGTGGGCGGAGCTAGCCTTAAAGCGCAGGATTTCGCTAAAATTGTAAATTATTAAGGAGAGGATTGCATGCCCAAAAACTTTGTAATGCTTGTTGTCTTAGATGGATTTGGGATCTCTGACAGCAAAGAAGGAAATGCCATTTATTCAGCTAATACACCAAATTTAGATTATTACTTTAAAAATTATCCAAATACAAAGCTTATACCAAGTGGCTTAGCTGTAGGGCTTCCTGAAGGACAGATGGGAAATTCGGAAGTTGGACATCTTAATATAGGTGCTGGTAGAATAGTTTATCAGGAGCTTACAAGAATAAGCAAAGAGATTAAAGAAGGTGCTTTTTTCAAAAAGCAAGAGTTTCTTGATGCCATACAAAATGTAAAGAAGAATGGTTCAAAGCTTCATCTTTTTGGACTTCTGTCTGATGGCGGTGTCCACAGTCACATTACACATCTTTTTGCACTTATGAAGCTGGCAAAAGATGAAGGATTAGATGAGGTATACGTCCACGCATTTTTAGATGGCAGAGATGTTCCACCTGCATGTGCCAAAGAATACATAAAGGCTTTTGAAGATGAAGCGAATAGACTTGGCATTGGTAAGATTGCTACAATATCTGGAAGGTACTATGCAATGGATCGTGACAAGAGATGGGAAAGGACTAAAAAAGCTTACGATGCTATAGCATTAGGCAAAGGCGTTTTTGCTAATTCGCCTGAAGAAGCGATAGATATTGCATATAGCAAAGATCAGACAGATGAGTTTGTAGAACCGACGGTTATTTTAGATGGTGGCAAGCCAACTGCGACTGTGGATGCCAATGATTCGATAATCTTCTTTAATTTCAGGCCTGATAGGGCAAGACAAATTACAAGAGCTTTTATCGATGAAGTGTTTAACTTTTTTGATAGAGAAAAAGGATATATTCCTGTTTACTTTGTCTCCATGACGCAGTATGATATAACATTTGAAAATATACACGTTGCGTATAAGCCTGAGAACTTGAAGAATACTCTTGGCGAGTACCTAAGCGACAAAGGCATAAAACAGCTTAGAATAGCGGAGACAGAAAAATACGCCCATGTTACATTCTTCTTCAATGGAGGTGTAGAGGAGCCAAATAAAGGAGAAGACAGGATACTGATACCATCTCCTAAAGTAGCAACGTACGATTTAAAGCCTGAAATGAGTGCGTACGAAGTTACAGATACTGTGGTTGAAAAAATAAAGTCAAAACAGTATGGTTTTATACTGCTTAACTTTGCAAATCCTGACATGGTAGGTCATACAGGCGTATTTAGTGCTGCTGTCAAAGCGATAGAAGCAATTGATGAGTGCGTTGGCAGAATAGTGACGGCTTGTCAGGAAGTGGGTGGTACTATTCTTATAACTGCTGACCATGGAAATTCTGAGCAGATGATCGATCCAGTGACTAAAGAGCCACAGACGGCTCATACGACAAATCCGGTACCATTCATAGTGATAGGTGAAGGCGATGTAACACTTAGAAATGATGGTATTTTAGCAGATATAGCACCAACGGTGCTTGACATATTGGGACTGCCAAAACCACAGGAAATGACAGGTACGTCCCTAATAATAGGAAGATAAAAAACGAAAGGAGAATGTTTATGTCTATAATTGTTGATGTTTATGCAAGAGAAATACTTGACTCAAGAGGAAATCCAACAGTAGAAGTAGAAGTGGAATTAGATAGCGGTGCAGTAGGTCGTGCTGCAGTTCCATCTGGTGCTTCAACAGGTCAGTTTGAAGCTGTTGAGTTAAGAGATGGTGACAACAACAGATACTTAGGAAAAGGTGTATTGAAAGCTGTAGAAAATGTAAATGAAAAGATCGCTCCAGAAATAATTGGAATGGATGCAATAGACCAAGTGGCAATAGACAAAGCCATGATTGATTTAGATGGAACTCCAAACAAATCAAATCTGGGTGCAAATGCAATTTTAGGTGTTTCATTGGCAGTTGCTAAAGCTGCTGCTGAAGAAGTTGGCTTGCCACTTTACCAGTACTTAGGTGGAGTAAATGCAAAAGTTCTTCCTGTGCCAATGATGAACATTTTAAACGGCGGAAAGCACGCTGACAATAACGTCGATATACAGGAATTCTTGATCATGCCTGTTGGTGCACAAAACTTCCATGAGGCTTTAAGGACATGCGCTGAAGTTTTCCACAATTTAAGATCAGTGCTTAAATCAAAAGGATTAAGCACTACAGTTGGCGATGAAGGTGGCTTCGCACCAAATCTCACATCAAACGAAGAAGCAATACAGGTAATATTGGAAGCAATCCAAAAGGCAGGATACGTACCTGGTGAAGATGTAGCTATAGCTCTTGATCCAGCTTCATCTGAAATGTACAAAGAAGATGGGAAATACCATTTCGATGGAGAAGGCGTTGTGAGAACATCAGAAGAAATGGTGGACTACTGGGAGCAGCTTATAAATAAATATCCTATCGTTTCGCTTGAAGATGGTTTAGCAGAAGAGGATTGGAACGGATGGAAGCTCTTAACAGAAAGATTGGGCAAGAAAATCCAATTAATTGGCGACGATATTTTTGTTACAAATACAGAAAGACTCTCAAGAGGAATTAAGATGGGTGTTGCGAACTCTATCCTCATTAAGCTTAATCAGATTGGTACACTTACTGAAACGCTTGATGCGATAGAGATGGCTAAGAAAGCAGGATACACTGCTGTCGTATCACATCGCTCAGGTGAGACAGAAGATTCAACTATTGCAGATCTTGTTGTTGCTGTCAATGCAGGGCAAATTAAGACTGGTGCTCCTTCCAGAACAGATAGAGTCGTGAAGTACAACCAATTGATGAGGATAGAAGAAGGGTTAGGCGGAATAGCACAATACCTTGGAAAAGACGCATTTTACAACGTAAGATAATTTATCTCTGCATAAAAAGAAGCTCAGTATCAATATACCTGAGCTTCTTTTAAATTTTTCTTTTCAAATCCGATCGCATCTACAAATGCACCTGATGCAATCATAAAACTGCCAGCCAAAATAAGCAAATCAGGATTTTCGATGATAATTTCATCTTTGTTTTCATTTTGTCTTATCGATATTATATTTAGGGCGTACAGTAAAAAAGTTCCTATAAAAATAATCCATCTGCCAGAAACTGCAAGATTTTCTTTTGTTATTCCATCGCTATTTATACCTATTGCGAAAAGTATATAACCGATAGCTGTTACAAGAGAGCTTGCAGACGATAACTTTGAAATAATGGAAGATAGCGTCATAAAAATCATCCTTTATAATCTTGTTAACTAATTTATGCTATTCATTGTATTAGAAATATGTGTGCATTGTATTTAAAAGTATCTTGATATAATTAACTTATAGGTGATAAAATAGTATTATGATTATGCAAAAAAAGAAATGGGATGTGATAAAATGCCAAGACCTCAAAAATGCAGATGGGTAAAATGTGAACCAAACATAAATTATTTTAAGCCAGTAGGAATACCTATGCACTCATTAAGTGAAGTGGTGCTTACAGTTGAAGAGTTTGAAGCTATACGTCTAAAGGATTTAGAAGGATTAGAACAAGAAGATTGTGCGGAAAGGATGAAAGTATCAAGGCCTACATTTTTTAGGATCATCATGTCAGCTCGTGAAAAAGTTGCAGATGCACTTGTAAATGGCAAAGCCATAAGAGTAGAAGGCGGCAATTACAAAGTCTACGGTGAAGACGTACCCCACCATGGACATGGACATTGCAATAGGCATGGCATGATGGGTGAATCAATTTCTGATGAAGAAAATTAGTACTTGATATAAATATGCTATTGCTATATAATATATAATAGTATAAATATGATTTTCGGAGGTTAAACATATGCTAAAAATAATAGTACTTATAATTCATATTATTGTTAGTTTGTTTATGATGGCAGTTATACTCTTGCAACAAGGGAAAAGTGCAGGTATATCCGGGGCAATTGCAGGTGGTGCAGAGACTTTCTTTGGTAAAAACAAGGCCAGGACGATGGAAGGTACTTTGGAGAGGCTTACGACGATAAGCGCCGTAGTTTTCATAATTACTTCATTGATATTGACGTTGCTGATGGGAAAATAATATCGTCTATATAAAATAAAACCCTTATTGGGTTTTATTTTTGTGAGAAGGTGATATGATGAAAATAAGGGAAATATCCGAGGATATGGAGTATAAGATACTATCACCGTACGCAGCACACAGCAGAGAATCAAAAGGGAGAACAAGAGACGAGGAAAAGTGCGATATTCGCACAGATTACCAAAGGGATAGAGACAGAATCATACATTGTAAGGCTTTTAGGAGATTGAGTCATAAGACGCAGGTTTTTATATCTCCTGAAGGTGACCACTACAGGACGAGACTTACGCATACTTTGGAAGTTGCACAAATATCAAAAACTATCGCAAGGGCATTGCGGCTTAACGAAGATTTAACCGAAGCCATAGCATTAGGTCATGATTTAGGGCATACCCCTTTTGGCCATTCTGGTGAGGATGTTCTAAATAGGCTTTTAAAAGATGGCTTTAGGCATAGTGTCCAAAGCTTAAGAGTGGTGGATGTGATAGAAAATAATGGTTTAGGGCTTAATCTGACATGGGAAGTGCGAGATGGCATCTTAAATCATTCCACATCCGGAAATCCTGGAACATTGGAAGGTAAAATCGTTCAATTAGCAGACAAGATTGCCTATGTGAATCACGATATTGATGATGCAATTCGAGGCAAAGTATTGACAAATGATGATATACCAAAAGATTTAAGGCGTATATTAGGAGATACTCACAGCAAGAGGATAAACACAATGGTTAAGGACATAATTGAAAACAGCATGGGAAAAGATAGTATCTCCATGAGCCGTGAGATTTATGATGCTACTTACAGCCTTAGAGATTTTTTGTTTAAAAAGGTTTATATAGGTTCGAAGGCAAAAAGCGAAGAGGCAAAAGCGAAAAAAGTTGTTGAACAGCTTTTTTATTATTTTTGTGAAAATGTGGACGACATGCCAGAGGAATTTATCGAATTAACACATGAATATGGTAAAGAACGGGCAGTTGCTGACTATATAGCAGGAATGACTGATAAATACGCTATAACAAAGTATAAAGAGATTTTCTTACCATCACCGTGGGAAGATAAAAATTTCTAATATGTAAAAATTTCAAGAAGGATTTTAGGAATTTATGTCGAATATATTAATTCCATGAAAATTTTATAATTCTTTTTTAAAAAGAGGATTTTCCTATTTTTTGTCGAACTATTAATTAAGGTGGTGTTTATGTCTTATTCAAAAGACGTAATTGATAGGGTAATAGAAGAAAATGATATAGTTGATGTTGTCTCAAGTTATGTTTCGCTTAAAAAATCTGGCAAAGACTTTAAGGGATTGTGCCCATTTCATCATGAGAAAACACCATCTTTCAATGTAAGCCAAGAGAAGCAGCTTTATCATTGTTTTGGTTGCCAAGCCAGCGGAAATGTCATTACCTTTGTAATGAATATTGAAAATGTAGGTTTTAAGGAGGCCGTTGAGTTCTTGGCAGATAGAGCTGGTATAGAGATTGAAGAAGAAAATTTGTCAGGTTTAGAGTATCAGAAAAAAAAGCTGAAAGATGAAATATATGAAGTAAATAGGTTAGCTGCTTTGTTTTACCACAGGTATCTTTATTCAAAATTTGGACAGGCTGCATTAAAATACCTCTATGATAGGGGCATAGACGACATTACGATAAAGAGATTTGGATTGGGGTTTTCTCCGCCAAGTGGACTTGAATTGCTTAAGTATTTAAAGCGCCGCAATTACAATACTGACGTACTTGTAAGCGCTGGTCTTGTTTCAAAAAGCAGCACTGGATCATATTACGATAGATTTAAAAATCGGGTAATGTTTCCTATAATAGACGAGAAAAACAATGTGATAGGTTTTGGCGGCAGAGTCATGGATGATGCAAAGCCAAAGTATTTAAATACTCCTGAGACGGTTGTTTTTAAAAAAGGAAAGACCTTATATGGAATTAATTACGCCAAAAAATCTAAAGAAGATATGTTTATTATCGTTGAAGGATATATGGATGCTATAGCATTGTACCAAAGCGGACTAGACAATGTTGTCGCATCGTTGGGCACTGCGCTGACTTTAGAGCAAGGTAGACTTATAAAAAAGTACAAAAACACTGTCGTAATTTCATATGACGCAGATGAAGCAGGCATTGAGGCCACAATGAGAGGTCTTAACCTTTTAGATGAACTGGACCTAAATGTAAATATATTGACAGTACCTAATGGCAAGGACCCTGATGAATATGTGAGAAAAGAGGGTTTTGATGCATTTAAAAAGCTTCTTGAAAAGACAGATACATTGATAGAATATAAGATAAAGAAGTACAAGCAAGATTTGGATTTAGAAAAACCATCAGACAGGATAAAGTATATCAAAAAGGTGTGCAAGGATCTTGCCACAGTTAAAGACGAAGTAAAGCGAGATGTGTATATTTCCATCGTATCAGAAGACGCTGAAATACCTGAAAACACTATTAGAGCAGAAATAGACCAATTTGTCAAGGGTTTTTTGCAAAATAATAAAAAAATTAGGTATACAGTTGGCAATAATAGGCATAATATTAAATACAGTGGAGCAAAAAAGATACCGTCTCTTAAGTACTTGATTGCACTGCTTTTAATTGACAACAAGCTTTATAGCAGGGTGAAAGGGAAGCTTTCTGTAGATGACATCGAAGACGAACATTTAAAGGCAGTGATGTCGTATATTTTTGAAAGGCTTGAAGATGGTGGCCATGTGGATGTAAAAGACCTAAGCTTTATGCTGGACAATGCTGATTTAAAAGACGAATTTAACGATATATTCAACGTGCTGTATAGCGAGAAAGTGGCAAGCGAAAAAATAGTGGATGACTGTGTAAGAGAGATAATCAAAGACGACATACGAAGAAAAATAGCGAGCATTAAACGCGAAATTGACGATTCATATAATGCTGGTGACATTGAGAAGGAAAGAGAACTTTTGATACAATTACAGAAATATGAAAAGGAGATGCTGAATTTAAAAAATGGCTGAGAAAAAGGTTGCCCAAAAGGAGGGGACACCCGTGAATAAAGAAAAAGTAAAAAATTCTATAAAAGAGCTTATTGATAAAGGCAAAAAGAATGGCATGCTGACGTATAATGAAATAATGAATTCTCTTGAAGATATTGATATGGATGCAGATCAGATAGAAAAAGTATATGATACATTCGAAAAGTTGGGTATAGAAATCGTGGGAGAAGAACCACAACAAGATGAATTAATTCCAGAGGAAGATCTGGATTTGGATCTTACTATTCCTGAAGGAATAAATATTGATGATCCAGTAAGGATGTACTTAAAGGAAATAGGAAAGATACCTCTTTTATCTCCTGATGAAGAGATAGAGTTGGCAAAGAGGATAGAAAAAGGCGATGAGGAAGCTAAAAAAAGGCTTACGGAAGCGAATTTGAGGCTTGTTGTAAGCATTGCTAAACGATACGTAGGCAGAGGTATGTTATTTCTCGATTTGATCCAAGAAGGAAATTTAGGTCTACTAAAAGCTGTAGAAAAGTTTAACTACAGAAAGGGATTTAAGTTTAGCACATACGCTACGTGGTGGATAAGACAGGCAATCACGAGGGCTATAGCTGATCAAGCCAGGACGATACGCATTCCTGTCCATATGGTAGAGACTATTAATAAGCTTATAAGGGTTTCAAGGCAACTTTTGCAGGAATTGGGACGTGATCCTCTACCAGAGGAGATCGCTAAAGAGATGGATATGTCAGTTGACAAGGTCAGAGAGATAATGAAGATTGCTCAGGAACCAGTATCGTTAGAGACTCCTATAGGCGAAGAAGAAGACAGCCATCTTGGCGATTTTATACCAGACGAAGATGCTCCAGCCCCTGCTGAAGCGGCAGCATTTACAATGCTTAAAGAGCAGCTTATAGACGTATTGGATACTTTGACGCCGAGGGAAGAAAAGGTATTGAGGCTAAGATTTGGATTGGATGACGGAAGAGCAAGGACATTGGAAGAAGTGGGCAAAGAATTCAATGTCACAAGAGAGAGAATAAGACAGATAGAGGCAAAGGCATTGAGGAAATTAAGACATCCAAGCCGCAGCAAGAAATTAAAAGATTTTTTGGATTAACACTGCTTGACACCGGTTAAAAATGTAGTATAATAATAAATGTATTCCTCAGTAGCTCAATGGTGGAGCAACCGGCTGTTAACCGGTAGGCTGTAGGTTCGAGCCCTACCTGAGGAGCCATATTTAGGGCCTTTAGCTCAGTTGGTAGAGCGGTCGGCTCATAACCGATTGGTCCGGGGTTCGAGTCCCTGAAGGCCCACCATATAATGATGAAAGGATAGGCATTTGATTTTACAAATGCTTTTTATTTTATAGTATGAAGCTGTCACAGAGATTAAATTCTATCGTCAAAATGATAAAACTTCATTCTAAAGTTGCTGATATAGGTACAGATCATGGATATATACCAGTCTACCTTTATTTAAATGGCATTTCAGACTACATAATTGCATCAGATGTAAAATCTACTTCTCTCAATAAAGCAATTGATGTTATTAAAAAGTACAATCTGTCAGAAAATATAATTGTACGGCTTGGCGATGGATTAAGCATTTTAATGCCAAATGAAGTTGATACGGTTGTAATAGCCGGTATGGGTGGCATTTTGACTTCAGATATTTTAGAAAAAGGCAAAAGTATTGCTTCAACTGTAGAGAGATTTATCTTGCAGCCTATGACGGCATCTGACCATCTTCGCAGGTATATTTATGAGAATGGGTATTTGATTGTTGATGAAGATTTAGTCTTTGAAAAAGGGAAGTTCTTTGAGATAATTGCTGTAGAACATGGCAAGGGGAGAATCCACGACGAAATTTTTTATGAAATCGGTGAAAAACTCTTTCAAAAAAGTCACCCATTGCTTAAAGATTATATATCATATAAGATAGGAAAGCTAAAAAAGATTTTTGATGAAGTCTCGAAAAGCAATGAAAGTGATTTACTGAAAGAGGATATTTTAAATAAAATAAAAAAATATGAGGTGTTATTGTATGAGTCTGAAATGCCAGACAATAGCAGGAATGATTGACAAACTTGCACCACACAAATGTGCTGAAGAATGGGACAATGTTGGGCTTCTTGTGGGGAATCCCAGAAAAGATGTGTCGTCTGTCATGGTGGCTTTGGATGCCACAAGAGAAGTTGTATTAGAAGCCATATCAAAGAAAGTCGACATGATTGTAACGCATCACCCTATAATATTTAAACCATTTAAGAATTTACGTACTGATAATCCGTTAGGCGAAGTTTTGACGATGCTTATAAGAGAAGACATACCTGTGTATTCAGCGCATACCAACTTTGATGCTGCAAAGGGCGGAATGAACGATATTCTCTGCAACATACTGGGAATATACGACGAGGAGATTTTGCAAGTTACGTATAAAGAAGGCTATAAGAAAATTGTAGTATATGTTCCGATTGGATATGAGGAGATAGTAAAGACAGCTATGTGCAATGCAGGTGCAGGCTACATAGGAAATTACAGCGATTGTACTTTTCAAACGATGGGCATAGGAAGTTTTAAACCGTTAGAGGGAACGAATCCTTTTATAGGTGAGATAGGAAAAGTGGAAAATACTCAGGAGGTTAGAATAGAGACTATAGCACCAGATAAATTGGTAAATAGGGTTATAAGTGCTATGTTAAAAGTTCATCCATATGAAGAGGTAGCTTATGACATATACCCTGTTGAGACATTGTATGATGAATATGGAATCGGGAGAGTAGGCTTAATAAAAGACACTACATTAGGCAACCTCGCAAATGATGTAAAAGCAAAACTTGGCTTAAAAAACATACGTGTCGTAGGCGATTTAAACAAGACAGTTAAAAAAGTGGCTGTATGCGGTGGCAGTGGTGGTAGCTTTGTATCAATTTCAGCTTTTAAAGGTGCCGATGTTTTGATAACAGGTGATGTTGGCTACCATGATGCAGTAGATGCAAGGCATATTGGACTGGCTATAATAGATGCGGGTCATTTTGGCACAGAGAAGATTTCTGTAAATTTCATCGCTGAATACATAAGGGATGAAGCGCAAAAAATGGATGTAGACTTAAATGTCATTACCAGCGAAGCACAAGCTGATCCGTTTATGTTTATGTAATAATTGCCAGTTGACAAACTTATTTGATAGTGGTATCATTCTATATCTGGAGAGTAATACTTACGAGTAAGCCAGATGGTCGCGTACATTATGTACGAGGAAAGTCCGAGCTCCACAGGGCAAGGTGCCGGGTAATACCCGGTGGAGGTGACTCCAAGGAAAGTGCAACAGAGATATACCGCCCATCATTTAATTCGTTAATAATAAATTTTTTATTCGTAACGAATTAGTTGGTGGGTAAGGGTGGAAAGGCGAGGTAAGAGCTCACCAGCATCCAGGCGACTGGAATGCTCTGTAAACCCCACCTGGAGCAAGGTAGAATAGGAGGGAAATACAAGTGGCCCGCTTGACCCTCGGGTAAAACCGCTGGAGGTATCAGGTAACTGATATTGTAGATAGATGACCATCTAAAACAGAACTCGGCTTATAGACTTGCTCGTATTAAAAGGCAAAAACTCAATGTCATGTGGCATTGAGTTTTTTTAAATAATTTTTTATGAGAGAGGTTGTAATTTTAAATGGCTTATGAGAATCAAAATGTAAAAGTTGTAGTTGGAATGTCTGGAGGAGTAGATTCCTCTGTGTCTGCACTGCTTCTTAAAGAACAAGGATACGATGTGATAGGCATATTTATGAAAAATTGGGATGAAGAAGATGATTCTGGGTACTGTACTGCAGCAGAGGATTACGAGGATGTTGTGAGAGTTTGCGATAAAATAGGCATTCCTTACTATTCGATAAACTTTACAAAAGAATATTGGGACAGAGTTTTTCAGTATTTCTTGAATGAATACAAAAGCGGTAGAACACCCAATCCAGACGTAATGTGCAACAAAGAGATAAAGTTTAAGGCTTTTTTGGAGTTTTCGATGAAAATTGGAGCAGATTATATTGCAACAGGCCACTATGCAAGGATAGAGCATATAGATGGGCACTACAAGATGCTAAAAGGTGTAGACAAAAACAAAGATCAGACGTATTTTTTATGTGAGCTTGGGCAGAAGCAGTTGTCAAAGACGATGTTTCCAATAGGACACCTTGATAAATCGGAAGTGCGGGAGATAGCACGAAAGGCAGGTCTGAAGACGGCTGATAAAAAAGACAGCACAGGTATTTGCTTTATCGGAGAGAGAAAGTTTAAAGAATTTTTAAATCAATTTCTGCCTGCGAAGCCGGGAGAAATAAGGGATCTGTCGGGGCGCGTATTGGGACGTCATGATGGGCTTATGTTTTACACATTAGGACAGAGAAGGGGCATCGGCATAGGTGGTGTAGGTACAGGAGAGCCTTGGTTTGTAGTTGACAAAGATGTTGAAAACAATATACTTTATGTTGCACAAGGTGATAAAAATCCTGCATTGTATTCATACGGCTTGTTTACGAAGAATGTAAATTGGATAGACGGTGACATGAACTTCGATGAACTTAGGTGCAAAGCAAAATTCAGGTATAGACAGCCTGACCAAGACGTAATGGTTTTTAAGAAAGACAATGGTTATTTAGTTGTGTTTGATAAGCCTCAAAGAGCTGTTACTCCGGGACAATTTGTCGTCTTTTACGATGGTGAATACTGCCTTGGAGGTGGCGTGATAGAGACCATATATAAAGATGAAAAAGCCTTGATATAAAAAGCGATTGAAGGTTTACATCATTTTTGATATTATATAATTGTAAAATATTAAAAGGAGATGGATGAATTGAGTATTCACATAGGTGCAAAAGATGGAGAAATTGCAAGTACAGTATTATTGCCTGGAGATCCACTGAGGGCTAAGTACATTGCAGACAATTTTTTAACTGATGTAATTTGTTACAATGAAGTTCGCGGAATGTACGGATTTACTGGTTATTATAAAGGTAAAAGAGTATCTGTTCAGGGAACAGGTATGGGTATACCATCTATATCCATATATGTAAACGAGCTTATCCAAAGCTACAACGTAAAAAATCTCATAAGGATAGGCACATGCGGATCAATGCAAGAAGATATAAACATAAGGGATGTAATATTAGCAATGGCGTCATCGACAGATTCCGCCATAAATAAGATCAGGTTTAATGGCATGGACTATGCTCCTACAGCCAGTTTCAAGCTCCTGAAAAAAGCTTATGATGCGGCTTTGGAGAAAGGTATCAACGTAAAAGTAGGCAATATACTTTCATCAGATACATTTTACAACGATGATAAAGATAGCTGGAAATTATGGGCTAAGTTTGGCGTTTTAGCAGTTGAGATGGAAACAGCAGGTCTTTACACTTTAGCTGCTAAGTATGGAGTAGATGCTCTTACCATATTGACAGTAAGCGATAGTTTAGTTACAGGTCATGCTACATCCGCAGAAGAAAGGCAGAAGACATTTAACGATATGATAGAAATTGCTCTAAATATCGCTGAATAATATGTGGGAGTGATGAGAATGCAACCACTAAAGTTTAAACCCATATTTATGGAAAGGATATGGGGCGGAGATGCCTTGAAGACAAAGTACGGCTTTAATGTACCTTACGGCAAAAAGATAGGTGAGCTTTGGTGCATTTCTGACAATACAACTGCTGTAAGTGAAGTAGATGGCGGTATTTACGATGGAGTTAAATTAAGCGAACTTGCAAATAAGCATGGAGACGAGCTTTATGGAGAAGGCAAATCGTACGGTAGATTTCCATTGCTTATAAAGATAATAGATGCCAATGATAAATTGTCTGTTCAAGTGCATCCAGATGATGATTACGCTTATCATCATGAAAATGGCGATATAGGCAAAACAGAAATGTGGTATATAATCGATGCAAAGCCTGGTGCCAAACTTATCTGTGGTTTAAAAGAAGGCACGACGAAGGAACAATTTAAGTCATTGCTTGAAAAGGAAAGTCTTGAAGAATGTCTAAATGAGATAGAGGTAAAGCCAGGAGATGTAGTGTACATACCTTCAGGGATGGTACATGCCATCGGAGAAGGCATACTAATCTGCGAAATACAGCAGAATTCGGATTTAACTTACAGAGTCTATGATTACAATAGAGTAGATGACAATGGAAACAAAAGAGAGCTTCACATTGATAAAGCTTTAGACGTGATTGATTTTAATTTAAAAAGCGATAAAATAGTTCCTAAATATAAAAAGGTAGATGGGGGAAGCATTGCCAATGTCGTTCAGTCAAAATACTTTAAAACGGATGTAATCTATGTTGAGTCAACGGTCAATATAGAGACTAACGGCATTTTTAATACGTTGGTGATGGTAGAAGGCGAAGGAAAGATAATTTACGAAGATGGGGAAGCTGATTTGAAAAGCGGTGAATCGCTTTTGATACCTGCGTCAATTGGCAAATACACCATTACTGGCAATTGCAAACTTATAAGGTCTTACGTGTAGAAAGTGATGTTGACATAGAGGTAAAAATATAATATACTAAACATGTGAGGCGAGTGGGGTTATAGCCCAGCTGGTTAGAGCGCTACGTTGACATCGTAGAGGTCACAGGTTCGAGCCCTGTTAACCCCACCATTTTAACTAATTTAAAATTTAAATATGGATTTTTAAGTGGGGTTATAGCCCAGCCGGTTAGAGCGCTACGCTCACATCGTAGAGGCCACAGGTTCGAATCCTGTTAACCCCACCAATCTGAAATATGCAGCTTAAAAAGCTGTTTTTATTTTGCAAAAAACCGCCTCTAAAAGGCGGCTTGAACAACATTTCTACTTTTTGACAAAAAAGTAGAAATCATCACCATCTTATGATATAATTATTTTTGATGGGGATGTAACTCAGCGGGAGAGTACCACATTCGCATTGTGGGAGTCGAGGGTTCAAATCCCTTCATCTCCACTTAGAAAAATCAAGGGTTTGGACATTTTACTTAAGTCCAAACCCTTTTTTGTGCCCAATTGGTGCCATATTTTTTTATTTTTTGCATTTAAGTGAATGGAATAAAAGGTTCCCATGATATAATAGTTTGGGAGGGATGATTATGAATGAAATGTGCATAATAGACAGATTCGAAGGTGATTACGCTGTAATTGAGTTTGGGCGTATTACATTTAATTTTCCTCGTACTCTTTTACCAAAAGATTTAAAAGAAGGCGATGTAATAAAGTTTGATGTACGAATTGACAGTGAAGAAACGCTTAAGCGAAACCAGAAAATAAAAAGGCTGGCAGATGAACTTTTTAGAGAGTAGAGAGGTGCATCATGTTTAAAAAAATAGCAATTTTCGTTTTGATATTTGCTTTGCTTTTTTCTTTGGTTGGATGTTCTGATACCACAAATTTCAATCAGAAACAAGGCGAAATTCAGAATTCTACAGTACAATCTACAAATGGCTTACTTAAAGTGTATTTTATCGATGTAGGACAGGGCGATAGCATTTTTATTAAGACACCTGACAATAAGGCGATGCTAATCGATGCTGGTGTACCAGAAATGGGGAAAAAGGTCGTCGACTACATAAAAAGTTTAGGTGTAACAAAAATCGATATATTAGTTGGAACACACCCACACGAAGATCACATTGGTGGAATGGATAGAGTAATAGAAAGCTTTGAAATAGGAAGATTTTACATGCCAAAGGTGACTACAAATACAAAGACATTTGAATATGTATTAAATGCTGCAAAAAATAAGGGATTGAAGATAGATGTGGCAAAAGCAGGAGTGACTTTGGACCTTGGTCCTTCTGTTAGTGCTGAAATTATAGCGCCAAATAGCTCTAAATACGCCGATCTTAACGAATACAGTGCAGTGATAAAACTTACTTATAAAAACACATCGTTTTTGTTTACTGGCGATGCTGGTGCTGAATCGGAGAGGGAAATGATTGAAAAGGGGTATGATTTGAAGTCGGATGTACTTAAAGTTGGTCATCATGGAAGCTCAACATCAACTACTGCGAGCTTTTTAGATGATGTCAGTCCTAAATATGCTGTAATCTCCTGTGGAAAAGGCAATGACTACGGACATCCCCACAGTTCTACATTGAAAAAACTTAAAGCCAGAAACATACCGGTCTATAGGACAGACGAATGTGGGACAATAATTGCTGTAAGCGATGGGCAAAGTATTTCGTTTAATGTGAAACCAGGCGATTACACACCGGGACAAAAAAACTAAAAACGGATTTTTGTTACATAAATATGTAGATTTCATGAAAAGATATAACCAGAAAGAATTATGAGGAGGTTATATCTCATGAAAAAATATAAAAGATATATTGCGATGATGCTGATTTTTGTTATGGTGCTTGCAACTGCATCATTGGCAGGATGCAAAAGCTCAGTTAAAAAGCCAGTTACATCAAAGAGAAGTTTAAATGTTGTTGGATTTTATGTTGATTCACCTGGATACGACAACTCATACAATTCGCTTGTAAAATACGCGAAGTACATGGACACAGTTTCGCCACTGTGGCTTACTGTTCAAGGCGATGGATCTGTTAAAGATTCAACAAATCCGCAAGCTTTAAACTTTGCAAAGAAAAATGGTTTAAAAGTTATACCGCTTGTAAACGTAGCTGATAGCAAGGATTCAGTTTTGCTTGATTCTAAAGTGAAGACTGAGACCATGAATGAGCTTATAAGTCTTCTTAAAAAACATGGATTTGACGGATACAACATAGACTTTGAGTTTATCCCACATGGCACAAAAAATTATGTTAAGGATAAAGACTACCTTACGGCATTTATGGGTACTTTTAGGACGATGATGAAAAGAGAGGGTAAAATCTTAGATATGTCTGTGATTCCTCATTATCAGGTTTCACCTGATATATCGGGAATTTACGATTATCACAAATTGGCACCATTAGTTGATCATGTGACATTGATGACTTACGACAGGCATAATGCTTCATCGCCACCGGGACCAGTATCTCCGGAGCAGTGGGTTGAGAACAATGTGAAGGATGCATTAAAAGAAGGCTTTAAACCAAGTCAGATTTGCCTTGGTGTTGCGACGTATGGATACGATTGGCCTGCAAATAAGTCAGGTGGTTTTTCTGCTCCAACAAAGACGATACTTCAGAATGCTCAGCAGAAAGGTGTGACAGTACAGTGGAGCAATACGTATCAAGAGCCATATTACACATATTATGACAGCACATATGGCGCCACAAGGCAGGTATGGTTTGAAAATTCTACGACGATGGCTGAGAAAATAGATATAGCGAAAAAATACGGCATTCATGGCATTTGCATATGGAGAATAGGTTTTGAAACACCATCATTTTGGCAGGTTATAGCCAAAAAGATTGGAGCAAAGTAAGTAGTAGCCACTCGCATAGCGGGTGGTTTTTGATTCATCTGTAAATTCACAGAGATTTCGCATTTAAAAAATTATAGAGTGATAAACACGTTGATTTATATAATTTAACTAAGAGCAGCTAGAAATATGTGATTTTCCGTTTTTTACTGGAAATTGAAAGAAAAAAATTTGCAAAATAAAAGCATCCTTTCTATAATATGTTTTGCGAAAACCTAAATAGAAAGGATGCTGATAAAATGAACAAAAGTTATTTAAAACAAATGCTTATTTACTTCTCTAAGATATACCATCTTGGAGAAAAAATCAATACCCTAAAAGATAAAAGAGCAAAATCTTCAGTAAAAATTTCAACAGTTACCTTTGTAGTATTATTTGGATTTATGCTTCAAATAAGGAGTTTTAATAGGTTGGAACATTGGCTTAAAAAAGGTAAATTTAAAAAAGTATTACCTAAAAAGACTAAAATTCCTCGTATTGACACTATTAGGCGTGTTTTAAGCAATTTTGATTTAGATGGCTTAAATGAACTTAATAATAGTATAATCAAGACAAGTACAAAAAATAAGGTTTTTAGAAAAGGAACTATAGATGGACTAAAAGTTGTTGCAATAGATGGTGTAGAGTTATTTGAAAGCACTAATAAGTGCTGTGATAATTGTCTTACACGAGTCCAAAAGGACGGGATTACTCATTACTTTCATAGGTCAGTAATATGTGCATCTGTAGGTTCTGATCCACATCTTATCATAGGTCAGGAAATGCTTGAACCAAAAAGAGATGCTTCAGATAAAGACGAAGGAGAAATCACAGCAGGCAAGCGTCTAATTAGAAAATTGCATAAAGAATTTCATCATTTTGCAGACATTATAGTAGCTGATGCATTATATTGCAAATCTACTTGGATTAAAGAAGTATTATCAATAGGGATGGATGCAGTAGTAAGGGTTAAAGATGAAAGACTTAATATAGTTAAGGATGCACTTGGTTTATTCAAGTGTCGAGAAGCAGATAAAGAATGGACTGTTAAGAAAAAAAGTAACAATTATATTAAAATAAAGGCCTGGGACGAAGACAATTTTCAAATGCCTAATTCCGACATAGAAGTAAGGTTTATAAAATTTATAGAGGAGATACATAGCTCAAGCAAAGTAGAAACAAAAGAATCATGGATAATAACTACCTCTAAAGTTACTTCAGTAGAAACTTTATGGAAAATAATACATAAAAGATGGGAAATTGAAAACAATGCTTTTCATCAATTAAAAACAGAATGGCACTTAAATCACTGTTTTATGCACAGTCCTGAGGGTGTAGAAACTGTGTTAATGTTTATAATAATAGCATTTAATTTGATGCAATTATATTTCTTCAGGTGTATAAGAAATTTTAGGGAAAAGCATATGCTTCAAATAGATATTATTGAAGATATAAAAGATGAGATATTTATCATAGAAACTGGATGGAGTAATCCACTGTTTGTGAAGACATAATTTGAAACAAAACTGGAAATTCATTATTAAAATTCATGGGGTAAGGGGAAAGTATAACTTTTTTAGCATCTAAATGGATTTACTATTACCATATATTCAACTAGATGTAAAATATAAAAATTCTTGTAAAGATAAATTTTTTGCTGGAATTTTGATGCGAAATCTCTGGTAAATTCAATAAAACGTTGACTTACTGTTAAAAGAATAATATAATCAAATCATGACAAATAAACATATATTGGAGGTTAGTTATGTATATACCATCTATTAGCCCGTATGCATTTAAAATTGGACCGATTGCTGTACATTGGTACGGAATTTTTATGGCTTTATCTATAGCTGCTGGTGCATATTACTTGTACGTTAGGTCGAAAGAGCTTAACTACGATGAAGATTTCTTGTTAAATCTTTTGATGATTGTGGTTATATCCGGAATAGTAGGAGCAAGATTGATGTTTGTATTGGCGAATGACATTGATTGGTTTTACAAAGATCCGATACAGATTCTTAAGATTTATCAAGGTGGACTATCATGGCATGGAGCTGTATTGGGAGGATTTCTTGCAGGCCTTTATTACTGCCATAAGAAAAACGTCAAGATAAATCCATTGGAAGATTATGCTGTCATAGGATTGGCTATAGGGAATATGCTTGTAAGAATAGGAAATATATTTAACCAAGAGGTTTTGGGAAGGCAGACTGATTTTGCTTTTGGAAGATGGCCCGCACAATTAGTTGGTGTAGCAATGGGACTTATCCTTTTAATACGTTATTTTTACATCGAGAGAAAGCACATGCCGTATGGGTATCAGTTTTGGTCTTTTATATTTTACTATCAGCTTATGAGAGGGCTTATTGAAGAAACTGTAAGGGACAATCCACTATTTTGGCCAGTTTATCTAAATAAGCACCTTGGAATCGGCTTTTTTACTTTGACGCAGATTGCAACTCCTTTCATACTTATATTGGCATACTGGATGATGAGGCGTGTATTAAATGATCCAGAAAATAAGAAAGTAAATTATTGACCTGCTTTACGCGGGTTTTTTATATAATGAAAAATGAGAGAGGGAGATTGTGATGGAGAAAAAAGAATTATTTAAAAGATTGCTTTCGATGATAGAGAAATCATCAAGTGAGATAGATGATTTAAACTATTTTTACCATGAGGTTGTGAAAATATTGGACAGCAATTTACCTTACTACAATTGGACAGGTTTTTATTTCATGGAAGATGGGATGTTGAAACTTGGCCCATACATAGGAAGGCCCACAGAACATGTGAAGATAAACGTTGGTCAAGGTATATGCGGCAGAGCCGTGACTGAAAATGCCACAATTGTCGTAGATGATGTGACAAAAGAGGACAATTACTTGGCTTGTAGCATCGAGACAAAGTCTGAGATAGTAGTGCCTATAAGAATTGGCGATGAAATAATCGGCGAAATTGACATAGACAGCGATGAAAAAGCGGCTTTTGACGATGATGATAGAGCATTTTTAGAAGCTGTGGCAGAAATAGTCAGCAAAAAAATAAAAAATGATCATATAATATCAAAGAAAACTGAGAAAGGAGAGACAACATGAAAAGATCTTCTGTTGTGTTGATTTCAGTAGCAGCAGTCGTGCTATTAATAGTTGTTTACTTTTTTTCAAGTTATAACGGGCTTGTAAGTCAGCAGGAAAATGTAAATAGCAAGTGGAGCCAAATAGAAAATCAGCTACAAAGGAGGGCTGATTTGATTCCTAATCTCGTTGAGACTGTAAAAGGTTATGCTGCTCATGAACAGTCTGTGTTTGATAGCGTAAATAAAGCCAGAGAGAAGCTTCTTGCGGCAAATACTGTACAAGAAAAAGCCAACGCCAACGATGAGCTTGGGACAGCTTTAGGAAGGCTTCTGGCCATATCAGAAAACTATCCTAACTTAAAAGCCGATCAAAATTTCAGGCAGTTAAGTGATGAATTGGCAGGCACAGAAAATAGGATCGCCGTTGCCAGAATGGATTACAACAATGCTGTTCAACAGTATAACACCAGTATAAGGCAGTTTCCTAACGTCATCATAGCAAGGATGTTTGGATTTACGGAGAAACAGTATTTTAAAGCACAAGCATCAGCATCAGAAGTTCCAAAAGTCGATTTTTCGAAATAGGGAGGTTATGTGGTGTTAAAATATGCCAAAACATTATTTTTGCTGATATTTTTTCCTATACTAATTTTTGGCCAAATATTTGCTGCTGCAATTCCTCCTAAGCCTTCCCAGTACGATTATGTGTACGACTACGCAAAACTTATGAGCCAAAGCGATATTGATACAATAAGAAACATAGGGAAAGAGATAGAAAACTTAACTGGTGCTCAGATCATCGTAGTGACGGTTGACGATATAGGAGACTATCAAATATCAGATTACGCATTAAGCTTATTTAGAAGCTGGGGAATTGGACAGAAAGACAAAAATAATGGCGTACTTCTTTTAGTAGATAAAAAAAGGCTATTGGAAGGATTAAGCGGCAAAGTATTTATATCTGTCGGATACGGGTTGGAAGGTGCTATACCAGATTCTGTAGCAGGAAGGATTTTGGACGATTACGTACTGCCTAAATGGAATGATAAAGATTATTCTGGGGGCATTGTAGAAGGATATAAGGCAATAGTCACATTGGTTGCCAAAGAATACAATGTGGATTTAAAAAATGTTGACCAAAGCCAGTATGCTCAGCAAAATGACAGTGGCAGTAACAAAGCGGAAGGAATAATTTCTATAATCGCCATGATAATATTGCTTATTATTTTTTCTAATATACGCGGATGGTGGTGGCGCGGTCCTGGCGGGTTTGGCCCTGGAGGATTTGGTGGCTTTGGCGGATTTGGAACTGGCGGCGGTGGCTTCGGAGGAGGCTTTGGCAGCGGAGGAGGTGGAAGTTTTGGCGGTGGTTCCACCGGTGGAGGTGGAGCTGGCCGCTAAACTCTAAACTTTCCTCTTTCATATTGCTTTGGCCATTCTACATCTTCTTTAAGGTCGTGGGCTGCATACAGGGGCCAATACGGATTTCTTAGAAGCTCACGGCCTAAGGCTATTAAATCAGCTTTTCCGTCTTTGAGGATTTGCTCAGCCATTTCAGCTTTTGTTATTAGACCTACCGCTGCTGTTTTAAAACCAAGCTGACTTTTTATTTTTTCAGAGTATTTGATTTGATAGCCTGGATAAAGATCGATTTTTGCATTTAGAAGTCCACCGCTGCTTGCATCTATCACGTCTACGCCCAAAGGCTTTATGTATGATAAAATTTTTATCATTTCGTCAATGTCGATGCCGCCTTCAATGTAATCGTCGGAGGAAACTCTTACAAATAAAGGTTTATTTTCTGGCCATACTTTTTTTACAGCTTCTATGACTTCTTTAAGCATTCTCACTCTGTTAGTGATATCACCGCCGTATCCGTCATTTCTCTTGTTTGACAGGGGCGACAGAAATTCGTGTAGCAAATAACCGTGCGCCGCATGTATTTCAATGGCATCAAAACCAGCATTCAAGGCTCTTACCGCTGCATCTTTAAACTTTTCTACGATAGCATTTATTTCTTCTTTTGTGAGTTCATGTGGCAATTTATAATCATCGCTCCAGTTTATTGCTGAAGGCGCAACAGGCGTTTCATCTGCCACTTCTGATTTTCTCCCAGCATGGGCTAATTGTATTCCCATTGTAACACCGTGTTTTTTGCACTCATCAACAATTCTTTTGAGTGGTTCTACCTGTTGGTCGTTCCAGATGCCAAGATCGCGATCAGTTATTCGCCCTCGACTTTCTACTGCCGTTGCTTCAACCATTATTAACCCTACACCGCCGACGGCTCTGCTGACGTAGTGAACAAAGTGCCAACTGTTTGCAAGTCCATCTTTATCAGCGGAATACTGACACATTGGAGACATCATAATCCTGTTTTTTATGGTAATGTCTTTTATTTTTATAGGTGTAAATAACATAAAAACATCTCCTTTCAAAATATATATTACCACTTAGGGTGCAAAAATAAAAATTATCAAATAAAAAGTTATTTTACAAGCAAAAACGTATTCATTAAGATTGTTTTATTTCTATTTTCCGCAATTCGTGTTATAATATATGTTGTAGATTTTAAAAAGGAGGGCGTAACGTGAGAGAAAGAGTAGAAGAAGTTTTAAAGCTTTTAAGACCTTCTCTTCAAGCAGATGGCGGAGATGTGGAACTCGTCGACGTTACTGACGATGGTGTAGTTCAAGTAAGGCTTACAGGTGCTTGTGGCGGCTGTCCATTTGCAGTAATGACTTTGAAAGAAGGAATAGAGAGAGCAATAAAAGAAGAAATACCTGAAGTAAAGGAAGTTGTTGCTCTTTAAGATAAAAAATCCGGAATTAACCGGATTTTTTTGTATTAAAAAAAGGATTTTTCAGAAATACATAGAATACTATATATGGTAATATTTTACTTAATGGAGGTATTCTATGTATGATTAAAAGGATTTTTCTTTTAACTTTGACGTTGCTAATTGCATTTAGCTTAAATGCTTTTTCATTTGGTTTTTCCGGCGATATTCAAAATCAAGATTATTTAAAATCGTTAAAAGATAAGATGCCATTTATAAGTGATATGTCGGTAGATCAAATCAGAAAAAATAGCGATGGATTTATCCAAATAAACATGAAAAGCGAAGGCGATACCTACAAAACCTTTGATGCTGTATTAGACAATAATGGAAACATCAAAAGCGTAGATTATTACGTTGATCAAATGAAATATTTATTTGGTAAAAGTGGTGAATCGAAAATAAGCAGAGATGAGGCTATAATCATAGGCAAAAAACTTTTGGAAAATGTTTTTGGAGAAAAATTTGATTATGTATCTGAGATCAATGATTCAATGTATATTGATAATGCTTTGGAAAGACCAATAATTTATAAATTTCGTTACAAGAATTTAGTTGATGATATACCGGTTTACAATATAGATGCTTATGTTTACATTGACTCTGAAAGTGGCGATATATTGAAATTAAAGGGGCAGCGCGTAGATGAACTATCTTTTGATAAAAATATAAAGATGATTGACAATGTTGGCGCGTTAAATGTGTTTAACAGCAAGTTTAATCCCATTCTTGTGTATTTGAAAAACAACAACGATAATTTTCCTAAATATCGGCTGTACTATGCTTTAAGCATAGATTATAATCTCGTTGGTATAGACGCAGTAAATGGTGATTTGGTAGATTTTAATGGTAATATGCTATATGATGATGTTTTAAAGATTAAGTGTGATGCCAATGATTTTAAAAAATCGTATAGCATAGTAGCTAACGATGAGGCATTGAAAATAGCAATGAATGAATTGAATAACTTTCACATAAAAGATATTAAAGTATTAGACAGCAAGACAATTGAAAGGTATTTTCTCACTGAAAGAGAAACATATACATTTAATATGAATCATACTGATAAAAGCCTAATAGCCAATGCAAATATAGCAGTCGACAAAGAGACAGGAAATATAATAAGCGAGAACGTAGATATTTCTGATGATGATGGGTTATTTGATACGTATGGCAATTTGGACAGAATAATCGGTTTTACAAAGGAAATTTTAAGAGGAAAAGATTGCAATTTGGATCTTTTAAAGAAACCTGCCATAGAAGATGATGATTATACATACGTATTTTATCGAGTTTACAATGGTGCAATAGTTTTGGATAATTATGTGAGAATTAAAACAGATAAAAACGGCAAAATAATAAATGTCTCATTAAATTGGGATGAGGCTGATAAATCATCAAAAGCAGATATTTTGAATGAAAGTATTGCAAAAAATATATTAGTTGGTGAAAAACCATCTCTTTATTATTTGTACACAAGTAAATATGAGCTTATGCCAATATATCGTTTGTCTACAATGAATTCAATAGTGGATGCATTAACTGGTCAAAAGGTATCTGTAAATGAATTTGAAAAAGGCTATTAGGAGATGATACTATGGATGAAAAATTAAAGATAGAGGCGGCTAAAGAGTTGGGGCTATTAGATAAGGTACATAAGGTAGGATGGTCGAATTTGACAGCACAAGAAACAGGGAAGATTGGAGCCATTGTGAAAAAGAAAAAATATAAATCGGTCATGTAAAATTTTTGTTGTGGTGGTATACTTGTATTTGAGGTGAGACAAATGGGGCAAGAGGATGTATATGAAAAAGTTGCAAGGTTGATAGAGAATTCTAAAAAGACTGTTGTACTGACGGGTGCTGGAATATCTACAGAAAGCGGCATTCCTGATTTCAGAAGTCCAGGAACTGGACTTTGGGAAAAGATGGACCCTATGGAAGCACTGTCAACAAGAGTTTTATACAATGACCCTAAAAAGTTTTACAACAATGGTTTTAAAATTTTACTGTCCATGAAAGATGCAAAGCCAAACAAATCACACTATATATTGGCGCAACTGGAGCAAGATGGGTTTATATCCAGTGTAATTACTCAAAACATAGATAATTTGCACCAAAAAGCAGGATCGAAGAAAGTATACGAAGTACACGGCCAGACGAGGACAGGAAGTTGCACAAATTGTGGCACAGTGGTACCAATTGATTTATTGGAGGTCAAAGTGTCTAAAGGGGAAATCCCGCCTAAATGCGACAAATGCAATGGGATTTTAAGGCCAGATGTTGTGATGTTTGGAGATCAGATGCCTGAAGATTTTGAAAAGGCATGGCTTGAGGCCGAAGACAGCGATTTGATGATAGTCATTGGTTCATCGCTTACCGTATCACCTGTAAACTTTCTTCCGAGACTATCAAAGCATCTTGTCATAATAAATAAGTCAGAGACACCTGAAGATAGAAGGGCAGATGCAATTATAAGAGAATCGGCAGGCGAAGCTTTAAGCAAAATCGTAAGATATTTAAAGGCGGCACAACAAGGCTAAAATTCATTTGACAATGTATATGTTTCAGTGCTATTATAAAGAAGTAAATTATTTATCACGTTTGGAGGAAGATATAATGGTAAGAGGTAAAGTAAAATGGTTCAATGCTGAGAAAGGTTATGGCTTCATAGAGAGAGAAGGAGGCTCAGACGTATTCGTTCATTACTCAGCAATTGAACAGGATGGTTTTAAGACATTAGAAGAAGGTCAGGAAGTTGAGTTTGATATAGTGGAGGCTGAAAAAGGGCCACAAGCCGCTAACGTTAAAAAAGTTTCCTAATGGATAAAATCAACCCTAACAGCAATGTTAGGGTTTTGAAATATTTATCTATGCATATTTAGACGAGATGCGAAAAAAATTAAAAAAGGATATTGACGAATTAGAGTTTTTTATGTATACTAATACTTGTCACGGAAATTGGTCGTATAGCTCAGCTGGGAGAGCACCTGCCTTACAAGCAGGGGGTCATAGGTTCGAGCCCTATTGCGACCACTGTCATGGCCCAATAGCTCAGTTGGTTAGAGCGCCAGCCTGTCACGCTGGAGGTCGAGGGTTCGAGCCCCTTTTGGGTCGCCATAAAATTTAAAAAGCCTCGATAGCTCAGTCGGTAGAGCAAGGGACTGAAAATCCCTGTGTCAGTGGTTCGATTCCACTTCGAGGCACCATCAAGTTAAGCGGACATAGCTCAGTTGGTAGAGCATCACCTTGCCAAGGTGAGGGTCGCGAGTTCGAGTCTCGTTGTCCGCTCCAAAATTTGGCGGCATAGCCAAGTGGTAAGGCAGAGGTCTGCAAAACCTTTATCTCCAGTTCGAATCTGGATGCCGCCTCCATATAAAATCAAGCGATATCAAGCCTTTCATGGCTTTTATTTTTTTGGATTTTGCTTTAAAAGTATATTTTGCTAACATAAAAAATAAACTACTTTTTCGATTTATCTTCACGTTTTTATGAAAAATAGATCACTTATATTAGTATATACAAATCTGAGAATTTATAAAATATTTAGTATTATGCAAATATTAGTTTTTAATGAAATTAAATTATCTAAAATATTCATGAATTATTTATTGCATTTAAACAGGATTTCGATGAAATACGTCGAATATAATACATATAAAACAATAATAATCTTGTATAAATAAATCAAGATATTTTTGCATCGATTCATTTTTAATAGTTGATATAGTTTTTGTGTTTTAATACATTAAAATATTTTAATAAAAATCAAAATATTTTCTGACATTCGAACGCATTTATACTTTCTGCGTTATGATGTAAAGCTTTATTTATAGAATCAATAGAAAAGGCGATATTTTAAAAAGTATCTAAAAAATTATTGAAATTTTCTATTATAAATTATTCAAACGATACCATAACAGAATTTTATGCTGCAAATACAAAACAATAATTTCAGGTATTTATACAGAAAATTGCATAAATTAAAATTAATAATTCAATTTGAAATAGTATTGCAATTACCTGTTAAAGGTATTATAATTTAGTTAGATTAAAAAATTTTAATAAATAAAATAAAAGTTTAATCAAATAGGAAGGAGTGCTATTATGAATGATGAATCAAAGAAAAAGCTGACACTGGTGCCTTTAATTTTAATGATCTTTACTTCTGTTTTTGGATTTAACAATATGCCAAGAGCTTTTTATCTTATGGGATACAGCGCAATACCGTGGTACATCATATCAGGTATAACATTTTTCTTGCCTTATGCGTTTATGATGGCGGAATTTGGAGCTGCATTTAAAGAAGAAAGTGGCGGAATATATACGTGGATGGAAAGATCGGTTGGTCCTAAATACGCCTTTGTAGGTACTTTTATGTGGTATGCTTCATATGTTGTATGGATGGTCAGCATTTGTTCAACGATTTTTATAAATATCTCTAATATAATTTTTGGCACAGACAAAACCTCATCTCTCAGATTGTTTGGACTAAATTCGACTCAAGTTATTGGATTATTAGGTATATTGCTTATTATACTAATTACCTATGTAGCGAGTAAAGGTTTAATAATTATAAAAACAGTAGAATTATTAGTTAACAAAAGGACCTAAAGGGATAGAAAATCTCCCGTTTATTTAAGAAAAATACAAAGATTTATAAAATATGTCAATATATTAAAAATAAATGTGAAAATGAAAAGGAGATTTTAATATGAATAAACGTTTAATAAAATTACAAGATTTGCTGAGCCAATACGATTTTGATGGTTATTACATATCAAAACCGGCAAATGTATCTTACATAACCGGTTTTACAGGAGATGATAGTATTGCTATTGTTACAAAAGATAAAGCTTTTTTCATTACAGATTCAAGATATACTGAACAGGCAAAAATTGAGACAGATGGCTTTTCAATAATAGACAATAATCGTGATATGTTTAAAGCGGTAAGCGAATGTATCAATTTGTCTGGAATAAAAAAATTAGGTTTCGAAAGTGGTTATATGACTTATGAAACCTATTCAATGCTAAAAGAAACTTGCAAAATTCAGCTAGAACCACTGAATAACATAATAGAGTCATTTCGTTCTATAAAAGATGAAAAAGAAATTGAAAATATTAAACAAGCTCAAAGGATAGCTGAGAAAGCATTTGAACATATCTTGAGCATTATAAAAGTAGGAATGAAAGAAAAAGATATCGCTGCTGAAATAGAATACTACATGAGAAAAGAGGGTGCAGAAGGTACATCTTTTGATACTATTGTTGCATCAGGATTTAGATCTGCATTACCACATGGCAAAGCATCTGAAAAAACAATAGAAAATGGCGAGTTTGTTACATTTGATTTTGGATGTAAATATAATGGATATTGTTCAGATATGACTAGAACAGTAGTCATAGGTAAAGCTACAGAAGAACAAAAAAAGATATATAATATTGTGTTAAATGCGCAAAGAAATGCCATAGAAAATTTAAAAGCAAATATAAAAGAAAATGAAGGAGATTATCTAGCACGAAGTATCATAGAAAATGAAGGATATGGTGAATATTTCGGACATTCATTAGGTCATGGTGTTGGACTTGAAATACACGAAGCACCATTTATGGCTAAAAATAAGAATGGTATTTTAAAAGTCAATATGGTAGTAACGGTTGAGCCAGGAATATATATACCAAATTTTGGAGGAGTTAGGATTGAAGATATGGTAGTAATAAAAGAAAATAATGTTTTAGATCTTACAAATTCACCAAAAGATTTAATGGAGATTTGATGTTGAGGCTAAAATAGTGAGTTTGAATGACGGATTAATCTAATCAAAGAGGTAAGGTGAAAAGTTTGAGCAAAAAAGTTGCAATTGTATTTACAGGTGGAACTATTGCTATGGCGATGAATAAAGATAAAAATTCTTTTGTTCCAGCATTAACAGGTTATGAAATTATGAAATTGTTTAATAATCATTTTGATGATGTTGAAATAGAAATAGTTGATTTTGGGAATTATCCAAGTCCACATATTACAATTGACTTATTAAAAAAATTAAAAAGTGTAATTCTGAGTCTATTAAATAGAAGTGACATATGTGGAGTTGTAGTGACACATGGCACTGACACTTTAGAAGAATCTGCGTATTTCTTGGATTTAACGTTGGATTTTTCTAAACCAGTTATTTTGACTGGTTCAATGAGAAATGTTTCTGAAGATGAGTATGATGGGATAAATAACATAAAGGCATCAATTAGAGTTGCGATTAATGAAAAATCTATTGGCAAAGGCGTATTAGTTGTGTTTAATAATAAGATATTTGCTGCCAGTGAAGTTGTCAAGATTAGTACCAGCAGCTTGGATGCTTTTTGCAGTCCGATGTTAGGTCCTATTGGCTTTGTGGATACCGATAAAGTCATATTTTACAGAAACATAATACCGCAGAAGAAAATTTTAACTGATGCAGTAGAAGAGAAAGTTAGCCTTTTAAAGACTGTAATTGGGATGGATGACAAATTAATAAAGTTTTGCGTTGACTCTGGAGATAAAGGAATAGTTATTGAAGGTACAGGAAGAGGTAATGTAACGCCTACTATGGTAGAAGGAATCAAATATGCATTAGCCAATAATGTTATTGTTGTTATAGTTTCTCGGTGTCTTACTGGTCGTGTGCTTGACACTTATGGATATAAGGGTGGAGGTAAAGAGTTAGTATCAATAGGAGCTATTTTGGGTGAAAATCTCAATGGGCTTAAAGCAAGAATAAAGTTGATGTTGAGCTTAGGATATTCAAATAATTATGAAGAAATTAAAAGAATGTTTCAATCTGCATATTAAGAGCATTGCAATGTTAGTATACCTTTATGATGCTTGAGAGGAGAATTGTTTATGCTTGATATAGATGATGTTTTGGAAAATTCTAGCAATATTCTCTATAATATGCCTGTTTCAGACTTGATAGAGGAAGCTATAAAAAATAATGAAGGAAAATTATTAGAAAATGGTGCATTTGACGTTTATACAGGGAAATACACTGGAAGATCACCAAGAGATAAATACATTGTAGATGAAGAGTCTATTCATAATGATATTTGGTGGACAAATAATAAATCTATGGAAAAAGAAAATTTTATAAAAATTTATAACAAAGTCGTTAATTATATAAAAAATAAAAAGCTATATGTTTTTAGAGGCTTTGTTGGTGCAGATCCACAATATAAATATCAACTTACAGTTGTTAATGAATATGCTTATCAAAATGCTTTTGTACATCAATTATTTATTAATCCTAAAAGTGAAAATGAACTAAAAAAAGAATCTGATTTTACAGTTATTTGTGTTCCTAATTTTTTAGCTGACCCAATTGTTGATGGAACAAATTCTGAAGCATTTATCATTATAAGTTTTGAGGAAAAGATGATTTTAATTGGTGGAACAAAATATTCTGGAGAAATAAAAAAATCCGTTTTCACAATGATGAATTATATGATGTTGAAAAGAAATGTACTACCTATGCATTGTGCAGCAAATATAGGTCCAAATAATGATACAGCACTTTTTTTTGGATTGTCTGGAACTGGAAAGACAACTTTATCAACAGATCCAGAAAGGTATTTGATTGGTGACGATGAACATGGATGGTCTATGCGTGGAATTTTTAATTTTGAAGGTGGCTGCTATGCAAAATGTATAAATTTATCCCCATATAGTGAACCTGAAATATGGAATGCAATCAAGTTTGGAACAATTTTAGAAAATGTAGTTTATGATACGAATAATGTACCGGACTATACAAGCAGTAAAGTAACTGAAAATACAAGAGCTTCATATCCTCTTGAATATATTTCTAGAAGATCTAAAAATGGAATTGGAGGAAATCCTAAAATTATATTTTTCTTGACAGCCGATGCTTTTGGAGTATTACCTCCAATTGCCAAATTGACAAATGAACAAGCTGTTGACTATTTCTTATTGGGTTATACGAGCAAAATACCTGGAACAGAAAAGGGAATTTCCGAGCCTCAAGCGACATTCTCGCCATGTTTTGGGGCACCATTTTTGCCGTCATTTCCCAAGAAATATGCTGATTTATTGAAGGAAAAAATTGCAGAAAATAATACAACAGTTTACCTGATAAATACTGGATGGATAGGTGGGCCTTATGGGATTGGTAAAAGAATAGAACTAAAATATACAAGAGAAATAATTAAAAATGCATTAGATGGCAAATTAGAAAAGACAAATTTTGAAAAAGATGCGGTATTTGATTTATTAATACCAGAAAATTGTGATAATGTCCCTAACCAATTGCTAGATCCTTTAAAAACATGGAATGAAAGGAAAAATTATTTGGAAACTGCTAATAAATTATTATCTGTTTTTAAATCAAAATTAGATAATATTAAACACGATATTTAAGTTAGGGGAGATAAGAATATGATTTTATCTAAAAGTGCTATGGGAATAACACCTTCTGCAACACTTGAAATAACAGCAAAAGCAAATAAATTGAGATCGCAAGGAATAGACGTTATTAGTTTTGGAGCTGGAGAACCAGATTTTCCTACCCCTCAATTCATAAAAGATGCAGCAGTAGACGCATTAAATAAGAATTATACTAGATATACTGCATCGTCAGGTATTGGTGAACTAAAAGAGGCTATATGCAAAAAATTATTACTTGACAATGGGTTAAATTACACAGTAGATCAAATAGTTGTTTCTAGTGGCGCTAAGCATTCTATTTTCAATGCTATGCTTGCTATATTAAACCCTGGAGATGAAGTTATAATTCCATCACCATATTGGGTTAGTTATCCTGAAATGGTTAAGTTGATTAATTGCAAACCTGTCATTGTGAAAACAAAGCAAGAGAATAACTTTAAAATTTCCGCTGATGAATTTATAAGATCAATTACAAAAAGAACAAAATTATTGATTTTAAATAGCCCTAATAATCCTACAGGAGCAATTTATTCAAGAGAAGAATTATCAGAAATTGCAAGAATAGCGGTTGAAAATAACATATTTATAATTTCTGATGAAATATATGAAAAATTAATATATGAAGGGAAACACGTAAGTATTGCATCTATAGATGAAAAAATTAAAGATTTAACAATAGTGATAAATGGCATGTCAAAAGCATATTCAATGACAGGGTGGAGAATTGGCTATAGTGCATCAAGCTTAAAAATAGCTAAGGTAATTAGCAATATACAGAGTCATACTACTTCTAATCCAAATACAATAGCACAATATGCTAGTATTGCTGCCTTAAAAGAAGGTCATGATTTTACAGACGAAATGAAAAAAGAATTTGATAAAAGAAGAAATTTAATTCTGTCATTGCTAGATAATATTAGAGGGCTTAAATACATAATACCAAAAGGTGCTTTCTATGTATATGTCAACATAGATTATTATATTGGTAAATCTTATAAAAATGTTATTATAAATGATTCAATTGATATGGCTAAATATTTAGTAGATGAAGCTAATGTGGCAATAATACCTGGACAACCTTTTGGAAATGACAATTATATTAGATTATCCTACGCAACTTCAGTTAAAAATATCAAAATTGGTCTTGAAAGAATAAAAAGTGCTTTAGAAAAGCTAGTTTAAAACTATAAATTCTATAAAAAAGGAGTGGTAAATTTTGCATAGCAAAAAAAGAATTGGTTTATGGTCATTAGTAATGCTAACTTTTGTACCAACATTTGGATTTAATAACATTACGACAAATGCTGTTGCATTAGGACCAGCTGCAATTCCATCTTGGCTTATTGTCTCTCTATTATATTTTTTACCATTATCGATTATGATTGCAGAGTTAGCATCTGCAAATCAAGATAAAGAAGGTGGTATTTATACTTGGATAAATAGTTCTTTAGGTCCTAATTGGGCATTTATAGGTACATGGTCTTATTTTGTAGCAAACCTTTTTTATCTTCAAATGGTTTTTGCAAGAATACCTGTTATGGTATCTTGGGCTTTATTTGGTGAAAACAGATTTACAAATCCAGCTATCCTTGTTTATTTAAGTTTAATTTTAGTAGTTGTCTTAACATATATAGCTACATTAGGTGTAAAAACGTTCTCGAAAATTAGCGACATTGGAGGAAAATTAACATTAGCAACAACTGTCATATTTATAGTATTTGCTATCGTTGGAGTAATAATTGGTAAAAATCCATCTGCAACTACATTTACTGCCAAGACCGTTATTCCTAAATTTAATGCATCATATTTTTCAACATTCTCATGGTTATTATTGGCTGTTGCAGGCGCAGAAGTAGCTGGTACTTATATTAAAGATGTGGATAATCCGAGGAAAACTTTTCCTAAAGGTGTTATTATAGCTACTATATTTATAGCTCTAGCGTACATTATTGGTTCACTTGCAGTTTGCTTTGTTGCATCACCGGAGGTACTTGAAAAGGCAGGACTAAAGGATGCAGGATATATTGTATATAAAATTCTTGCACATAACTGGGGACTAGGAAGTGGTAAAGTTGCTGTTCAAATATATGCACTTATCTATACAATAACTTCTATTGCAGCATATATTGTTTGGATGGAATCACCACTTAGAGCTATGTTTTCAGAAGTTCCAGAGGGTACATTCCCAAAATTTATAACTAAAAAGCGTGAAGATGGAACTATGGTTAATGCATTATGGATTCAGTGTGCAGTTCTTATTGTGCTTATCGCAGTCCCTCTTGTAGGACTAAAGGGAATAAATGATTTCTTTGTATTGCTTACTAACTTATCATCACTTTCATTGGTTATTCCTTACATTGTACTTGGGGCTGCATATCTGGTTTTCAGAATGAGAGGAAATCACGCTCCATTTGAAATGCTTAAGTCGAAATCAATAGTTATTATAGCTTCTGGAATAGTTCTTATTCTTGGTATATTTGCATTTTTCGGCGCTGGTTGGGGAGATTTTGTCGATTCTAAAAGCTTCAGTGAAGCAATAATACCTATATTAAAGGACTATGGTGGACCTGTTTTATTAATAATATTAGGATTTATAATAACGCGTATTACATCAGCAATTACTCCCACAAAAATTAACAAAAATTAAGAAGGAATTTTTTAAAATATGTCGAATCTTAATAAAGTATTATAATAACTATAATTTCTTATAAGCTATTTCTATAAAATGAGAGGAGGATAAGGAATAACACTTAGATAATAGTTGTTCCAATTGATATGAAAAAAATTCCACAAATTATTGTACTCTTGATTTTGGTTTTTATATTTTCACATGTTTATGCTGATACATACTACAATGGTTTTTTGTATACATACCAAAATAATAGCTATATGATGGTGCCTGCCAGAGGTGTATTTCAGAGCATGGGGGCAGATGTAAAATGGGATGGTGATACTCAAACAGTTAAAATCATAAAAGACAGCCTTCAAATCGTGCTTAAGATTAACAGTACAAATGCAGTTGTCAATGGAGAAGGCAAAGATATGCCGGTGCCTGCTATAATAAAGAACGGATCAACCTTTTTGCCACTTCGGTTTTTGGCTGAATTGATTGGTGATAATCAAGTTAAATGGGATGATAGTACGCAAACTGCTGCTATTCCTTTTAATAATTCATATATTTATGTTAAAGCGGTTGATTATAGCTTAGATGCGACAAGTTTTACTAAGAAAGTTGATGGTGTTGTTGTGACGGCTGTAAGAATACCTCACAACTCGCCATATAAACCTGCGGTTATTTTGGCAAATAATCAGATAGGTACTACACAGAGCCTATATGACATGGCCAAATACTACAATGCAGATATTGCAATAAACGGTACATTTTTCAATGCTTATGGTGGAGATCCGGTACCGTGGAATACTATAATCAAAGATGGCAAAGTTGTGCATATAGTTAATGTAGGATCTGTCTTTGGCTTTACGGCTAATGGGCAGGTGAAGATGGATAAGCTGAGAATAAGTATTGTAGGTGGGACTAATGGTTCTTATAGCTGGCCAAATAATTGGTATGCTTATGGTTTCAATCACATACCTTCTATAAACTCGGTATATATATTTACATCTGAGTGGGGCAGTCACCTTGGCTTCAACTATGGAATAAATATTGTGGTAGAAAATGGCGTTGTTAAAGATATTGAAGAAAATCAAGATGTAAATATTCCTGCAGATGGATATGTCATAAATCTCAATGGCAGCGAGGAATACTTGGCTAAAGTATTCAATGTAGGCAAGACAGTTGACTATAAAATCAACTTTACAAATGATAGTGGAAATCCAGTTGACTGGTCTGATGTTGTTGAGGCTGTAGGAGCAGGTCCTACTCTTGTTAAAGATGGTGTGGTCAGTGCAGACCCTGTAGGAGAGGGTTTTACAGAGGATAAAATCGTAAGCTTATCATATGCGAGAAGTGCTATTGGAGTAACGGCACAAGGTGACATTCTTCTTGTGACTACACCAGAGATTACTGTGTATCAGTTGGCACAGATAATGAAAGATTTAGGTGCATACAATGCAATGAATCTTGATGGTGGTGCTTCTTCTGGGCTTTATTTTAAAGGTGGGTATTTAACAAAGCCAGGTAGGGATTTAAGTAATGCACTGATATTCTACAAATAAATGTGTGATATAATATATTTTAGTGACTGCATAAAAAAACACGATAATATAAGGATGATGTGATAAATGGCTAAAAAGAACAACAATTTCATGCTTTATGTACCTATTCATTCAAAAAAACTTATGTGGGAAGAGAATGATAACATAGTCAAGCTTTTGTTTAGACATGATAAAATTGTTGAGCGGTTGGTGAGGCTTTTTATCAAAAGACCAAAGATAACTACGATAGAGCTTGATGAAATCGGCAGCACCGTTTGGAAGCTTATTGACGGAAAAAGAACTGTTTATGACATTGGCATTAAGCTTAAAGAAGTTTACGGCGATAAAGCTGAGCCTACATACGATAGACTAAACAAATATTTACGCTATTTGCATCAAAATGGATGGATTAGATGGAGGATTCAATAATTTATTGTTTTTGCGTTTGACTTTCTAAAAGTTTCAGTATTTTTTCTTGATTTTCAATGATTTTATCTGCTTTTGTATGTAGGTCTTCTATTATTAACTCTGCTTTTAAATTGACTTCGTAGTCATTTTGTGCTTTTAACCTATCTTTTGCTTCTTGTCTGTTTTGGCTCATCATGATTATTGGAGCTTGTATTGCAGCAAGGCAGGATAAAACCAAATTTAAGAGTATAAATGGATATGGGTCAAAGTGCCTTATAAGAGCGACACTATTTATAACCATCCAAACGATAAGCAGAAAGCTAAACGTAAATATAAAAGACCAACTGCCAGCGTAATCTGCTAATTTATCTGCCATCCTATCGCCAAATGTCAGGGAATCTTTGTGTTCTTCGTTGATATTTTTGGAAACTTTCTTGTCAATATATGAATGTATCAGCTTTTCTTTATTATCCATATTTGTGTTCACCTCTACTATATGATTTTTAATACAGTGAGAAGCTTAAATTTCATTAAAGCTTCTCACTTTTTAATGGTTATTTGTTTTTGAAAGCAGAAATATATGAAGCTAATATTGTATTTCCGGATGCGAAGTATGCGATTCTAATTGCTTCTTTTATTTCTTCCTCGCTTACCCCCATATTTCGCAGTTGATTTGATATGTTTTCTACTCCAAGGTTAGCGCCGTACAATGCATCAATAGCCAGTGCAATTAACAATTTTGTCTTTTGGTCTAATGAGCCTGGTCCCATTGCATAAGAATAGACTTTTTCTATTGCAGATGCAAATTCAGGATCATTTTTATCAAGAGATGACAAAAATGGTGGTAATGGCATCTAAATCCCTCCTAGTATATTTTTACATAATATATTATATCACCATTGAAAATTAAATTTTAATATTAAGGCAAGATATATAAAAATTTTTCGCTTTGTGGTAAAATACTTTATATGTTAGATTTAAAAATAATTTCGGAGGGCAAAGATGATGGAAAAATTATATGCAGTTGACGATATAAAGAAATTTGTGAATGATGAAGAAATGGCGCTATTGTATTTTTCAACAAATGATTGTGGTATATGCACTACATTGCTTCCAAAACTTGAAGAGATGCTATTAAATTATGACAAGATATCCAGTGGTCATGTTTCTATAGACGAATTGCCTGCTACATCATCGGAGTTTTCGGTTTTTACTGTGCCAACAGTGCTTCTTTTTGTGGAAGGGAAAGAAGTCATAAGAGAGGCGAGATTTATAAGCATGGACATCTTAGAAGAGAAGATACAGAAGTATTATGATCTGTTTTTTTCATAAGTTACAATGGCTATTAATGTAAAAAATTTATTTTTAGTCGATAAAACTCTTCAATTTTGAAATTGCTGTGTATTGCCTAAAAGCCGTTTGCGATGTAAAATATAAAATTGTTATGAAGCTTAAAATCACTGCTAAGAAAAATTACGAGTTAGATTGGAGATCGTATGAGTAATAAGAAACTGTTTAAGTCGGCAAGCATTGTTGCATTTATAACGATTTTGGGGAAATTTGCTGGGCTTTTGAAAAATACTGTACAGGGTAAGGTGTTTGGCACCACATGGGCTACTGATGCATATACGGTGTCTTTAAATATTCCTACAGTGCTTTACTCTATAATAGGTGTTGCTGTATCTACAGCTTTTATACCACTTTTAAATGAGACGTATGCTAAGCGTGGCAAAGATGAGATGTTTGATTTTGCTAACAATATAATGAACATTTTATTTTTGTTTTCATTTGCCATATTCGTCATAGCATGGATTTTTTCGCCATACTTGGTAAGATTGATGGCGTCGAATTTTACAGGTGAGAAGTTCCAACTTGCAGTAAATTTGACCAAAATAAGCATTGTAAACATGCTGTTTTTAAGCATGTCAGCAGGTTTTACTGCTATTCTTCAGACTCTTAACGACTTTACTGCACCTGCTTTAAATGGTATTTTGATAGACATTCCACCTATAGTGTTTATGCTGTTTTTTGCAAAGGATGGTGGCATAGTAGGCCTTACTATCTACACTACAGTCGCATTTGGCCTTCAGGTGGTAAACCAGATACCGTGGCTTATCAAGAACAAGTACAGATACAGTCTAAAAATTGATTTTAAAGATCCTCGCATAGTAAGGATGCTTAAGCTCATTAGCCCTGTCATTGTGGGATTATCTGTAAATCAGATAAACATAATCATAAATACGAGGCTTGCTTCAGGATTGCCGAATGGAAACATCACCGCTTTTAGCTATGCCAGCTTATTGACAGGTGCTTTTTACGGGACATTTGCCACGTCGGTTGTGACAGTCATATTTCCTACTTTGTCAAGGGAAGGGAGCACCGGCGATTATAAAGGCATGAAATCTCACATGATAAAGGCTATAAACAATATCAATATGATCATGATTCCCGTTACTTTAGGCATCATGATTTTAAGGTACCACATAATAGATATACTTTTTAAACATGGTAGGTTTAATGATTATAGTGTTGAGATTACAGCTATTGCGCTTTTATACCTTTCAATAGGAATGATTTTTTACGGCATAAGAGATGTGTTTAATGTATCATTTTACTCCACAAATGACACGAGAACGCCTATGATAAACAGTATTTTAGGCATAGCAGTAAATATATTGATAAGCATAATACTGGTAAAATATATAGGTATCGCTGGTCTTGCCATAGGCTCATCTGCATCTGCAGCAATCTGTGCTATATTATTGATGAAGGATTTTAGAAAGAAGATGGGAGCTTTTGGTGGACGCGATATTGTAATTACCGGTGGTAAATTGGTATTATCTTCTATTGTCATGGGCGCAGCGGTATTTTTAATGAACAATTTTCTTTCAAGATACATGGTTGGATTTAAGATGGAATTGTTGCTTACAAGTTTGATCGTCATTATTGGTGGTGCTATATACGTTGGTATGATGCTTCTTTTAAAAGTGAAAGAGTTTAAATACTTATTTGGCATTGTTGCAAACAGAATAATTAATTTTCAGAATTAATTAAAGCTCGGCTAAAAACCGAGCTTTTTTGCATATATTTTACTTTGTTAGAGTTTGCTTAGATAATTGTGAAGTGACAATATCATGTCATATGAATCTTCCCATTTTATATATTTTGTATCTTTCATCTTTTGATATGCTGTATCAGATATTAGTCCTTTTTCATGTGCTAAATCGCATAAACTACCACTATATTTATTAGCCTCATTTCTGTATCCAGCATACGTCAATAGTATATCTGCAGCTTCTTCTTTCGTAAGAGGCTTGTCTACAATGTATTTTTGCAGATATTGATAATCATCATCTATGAGCTGTGATTTATCTGGTATTGACCTTTTAATCATGTTTGATGCCATATAATAAAATGATATGCTTTTTATGTTTTCATTAAGCTTAAAATCATTTGTGTATCCAGGTACTATAAGCCCCCAGTGAAGGACAAATTTTAGTCCGTCAAAAGCCCAACTTTTCTCTACAGTTTCTTCTACTTTAAACGGTTTAAGGTACGCTCCTTGGCTTACCAATATGGACTGTATGTTCTTTATATCTTCTTCATTCTTTGCGATGTCTTCAAATGATTTGTCTTTGGCTATGGAGTACGCTGACGCTACACCTGCCGCATCTCCTTCTGCCATGCCTATTGGTATTGTTCTGGCAGAGCCTGCAGCTAAGTGGCTGTAGGATGCTGATCGCCCTACTACTAAAAGGTTGTCTACTTTTTCTGGCACTATGCACCTAAATGGCACTGCATACTCTACAGGCTTTCCGTATACATATCCCGTGTCTTCTGGTGATGTTGCTTGTACGTCTACAGGATATGACCCTATTGCTATCCTGTCATAAAAGTCCCTGTTGAATACAACATCGTTTATGTCAAGTGTGTAGTATCCTTTTATGTGCCTTGTCTCTCTTACATACAGCTCATCTGCTGTGCCGTCAAGCTGCACTTTCTCAAAGCCAGGGATGTTTTCTCTAAAAAATTGTACTATTCTTGGGAGCTCTTTCTTTGCTAATTCTATTCCTTTTTCTATTGATGATTGATTAAGTCCGTCTACGCCGTATATCAAAAGTGCGTTTACTAATACTGTGCCGTCATCTTGTCTACCGAGATTAAGACCTCTTAACCTAAGCATAGGCGTTGAAGGCTTGTAGTTTTTTGTGATGGATAGAAATCCATTTGCAGATGTATTGTTTATATACGTTTCTGGTATCTTTTTTTCGTATTTTATTATTTTTATTAGGTTGTCCCAGTCAATACCTTTTAGTCTAAAGACAAGAGTCGATGCCTGTACTTTCCCTTTTAAGCCCATGTCTTCTGCGCCGATTGTGTATGGCACACCTGCAGATGCTGCAACTGAGGCATCCTGCGTTGCATCGATTATCCTTTTGCCGTAGTAGTTTACTTCTTTTCCGTCCTTTAATGCTGTTATGCCTATTATCTTGTTTCCGTCCATTATAGGTTTTTCAAATGTTGTATTGTACGACTGGGTGATGTTTGGAAGGCTTAAAAGCTTCAAGAATACTTCTTTTGCCTTTTTTACATCAAAGGAGTTTTTTGAGCCTATGCCTTTAAAAAACTCTTTGAATGTGCCTTGTGTAAGCAATGTACCATCAGGACCTATGCTCATGTCGATTGTATTTAGCATACCGTACGTCATGAGGCCGCCGGGACCATCGTGCTTGTCGATTATTAAGACTTTGGCGTCGTTTTTTGCAGCAGACCTTGCAGCGGCGACGCCTTCCGGCTCTGCTCCTACTACTATGACATCGTATTGGCTTCCGTCTTTAGGAAGGTTAAGCTTTATAGGTTTAGGAAGATTTGAATTTTCCTCTATAACTTTAGCTTTAGTCTCCTGTGATGATTTTTTGTACTTTTCTACGTAAAAGTAGCCACCTACTGCCGTTATTATTAGTACCGACACGATGAAAAGCGATATCACTGTCTTTAAATATTTCTTTTGCAAATTAGTCACCTCGATTCATGAAAAGCGGCTATGCTTGCTTAGATATCTTGTACAAATTCCAAGGAATCTTATCGATAAGTCTTCCTTTGTATATTGAGTCAGAGCCCATGAATATATAGCGCAAGTCCTGTTTTTGTGGAATATTCAATTTTATCCACAATATATTTTTGTCTATTATTGGTCTTGATGCTATAGATTTAAGAAGCGAATTATTGGCTTTTTTGTACTGATAGAGCTTGCCATTTACCAGTCCTAAATCGATTCTCTTTATGCTGTTATTGTAAAACAACCTCATTTCGATGTTGTATCTAACATTTTTAGATATAGGCGACAGTGTTTGAACACCTATATACAAGTGGTTGTCGTAGTAGAAGGAAGCAAGCTTTGTAAGATCAGCACTTTTATAGATTTCTTGTTCGAGAATTCCGCCTGCTGGTATGCTTAAAAGCGAGAAAGGCATGTTTTTGTCGTATAAGTTTGGCTTCGTTTCAACTTCTGGAATCGTAATGACAGGCTTTGTCCCGAAAAGCTCATTTTTCCTTACAAATGCCAATAAAAATGGCTCCATCACTTTTATCTGTGATGTATACTTCTTAATGGCTTCTTCCTTTTTAGATTCTTCTTGCTTCGAAAGAAGAATACTTTGCCATACAGTGTTGCTGTCTTTCATGTCTGTTGGTGGTAAAAGAGAGTCATTTGGCATCAATAACCATGGAACAGGCCATTGTGGATGGTGAACTAAAAACATGTGCTCTCTTACGTTTAGATTAAGTGCGATTATTGCGTATCTTGTGAAGTTGCTTACAGCCCAGTGATCGGGATGTACGTCATCTGCTAAAGGATAGTAAATATCTGTAGGCTTAAATGACTTTATAATGTCTTGCAGCTCATTTTCTAAATTTTCACCTGTATATGCAACACCAGGTTTGTACACATCTTTATATGGAGAATATGCCACATTTGTTCCACCGCTAATCCTGGGTTTTCCATTGTCCCAAAAATCGCTCCACAAAAATCTTGTACTGCCATCAGCAAAGCCTAAAAATATCACGTCATCTTTTGGAAGACCAAGTACAGACATTGCAGCTAAACTTTCACTGTGCCTTTGAAGTCCAAGTTTATAATAGTCTGCTGGTGTTGGATTGATGTCACCTGTAAAGACTTGAGCAGCTTTTTTGTAACTTTCACCATCTGTTACAATTACTACTTTTATAGGTCTTTTCAATTCGATAGCTTTTTGTATGACACCTGCCATTCCCAACGATTCATCATCAGGGTGTGGTACGACAACAAGTATTCTTTGTCCCGGATCGTCGTTATTGGGAACAGGCTTTTTTTCTGTGAGATTGGCAAAAGTAGTTTTTAAATTCATGACAAATGCGATAATAATGGCACTGATTAGCCCAAAAGTTATAAATATATACTTCCATTTAAATAGTTTCTTATTCAATTTTAATTCCCCCTCATATTTGTGTCATAATTGTAAGAAAATAATATCAAAACTTTATGAATAAATTGTTAACAGAAGATTAAAAAAAGATAAAATGGTGTTGCCGAGCAAAATATGATAAAATATTGTAAAAGCAATGGTGATTAAAGATTGTTTATATTTTAATACTAATCCAGCACACAAAGGAGATGAAAGAGATGAAGAAACTGCTTGTATTTATTTGCATTGTATTGATTGGTGCAAGTATCATGTTTTCGGCTTTTGCTGCGACAAATGATGTGAAAGTAGAATTTACTGTTGGCAAAAGTCAATATACCATTAATGGTCAATATTATGCAATGGATGTAGCACCTTATATAAAAGATAATCGTACGTTTTTGCCATTGCGATATGTAGCATATGCTATAGGTGTTGAACCTCAAAACATTGTTTATGAAAATGGAGTCATAACTATAAATAGCTATAATAATATCGTAAAGCTTAGCGTAAACAGCGATATTTTAAATGTAAACGGGAATATAATCCTGATGGACACGAAGCCCGAGATTGTGAATAATAGGGTAATGGTGCCTGTTTACTGGATATCTAAGGCTTTTGGCATAAACATTAGTTGGAATCAATCTACATATTCTGTCACATTTGATTACGTTGAAAAGTCGGGAAGCAGTTTAAATATCAATAATTCTACTTTGGCTAATAACAATTCCTCGTTGGGCACATCAGCAAATGTCAATCCGTCAAATGATGTAAGTAAGCAATTTAGTTGGCAGTATGGAAATGCTACGTACAGTTTAAAACTTCAGATCCCTACTGATGTTCTAAATTGGGACAGAAAAATACCCAGTATAATAGATACTTTTTATAATAGCAGTGGTGAACAACAATCATCTCAGCTTTCATATATGTCTGATGAAATTAAGACATTAGTTCTATCATGTTCGGAGTATGCAAATAATAATTACACACCTTGGGTCACAGAAGAATCAAATTACGATTATGTAAAAGATATTGCAAAAAGTTTATTGCAAATGGCACAGAGTAATGGTCTTGACAATTTTCACACGGCGGAGTTTGTTCAAAGTTTTGTTGAATCTATTCCGTACAAAATAACTGATACGCCTGAGCTTCCTGTCCAAACTCTTGTAGATGGTGGCGATTGTAAAGATAAATCAATATTATTGGCATCACTGCTTAAAAATTTGGGTTATAATGTGGCGCTATTAGTATTTCCTCCGCCTCAGAACCAGCAAGTTGGGCACATGGCAGTTGGAATAGCATTTAATGATAATGAACTTCCGCTCTACCGAGATTACGATTTTACATATTACAACTTTGGTGGAACAAAATATTATTTTGCAGAGACAACGAGTCCTGGATGGCTTATTGGACAATTAAGCGATGATTCATTAGAGCAGACAGCTTATATTTATGCTGTATCATAAATAAATTGTAAGATAAATCGACATTTAATAAAAATAAAGAAATTTTCAGGAGTGATACAATGAGCGATAATTTTAAGAGACTTACGCCAGAAGAGGCATTGGAAATAGCCAATAAAAGTCAAAGAGGCAAGTTGAAGATATTTTTAGGATATGCGCCTGGTGTAGGAAAGACGTATGCCATGCTTGATGAGGCAAACAGAAGATTAAAAAGAGGTCAAGATGTCGTCATCGGTGTTGTAGAAACGTATGGAAGAAAAGAAACTGAGGCGATGATTGGTGATTTGGAAATAATACCTAAAAAAGAAATCATATATAAAGGTACTGTACAGTACGAGATGGATCTTGAGGCTATATTAAAGAGAAAACCGCAAGTCGTTTTGGTAGATGAGTTGGCACATACGAATGTACCTGGCAGCAAGAATAATAAAAGATATGAAGATGTAGAGGAAATACTGCAAAATGGAATAAACGTTTTGTCGACTTTGAATATACAGCATTTAGAAAGTTTAAATGACACTGTAAAACAGATTACTGGTATAACGGTGAGGGAGACGGTTCCCGATACAATAGTTAATAATGCCGATGAAATAGAAGTCATAGATGTAACGCCTGATGCTCTTCAAAATCGATTAAAAAGAGGTGAGGTGTACAATCTCGATAAAGTTGATCAAGCGTTAAAAAACTTTTTCCGAAAGGGAAATTTAAATGCCTTAAGAGAATTGGCACTCCGACAGTCTGCAGATGAAGTTGATGAAGACTTAGAGCAATATATGAAAGAACATGGCATACAAGAAAATTGGGAGACAAATGAAAAAATAATGGTATGCATAAGTTTTAATCCGCTTGTAAAAAAATTAATAAGACGGGGTGCAAGAAGAGCACACCGCTTTAAATGCGAATGGATAGTCGTGTATGTAGAATGCACAAATATTTTCGCCAAAAAGCCAACTAAAAAAGATATGGAGGTGTTAGAAAGCCATTTTAAGCTTGCTAAGCAGCTCGGGGCTGAAGTAGTTGTCTTAAGAGGAAAAAGCGTATCAGAAGAACTGCTTAAATTTGCCAAAGAAAGACATATTACACAGATAATAATGGGACATTCAAACAGAAGAAAGTGGGAGACGCTTTTAAGAGGATCTACGGTACTGAAACTAATAAACTCAGCAAAAAGCATTGAAATACATGTTATCCCATATAATTAATCAAAAGACAAAAATTGTTCTGCTATTTGAGGTTATCAAGAGCGATATTTAGTTCTAATACATTTACTCTTGGTTCTCCCAATATGCCTAATTGTCTCCCTGTAATATGCTCGTTAACAAGATTTTTTAATTTTTCTTCAGATATGCCACGGGCTTTAGCTATCCGTGGTATTTGCATAAGGGCAGCCTCAATGCTTATATCGGGGTCAAGACCGCTTGCCGATGATGTAATAATGTCAGATGGGACGGCAGTGTTTGATTTAAGACCATTTTCTTCTCTGACTTGCTGTGCCAGTTTTTCAACTTTTTCAATTAGCAGCTTATTTGTAGGACCAAGGTTTGAAGCTGATGAGGACGTTGCATCATATCCGGATTCACCGGCAGAAGATGGACGTCCATGAAAATATTTTGGATCGCTAAATTGTTGACCTATTAAAGATGAACCAACGGCTTGGCCATCTTTGTAAATCAGACTTCCATTTGCTTGATGTGGGAAAATTAGCTGTGCTATTCCAGTAATAGTCAGTGGATATAGTAGACCTGTAAAGACAGAGAGTACTATAAGAAGTATTAAGCTTTTTAAAATGGCATTTTTAATCATGTCTAATCTCCTTTCGGTATAATACACTTGATTAGTGAACCAATCCTAAGAAAGTGATGATCATGTCTATTATTTTTATACCTACAAACGGTACTATAAGCCCACCTAAGCCATATATAAGCATGTTTCGCTTAAAGATTGCAGCAGCGCCCAGCGGTCTATATTTTACACCTTTTAATGCCAATGGAATAAGTGCAATTATAATAAGTGCATTAAAGATTATAGCCGATAAAACAGCGCTTTCAGGTGTTTTTAAATGCATAATGTTTAATACACCTAATTGAGGATATGTAGCCGAAAACATAGCAGGTATTATGGCAAAATACTTTGCTACATCATTTGCGATGCTGAACGTAGTCAATGCACCACGTGTCATAAGCAACTGTTTGCCGATTTCAACGACTGCTATTAATTTTGTAGGGCTTGAATCTAAGTCTACCATGTTTCCTGCTTCTTTGGCGGCCTGTGTTCCTGAATTCATAGCGACACCAACGTCTGCTTGGGCAAGTGCAGGAGCGTCATTTGTGCCGTCACCTGTCATTGCAACTAAATGCCCATTTGCTTGATATTCCTTTATAAGGCTAAGCTTTGTTTCAGGTTTTGCCTCTGCAACAAATTCATCCACTCCTGCTTCATCTGCGATAGCCTTTGCCGTCATTGGATTATCGCCTGTTATCATTACGGTTTTTATTCCCATTCTACGTAAATCAGCAAAGCGTTCTTTAATGCCACCTTTAACTATGTCTTTTAGGTGTATTACACCTAACACCCTTTCATTTTCTGCTACTACCAAAGGAGTACCGCCATTTTGTGCAATCATTTTAACTGCGTTTAAAACTTCTTCAGGCATATTACCGCCTTTTTCTTTCACATAATTTTCTATTGCATCGATAGCACCTTTTCGTATCTCTTTATTGTTGTTTATATTTATTCCGCTCATACGAGTCTTGGCTGTAAAAGGTATGAATTCCACATTTAATTCTTTTAAATTGTGCTCTCTTATACCGTATTTGTCTTTTGCTAAAACTACAATGCTTCTGCCTTCCGGTGTCTCATCAGATAAAGAGGACATTTGAGCAGCCATTGCCAATTCATTTTCTGTCACACCTGGAGCAGGAATAAATTCTGTAGCCATTCTATTGCCAAATGTGATTGTACCAGTTTTATCCAGTAAAAGCACATCTACGTCACCTGCGGCTTCAACGGCGCGACCAGACATGGCCAATATATTCTTTTTTATGAGCCTGTCCATGCCTGCTATGCCAATTGCACTTAGTAGTCCTCCTATTGTAGTTGGTATGAGGCAAACCAGCAATGCAATAAGTGTTGGAATTGATATTTTTGTTCCTGAATAAATCGCATAAGGCTCAATTGTAACTGTGGCTAAAAGCAGTATTATAGTGAGTCCTATAAGCATGATTGTCAATGCAATCTCATTTGGCGTCTTTTGTCTTTTTGCACCTTCTACAAGGCTTATCATTTTATCAAGAAATGATTCACCTGGATCTGAAGAAATTTTTACTTTTATCCAGTCTGATAGAACTTTTGTACCAGCAGTTACAGAGCTTCTGTCACCGCCAGATTCTCTTATGACAGGTGCAGATTCACCAGTAATTGCACTTTCGTCTACAGATGCTACACCTTCAATTACTTCTCCATCGCCTGGTATTATATCACCAGCTTCAACTAAGACAATGTCACCTTTTTTAAGAGTGGAACCCAACACTACCTCAGTTTTATCACCTACTAATTTTTTTGCTTTTATATCTTTTCTTGTTTTCCGAAGTGCATCAGCTTGAGCCTTACCTCTGCCTTCAGCTAAAGACTCTGCAAAATTTGCAAACAAGATGGTAAACCACAGCCAAATTGAGATTTGCAAGTCGAAATTTCTTTCAGCACTTTTACCTATAAAGTCCATGATCGTTATTATAGTCGTTAATATTGAACCTATCTCAACAATGAACATTACAGGATTTCTGAAAAGTGTTGCAGGATTTAATTTTTTAAAAGCATTTTTAATGAGTTCTTTACTATTTATATTCATTCGCGTAGATTCTTTTTTGCTCATATTAATACCTCCATGGTTAGAACAATCTTCCAGCATTCATCAGCAATTGTTCGATTATTGGGCCTAAAGAAAGAGCTGGGAAAAATGTTAAAGCACCAATTATCAGCACTATTCCCACTAAAAGCACTGAAAATAATGCGTTATCAGTAGGAAATGTTCCTACACTGGCAGGAACAATCTTTTTATTTGCCAAGCTTCCTGCAATGGCCAGTGCTGGTATGATGACGCCAAACCTACCAATAATCATTGCGATTGAGGTGATTAAATTGTAAAAAAGTGTGTTAGAGTTAAGTCCGGCAAAAGCACTTCCATTATTTCCTGCTGTCGAAGCAAAAGCGTACAATATCTCACTTAAACCATGTGGACCATGATTTAGTAGGACACTTGTGCCAGCTTTTGTAACCGATGCAATAGCACTTCCTATAAGTATTGTGGAAGCTGGTATTATGATGGCCAATATTGACATCTTCATCTCGTATGATTCTATTTTTTTGCCGATGTATTCAGGGGTTCGCCCCACCATAAGACCTACGATAAAAACTGCTAAAAAAGCATCTATTAGCATTGAATAAAGCCCGGAGCCAACACCTCCAAATATGACTTCTCCAAGCATTATTTGAAGCATTGGTATTAGTCCACCTAAAGGAGTCATACTGTCTAAAGAAGAATTTACGGCGCCACAAGATGCGGCTGTTGTGACTGTTGAGAATAGTGAAGAACCAGCTATTCCAAATCTGACTTCTTTTCCTTCCATAGCAGATGGACCAGTTATATTTATGTGGTTTATGATTGGATTGCCGGTTTTTTCTGAATAATATGTTGTACCCAACATGATGACAAATAAAATAAGCATGGCACTAAAGATAGCCCATCCTTGTCTTGTGTTTTTTACCATTTTGCCAAATGTATATGGCAATGAAGCTGGTATAGCAAGTATTGCAAGCATTTCTAACATGTTTGTAAGTGGCGTTGGGTTTTCAAAAGGATGTGCAGAATTTGCTCCAAAAAAGCCTCCGCCGTTTGTTCCCAACATTTTAATTGCTTCCTGAGAAGCCACAGGACCCATTGCTATGACTTGCTTTAGACCTTCTAATGTATGTACTTTAATATAGCTACTAAAGTTTTGTATTACTCCCTGTTGTGTAAGGATTAAAGAAAGAATTAATGAAAGAGGCAAAAAAATCCATATTATTGATTTTGTGATATCCACCCAAAAATTGCCTATATCTTTCGTGGAATGTCGCATTATGCCTCTAATTAAAGCAATCGCGACAGAAAGTCCAGTAGCAGCAGATAAAAAGTTCTGAACTGTAAACCCTAACATTTGAGTTAAGTAACTTACGGTTGTTTCACCACTATATGCTTGCCAGTTTGTGTTTGTCACAAAGCTTACTGCTGTATTTAAAGCAAGATGCCATGATGAAACTCCAGGTAATTTTTGTGGATTTAATGGCAATTTGCCTTGTGATACAAGTATAATAAAGAGAAAGATTATGCCTAAGAGATTAAATGTAAGTAATGACAAAGCATACTCTTTCCAATTCATTTCGTGGCTTTCATCTATACCTGTAATTTTGTAGACAAATTTTTCGATTGGTTTTGCTACAAAATCAAAAAATGTATGCTGATTCGTAAACACCTTTGCTATATACGAACCAAGTGGAATTGTAATTATCACTAAAAGACATATAAATATTACCATTTGTAAAATATCATATATCATACTAATCCTCCCTGACACTTATCATAATTCATCAGCTTTTAATAGCATGTAAACCAAATAAAAAAGTATTACAAGTGATATTATGCCACCTAAAGTAAATTCAATATTCACTGCAAACTCCTCCTTAAAAAATAAAATAATCAATGCTTTTAGGCATGAGTAAATTATAATACACGGGAAAATAAAACAAAAGTTTCATTAAATTTTCATTAAAAAATTATCCATATTATCAAATCCCTTTATATTAAATTATCTCACTAATACGCATAATTATCACATTTTTTCACGTTTTTTCTTAAGAATCCTTTATTGACTTTATATTTTCTGAAAATTATACTTTACTATTAAATGGTGAAATATATTTAGGTAGGTGTATTTAATGATTAAGACGTTAAAAGGCAAGATATCAATTGTGTATTTGGTGCTTGTCGTACTGGTATTGGTAGTCGGAATGATATCTGGCATCAATATGTATTATTTGAGCAAAACTATAGATGGTTTAATGATTGATAACTATAAAAGCATAAAAGCTGTTAATTTGATGAATGAGGAATTAGAAAATCAAAACAATGCGATACTGACATTTATATATGAGGACAAGCAAACCGCCATAAAGCAATTTAATCAAGACAATTCGGTGTTTTACAATTGGTATAATGTAGAAGCAAACAATATAACAGAAAAAAATGAAGGCAATTATGTTGATGAGATAAAAAGTGCGTATGTGAATTTTACGACAAGCGTTTCATATTTGCAAGGGATGCCACCAGATGATAAAGTTGGCATGTTGAACTATTATAATATGAAGATAAAGCCTAACTATGAACATATAAAAGATCTCTTAAATTCCCTTGCCAAATTAAACGAAGATGCTATGTTTAAGAAAAAGACTAATGCGACGTTGGATGCAAAAAATTCAATGTACACAATTTTGTTAGTTACACTTTTAGCAGCTATTTTCGGATTCATAATCTCTTTAATATTTACCAATAGATTTTTAAAGCCAATGGAATATTTGATAAAATCTATAAGGGAAGTAAAAGAAGGGGAACTTGATCAAGTTATATCAATTAAGACGGATGATGAATTGGGTAAATTAGCAGTAGAATTTAATAACATGATAAGAAGACTTAAGCAATATGAAGAAAGTCAATTAGGCAAGATAATTGATGAGCGCAACAAGACATTGTCTATAGTAAAAAGTATAAATGACCCTTTGTTAGTGCTTAATTCAGATTATAAAATAATATTATTAAATGGTGCGGCGGAAGAGTTATTTGGAATCGAAGAAAAAAATGCGATTGATAAGCATTTTCTTCTGTCTGTTAAAGATGAGAAGCTTTTTGAGCAAATAAATGCAATTGTTGATTCAAAATTTAATATTAACAAGGTTGAGCAGGTTAAATACGGTGATAAATATTATGATGTTACAATCACCCCAATAAAAAATTATAAATCTGAAATATCAGATATACTGTTGGTTTTTCACAACATTACTGAGTTTAAGGAGTTGGACCAAGCAAAAGACGATTTCATATCGATAATTTCACATGAGTTTAAAACACCATTGACATCCATAATGATGGGTACAAGTATGATTTTAGAAGAAAAAATAGGTGTTATTAATGATAAACAAAGAAGCACACTTGTGGCAATCGAAGAAGAAAGTGAAAAGCTTACTGAATTGGTTAATGAACTAATCGAACTTACTAAGATTGAATCTGGAAAAGAGATGTACAACTTTAAATGTTGTTCTATATTTGGAATAGCTCAAAATACTGTAAAGCCATTATATAATATTGCAAATGAAAAAGGCGTAAATCTTACTAATACAATTGACGAAGATATGCCAGGTGTATATGCCGATCCAGAGAAAATAACGTGGGTCTTAAACAATCTTATAACTAATGCCTTGAAGTACACTGATGCAGGTGATGATATTACAATTAGTGCGTCGGTTGATGGCGACTTCATGCAGATTTCTGTTAAAGATACTGGTGCAGGTATACCGAAAGAATACAAAGATAAAATTTTTGACAAGTTTTTTCACGTACAAAATGACGATGAATTTGAGATTAAAGGTACAGGATTGGGACTTGCTGTCGTAAAAGAGATTGTAGAGGCTCACGGTGGAAAAGTATGGTGTGAAAGCGATATAGACATAGGAAGCAATTTCATGTTTACACTTCCTATATGCGATGAAAGAGGGTAAATTTTATGAAGAAAGTTTTAGTTGCAGATGATACTAAGAATATTAGAATGCTTCTTACTACTTGCCTTGAATCCGAAGGATATAATGTTATAACGGCTAAAGATGGTGAAGAAGCGCTTGAAATATTGAAAAATGGAGATGTAGAGCTTGCGTTTATAGATATTAAAATGCCGCTTTTAAGTGGCACCGAAGTTTTAAGAAAGATAAGGTCTTGTGGGATAACAACGCCTGTAATAATAATAACGGCATTTGCTACGATAAAAAATGCGATCGAGTGTACAAAATTAGGTGCTGTAGAATATATACAAAAACCATTTACTGTAAAAAGAGTTAAATCTGTTTTAGAAAAAATGATTGCTGAACATGAAAAAACAAAAGAAAATGATACAAATAATTTAATAAACGAAATAGAAAAATTAATTGATGATGATAATTTCATTGAAGCACTGGATATGCTTAAAAAATCTAAGGTTAATCCAGACGATCCGAGATTTTACCTTTTGTACTATAAGATATATGATGGCTTAGGTGATAAAGAGATGTCTCACAAATTTTTGAAAGCATATAAAATTTTTAATGAAGGCTAAAGTGTGAAATTATAAAGTCGTCTTATGTCAAATTATTGTGCTTTTGGTTAAATAGTGTATAATATCATTAAGGAAAATTTTCATTAAATGATATATTTATAGACTAGATGGTTGGGGGTACTTGATGATGGATACTATTTTCCAAAAGGAGATCCTAATTGTAGAGGACAGTAAACTTAACGCACAAATAGCGGCAGATATTTTAGAAAGATATGGATACAAGACTGAAATAGTATTTTCTGGGGAAAAGGCTATTGAAAAAATAATAAGCAATGAAAAAAGTCCAGATTTGATTTTGATGGATATTGAGCTTAGCGGAAAGCTTGATGGCATAGACGCTGCAAAAATAATTGGTAAGCATAAAGACATTCCAATTATATTTTTGACTGCTAATGCCAATAGAGAAATAATGGAAAAAATAAAATCTGTTTCGGCGTATGGTTACATTTTAAAAGGTGTCGATGAAAGTGTCATTATTTCTCAAATTGAGATGGCTTTTAACTTGTATGAGGCCAGGCATGAGATAAAAAGCAGAGAAGAAATGTTTCATAGTATGTTTGAAAACCATGATGTAGCTATGATATTGGTTGATGCTGAATCAGGACATATAGTTTATGCGAATAAAGCTGCTTGTGAATTTTGCAGATATCCTAAAGATATTGTGCAAAACATGGATATTAGGGAAGTTGCAGATTTTTTTGGTGTAGATGGATATGAAAGCTGCTGGGAGATGCTTAAAAGAGGGTGCAACCCATGTGTATGCATACAAAATGGAGTTAATGGAAGTGAAAAAATAGTAAATGTGTATTCAACAATTATAGATTATCAAGATAAGAAATTAATTCATTTAATAGTATTTGATATCACTGAAGAATGGGAAATCAAAAGAAAACTTGAATTTTACAGAAAGCTTTTTGAAGATTCTCTAAATGAAATTTATATATTTGATGCTGAGACTTTAAAATTTATTTTCGTAAATCGTGGAGCAAGGAAGAATTTGGGTTATTCAGAGGAAGAACTTAAAAAAATGACTCCTCTTGATATCAAGATAGAATTTACGCTGCAAAGCTTTAAAGAGTTTTTAAAGCCACTTTTAAATGGTAAGCAGATGCAATTAAATATTGAAACAATGCATCGAAGAAAAGATGGTTCATTATACCCAGTGGGAATTCATATAGAGCTTATGGAGTATGATGGCGAAAAAGTCTTTGTGGCATTTGTAGCTGACTTGACGGAGCAAAGGAAAATTGAAAATGATCTTATGGAGAAAAATGAAATTTTAAATACTATAACTGCTTATGCCGGTGATGCTATTATAATGATTGATGGGTATGGCAAGGTTACTTTTTGGAATCCGGCGGCAGAAAGAATACTCGGCTATTCAAAAGATGAAATATTAGGTAAAGAGTTGCATACATTTATGATATTAGATGAACAGTTGTATAGTTCCTACAAAAAGGCGATTGAAAAATTTCGCCATAGCGGTGAAGGAAGCATCGTTGGGAAAACAGTTGAAATGAAAACTGTACATAAAAAAGGTCATGAGATAGATGTTGAGCTTTCGCTTTCTGTTGTTAAAATTAATGGATCATGGCATGCAATAGGAATAATACGCGATATTAGCGAGCGAAAAAAATTTGAAGAATTGCTTTATTTAAGATCAGTCACTGATCCCCTTACAGGTATATACAATAGACGTTTCTTTATGGATATACTTGAAAAAGAAGTAGAAATGACGAAAAGGAATAAAAAGCCTTTTTCGCTTATCATGTTTGACTTGGATCATTTTAAAAATGTCAATGATTATTTTGGGCATGCAGCAGGTGATATGGTACTAAAAAGAGTTGTTGAAATTGTAAAAGAAAGAATACGCAAAACTGATTGTTTTGCCAGATGGGGTGGGGAAGAATTTATTATCTTTTTACCTGAGACTTCTTTAAATAATGCTTCAGATATAGCAGAAGAACTGAGGTTTAAGATCAGCACTGCAAAATTTGATGGTGTTGGTAATGTTACAGCAAGCTTTGGAGCGACTGACTTTAAAGAAAATGATAATATTGATACAGTTCTATTAAGATTAGATAATATGCTTTATGAAGCGAAAAATAATGGACGAAACTGCGTGTGTGTTGGGTAAGATAGAAACAGAAGAGAAAGTTGGTTTAATTGGTTAACCTGCTTTCTCTTTTTAATGTGCGACCGGCATGTGCGATAACTTGGCGGTGAAAGTCCGCTGTGGGCTTGACAGTGTGAACCACTATGTGGTGTCCAGAATGAGGCGGAACATGAAGTAGCTAATACTATTGACTATTGATAAGCTTTCATAAGTTCAGATACTGTCACAAAAGAATATCCTTTAGATCTGAGTTTTACAATTATCTGTGGCAATGCTGCTAATGTTTCTGAATTACCCTCATGCATAAGAATGACTGAGCCAGAAGATGATTTTGATACAATTGTATTAATTATATTTGGTATTCCGGGCCTTTTCCAATCATCTGGATCAACAGTCCAAAGCACAACATGAAGTCCCAATGCATTTGATATTTTCACGAGAGTATTATTGAATGCTCCATATGGAGGCCTAAATAAATCGGGTTTTACTCCCGTTGTGTTGACGACAATTGCCTGCGTCTTATAAAGCTCGTCAATCATCTGCTCAGGTGTCATTAAAGGCATATATTTGTGACTGTATGAATGAATACCTATTTCATTGCCATTTTCTGCAATATACGTAAGCAAATTAGGATTTTTTTCGGCCATTTTCCCTACAATAAAAAAAGTGGATTTAACATTTAAGCTTTTTAAAACATCTACATATTTTTTAGTAAACTCTTTTGAAGGTCCATCATCAAATGTAAGTGCCAGTAATTTGTTGGCTTTTTTGTTACTGCTGAATATAGGGGTATTAAGAGGCATTGGGCTTTCAAATAGTTCATTTCTGTTGCTTCTGTCTACCAGCGATAATATTTCATTATCAGATATTGCGTTTGATGATATTATAGATGTAATTTTACTTGTACTACTTTTAATCGGATACTCTGTAGAAGTAACAGCAGTTGTTATAGGCTCATTATAACTTTTGCTTGCTTTTTTAGCTTTTATCTTAGATACAATTTTAACAGATTTGACATTGTTTGCAGAATTATGTTTGAAAAATAGGCTTTTGCCATAAAAAAAAGTAAATCCTATTATTACTAATATAAGAAAAAGTAAGATAGCTGATTTTTTTGACTTAATTAATGTCATCATTTATCACTCCGATATACTAAACAAAAGATTACTCTTATAGCATAAACCAAATTACTCTAAAAATCAATTTTTAGAAATATTCGATAGATGTTTAATAAATAGCCCATCTTTTATAGGTGGGAGATTTTTTACATATCATAAAAATTTAACGATTTAAATAAAAATTTCGTATATACCTAAAAAGACAATTAAAATTCCAGAGACCAATGGTGCATAATTGCCAAATATTTTGGCTAAGTAAGTATTGCCAAGCATAAAACCTAAAAGAATGGATAATAAACTGAAAATAATTGTTAATAATGTAGTAAAATATATGTTAAGTCCTGTAATGCTTGCTCCAATTCCCAAACCTAAATTGTTTATTGTTAAACCAAAAGCAAGGATAATAGATTCTTTCATATCTATATATTTTGAATTATCCATGTCTGTGATTTTTGAATTAATCAGGATTTCGTAATTATTTTTAAAGTTAAAAGTATCTGTTTTTCGTTTCTTGTAATAGTCTAAAATAAACCATAGTCCTAACATAATAAGTATAAGACTGCCAACAATATTTGATATGTTTGTGGGTAAAAATCTATTTATAAGTAATCCTATAGACATTGATAGAAATGTACCAATACCAGATACTAAAGCGATTAGAATATTACTTAATATCCCAATTCTTATTTTTTTAATCCCATATGCTATGGCTACAGTAAAGTTATCGATATTTGCTGATATTGAGAATAATAAACTTGATATAACATGCATAGTAAAACCCCCTATTTTAATATGTCTTTATATTATATTCTTCATTTGAGAATTATGTTACGTGAAGCTTATCAAAAAGTTTTGCTATTTGTGACTTAAATAAAATTTTTTTAGGTCAAAAATCGTGTGAAATAGCAATGAAATGTAGAAATAAAACTTCACTATTTTTTTGAAAGAATGAGTTAGAAAAAGAGAAATAAGTTAGTTCAATTAAATAACTTATCTTCTGTTTTTGTATTTTGAAAATTCGTTCTTGACATATTATTTTCATAATAGTAAAATAAACATAAATGTTTTTAAAATAGTTGTCATTCATATCTTCAATAAGGATATGGAAAGAGATAATTCGCATATAAGGTGCTTCTTTAAAAAAGAAGATAATAGGGAATCAAGTGAGAATCTTGAACAGCACCCACTACTGTATTTTGGACGAACGTTTCGTATACCACTATCTAAATGATAGGAAGGGAAACAAGTAGGATGAAGATAAGTCAGGAGACCTGCCTTATGTGTAAATAAAACCAAATCTTTGGGAATGAAGATAAGGAGGAAAAATAATGAAAACAACAATAGTAGGTTATCCACGCATTGGAGTAAACCGCGAATTGAAGAAAGTGGTAGAAAAGTATTTTAAAGGCGAAATTGGTTTAAGTAAACTTTTTGCAGAATCTAAGCAATTGAGAAAAAAATATTGGTTGGTACAAAAAGAAAAAGGTATAGACTATATTCCATCTAATGATTTTTCATTTTATGATAACATGTTGGATATGGCATTTCTTTTAAATGTTATTCCTAAAAGGTATAAGCAGTTAGATCTTTTACCTATTGATACATATTTTGCTATGGCTAGAGGATATCAAGATATTGAAGAAGATGTAAAAGCTTTACCTATGAAAAAATGGTTTAATACAAATTATCATTATATAGTTCCTGAAATAGACGATGATACTGAATTTTTTTTAAATGATACAAAACCTTTTGATTTATATAGAGAAGCAAAGGAATTGGGAATAAATACAAGACCTATTATAATAGGTATGTTTACATTTTTAAAGTTAGCAAGATTTAACACTAAGAGAACTTTTGAAGAAATTTTATTTGAATTAACAAATACATATATAGAAATTTTAAAAAAATTTGAGGAATTAGGAACTGAATGGATTCAAATAGATGAACCTATATTGGTAACAGATTTAACGCAAGAAGACATTAATTTATTTAAAATAGCTTACAAGAAGTTATTGGCCAAAAAAAGAAATACAAAAATATTAATTCAGACGTATTTTGGAGATGTAAGAGATATTTATGAAACGTTGATAGAATTGGATTTTGATGGATTAGGTTTAGATTTAGTAGAAGGAATAAAAAATGTTGATTTAATAAAAAGATCTGGTTTCCCCTCCAATAAAATTTTATCAGCAGGTATTGTAAATGGGAAAAATATATGGCGAAATGATTATAAAAAAAGCATGGAATTGATAAGAATATTAGAACAATTTGTTATGCCGGAAAATATATGGCTCAGTACATCTTGTTCACTTCTGCATGTTCCGTATACGCTTCTTAATGAAGAAAGTATTGAAGAAAATATAAAAGAATTTTTGGCATTTGCAGAAGAAAAACTGGAAGAACTTAAGGATTTAAAGAGTTTATGTATTGATTATGACTTTGAGAAGAATGACCTTTATATATTTAATCAACAGGTTTTGAAGAGGAAAATAACAGATTCATTAAGTTTTGATGCTGAGATTCGTTCAAATGTTAAAAATTTAAATGAAGAAGATTTTATTCGAAAAGATAAATTTGAAAATCGCATTTTAGTCCAAAAGGAAAAATTTAAGCTTCCTATTTTGCCAACGACTACTATAGGTTCTTTTCCTCAAACATCTGAGGTGAGAAGAATTCGTCAGCTATGGAGGAAAGGAGAAATAACGGAGACTGAATATGAGCAACAATTGCAGAAAAAAATAAAAGAAATAATTGATTTTCAAGAAAAAATAGGGCTTGACGTGCTTGTTCATGGAGAATATGAACGAAACGACATGGTTGAGTATTTCGGACAATTATTAGAAGGATTTTTGTTTACACAAAATGGGTGGGTACAATCATATGGAACAAGATGTGTAAAACCTCCAATAATATTTGGAGATGTAAAACGAAAGGAACCGATGACAGTCAAATGGATTAAGTTTGCTCAAAAACAAACTGATAAAATTGTAAAAGGAATTTTAACTGGGCCAATTACTATTTTAAATTGGTCATTTCCGAGAGAAGATTTAGAATTAAGAGAAATAGCATATCAAATTGCTTTAGCTATTAGAGATGAGGTGTTAGACTTAGAAGCGGCAGGAATTAGAATTATACAAATTGATGAAGCAGCTTTAAGAGAGAAATTACCTTTGAGAAAAAAGGAGTGGAACGACTATTTATTTTGGGCTATTCGTGCATTTCGTTTAACTCATGCAAAAGTAAAAACTGAAACTCAAATTCACACACACATGTGTTATAGTGAGTTTTCAGATATTATAAAAGAAATTGAATCTATGGATGTAGATGTGATTTCTATTGAGGCGGCACGTTCAGATTTTTCAATATTAGACTTATTTAAGGAAAATAATTTTAAACCAGAGGTAGGACCAGGGATATATGATATTCATTCACCACGAGTTCCATCGCAAAGAGAGCTGGAAGAATTGATTGAAATTATGATTAGAAAATTGGATATAAACAAATTATGGATAAACCCGGATTGTGGTTTAAAAACAAGAGAAGATGAAGAAGCAAAATTGAGCCTTATCAATATGGTTAATGCTGCTAAATCGATCCGAATGAGGGTAAAGAGCTATCCTTTTTAGGATAGCTTTTAGTTTTTTTTAAACCTGTTTTTTGCAAGTAACTTTTTATGATAGCAGTTACTTGAATACTCTTCAATAGCTACTATTATAAAATTAAGAATGTTGATGCAAGAATTGTAATAGGAATAGCAATCATTAATCCTATGCTTCCAGCTAATGTTTTTAATATTTCTGCTGCAATAATATCTTGGTTAAGAACAGTTGAAATTGAATTTATGTATGGCATAATCATAATTATTATATACATTGAGCCACCAACATAAGCAAGGATTAAAGTGTTAGCCATAGTTCCCATTATGTCTTTTCCTACATTTAAACCAGATTTTATTAATTCTATTGCAGTTATTTTATGTCTTGCCTCTTTTATTTCAAATATAGCTGAAGCTATTGACATACTTACATCCATTACTGCACCCAAAGCACCCATAATAACACTTGCAAAATAAATTCCTGTTAGATTAATGTTGTTGTTTTGAGTTATATTAATCATTGATTGTATCTCTTCATCTGTAAAGCCATTAACTCTTATCATGGAATTTAGAAAAATAACTATTGCACCGGCTACTAACACTCCACTTGAAGTACCAATAATAGCAGATAATGTTTTTCTGTTATATCCACTTATTACAAGTAAATTTATTATTACCAGTATAATACAAATTATAGAAGTTACTATAATTGAATTGTAACCATATAGTATTAAAGGTATGAGAATTTTAATTATTGTATATCCAGTTAAAAATAATGTAATGATTGACTTTAAACCTTTTATGCCACCTAAAAGAATTAACAAAATTATAAAAACCAAAGACAACTTGAATAAATATTTATCTCTCACAATTTCATAAATATATGCACTTTTTATGTTTCCATTAGAATCAAGATTTAAATATACAATAACTTCATCTCCAATTTTTGCATACTCCTGATTATTGTATTGTGAAGTGCTTGTAAATCCCGCAACAAGGTTAGGAACTGTTATTATTTTACCTTTGTATTTTCCTGATAAAAGTTCTATATCCACATTACAATATTGAGAATTATTATTTTCAACTTTAGAACTTATTTTTATAATTTTTCCATATATTTCTCCAGCATTCGTAGTGTTGGAATTATTTCTATTATTTGAAGAAACTTTTAATATTACAAATGCAATAAATAATATAGTAGTTATAATGATTATGTAGAAAATTACAGTCATTATTAAATTTGCAAAATTTCTCATTATATTAAGCAATTTATTCACCTTCTAAATCAAAAACAATTTATTGTATTGAAATCATGAATTTTTATAATTTGTTTACATCTTATTAACAATTTGTACATATATTCATGATAATATTTTATTATAAATTTGCCACAATTATGACACAAATACGAGGGGGAATTAAAATTGAACAAGAAACTATTCAAATGGAAGTATATATTTATAACTTTTACGCTAATCAGTGCCATTATTATCGCATCCGTCATGAATTTAAAAACTACTTTTGCCAATCTCACAGAAAAAAAGCCTGTTCCCAATAACGACGATCCGGGACAAAGAATACTTGTTGTCGTACCACACCCTGATGATGAATCGTTGGGAATGGCAGGTGTCATACAAAAAGCTATCGAATTGAAAAGACCTATAAAAGTAGTAATTGTAACAGATGGTGAAAGTTACAAAAAAGCTGCTCAAGTCTTTACAGGTGACATCAATCCAACACCAGCAGACTATTATAAACTTGGACTTCAAAGGCACAGTGAAAGTTTAGCTGCAATGTCTGTACTTGGCCTTCCAAAAGATGATGTAATATTTTTAGGTTTTGCTGATGGCAGTACAAGATTTTTGTGGAGCGATTTTTGGGATAACGGAAAGCCCAGGATTAGCGGTGGAACAAATGTAGCATATTCTCCATATAAAGATGTGTACAAACCTGGTGTTGCATATACAGGTGAAAATTTAGAAAATGAGCTGCAAGACATTATAAAGTCATTTAAGCCTACAGATATTTACTATCCTTTAGCAGATGACGTACATCCCGATCACTGGGCTGTAAGCAACTTCACAAGATACGCAATAATCGCACTTAATCTAAACGTAAGAGAGCACATGTTTTTAGTTCACCATCCACAATGGCCTGTTCCATGGTTATTGATGCCAAATGACTCTCTTTTACCACCAACAGACATGAAAGACAGCAACACTGTATGGCAAAGTATTCCTCTTTCGAAGCAAGAAGAAGCTAAAAAGGAAGAAGCCATTAAGCAGTATACATCCCAGATAAAAGTGATGGAGCCATTTTTAATGGCATTTGTAAGGAAAAATGAGCTTTTCGGAACAAAGCCTGTCATTACGATTCCAGAAGTTGAAACGAAGCCAAACTTATACGACAAAAACATGCCTTTCTCGCTTTTAAGCATACCAGCAGGTGGAATTCTCGAACAAGAAATCTATAAAAGCGCTGATCTTACAAAGCTTGCTTCCTTCTACTACGACAACCACTTGTATATAGGTGTTCAAACACTATCACCTATATCAAAAGATGTAAAATACAACATCGAAATGAGGTTGTTTTACAATAACAGCATAAAGAGGATCGATTTAGGATTAGTAAATGACAAGCTTTATCAGTACAGAAAAGCCAATAATTCACTTCTTAAGTCTATAGCATCAAGACCAATAATAGACAAAAATATATTGTGGATAAAATTGAATATCCCACAAAAACAGGACTTGCGCTATATATTCATGGGCTCTGACTCAATATACAAAGGAAGATTTATCGATAAGATTCCTTGGAATTTGTACAAATTTTAGCAAAAGCATATACCATTAAACTATGGCTTAATAAGTGATCTAATACTTATTAAGCCATAGTTATACATAAAAACTTTGAAAAGCAGATTATGTACTTTTCTTTTTGTCAGAAAAGAAGGAATTTAAGCGAAAATGTAGAATAAATATAAATAATGTCAAAATATACAGAATTAAATATTAAAACATTACACTAAGAAATGATACTTTTATGGTTATGATTAAATTAAAGTTTTTATGGAGGAGAAGTAATTTGTCGCTTAGGAAGATTGTATTTTTATTAATTATAGTAGAAGTGATGCAGATTGTTACATTTCCTATGGCTGATCAGCAAAGTCAATTAAACAATATTCAAAAATCTTTGAATGAGTATAAAACAGAACAATCTCAAATAAACGGTCAAAAAAAGGAAGTTTCAAATGAATTACAAGATTTAGATAAAAAAATTAGTGATACTCAAAAACAATTAAACAGCACAGAATTAAGTCTTTATGATTTGAATTTAAAATTAAATTCTATACAAGCAGAACTTAATAATGCAAAAGATACCGAAAATAAGCAAAAAGAGTTATTGAAAGAACAAGTACATGCAATTTATACATGTGGACAAGTAGGTTATTTAGATATATTGTTTAATTCGAAAAATATAGATGATTTTTTGAACAGATTAGAATTGATAAAAAGCCTTCTAAGTTTTGATAATAATTTGCTTATTGACTATCATAAACAAACTTTAGTAATTAAACAGAAAGAAAATCAGATGGTTTCTTTACAGCAAACAATAAAAAAACAGGAAAATTTTTTGCAAGATAGAAATAGAGATTTACAGTATGCATTAGTATCTCGAGAGGGAATAATGAGAAGTTTGGATAAGCAAAGCCAATATATACAAGAGCGGGAAAAAGAACTTGAGAGAGAATCACAACAAATAGAGAATATAATAAGAAGTGAGCAGGAAAAATCTTTAGATGGAAAAATAAATGCAAATTCAAATGGTAAGTTAGCTTGGCCTTGTATCGGTCCAATAACTTCTCCATTTGGCTATAGAGGTATAAATCCATATACTGGGAAGCCAAATGATTTTCATCCAGGAATAGATATTGGAGTTCCTGATGGAACACCAATTCGTGCTGCTGCAGACGGAATTGTCAGTTATTCAGGTTTAATGGAAGGTTATGGCAATGTAGTAATAATTAATAATGGAAATGGAATATCTACACTTTATGCCCATAATGAAAAATTGCTTGTTGTCGTTGGTCAACGAGTGTCAAAAGGAGAGATTATTGCGTATTCCGGGCATACAGGATGGGCTACGGGTCCTCATTGTCATTTTGGTGTTTACGTTAATGGTATTCCAGTTAATCCGTTGTTATACTTGAAATGAAATACTGATTGTAAAAAAACAAATGTTTTAGGTAACTGAGGAGATTTATCATGCTTGATAGAAAACTTATAAAAAATTTTGATTTTGTTTTATTTACATTAGCTATTCTAATATCGATTATAGGAGTAATTGTAATTACAAGCGCATCTCATGTTGCGGCAACAGGCTCTTTAAAACAGACCATAACCCAGTCAGTTTCAATAGTAATAGGTGTTATTGCTCTTTTGGTAATCACACTTTTTGACTACAACTTATTATCGAATTATTCTTTACAGCTTTATATATTAAACATTTTATTATTAGTTTCTGTTTTTTTGATAGGCAAAGAGATCAATGGTGCTAAGACGTGGATTGTAATTGGTCCAATATCTTTAGAACCTGTCGAAATATCAAAAGTTTTTTTAATAATTACGTTGGCCAGTTATTTAAAAGATAAAGATGAAATTACAAATTTTAAAGAATTGATTTATCCGCTTATTTTGGTAATTATACCTTCAATCATTGTTATATTGCAACATAGCCTTGGATCGGCGCTGGTATTTATTGTGATTTTTATAGGTATGATTTTTATATCAGGAATAAGGTTAAGAGTGTTTTCAGAATTAATTGGCTCTAGTATAGCAGTTATGCCAATAGTGTATAAGCTATTAAAACCATATCAGCGGAAAAGGCTTTTATCATTTATAAATCCAAACCTTGATCCTTTAGGTGCTGGATATCATGTTATACAGTCGATTATATCTGTTGGATCAGGTATGTTTTGGGGTGAGGGATTATTTCATGGAACAGAGACACAATTGTTTTTTTTACCAGAGTCACAAACAGATTTTATTTTTTCAGCGTTAAGCGAAGAATTAGGATTTATTGGTTCAGCAACTTTGATTTTACTATATAGCTTGTTGCTATATAGAGCTTGGAAGATCGCATACAATGCTAAGGATAAGTTTGGAAGACTAATTTCGATTGGAATACTATCAATGTTTGCGTTTCATGTCTTTGAAAATATTGGGATGGCATTAGGCATAATGCCGATAGCAGGGATACCTTTACCATTTGTTAGCTATGGAGGAACTTCGCTGATTGTTAACATGATGTCAATAGGATTGTTGATAAATATTGGCATGAGAAAAAATAAAATTAACTTTTGAATAAATTATTTTAAATAAATTTTTACACATTGTTCATAATTTTTTCACAAATAGACTATATAATTATATTCGAAAGTTAAAGCCTCTCCTTGACCTCCCTTATTAATAATAGCAGCCCAAATTTTTGTGGGCTGCATTTTGCTTTTTAATATTATTTTCTTACAAAAAGTTAACAAATTATTCAACAATTTTTTAAAACTAACGTGTATAATTAATAGTTAAGTACTGATTAATATTTTTTACCGGAAAGGAAGGATAGGATGAAAAAGAAATACATTGCCATCATTGTTGCTTTAGTCCTTATTGTTGGCAGCACAGCTTATTATTTTGCAAAGGTAAAAAACACTCAGAAAACATCAGGAGCTCCATACGCCACAGTAACAAGAGGAAATATAGTTATGCATATAGACGGTTCAGGAAATCTTGATGTTGATAAAAGGGTGATAACGTTAAAAGGCAATGGTACAGTGGCAAAAGTTTATCACAAAGTTGGCGATAAGGTAAAAGCTGGTGAGTTACTTTATCAAATAGAAGACGACAATTTAAATCAGCAGGTACAAAATGCTCTTATAAGTGTACAGCTTGCTCAACAGCAGCTTGATAATGATACTAAAACATATAATAATACTGTGTCAAATCAGAATATTGTATCGCCATATTCAGGAATTGTTGATAGTGTAAATGTTTCAACAGGGCAAAACGTCAATCCCGGAACAACTATAGCTACAATTGCTGATTATTCCAATGCGACTGTGAGAGTGCCCTTTAATGGTTCCCAGATAAACGACATAAAGGTTGGACAAAGCGCAGATATATATTTATATGACTCTTTTGCAACAGTAACTGGTACTGTGACAGATGTTTCAACGCAAGCCATACCTGTCAATGGTGCACCGTATTACTATGTAACAGTAACATTGCCAAACCCAGGTGCATTGACAGATGGAAGTAAAGTGCAAGTTACAGTACATACAAGTGCTGGTGATGAAAGAGCGATTCAAGATGGCACACTTAGCGTCAAAACAACTAATATAGTTTCATCACAAATACAAGGAACTGTAGCAAGCGTCAATGTAAAGCAAGGACAAAAAATAAATGCTGGTACGATATTAGCAACATTGACAACTAATGTAGATGATACGGCAATAAAAAGAGATCAGTTGAATCTGCAGCAGGCTCAAAACAATTACAGTAATCTGCAGAGTCAGCTAAATAATTTAAGCATATATGCACCTATTGATGGTGTCATCATTTCACAAAATATAAATGAAGGAGATGAGCTTGGTTCAAATTCTTACAGTGCATCTGCAAGTAGCAGCACAAGTTCAAGCAATAACAACAGTAGTAGCTCCAACAGCAGTGGCAATGTTGCTGTAAGCAGTTTATCATCGCTGACAAGCCAAGCGGAAACGGCCGTGATAATCAATGACAGTAATTATTCTGTAGATGTACCTATAGACGAAACCGATATTAGCAAGATTAAAGTTGGGCAAAAAGTTACTTTGACAACAGACGATTTACCTGGAGAAACTTTTGATGGAACGGTTACGGAAATATCGTCTATTCCAACTATACAAAATAATGTGGCTTCTTATGATGTGACTGTATCATTGCCGTATACAGATAAGTTGAAGTTAGGACAAACAATGAATGCTTCGATAATCGTGGCAGAGAAGGACAATGCGCTTCTATTGCCAATTGAAGCAGTTCAGACTAATGGAAATAACAAATACGTGATATTATATAATGAAAATAATTCGAATAATAGTAGCAGAAGAAGAAATATAAGACAAGTTCAAACAGGTCTTTACAACGATAAATATATAGAGATAGTAAGTGGATTAAACGAAGGCGATAAAGTATTGATATTTGGTGCTGCAGCAACTTCATCAAATGGCAGTAGCAATTACAGTGGTTTTGGCGGATTTGGTGGTGGCGGCAATTTTGGCAGTAGAAGCTTTGGCGGTGGAGCAGGAGGAGCCGGTTTTACAGTGAGACAACAATCTGGTGGGAATAGGGGTAGAAATTAGCTATGGAGAATAACGGCAAATTAAGCAAAAATGTCATAACCATGAGAAACCTATCCAAGATATACAAGATGGGAGACAACGAAGTAAAAGCTTTGGACAATATAAACTTAACCGTAGACGAAGGAGAATTTGTGTCAATAGTAGGACCATCAGGCTCAGGAAAATCCACATTGATGAATATAATAGGGTGTTTAGACGTAATGACAGAAGGAGAATACTACCTAAACGGAAACGACACAAGCAAGTTAAATGAAAACAAACTGGCTGAACTAAGATCCAGTGAAATAGGATTTATATTCCAAAGTTTCAATCTACTTCAAAAACTTACAGCATTAGAAAATGTAGAACTTCCAATGATATACAAAGGCATACCTGCAAAAGAAAGGTACAATAGAGCAGTAGAGCTCCTTACCATGGTAGGTCTGGAAAAAAGAATACACCATAAACCTACAGAGCTATCAGGAGGACAGCAGCAGAGAGTAGCAATAGCAAGAGCTTTAGCTAACAATCCGCATCTTATACTGGCAGACGAACCGACAGGAAATTTAGACTCCCAAAGTGGAAAAGAAGTCATGAAGATAATAAAAGAATTAAACGAAAGAGGCAACACCATAATACTCATAACCCACGACATAAACGTAGCAAACCAAGCAAAAAGGACTGTAAAAATAATGGACGGCAAAATATATGAATAAAAGGAAGTGCGTAGAATGGCATTGATGCAGGCAATAAAAATGTCCTTAAAAAGCATAATAGACAACAAACTTAGATCATTTCTAACCATGCTTGGAATAGTAATAGGCGTAATGTCAGTAATAGGACTGGTAAGTTTAGGACAAGGAGCCACAGAAGGAGTAACATCACAAATAAAAAGCATGGGTTCAAACCTGATAATGGTATCAATAATGGGCAGGGGTATGGACACATCGTTGTCCTACAGCCAAGCCATGTCAATAGGAGACTCACCGTACATATCGCAAATATCCCCAATAATGAGTGCCAATGCATATGCCAAGTACGGTGACCAATCATACGAAGAAAACATAAGCGGAGTAAATGAAAACTATGCGACACTGAGAAATTTAAAACTTGCTGAAGGCAGGTTCATACTATCAATAGACAATGACATGAGGCAAAAAGTAGCAGTAATAGGCAGCAACGTAGCCAGTGACCTATTTGGATTCACAGACCCATTAGGCAAAACAATACAATTGGATGGAAACAACTTCACAGTAGTAGGAGTATTAGCATCAGGAGGATCATCAATATCAAACTCCTATGATGACTCAATATTCATCCCGATAAAGACGATGTTCGTATTTCAGCGAAACAGAGGAATAACTCAGATATACCTAAGCGCATCATCAGAACAATACGTAAACATAGCACAGTACCACGTAGAAAACATGCTAAACACCATATTCAAAGGTGACACAAACGCATATAGAATATTAAACCAATCAGACCTATTATCAACAGTAAACAGCGTCAGCAACACGCTGTCCATGATGTTAGGTGGAATAGCAGGTATAGCATTAATAGTAGGTGGTATAGGCATAATGAACATAATGTTAGTATCAGTCACAGAAAGGACGAGAGAAATAGGTATAAGAAAAGCATTAGGAGCTAAGAAAAGGGACATACTGCTGCAGTTTATGATAGAATCCCTGACCATAAGCGGAGTAGGAGGGATAGTAGGAGTAGTCTTTGGATTTATAGCATCATATCTGATGGGACACTTTATGAACATGACAGTAAGACCATCTGTAAATACGATATTAATATCATTCTCGTTTTCCCTCTTAATAGGCTTATTCTTTGGGATATATCCTGCTAATAAAGCAGCAGGGCTTAAACCGATTGAGGCTTTGCGATACGAGTAAAGAATGGCAATGGAAATAAACATTAACAAAAAATATACATTTATTTAACAGTTTGTTAAAAATTTTGGGCTATAATGAGTTTAAAATAAAAAATAAGGAGGATTTTTTATGACAGGGAAAAGCAAAAAAATCATAGCGACTGCTGTTATAGGCACGGTTCTTTTGACATCAATAGCCTTTGCGGATACATCGACATCATCTTCACAGGTTAATTCAAGTTCTTCAACAAGTCAAACAGTTAAGATTAACAAAAAGTTTGACCCAATACAAACTTTAGAAAATCTTAAGACAAAAATTGAAGAGAAGTATAGTCAAGGCAAGATTAGTCAAGATGAGGAAAACAAAATTTTGGCTAAAATAAATACTGATGAGCAGAAGATAGAAGATTTTAACAATATGACTTTAGATCAAAAAAAGCAAACGCTTATTGATGATTTTACAAATATCGTTAATAATAAAGTAAAGAATGGCAAGATTACACAAGACAAAGCTAATACTCTTATTAAGAATTTTACCGATAAAGTCAATAAATGGGATGGAAATGGCTATCCACAATTTGTCACACGTTATTTGAAGAAGTACATGGGTGTGGTACACGAAAAATTTAGTTTTATGGGAAGATTTAAAAAAGTGCTTGATGAAGCAGTTAAGAAGAATCAAATAACATCGACGCAAGAGCAACAAATACTTAATGACTTAAAAGGAAGCAAAAAAAATACTCCTACAAGCACCACGACAGTAAATTCAGATGCTTCTAACACATTATGATATTAATAATGATTACAAAGGACATAACATAATTAATATAACCTCCCTATAAAGCAGCCTAACATTAGGTTAGGCTGCATTTTTAAAATAGAGAATCATTGTAAAAAGAGGTAATCAAAATGAGGTGTCCTAATTGTAAAAGTAAAAATGTCGGTAAAATTGGAGGTAATTTATTTTTCTGCAGAGAGTGTTTTTGTGAAATAAAAGTAAAGGGCGATAAATTCATAATAAAATTGTATGATCAAGAAGGACGCATTAAAAAAGTACAGTACGTAATATAAAAAGGGTATGAACATGCATACCCTTTTTATATTGACATATGATTAAAAAAATAATATATTAAATGTAGATATAGACATATGTTAATAAAAACAGGAAGAAGGTCTTAAATTGGTACATACTTTTTCATTAAATGGATATAATTTTGCTGTTGATGAAAACAGTGGAGCTATACATATGCTTGATGATATAGGCTATGGTATCTTGAAAGGAAGAAGTAAACTTCCTTCATACGAAGAAATAGTTGATGATTTGAAAAGCAAGTATTCAATAGATGAAATCAAAGAAGCGTATAATGAATTAAAAGAATTAGAAAATGAAGGTTTGCTTTTTGCTCCATTAATAAATCTTGAAGAAGCTGCTTCACATTTTACTGCTAAGGATAGTGTTAAAGCGTTGTGCTTACATGTTTCTCATGATTGTAACTTAAGATGTGAGTATTGCTTTGCTCAAAAAGGAGATTACAATACTGGCCGAAAATTAATGAGCAAAGAAGTTGCGTTTAAAGCGGTTGACTACTTGGTGAAAAATTCTTCAGGAAGGCGCAATATCGAGATCGACTTTTTCGGTGGAGAACCGCTTTTGAATTTTGATGTTGTAAAAGCAACTGTAGATTATGGTCGCTCTCTGGAAGATAAATTTAACAAGAAATTTTATTTTACAATTACTACTAATGGAACATTGCTGGATGATGAAAAAATAAAATTTTTAAATAAAAATATGGATAATGTAGTAATAAGTATTGATGGGAGAAAAGAAATACATGACGAAATTCGACATTATGCATCTGGAAATGGAAGCTATGATAAAATAGTTCCTTTAGCTAAAAAGCTTGTTGAAGAAAGAAATGGTAAAAGTTATTTTATACGTGGTACATTTACAAAAAAGAATAAAGATTTTTCAAAGGACGTATTTCATTTAGCTGATTTAGGATTTAAAGAAATATCTGTTGAACCTGTTGTTGGAACAGGGGATGAAATTTATTTTGATGAAAGTGATTTGCCAGAAATATTAGATGAATATGAAAATCTTGCAAAATTATATATAAAAAGATTAAAAAGTGGAAAGTCGTTTCGCTTTTATCATTTCAATCTAAATTTGTACAATGGGCCGTGTCTTTTAAAAAGAATTACTGCATGTGGAGCTGGATATGAATATTTAGCTGTATCGCCAGAAGGAAATATTTATCCATGCCATCAATTTGTGGGGCAAGAAGAATTTGTTATTGGTAATATAGATGATGGTATTACAAATATAGAATTAAAAGATAAATTTAAGAACAACAATATTTTTGCTAAAGAAGAGTGCAAAAATTGTTGGGCTAAGTTGTTTTGCTCGGGTGGATGTCACGCTAACGCATACTTTACAAATAAAGATATTTCAAAACCAAATGAGATTGCTTGCATATTGCAAAAGAAAAGAATAGAGTGTGCTATAATGGTACAAGCTGCTCTTAATAATATACAATTATAATGGGGGTTTTTTATGGCATTAAGATATATAAGGGAAATTGGAGATCCAATATTGTATAAAAAAGCAAAACAGGTTGAAAAAATAGATGAACACATATTAATGATTTTAGAGGACATGGCTGAAACAATGTACAATGCAGATGGAGTTGGCTTAGCTGCAAACCAAATTGGGATTTTAAGAAGGTTGGTTGTTGTAGATGTTGGGGAAGGTCTTATTGAGCTAATAAATCCAGAAATCATTTTAGAAGAAGGTGAACAAATAGGTGTAGAAGGATGTCTAAGTGTACCTAATGTAACAGGAGAAGTAATAAGACCTGCAAAAGTTAGAGTTAAGTTAAAAAATCATTTAATATGGCAAAAACAATGAATATACCAATTTTAGGTATTGTGGAAAATATGAGCTATATTGTATGTTCCAAATGCGGTGAGCGAATAAATGTTTTTGGTGAAAGCAAAACGGAAGAAATTGCAAAAGAAATGAACATACCGTTTTTAGGAAGAATACCTATTGATCAACATATTGCGGAGTTGTGCGATAGAGGAGAGATTGAAAAAGTTAGTGGAAGCTATTTGGAAATTGGCATAAAAGCGTTAGAATCACTTTAATGGAATGCAAGTAAAGAGGGTATCAAAATGAAGCTTTATTTAGAATGTATACCGTGTTTTCTGAAGCAGACATTATTTGCAACAAAAGATCAGGAAGAAGAAAAACGCATTATCATATTAAAAAAGGTTATAAAGTTTTTATATGATAAAAACTGGGATACTTCACATGATGAGATAGTAAATCAAATTTATAATTTAATTAGGGAAGAAACCAGAATATTAGATCCGTACAAAGATATAAAAAAAGAAAGTAATAACATGGCGCTAAAATTATATCCTTCGTTAAAGAGTCAGTTAAATAAAATTGACAATATGGAAAAGCGACTTTATACTGCTGCAAAACTTTCAATAGCAGGGAATATTATTGATTTTGGACCATCATCTGAATTCGATTTAGATAAAACTATAAATGATGTGTTAAATAAAAAATTAGCAATTGATGATTTTGATATACTACTTAACAAAATATTAATATATGACAATCTTCTTTTTTTTGCTGACAATTCTGGTGAAATAGTTTTTGACAAAATATTTATTGAAGAGATGATAAATATAAGGAACAAACCTTTTAAAGAAATTGCATTTGTAATAAAAGGTGGACCAATAATTAATGATGCAATGATAGATGATGTATATGAAGTAGGGATAGATAAATTTCCAAATATAACTTTTTATAAAATTGGAAATGGCATGAAAGATACAGGACCGAATAGAAAAGATAAAGAAGTAAAAGGTTGGATTAAAAATTATGACATTGTAATTTCAAAAGGTCAAGCTAATTATGAAGGATTAAGTGAAAATAAAAATATATTTTTTATGCTAATATCAAAGTGCCCTGTTATATCAAAAGATCTCAACGTAGAAGTAATGGATGCAGTGATAAAATATAACATCTAAACTAAAGTATAGTTGTTTGAAAGGAGATTGCCAATGAACATTTTATATATTTCAGGAAGTCCGAGAAAGGATGGAAATACAGAATATCTTTTAAACATTTCGTTAGAAATAACAGGAGGAGAACTTATTAGGCTTTCAGATTATAATATAAAATATTGTAATTCATGTTGGGTTTGCCAAAAGACGGGCATATGTCCAGTTAAAGATGACATGAATGAAAAATTGATTCCAAAAATGTTAGAAAGTGATGGGATAGTTTTAGGTACTCCAGTTTACTTCAATAATGTATCGGCCCAGCTTAAGACATTTATAGATCGTACATGGTGTATAAAGGGTGACCTAAGAAATAAAATAGGCGGGACTATTGTTGTTGGACGCAAATATGGAGCAGAAAGTGCAATAACAGCAATTAATGCTTTCTTTTTGAAACATGAAATGATTGTAGCAAATAGAGGAGTTTCAGGAATTGGCTATGAAAAAGGCGATATAGAATTGGATGTAGAAGCAGTGGGAGCAGCAGAAAGATTAGGATACAGGATTTTGGAATTATTGAATGGCTAAAATTTTGTGCATAAATAATTATTCTGTTCCCTTAGAGCTTAATACCTTGCCAGAAAAAATATAGAAATTCATACAATTATGCACACTAACTATTTATAGCATGAGCCTCCAATTGGTTTATTTTTGGTATAATTTAATTATACCAAAGTGAAGGTCTCATGCTTTTTATAGCTAAATAATATTGAATTATCAAGGTACAGAGCTACTTTTACAAGTGCGAAGTTTGAGTATATAACTATTAACCAATAAAGATGGATAATACCATACCAAAAACGAGAATAAAAGAAAGGGAATGATAAATATGAATAATGAAAATCTCATAAAAAATAGTAAAAGCATAACATTATGGCAAATATTCATATCTTTTTTTAAAATGGGTTTTACAGCTTTTGGACCAGCTATGATGGTGGAAGCGAAAAAGAACATTGTAAAAAAATCTAATTGGCTTAGTGAAAGAGAATTTCTTGAAGGTCTTGCATTAGCACAATTGATACCAGGAGCTACATTTGTTTCACTCACTATATATATTGGATATAAATTAAAAGGATTACTAGGTGCAATAGCAAGTTTTATCGGCTTTATATTGCCTCCGTTTTTTATTATGGTAATATTATCTTGGGTCTATTTTAAATATCAAACCTTAACATTTGTAAGTATTATATTTAAAGGCCTTGGTGCTATAGTTGTTGCGCTAATATTAAATGCTGTATTTGATTTAGCTAAAACTGCTACAAACAATATTCGAACAATTACTATAGCTTTAATATCCTTTATAATTTCTATATTTTATAATAATATATTTTTAATTTTATTTATTTCTGCATTATTAGGAATAATATTGTTAAGAAATAATAGTGATCTTGAAAAAGCGAATAATTTTGTGAAGTCAAAAACTGAAGTAAATTGGGTTGATTTTATAATTATTTCTGGATTAATTTTATTATTTTTTCTGTCAACTGTTTTTTCTAAAGAATTATCAAGTATGTTTGAAGTTTTTTTTAAGATTGGTGCTTTAGTATTTGGAAATGGCTTTACAATGCTACCTTTGATTCAACAAGAAGTTGTTAATATACATCATTGGTTAAATATTGATCAATTTATGGTTGGTGTTGCTTTAGGACAAATGACTCCTGGCCCAATAGTTATTACAGCAACTTTCATTGGATATAAAGTGATGGGTTTATTAGGTGCGTTAGTTGCTACTTTAGCTATTTTTGCTCCATCTTTTCTATTAGTAGTAGTAACTTTTGGTATATATACGAAAATTAAAACAAATAAATATGTTAATTCAGCATTAGAAGGCTTATTATCATCATTTGTAGGTCTTATGACATTAGTAGTAATAAATTCCGGCAGACATTCTCTTATAGATTTTTATACCGTTGCATTGTTTATATTGTCTTTTCTTGCTCTACGTTTTACAAAATTGGATGCTAAATGGGTTATTTTATGTGGTACCGGATTATACCTTATATTGTATTATGTGTTTTAGATAATTAGTTTTAAATATGGCTTCTTATTGTTCTCAGCTTGTTTTACCTAATATTTACTTGCACCAGCAAGCAAATATTAGGTAAGTTTATTATTAGCAATCTAAAACTTCGCACATAAATAATTACTCTGTTCCTTGAAAACTTAATGCTTTGCCAGAAAAAAGTAATAGTAATTTACACAATTATGCACACTTCGGAAGTCTTTCCTTAAGTTCTTTGGGAATCGCAGCCATAAAAGCATCAAGTAATTGGTCCAGCTGTTCTGAAGATAACGATAGTTTATCTGTTATTGTATCTATGAATACTTGCATAAGTAGATGAAAAGCCTGAATCAGCGTAATATCGGACATTTCATCCTGTATGTAGTAAAATATCTCTCCCATTGTTCGTAAATCTGATGATCGACGGTTCTCTAGTGCAAGCATCATGTATCTGGTAAATACGATTGCTGTATGTGCTGTCATCGCATCGTAAGATAATGAATTGCATTCCTTGCTGAGCTTCAAGTATGATTTACACACTTTGAAAAAGACTTCTATATCCCAGCGCTTCCCGTATATACGAATGATTTCGTCCTCGTTAAGGTTCATATCCGTGGTAATAAGTGCCAGATAGTCTTTTCGATTATTCCTGTTTCTGACAAATACAATTCGAGCAGGAATAGATTTTCCGTCTTTTTCAATGGAAACTTCCACGGATAACAGGTATCTAGACCTGCCTCTTCTTTTTCTGTTCTGCTTGTATATTTCTGTTAACGGCTGCATTATTCCATTATATAGGTAATGCATCTTTGATGTTTTCTTTGCCATTGCAATAACATCATAGCCTATTTCTTTAATAGCAATCAAAGAAGAGGGAGAACAGAACCAAGTGTCAAACAATACATAAGATGCTGGAATCATTGCTTTTTTAGCGGTCTTTATTAATTCCAGAGCTACGGCTGTTGCTTTAGTTTGGGATAGATTCCTTCTTAAATACCCGGCGGAACGCTTGTCCACAGGTATAGCTTCATTGATACGATTCTTTTGATTCTCAGTAGATAAAAGACATCCATTGACTGGGATAAAAGTATTTCCATCTGACCATCCGAGTGTAAGTAGGCGAAAGCCATATTTGTATGTTTTCTTAGCATGGTCATATACTTTTGCTAGTAGTTCTACTTTTTTAGAGCTAGAGCGTTCGAATAAAGAGTCATCAACAATAAGAACATTTACGCGTTTGTCACTTGTTAACCCAGTAATTGTCTCATTTATAATCTGTGCACTAAGCCAAGTGGTAAACCGAATCCAATTAATATGAATAGAGTTTAAGAATCTGTAAACCGTGTCTTTCTTAAAACCAACCTGATTTGTACCCATTAGCATATTCATATACATAGATCTATTGGTAAAGATCATACAGAATAAGTACTCGAAAATAGAAATAACGGGAATACCCTTGCTTTTGTAAGCATTCGATAACCTTAAAGCAGCCGAAATTCTATATTTTTTGAAGAAACTTTTAATCGAAGTAGAAACCTTATTATCAATTTGGTAATTTTGTGTTATACTATTCATAGCATGAGCCTCCAATTGGTTTATTTTTTGATAATTCAATTATACCAAAAATGGAGGTCTCATGCTATTTTATAGCCAAATAATATTGAATTATCAAGGTACAGAGCTACTTTTATAAGTGCGAAGTTTGAGTTAGCAATTTTAAAAATGAATTTATTGTAATTGAATCATTTTATAAATATAATCATTTTTAGCAGAAAAAGTTTTTACCGCTGGTTTTTATAAAGTCGATGAAATCAGATTTGGATTTTTTGTAAATCTTTTTATTGTATATGATTGAATAAATATATTTAAATTCTATGTCTTCAACCTGGACTATAGATAAGATCTTAGTATATAATTCTTTTTTTATTGCTATGTATGGCAAAATAGATAGACCGTATCCTGCTGCTACAGCTGATTTTAACGATTCAATAGACGGAGTTTCCAATTCAAATTTTAGTTTTTTAATTTCTATTCCATTGTCTATAAGTGTTTTTTCAATTATTTTTCTTAGAGTACACTTCTTGTCCAGCATAAAAAAATTATAACGAAATAACTTGTTTTTTGACAAACTTTTTTCTTTCCAATTACCATTGGCAACAAAGTACATTTTAAATTCTCCCAGTGGAATGCATGAAATATCATCATCTGTGTAACAACCTTCTATAAAGCCAATATCTATACCTTTTTCTTTAATGTTATAGATTACTTCTGCTGTTAAATTGTAATCTACATTAACTATAACATTTTCATGTCTTCGATTAAATTCGTGAATTAAGCAAGGTAAAGCATATTGACCAACATTCAGGCAGGAAGAAATTGTGAGTCTATTTGTACAGTCATTTTCGAAGCATTCCAAATCTTTAATCATATTATCGTATAAATTTAATATTCTTTCTGCATATTGATATACTAATTCTCCAGGTGGGGTAGTTATGACTCCTTTGTTGCTACGCATTAAAAGAATAACCTTTAAGTCTTTCTCTAATGCTTTTATTTGTTGACTTATAGCCGGCTGGGAGAGATATAATTCTTTTGCTGCTAATGAAATGTTCTTATGATATACGGTTTTATAAAATGCTCTCAAATTTTCAATATTCACAGTAATCCCACCTTTTTTAACAAAAAGTTATCACAGTACAACGTTTTATTTTGCTAAGTTTTATTATACTATAAAGTTTGTTATAAATAAAATTAATATTATATAAGAATTTTAAATAACATAAAGAATAAAAATATAGTGTATAATAAAATTGAAATGTTAAAATAATAACATGATGAGGAGGTATTAAAATGGGAAATGATGTTAAACCCACATATACTTTAGATGAGAGAGGTGAAGTATGTCCAATTCCAGATGTAGACACGAGAAGAAAACTTAAGGAAATGAGATCAGGAGAAATTCTTGAAGTACTTATTGATTATGCACTTTCAAAAGAGAGAATTCCGGCTGGGGTTAAAGAAGTAGGAGGTGAGGTTATCTCTATTGATGAAATTGGATCCAGTGAATGGCGAATTTTAATTAAGAAGCTATAAAAATAAAAAAATGGGGGAGATCTTATGGATTCAAGGCTCCAAGGATTTTTTGTAGGCATACTTTTTGGTATAGTTTTGCAAAGAGGTAGGATTTGTTTTAACTCTGCTATTAGGGATGTCAAAATGACAAAAGACAATTATCTAATGAAAATAGCTTTGCTTGCAATATTGGTAGAAACAATAGGATTTCAATTTGCAGCACAAATGGGCTGGATTAAATTAAGCCCAATAGCATTTGTGCCACTTGCTCAGATAGTTGGAGGATTTTTGTTTGGAGCGGGAATGGTATTGGCAGGAGGATGTGCTAGTGGTATTACTTACAGGATAGGCGAAGGATATATAACTGCTTTTGTTGCTGCGGTGTTTTTTGGAGTTACGGCTTCAGCAGTAAGAGGTGGACCTTTAACATTTGTTAATAATTGGATGGGTAAAGCCATAACTACTACAAATAATCCAGGCGGATTTTATGCAGCGAAAGACGGAATTGTTAATTTAACTTTGGCGAATCTTTTAAATATAAATCCTTGGATTGTAGCAATAATTTTCACAATTTTACTTTTTATTATACTAATATTTTGGAAAACTACAAAAAGAGATGTTTCTGGTTTTAATTGGATTACAGCGGGTATAGCATTGGGACTTGTTGGAATTATAGCATATCTATCACAAAAAAGCTATCCTCTAGGTATAACAGGAGGTTGGGTAAACCTTTTTAGAACAACTACTGCTAATTTGGATCCAACTCAGCCTATTCCGTATAATTGGATCGGTATGGAAATAGTCGGAATTATAATCGGAGCATATTTAGCAGCACTTTATTCTAAAGAATTTAAATTAAGGATTCCAAAAGATCCTAAAACATTTGTGCAGGTGGCATTAGGAGGTATTTTGATGGGGCTTGGTGCCGGAAGTGCAGGAGGATGTAATATAGGGCATATTCTTTCTGGACTTCCACATCTGGCTATAAGTTCAATAGTGTTCACTATATTTGTTGTATTGGGCAACTGGCTTATGGCATGGTTTCTTTTTGAAAGAAGATAAATGGGGGAAGGGCTTTGCCCTTCCTACGAAATCTTAAAAGGAGTGAACAAGTATGCATATAACAATACAAGTAAATGTATCACCTTATACAAATGAGGATATTGATACAGCGATTCATTTAGCACAAGTACTAATGAATAGGGGGCATAAAATTTCAATATTTTTGTTTGCTGATTCTGTTATTGCTACAAATAAACTAATAAAACCTATGAAAATTGATAGGAAGATTCCATCAAAACTTCAAGAACTTTCAGATAAGGAAGTAGAGATTCACATTTGCGGCCTTTGTGCACAGTATAGAGGAGTTACAGAAGATATGAAAATTGAAGGCGCGGATTTTTCAGGTGTACCAGAGATGGCCGCACTTATTTACAAATCAGATAGATATATTAATTTATTGCCATAGGGGGGTATAGAATGAAAAAAGTGTTGTTTGCAGTATACAATGCACCTGCAGGAAGTATATGGATTAATGAAGCATTGAGAAGTGCTTTTGGAATGTATGGAGAAGATCTTGAACCTGTTATACTTTTTTTAAATGAGGCAGTTTTGGCAGTTCGTAAACAATGTAAACCAGAAATAATTGAATGTTTGCCACTCTCTATTACATTTAAATATTTGGAGAAATACAATACCCAAGTATATGCAGTAAAAGAAGAACTTGAAAAATATAGCATAGAAGAAAATGAAATTGAACCTCATTGGAATTTAAAGACCATGATAAAAGAAGAACTTCCAGAGTTCGTACATTCTTTCGATAAGGTAGTATTCTTTTAGGAGGGGAAAAATATGGCATTAATAATTGTCAAGAAAAGTCCAGATGCTAAAATTTCAGAATTTTTGTTGAAGCTTGCATTGCCTCAGGATAAAGTTATTTTTATACAGGATGGTGTCATTTTTGCAATTGAAAAAAATCTAAAAAACTTTATAAAAGAAGGGATTGAACTTTTCGCGCTTAAGGAAGATTTTATTGCAAGAGGATTTGAAGAGAGTGAAAGCCAAATTCCTTTGATAGATTACGAAAGATGGGCTGATTTTATAGAAATGAATGAAAAAATAATTTCTTAGAAATATGATTGGCTATTATTTTGTAGATATGCTTAAAAGGATAAGCTTATCTATTAAATTCATTGCAAGAAAAGTGTAATTTTTTAATACAATAGTTGTCAAAAGCAAAGTTTGATAGCTTTTTGAGTGAAGAAAATATTTTCTAAAAAAGTATTTCGGTAATATGTCAAGGGGTGATTAAAAAAATCAAAAAAATTTTTTTAAAAAATAGCTAAAAAAGAGTATAGCAAAGCTAACCATTACCAAAAACAGCAATGGAAATATAGAGCAAAGACTAACCTTACAGCTTTGCGTGCTGTTAAAACTAAAGCACGTTTGTGTTTATGAGTTTTACTTTCATTAAATTTGCGAGCATAGTATTGTGAAAACTCAGGACAATATTTCCTAAGTTGGTCGACTGCTTGAATAAAGTAATATCTGAGATACTCATTACCAGTGCGTTTTAAATAAGTGTCCTCCGCTTTAAAATCCGCAGACTGGTATTCTGACCAATATATGCCGGAAAACTTTGCAAGAGCATTATCATTATCAAACCTTGATATTCCGCCTATCTCAGATATTAGGACAGCTGCTATAGTTGGACCAATGCCATTTACTGAAGTAAGACAAAGAAATTGATTCTTAAATCCTTTGACTTCATTGACAATGGTCTTTTCAGAAGCTTTCTTCTGCTTTTCAAGATACTGTATATTATCAAGACAAGACTTGATAACAAAATTCAAAGAATCATTTACATTAGCGTTGATTCTATAAGATTTGCGTACAGCCTCTTGGAGTAATTTAGCTGTAGCATTAGGGTCATTAAAGTGGTCTCTACCTTTATCAACTAAAAAGGCAACAAGATCTTCAAGCGGTCGAGCCGCAATATCATCAAGAGTTAAAAACTCATTAAATATTTCAGTAGCAGTCGTACCAAAATTATTGCTAAAAACTTTAGTTTGACATAAGCCACTGAATTTAAGAAACAGATTGCTTAGGAAATAATTTTTCTCCCTGACAATACTATCAACAATGTGAAAGCGATGGCGGGTAAGCCTTTGGAGAGCAAGGTATCTAAAATCTACAGGACAAGATTTAGGAAGCCTTCCAAACCTTAATTTTTCAGCAATGACAAAAGCATCAACCCAGTCATTCTTAGGCAAATTGCCAAGAGACTTTTTAAAAGCCTTGACAGTATTAGCATTAAAAGTAGTTACAGAAGGATTAAAAGGCTTCAAAGAAGCATGGTCAGCTAAATAATACTGAATATGCCAACCATAGACTGAAGTAGATTCTAGGCCAATAAAAACCTTCTGAATGTTGTATTTATTACAACAATCCAATATATGAGACACTAAAATATTGCAACCAGAAGGATTATTATCTATAGAAAAACGAGAGCAAGCATCAATGCCGTCTTGGTCGAGAATATGAACCTTGACATCATCCAAGCTTATATCCATGCCTACAAAAAGTTTATTCAAAGCTATAGCACCTCCTTTCAAAGGTAATGGTGTAGATGAAAGTTAATTTGAGATAACTGTAGGCCAGATTATGTAGCAACCTCGCAATTAGCTATTAGTATATAAACCTTAATCCTCTGCTGCCAGGGGTTTATATACGACAAAGCAGATTTCGCGTTAGAAAAGGCAAATCTGGTGTAGGGACTATACTTAAAAGAGTGGAAAAACCGCAAGGAGGACAAAAGCCTGTCCCATATTAACTTTACAGTATAATAATGCTACAAGTTATCTCAAAAGTAAACATAAAGGCCGTAAAATAAAAGATGTGGCGGCCTGTGCCATGTACTTAATCATTTGATATTTTAGATACATGGCAATAGATGTAATTTCTAAATAAGGTTTTAAAGAAGAGGTAATTTCCAATTATCAATGTGTTTTATTAAGTTTTAAGATGTGAGACAAATTTATTGTCTTTAATAATAATTATACGAGGAGGTTTTTTAAGTGATAGTTTTGGAAGGACTATACTATTCTAAGAATCATGTATGGCTTAAATTGGAAGGGAATAATGTATATATAGGAATAACTGATTATGCACAGGATTCTATAGGTGATATAGAATACATTGAATTACCAGAAGTGGGTACGGAATTCACTGTTGGCGATGTACTTGGAGTTTTAGAATCAGCAAAAACAGCTTCTGAAGTTTATATACCAGTAGACGGAAAAGTGGTTGAAATAAACAATAAAATTATTGATGATCCCTCTTTAATAAGCAGTGATCCTTATGATAGCTGGCTTGTACTAGTGGAACTTAAAAACAAATTGCAACTTGAGAATTTGATGACAGCCGAGGAATATAAGAAATTATTGGGAAAATAATAAAATTGGTTTTTGATGCTTTTATGAGATGGTATCCTCTGTTGATTTTGCTTTTACCACCTTTTTCATGGTGTTCAACGTAGTAAGGCAATACTACTTTACTACATAATAGCATCGTGGCAAGAAGTTGATGTCTTCAAACTTGCTTTCATTTGTTCCACTCCTATGGTTGCAGATTGTGTAAGACCTGTTGTGAATAACAGCAGACAACTGTCAATGAAATAGAAAGCTCCATCCTCTATAGGATGGAGATGGTTCACATACTTTCTACGGCACAGTCTATAAAATCTTTAATATTTATTATATTTGTAGCATCGCTTGTATATATTTTTTTGTTATTAGCTTTAAATACAAAGTATGGTGCTGAATTAAATATATCTGGTGATGCTACAATTATATCTGCTTTTTTGTTTTCTAATATCCATAATGCTACATTAATTCCTCTTTTTTCCGAAAGATTTATTTTTTCATTGCTACATATTTCTTGATTTAATATTTTTTTGTCTTTTAAATCGTATGTTATAAAAGCGAAATATGGAGATTCACCAAATTTTTTAGAAATTTCTTTAATCTCAGGCTTTTGCAGAGGAATAGCTATTTTAATTTGCTGCTTTTCGTAAGGTTCATAGTGCAATGTTATGCTATCAATATTAGGCAAATTATCATATATTTCTTCTTCTATCATATTTGATAATTTATGAGCTTCCTCTAAAGTTACTATATCGAATTTCACATCAATTTCTATAAATATGTATCTTCCAGCTTTTCTACCTTTAATTTTTGTTATTTCGCTTACTTGTGGGAATGACATAATTATACTTCTTATTTCTTCAATAGTATTATAATCTATGCTTACATCTAGCAATACCATTATGGATTCTTTAAGCAATTTCCATCCTGAATAAGCAATAAGAACAACAATCGCCATTGTTATGTACTTATCAATATTTATTTTGAATATATTCAATAAAATATTTACTGCCAAAACTAACATTGAAAGCATATCTGATTTTATATGTTCAGAATCAGCAATAATTCCAGGCGCACTATACTTGATTCCAATTTTTCTTTCAAATCTGCTGTATAAAAATATGACAAATGTTATTAAACAAAGTATAGCTATAGTTATAATTTTGCTTTCAAATGAGGAATTTAAAGATTTTGAATTTTCAAAAATACCTTTACCTATTTCAAAAGCAGTTAGTATAATTAAAATTGATACAAATGCAGATGTAAAATTTTCTATTTTATAAAGCCCGTATGGGTAGTTTTTTACTTTTCTTGAAGATAAATATATTCCTGATAACACTATAAAAGATGAAAATACGTCTAAGCCTGAATGTACAGCATCTGCTGTGAGAGCAGTACTACCAGAATATTTTCCTAAGAAATATTTTGTTATAGCTAATGCTGTATTAAGAATTATGGAATATGTAGTTACTAAGTATATGATTTTGTTGCTTAAATTTTTATTTTCCATACCTACATCTCCAAAAATTATTTTGACACATAGGATTTATCCTTTTAATATTACGAGAAAAACATTTAGGGCATACTATTTGTCTTCCTGTACCATATGGTACTTCCCAAAGATATCCACAGTCATAACATTTAAATTTCCTCATAGGCTCCATAGTTTACCTTCTTTCGTTTTTAAAAATTATTTTACTTATGTTTATTATAACATAAAAATGCTTTTTTAATATTGTTTTTTTTATAGATAAAAGTACAATTGCAAATTGTTAAACTATTTTCTTAACAAATTTTGATATTTTATTGACATAAGTTTATTATAATTTTATAATTGAGTTAATGATATGAAATAAACATTTAAAAAATAGGAGGTAATTAGATTGATAGAAACAGATGTTTTGGTTGTAGGAGGAAGCGCAGGAGGAATTCTTGCAGCATTGTCGGCAAAAAAAACTTATAAAGACAAGAAAGTAACAGTTGTTCGTATGACTAAAAAAGTGATGGTGCCTTGCGGTATACCATATATATTTGGTACGCTGAAAGACACAGCAAAAAATGTTATACCTGATTCAATGCTTACAAATGCAGGTATAGATATAATAATAGATGAAGTTTTAAAAATAGATAAAGACAACAATTTAGCAGTTACAAGAGAAAATGGTGAAATAAAGTATGACAAGATGATCATGGCCACTGGTTCATTGCCACTTATGCCAACTTTTATTCCTGGATATGATATAGAAAATGTGTATCCAATAAAAAAAGATGAAGATTACTTAAAGATCGTTCAAGAGAGCATTAACAATGCTAATGATATTGTTGTTATTGGTGGAGGTTTTATTGGCGTTGAGATGGCAGAACAAATAAAAGCATTAGATAAGAATGTGACATTGATTGAAATTGCTGATAAACTTTTGTGGCAAGCATTTGACGCTGAGTATAGCGATATGGTTGAAGCAATAATTAAGCAAAAAGGTGTAGTGATAAAAACAAATACTAAAGTTACGAAGATTTTAGGTGAAACAAAAGTAGAAGGTGTAGAACTTGAAAATGGAGAAATAGTAAAAGCAGATATTGTAATATTAGGAATGGGCGTTGTACCAAATACAAAATTAGCAAAAGAAACTGGAATAAAGCTTAATGAAAAAGGAGCTATTGTAGTTGATGAATATATGAGGACAAGTGCTGCTAATATATTTGCTGTTGGAGATTGTGCAGAGAAAAAATGTTTCTTTACCAGAAAAAATGTTCCTATTTTATTGGCTTCAACAGCTGCAAATGAAGCGAAAATTGCAGGAGTAAATGTGTTTAATCTAAGATTGGTTAAAGAAAATAAAGGAACGATAAGTGCTTTTTCTACAAAAATATATGATACTGCTTTTGCTGCTGCAGGTTTAACAGAAGTCCAAGCTAAAAAGGAAGGTTTTGATATAGTTATTGGTGAATTTTCAACAATGGATAAACATCCAGGATCGTTACCAAATGCTAAAAGTATAAAGATGAAGCTAATATTTTCAAGGTATTCTGGTGTCATAATAGGTGCTCAGATATCTGGTGGTGAAAGCGTTGGCGAAATGATAAATATTTTGAGTCTTGCTATACAAAAAGGGCTTACAGCTTCAGAGTTAAATACATTCCAAACGGCAACACATCCATTGTTGACAGCATCTCCAGTGTCATATCCTATTAACTCAGCAGCTCTTGACGCTTTATCTAAAATGTAATAATAAAAATGTAATTAACTTTTATGATTACAAAGTAAAATTAATCATAGAAATTACCTCTGTTTAAGTAAATAGGGGTAATTTTTTTATGATTATTGACATATGAAGAAATTAATTATATCATATATAATGAACATATGTTAATTACGATCTAAGCGGTGATAGAATTGGAAAATGTATATTTACAAAATTTAATAGATTTTTTAGAAAAGATAGGTGTAAAAATCACATTAACCAGATTGATACTTCTAAAGACATTTACAGACAATCCTGATGTTCATTTTGATTTCAATAGTTTGCTGAAAATTGTCAAAAAAGAAGATCCTAATTATGGTGTAGCTACTCTTTATAGAAATTTGGACATGTTGATTAAAAAAAATATCATTTCTGTCAATACAATCAATAATGTAAAATATTATGAGATTATTACACCTCAAAAAGGCAATATTCATACACATTTGATTTGTAAATATTGTAACAATGTGGAAGAGTATTCAGGATATGAAGTCATACAATTTTTAAATTTAATTAAAGATAAGTATGGATTTGATATAAATTATGGCAGCATTAATGTATATGGTATATGTAAAAAATGTAGAGAAAAACTCAAAGAATAGAAAATTAATAGTAGCATCTTTATAAAATATAAGAGCTACTATTAATAAAATTGATTTAGTTTTGGGCTTTTATACTTAAGCTTATTAAACCTGCTAAAATTGGTATGATTGCCATTAATAAAATTGCTGATGTAATACCATTAAAATCAATGAGTATTCCAAATAATCCTACGCCAAGACCACCTATTCCTGTCCCAAATCCAAGTGCCAAGCCAGAAGCCATTGCAGCATTTTTGCTCAGCAAACTTTGAGCAAGCACGGTAGTAATTGAGAATGATGCTAAAAGCATTGTACCTGCAATAATAAGCATTATATAACTTAACATACCGGTTGTTAAAATAAAAATAAGAAAGAAAAAGCTGGAGAGTATTAATGAAGTAGTTAAAATCAACTTTTTACCGTACTTATCAGCTAACATTCCTCCAATAAGGCCACCAAGAGCACCTGCAAATAGCATAAAGAAAAGCAATTTGCTTGATAAAAGGACAGATACATTTTTATGTTTTAAATAAAGGGCTAAATACGACAACATACCATAATATGTTAATGAACGCAATGCAACGACAATCATGATTTTAGTAAGTTCTTTCCATGATGTGCGTAGAGTTATAAGCAAGGGTGAATATTCTTTTTTTACATTTGAAGATGATGCATTATTTTTACTAAGAGATAAAAACAATAAAATAAAAGCAATCAAGCCTGGGATTACAAAAATAGGCGTTATTGATAAACCGTACTTTTCCACAAACGGAACAACCGTTAATGGAGTGAGAGCCCATCCTATGTTGCCTAATGTCACGAAAAAAGCTTGATTTGTGTTTCTTTTTTCAACGGAGCTAAATTCAGTTGTCATAGCAGATGCTTGTGGATGAAAAGCAGCAGTACCAATACCAGCAATTCCAGAGATTATTAAAAGCAGTGGGTAACTTTTCATTATCCCTAATAGGCTAAGCAAAACAGCCATAAACAATGTCCCAATATAGACAAACCATTTTTGATTTTTAACATCAACAATATATCCAATGATTGGTTGTATTAATGATGATGTTATTGTAAAGACAGATACTAAAAATCCTGCTTTGCCTGCACTAAGTCCTGCAGCAATTAAAAACGGCATAAGTGTTTGAATGAAATTCATGTAATAATCATTTACCATGTGAGAAAGAGAAAGAATAAATAATTTTGTTTTGTTTGTTTTTACAATGGTCATACAAAATTCCTCCTAGACAATAGTTATAAATCGTAATATTAAATAAGTAAAAATTACTATTTAGGATTTTATAACTATTTATATACAATGTCAAGTTAGAGTCTTACGACGATAGAGATAAAAAATGTCAAAATTTTTTATTTTATTATTGACATATGACAAAAATAGTGATACTATATAATTGTGAAACGGTCATAAGACCAAAATATTTTAAAGGAGTGGTTTACATGCCAAGAGGAGATGGCACAGGCCCAATGGGATATGGTCCAATGTCTGGAAGAGGTATGGGATTTTGTTGTGGTCATGGTGCTCCAGGATATATGAGTGGACATGGTATACACAGAGGATATAGAAACATGTATTACGCAACTAAAGCACCGTTTTGGGCAAGATATGGCAGTGCTGTGGACGAGAAATCTTACCTTAATGCACAAGCCCAATACCTCAAGGATCAACTTAAATATATAGAAGACAGATTGAAGGATTTAGACGATAACGACGAAGACAAAAATAACAAGTAAATATTATGAAAAGCTGGTGGCAATTATTGCTACTGGCTTTATTTTTTTTGAAAGTACATATAAAAATTTATGCATAATTATTTTAATTTTTATGAATATAAATGTATCAGAATAGCATAAATGAAATTTTTGTTTTTTAAAAAATTATTTTGAATAATTTATTGCATAATTAGCTGATATAGTTTAAACTTAATTTTGGAAGAAACTCCATTTGATATATTTGGTGCTTTATATAAGACTGTGGGAGGCAATTATAATAATGTTTGTTGGCAATAATAAATTAAGAAGCAGATTAAGCGTAAAAAATATACTGGGAATCCTCTTTGGCACTTTTATTTATTCAATTGGAATTAATACATTTATCGTACATGCAAGACTTTTAAGTGGTGGTGTATCTGGGATTTCTCTAATTGTACAGTATTTGACAGGACTTCCTGCCGGATACACGATTTTCATGCTGAATATACCATTGCTTATTTTAAGCTACAAAAAAATAGGTTCTCGATTTACTTTCTATACGATATTAGGTACAGCTTCTCTATCTGTTTTTTTGATATTAACTCAGTTTTTAGATAAATTAATCAATTTTGACGATCCCATATTGTTATGCCTTTACGGTGGTGTACTTACAGGTGCAGGCATGGGAATAGTCTTTGCTAATCATGGTTCAACTGGTGGACTTGATATCATATCTGTACTGGTAAAGAAAAAATATGAGAATTTTGAATTGGGTAAGACAAACCTATATATTAATTTTTTCATAGTCTTGGCTGGAGCAATATTTATAGGACTTAAAAGTGCTTTATACACACTTGTTTCAATGTCTATAAATTCGTTTGTATTAGACAAAACGATAAATGGATTTAACAGGCGAAAGATGCTTTTTATAATTACAAATGATGAGGAAAAGATTAGCAATGCAATCATGAATGATTTAAAAAGAGGTGTTACGTTTATTCAAGCTGAAGGCGCATATACAAAGACTAATCGCAGAATACTGTATTGTGTTGTATCACTTTCACAAATTCCATATATTAAACACTTAGTTTACAGCATTGACAGCAATGCATTTATATCAATATTGGACGTTTCTGAGGTAAGAGGGAAAGGATTTATGGACGATTTATTTTAGCAAAATTTTATTGTTGAATATTTAACAAAATAGGTATATAATTTTATTATAAAAATACTAAGCCCAAGGGAATTACTGAGGGCAAGGGAAGGAGAAATTAATATATGGATAGGCAGATTGCAGATTTTATTGACGACGAGAAGATAAAAGCGGCTTTAAGATATGGTGAAAGTGCATCAAAGGATGAAGCTTTAAAAATCATTGAAAAAGCTAAAAATTTAAAGGGCATTACGCCTGAAGAAGCAGCAGTTCTTCTAAACTTGGAAGATGATGAGATTCTTGAAGAAATGTACAAAGTTGCGAGATACATTAAAGAGCAGATTTATGGCAACAGAATAGTTATATTTGCACCGCTTTATATAAGCAATTACTGTGTCAATAATTGTAGATATTGTGGCTATAAACATTCTAACGAGCAAGAACGAAAAAGACTTACTATGGATGAGGTAAGGCGTGAGATAGAAATATTAGAGGAAATGGGGCACAAAAGGCTTGCAGTCGAGGCAGGTGAGGATCCTGTAAATTGTCCTATTGATTATGTATTGGATGTTATCAAGACTATTTACGATACAAAGTTGAAAAATGGCAGCATAAGAAGAGTCAATGTAAATATAGCTGCTACGACTGTTGAAGATTATAAAAAGTTAAAAGATGTAGGAATAGGGACATATATATTATTTCAAGAGACTTACCACAGGCCCACATACGAATACATGCATCCGACAGGGCCAAAACATGACTACGATTATCACACAACTGCTATGGATAGAGCCATGGAAGCTGGTATTGATGATGTAGGCATGGGAGTCTTGTATGGACTTTATGACTACAAGTACGAGACAATAGCACTTTTGTACCACGCAAATCATCTTGACGAAAAATTCGGTGTTGGGCCACATACTATATCTGTTCCAAGGCTTAGACCTGCTTTAAATATTACTCTTGATGAGTATCCATATCTGGTGTCTGATAAGGATTTTAAAAAACTTGTAGCAGTAATACGTCTGGCTGTGCCATACACAGGTATGATTTTATCTACGAGAGAGCTTCCTGAATTTAGAGAAGAAGTTATAAGCGTAGGTATATCTCAGATAAGTGCAGGTTCTTGCACAGGTGTGGGTGGCTATTACGAAGAAATATCGAAAAAGGCTGAAACGAAGCCACAATTTGAAGTAGGAGATCATAGGACGCCAAATGAGATATTGAGGACACTATGTGAGCAGCATTATCTGCCAAGCTATTGTACGGCATGTTATAGGATGGGGCGCACTGGTGACAGATTTATGAGCTTTGCTAAAACAGGGCAGATTCACAACTTCTGCTTGCCAAATGCGATACTTACATTTAAGGAGTTCCTCTTAGATTATGGCGATGAAGCTACAAAGGCTATAGGTGAAGAAACGATTGCTGCAAACATAGAAAATATTCCTTCTGAGAAGGTAAGAGAAGAAACGAAAAATAGACTCAAACGGTTAGAAAATGGTGAAAGAGATCTGTATTTTTAAGAAAATCCGGGTTATCCCGGATTTTTCCATATCTTTTTGCGGTCACCTTTGTCGTGCCCAATTATTCTATTTTCTGAAATAATCAATTTCTTGATATTTTCTATATCATTAACTACTTTAGAACCATCATCAGAAGTTTTTCCTGGATACAGAGCATACAATTTTTTATATTCATTAAGCCCCATATTTGGCATTATGACATTTGCACCTGCTCGTAATCCTTGCAAATATCCATTTTCAGCTTTGACACCTAAAGCGGTGGTAGCTGGCATATTAATGTCTGGAAGCAAAAGTCGAGTCAAGGCTATCATTTTTAATACAAGATCTACATTACCACCTTTTTTGTTTTCTAATGGAGTATTTGGAGTTGGTATAAATGGACCCATTCCTATCATGTCAGCATCAATTTCTTTAAAGAAAAGAATATCTTCAGCCAGCATATCTAAAGTTTGTCCAGGTAATCCTATAAGGCATCCAGTACCTACTTCATAACCCAGTTCTTTCAAATCCATTAAACATCTAACGCGATTATCAAAACTCATATTTGGATGAAATTTTTTGTAAAGATCTCTATTTGTTGTTTCTATTCGAAGCAAGTATCTATCTGCGCCAGCTTTTTTTAGATCTGCATATTCCTTTGTTGTCAATTCACCAATGCTTAGTGTAATAGACAAATCAAGATCCTTTATCTTCTCTACGATGTTGCATAAATCTTTAATTTTAAAATATTTATCTTCACCACCTTGTAGTACTACAGTTTTTAATCCAGCATCTTTTGTAGCTTTTGCGCATTGCAAAATTTCATTTTCGTTCATCCTATACCTTTTTATTGACTTATTGTAGACTCTAAGGCCACAATAATAGCATGTTCTGCAGCAATAATTGCTTATTTCAATCAAGCCTCGTAAATGAACCACATCACCAACAAATTTTTTCCTTACTCTATCTGCGGCTTTGCAGATTTCATCAGTGTATTCAGAATTTAGTAGAGTAATAAGATCTTCCTTGCTTAATGTGTGCTCATTTTCAACATATGAAATTAAATATTTTATGTGATCATGATTAATTTGATAATCAATTCTACTCATTTCAAAAATCAGCCTCTCATTTTTTATAATTAACATTATATCATACAAAAAATAAAAATTTTAATATTTTTGTTGACATATGCCTAAAATAATTATATATTTATAATTGTATATAACGTATGTTTAAAATGTTGGAGGGTTGTTTATGAAAGTTGCGATTTCTTCAGAAGGTGATAATTTAAATTCAATTGTGGATTCAAGATTCGGCAGAGCAAGGTATTTTATCGTTATTGATACTGAATCAATGAATTACAAAGCTATTGATAATACTGCAGCATCATCTGCAGGTGGTGCTGGCACAAAGGCAGCACAACTTCTATTAGATGAGGGAGTTGACTCAATTATATCAAGTAATGTTGGACCAAATGCATTAGAAGTATTTCAGGCGGCTGGGATAAATATTTATAAATCGATCAATGATACTATTGAGAAAAATGTAGAAGAGTTAAAAAAGGGTACGTTAGAGAAAATTGAATTGCCTACTAATAATGGTCATCATGGAGAGCATTAAAAATGAGAGGTTACAAGATAGCTGTTTTGAGTGGCAAGGGTGGAACTGGAAAAACTACAGTTTCTTCCAATTTGGCTAAGATTCAAAAAAGCATTTATGTAGATTGCGATATAGAAGAACCTAATGGATATTTGTTTTTAAAACCTGAAATAGAGAAAGTAAAAGATGTAAATGTAATGATTCCTGACATAGATTATGATAAATGTACCCTTTGCGGTGAATGTACAAGAGCGTGCAGATTTGGTGCACTAACAAAGTTGATAAAGAAAATACTTATTTTTGACCATTTATGCCATTCATGTGGAGCGTGTTATGAAATATGCCCATATAATGCTATAAAAGAAATACCAAAGAAAATTGGTACTATAAGGGTTGGACATTCAGATGATATAGACTTTATAGATGGCAAGTTAAATATAGGTGAAGCTTCAGGGGTTCCTATAATAAAAGAAATTAAAGATTTGATAAAAGATACAGATAAAAACGTGATCATTGATAGTCCACCTGGGACATCTTGTTCTGTCATCCATTCTATTGAAGGAAGTGACTATTGCCTTTTAGTTACTGAACCTACTCCTTATGGACTACATGATCTGAAACTGGCTGTTGAACTTGTAAAAGAGATGAATTTGCCATTTGCAGTCATCATCAATAAATCAGGAGAAGAAGATAGCATTATAGAGAATTATTGCAAAGAAGAAAGTATAAATGTGCTTGCAAAAATTCCATTTAAAAAAGAATATGCTGAACTATATTCTAAAGGGAATCTGCTAATTGAAGAAGATGATGAAATAAGACATATATTTGAAAATTTATCACAGAGATTAATGGAGCTGATTGAAAGATGAAACAGTTGGTTATATTAAGTGGTAAAGGCGGGACTGGAAAGACAACAGTTGCAACGACGTTAAGTGAAATTATAGAAAATAAAGTAATGGCGGATTGCGATGTTGAAGCTCCTAACCTAAATATACTTTTCAACGGAGAAATACAAAAAGTTGATAATTTCTATGGTAAAGAAGTAGCATTAATAGATGAAGAGAAGTGCATAAAATGTGGTTTGTGTGAGACATTGTGCAGATTTGACGCGATTTCTGATTATAAGGTGAATCCATATTATTGTGAAGGCTGTGGACTTTGCTCTTATAAGTGCCCCAACGGCGCAATTAAGATGATTGAAGAAAACACAGGTGAAATTATAGTAGGAGAGAATAAGAAAGGTGAAAAAATAATATATGCCGAGTTGTTTCCAGGTGCTGATGGTTCTGGAAAGTTAGTAACAGAGGTGAGAAAAAAAGCTACTGAGAATAAAGGTGACTGTGACTATATTATAATTGATGGTACGCCTGGAATAGGATGTCCCGTTTTATCTTCTGCAACAGGTGCAGATGTTGCTCTTATTGTTACTGAGCCGACTGTTTCAGGTTTTGAAGATATGAAAAGAGTGCTTAAAGCAATTGAAAGCTTTAAAATAAAATCTCTTGTTTGCATAAATAAGTGGGATATTAATAAGGATATTTCTAATAATATAGAGACATATTGCAATGAAAACAATATAGATATTGTAGGAAAAATAAATTTTGATGAAACAGTAATTAAAGCTTTGAAAAGATTTCAAAGCATTAATAAATATCCTGACAGCATTGCATACAGACAGATTTTAGATATGTGGAGAAAAATAAAAAAATATTTAGATGAAAGGATTGATGTTTAAATGAAGATAGCTGTTGCTACTGATGGAAGAAATGTTTCAATGCATTTTGGACATTGTGAAGGATTTACGATTTTTAATGTTGAAGGAGATAAAATAGTAAATGCCAATTTTATTGAAAATCCTGGACATAGGCCAGGATATTTGCCGGCATTTTTGAAAGACAAAGGTGTTGAATGCATCATTTCAGGTGGAATGGGTTCCAGTGCAATAGATTTGTTCAATTCTTACGGCATTGATGTTATTACAGGAGCATCTGGCGATGCTGAAGATGTTGTAAAGAGATATATAGATGGAACGTTGATATCTACAGGTAGTGCATGTGAAAAACATGAGCATGAAGGACACTGTGAAGACTAAAAAATGAGGACTGTCTACTCTCTTGTAGATAGTCCTCATTTTTATGGAAAAGAGGTGTTTTGATGGAATTACAAGTGTTAATTGAAAATGTAGTTTATAAAAAAGGTTTCTTAGCTGAACACGGTTTATCAATGCTTTTAAAAAAAGAAGACAAATCAGTTTTGGTAGATACGGGGCAGAGTGGCAATTTTATTATAAATTCTGGATTGATGGGTATAAACCTAAAGGATGTAAACAAGGTAATACTGACACATGGTCATTATGATCATGTTGGTGGACTTAAAAATCTTTTGGAGGAAAATAAAGACGTGCGCATTTATGCAAATCATAAGATACTTAATAGAAAATATGCTGTACGTAAAAATGGCACAATTGATGAAATAGGTTTTGATTTGTCATTATACGAAAAAAACAAAGGAAATTTTGTGCTAATTCATGAAGATGCAGAAGTGGAAAAAGATTTTTTCGTAGTTAACAATATTGATGAGAAATACAACAACGATTTTACGACTAAAAATTTTTTAGTTGAAAAAGATAATACAAAAATAAAAGATAGTTTTTTGGATGAAATATTTGTTGTTGTTAAAGAGAATGACTGTATAAACATAATTACAGGATGCTCGCATTTAGGTATTTTAAATATACTGTATACAGCAGAAAGTAAATTTAAGGGCTATAAAATAAAATCACTTATTGGTGGATTTCATTTAAAGGGGATGACTGAAGAAGACATTGTGAACATTTCAGAAACAATGAAAGATTATGATATACAATATATTTATACAGGTCATTGTACAGGTATAGATGAGTACGGAATCATGAAGCAAATTTTAGGAGACAGGGTATCTTATTTGACTACCAGTTCATCTATAATTTTGTAAAAATATAAAAAATATGGTCGTGGGATAAATTCCTACGACCATATTATATTGAATCGATAAATTGTTTAGTGCCAATCATTAGGAATCAGTTATTTTCTGATTGAAAATGTATATTTTTACCGAAACCTGCTCCATGTCCTTTGCCATATCCATTACCTGACATTCCATTTCTTCCAAAGCCTATTCCAAGTCCTGTACCACCATTGCCAGTACCATCACATGCATTTATTCTTTCTTTAAGTAGTGATTTTAGCTCTGTTGCTCTTTCTTCTGTAATTACACCATTTTTAACCATTTGGTCTATATAGTCGGTTTTTTGTTTTAACAAAGCATTTTTGAAGTCTTCTAATTTTACGCCATTTTCAACCGCTATTTGTTCCAGTGTCTTACCGGAATTTAAAAGTTTCAATGTTTCGTCTGTAGACTTTCCTAAAAGATTTGCCATAAAATCTACCATTTGAGCTCTGCCATACCTTGGTGCAGTATACGATGTGTTTGTTTGAGGCGAATTGTTATTTGCTGTTTCTGCATATGCAGCAATGCCTGTTAAAAGTAAACCTCCTACCATGATTGATGCTACTAATTTTTTGATGTTCATAAAAACATCTCCTTTCAAAATTTATTTATCTTACACTTTTATTTTACCCATTATATTTGATACATCTTTAATGAAATTGTGATGTTTTTGTGAAGATTTTTTGATTGTGTTGTAAATGGTTTTTAAAATATGTAAACTAAAATTGGAGGTGTTTCATTGATGGCAAAGGTTTTAGTCATTGAAGACGAGGAAGGAATGAGGGACATTTTAAAAACTTACTTAGAGAAAAATAATTTTGATGCTTTATTTGCTGAAGATGGCAGTACAGGAATAAATATGTTTAAAAATAACTCTTTTGATATAGTTTTGTTGGATGTAATGTTGCCAGATATGAGTGGTTGGAATGTTTTAAAGACAATAAGAGAATCATCTAAAATACCTGTGATGATGATAACCGCCCGAAGTGAAGAATACGACAGACTTTTAGGATTTGAGCTTGGCGCTGATGATTACGTAGTTAAACCATTTAGTCCTAGAGAAGTCATAGCAAGGATAAAAGCTATTTTATCGAGATCTAAATGGGCTGAATCGGATAATTCAATATCTTTTTCAGGCATTACTATTGATACTGATTCAAGAGTTGTTAAAGTTGATGGAAAGAAAATAGACCTTACTCCAAAAGAATTTGATCTTTTAAGTTTGCTTGCACAAAACATGGGTAAGGCATTAAGCCGTGAGAAATGCCTTAATATTGTTTGGGGATATGAATTTTTTGGCGATTTAAGGACAGTCGATACACATATAAAGCAATTGAGAGAAAAACTTGGCGATAAAAGGGACATTATAAAAACAGTATGGGGTTATGGATATAAATTAGGTGGTGATTAAAGTGAGAGGCATAAGAAAAAAGCTTTTTATTACGTATCTGATTATAACAGGAATAATCTTTTTATTGTTTTATTTATCTCAAGTCGTCTTTATAGGTAAGATATACACTTATTATAAGATTAACCAGCTAAAAAACTACAGCTTAGAAATTGCCAATGCGTTATCTAAAAATGATGATAAGACTGCTAATGAGCTTATTGAAGAATCCAATTCAAAAGTAATTGCAGTAACTGATACAGGTATATTGATTTTTGGAACTCGTGGAAACGGACAAGGCTATGGAATAGGGTTGCCAAAAACTTTTCTTAATACTGATGAAAAATTAAGTGTGGTAGAATTTACGCATCCATCAATTGGTGTAGAGTCTCTTGCGGTTATAAGATCATTTTCATACAATAAGCAAAACGCAAAACTGGTATTGACTATTCCTCTATCGACTATTGATGATACTGCCATGATATTTAAAAGTGAATTTTTTTTGATGCTACTAATATGTATTATTGTAATAATCATTATGTCAATTATCATGTCAAAAAGGCTGACAAAGCCAATTGATGATTTAAAATATGCAGCGCAAAATATAGCATCTGGGAATCTTGACGTGAAATTAGATGTAAAGACAAATGATGAATTAGAAGATCTCGCTATGTCTATGAATAGCATGGCAGAAAATCTCAGTAAAGCAGAGAAATTTAAAAGAGATTTAATTGCCAATATAACTCATGACCTTAAGACGCCTTTAGGGCTTATAAAAGGATACTGTGAGATGCTATTGGACTTTTATGGTGATGATAAAGAAAAAAGAAACAGATATTTAAATGCTGCATTAAATGAAGTCGATCGAATGTCAAAAATGATAGATGATGTTTTATCATTATCAAAGCTTCAATCAGGTTTAGTGAAACTAAAGATATCGTCTTTTAATTTAAAAAATTTAGTTGATGATGTGGTTTTAAGCTTTGAACCATTGCTGCAAGGTAAAAATATAAATATTGTCACGGAGAATCTTGATGTAATTGTAAATGGAGATGCTGAACTAATTAGAAGGGTTATAATGAATCTTTTGAGCAATTCGATAAAAAGTATTAATAAAGGGGGTTTAATTACTATTTCTTCGATATTAGAAAATAATCATGTGAAAGTTATTGTATCAGATACGGGTAAAGGAATAGAGAAAGAAAAGCTGCAAAATGTTTTTGAGAAGTTTTATAAAGTTGATAATAAAGGTACAGGTTTAGGGCTTGCAATAGTAAAAGAAATATTGGATTTGCATGGCAGTGAATATTATATAGAGAGCGAGATAGATAAAGGTACTTCGTTTTATTTTACTTTAGATAAAGTAGCTATATAATTGTAGTATCCCCTATACAATGGGAGAGGTATGTGATATAATAATATTGAATACAGTATACAAGGAGTGATTTTATGGATTCGATATTTTCTTGTGCAGTATGTCCTAATAAGCCTTGCGCAAAAGGTGATGATAATTTTCCTAAGAATTGTCCTACAGTTATGGAAAAAGATATTATCAATGATTCAATTGAAAAATACAATAATGACGAAAATGTAAATAAGATTATGAAAATAGCAAATACACTTCCTGTTGACGAAAATGGCGAATTAAGGAGCAGAGCAGAAGAAATAATCAATTTAATTATGAAAATGGGTATGAAGAAAATAGGTGTTGCTTTTTGCTATTCACTGGAAAAAGAGGCAAAGAAATTTGTCAAGATGCTTAATAAATACGATGTAACTGTAGTACCTGTGTGTTGTAAAGTAGGATCAGTCGATGTAAAAGAAATTGGGATAGAGAAAAAGAGGGATAAATTCATTGCAACATGCAATCCTATTACACAAGCCGAAATTATGAACAAAGAAAATACAGAATTAAATGTGGTTGTTGGGCTTTGCGTTGGACACGATATATTGTTTAATAAAAATTCTAAAGCATATGTAACAACTTTAGTCGCTAAGGACAGGAAGTACAGTCATTGCCCTGTAAAAGCACTTGAGGAATAAAAAAAGAAGCTATCCATGATATAAGGATAGCTTTTTTATTAAAATTTTTATTTTTTCTACAAATTATTTGCAAAAATACTTTAAGTTAAATTAAAATTATATTAACAAGTTCACATGTATTTGTTATCAGTTAATACGGAACAGATAAAAATTTTTTAGGAGGAGTCAATTGATTATGACAAATTCAAAAAAGGAAGTTGTTATATCAAATATTGTACTGATAGGCATGGTAAGCATGTTAATTGATATGAGTACAGAAATGGTATATCCGATAGTTCCGCTTTTCCTAACTGCAACACTTGGGGCTTCGCCCGCAATTGTAGGAATTATTGAAGGTATTGCTGAAAGTATAGCATCGATTTTAAAGGTTTTTAGCGGTTACATAGGTGACAAATATAAAAATAAAAAAGTCCTGACTTTTATAGGATATTCAGCTTCCGCTATCTATAAAATACTTCTCCTTTTAGCAGGATCATGGATAGGCGTCTTGATAGCTCGAATTCTAGATCGCACAGGGAAAGGCATACGCACTGCGCCGCGAGATGCTCTTATTGCGCAATCCAGCGAAAAGGATAAACTTGGCGGATCTTATGGACTTCACAAAATGCTTGATATGGCTGGATCATCTTTAGGAGCTTTTATTGCTTTTATCATAGTAACAATTGGGCTAAACTATAGATTTGCATTTATATGGTCGATTATACCTGCTATTCTTGGTATTATGATTATTCCTTTTATAAAAGAGGATAAAAATAAGAAACAAAAAAATGAAAAATTGACATTCAAAAATTTAAATTTGAGCTTAAAATTAAAGCTCTATTTGGCTGTTATGTTCATTTTCAACCTTGGAAATTCATCAAATACTTTTCTTCTTTTGAAAGCACAGAACTTGGGCTTTTCTTTATCATACGTCATGCTTCTTTATCTCGTATTTAATGTTTCCACATCATTAATTGCCATTCCCTCTGGAAAGTTGTCAGATAAATTTGGCAGAAGGTTGATTTTGGTTTCTGGTTATGCCATTTATGGACTTGTCTATTTGGGATTTGCGTTGTCTAATTCAAAAATCGTAATTTTTCTTTTATTTATATTTTATGGAGCTTATACAGCATTTATAAGCGGTGCTGAGCGGGCATTTGTAGCTGAAGTATCCCCTGATGAGTATAAAGGTACAGTATTGGGTATTTATGGTATGATGCAAGGCATAGGATTATTGCTGGCATCTATTATAGCAGGAGCTATGTGGGTACATATAAGTCCAGATGCGCCATTTTGGTTTGGTGGTGTTCTTGGGCTTACATCTGCAGCTTTAATTGCAGCTATATTAAGTTTAAGTCGATTTCAGGAAAATAAAGAATCAGTAATGTAAGAGAGAGTATTTTTTAAAAATGGAAATTTCTTTAGGTTATATATATACAATAATAGGGCCGTCTGGCGCTGGCAAGTCTACCTTTATAAAATTAATAAATAGGCTTATCGATCCAACACGATATCTATTGCATTTGGTGCTGCTATCACACTTACAGCACTTATATTATTTGGTAGCATTCATTTTAGACCGCAGGAGGTGATTCCTGTATCTGGTATGATAATAGGCAATGCAATGGTTTCATCAGGCTTGACAGTGTCAAGGCTTAAAGATGAGGTAAAGAATAGAAGACACGAAATTGAGACATATCTTGCTTTGGGAGCCAATTCAAGACAAGCATCACAAAAAATATTAAAAATAGCTATTAAAACAGGAATGATGCCTACCATAGACAGCATGAAAACGCTTGGAATTGTGCAGTTGTCAGGCATGATGACAGATATCTATATTTAACTTTTAACGTGCTCGTAGTACATAAAATTAAGCTATCCTATATAAGGATGGTATTATTTTTTTAAACGTAAAAAAATATTTACAAAGTATTCACAAATTCTTAAAAAATGTTATTTATAATATAATCATGAAAAGAAAAAAATTGTAAGGAGGTTGGTGTAAATGGAGTTCAACAATGGTTTTGAAAATTACAGGCTTTCTGATGTCAATCCAAAAAATGATAAGAAAAGTTTAGGCAAGATGGTTAAAAGATATAGAAGAAAAATGTTTATGTCATTTGTAGCTATAGCACTTGTTGCGGCATTGGCTGGTGGTGCTTTAGGAGCAGGAATTGTCAAATACGTTGATACAGGCAATACTCAAGTTGTGAATAGATATTTACCGCTTTCATCTGACAACAACAATTTTAATTTGATTACAAACATTGTGAAGGCTGTAAGCCCATCTGTTGTCGGCATAGATACATATATTAATGGTTATGGGGCTTATGGATACGGTGGCAATTCTTATGTTGAGGAAGGAAGCGGCTCTGGAATAATCATAGATTCGGAAGGCCACATTGTCACAAATGATCATGTTGTAGAAGGTGCATCAAAGATAACCGTAAACTTATCTGACGGAAGGAAATTTCCTGCACAATTGATAGGTAAAGATTCAAGAACTGATCTTGCGGTTTTAAAGATAAATGCTACAAATTTGACACCTGCAAAATTAGGAGATTCATCAAAGCTTGAAGTAGGAGAATTAGCAGTAGCTATAGGAAATTCATTGGGTGACAGTTTTGCTGGAACGGCGACAGCAGGCATCATAAGTGGTTTAAATCGAAATTTGCAAAGTGATTATGGCCCGGTAAATCTTATCCAGACAGATGCTGCAATAAATCCGGGAAACAGTGGAGGACCTCTTGTAAATAGCATCGGTGAAGTGATAGGAATAACAAGCATAAAGCTTACATCAACTGGCGATTCAAGTTCTGGGGATCCTTTTGGTCTATTTCAAAGTCAAAGTGTGCCGCTTGAAGGAATGGGTTTTGCGATACCTATAAACGAGGCAAAACCTATAATTGAAGAGCTTATTCAAAAGGGATATGTTGAAAGGCCTGTTATAGGTATAAGCGTGCAACAAATAACGAGGCAGCAAGCAAATCAATACAATATACCGGTAGGACTTTATATTGCACAAGTGCAGCAAGGAAGCGGTGCTGATGCTGCAGGTCTTCAAGCAGGTGATATAATAACCGCTGTAGATAGAACTAATGTAACCACATTTAATCAACTTGAAAATATTTTAAATAAACACAATGTTGGCGATGTGATAAGCGTGACAATTTGGAGAAACGGTCAAACACTTACAGTCAATGTGAAACTATCAGGTTCAAATGGACAATAATGAGTTTGATGTGGCTTTCAAGCCACTTTTTTATTTTTTTTATAGTTTTCAGATTTGTGTTATACTTAATGTATGAAGTAGTTTGTTTTGAGAAAGGGTGTACACTATGATTTATATCTACAACAAGAGCACAGATCCTTATTTCAATTTAGCGGCAGAGGAATATGTGCTAAAGCAATTTAACGATGAATGTTTCATGCTTTGGAGAAATAGGCCAAGCATAATAATAGGGAAAAATCAAAATGCTTTGGCTGAGATCAACCTTGACTACGTTAAAGAGCACAATATACCAGTTGTGAGAAGGTTGTCTGGAGGTGGAGCGGTATTTCACGATTTAGGCAATGTGAATTTTACCTTTATTGTAAACGATGATTTGAATGGGTTTAGCGACTTTAGAAGATTTACACAGCCTATTATTGATGTTCTAAGAAAGCTATCTTTAAATGCGGAGTTTTCTGGTAGAAATGACATAACGATCGATGGCAAGAAAATATCAGGCAATGCGCAGTACTATTATAAAAACAGGATACTCCACCATGGAACACTGTTGGTGTCGTCAAATATGGCGGATTTATCAGCGGCATTAAAGGTGAGACCTATAAAATTTGAAGACAAAGGCGTGAAGTCTGTATCTAAGAGAGTGACCAACATAAATGAACATTTGGAAAAGCCTATAGATATAGAGGAATTTATTAACCTTATAATGGACGATATAAGGCTAACTACAGGCGGAAGTGGCCTTTACGAATTTACAGACGAAAATATACGAAATATAGAAAAGCTGAGAGATGAGAAGTACAATACTTGGGAATGGAATTTTGGCATGTCTCCAGACTATAATTTAAAAAATGAAAAGAAATTTTCAGGCGGCACGGTAGAAGTGGATTTAAACGTGTCTGATGGGATAATAAGAGACATAAAGATCTACGGAGATTTCTTTGGAAAGAAAGATGTAAAAGATATAGAGGAAATTCTAAAAGGTGTAAAGCATTCTGAAAATGATGTTAAAAATGCGCTTTCATCAATAGACATTGGAGAATATTTTTCAAACATAACATTAGAAAATTTACTTGATGTTATGTTTTAATAGAAAATTATCTTTAAAATATTGAACTATCGCTTAGATGGTGCTAAAATATGGTTAGAGTGAGTTGTCAAATAATTAACCTGATTAAGAATTCTGATTTAAGCAATAATAATTTAGTGAATAGCAATTAAAATTGGAGGTGTACCTTGTGGAATTAGAAGTTAAGGTACCTGTTTTGTCTGATACTATTAATGAGGGCAAAATAACTAAATGGTATATTAGTGAAGGGCAATTTGTTAAAAAAGGAACTTGTTTATGCGATATATCGGTTGGTAAAATGAATTTTGAAGTGTATTCAGAATATGATGGCATAATTTCTAAGATTATTTTTCCTGCCGGTAGTACAGTAAAATCAGGAGATGTCATTTCGTTGATATCAGAATCTGAAGAAGTTCCTCAAAAGTCAATTTTAAACAATGCAGATACAATTTATGATGAAGTGAAGGATTACGATTTGGCTGTCATAGGTGGCGGCCCTGGAGGTTATGTGGCTGCTATAAAAGCTGCAAAAAAAGGTGCAAAAGTGGCACTTTTCGAAAAAGATAAAGTGGGCGGTACTTGTCTTAATAGAGGCTGCATACCCACAAAAGCTTATGCAAGAGTTGCAGAAGTTTATGACATTATAAAAAGGGCAGATGAATTTGGCCTAAGTGTAGATGTAAAATCATTTGATTACAAAAAAGTGGTTGAAAGAAAGGATAGCATAGTAAACGAGCTTGTATACGGTATAAATACATTGCTTAAAGCTAATGGTGTTGATTTGTATTCTGAAGAAGCAAAAATAGACAAAGATAAAAATATACTATTTGGAGAAAATAAGATAAAGGCAAAAAACATAATAATAGCAACTGGTTCTGAGCCTCAAGAATTGCCTATTGAAGGCATAAAATCAAAGAATGTCATAAATAGCAACGATATTTTGGAGATTACATCATTGCCTGAAAGTTTGTGCATAATAGGCGGTGGAGTAATTGGCATGGAGTTTGCCTTTATAATGAACCAATTTGGAGTAAAAGTATCTATCGTTGAGATGATGCCAAGACTTCTTCCTCAACTTGATAAAGAAGTAAGCAATTTAATAAAGTCTGAGGCGCAGAAGCGTGGCATGAAGATTTACACATCTTCTAAGGTTGAAAAGATTTTAGAAGAAGAAAATGGTGGAAGCATTGTAACGATAGAAAAAGATGGTGAGACAAAATGTATATATGCTGACAAAGTGTTTATTTCCATTGGCAGAAAACTAAATACGGACGTAGGGCCAATTTCAGAGCTTTTAGAATTCGATGGAAAAGCTATAAAAGTCGACGAATACTTAAGGACGAATATTGACAATGTATACGCCATTGGCGATGTTACAAATAAAATGATGCTGGCACATGTGGCATCAGCGCAAGGAGAAGCAGCAGTTGACAATATTTTTGGAGGCAATGTTGCTCTCGATTATATGAAAATACCTGCTGCTGTATTTACAGAGCCGGAGATAGGTTATTTCGGCTATACAGAAGAAGAGGCTAAGAGCAAATTTGGAAATGTAAAAGTAGGTAAATTTTACTTTGCAGGTAATGGCCGAGCAAAAACGTACGGTGAAACAAAAGGTTTTGCTAAGATCATATCCTCCGAAGATGGAGATGTCTTAGGAGCATGGGTTGTGGGGAGCGATGCATCTGAAATTGCTCAGATAATATCTACTTCATGTCAAAGTGGTGCAAAGGCAGATGATCTTAAAAAAGCCATATACACTCATCCTACCAGAAGTGAGACTATAATGGAGGCAGTAAAAGATATTTTTAAAGAATCGATACATAAAGTATAATAAAGATTTTAAAGCGATAATGCTTTAAAATAAATTAAATTTAGAAAGGAAAGGTATTATGGCAAAGGTTGATTTAAATCAAATGTATGCAAATTTAAGCAAGATAGGTCAAAGCATTCCATCAGTTATGAAGGCATTTGAGGAGCTTCATGTTTCAGCTGTTGGCAACGGAGCACTTTCAGCTAAAGAAAAGGAACTAATTGCATTAGGCATAGGCGTTGCTGTTCACTGCTCATACTGTATAGCCGATCATGTAAATTCATGTTTAAAAGCTGGAGCAACTCGAGATGAGATAATGGAAGTATTAGGTGTTGCAATACTTATGGGTGGAGGTCCTGCTGCAGCTTATGCTACAGAAGCTGTCCAGGTATTAGAAGATGCAGGTAAATAAAAATATAGCTAAAAGGAGGTAATTAAAATGGCAGTGGAAACTTTTAAGGCGGTTTCTAAAAAGTTGCCGGAAGGATTGGCAGTGGAAAGCGAAGTAAGAGGCTTTAAGATGGTTTTAGACGAGCCGAAAGAAATGGGCGGTACAAATAAAGGAATGAATCCTGTAGAGGCATTGCTTTGTGCTTTGGGCTCTTGCCAAACCATTGTAGCATCAGCTTTTGCAAAGGCTAAAGGCATAAATCTTCAAGAGTTCTGGGTAGAACTAGAAGGCGATATTGATTTGGATGGCTTTATGGGTAAATCCGACGTAAGACCAGGTTTCCAAGAGATAAGATTTAAGATGCACATGAAGACAGATGCTCCAAAAGAAAAAGCAGAGGAGTTTGCAAAATTTATAGAAAAAACATGCCCAGTAGGCGATTCTATAGCGAATCCTGTAAAATTAGTTTTGTCAGACGTTGTTGTAGAATGATATTAGAAAAGCCGGTGTCATTAGACACTGGCTTTTACTATTGGGTTTCTTGCTGCTTTTACTTCATCAAGCCTTCTTACAGGCGTATTGTGAGGTGCTGTCTTTAATATTTCTGGATTTTCTTCTGCTTCTTTAGCAATTGATTTCATTGCTTCTATGAATTCATCCAAAGTTTCTTTGCTTTCAGTCTCAGTTGGTTCAATCATCAGTGCACTATCTACTATGAGAGGGAAGTAGATAGTAGGAGGATGGAACCCATAATCTATCAATCTTTTTGCTACATCGAGCGTTGTTATGCCAGTTTCTTTATTCTTGAGGCCACTTAAGACAAATTCATGTTTGCATATTGTATCATATGGAAGATCATAGTGGCTTTTAAGCTTTTCTTTAAGATAGTTTGCATTTAAAACAGCCATTTCACTGGCAAACTTAAGTCCTTCAGCACCCATAGTCAATATATATGCGTACGCTTTGACAAGCACGTTGAAATTTCCGTAAAAACTTCTTATTTTGCCTATTGTATGCGGTAAATCATACTTAAAATAATATTTATCATTGTTTTTTTCAACAACAGGTACAGGCAGAAAATCTACAAGATCGCCTTTTACGCCAACTGGTCCGCTTCCAGGTCCGCCTCCACCGTGTGGTGTTGCAAAAGTCTTATGGAGATTTATGTGGACCACGTCAAATCCCATGTCGCCTGGTCTTGTTATACCCATGTTGGCATTCATGTTTGCTCCATCGTAGTAGAGAAGGCCTCCAGCATCATGAACTAGCTTAGCTATTTCTATGATGTTTTTTTCAAAAAGGCCGAGAGTATTTGGATTTGTAAGCATCAACCCTGCCACATCATCGTTAAGCATCAATTTCAATGAATCTATGTCTATAAGGCCATCATTTCCGGATTTTATCTCTACAACTTCAAAACCAGCTGTTGCGGCGCTGGCTGGATTTGTGCCGTGGGCAGAATCAGGTACTAAGATCTTTTTCCTTTTGTATTCACCGATGCTTTCAAAGTATGATTTAATTATCACCATTCCAGTAAGCTCTCCATGAGCTCCTGCAGCAGGCTGAAGCGTTATCCCATCCATGCCTGTTATTTCTTTTAGCATTTCTTGTAAATTGTACATAAGCTTTAATGCACCTTGTACAGTATTTTCATTTTGCAGTGGATGTATATCAGTAAATGCTTCAAAGCTGGCAATATCTTCATTTACTTTTGGATTGTACTTCATAGTACAAGACCCTAATGGATAAAATCCCTTGTCGACACTGTAGTTTTTATATGACAAATTTGTATAATGCCTTACAAGATCTACTTCGCTGACTTCAGGAAGGATTAAGTCTGTATGTCTTAAAAGCTCGTCTGGAATGGATTTTTCTAATTCAAAATCATCTACATCTAATGGTGGAAGGCTGTACGCTGTATGGCCTGGTTTTGATACTTCAAATATAAGTTTATCGTAGCTCATCAATTGCACCTCCCATGACACTTACAAGCTTATCAATTTCTTCCTTAGTCCTTTTTTCAGTGACGCAGACAAGCATTGAATTCTTGTACTTTTTGTACTCTTTTTCAAGGTTGTAACCACCAATTATGCCATTTGACAAAAGAAGATCATTTAAGTCATCTACGTTATTTTCACAATTAATTGCAAACTCCATAAAAAATGGCTTTTCAAATATAGGCTTAAATTTTCCTGTTTTTAGTAGCTTATTGTATGCATAATGAGCCTTTTTGTAGCACTGTGAAGCAACATCTTTAATGCCGCTTTTTCCAAGTGTTGCCATATATACGGCGGCAGTCAATGCGTTCAGTGAGTGATTTGTGCAAATATTTGATGTGGCTTTTTCTCTCCTTATGTGCTGTTCTCTTGCTTGCAGCGTCAATACAAACCCTCTTTTTCCATCTACATCGTTTGTTTCTCCTATGATCCTACCTGGCAATTTTCTCATTAATTTTTGTGTAGTTGCAAAGAATCCCAGGTGAGGGCCTCCAAAGTTAAGGTTATTTCCAAGAGGCTGGCCATCACCTACTGCTATGTCTGCACCTATTTCTCCAGGTGTTTTTAATATAGACAATGATATTGGTTCAACGTACATGATGAGAAGTGAACCATTTTTATGAACAAGTCTTTCTACATCATCGAGGTCTTCTATTATGCCGAAAAAATTCGGATTTTGTGCTATGAATGCTGCAGTATTGCTATCAATAGAAGATTTTAAAAGATCTACATCTATCGTGCCTTCTTTATCATCTATCTCAACAATTTCTATATCGCTAAATCTCATGTAAGTACGAAGTACTTTCTTTGCTTCAGGATTAACTGACGATGATACAAGCACTTTTTTTCTGTTTGTAACAACGGAGGCCATTTTTGCAGCTTCGCTTAAAGCTGTAGCACCATCGTACATAGATGCGTTTGAAACATCCATATCAGTCAAGTTGCATATCATCGTCTGATACTCATATATGGCTTGCAATGTACCTTGACTTATCTCAGGTTGGTACGGCGTATAAGCTGTATAAAATTCAGGCTTTGATACTATGTGCTTTACAACAGATGGTATAAAATGATCGTATACGCCTGCACCTAAGAAACAAATAAGATCATCTGTCGTCTTAATATCTTTAGCCAATTCTTTCATGCTTTTTATAAGCTCTGCCTCTGACAACGGTTCTGATATATTAAGTTTCTGATTTAACCTTATGTTCTCTGGAATGTCCACAAATAAATCTTCGATTGATTTTACATTCACAGATTTAAGCATTTCGCTTTGTTGGGCTTTGGATGCTGGGATGTATTTGTGCACTATACCCACTCCTTTTAGAAAAATTTTGATTAATTGCAAAAATCTCTATATTCTTCTGGTGACATAAGTTGATCTAATTCACCCTTGTCATTCATTTCGACGCAAATCATCCAGTTTTCGTATGGATCGCTGTTTAAAAGTGATGGATCGTCTGCGACGGCTTGGTTTACTTCAACTACTTTGCCGCTTATAGGGCAGTAGACATCGGATGCTGCTTTTACTGATTCAACAGTGCCTAATGTATCACCTGCATTTAATGCTGTATCAATTTCAGGAAGTTCTGCGTAGACTATGTCGCCTAATGAATGCTGAGCAAAATCAGTTATTCCAACGTATGCCTTGTCGCCTTCAACTTTTACCCATTCGTGATTTTTTGAGTAATAAAGACCTTCTAAAATTTTCATAAAAACAACCTCCTATTTTTTGTAATTTTTCTTGTAAAAATTTTTGCTTGTCACAAAAGCCTTATATGGCTTGTTGCGTATTATTATGTTTATTTCATTGCCAATGGTGGCAAATTGACTTTTTATTAACGCCATACCTATGTTTTTCTTTAGCGTAGGCGATAAATATCCTGTTGTCACATATCCGATCTTTTCGCCTTCTGCATAAACATCATAACCATGGCGCGGTATAGCATTATCCGCCATTTCAAATCCTACTATTTTCCTCTTAAGTCCTTCTTCTTTTTGATTTAAAAGAGCTTCTTTCCCTATGAATGATTTATCAAGTTTAACAAATGAACCTAATCCAGCTTCTAATGGTGTTATGTCATCAGAAAGTTCATTGCCGTATAGTGGAAGTCCTGCTTCGAATCTCAGCGTATCTCTGGCGCCTAAGCCTGCAGGCTTTATGCCAAGATTTTCTCCGACAGATAAGATTTTTTCCCACATATTTGCTACATATTCGTTTTTTAAAAATATTTCGAAGCCGTCTTCACCAGTATAACCAGACCTTGAAACAAGGCAATTTATTCCGTCTAAATCCATATAATCAAAATGGTAGTATTTTAAACTGTCTAAATCGTAATTTGTAATTTTCTCAAGTATTTCTTGAGATTTTGGCCCTTGCAAAGCAAGTTCTGAGATCTCCCCTGATTCATCTTTTATTTCTACATCAAAGCCATTTTTGTTTTCCCATAGCCATTTGTAATCCTTATCTATATTGCTGGCATTAACTACTAACATGTATTTTTCATAAGAAAATTTGTACACTAATAAATCGTCTACTGTTGTGCCATTATGATAGCACATAGGAGAATACATTGCTTGATTTTCAGTAATTTTTGTGATGTCGTTTGTAACCATGTAGTTTATGAATTTTTCAGAGTCCTTGCCTTCCACAATTATTTCACCCATGTGTGACACGTCAAAAAGACCTGCATTTTTTCTTACTGCTTCGTGTTCTTTAAGTATACTTTCGTACTGTACAGGCATTTCAAATCCTGCAAAATCTATCATCTTTGCACCATACTTTTTGTGGATGTCGTAAAGTGGGGTTCTTTTTAAGCTGTCCAATCGGATCATCCCTTCCTAACTAAATTTGTCAATAAAAAAGGAATATGAAGACAAATGTCATCATATTCCTCTGTATCATGACCTGAGAGTTTCTACCAAAAGGTATTGCCCCATCGGTGCCATATGGCTTTCCAGAGTCCCATCAAATAGCGATTAATTTGCCTGAGAGATTTTATGAAGCCGTGACCCACTTCATATTGCTCCTTCGGCCACCTTAAAAGGTGTCTCTCGCTATTCTCATCTGGATTTTATTAAACTCATAATGCTACTATAATTATAGTGCAGCAAATTTATTAATTCAATATAGGAGAAGAAGAATTAGATTTAAAATACTCCAGTATTCCATTAAATACTGCTAATGCAATTTTGCTTCTGTAGTCTATGTCTCTTAAATGTGCATCGTCTAATCTGCTGTTTTCTATGGCAGGTACAATTGTCACAATAGGTATTTCAAAAGGTTCATCGCTGTATTTTTTTGCATGTATTCCTAAATTGTTCAATGGAGATTTTCGCTCTACAGCTTTATTGAGGATTTCAGCAAGCCTTTTGGATTTGTTATTTTGTTCGTCGTAGTATATCTTAAATCCGCTTTCATCTTTTAAAGATGCTTCGGTTGCAAAACTTATTGCAATATCGTATTTTACATCATCATTTATGGCAATTGAGTCGCTGTAATTGCTTTCTATTATATGTGGCTTTGCATTTAGCGAATTCAACAATTCACTTACCTTTTTTGCGATATCGTTCATTGGCACTTGAGGTAAAAGATTTGTAGGGCTTTTAGTAGTTTTTTTATGTACAGGATTTAGTGCGATTTTTTTGCCTGATAAAATCTTTTTAAGTGGTGTTCTGTCAACGTAGAAATCTATCTTAGCGGGTACTCCATTTGACACTTTAATGTCGCTATCTGATTCCATGGACAGTTTGATCGTCGCCTCTACTTTTTTTTCATCCTGCTTCAATATGATCTTATCGATGATACCATCATCGACTGTATATGTTCCGACTGGCATATTCATGGAAGCATCTTTAAATACAATTATATAATCACCATCCGATTTTTCTACGCTGTATTCCGGAATATCTGTGTAAAAGTCAAAGCCTATCAGACTTTTATTTTCCTTTATACAGTTATTTGCGGCTTTTGTATCAAGCCTGATGTTTGTCAATATACTTTTCAAATAAAAGACCTCCTTCTTTCTTATATTGTTGACATAAATTTGATACATTTGTGATATAATTATTTATGTACAACCTTAATATATCACAACATCAAGAAAATGGAAATAAGTTTTATTGGGGGTTATATTAATTGACATACGGGAAAATTCCTATAAGGACCCATGTTATAACAAAAGATGACGATATAGTTGATGTGGTATCAAAATACACAAAAGACATTGCAGAAGAAGGGGATCTCATAGCCATTGCGGAAAGCGTTGTGGCTATTACCCAGGGAAGGGCTTATATGCCTGATGAGATAAAAGTGGGATTTTTGGCTAAAGTCTTATGCAGGTTTACGGGGAGAAATGGAAGCCTAACTTCGCCACAAGCCATGCAGTGTGCTATAAACGAGGTAGGTTGGCTTAGGATTTTTGTGGCTGCGCTTGTAAGTGCTATAGGTAAAATATTTAAGAAAAGAGGACTTTTTTTCAAGATAGCGGGGAGAAAAGTTGCGCTTATAGATGACGTGGCAGGAACCATGGCACCTTATCACGAGTACATAGTATTAGGACCTGCTGAACCTGATTTGGTATGCGATATGATAAAACAGAAAACAGGTATCGATACTGCTATAATCGATGCAAATGACTTGCATTGTGCTGATTGCATTGGCGCGTCTAAAGGTGTCTCAAAATCGTACGTTGAGAAGCTTTTTTTAGACAATCCGTCGGGAAATTCAGAACAGCAGACGCCTATTGTTGTAATTAAATCATATAAAGAACAAACCGCAGAGATTGCTGATGATACAAGATGTGAAAAAGAATTGCATGAGATTTTGCAAAATCAATAAATAATATAAAAATTACTGTAGCAAATTTTGTATTGCTTGATTTTGCTATGGTTTTTTATTTTGTAAAACCATGATTTTATGCAATAAATGAAGATTGCAAGACAAAATAAGCTATAAGATTGATAAGAAGAAGATTGTATAGCTTTAATTGAGGATAATAAGGCTAAATTCGCGCTTAACTATGCAGCAGAATAATGCTATACTGGAGAAAAATGTATGAGGTGATAGTTATGCCTTTATGAAGTGTTTTCACTTCTATAAAGTATTACTATATAGACTATGATTAAGAAGGAGGTGTGAAACCTGTTTGATACAGGTTTGCTGCTTTGAAAACAGATGATATATTTAGAATGACAGAAGATCAATTGTTTAAAGAATTAGACACATCTATAAAAGGCATTTCAAAAGAAGAGGCCAAAAAAAGGTTAGAAAAATATGGATACAACGAAATAAAAGAAGTCAAAAAGACATCCATGTTTTCAAGATTCATAGCAAATTTTACACATCTATTGGCAATTCTTCTTTGGATAGCCAGCATACTTTCTTTTGTAGGTGGCATGCCACAACTTGGATGGGCAATAATACTTGTAATAATTGTAAATGCTTTGTTTAGCTTCTGGCAGGAGTTTAAGGCAGAACAAGCGACAGAAAGCCTTAAGAAGATGTTGCCATCGTATGTGAAAGTCATAAGAGACGGTCAACAAGAACAAATATTAGCACGTGAATTAGTTCCAGGAGATGTTATATACCTTGAAGAAGGCGATCATGTGCCTGCAGATGCAAGGCTCATCGAAGCTTTTGAGATGAGGACTATTAATGCTGCATTGACAGGGGAATCAGAGCCTGTAAGAAGGACATCTGACGTTGTCTTAGACGATGATGTATCGCTTATACAAGCGCCAAATCTGGTTTTTATGGGGACAAATGTTGCGTCTGGTTCTGGAACTGCAGTTGTCTACGCTACAGGCATGAATACCCAATTTGGCAAGATAGCTTCATTGACACAGACTATAAGCGCAGAGCAAAGCCCGCTGCAAAAGCAGCTTACGAGAGTTGCAAAGGTGATAGCGTATTTGTCTCTTGTGATGGGAGTATTTTTCTTCCTTTTAGGCCTTTTGATGGGAAGATCTTTGGTTGATACGTTTATGTTTGCAATAGGTATAATCACAGCCAATGTACCTGAGGGATTATTGCCGACTGTGACATTAGCGCTTGCAATGGGTGTACAGCGAATGGCAAAAAGACATGCTTTAGTGAAGAAACTTTCCAGCGTTGAGACATTAGGCGGTGCAACGGTTATTTGCACAGACAAGACGGGGACACTGACGCAAAATGAGATGACTGTAAGGGAAATCTGGACTAAAGTGGCATATTACAATGTAAGTGGTGTGGGATATGAACCAAAAGGCGACTTTTATGTTGATGACCAAAAGGTAGATGTCAAAAATCTTCCTAATGAACTTTCATTGCTGTTAAAAATAGGTTTATTGTGCAACAACAGCCGATTAGTTAGGCCTACAGATGAGAACCCCTCCTGGGGAATAATAGGCGACCCTACAGAAGGCTCGCTGGTGGTGCTGGCAGAGAAAGCTGGATTTACATTAGAAGAGATGTTGAGGGAATATCCGAGAATATCTCAACTGCCATTTGATTCAAGGCGGAAAAGGATGACTTCCATACATAAGTATGGAAAAGAAATTTACGTATTTACTAAAGGTGCACCAAAAGAAACCCTATCAGTTTGCAATTACATTTTAAGCGATGACGGCATCAAAAAATTGGAGCAGTCGGATATAGATGATATAGTTAAACAAAATGATAAATTTGCTGAATCGGGCCTTAGAGTGCTTGCAATGGCATACAAAAAAATAGATAATGAGATTAAAGAATATAGCATCGAAAATGTGGAAAACGACTTGATTTTTGTAGGCTTAGTTGCAATGATGGATCCGCCAAGGCCTGAAGTCGAATTGGCTGTCAAACAGGCACACAAAGCTGGCATAAAGATCATCATGATAACAGGTGACTATGGATTGACGGCTGAGTCAATCGCAAGAAGGATAGGCATAGTGAAAGGACCAAGGCCAAGGATAATAACAGGCAATGAATTGGACAAGATGTCTGACGAAGATCTGAAGAAAGAATTGAAGAATAAGGAGATAATATTTGCCAGAGTTGCTCCAGAACACAAGATGAAAGTTGTGGCTGCTTTGAAAGATATGGGTGAAGTGGTGGCTGTTACAGGTGATGGTGTCAACGATTCGCCTGCATTAAAGAAAGCCGATATAGGCATTGCAATGGGAAAATCAGGAACAGATGTGGCAAGAGAAGTGGCTACGATGGTCCTGACAGATGATAATTTTGCCAGCATTGTAAATGCCATAGAAGAAGGCAGAGCAGTTTACGACAACGTCAGGAAGTTTATAACGTACATCTTTGCACACTTGACACCAGAGGCAATACCATATATCTTGTTTTCACTGTTTAATATTCCTGTACCTATAACGGTAATGCAGATATTGGCTATAGATTTAGGTACTGAGACGTTGCCAGCTCTTGCTCTTGGCGTGGAGCCGCCTGAGCCCGGTGTCATGGATAGACCACCTAGATCGCCAAAAGAAAAGCTTCTGAATTTGTCGTTGTTTTTAAGAGGCTACGTGTTATTGGGCATAATAAGCTCAATAGCTGTTCTATCTGGATATTTCTGGGTTCTGTACAGCGGTGGATGGCATTGGGGAATGACGCTTCCTCTGTCTGACCCATTGGCAAGAAAGGCTGCTACAATGAGCTTTTTGGGGATAGTCATTATGCAGGTGGCAAATGTATTTGCATGCCGTACAGAGGTTGCTTCAATGTTCAGTGTAAGTTTCTTCAAAAATAGATTGCTAAACATTGGTGTGGTCTTTGAGCTGGTTTTAACTGCGCTGCTTATATATGTTCCGTTTTTGCAGAAGATATTTGATACGTATCCTGTGCCATTTAAGAATTGGCTGTTTTACGTGGCGTTTATGCCATTACTCATAGGTGCTGAAGAGATAAGGAAGTATATACTTCGCAGGAAAATTGCATCAAATCAAAAGGAGGTGAAAGGCTCTATATGAGCCTGATTTATGAATATAATTGTTGCTGGATGCGGCAGGCTTGGAGCTGAGTTGGCACAGATGTTAGATTCAGATGGCTATAGTGTCGTAGTCATAGACAAAGACGTAAATGCCTTTAAAAGATTGAAGCCTTCTTTTAAAGGAAAGTTCATTGAAGGCGTTGCTTTTGACAAGGCTACTTTAATAAAAGCAGGTATTGAACATGCAGATGCTGTTGCATCAACTACAAACGGTGATAACACTAATATCGTTACGGCTTTGATTGCAAAAAAGAAATTTAATGTTCCTACTATTGTGGCAAGGATATATGACCCCATAAGAGCTGAAATATACAGAAAAATGGGCATAAATACTGTATCTCCTACATTATGGGGTGCAAATAAGATGAAGGATTTGATTTGTCATCCTGATCTTTTTAGGATTTCGTCATTTGGCAGTGGCGAAGTGGAAATAGTAGAGACAGAAGCTTCAGCTTATTTGGATGGGCGTTACGTAAAAGATTTAGTAATTCCGTCAGAAGTGAATGTAGTCAGCATAGTAAGAGATGGCATCGCTATAATTCCAACACAAAGCACAGTTGTGAAAAAAGGAGATAAGATATTTATAGCCGTTACAGCTTTTGGAAAGACAAAGATGAAACAGATGTTTATGTAAATATTGGTAAGGAGGTGAAAAAACCTGACGGAAACAATAAATATGTTTCCAAATTGCAGGTTATAATCATGTCAATAATGATCGTTGGTGCTGGTAGATTGGGCTTATATCTTGCTCAATTGATGAATGAAAGGCAAGAAAAAGTTGTCGTGATTGAAAAAGATGAATCAAAGATTGATAAACTAAGGAAAGAATTAAAGTGTGACATAGTGATTGGAGATGGCTGTAATTCGGATGTTTTAAAAAAAGCTGGAATAATAGGAACGGATATTGTTGTCGCTGCCACAGGGCATGATGAGGACAATCTTATAATTTGTCAACTGGCAAAATACGAGTTTGGCGTATCGAGAGTAGTATCCAGGATAAACAATCCAAAAAATGACTGGCTTTTTACTAAAGATATGGGAGTAGATGCGGCTGTAAGCAGTGCCAGGATAATTGCAAGGTTAATAGAAGAAGAAGCTGAAATAAGCGGGCTTACAACCATAATCAATCTTTCAGAAGGGAAAATCTCTATCGTAAGGAGCATCATTGAAAGAGGCTCCAATGCTGCCAATAAAATGATAAAAGACTTAATGTTGCCGAATAACTGCGTTATCATGTCGGTAGTAAGAAACAACAAAGTTTTGCTTCCAAACGGTAGCACATACATCTTACCGGGTGATGAGGTCTTAAGCGTCGTAAGCGATGAGAGCAAGGAAGCATTAAAAAATATTTTTGATGCAGAGTAAGAAAGACTTTTGCACAAATGACTGAATATGTCATAGTGCAAAGTCTTTTTTTTATACAAAAAACAATTTGAGGCTTTAACTGCTTTTTACGATCAGCTATGATTAATACTAACTGGTCAATAAAAAATATAAAATATTTTTTAAAAACATGAAGGAATTTTTTATTCAGTGTAGAAATAATACTTTAGTAAACATATTAATTAAATAAATTATTAAAGGAGATGGTCTAATTGAATTCCTATCTACTTATCATCTATGGAGTTGTTATTATTGCAGCTCTTGCCATCATTGGTTTTATTAGGTTTATTTTCAGTCAAGACAAAGGTGACGAGAAGATGCAGCAGATCTCAGACTCCATAAAAGAAGGTGCAATGGCTTTTCTAAACAGGCAGTATAAAACGATAACAGTCCTTGCACTGATAGTTGCTGTCTTAATTATAATTGCCAATTACTATGGACATCAGGCAGAAGGTGTTGGCTCTGCCATAAGCTATGCATGGCATGTTGGATTGGCATTTATATCTGGAGCTTTGTGCTCTGCTATATCCGGCTACATAGGCATGTACATGGCAGTAAATTCAAATGTAAGAGCAGCCAGTGGCGCAAGAAAAGGTCTTAATAAGGCTTTACAGATCGCTTTAAGAGGTGGGGCTGTTACAGGCCTTGCAGTTACAGCATTATCACTTTTTGGCGTGGCAACTTTGTTTTTCGCTTACGGTGGGGCATCTGGTCAGCAGGAATTAGTTAAAAATGCTCCATCATTGATAGTAGGCTTTGGCTTTGGCGCTTCTTTTGTTGCGCTTTTCGCACAGTTAGGTGGTGGTATATACACAAAAGCTGCTGACGTAGGGGCTGACCTTGTCGGCAAGGTAGAAGCAGGCATTCCAGAGGATGATCCAAGAAATCCTGCAGTAATCGCTGATTTGGTTGGCGATAACGTCGGAGATTGTGCTGGTAGGGGAGCCGACCTGTTTGAATCAACAGCCGCTGAAAATATAGGCGCTATGATTTTGGGTGTAGGCTTGTATCCTGTCTTTGGATTAAAGGGAATATTGTTCCCACTTGTAGCACGTGCAATAGGAATAATCGCTTCAATTATCGGCATTGTATTCGTAAACACAAAAGACGAATCAAAAGATCCTATGATTGCTTTAAACAAAGGATATTTTGTGACAACGATAATAAATATAATTGTGCTTTTCTTCGCTGTTAAAATTATGTTATCAGGTCATCTTTCAAATGGAAATAGCGTAAATTATCTGCTTCTATATGGTGCAGCAGTTGCAGGTATACTTTTAAGCTACGTATTTGTATTTTTGACAAATTACTACACATCTATGAGTAAAAGACCAGTTCAAGAGATCGCAAAGGCTTCAACAACCGGTGCTGCGACAAATATAATTACAGGTATTTCTGTAGGTATGGAGTCTCCGGCACTTCCTGTACTGTTTATTTCAGCAGCAATAGTTATTGCATATAGGCTTGGTCAGCTTGCACTTCCTAATATAGCAACAGCAGGCTTCTACGGTACTGCTATAGCTACAATGGGAATGCTGTCTACAACTGCTTATATATTAGCAATGGATACTTTTGGCCCTATTACTGACAACGCAGGTGGAATCACTGAAATGTCCGAAGCACCTGAGTCAGTAAGGCTTGTAACAGATAGGCTTGATGCATGTGGAAATACGACAAAGGCGTTGACAAAAGGCTATGCAGTAGGATCTGCAGCGCTGGCTACATTCCTCCTTTTCTCTGCATATCTTGATGAAGTTAAGAAAATACTTGGCAAACCTATCGATTCTTGGTTTGCTGTAGACATAGGCAAACCAGAGGTTTTCATAGGAGCATTTATAGGTGCTATGATAGTATTTCTCTTTAGCTCAACAGCTATAAGAGCTGTTGGTAAAGCGGCACAATACGTCATACTGGAAGTCAGAAGGCAATTTAAAGAAAACCCAGGTATTATGGAAGGCACATCAAAGCCAGACTACGCGAAAACAGTTGATATAGTTACAAAAGGTGCATTGAAAGAGATGGTTATCCCCGGTCTTATAGTCGTTGTGGCGCCTATCTTAGTTGGTATTTTGCTTGGCAAAGAATCTGCAGCAGCGTTTTTGATGGTTGGCACTATATCTGGTGTAATAATGGCTTTGTTCTTGAATAACGGTGGTGGTGCTTGGGATAACGCTAAAAAATATATTGAATTAGGTAATTACGGTGGCAAAAAGTCTGAAGCCCATAAAGCAGGTGTTGTAGGCGATACAGTCGGTGATCCATTTAAAGACACTGCAGGTCCATCATTACACGTTTTGATAAAGCTTATAAGCACTATCACGCTTGTGTTTGCATCCTTGTTTAGATAAAAAGATCTATGCTAAGGTGGAGTTTAATGCTCCACCTTTTTTAATTGTCTTGAGCTCTGAAAAATTTTATTGACCGAAGGGTGTATTAATGATATACTATATATTGATATATCAATACAATCAAACACAATATATAGAGCTAATATTAGAAAATTTCAGATATGTTTGCTTATTTGGTTAACTTTTAAGTGGGATTTTAGTGGATCATTTTTACAGATGATAATTAATGGAGGGTTTGAAATTGGATAAAAATATGAAAGTAATTAAAAGAAATGGCAAAGAAGAAGAATTTGACAGAGCGAAGATTGCAAATGCTGTTAATAAGGCGTTTGAAGCTGTCGGCGAAGGGGAATACAATGATGCTTTAAAGGTAGCTGAAGAAGTTACAGAGTACATAGGAAATAATTTTGAAGGGTGCGCAAGTGTAGAGGAGATTCAAGACATTGTAGAACAATTTTTGATAAAACATGGATTTGCAAAGGCAGCGAAAGCTTACATATTGTACAGAAAACAACACCAAGACATAAGAGAATTTAAAAATATGTTTATGGACATTGAAAAAATGGTGGACGAGTATATAGGCAAGTTAGACTGGAGAGTAAATGAAAACAGCAATATGAGCTATTCTCTCCAAGGCTTAAACAATCACATAGCAAGTACGATAACGGCCAATTACTGGCTGAATAAAATATACCCAAAAGAAGTAAGAGATGCCCATGTGAATGGCGATTTGCACATTCATGACTTAAGCCTTTTATCTGTGTATTGCTGTGGATGGGATTTGAAAGACCTCCTCGTATCTGGATTTACCGGTGTAGAGGGAAAGGTGCAAAGTAGACCTCCAAAGCATTTTAGATCTGCTTTAGGACAGATAGTGAACTTCTTCTATACACTTCAAGGAGAAGCCGCAGGTGCACAGGCATTTTCTAATTTTGATACTTATTTGGCACCGTTTATATATTATGACAAGCTTTCGTATAAAGAAGTAAAACAATCTTTGCAAGAATTTATATTTAACATAAATGTCCCAACAAGAGTAGGTTTTCAGACTCCATTTACAAATATAACGATGGATCTGGTGGTGCCAGATATACTGGCTGACGAACCTGTCATAATAGGCGGTAAAGCCATGAATAGATCGTATAAAGAATTTCAGAAGGAAATGGACATGCTTAATATGGCTTTTGCTGAGGTTATGATGGAAGGGGACGCAAATGGAAGGATATTCACATTTCCAATACCAACTTACAATATAACGAAGGATTTTGATTGGGAAAGCCCCGTCATCGATAAAATAATGGAGATGACTGCAAAATACGGATTGCCGTATTTCAGCAACTTTGTAAATAGCGATCTAAACCCAGAGGATGCAAGGTCAATGTGTTGTAGGTTAAGGCTTGATAATAGAGAGCTTAGAAAGCGTGGAGGCGGTCTTTTTGGAGCAAATCCACTGACAGGATCGATTGGCGTTGTAACGATAAATATGCCAAGGATTGGGTATTTATCCGATTCAAAAGAAGAGTTTTTTGAGAGATTAGGAAAGCAAATGGATGTAGCAAGAAAGAGCCTTGAGATAAAGAGAAAAGTGCTGGAGAATATGACTGAAATGGGTCTTTATCCATATTCTAAATTTTACCTAAGAGATATAAAGATGAGATTTGGCTCATATTGGCAGAATCACTTTAATACCATTGGTTTAATAGGAATGAATGAGGCGCTTTTGAATTTCATGGGATGCGACATTACGAGTGAAAAAGGCAGAAATTTCGCATTGGAAGTTTTGGACTTCATGAGAAATAGATTGGAAGACTATCAGATAGAATCAAATTACCTTTACAACCTTGAAGCATCGCCTGCTGAAGGTGCGTCGTACAGATTGGCAAAAAAAGACAAAGAGTTATACAAAGACATCATCACTGCAGGAGGAGATGTGCCGTATTACACTAATTCTACGCAGCTTCCTGTCGACTTTACAGATGACATATTTACAGCCCTTGATTTGCAGGACGAACTTCAGACAAAATACACAGGCGGGACAGTATTTCACGGTTTTTTAGGTGAAAACATAAGCGATCCTGATACATGCAAAGCATTGGTAAAAAAGATAGCCTACAATTATAGGCTTCCTTATTACACAATAACGCCGACATTTTCAATATGTGACAACCACGGCTACATATCAGGAGAGCATTTTAACTGTCCATATTGTGGCAATGAATGCGAAGTATACAGTAGAGTTGTGGGATACTACAGGCCGCTTCAAAACTGGAATGAAGGCAAAAGAGAGGAGTTTTCTGACAGGAAGGAATTCGTAATATGATGTATGATTATTTGCCTGTGTCTATGGTGGATTATCCAGGCAAAGTAGCTGCGACGGTATTTGTAAGTGGATGTAACTTTGTTTGCCCATACTGTCACAATAGCCAGCTTATTAAATCTAAAAAACCTGTTAAGAGTGAAGCTGAGTTTTTAGAATATCTGGATAAAAGAAAAAATCTAATAGATGGCGTTTGTATAACAGGTGGTGAACCTACGCTGTGGGATGGCTTATATGACTTTATTAAGGATATAAAGGATTTAGGGTTTAGCGCTAAGCTTGATACCAACGGATCCCGCCCGGATGTAATAGAAAGGCTTTTAAACGATGATTTGGTAGACTACATTGCCATGGATGTAAAGGCACCTAAAAATAAATATGGGTTATTTGTAAAAAACAATGAAGATATAGAGAGAATTGTAAAAAGCATTGATTTAATTAAAAACTCTGGGATAGATTATGAATTCAGGACGACTGTAAATGACAAAATAATTAGTTTAGAAGATTTTTCGTCAATTGGTGATTTGATTTCTGGCAGCAGAAGATATGTGCTTCAAGCCTACAAATATTCTGACGGTGTCTTAGATAAAGACTTGTGCGGTAAACAACCATGTGATATTGAATTTTTGAATGGGATAAAAGAGATATTAAAAGACAAGGTAGATGAGATATTGATAAGGTAAAAAAGAGGAGATTTTCTCCTCTTTTTTTTGGGAAAAATTATGGAAGATGTATAATTTTATTAGATGAGTTACAGGAAGTTCAATTAAAAATTTATTAGGGGGATTTTTATGGACAAGAATTTGTTAGGTACCAACATCGTCACACAGATAGGCATAATAGTAAAGGACATTGATGAAGCATCAAAGACTTTTGCAGACTTTTTTGGAGTTTTAAAGCCTAAGTGGAATTGGACAGATGGTTACGAGAAGTCACACGCAGAATTTAGTGGGAAACCATCTGATGCTCGTGCAAAGCTTGCTTTTTTTGATATGGGGCAAGTTCTCTACATAGAGCCATAAACAATCTTGGCAGTGTAAATCTTAGATTCTTAGATATTGATGAGTTGCAAAAGGAATTATATAATTATATTTATTAATCATGAAGATGTTGATGTGAAGATTGATGCGAACATTTCTGGAAGAGTGAAAGATATAATAAGCAATAAAGAATTTGATTTGGAAAATTTCGTGATAAAAGCCGATGAAGCAGTTGCATTTTTGATGTAGAAGGGGGTATTATAATGTTTAGGCTAAGGAGGCTTACAGACAAACCAATATTGTCGCCTATAAAAGAACATGAATGGGAAAGAAAAGCTGTATTCAATGCCGCAGTTATATATGAAGATCATAAGTTTCACCTTTTTTACAGAGCTTCTAACAATGGATTCGTATTAAACACAGAGAAGCCAGAAGAAAAGCATAAATTTGTGTCATCAATAGGCTATGCGATAAGCAATGATGGCATCAATTTTGAAAGATTTGACAAGCCTATTATAGTAGGTGAGACAGAGCAGGAAGCATGGGGTGTTGAAGATCCCAGAGTGACAAAAATTGATAATAAATATTACATGCTTTATACAGGTTTTGGCGGAAAAAGTTGGGATGATTTCAGGATATGTATGGCTGCATCTTATCACTTGAAAAATTGGGAAGGACATAGAGTAGTTCTTGACGAACCAAACAAAGATGCAGCACTTTTGCCTGAAAAAATAAACGGGAAGTATGTCATGTTTCACAGAAGAGAACACGATATTTGGATAGCATATTCAGATGATTTGATAAACTGGACTAATCATAAGATAATAATGAAGCCTATTGAAGACACATGGAAGTCTAAGAAGATTGGCATAGCAGGGCCTCCTATAAAAAGAGATGATGGATGGCTTCTTATCTACCACGGAGTCGACAAAAACAATGTATACAGGTTAGGTGCAGCACTTTTAGATTTAAAAGATCCTTCAAAAGTGGTAGCAAGGCAGAAAGAGCCTATTTTAGAGCCTGAACTTGATTGGGAAAGAGAAGGTCTTGTGCCAAATGTAGTTTTTAGCTGTGGTGCAGTTGAAGCAAATGGAATGTACTACGTTTATTACGGTGGTGCAGATACACATATAGGTGTCGCAGTAGTAGAAAAAAATAAAATATCATTTTAAGGAGTGGATAAATTGATAAAGCTAAAAAGGCTAAGCGACAAACCAATTTTAGAACCAGTGACAGAGCATGAATGGGAGAGAAAAGCTGTATTTAACTGTTCTGCAATATACGACAATGGATTGTTTCACCTTATCTACAGAGCGACGGACTTAGGACCACACAAAAAATACGGAAAATATATATCAAGGTTAGGCTACGCTGTAAGCAAAGATGGAATTAACTTTATGAGGCTTGATAAACCTGTTTTAAGTAATGACGTAGAACAAGAGCTAAGAGGGTGCGAAGACCCAAGGATAGTTAAGATTGACGATACGTACTACATGATGTATACAGGCTTTGGAGATAGGACAGATGATGACTACAGAATATGCCTTGCGACTTCAAAAAATTTAATAAATTGGGAGAGAAAAGGTGTTGTTTTAGATGAGCCAAACAAAGATGCTGCGCTTTTTCCAGAAAAGATAAATGGCAATTATGTAATGTTTCACAGAAGGTATCCGGATATATGGATAGCATACTCCAGCGATTTAAAAACATGGTTTGGCCATAAATCAATAATAAAACCTATCAAAGGAACTTGGGAAAGCTCAAGGGTAGGTGTGGCTGGACCACCTATAAGGACTAAAGATGGATGGTTTCTCATTTACCATGCTGCAGATGACGACAATGTCTATAGATTAGGTGCAGCACTTCTCGACATAAATGATCCATCGATAGTTTTAGCGAGGCAAAAAGAGCCAATTTTGGAACCTGAACTTGAATGGGAAAAGAACGGCTTTATATCAAATGTGGTCTTTAGCTGTGGCAATGCGGTAAGAGGCGATGATATATTTGTCTATTATGGTGGCGCAGACACTGTAATAGGTGTAGCGTATATAAATATGAATGATATAAAATTTGATTAAAACTAACCCCCTCACATCAAGAGTATATGTGATGTGAGGGGGTTAGTTTTATTACAGTGATTAATTCAATTAAGAAAATACAGAATTATCTTGAATATATCAAACGGTTGACATATTTAGAAATGCATGATATAATAAAACCATAATAAAAAGCTTTACAAAAAGCTTTAAAATAATTATGGAGAGGAGATCATCATGAAGAGAAAAAAATTATTATCAATGATTGTATCGTCGGCTTTGATACTTTCACTTGTTGCAGGTTGTGGCACGACGAACAACAACACATCAGCTAAAAGTAATACATCATCTAAGAGCTCTGAAACCGTTAAAATTACTTTTTTAAATTCAAAAGGCGAAATAGAATCACAGTTAGAAGCTGCTGCTAAGCAATTTACAAAAGAAAATTCAAATATTACAGTAGATGTAATTCCAGTGCCTGCAGGACAATCTCCTTTTGAAAAAGTCACTTCCATGTACGCTTCTGGTAATGCTCCTACTTTGGCTATGCTTGATCCTGGTGATGTTGCGAAATTTAAAGACAAATTTTTAGATTTAAGCAATGAAAAGTGGGTATCTGATGCAGTATCAGGTGCATTAAATGTTGCGACTATAGATGGTAAAGTTATGGCTTTTCCTTTTGCAATAGAAGGATATGGTTTTATATACAATAAAGCAGTTTTAGATAAAGCTTTTGGAGGTAATTTTGATCCGAAATCAATAAAAACAAGGAATGACTTGGAAAATGCCTTTAAGAAAGTTGAAGCGAGTGGTGTGAAAGCACTGGAAATTTCTCCAATGGATTGGTCATTAGCAGGACATTTTTTACCTATTGCTTACGCTGATCAATCAAAAGATCCTGCTCAAGTAGATAAATTTATATCTGATTTAAAAGCTGGTAAAGCTGATCTAGCAAATAATAAAGTATTTAACGGTTTAATGGATACGTTTGACATGATGAAAAAGTATAATTTAGATAAAAATAATCCTATGGCACCAACATACGATAAAGGTCCTCAAGTTATTGGACAAGGACAAGTTGGCTTTTGGTTTATGGGCAACTGGGCATGGCCTCAGATAAAGACATTTGATACAGCAAATGGTCAATATGGATTTGTACCTGTGCCAATAAGTAATGATCCAAATGACTATGGCAATTCTGGAATACCAGTTGGTGTTACTAAATTTATAGGAATAGACAAAACACAAAACAACCAAGCACAGCAGGATGCAGCGAAAAAGTTCTTGAATTGGTTAGTATACAGTCAGTCAGGACAAGATGCGCTTGTGAATCAATGTAGTGTAATTCCAGCATTCAAAAATATCAAGCTTGTGCCAAATGATCCATTAGCAAAGTCAATTGAGCAATATATAACTGAAGGAAACACATTAGAATTTATGACAACATTACCATCTGATCATTGGTCAAAATTAGGTGCTTCAATGCAGAAATATTTATCTGGAGTTACAGATAGAAAAGGCTTAATCAATGATATTGAAAGCTACTGGAAAAGTGTACAATAAATAATTTTACTGAATAACGGATGGAATGTTCTATCCGTTATTCAGCATTATTCAATGTTATGGAGGATTTAATATGAATATGGAGAAAAATTTCTTGAGTAGACTAAAGACATACTTGATATTTGCTGGGCCTGTGACTATTGCTTTTTTTACAGTAGTAATATTGCCGTTTATATATGGAATATATCTTACTTTTACTGACTGGAACGGTATTTCGGCCACACATTCATTTGTTGGATTTCAAAACTATTTACAAGTGTTTAAAGACAAAGTATTTTGGACATCTTTTTTGCTTACTTTAAAGTACGTATTTTTTTCTGTAATACTAATTAACGCTATTGCTTTCTTTTTAGCGTATTTGTTGACAAGTGGTATAAAAGGACAAAACTTTTTTAGAGCGGGATTTTTTACTCCTAACTTAATTGGAGGTATATTGCTTGGCTTTATTTGGCAGTTTGTATTTTCAAATATCCTTGTCTACATTGGTCAACATTTTAATTTGCCTATATTTAGTGCATCTTGGCTTACTGATCCCAATAAAGCTTTTTGGGCGTTGGTTATTGTAACTGTATGGCAATACTCTGGATACATGATGGTAATATATATTTCGGGTTTTATGAATATTCCCAGAGATCTATTAGAAGCCGCAAGTATCGATGGTGCAAATTCATATCACAGGCTTAAAAATATAATTCTTCCATTAATGGTACCGTCATTTACGATAAGTGTTTTTCTAACATTACAGAGAGGTTTTATGGTATATGATATAAACTTGTCATTAACAAACGGTGGGCCGTATAAGAGTACAGAGTTGATTTCAATGCATGTTTATAATACTGCCTTTTTGAGTCAGCAGTATGGTATTGGCCAAGCAGAAGCGTTTTTCCTATTTGCTGTAGTTGCAATTGTCACTTTATTGCAAGTGTATTTTAGCAAGAAGATGGAGGTGGAAAGCTGATGAAAAGAAAAGAATATATATTAAATGGCATAAAACTGATATTTTTAAGCATAGTATTTGTACTATATATTTTTCCATTTTTTATTGTATTAATTAATTCATTTAAAGAAAGAAAAGACATATTATTAAATCCTATGATGATACCAAATAAGCTAAATTTAAGCAACTATGTTGATGCATATACAAAGATGGATTATCTGCATGCATTCGCAAACTCGCTAATCATTACAGTGTTTAGCGTTGCGCTGATAACATTGTTGTCATCAATGACAGCTTATATATTCGTGAGGAGGAAGTGGAAGTTCAACCAATTTATGTTTTTCTTTATGGTTGCATCTATGATTATTCCGTTTCAAGGCATAATGATACCACTTGTAAAAATATATGGTTCGATAGGGATGATGGACAATAAATGGTCTTTAATCTATATGTATATTGGTTTTGGTGCATCATTAGCTGTTTTCATGTACCATGGCTTTATAAAAAGCATACCTGTAGAGTTAGAAGAAGCAGCGACGATCGATGGGTGTAGCCAACTTCAGACATTTTTTAAAATTGTCTTTCCACTTCTAAAACCGACGACAGTAACTATCGCTATATTGGATATTTTATGGATTTGGAATGATTTTTTACTACCGTATTTAGTTTTAATATCACCTGACCAGAGAACATTGCCATTATCTGTTTTCTACTTTTACGGGACATACACAATTGAATATGGTCCTGCAATGGCAGCATTAATGATTGCGACTATTCCTGTAATAGTTGTATATCTGATAATGCAAAAACAGATTATAAAAGGTGTTTTACAGGGTTCAATTAAATAATAAAGGATGAATTGAATGAGCAAAATTAACAATGCGAATGAGTTTATAAGACGTAGTAAAGAAAAGTTAAAGCAAATGTACAGATTGAAATATCATTTAATGGGTGAATATGGGTGGATAAATGATCCAAACGGATTTGTTCATTTTAAAGATAATTACCATTTATTTTATCAACACTACCCATATGATGCTGCTTGGGGACCAATGCATTGGGGTCATGCTGTAAGCAAAGATTTGATTAAATGGACTTATTTACCTGTAGCTTTAGCACCTGATAAAGACTATGACAAAGATGGATGCTTTTCTGGAAGCGCTATCGAAAAAGATGGGAATTTATATCTTATTTACACAGGACATATATATACTAAGAAAGAAAAAAATGATGATTACAAACAAGTTCAAAATATGGCCATATCAGTAGATGGCATTACCTTTGAAAAGTATGAAAGAAATCCGATAATAGATGTAGCACAGATTCCAGATAAAGCCAGCAAGAAAGATTTTAGAGATCCAAGAGTCTTTAAAATAGATAATACCTATTATCTTTTAATTGGCTCTAATGATGAACATGGAATTGGGCAGGCTCTAATGTATAAGTCAACTGATTTAGTAAAATGGGAATTTGTAAACATTCTTTTAAATGGCAATGAAAGTACAGGCATTAATTGGGAATGTCCTGACATAGTCAGATTTGATGATAGAGACATTTTATTTGTATCAGCACAGTACATGAGACCTAATGGTATTTATTTCAAAAATACTCATTCTTCTATCTATTTTATTGGCAAGTTAAATGTAGATGAAGGGAAATTCGCATATACAGATTACTACTTGGTTGATTATGGATTTGACTTTTATGCACCACAGACGACTGTGGATAAGCATGGTAGAGTTATAATGATAGCTTGGATGAACATGTGGGAGACAGATTTGGTCACGAATCGTCTGGGCCATAATTGGGCTGGTGCTATGACGCTTCCTAGAGAAGTTATAAAAATAGGTGAGGAGATATACTTTAAGCCAATATCAGAGATAGTTAAGTACAGGAAAAATGAATACAGTTTGCAAGACATAGAATTAAATGGTGAAGTTGATCTTGAAACGAATGGAATATGTTATGAGATTGATGCTGAATTTGAACCACAAGATGCATATGAATTTGGAGTTAAGGTATTTAAGGGAAAGTGCGAAGAGACTGTTTTGTCATATAATTGCCGTGAAAGATTATTTACATTTAATCGAGAAAGATCCGGCATTGGTCCTAAAGGAGAGAGAAAGGCAGAAGTTGATCTAATAGATGGTAGATTAAGGCTTAGTATTTTTGTGGATGTATCGTCTGTTGAAGTTTTTATAAACGGTGGGAAAAAAGTAATGACTGGGAGAGTTTACCCTGACAGTCAGTCTGTAAATATTTCATTGTTTTCTAATGGACTTTGCAAAGTTGTGAATTTTAAAAAATGGGATATAGAGTAAGTTATAAACTATTCGAGGTGGTTTATGTGTATGATGTAGTGGCGTTAGGAGAGTTGCTGATTGATTTTACGCCTGCTGGAAAATCAGAAAATGGGAATACACTGTTCGAAATGAATCCTGGTGGAGCACCTGCTAATGTTTTGACTGCAGTAACGAAATTAGGCGGCAAATGTGCTTTTATTGGGATGGTTGGCGATGATCAATTTGGGCATTTTTTAAAGCAGGTCCTTGATAAAAATATGATTGAAACAAGAGGTTTAAAAAATACTGTTCATGCAAATACAACATTGGCATTTGTTCATCTGGATGAATTAGGTGATAGGAGTTTTACATTTTACAGAAATCCAGGTGCTGATGTGATGCTTAGCAGTGAAGATATCGATAGAACACTAATAGACGAAAGTAAAATATTTCATTTTGGCTCATTATCATTAACAGATGAACCTTCAAAGACTGCAACTTTAAATGCTTTAATGTATGCAAAACAAACTGGAAAAATAATATCTTATGATCCGAATTGGAGACCGACGTTGTGGAAAGACGAAATATCAGCAAAAGAAGTGATATTTTCTCCACTTAAATATGTAGATATAGCAAAGCTGTCATTGGAAGAATTGTATTTTTTGACTGATGAATCAGATATTCAAGTGGCCAGCAGCAAGCTGTACGACATGGGAATAAAGCTTGTATTGGTGACATTGGGAAAGGATGGTTGCTATTATATATATTCATCAGGTTCAGGACAAATACCTGCATTTTTTGTAGATGTAGTTGACACTACAGGAGCAGGTGATGGATTTTTGGGAGGAATTCTTTATAACATATCGAAAATCGGATGTCCAATAGAAAAAATTAGCCGTAGCGATATGGAAGAAATAATCAGGTTTTCTAATGCAGTTGGCGGGCTATGCACTACAAAAAAAGGAGCTATTCCCGCTATGCCTTCTATGGACGAAGTAAAAAAATTGTTATCTTAATTTATAAATCTAAATGATGGAGGATAATCATGTTTAATTTTAATGACAAGATTGTGTTTGACGATAAAAAGTATGATGTATTGACAGTTGGAGAAATGTTGGTAGATATGATTTCTACAGATTATGATGATGATTTTGAGTGTGATACTTATAAAAAATATTTTGGAGGCTCACCTGCAAATATTGCTATAAATTCTAAAATGTTAGGTATAAATTCAATTATTGTTTCATCGGTTGGCAATGACGGACTTGGAAAGTTTTTATTAAAAAAATTGCAAGAACACCATATTGAAATTAAATATGTAAGACAAGTCGACTATTCCACAAGCATGGTTCTGGTTACAAAAAGCAAAAGCAGTCCCACACCAATATTTTACAGAGATGCAGATTATCATATTGAATATTCAGATGAGCTAAAATACTTAATTGAGAACACAAAAATAGTTCATTTTTCTAGCTGGCCTATATCGAGAAATCCGTCAAGGAGTACAGTGGAGATTTTGATTGATGAATGTAAAAAACACGATGTTTTAGTATGTTATGATCCTAATTATCATTCCATGATCTGGGAAAGAGGTCACGATGGAATAGAATATATAAAATCTTTAATAGCAAAAGTTGATATTATAAAGCCATCTGAAGATGATGCAGAAAGGATTTTTGGCAAAGATGCACCAGAAGATCAGCTTAAAAAATTTTTGGACCTTGGTGCTAAATTAGTGATTCTTACATTGGGGAAGGATGGGGCAATAGTTTCAAACGGAAAAGAAACAATTAGATTTAATACGTTAGCAGATGAAGTTGTTGATACTACTGGTGCAGGTGATGCATTTTGGTCAGGGTTCTATAGTGGTTTGATAAAAGGATATACTTTAAAAGAATCATTGGAATTAGGATTTGCAGTCAGCGCATATAAACTAAGGTATGTAGGAGCAATAGTTGATTTGCCAGACATTGATACAATAAAGTCTATTTATGATTTAAAAAAAACTGAGGTGGTATTAAATGGCGCTTAATAATAAAGTACAGCTAATAACTTATCCAGATTCATTGGGCGGTGATCTAAAAACTTTAAATGATGTATTAGAAAAATATTTTTCTGATGTATTTGGCGGTATTCACATTTTGCCGCCTTTTCCATCATCTGGTGATAGAGGGTTTGCACCAATAACATACAGCGAGATAGACCCTAAATTTGGATCATGGTACGACATTAAGAAAATGGCTGATAATTTTGATATTCTTTTAGACTTAATGGTTAATCATGTATCAAGAAGATCTATTTATTTTCAGGATTTCTTAAAAAAAGGAAGAATGTCAGAATACGCTGATATGTTTATTACATTGGATAAACTTTGGAAGGATGGCAAACCTGTCAAAACCGATATAGAAAAAATGTTTTTGCGAAGGACTTTGCCATATTCAACATTTAAAATAGAAGAAACAGGAGAAGAAGAAAGAGTTTGGACGACTTTTGGAAAGACAGATCCATCAGAACAAATCGATTTGGATGTCAACTCACATTTAGTAAGAGAATTTTTATTAGAAGTCTTTAAAACATTTAGCAATTTTGGTGTTAATATAGTCCGACTTGATGCAGTAGGATATGTAATAAAAAAAATGGGAACTAGCTGTTTCTTTGTGGAACCGGATATATACGAATTTTTAAACTGGATAAAAGGACAAGCAGCATCTTATGGAATAGAACTGCTTTTGGAGGTACATTCGCAATTTGAAGTACAATACAAATTGGCAGAGCGTGGATTTTGGATTTATGATTTTATTTTGCCGTTTACTGTTCTTTATACTTTAATAAACAGATCAAATGAAATGTTGTATGATTATCTAAAAAACCGTCCTATGAATCAATTTACAATGTTGGATTGCCATGATGGAATTCCTGTAAAACCTGATTTGGATGGACTTATTGATACGAAGAAAGCTAAAGAAGTGGTCGATATATGTGTGCAAAGAGGTGCGAATCTAAGCCTTATATACGGAGATAAATATAAATCAGAAGATGGTTTTGATGTACATCAAATTGGGTGCACATATTATTCAGCATTAAATTGTGATGATGATGCATATTTAGCAGCCAGAGCTATTCAATTTTTTACACCAGGTATACCACAAGTCTATTACGTAGGTCTTTTAGCTGGAGTAAATGACTTTGAAGCAGTAAAAAGGACAAAAGAAGGGCGAGAGATAAATAGACACAATTATGGTTTAAATGAAATAGAGGAATCAGTTCAGAAAGACGTCGTTCAGAGATTACTAAAGTTGATCAGATTTAGAAATAGATATGAAGCTTTTAATGGAGAATTTTTAGTAGAAGACTGTAAAGATGATGAAATTAGGCTTACTTGGGAAAAAGATGATAAACATTGTAGTTTATTCATAGATTTGGGGTCATACAGGACAATCGTTAATTATGTAGATGAAAATGGAAAAGATGTGGAATATATAGTGTAAATATTTTTGTTGTTAAAGCAAGTTTACAAGCGATATTGTAGACTTGCTTTTTGATTGCTATTGCATTTTAGATTGTACTTCTATGCCCTTTTATAGACAAGCTTTTTTAAAAGTAATATAATATAGTAGGTTTATATTAAACAAAAGATGGTTTTATAAGTAGAAGGTGGATGCGATGGCTACAATAAAAGATGTTGCAGAAAAAGCTGGTGTGACTGTCACGACAGTTTCGAGAGTTTTAAATAATAGAGGATATATAAGCGAAAAGACGAGAAAAAAAGTATATGAGGCAATGAAAGAGCTAAATTATCAGCCAAATGAATTAGCTCGTTCACTTTATAGAAGGAAATCTTATTTAATAGGGCTTTTGATTCCTAGCGTTTCACACCCTTTTTTTGCAGAACTTACAAACTATATTGAATATTATGCATATCAAAATGATTATAAGATATTGTTGTGCAATTCCCTGCAAGATGTAGAGAAAGAGAAAGGCTACATTGATATGCTTAAAAGACATCAAGTTGATGGTATAATAATCGGAAGTCATACTTTGAAAACTGAACAATACCTTAATGTAAATTTGCCTATAGTTGCTATTGATAGGTACTTCTCTGAAAAAATACCATATGTTGCGTCAGACAATTACAATGGAGGTGTATTAGCAACAAGGCTATTGATACAAAAGGGGTGCAGAAAAATTGCCCATATTAGTGGTCCGTTAGTTTTAAATACACCTGCGAATAATCGTTATAAAGCTTTTATGGATGTGGTAAAAGAGCATAACATTGAAAATGTCGTAGTGGAGACAAAGTTAAACGTATTTGATACCGACGAGTATAAAAAATTGATTATTAAGCTTTTTACAGACCATCCTGATATTGACGGTGTATTTGCCAGCAGTGACTTGATTGCAGCTACGATTATAAATGCAGCTAGAGAAATAGGCAAAGAAGTCCCAAAGGACTTAAAGATTGTGGGTTATGATGATATCAGCATTGCAAAGACGATTGTCCCACCGTTGACTACCATAAGACAGCCTATAGAAGAAATGGCGAAAAAAACTATTGAGATAATTTTGGATCAAATTGATGGCAAGGAAGTAAGCATAGAAAATGTTCTGCCCATTACATTGGTTGAAAGAGAATCTGCTTAAAAATAGTTAATTAATTAGGAGGCATTAATCGTGTGGAAGCTTTATGCAATATTGTCTGCTTTATTTGCGGCACTGACATCTATCTTAGCAAAAATCGGTATAAAAGGTGTAGATTCAAACCTTGCAACAGCCATACGCACAAGCGTCATCATATTTTTATCATGGGGCATTGTTTTTGCTACAGGTGTACAGAGCGGCATGAAAGTATTGACGCGGCAAAACTGGCTTTTTTTGATTCTATCAGGTCTTGCTACAGGTCTTTCATGGCTTTTTTATTACAAAGCCATAGTTTTAGGAGATGTTTCAAAAGTTGCTCCTATTGATAAGTCCAGTATAGTCATAACACTTGTCTTGTCATACATAATTTTAGGTGAGCATTTTGATTTAAAGACCATAATAGCAGGAATTTTGATAACGGCAGGTACTTTTGTCATGATCATGTAGCGTATATGCCTTCACAATGCCATAATTTTACCCTTCTTAAAATTTGTCACGGAAAACAGATGACAGAAATGAAATTGTTTAAATTGAAAAGGTGTAAATGGTGTCATACAATAGAATTAGAAAAAATAATAAATTTAAGGAGGGTAAAAATCATGGACAGAAACATGGCTTTGACAAATAAAGGTGGAACTGCAAAAGCAAAACTTCAAAAGCTTGGCGGATTTTTAGCTGGAATGGTTCTTCCTAACATCGGCGCATTTATAGCATGGGGTCTTATAACAGCATTTTTCATTCCTACTGGTTGGACACCAAATGCCAACTTAGCTAAATTGGTAGGACCTATGATAACATACTTGCTGCCTATCCTTATCGGTTATACAGGCGGTAAACTTATATACGATGTAAGAGGTGGCGTCGTAGGTGCTATTGCTACAGCAGGTATTGTAATAGGTTCATCCATACCGATGTTTTTAGGTGCGATGATAATGGGACCACTTGGAGGGTATCTTATCAAAAAGTTTGATGAAGCAGTAGATGGAAAGATACCGACAGGCTTCGAAATGTTGGTAAACAATTTCTCGGCAGGTATATTAGGCGCAATATTAGCAATCTTAGCATTTCTTTTCATCGATCCGGTCGTTACAGGTATATCGACAGGTTTAGGTGCAGCAGCACAATGGGTAACTGCAAAGGGAATACTTCCTTTGATAGCAATATTCATTGAACCAGGTAAAGTATTATTCTTAAACAATGCAATAAACCACGGTATATTGTCACCACTTGGAATACAGCAGGCTAAAGAAGTTGGCAAGTCCATATTCTTCTTGTTAGAGACAGATCCTGGCCCAGGACTTGGTATACTCATGGCATACTGGATTTTTGGCAAAGGCACAGCAAAGCAATCAGCACCAGGCGCTGTGATCATCCACTTCTTTGGTGGTATACATGAAATATACTTTCCATATGTTTTAATGAATCCTATACTGATATTAGCTGTAATAGGTGGTGGAATGGCTGCAGATGCTACATTCGTTCTAACACACGCAGGCCTTGTTGCAACACCATCACCAGGAAGCATCATAGCTGAAATTGCCATGACACCAAAAGGCGGACTTTTACCAGTATTGACAGGTATAACAGTAGGTGCTGTTGTATCATTCTTAATAGCTTCTGTATTTGTAAGAAGAGCCAGCGAGGATACAATGAGCGAAGAAAACATGGCATTTGCTAAGTCAATGGTAAGCAATCTAAAAGCGCAAAGCAAAGGACAAGCTCCTGTATCAAATATTGCAAAAGCAGAACCTAAATTAATAGTATTTGCTTGTGATGCAGGCATGGGCTCATCTGCGATGGGTGAATCAATACTCAAAAAGAAACTTAAAGATGCTGGACTTGATATAACCGTCAAACATTCTGCAGTAAACCAGATACCAAAAGAGGCTGACATAGTATTTACGCAGGAAAGCTTGGCAGAAAGAGCGTCACAGGTGGCACCATCAGCACAAATAGTGAAAGTGAATAATTTCCTTGATGGCAAAGTATATGACGAGTTTATTTCGACGATTAAGAAGAAATAATAAAAACGGTGAATGATGATATGAAGGATTTAAGCGATCGTCAAAAATTCATAATTAAATCTTTAATAGAGAAAGGTCCTTTAAGTATAGAGGACCTTTCCAAATTAATGAATATCAGCAAGAGGACTATTGATAGAGAAGTCCATGAAGCGAATAAGATTTTGAAAAGCTACCGTTGTGTTATAACTGAAAATGAGTCAAAGTATGAAATACACGGTGGAAATGAAAGCTTAGAAGAAATAAGCAAAGAAATTGGCCCTATATCGTATGGCAGCATATTAAGCCAAGAGCAGAGGCAGATATATATGACTTTAAGCATGCTTTTGTCAAAAGAGCCATTAAAATCAACTTATTTCAGCTATCTTTTCAATGTATCAGAAGGCACAATAAGCATGTACCTCGATAAGATAGAGATATGGCTTAAGGTGAGAAACTTAGAGCTTATAAGGAAAAGAGGCATAGGCATAAAAGTTGAGGGGACAGAGATAGACAAGAGAAAAGCGGTAATAGAGCTAATGTATAGTTATTTGCCATTGGATGAAATGCTTATGTACGTGTACGGCGACAAACAGGATAAGTTCATTACGGAGTTTTTTAATAATATATTTAGCAGTGAAATTATAAATACCGCTAAAAAATTGGTGAAGCTTATTAATGAGACAGTCGTAAAGATAAATGACGACAACAATTATTTCGCTTTATTTTTGCATTTGGCAACGGCTATATATAGGTACATGCAAGATGAAAGCATAAAGTTAAATAAAGATATTGTGGATGACATACTGTCGTCAGAACAGTTTAGCTTTATCTATAAAGTAGATGAAATAATGAAAGAACACGGCATAAATCTAACAGATGATGAGCTGGCATACCTGGCAATACACTTAAATGGCAAAAAGTATATTTACAAGAAAGAAGGTTTCATTGAGCTTGGAATCACATTAGATGACCTTTCGAAAGAGCTTATCGAAGAAGTCGCAAAGATATTGAAGACGGAGATAAAGTGCGATGATAAACTTATATACGGCTTGTCGCAGCACATAGAGACACTTATTTACAGGCTTAGTATGGGCCTTCAGTCCAGAAATACTTTAATAGATCAAATAAAAAAGTATTATGGGGAATTGTTTGAAGCGGTAAATAAAGCTTGCAGGCTTATATTTTCAAAGTACAACATAACAGTGCCTGCAGAGGAAATAGGTTATATAACGATGCACGTAGGTGCTGCTATTGAAAGGCAAAAGTCAGAAAAAAGGTTGAGGGCTTTAGTAATATGTCCTAACGGCATAGGAACGGCAAAGATATTGTCAGAGAAATTAAAAAGCGCTTTTCCTGAGATAGATTCTATAGAAATTGGTTCAATACGCAATAAAGACGATGGTAAAGATTATGATATCATTATCTCTACAGTAAAGCTGTATGAAGATGAAGATTCTTTAGACAATGTAATAACGGTATCACCTTTTTTAACTTCTGACGATATACGAAAAATAAGAAATTTAATCGACAAGATAGGCTTTAATGAAGATGACAATTACCTTTTGCCACTTAAGTTAAATGACATAAGCAGATCAGAAAGCGAAAGCAGCATAACTAAGTATTTTGGTGAAACTTTAAAAAATTTGAATATAAGCAAGATAAGCGCAAATGGCTTAAATGAGCTTATAGATGTAATTGTAGATGAAATATCAAATATAGACGTCATGTCAGATAAAGATGAAATAAAAGAGCTTATAAAAAAGCGGGAGATGATGGGCAATACGGTCATACCAGGCACAAGGATCGCTCTTTTACACACAAGAAGCGACAAGATGATCATACCGTACATCGGAATATACAGACTAAGTAGTCCTATCAAAATGAGAAGCATAGGGTTTACGTATGAAGAAGTTGATACGATTCTTGTGATGTTGGCAAGGAAGAAAGAGGATAACACCGTACTGGAAATGCTGGGTGAGATAAGCATTGCACTTGTAGAAAACGATGATTTCAAAGATGCCTTAAAATATGGTAATATTGATGATGTAAAAAATATTATTATTAACGTATTAAAAAAGTATTAGGAGGATTATTACAATGAATAGTGAAATCTTAAATGAAAATAACATCGTATTGAATGAAGCTTCAGAGTCTAAATTTGATTCTATCAAAAGAGCTGGAAGACTATTAGTTGATAGAGGATATGTTGAAAAAGAATATATTGAAGGCATGATAGAGAGAGAAAATGACGTCACCACATACATTGGCAATGGCATAGCAATTCCACACGGTGTATCCGAATATGTGAAATATATAAAGAAATCGGGAATAGTTGTGATACAGTATCCAGATGGAGTGGATTTTGGCGATGGCAATATTGCATACGTGGTTATAGGCATTGCAGGCAAAGACGATGAGCACTTAGAGATACTGTCAAGCATCGCCTTAACATGCCAGTATGAAGAAAATGTAAAAAGATTGAGAGATGCAAAATCGCCACAGGAAATAATCCAAATACTTAAAGAAGGTGGAGAATAATGAAGAAAGCTGTACACTTTGGAGCAGGCAATATAGGCAGAGGATTTATAGGCAGTTTACTATATAAATCAGGCTATGACATATACTTTGTGGATGTATTTAAAGAATTGGTGGACAACATCAACAAATTTAAAAGCTACAATATCTTCATATTAGGGAATGACATTAAGAAAGAAGTTGTAGATGGCGTCAAAGCAATTCACATAGACGATGAAAAAAATCTTTTAAAAGCCATTGAAGATGCAGACGTAATAACAACATCTGTAGGTGTCAACAATCTTTACGGCATTGGTGAAAAATTGGCGTATTATCTAGAAAGAAGATTTGAGAAAAATGATTTGCCACTAGACATAATGGCCTGTGAAAATGCCTTGTTTGCGACAAATATTTTAAGAGATAGCATTTACAAAAATTCCAGTGAAACTTTAAAAGCATATTTAGATGAAAAAATCGGTTTTCCAAATACTGCTGTAGATAGAATAGTGCCAAATGTAGACATAGAGAAAGAAACTCCTATAGACGTGGCAGTCGAGGAATTTTTTGAGTGGGACATTGAGAAAGATGCTGTAAAAGGCGACTTTGATATAAAAGGCTGTGAACTTGTTGATGACTTAGAACCTTATATAGAAAGGAAGCTTTTTCTTCTAAACGGTTCACATGCCACGACAGCATATCTTGGTTACTTAAAAGGGTATAAGTACATTCACGAAGCAATATTGGACGAAACCATAGATAAAATAGTGAAAAACCTTCAGTTAGAAGCTTCTTTCGGGCTTAACAATAAGCACAAGATAGGCATAGATAAGCTAAAAGAATACTCAGATAAAGTCATAGAGAGATTTAAAAATCCTCATTTGAAAGATGAGGTTGTAAGAGTAGGCAGAGACCCAGTGAGAAAGCTTTCAAATGGTGATAGGCTTGTATCGCCTGCCAAGTTAAGCTTTGAGACAGGTTTGATGCCTGAAAACATACTTTATGGCATAGCTGCAGGATTTGCATTTGACTACAAAGACGATCCAAAAGCTATGGAAATACAAGAAAGCATAAGCACTTTAGGACTTGAGGAAACAGTGAAGAAAGTGACAGGGCTTGATGAAACAATCCTTATAGATAAGATAGTAAAAAAGTACAAAGAACTTAAATCTGGAAAGATAAAATAAACTTTTTAGCCATGGTCTTAAACCTTAATTATATGGTTTAAAACCATGGCTTTTATTGTAATATCAACTAAAAACATCTTTCAAATCTATAGAGAGATCATCAAAGATAGAAACTCTAATCTTATCTTCTTCAGTATAAATTTCAGGCCTGCCATATCTATTATTTTCCTGCAATACAAATACATTAACTATTTTAAGATCGGGTTCTATTATCCAGTATTCTTTTACTCCATATTTCTCATACAAATTAAACTTTTCTACCCTATCTCTTCTAACAGTTGAAGGAGATGTTATCTCAACAATCAAATCAGGAGCACCTTTGCATCCTTCATTATCAAGCTTCGATTTATCACATACTACTACGATATCAGGTTCTACAACAGTTTTAATATCTTTTTCGTTTTTTTCAGTAAATTTTACTCCAAAAGGTGCATAATAAACATCGCACTTCTTGTCTTTTAAATAATTGGCAAATTGTATATATATTGCACCTGAAATTTCTTGATGTATTCGTGATGGAGGAGCCATCAAATAAATCTGTCCATCTATTAACTCAATTCTTTGATCATCTGTCCAATTTAAGTAATCATCATAAGTGTATACTTCTTTTTTATTAGGTAATCCCATAATTGACACCTCTTTATTATATCTTTATCAAGATAGAAACTATTTATGGATTAATCAAAATTTTCCCTCATTAACTTGATTTTATCATGCGTATATTATATATGCAATATATGATATAATATAACACGTACATTTTATGCCATCCATTATGGCATATTTTTTGCATTATTTTGTTGTGGGAGGATGATAATGTGGATGAAATCGTAAAGATAATAAAGAATGAAGACAAGAAAAATCCTCTGACAGATGAAAAAATAGCTTCTATGTTAAAGATAAATAGAGAAGAAGTGACACAATATAGGCTTGAAAATGGAATACCAGATTCTAGAGAGCGGAGAAAGCCATACCTTTATGAAGATGCAAAAAAGATTCTAAGCGAAGATAAAGAGATCTCTGATAGGAAGTTTACAAAGAGATTAAACGATTTAGGCTATGACATATCAAGATTTGCGGCGTCACAGGTAAAGAAAGAAATATTAAGTTCAGAACTTATAGTGGCTGATAATGTAAAATACAATGATGATGGTAAAGATGATGGGATAGGTCGAGAAAGTGATTTTATGTCTTTTAAAGAGATAATAGGACACGATGGAAGTTTAAAGACGCAGATAAGCCAAGCCAAAGCCGCCATTCTATATCCGCCACATGGTCTTCACACATTAATACTGGGCCCATCTGGTGTTGGAAAAAGCCAACTGGCAGAAGCCATGTACGAATTTGCGATAGAATCAGGCATGTTAAAGGATGGTAGCCCTTTTGTTGTCTTTAACTGTGCAGACTATGCAGATAACCCACAACTTTTAATGTCACAGCTTTTTGGATATGTAAAAGGAGCGTACACAGGTGCAGAGTCGTCAAAAGCTGGTCTCGTGGAAAAGGCCGACGGTGGAATACTGTTTCTTGACGAGGTTCACAGACTTCCCAGTGAAGGTCAAGAGATCTTGTTTTTTTTACTTGACAAAGGAAAATTTAGAAGACTTGGAGAGACCGACAGCGAGCGTCAAGCTAATATAATGCTTATTGCAGCAACGACAGAAAATCCAGAATCATCGCTATTACTCACGTTTAGAAGACGAATTCCAATGGTAATAGAACTGCCACCGCTTAAAGACAGGCCTTTTTATGAGAGGTATGAAATAGTTCGCCACTTTTTTTCAAAAGAAGCTTTTAGAGTTAACAGGCCTATAATAGTAAAAAAGGATGTTATACGAGCACTTATGCTGTATGATTGCCCGGGTAATATTGGACAGTTGAGAAGCGATATACAGGTTGCATGTGCGAGAGGATTTTTAAATTCACTTGACAGCAAAAGCGACGAGATTGTGCTAAATTTATCTGACTTGCCAAATCATGTTAGAATGGGATTGCTTAAAGTTAATAAAAGAGAACCCGAAATAGAGAAATATCTTAACAATGACATGATAATAAATTCAGATGAAAGAAATAAAATGCTACCAAAAGAAGATAGATATATATTGCCTGATGAAATATATCAATTTATCGAGGAAAGGTTTAATGAATTAAAAAACCAAGGATTGGCGAATGACGATATATATAAGATAGTTGGACGCCAGGTAGAAATGGAGCTAAAACGATTTGCAAACAACATAAAATCGAATGTTGTTGTTTCAAAAAGAGAATTAAAGGAAATAGTTGGTGAAAAAATCTTATACGCTGTCGAAAATGCGGTAAAGATTGCAAAACAAAATTATAAAAACGTTCAGGACAATCTTTTTTATTCACTTGCTATACACTTAGGTGCCGCTTATGAAAGACTAAAAAGCGGAAAGACAATAATTAACCCACAACTTGAAAACGTTAAAAGAGAATACACCAATGAATTTATAGTTGCAAGAAAAATGGTAGATAGAATTAATAAAGATCTTGGTATAGAACTGACTGAAGATGAAATTGGATTTATTGCAATGTATTTAAGAACATTTTCAACCAATGTAGATAAAGAGAAAGGAAGAGTGGGTGTTATTGTATTGACACATGGACATGTGGCAGGTGGCATGGTTGATGTTGCAAATAAACTTCTTGGTGTTAATATAGCTGTAGGAATTGAAATGTCTCTTGATGAAAGTCCGGAAAATGCCCTTGAGCGGACAATTGAAGTGGTCAAAAAAGTGGATGAAGGCAAAGGGTGTTTAATACTTGTGGATATGGGTTCATTAATAACATTTGGTGAAATAATCACAAAAAGAACGGGGATTCAAACGAGAGTTATAGGTAGAGTAGATACAGTTATGGTATTAGAAGCTGTAAGAAGAGCTATTATTCCGGATGCGACTATTGATGAAATAGCCGACGCACTTGACGAAAATAAAACATATGTTGGCCATGTAGAGGGTGTAAAAGACTCAAATAAGCTACCGAAAGCAATTGTTACAATATGTATAACCGGTGAAGGAACAGCCCTTAAAATAAAAAAATACATTGAAGATGAAATACCAGGTGTAGAAAAAATTATAAAGATTATTCCCGTTGGAATTTTTAGTAAACGTGAAATTGATGAGGAAATTAGTAAGATTAGAAGTAAAAACAATGTGGTTGCTTTTGTAGGAACGATAGATCCCAAAATCGATGATATACCATTTATACCGGTTGAAGAAATAATGAATGGTATAGGATTAGAGAGGCTTAAGAAAATGACGGGTATGGACATTAAATTAAATAGCAGGTTAAAAGACATTATTAAGGAGGATTTGATTTTGTATAACTTTGATGCAACTGTGAAAAGTGATGTAATCGATGAGATGGTAGAGCTGCTTGAAGATAAAGGATATGTTGACGATAGATTTATGTTAAGTGTATACAAAAGAGAATCAATGGGAGCGACCTGGATGAAGGGCGGTATAGCAATACCACACGGCGACACAAAATATGTCACAAAACCTGCTATAGCCATTGCAAAGTTAAAAAAAACTATTTGTTGGGAAGGAGATTTAGAAACAGATTTAATTTTTATGATAGCATTAAAAGAAGATTCAAAAGACTATATGCTTGATTTATATAAAGTAATGACAGACGAAAAAATTGTGAATGAATTGAAAACAGCTAAAGACTCAGCTCAAATAAAAGATATAATTTTGAAATATACAATACCGTCCAATTAATTGGCACGGTATTTGCATTATATATGGGTGTAAACTATGAGGAGGTAGAACTGATGAAAATAACGGAGTTTTTTCAAAATGAATTAAATGTAACAAATTTAGATGTTGAAAGTAAAGAAGAAATATTTAAAGTATTATTTAAAAAACTATATGATAACGGTTTTGTAAAAGAGAGCTTTTTAGATGCAATTATTAAACGTGAAAAAAGTTTTCCAACAGGTTTGCAATTAAATAAATATAATGTTGCGATACCGCATACAGATCCAGAACATGTTAATAAACCGGCTATTGCAGTTGCAACATTATTAAACCCAGTAACATTTAAAAATATGGCAAATCCGGTGGAAGATGTAAAGGTTAGTATTGTGTTTATGATGGCTTTAAATGAAGCACACAGTCAGGTTGAGATGCTTCAGCAAATGGTACAACTGATACAGAATGATTCAGTGCTTGAAAAAATAATTAATGCGAAGGGTGGTGGTGAAATTATTGATATAGTAAAAAATGCTTCATTTATATTAAATTAAATTTTAATAAATGAGCATTCCTGTAATAAAAAAATATAAGATTTGAAATAAAAAGTACCTCCTGATAAAATACAAGATGTCGATTGTTCATGAACACGACTCTCAAAATAACAAGGAGGTACCTAATATGAAGTATAACCAAAATTTAAAGATATTGCAAATAACAGAAAAGACATTAATTGTAGGTGTAGACATTGCTAAAGAGACACACCACGCTAGAGCTTTTGATTTTAGAGGAATAGAATACGGTAAGCGTATTGAATTTAGCAATGACATTGATGGAATGGAAAAATTCTTTAAATGGGCTGTAGAAATTATGAATAAAAGCAACAAAGAGCATTTGATGGTTGGTATGGAACCAACGGGACATTATTGGCTTTGCTTTGCACAGTTTCTTAGAGATAAGAACCATAAGGTGGTATTGGTAAATCCATTCCACGTAAAAAGAAGTAAAGAATTTGATGACAACTCGCCAACTAAAAATGACAGGAAAGACCCTAAGACAATTGCAATGCTAGTTAAAGATGGAAGATATGTTGAACCTAATATACCTGATGGTATATACAGCGAGCTTAGAATTGCAGTAGACATAAGAGAAATGCTTACAAAGGACTTAAACAAGATAAAAAACCGGGTTGCAAGATGGCTTGATATATATTTCCCTGAGTTTAATAAAGTTTTTGCAGATTGGGAAGGGAAAGCGGCACTGATAACATTAAAAGAATTTCCAACGCCTGCAAAGATAATAGGTATTAGAGCTGAGGAAATACTTGCAGCTTGGAAGAAAGAAGTTAATCGTGCTGTAGGTATAAAGAGGGCTTTAAAGCTTATAGAAGCTGCGAGTCAAAGTGTTGGTAAAAGAGATGGCATTGAAATGGCAGAGATAGAGATAAAAATTATACTTGAACAGTACGAAATGATAGTAAAGCAGATTAAAGAAATAGAAAGCAAAATAGAAGAGCTTTTTATGCAAGTACCTGATTCTAGTGAAATGCTAGGTATAAGAGGTGTAGGAGTAATAACAGCAGCAACATTTATTGCTGAAGTTGGCGATATAACAAGATATGAGCATCCAAAGCAAATCCAGAAGTTTGCGGGTTACAATCTGGTTGAGAATAGTTCAGGGCAGCATAAAGGGCAAACCACCATAAGCAAAAGAGGAAGAAGGAGACTAAGAAGTGCTTTATACAAAATGATGATGCCCATACTTGCAAACAACAAAGAATTTCAGGAATTACACAAATACTACACCACAAGAAAAGAAAACCCGCTAAAAAAGAAACAGTCCATAATAGTTTTATGCTGCAAGTTAATCAGAGTATTTTTTGCCATACTGAAAAAAGGAGTAAAATACGACGGAAATAAGATGTTAAGAGACATAAAAAGACCAGAGATTAGGAATGCTGCATAAATTGCACCGCCGTGGTGATGATACACCGCAGTCACTCGTCAGTCAAGGGCAAGGACCACGTCTCAGCTTTGCTGCGTTTCACTTCACAAAGCTAACCCTTGACAGCCTCGCTCCTGCGATGGTTTGAATAATTAAGCGGTGCCAAAAATAAGACAAATAAAGTTAAAAACTCAATTTAAAAATTCGAAGATTGACAAAGAGAGCCGGAATTGTCAGGTTGGTAATTTCACCATAAGGGCATAAGACCCAGCAATGGAGCATAACTGACATCCACCTCATGTAAGGCAGAACGAAGGAATTAAGGACAAAGATCCTGTGAGACATGGGAGGGTATGCCACATGAGCTTAAGTGGAAACCATAGGCCAAAATATGGAAAAACAATAGAAGCTTATTTAGGTTACCTACCACATGTAAAATTCATGAATAAATAGCATTGATATACATGAGGGCTTCTTTGAAGATTGTGAGAATCTGAGAATGAGTGAGATATTAAAAGAAAATCAAAGATTATAGAGGGAGGTAAAATAGTAAACTTTATAAATTTAAGCTCAGTATTATTAAGACAAACGTGGCAATATCAAGTAGAAATTAATAAGTTTTGTAAATAAAAAATTTGATTACCATGTTTATACAAAGGCATGTCACAGCATTAAAGTTGGTAGATTGATATTTATTACACACTAGGTTAATAATTTTAGTCATAACACGTAATTTTTCAACTGCTTAATATTGCCAATCTTGGCAAAAAGTCTTCGGTCAATAACATTGACGGTATTTATAGTACAGAAAGTGAGCAAGAACTTAAGTAATTCCAGTGGTAAATAACCGTAAAAATGGTTTCAGGTGTGGATAGAGCGGACCTGAAACTTAACCACATTAGATAGTTTAATAGAAATAACCTTCCAAAAAAAGAGTTAGATACGTGTACTACAATACAAAATGTAGCAATCGAACAATACATCGCGAGATGGGCTATATGTTTGGTTGATATACAGCCAGATATAAAATTAATTCACTGCGTTCTATCTTAATAACCTATCTTTCCAAACATTGATAGCAGTTATGTGATGTAAAGTTAAATGTCAAGAGATACTTGGTTTACATAATCTTGGCATAATTTAGTGAAGCAATGCTCAAATATCTAGGTTCTTTGTTGATATTGTTAAAAATTGGTGTTTTTGAGTGATCGCAAATCATATCTAAGGAGGTTTAAATATGGAGACAGGAAAAGATAACAAAAATGTCCGTGCGCTTGTTGTATGCGCAGATGGTGTTGCTACTTCTACAATTGTGTTGGTATCATTAAGAGAAGCGTTAGAAGAGGAAGGTATACATGCAGAATTTATACAAGGAAGAGTAATAGATGCTGAGAGAATGGTTAAAAATGGAAATTTTGATTTTATAATTTCCACTGCTGGAACAGATTTAGATGTAGATATTCCTGTTATTAGTGGAGTTCCGTTACTAACTGGAATTGGAAAAGATCAAATTTTTAATCAAATTCAAAATATTGTTGACAATAAATATAAAGGAGGTAAATAAAAATGTTTACTACGATTATGAAAACCTTTGGAGCTGCTGTTCTACTTCCCATTATAATACTGATTTTTGAATTGATTCTTCGTGTAAAGCCTACAAAAGCCTTAAGATCTGCGCTTTATATAGGAATAGGTCTCAATGGTCTGGTATCAATTCTTAATCCCTATTTTATGGGATTAATTGGGAAAGCAGTTTCTGACATGATTAATTCCACCGGGGTTCATTTACCATATGTTGATACTGGTTGGGCTCTTTTAGCGGCAGTAGGCTATTCGACGACGATTGGCGCATTAGTTATTCCGATAGGCATACTCATTAATATTATAATGCTTTTATTACACTGGACGGATACTTTAGATTTAGATTTATGGAATTTCTGGCATTGGGCTTTTATAGGTAGCCTGGCTTATTATGCTACGAATAGTTTATTATACGGGATTTTGACCACAATAGCAGTTGAAATGTTCCTCCTTATAATTGCAGATATAACAGCACCCACAATGCAAAAATTCTTTAATTTACCAGGACTTGCTTTTCCACATGCGAGCGGTCAAGGTATAACATTGATAGCAGTTCCTTTAAAATGGTTCTTTGACAAAATCGGATTAACCAAGATACAAGTTAGTTCAAAGACTATAAGAAAGAGATTTGGAATTTTAGGAGACGCCGTTGTTATAGGATTTATAATTTCTTTTGTTATAGGTATTATTGCTTGGAAGAATAAATTAGGCAGTATGGACACTTGGGCTGAAATATTATCGTTGGGTATAGGTACAGGTGCTTTTATATACTTGTATCCTAAAGCAACTGCAGCTCTTTTGGAAGGATTTGCAACTCTCAGTGACAAGGTAAGAGAAATACTTTCTAAGAGAGGTGTTAATAGACAATTAAATTTTGGAATGGATTCAGCTCTTACCATAGGACATCCGGATGTACTTACAACAGGCCTTTTAACTATGCTAACCACTGTTCCGCTTATATTTTTCTTACCCGGCAATAGGTTTATCATGCTAGCAGACTTAGGAGTTACACCTTTCTTCCTGGCTTCAGCTGCGACGGCAATTATGGGGGGGAATATTATTGCTTCTTATATTACTGATGTTATTGGTGTAACTATAACATTATATACTTCCAGTGCAGTTGCACCACTTTTTGCAAAGACAGTAAAGACGATAGGAATTGCATTACCTAATACAGGCTCAGCAGTTGTTGGCGCAGATATGAGGCCTGTACATGGTTTGTTCTATTTATTAGGTAAATCACCTATAGGACTTATAATCGCGTTTGCAGGTATTTTTATAATGCTGTTTTTCTTCAAAAGGAATCCTCAAGCATGGCATAAAGCATTTGGCTATACTGATGATAATTCCAAACAATTAAGCAAAAATAATTAAACGAATACTATAATTTGTTTGGTGATTTATCTTTTAATGCTTTAAAAACCATGCGCTAAGCGCGTAAGAAAAAAGAATATTATGAGATATAGCAAGTTTTATAGAAGAAAATGGGAAAATATATAAGGGATAATAAAGCAAGAAACTGGTGATGCTTGTAATATATTCTTATATAACGAAGCCACCTGTTTCGTAGGTGGCTTCCTATTGAATTTAATAATGGAGACTAGCGAATTATACGGGAAAGGAGTTGTTTGAAATTGAAAAAATGGAAAGTTGTTGCTACAGCGGTTACATTTGGGAAAATTAATAAAGAACCCTTAAAACGTCTTGAGGAATTTGGATGCGAAGTTATTCTTAATCCATTTGGGAGGCCACTTACAAATGAGGAAATGATAGAATATGCTTCTGATGCAGATGCACTGATTGTTGGTAATGATAAGGTTACTAGCAATGTAATAGAAAATTGTAAGAACCTTAAAGTTATTGCAAAACATGGGGTAGGAGTAGATGGAATAGATATTAAAACAGCAAATAGGTTGGGTATAATTGTTACAAATGCTCCTGCTTCAAATAATCAAGAAGTAGCTGATTTGGCTTTTGGGCTTTTAATTATGTTAGCACGCGGCCTTTATCAAGCAAATTATGATACTAAAGCAGGTAGATGGATAAAACCGACCGGTATAAGTTTATATAAAAAGATTATTGGAATTGTTGGACTTGGAGCTATAGGTACTGCAGCTGCAAAAAGAGCTAAAGGATTTGATATGAATATTTTAGGATATGATATTAAAGAAAACCCATCAGCATTAGAAATTGGAGTAAAGTATGTTGCATTAGAAGAACTTTTATCAAAGTCAGATTTTGTAACTTTACATTTGCCGTTAACAAACAATACTTTAAATATTCTTAATGCAGATAGACTTAAAATAATAAAGAAAGGTGCTATTCTGGTCAATACTGCTAGAAGCCAACTTATTGATTATGATGCTCTCTATAAGTCTTTGGTGGATGGTACTTTAAAAGGTTATGCTACAGATGTATATGATTTTGAACCACCGGCGCATTTACCACTTTTCGACTTACCCAATGTTATATTAACACCTCACATTGGAGGAACAACCATTGAATCAAATAGGCGTATGGGTGATACTGCTGTTGATAATGTAATAGCTGTTTTAAAGGGACAAACCCCTCCTAACATTGTTACATCAAAGTAAGCTGAATCGAGAGAAAAACAAGGAGAATTCTTATGTCTGAATTAAAAAAAGCTATCATTTTAGATAAGAAGGATAATGTTGCAACAGCATTATTACCAATTAAAAAGAATGACAGTGTTGTAATTATTTATAATAATGAAATTGTTACTAAAGTATTAGCATTGGATGATATTGAAATATACCACAAAATTGCAATAAAGCCTATCCAGAATGGAGATAAAGTTTATAAATATGGAGAAGTCATAGGAAGGGCTACAAATTTTATAAAAGTCGGTCAACATGTCCATATAAATAATATTGAAAGTGTGATGGTAACAAGTGAAAATTAATGCATACAAAAGGCCAGATGGTAAATATGGAATAAGGAATAAAGTTCTAATTTTACCAACTGTAGGGTGTGCAAATGAAACAGCCAGGTTAATTTCTGAACAGGTAAATGGTACTATATATATAGCTAATCCAAAAGGTTGCGGGCAAATTGGAATTAGTGTTGAAATTATGCGTAGAACACTCATTGGATTATCTCTAAATCCGAATATTTATGGAACTATAATTGTGGGATTGGGATGTGAGACGACTCAACCTTATAAATTATACGAAGAGATAAAGAAAAGAAGTAGTAAACCAACAGAAGTTATAACGATACAAGACGAGGGTGGCACATTAAATACCATAGAAAAAGGTATTAAATTAGCGAGAAAAATGGTTGAGGATATGTCAAGTATAAAAAGAGAAGAAGCAGATATATCTAATATCGTTTTAGCAACTAATTGCGGTGGTTCTGATGCGACGTCTGGGATTTCGGCTAATCCCGCTTTAGGATATTGTAGTGATATTTTAGTAAAAGAAGGCGGTACAGTATTTTTAGGGGAAACTACCGAACTTATTGGAGCCGAGCATATATTGATAAATAGAGCAAAAAATGAGAAGGTAAAAAATGATATATTAAAAATAGTTAAAAGTTTAGAAAATGAGTTTATTAGGTTGGGAATTGATATTAGAGGAGCGAATCCTTCTACTGGAAATATTAAAGGTGGATTAAGTACTTTAGAGGAAAAAGCTTTAGGAGGAATTAGGAAGGGTGGAACCAGTAGTATTAATGAAGTAGTGCGCTATGGTGAAATACCTGAAAACAAAGGGCTAATTATAATGGATACACCAGGTTATGATATTGAATCAGTAACAGGGATGGTAGCTGGAGGGGCACAAATATGTGTATTTACAACTGGAAGAGGTACACCTATTGGCAATCCTATTGCTCCTGTAATTAAAATAACAGGTAATAAACAAACATATGAAAACATGTCGGATAATATAGATTTGGATGTATCAGATATAATTAATGGTACAAAGAGCATTAGCCAATGTGGAGAAATGATTTTGCAGGAGATAGTAGATGTATGTAATGGTAAATATACAAAAGCAGAGATATATGGATTTTCAGATATATGTATATATAGAAATCAAGAGATTTGGTGTTATCTATAAATTAGTTAAATATTTACACTTAAACCCTATAATAATCTAATTTTTTCATATACTAAAAAACTTTTAAGATAATTAAAGACAATAATTAAGTAATTGCTCATTAGACATTGTAAATGATAAGTCTATATTACTACAAAACTAAAGGAGGTAGATGCAGCAAGATGAAAGTTACATCACTTGAATTATTTAAGGTAAAGCCAAGATGGATATTTTTAAAAGTGAATACAGATGAAGGAATTTGTGGATGGGGCGAATTAATTTCTGGCACTAAGACAGAAACAGTCGTAGCAGGTGCGTATGAAATTGGAGAATACCTTATTGGTAAAGATCCCAGGCAAATTGAAGATATATGGCAAGTACTTTATCGATCCTTTTTTAGAGGCGGGCCTATAAATATGACAATTTTATCAGGCATAGAAATGGCTTTATGGGATATAAAGGGGAAATATTATAGCATGCCTATTTACGAGTTTATAGGTGGTAAAGCAAGGGACAATATAATGGTATATTCCTGGATAGGAGGGGATAGACCATCAGATGTTGCAAATGCTGCTTTAGATAGGAAAAATAAAGGTTTTAAAGCAATTAAAATGAATGCGACTGAAGAACTCCATTATATAGATTCATTTAAAAAGATTGATGCGGTACTTGAAAGAGTAGATTCAATAAGAAATGCTGTAGGATATGATTTAGAAATTGGGATAGATTTTCATGGTCGTGTTCATAAAGCAATGGCTAAAGTTTTAGCTAAAGAACTGGAAAAATATAGGCCTATGTTTATTGAGGAACCTGTATTACCGGAGAATAATGATGCTTTAATTGAAATTGCGTCACACACATCGATACCTATTGCAACAGGTGAAAGATTATACACTAGATGGGGATTCAAAGATGTCTTAAAAAGTGGTGTTGTAGATATAATTCAACCTGATTTAGCATTAACAGGGGGTATTCTTGAAGCTAAAAAAATATCTGCCATGGCAGAAGCATTTGATGTAGCTGTAGCTCCACATGCTCCATATGGTCCAATTGCACTTGCTGCTACTTTGCAATTAGATGTTTGCACACCTAATGTGTTTATTCAGGAACAAAGCTTAGGAATACACTATAACCAAGGTTTTGATTTGCTTGATTTTGTAAAAAATAAAGAAATCTTCACATATAAGGATGGTTTTGTAGATATACCAAAAGGAGTAGGACTTGGTATTGAAATTGATGAAGAATTAGTTAAAAAAGTTGATACAGAAGGATTACATTGGACTAACCCAAGATGGAGAAATTACGACGGAACGATAGCCGAGTGGTAATATTATTAAACAGTAAATGAGGCATATGGCGGATAATTAAAAAACAATCCAAATAGTAAATAAAATCTGATTATCAAGAGGTGATTCAATGTCTAAATATAAAGTTGTAATTACTGCCAGGTCGTTTGGCCAGAGCAGCGATGAGCCATTCAATATATTAAAAGAAAATGACTGTGAAGTGGTTAAGATTCCTGTTGATCGGCCTTTAAGTGCAGATGAACTTATACCTTTAGTGAAAGATGTTGATGCACTGATAGTAGGTAATGATAAAGTAACTGAAGATGTAATTAATGCCGGTACAAAATTAAAAATTATTTCTAGATACGGGGTGGGGTATGATAATGTCGATTTGGATGCTGCGAAGAGAAAGGGCGTTGTTGTGACCAACACTCCAAATACAAATGATAATTCTGTAGCTGATTTAACAATTGGACTTATGCTTGTACTCGCAAGAAATTTACTTGCTGTTGATAGAATTGTAAAAGGCGGCGAGTGGAAGAGAATAATGGGTACAGAAATTTATGGCAAGACTCTGGGCATTATAGGACTGGGGAGAATAGGTAAAGGCGTTGCAAAGAGGGCAAAGGGCTTTAGCATGAAAATACTTTGTTATGATGTTTATCCTGACCAAGAATTTGCAGAAGAATATAACATCACTTATTGCTCTCTTGAAGAACTTCTAAAGAATTCTGATATTGTAAGCATCCATGTCCCATTGATGCCTGCAACAAAAGGCCTTATTGGAGAAAAGGAACTTAACATGATGAAACCAACTGCATTCCTAATAAATGCAGCAAGAGGTGGTATTGTGGATGAGCGTGCATTATACAACGCATTATCAAATAAGATAATAGCAGGGGCAGCATTGGATGCCACAGAAAAAGAACCACCTGTGGGTAGCCCGCTTCTTAAGCTTGACAATGTTATAATAACGTCCCATATTGGAGGATACACAGCCGAGGCTGTAAACAATATGGGAATTGTGGCCGCAAACAATGTAGTACTGACGTTAAACAACAAGCAAGGTGCATATATAGTTAATGCTAAATAATTTTATATGGAGGGATTGAAATGAAGGATTACGAGGTATTAAATAAGATTAAAGAATTAGGTATTTGTGCCATAGTAAGGGGTACATCTGCTGATTCGTTATGTAGAATTACAGATGCGCTGATTGAAGGAGGAGTGAATGCAATTGAGGTTACATTTAACACACCTGGTGCTGCAGGAATGATAGAAGAACTTGTAAAGAAGTACAGCGACCAGATGTTAATTGGCGCTGGTACTGTGTTGGACGCAGAAACTGCAAGGATTGCAATACTGTCAGGAGCATCATTCATATTATCGCCTTCTTTAAACTTGGAGATGATAAGGATGAGCCAGAGGTACAGTGTACTACCTGTTCCAGGTATTTCAACACCTACAGAAGCGGTTGTCGCATGGGAAAATGGCGCAAAAATTGTTAAAGTGTTCCCTGCCGGAGTCTTTGGTCCTAACTATATAAAACAGTTAAAAGGTCCTCTATCTCAGATTGATATGATGGCTGTCGGAGCAGTAAGCATTGACAATTTTGGTGATTTTATAAAAGCGGGAGCATGTTCTGCAGGCATAGGTGGTGAGCTTGTAAATAAAAAACTTGTTGAAGAGGGGAAGTTTGATGAAATAACAAGGAGAGCCGCAGCATTTGTAAATGCTTTTAAAGAAGTAAAAAATAAATAATCTATATTAATAAAAACTCTCTATTTCTCTAGTAGAGAGTTTTTATGTTCTATTTAGGCAATTTAAGACATTTTTTACGTTTTTCACTATAAATTATTCAGGAATTCGTGAAGATAACTTGATGATCTAGATTTCTTGACTCTTAAGATACAAATAAATAAGCAAAGCAGATAGCGCTGTTGGAGGTTGAAGTGTCATTGGCACTGCAAAGGCTATTGCAATTGGTGTGCCTTATGGATTTAGCTTATGAAAATCTCGAAGACATAGCATTATAGGGCATAAAGCGAATGACAGAATTTTTCGAAGAAATTGGTCTTCGTGTTACATTAAAAGAAGCGGGTATTTCTGATGACAAATTTGAAGAGATGGCCAACAAATGTACAGACAATGATAACAAAAAACTTGGCAATTTTGTGAGTTAGGAAAAGAAAATGTTATAAAAGAAGATATTATAAATATCTATAATTTGGCGAAGTAGACTTTCAAAAAGTGTGTCACTATTTGCTGATTTTTTGAGTATGCACGTTATGAGTGATAACTAGGGAATGAAAGTCCGGTATAAGCATAGTAGTGTAAATCGTTAATCAAAGGCAAGGGACTTAGACGAAGAATAAAAACAGTAATACTAAGATTGATAAAATTAGCCTCTGGGGTAGTCAACATGTAAGAAAAATATATCTTTGCTTTGAGAGAAACGGTCATGGTTTCAATAATTCAATAGAATTTATTGATATGCTATAGCTTAAAACCATTATTAAATATATTAATTCGAACTATTGGAAAAATTCTAGATAAATACAAATTAAAAATCAAATGTTATATAATTTCTAGGTCTTATGAAAACCAATTATTTTCGCATCACGAGGAGGGTTATTTAATGAAGTCAGTTAAAGGCAATTTATTAATAGCACAGTCTGGAGGACCAACAAGCGTTATAAATGCATCAGCATATGGAGCAATTAAAGAATTTTTATCATTGGGAAGTGGTCATAAAGTTTATGCTGGTGTATACGGTATACAAGGTATATTAGAAAAACGCATTATTGATATTGATACTTTGAATAAAAATACAATAGAAACTCTTAAATATATGCCATCGTCTGCTTTTGGTTCTTGTAGATATAAGTTAAAAGACTATGATGAAAATGAAGAAGAATATGAAAAAATAATAAATATTTTTAAGAAATTTAATATAACATATTTTCTTTATATTGGTGGAAATGACTCTATGGATACAGCTAATAAATTAAGTATTTATATGAATAAAATAGGCTACGATGCTAATATAATCGGAGTGCCAAAAACCATTGACAATGATCTTGTTGAAACTGATCACTGTCCTGGTTTTGGTAGTGCTGCAAAGTATGTTACTAATATAGGTATTGAAATATGGTCTGATATAAATGCATATAAAAAAGAGTCAATTATGATAATGGAAGTAATGGGAAGAGATGCTGGATGGATAGCTGCCTCAACAGGCATTTTAAAAAGCGTAATACCAGATATAAATCAACTTATTTATTTACCAGAAATAAGTTTTGATAAAGATAAATTTTTAATTGATGTAGAAAAAGCAATTAAAAAAAATAACAAACTTTTAATTGTAGTTTCGGAAGGCATAAAGGATGAAAATGGTGAATACATTAATGCAAATAAAAACGAAATAGATTCTTTTGGGCATAAACAACTTGGTGGAGCGGGTAGACATCTACAGAATTTAATAAAAGAAAATATTACAAAGAATGTAAAATTAATTGAATTAGGAGTAACACAAAGATGTGCCATACATTGTGCATCTAAAACTGATATAGAAGAGTCTGAAATAGTTGGTAGAGATTCGGTAAAGTATGTTCTTGCGGGGTATAGTGGATATATGACAGCTTTAGAAAGATCAAGTAATGATAAGTATAACTGTGTAACAAAATTAGTAAAACTTCAAGATGTATGCAAAAGGGTAAAAAACGTTCCTTTAAATTGGATAAATGAACAGAAAAATAGTGTGAAAGATGCAATGATAGATTATATACAGCCACTTATTCTAGGAGAGATTAATCCTTTTAATGAAAATGGGTTAGTAAAATATACGGATATTAATTTTTTTAGATAAAGATAAATAGCATATTTGAATAAAATAGGACGATAAAATCTTAAGAACAAAAGTAGAATAGTTATTTCACGATAATTGTTATATTTAATTGTAGTTTAATAAAAGTCTCAAGATCTAATAAACTCAGTGCATGACAATATAGAACCTTTAAACCTTTATTTCCATTTCGAATCTGGATGCCGCTCCATGAAAAGTAGTGACATCAAGTCTTTCATGGCTTATGTGGTAAGTGTGAAATAGATATAGATGTTTGATAGTGCTTTTCCTTTTTAAATGATGTAAAGAATATGCGGACTGTAGCTGAGGAAGTGATGAAAATAGGGCGCATTTTTGAGCCTGTTATCTCCCACACAGTTGCTCCTTGGTTTGATACTCAATATCACCTAAAAGTGGTAGAAGAAGTTATGGCTTTTTGTGGATGTGTTGATCAGATCTTTTCAGCATAAAATACATGGCAGGAGTAGAGACTGTTTAAAAATATCACTGAACTTATTGATACAATAAAGCAGAAGTATCCTGAACTTGCCATAAACTATCACAGGGATATTACAGATGGACTTGCTATGCAGGTTTTTCTATCTGCAGCCAGGGTTGGTGCAAAATCTTTGATGTCGAAGAAGATATTCTTGTCAGATTTTATGGATATCCATCTGTTTTGACCCTAGAATCTGTGCTAAGAGAGAAAGGTACTCCTGTTCACTTAAATAGATCTGCTGCAGAGAAAGCTGTTCAGAAAGTAAGAGGATAGAGGAGGGATTTTGACTGAGCGGAGCCTCCATTTAAAGGTTTTGATCACATGGTAACAAGGCATAAAATGCCGGACGGAACTTTTTCAAGTTCTTTTTAACAGGCAGAAAATGGAGTTTTCCTTAATTTAAAGCCTTATATATCCTTGAAGTTATGTCCCTTTACAATCAGATTGTGAAATATTTTGATATGACTCCTGATTCACAGATTACTTGGGCTATCTGTAGTGGAATTGTTAATAAACATCCAAAGAAAGGGGAGAAGCTGGGGTTAAACGTGTGATAACGCTTTTAAGAAAATTTGTGAAAGAAAAGAATCACATGGAGTCTGAACAGCAGTCAGAACTTCTTACAATTTTTACAGGTGTACATGGTGATTTTAAAAATTTCATTTTAGGGCATTATGGAAAGCTTCCTGTGAATTGTCCAGCAGACTGGGTCTATCGGAGTACTTTTGGAGATGAATGGAAGGAGAAAATAAAGGGAAGAAAAGTAATTTCACTTCTAGAGAGAGTTCCTGATGAGGATTTATCTGCTTTTAGAAAACAATTAGGAGGAGAACTGGGAAGACCTGCAAAAGAAGGGGAATTCTTTATCTTATGCATCCCAAAGATGCCATAGATTTTATTAAATTTCGTGAAGAATACGGAGATGTACCTTTAGTTCTTCCAACTAAGGTGTGGAGATAAGGTTAAGAAAAACCAAGTGATAAGGTGAATTTTGACTTGATGACAAAACCCTATACCATTGAGCTTGCGTCTATTGGCAATGAGATAGACGGTGTAATCCATGTAGTTTTGAAGGTAAACAATAAGACCTATGTTTTTAAGGTAGAACCCCCAAGAATTAAGAAAATCGAAATTAAAAAAGGTACTAAACCCAATGAAATAGCTTCTCCTAATTAATGGAACAGTTTGGAGAATTGGCAATCCTCAGAGAGGAACTTTAGAGGTAGGAGATATAGTACATAAAGGAGAGGAGATTGCCAATATTGAAGCCATGAAGATGGAAAATCTTATCATTGCACCTTTTGATGCTCAGATTGTGGAAATTTGTATAAAAGTAAATCAGATGGTAGAGGAAGGACAACTCATTTTTGTACTTCAGCATCTGGAGAAAACTGCATAATTGGCGAATCGAAAACAATGATGTAGGTAAGCAAGCTTTCCTTTGGAATTCAGGGAAAATGTCGTTATCTTCAGTGATTTAGGGGTAAACTATTATGAAGAACGCAATAAAGAAGCATTTTATGTTAGGATTTAATATTTTTGATTTATTATATAGGGGCAAATCCTTTTAAAATATATGCGAAACATTACTATTTTAGAACTTTTTAGGATTTAGTAATAACTTAAGTTTGAAAAGACAAGCGGTGAAATGTCAAGTAGTATTTTTTGGAACCTTGAAAAATAAAGGTCTCAAAAGCTCTAAAAAAGGCAACACTTAATAAACCTACCATAAATTGGATAATAATGGAAGGAACTTAGAGTATATTCAGTTAAAAATACTTATTAAATCTATCCATTACCTCCTGGTTGGTAGATTTGGCCTTTACTCAGCATAGCAAAGACCAGTCTTACAAGCTTACGTGCCGTTAAGACGAGGGCTCTTTTATGCTGGTGTTTTGTAACCTCATTGTACTTCTTGCAGTAGAAATCAGCATACTCTTTTGCGTGTATCCTTACGCAATTAGCTGCTTCTACAAGATAGTACCTTAAATACTGGTTACCGCACTTAGCTAAAGAGGTATCTTCAGCACTAAAGTTGCCAGATTGATATTTATTCCACACGAGGCCTGCAAATTTAGCTACAGCGCATTCATTTTTAAACCGCTTAACATCGCCAATCTCAGCCACAAGGCCTGCGGCTAATACATTACCGAAACCTGGAATAGTAGTCAGAGTTTGGTGAAAGCCATTAAGCTGTTTAGAGATTTCTTTGTCAAGTTTTTTAAGTTGTGACTCAAGAAATCTTATATTTTCAAGAGTCATGGTCAAAGTCATGCTAACAGTATCGCACATGTCAGGATTAAGACGATATGCCCTATTAGCAGCAGACTTAAGTGTCTTAGCAATTTCTTCGGGATTTTTCAATCTATTGTTGCCATGACTCAAGACAAAATCTACAAGTTCCTCCACAGGCATAACAGCGATCTCATCAGGAGTAAAAGAATCAAAAACAGAAGTAGATGCTGAGCCAAAGACGTCGCTAAAAAGACAGTCTTCCTTGTATGAAGAGAACTTGAGTGTGATTTCGGAAACTAATTTCCAGCGTCATACTATGGCATAAATTAAAAATTAGATACAGAAAATAACAAAGCCTTTGCGATAAAATACTGAAAAGAGGAAAGAAAATGTAAAATAATGAAAATCAATTTAAAAAAAGAGTATAAGAAATAAAGCCTAATAAAATAGGTTTAAAAATTAACAGTATATGGAATCTCAATATTTATGCTGCTCTACCTAATAATCCATCAAGCATAGAAATAAAATCAAACTTAGATTTTTTCAATCTAGCATCAAGATGGATATTAATAGAATGTATCATAATCCAGAAAGACCAACGCTTTTTGCCTCTGGTTTTAGATAGCTCCAACTCATAGTCATTAAGAAGCCTTTTGTTAACACGCTCAGAAGAAGTTCGCTTTTTCATCTCGCCTTTCCATTCATCAGAACCACGTGGAATGACGGTAAACAAGCGAGGATCAGATGAAGGCTTCGTATAAACGGTTCTACCATAATCAGAAGAGGAGCACTTATCTTTACAATTACATGAATCAACTTTACCAGTCGCAAAAGGACAGCGCCATTTAATTCTGTTACGGTCTTTCATAAAACCATTGTAAACCATAGGTAATCCTGCCATACAGACAGGAATACCATTTTCATTGATTTTAATAGTACCTTGGTACTTGCTGTTGTTTTTATTCTTCTTATTAAGCGGAATTACAGGTTTAATATTCCACTTATTAAGAAGATGATAAGTAGGGTAATTATCATGAGCACAATCACCAATAAATTTATCAAAAACGAAATCAGGATACAAAGCCCTTGCTTCAGACAAAGCAATAATAGCAGTAACACCATCATAACGAGGAGCCTCAACCAAGCGAAGATAAATCGGAATATCAGATTTAAGCTCTTCGTTGTATGTCACTAAAAAATAACCAGAATAACCATAAAACCATGTCTCATGATAACTATCCCAACCATAGCGAGCATCGGGGTCAGAGAACTTGCGATGGCAGTCACAATTAAATATACCCTTATTAGCACAATCACAAGTTCTAATACCGAAAGGACTTCCGCCGGTTTTAATACAAGTACCGTCACCGGAAATAGTAAGTTTTTCAATATCACCGAGGATGCCATCATTGGCGGAAGGCCTAACAGCAACATCGGCAAAAATTTGTTGAAGAAGCTTCTCAGGTCTTGACTCAAAAATTTTACCCTGTAAAGCCAAATCAACAAATTTCTGTATAATACCAGGGTGGCGTGGTGGAAGCTTCTGATTTTTAGCAAGTTTTTTACGTGGTTTGCGTTTAAAAGGATGTAGAGAATCCTGTCGGTCTTTTTCAATATCAGGATCCTCAAGCCATAACCTGTTAATCAAGTCATAATGAGTACCAACACCAGGAATATTATCAGGAGACACGCCAATCATGTAACACAAAAGGTCATCATGATGAAGCATGTAAACCCATTTAGTAATACTGTGACATTTAAGAAGAGACATAAGTACAAAAGACCGAAAAATTTCAGGCTGATTTTTGGCTGGAGAACCAGTATTAGAATAATAAGGTTCCAGTACAGGTTTAAGAACATCAAGATCTAAATTATAGAGTTTAGATAAAGCTTCAGAAAATTGAATGACACGATTTTTATCTGAAGCATAAATGGGTTGAATATTTTCGACAAGGAAAGACTTATAATCAGGATGCGAACGCCATGCGCCCAACATAAAATCACCTCAATAACAAGTAGTATGGTAAAAACACCATCCATTTCGATTATTGGGGCGATTTAAAAAAGTCAAGATAGAATGTAACCATATATGTTAAAAAAAGGAAAATATAAAGAAAAAATCTTACAATGTAAATAAAGATGTAAATGAATTGGAAATCGAAAAAGGATTTCAGAATGAAATTTTGGGGGATAAATTTAAAAGATGTCTCCTGAAATTCAGATATATCAAGCAACAGAAGTTGCCGAAAATATTCCTTGAGATAAAGGAGGTTCAAAGCTCTGCTCTTTTCACTGGATATAGTTTGTACCAGATGGTATCTAAAACGAGTAAGGCGCTGTAGCGCAGCATACCTAAAGTCAGGCATAGGAGTAGGGTTTACCCTACCGAATCTGACACAATCAGCAATGATTCTGGCATCAAAATCGTCAGTTTTAGGCAAATAGGTATAAGCCTTTTTAAAACCCTTGACTTAACCTGGATTCATAACAAAGAATTTAGGGTTAAAAGGTGCCAGGTCAGGAGAAGAAGCCAGGTGAAGATGGAGGTGCCATGCATAATAAGAAGTGGCTTCCATACCAATTTTGACACAGAAAGCATTAATAGCGTTAGCATGAGAAATCACCTCAGAGATGATACAAAGCACCTGGGATATCATTAGAAACCGAAAAAGGTTTCTTAATGAGGTTATTGCCATCTTGATCAATAAAGAAAACAGAATTAGATTGACTGCTTACGTCTATACCGACGAATAAAGTACTGGGCACGTAAATTCCTCCTTTCATTAAAAAAATTGAGAACCAGTACCAGGTTAATCCCTGACAGATTACCGAGAAACAGCCTCGCGATATCAGAACTATATCAATACTCATAGGATACACCGTATGGATGCTGAAACATACGGAAGAGTATGATATGGACAGCAAGCGAGTCAGAACTAAACGAGTAATCCCAGGGGTGCAGTCTTAGACGAGAAGTACCCTAAAGTAGGGTCTTCAGGAGGTTTTCAGAGCGACCCTGAAACCAAATTCTAAAAATAGTTTAACAGAGACAACCTGAAGAAGAAAGAGGGAATTCGTGTACTACAAATGCAAAATGCAGCGATCCAGCATACATCGAATAGAAGATTATATGTTTGGCTGATGTATGGTCAAGCCTAAAATGAACTCACTGCGTTCGGGCTTGACAACCCATCATCCCAAACATAGATAGTAGTTATGCGATGTATGCATAAGTATCAAGTGGCACTTGAAAGAGCTAATAATGACGAAATTAAAAAAAACAATATTCAATTATCAAGGTTCAATTAAATTTTGTAATCTTTTTAAAGATCGATCTTTTTGGTTGATTACAAATCATATTATACGAGGAGGAAAAGAAATGTTAAAAGGTGTTGCAGCATCACCAGGTATTGCAATAGGCAAGGTATTTTTATACACAAAGAAATTTGCAGAAATTAATACTCAAAGTATTGATGAAGCAATGGTGGAAGATGAGATTGCAAAATTTGAAAATTCGATTAAATTAACAAAAGAACAAATAGAAAAGATCAAAGAAAAAACAGAAAGAGAATTTGGTAAAGACAAAGCAGCAATTTTTGAAGCGCATTTAATGTTGGTGAATGATTCAGAGTTTCATGATTCTGTAAAAAACATGATAAAAAATGAGCATGTAACAGCAGATAATGCAGTAAATCAAGTGATAGAACAACATGCGTCTATGATGGAATCCTTAGATGATAAATATTTAAAAGAAAGAGCAGTTGACTTAAGAGATGTTGGAAGTCGAATAATAAATAATTTGTTTAGAATTATCAATGTCAACTTGTCAGAGCTTGATGAAAAAGTGATAATCATAGCAAAAGACTTGACACCGTCAGACACTGCTACGATGAGAAAAGAGATGGTTCTGGGGTTTGCTACAGACGTAGGAGGAAGGACGTCTCACACAGCGATCATGGCCCGTTCATTGGAGATACCAGCAGTCGTTGGCACAGGCAATGTAACTCAGAGTGTCGTAGGTGGAGAGACTGCAATAATCGATGGCAACGAAGGGATAGTGATAATAAATCCAGATGATGCCACGTTGAAGGAATATGAAGAAAAACTTAATAAATATAAGATGAAAGTTGAAAAGCTAAAAGAGTTTAAGGATCTGCCTGCAATGACAACAGATGGTGAAAAGTCAATGTTAGCTGCTAATATCGGTACACCAAATGATGTAGAAGGTGCTTTGAAGAACGGTGCAGAAGGCATTGGCTTATTCAGGACAGAATTTCTTTATATGAATAGAAACAATTTCCCAACTGAAGAGGAACAGTTTGAAGCGTATAAATATGTAGCTGAGAAGATGAATGGAAAACCTGTTACAATAAGGACATTAGATATTGGTGGCGATAAGAAGTTACCATATTTAAATATGCCAGATGAGATGAATCCATTCCTTGGTTATAGGGCAATAAGGCTTTGTCTAGATGAAAAAGAAATGTTTAAGACTCAACTTAGAGCCTTACTTAGAGCAAGTGCTTATGGAAACATATTGATAATGTACCCAATGATTTCGTCGGTTGTAGAGGTTAGAAAGGCGAATGCGATATTAAATGAAGTAAAAGAAGAACTTGATGCTAAAGACATTAAATATGATAAGAATATAAAAGTTGGTGTAATGATTGAGATACCATCGGCCGCAGTAACTGCTGATATAATAGCAAAAGAGGTTGATTTCTTTAGTATAGGTACAAATGATCTCTGTCAGTATACGCTTGCTGTTGATAGGATGAATGAAAAGATAAAAGACTATTATAAACCATTCAATCTAGCGATTTTGCGTCTTATAAAAAATGTAATTGATGCATCTCATAAAGAAGGTATATTTACAGCTATGTGTGGTGAAATGGCAGGAGATCCTCTAACAACAGTTATTTTATTAGGACTTGGCCTTGATGAGTTCTCAATGAGCGCAAGTTCAATACCAACTATAAAAAATATCATAAGAAATGTATCTAAAAAGAAAGCACAAGAGTTTGCAAAAATGGTAATGGAAATGTCGACACCTGATGAAATCGAAGAAGCGTCGAGAAAGTTTTTAAATGAAATAACAGCTGATTAATTAAAAACCTCTGGTATTGAGATGAATATACCAGAGGTTTTTAAATTTTTTTAAATTATAAAATGAAATTTAAGTCGTCAATATATAAAGCAAAGACCATTGACTACTGTTATTATATTAAAAATATTAAGAATAGTTTATAAGAGATGTTTACATGTTCAAATATATGGAGGCAGAGTTATTTTGCTTACATTGCAACAAAAACACAAATCACGTTATTTTTTATAATAATGACGGAAAAATTATTAGAATCAAATGCCAACAATGTAAAACTGAAATAGGATTAAAAGATGATTTTATTGCAAAAAATAATGGGTTATTAGAAAAGTCTTTTAAGATAACAGAAGAGTTGATAAGCGAATTAAATAAATTTTTATTTTCAGTACCCATTAAAATTTTAAAAACTCCAAGTGATTATGTAAATGAAAAAAATTAAAGTAAAAATGTTTAAATTGCGGCTATAATAGCCGATTTTTTTTAATAAAGTTATCTATGTTGTTCCTAAAGAACATCTTTTTTTAATTTATCCCATATTCCATCATCATAAATTACAATACCTTTTTCAATTGCTTCCACAGAAATTGGATTTTTTTTAAAATACAGCAATTTAAATTCATTAGTGTTATAGCCCTTTGGTTCGATTGCATCAAAAACATGATCGTATAATAGTTTCATCCTTTCCTTATAATTAACAGGTATTTTATCCGATATTAATATTACGTCAATATCACTACTATCGTTAAAATCCCCTCTGGCAACTGAACCGATTATAATAGCACACATAGGATGTAAAACATCGCTAATAATTTCTGAGTATTTCTTACCTATATCTATAAGATTATTCCTTTTCTTTTCCCTTATTATCATTGCTGCATTCATTTATGTATTCCTCCACACAATTTAAAATAAACCTCCAACCACCCCTTACATCAATAAGTGGTTGGAGGTATTGTCTTTATGCATGAAATATTGGTTCTACGCCTTTAGCGATTTCTTTTAGATGGTTGATTTCATCCTCTGTGATTTCTTTAAAGTTTTCTGCCACTTCCAGTGCCAATGGGAAATATGATTCATCACCAGGTGGTATTGCGGCAGTAACTGGCTGAGACAATGTAAATCTCAATGCCAGCTTTGCAATTTCTTTGTCTTCTACTGGCGTATACCAAGTTTTTGGATGTGATGTATCATTTTGAGATTTTGTCGTAAATGCCATTGCTTTTATGGCAAGCCTGCCTATATTTTTTGAAATTGCTTTTTCAATAACTTGAGGTCCAAAATTTCCATTAAAATAATTTACAAAATTTACTGGAAACAATATTGCATCGAAATCAAAGGCATCCATAAGCTTTAAAGCAATATCGACAGAATGTGCAGAAAATCCTGTATATCTTATCTTTCCATCTTTTTTTGCTTTGTCTAAAAGCTCCAGCACACCGCCGTGGCTTATAGCTTTATTGTAGTCATCTTCTGTCTTCATTTCATGCAATTGATATAAATCAAAATAGTCAGTTTTTAGCCTTTTAAAAGACTCTGTCATTTCCTTTAAAGCACTTTCTTCTGTACGACCGTCAGTTTTACATGCCAAAAATATTTTTTCTCTTTTGCCGACCAAAGCATTTCCAAGTTTAATCTCTGCATCGCCATAACTGGGGGATACGTCAAAATAATTAATTCCTCGATCTATAGCGTAAGATACCAAGTCATTAGCTTTGCTTTGCTCCATATTCATGACAAGTATACCCCCAAATCCTATTATTGAAAGTTCTTCGCCGGTATTTCCTAAAATTCTTTTAATCATTTACACCACCCCTTAAGGCTATGATATAACATAAAGGTGGCAAAATCAAGTTAAGAATGAAGTTTATGCCTTTTAAAAAAATAGATTATCAATAAAAGAATAGGTACTATTACTTGCAATGGAATATGAACGTAAAGGGCCATTATAGGAAGCTCTACGGGCACTTGAACAAAATACGATTCTGCTGTGACAATTGACAAGGCATATATGATTGCAGCAATAGGTATAAGCAAAAATTTATATTCTTTAATATCAAAAACGGATTGACAGGCTTTTAAACCGGCAAAGGCAAAAATGATTATCTTGATTAAATTGCCTATTATCATAAGAGCTATGTATAAAGAATCCAGATTTCTAAAAAAGCCTAATGTGATAAGTCTTGTTACAGTGTAAAATGGGAAATTTACTCTGGATGCTTCTTTGACGCCTATTGCAGATATCATGTTTATATCATTGAATGCAAGTAAAATTCCAGTAATCAAATAAACAAGATAAGAGTACTTTAATAAATCTTTATTGCATTTTAATTTTGGAAATACCATCATAAAGACGAACATCTCTCCAAAAGGAAAAGTAAGTATACGCGGGTATGCTGCTTTTAATATAGGTATTATTCCACCTGCAAATACCGGAAAGATCTTGCTGAAGCTATAGCCTGGTATAGTGAAAGCAAAGATAAAAACGACTGATACTAAGGATAGAAAAAAAGGCAGCAGGATGCTAGCTACTTTTAATGTTACGCTTATGTCGAACAGCAAAAAGTACGCAGTTACAACCATCAAGAAAATGGCAATAAATTTAATAGGTGCTAAAGGAAATATACTGCTTGTGCTTAGCTCTAAGTAATCTCTTGTGACGCGAGCTGCCATGTAAAAAAAGTAAAACATGTAGATTATTGATATCATCTTTCCAATGATCTTTCCAAAGCTTATTTTTAATATTTCAGTTAGATTGACCTTGTATGTGTTGTATAAAAAGACGTACAAATACAAAAGCGGTATGGCCGAAATCATCGCCAATAAAACCGCTATCCATGAATCTTGCTTTGCTGATATTCCATGTGCAAATAAAATAGTGTTTCCTATTTCAAATAAAAACATGGCAGAAAAAAGTTCCTTAATCGTTACGCTCTTCATACACAACATCTCCACATACATACAAGTGTCACTATTAGTTTTAAATCTTAAGTATAATTTATGCGAGTTTGACAAAAGTAAATTTCTTGACATGTTTAACCTATAGGAATAAAATTGTTTTAATATTTAATGCGAGGTGAGATGAAATTGTATTACAAGAAATTAATAGGAGAAAAATGTTATCTATCACCGATGAATGTGGATGACTACGAGAAATATGTAGAGTGGATTAACGACATGGAAGTTGCGGCAGGAATGCTTTTTGCATCACAGATCGTTACTAAAGAAAGAGAAAAAGAACTTGTAGAAAGCTTTTCTAAAGATTACAATTTTGCTATTATAGATATTAAGCAGGATGAACTTATAGGCAATATCGGTTTTCCTAAAATAGATTATATAAATGGAGTTGCTGAGGTAGGACTATTTATTGGCAATAAAGAATATTGGAGCAAAGGTTATGGTCAAGATGCGCTTAAACTGGCACTTGATTTTGGATTCAATATCCTCAATATGCACAATATTTATTTAAGAGTTTACTCTTACAACAAACCGGCTATATCTTGCTACAAAAAAGTTGGCTTCAAGGAGGCAGGAAGGATAAGAGGAGCGAAAAAAATTGCAGGTGAAAGGTATGATGAGATAATCATGGACATTTTGGAAGACGAATATGAATCAGTCTATATCAAAAAAATCGTAAGCCAAAAAAATTTTTAAAAGCGCATATAAGATTTTTTGACTTTCCCTATATTATAATTGAAAGCCAAAATAAAATATAGGGAGAGGATTAAGATGTTAGGAATAGGTTACATATACGAAAATTTAGATATTCTTTCAGGAAGCGAGATAAAACTTCTGCTGTTTTTATTAAAACATGCTGATAAAGCTCCAGCCCACATTACAACAGATGAATTCCAGAATGGCAAACTTGACGATACTAAAAAGAGGTTAGACAGTGGTACAGGATTATCAGCCGGTGCAATTTCGGAGACAATCAAAAAATTGATCGACAAAAAGCTTCTAATATGCTTTATTGACAACACAGACTTAGGCAGGATAAAAAAGTACTACATGATTTCAAAAAATGAAAGTGACAAAAATGTGACGTATGCTTATGACAAAGAAACATGCCAATATTTTACATACGAGGATTGGCTTAAATCAATTAATGTAAATGGTTTTTCAGAAAGTGAAACCACATCACAGTTTAGTAAACCCGAAGGTGGATCATCATTTTCTGAAACCATTAAAAAATCACCAGTTTCAAAAAGTGATGACATATATACAATGAGTAATAATATATATAAATCATATCAATCAGATAGATGGATTGATAAAAATAATATGATAGATCGATCTATCAATCATGAGGATTTTCCTACGGTAAAAAAATTTGAAACGGAGAAGCAAAGCACATCAAAAAATGTTAAGCTTAAAAGCAATACGCCAATATCGAATGCCTTGATAAATACCATTAAAAGCAAATACGGTCTTAGTGACGATGATGTGAAGATCTGCCTTTCTAGGATGAAAGGAAAAGAAATAAAATATCCAGCAAAATTTTTAGAGAAAGTTGCAGAAAACTACGTTAAAGAAAAGGAACTATTTTCACAAATAGAAAGTGCACAACAGCCGAAACGTGATTATGAAGTACCGAGAAACTACTTCAACTCATATCCACAGAGAAAGTACAACATAGAAGAACTTGAGAGATACCTTTTGACGGGAAGAGCCAGCGATGACCACGTATTTCCGTCGTATACGTAGGGGGAAGGGACTATAAATAAAAAAATATTTTATAGATATGCAGGAAATAAATAGCTTATATCGAATTTATAAACAAGAAGATATTTGTTATTTGGGAGATTTTATAATGAATAAGGAATTCGTTTTACACAAAATTAAGCCTTTTTTAGACAAAAATAATGCAATTAATGAGACTGCTTTTGACAAGTTGTTTTCAATGCTTGATCTGCACCAACAGTATGAAATTATAAATATATTGATAGATGAAAATATCGAAATTACTTATGATGATAATGGTCAAATAGTAAATGATACTTTGACAAAACAAGAAAAAGTATCTGCTGAGAAAATTAAATTTCTGACGAATGAACAATTATGTATATTGTACCAGCAAGGCAATAAATGGGCATTAGAAGCACTTGTAGACAGAAATAAAAAACTTGTTATGAGTAGAGCTTACAAATGTTTTAAAAGATATAAGTTAAATATTGATGAAGATGATTTAGTGCAGTATGGCTATTTTGGCTTAATAAAAGCTGCAGAGCGTTTTGATATAAAAAGAGAGACTAAGTTTGTGACATATGCTACTTGGTGGATAGATCAAGCTATTAAAAGGAGTATATGTGATTATGGATTTATTATAAGATTACCTGTTCATTATTTTGATGAAATTAACAAAGTTTTAAATATATTAAGTATACATTTTGATTTATCGAAAGAAGCGATAATAAAAATATTAGAAGAAAATGGAATATCTAAAGACAAGTATGACGACATAATGTTTGTAATAGAAAATGTATTATCTATTGATTCTTTAAACAAATATGTAAACCCAAATTCAGGCGATGGAGATACCGAATTACTTGATTTAATAGTGGATAAAACAAATCCTACAGTAGAAGAAGAGATTGACTTAAAACTATTAAAAGAAACTATTAATAACATATTGGATACATTAAAAAGCAGGGAAAAAGAAGTTATAAGGATGAGATTTGGTTTAGATGGTGGAGATGAGATGACATTAGAGCGAATAGGAAAAGAGTTTAATATCACAAGAGAGAGAATAAGGCAGATAGAAGAAAAAGCAATAAAAAAATTGAGACATCCCTCAAGATCAAAAAAATTGAGAGATTTTATATTGAGGTGAAAATAATTGATAAATTTAAAAAATTATATTAATGAAATAATACAAAGCCATTTAAAAGATGATGAAACCATTGTAGTTTTAAAAGGATTTGACATAAAGTTATATGATAGTGATATATCAATAAGTATTGATACCGTTTTAAAAAATAATAAAACAAAGTATTTTATTAATTTATTAAATGAAAGACGCGTAATTACTTACGAAGAATATATTATGCTATATGCGTTTGTATTAGATACGTTTAAGAGAGTTGTGATTCTTGAAAACAATATTTATATAAATTATTTCCCTTTATACGTTGTTATTCCTGAAAACATAAAAACCCTTTTACTGATTAACTTTGATGATGATAATGAATCAGATGAGGAAATCAACAATTTATCGGATTATACAGCAATATATAGTAATTTTAAAAATATCAATGGTAAATATTATGTGGTATATAATAATATAATATCAGATGAAAAAGAAGTAAGATATCCTGTATTTACAAAGTCAAATGATAAAATTGATAGAGAAATTATTACATCCGCAGATAAATGTTATAAATTAGATGCAGAAGAAAGCTATATAGCGTTTTTGAATGAAATAAATGAAGAAAAAGTAAATGATATATATATATTGTGGGATAGATATAACAATTATAATCTATATTCGGATAAATTACAGATTTTAAAGAATTTATATAAAAACCATATAAATATAAAAATAGGATACATTATAGATAAAGAAAGTCAAATAACGATTAGAAGAGGTTTTTATGAAATATTAAAAAAATATTGGGGAAAAGATGCTTTTAGAGAAATTAAGATGTATGATATTGATAGATTATACAACAAAGAAAAAGTTGTAAAAAATGTATCTCAAGGTGAAATAATTGAAAGAATAGTTGAAGAAGTTGAGAAGTGTTATAGAGGGGAAAATTACAGAGATATTTTTGTAACTGCACCTACTGGCTCAGGAAAATCTGCTATGTTTCAGATTCCTGCAATTTATTTAGCAGAAAATTATGAACTTTTTACTATAGTTATTTCACCATTAATTGGCCTTATGAATGATCAGGTATATAATTTAGACAAGAAAAATTATAAATATGCAAGAACTATAAATTCAGACATATCGCCAGTAGAGCGGCAAGCAATATTGAATGAAATAGCTGATAAAAAATGCCATATACTATATCTGTCTCCAGAATCGCTTTTAAGCAAAAGTGATTTAGAGCAGATAATAGGAGATCGCCAATTGGGCTTGTTAGTAATCGATGAGGCTCACATAGTTACGACATGGGGTAAGCAATTTAGACCTGATTATTGGTATTTAGGAGATCATTTAGATAGAATAAAAAAGTACCAACGCAAAAATGGTAAACATAATTTTGTAATAGCAACATTTACTGCAACCGCTATTTATGGTGGAGTTGAAGATATGTATAGTGAGACAATACAAAGTCTTAAAATGATAGATCCAATCACATATCTAGGTTATGTTAAAAGGAATGATATAAAAATAAATATAGAGAAATCTGAAATTACAATTACACAGAAAGATGAATATGAATTAAACAAATTTGATAAGCTTATACAAAAAATAAATAAAACAATGATATTGGGTCAAAAAATGCTTATCTATTTTCCAACGATAGCGTTAATAAACAGATTTTACGAGTATTGCATAGTCAATGATCTTGGGAAATATATTACAAAATATCATGGCAGGCTTACTTCATACGAAAAGAAGGAGAATTATATTAAATTTAAAGAGAATAAGACTCCTATAATGTTAGCAACAAAAGCATTTGGTATGGGGATTGATATTGACGATATTGATATAATTGCTCATTTTGCACCAACGGGCAATGTATGTGATTATGTACAAGAAATAGGTAGAGCTGCGCGAAAGCCTGAATTGATAGGAGAAGCATATTACAATTTTATGAAAAATGATTTTAAGCATATAAATAAATTGCATGGGTTATCAACTGTAAAAGAGTATCAGCTAATTAATATTATAAAAAAAGTGTATGAACTGTATTTAGAAAATATAAGAAACAATTCAAATAAAAAATTGACAAAAAAAAGGAATGCCATGCTTATAGATGCAGAATCTTTTCAGCATATATTTGAAAATTCGTTTTCTGATGAAGAAGACGGGATAAACAAAGTAAAAACAGCAATGCTATTGATACAAAAGGATTTTGAAAGAAGATTTGCTTTTTCGCCTTTTAGCGTTAGACCTATACCATTATTCGAAATAGGATATTTTAAGATAGAAGCCCAAATTCAAAAGGACATGATTAAGAGATATGGTGATGTTTTGCATATAGAAGATGGTTATCCTGGTATATGCTCTGTCAATTTGAAAAAAATATGGGAAGAAAATTTTTACGAAAAATATTCGTTTCCTAAATTTAAATATATGCTTTATTCAAAAGATAAAGAGCTAAATTTTGAATATAAGAATGAAATGTATCCAGCATTGTGTGTTGAAATACACTTTAAAGACTTTAACTATTTAAATACATATGACAAAATTATGAATACCATAAAAGATATTATTTTTAATGCTGTAAGAGATTCGAAATTTTATAACATAGATGGCAAAGATGGTTTGGTTGATTTGTTGATAGCAAAGACTGGCGATAATGAGTATAAAGCAAAAAGCATAATTGAAACTATTATTTCTTCCATGTCTATTTTTCAAAGAGATTATAATAAAAATATACATAGTAGAATTTATACAGTTAAACCATTGAAGACTGGAGAAATTAAATATAGATTTATGAGCGGTGTTACAGAATATTTCAAATGGGTAAATAGAATATTTGATTATATTATTAACAATGCTGAAAATGGAAGAATGTATATTGTTGACGATATAGAAAATGGCAACATTAAAGAAGTAATGCTTATTTTAGGCTTAATTGAATCCTTAGATTTATTAACATTTAAATCATTAGGTGGAAAAAACAGTCAAATTTATATTTATGTAAACCAAACGAAAACCTTGAAGGAAATAATAGAAAAGCCTTATAGATATAAAAATAGATTGTTGGAAATAATAGGAGAAAGACATAAAATATCTGTAAAAATGCTTACTTATCTTTTTGATGGAAATTTTAGCAATGAAGAATTTTGGGATTTGATAGAAAACTATTTTTTAGGAATATTACCTAAAGAGATATGTGATTAATGTGGCTTAGTAGTTTTGCCACATTTTTCTATTTATTTGGTATAAATTTACATCAATAATTACACTTTTCAACCTTCTGTAAAATTTATCTTGTATAATAAATTTTACAGATTTTTTTGTGAAAAGTGGATCACTTTTTCGTTAGCACAGAACCACTTTTATATTAGCATATACAATTTATTTAAGTTTTGATTTAAAGAGTTTATCAAAAACTTTAAAATAATTGAAGGAAATTGCAGATTTATATAGAATTATATAACTTATAGGTAGAAAAGGGGATGATTATGTTACTATGTGAGAATATTAGAGACGCATTGGCTATTTTGTCAAATGAATATCATAAATTGATAATAGTTTTGACTCAATTAGATGATAAGGCAGAAGCTGTAGAGAAAATATCTAATAAGTATGCATATGATGTTTTGAATGTAAATCTTAGATTATCAGAAAAGTTGATTAGCGTTCCTATATCTGAACGCTGGATATATGTTGATGAATATTTTAAAAAATTACTTAATGACTATAAGACAGACGTGATTGTGTTAAACAACATAGAGATCTTATTTGAGCCACATTTAAAGGTTGATCCATTGCGGTTACTGAAAAGTGTGAGTAGGTACAGAAAGATTATAGCAATCTGGACAGGCAATTATACAGATGGTGTGTTGACGTATGCAGAGCCTTCACATCCAGAATATAGAAGATATAAAAATGATGATCTTGATTTCATAATGGTATGCAGCAACTGCATATAGAAATTAAATTAGAGGGAGGATTCAATGTGAGATACGGTGATCTTGTATATTACGATCCAATTGAGACGATAATTAATTTGAAAGATGCTGATGATGAAGAAAAAGCGGCTTCTCTTGTTAAATCATATGTGATGTCTGATAATATGGCAGAAAATATTGTTAATATATGTATTTTACAGCTGCAATTTGATGAAACAATTGACAATAAGGGGCTTTTTATCGTTGGTAATTATGGCACAGGTAAGTCCCACTTAATGTCTGTCATATCATCAATTGCCGAAAATGAAAAATTGCTAAAATTTGTAACAAATGACAAGTTTAAAGATGGCATGAAGAGGATAGCTGGAAAATTTAAAGTTTTAAGGTTTGATATTGGTTCTACAGACATGCCATTGAGGGATATAGTTTTGTCTAAAGTTGAAGAAAATATTCATCAGCTGGGAATTGAGTACAATTTTCCGCCCATGAATAAAGTGGCAAATAACAAAGACTCGTTCATGGAAATGATGGCTCTATTTGAAGAGAAGTATCCAGGCAAAGGCTACCTTATTGTAGTTGATGAGCTTTTTGACTTCTTAAAAACAAGAAAAGAACAAGAGCTTATTAAAGATTTAGCCTTTTTAAGGGAAATTGGAGAAATAAGCAAATCAACAAAGATTAGATTTATGTCTGGCGTGCAAGAATCATTGTTTGACAATCCTGGCTTTCAATTTGTGGCAAGGACGATATTAAAAGTAAAAGATAGATTTGAACAAATAATCATAAAAAGAGAAGATATATCCTATGTCGTGTCAGAGAGAATTTTAAAAAAAGATGAAAAGCAAAAAGCATACATCAGAAGCCATCTTGAAAAATTTTCAAGTCTATATAAAAATATGGCAGAGAGAATGAATGAATTTGTAGACTTGTTTCCTATACATCCAGCTTTTATTGAAGTATTTGAAAAAATTTATATAGCTGAAAAAAGAGAAGTTTTAAAGACCATCACGAATCTTATAAAAAATATAATTGATGAAGAAGTACCAGAGGATATGCCTGGAATCATATCTTATGATGAGTATTGGGATTTTATAAAAGACAATATGTCTATGAGGACGAATCCAGATATAAAAGATGTTATCGATAAAAGCAATGTAATAGAAGGAGCAATTTTGCGCTCTTTTCCAAGGCCACAATACAAAGATAGTGCAATAAAGATTATAAACGCATTAAGTGTATATAGGTTGGCTACAGGTGACATACGAACACCAATTGGAATAACAGTTGATAACATAAAAGATGATTTATGCTTATTTATAAGGATCCCAGAGTTTGAAGAAGATTTCTTAAGGACAACAATAGAGACCATAATGAAAGACATAATACGAACTGTCAATGGTCAGTTTATATCCTACAATCAAGATAATCAGCAGTATTACATTGATATGGTTCGAGTCGGTATAGACTATGATGTTATCATACAAGAGAAAGCTGAAAAACTAGACGATGACACTTTAAATCGCTATTACTTTGGAATATTGATAAAGGTTCTTGATTGGAATGCGAAAGAATATAGGGCAAATTTTAAAATTTGGGAATACAGCTTAAAATGGCTTGATAAAAATATTGAGAGAGATGGGTATCTCTTTATGGGGTCTCCAGATGAGAGATCAACAGCACAACCACCGAGAGATTTTTACATATACTTTTTAAATCTATATTCAAAAAATAATAGAAAGTACATTGAAAATGGGAAAAAAGATGAGGTGTTTTTTGAATTTACTAATTACGATGAAAAGCTGGAAAGCTTGTTAAAGTCTTATTCTGCATCGATGATTTTATACGATAGTTCAGCAAATGATGGCAAGGCTATTTATGACAACAAAGCTGATGGCTTTATGAAGGAAATAGTTAAATGGATAAAGACAAATGTTGGAAATTGCTTTAGCGTTTCATATAATGGAGTTACAAAGAGAATTTTAGACATTGCAAAGGGCACAAAAAGAGAAGACGAGACGATAAAAGATTACATAGATTTTGTTGCTTCATCTTGTTTGTCACTGTACTTTGCTGATAAATATCCAGATTATCCGAAGTTTAAAGTTACTATAACTAGAGATAATAGAGAAGCAATGTTTAAATACGGGCTTAATTACATTGCAGGGCAAAAGTCTGAGCATGGAGCAAAAATACTTCAGACATTTGATTTAATCGACAATGATGGAAATATAACAGTTGAAAATTCAAGATATGCTAAGTATTTTCAGGATATGGTGAATAGCTTGCCTGAAGGCAAAGTATTAAACCACGACGATATTTTCGTCTTGGAAAATGAAGTTGAAGTCGATAAAGAGTTTAGATTGGACGGAGAATGGGTAGCTCTCATACTTTGTACTTTAGTGTATAATGGAGAAATTGCAATTACTATAAACAATAAGAAATACGATGCTACTATGCTATCTGATTTGGCGAAGTTAGCTCCAAATGATATTGTCAACTTTTCTTTTTGTGATAGACCAAAGGGGATTCCGATTAATACTTTAAAAAGACTTATGGAGATTATCGGTTTGCCGACAGGAACTATTTCAAATCCGGAAAAGCAGGTAGAAGCAATAAAAGAGATGAATAAAAAATTTGATGAATTAATTAGTGAAGCTCATTCAACAATTCAGTACGTTACTAGCGGTAAGACGATTTGGGATAAGCTGCTATTTAATGATGCTGAGAAAAAGTCATACAAAGATGAATTGAACGGTTTTATATCATTTTTAAATACTCTTAAGAGGTTTAATACGCCAGGAAAATTGAGGAATTTTAGGTATTCTAAAGAAGAGATTGAGAGAGAATTTGCTGCGTTGAAGATGATAAATAGAATTCAAAAAATATTGAATTTTGTTAATAGCATTGATGCTTACGTAGTATACATATCTAAAGCTTGTTTGGTATTAACAGATAATAATGATTGGATTAAAAAAGTGGAAGATGTTAAGCAAAAAATAGAAGATACGATTAAAAATATCGATAATGTTGATCTGAATGCGGCTAAAAACGATGTAATTAATGAGCTGATAAACATTAAAAAAGAGTATATCGATATATACTTTGAAGAGCATAGAAAGCACAGGCTGGACTACAAAGGAGATGAGCATAAAAAGAAAATATTAAACAGCAGCAAGCTTTATAACTTAAGAAAGCTAAAATCAATTGATATACTTAGTGGTTCAGAATTGACTGCAATAGAAGAAGAGCTTGGCAAAATCCATTCATGCTTTAGTTTGACACAACAAGATTTAGAAACAGAAGTCCAGTGCATACATTGCAAGTATAGGTACGGTGATAAAAATGAGTTATTGGTATATGGAAAGTTGGATGAGATAGAAAATAAAATTGATGAGATTTATAAAAAATGGGAAGAAAAATTGCTTGAAAATATTGAAGATCCTTTTGTAAAAATTAATATAGGGTATTTAAATGATGATCAACAGAAGTGTATTAATGAGTTTATTGTAAGAAGATCGTTCCCGGAAAATATAGACAATTTATTTCTATCGTCTATAAAAGACCTTTTAAAAGGACTTGATAAAGTAGAAATAGATTCTAAAGAGTTTATTACTTTTATAACAGGCAATGGTCATGTCACATTGGACGATTTTAAAAACAACTTTATGAAATTTATAGAAAACAAGGTACAAGGCAAAGAAAAAGATAAAGTAAGAATTATAATAAAATGATGGAGGAATTGACGTGAAGCTAACAAAGGAAATGCTGGACAGTGTACGAAATATAGATGGATTTCCGATAGGAAGTGATGAGGATATAATTGAGCTTTCCGATCCGCCGCACTATACGGCATGTCCCAATCTTTTCATAAATGATTTTATAGAGAAGTATGGTAAGCCGTATGATGAGGAAACTGATGATTACAAATGCGAACCATATGCTGCAGACGTATCAGAAGGGAAAAACGACCCTATATACAATGCTCATTCGTATCACACAAAAGTACCTCACAAAGCCATAATGAGGTATATACTTCATTATACAAAGCCAGGCGATATCGTCTTTGATGGATTTTGCGGAACCGGCATGACAGGTGTTGCTGCACAAATGTGCGGCAATCCAGATCCAGAATTTAAGTTTAAAGTGGAAAAAGAGTTTGAAAAAGAAGGCAAAAAAGTAGAGTGGGGTGCGAGAAGGGCGATACTTGGCGATCTATCGCCTGCTGCAACATTTATCGCATACAATTACAATACGCCTGTTGATACTGAAGAATTCGAAAAAGAAGCAAAAAGAATCCTTGATGAAGTGGAAAAAGAGTGCAGCTGGATGTATGAGACGATTCACACTATTGATGGCGTACCTCAGAAGTACATAGATGGAAGTGTCATAAAAGGAAGGATAAACTACACAGTGTGGTCGGATGTTTTTGTCTGTCCGAACTGCAGTGATGAGATAGTTTTTTGGGATATTGCAGTTAATAAAGAAGATGGCAAAGTGATGGATGAGTTTAAGTGTCCACACTGCGGTGCTGCTGTAAACAAGAAAAATCTCGATAAAGCATGGAAAACTGTATACGATAAGGCGTTGGATAAAGTGATAAATCAAGTAAAACAAGTTCCTGTCTTGATAAATTATACAGTAGACAATAAGAGATATGAAAAGAAACCTGATGAATTTGATATGGAGCTTATAGAAAAGATCGAAGAGATGGATATATCATACTGGTATCCGACAGATAGGATGCTGGATGGAGAAGAATCAAGGAGAAATGATAGAATTGGTATAACACATGTGCATCATTTTTACACAAAGAGAAATCTATGTGTTTTAAGTGCAATATATGATAGGATTAAAAGTTCAAGAAGTTTGTTTTTACATATATCTAAATTCATCTTTACTGCAATAGTTATTATGGCAACTAAAATGTCTAGATATGGTGAAAGAACGGGAAATGTATCAGGAACATTATATGTACCATCATTAATAAAAGAGCTAAATTTAATTGAGTATCTAAAAAGAAAATTATGGGGCGCTAAGGGGATATTAAAACCATTAGATAATATAAAAAAATTTAATCCAAATAATATTTGCTTGTATTTAGGTTCTACAATAAATACATTAATTAAACCTAACTCTGTTGACTATATATTTACAGATCCTCCATTTGGAGATAATCTTATGTACAGCGAGCTGAATTTTTTATGGGAATCATGGCTTAAAGTTTTTACAAACAATAAGACAGAGGCTATAATTAATAAAACGCAGAAGAAGGGGCTTCATGAGTATCAAGAGTTGATGGAGAAGTGCTTTTCAGAGATGTACAGGATATTAAAGCCAGGCAGATGGATGACTGTAGAGTTTCATAACTCAAAAAATGCTGTTTGGAATGCCATACAGGAAGCCATATTGAAAGCAGGCTTTGTCATAGCTAATGTTAGGACGCTTGACAAAAAACAAGGCTCTTTCAAGCAAGTTACGACAACGACTGCTGTAAAGCAGGATCTTGTTATATCGGCATATAAGCCAAAAGAAGGCTTTGTAAAGAGGTTTTTAAAAGAGGCTGGCACAGAAGAAGGTGTGTGGGATTTTGTAAGCCAGCACCTTGAGAAGCTTCCTATTACAATAGAAGTTGGTGACAGGCTTGATATCGTAGATGAGAGGCGTGATTATCTGCTTTATGACAGCATGATTGCTTTTCACATACAGAATGGCGCATCTATACCGATGGGATCATCTGACTTTTATGCTGGACTGAAGAAAAGGTACATAGAAAGAGACGGAATGTACTTTCTACCGGACCAAGCAGCGGTTTATGACTCAAAGCGAGCAAAGCTTGAGCTAAATGATCAGCTTTCATTCATCATAAAAGATGAAAAGATGGCAATACAGTGGCTAAAATATAAGCTTTTAAATAAGCCTATGACATATCAAGAACTACAGCCATTGTTTTTAGAAGAGCTTCATCAGGGAAAGCATGAAAACATACCAGAGCTTATAGACATACTTCAAGAAAATTTTTTGAAAGATGATGATGGCAGATGGTATGTGCCAGATGTCAATAGACAGTCAGACATGGAGAAATTAAGGGAGAAAAAACTCTTGAAGGATTTTGAAGAGTATAAAAATTCTAAAGGAAAGCTTAAGACATTTAGGTCCGAAGCTATAAGAGTAGGCTTTAAGGAATGCTGGAGAAATAAGGATTATGATACTATTGTAAATGTTGGCGAAAGGCTGCCTGAATCATTTTTGCAGGAAGACCAGACATTGCTGATGTACTATGATAATGCACAAACAAGGTTAGGTGTTTAAGTTGTACAGTATAGGCCAGTGGGTTTTTGATTGTGAGAAAGGTAGATACGTACAAATAGTTTCTTCAAATGAACTATGGGGGTATAAAACATATTGTGTCTATGATCCTATCGATAAAAGTCTTCGCTTAGTATCTGATGAGGTACTTAGACATTACTCACAAAGAGACGATTTTGATATACATTATTTTAAGTATATCATTATATCTTCTAGAGTATTTAATGAATTGTTAAATGGGATACTGTCGCCAATAGGCGGCAGTATCATTCCACTTCCTCATCAAATATATGCATTAAACCGTGTTTTATCAGATAGTAAAGTAAGGTATTTACTTGCAGATGAAGTGGGATTAGGAAAGACGATAGAAGCAGGTCTTATAATCAAAGAACTTAAAGCAAGAGGATTTATAAAAAGAATACTAATTATTAGTCCAAAGGGACTTATAAATCAGTGGCATGATGAAATGAAAAATAAATTTGATGAAAATTTTAATATACTATTGCCACAAGATTTTGGCGCTATTAAAAGGCTATACGGCGATGGCAATGTTTGGAGGAGATTTGATCAGGTTATTACATCAATTGATTCTGTAAAGCCATTGGAAAAGAGACAAAGGTGGACAGAAGAAGATATAGAGAAATACAATAAAGAAAGAATTGAGGATTTAACTAATGCAGGTTGGGATATAATTATTGTGGATGAAGCCCACAGGATAGCAGGATCAACGTCTGATGTGGCTCGATATAAATTAGGCAAAGTTTTAGCCGATGCAAGCCCATATCTTTTATTGCTTACTGCAACACCGCACCAAGGAAAGACAGATTCTTTTTTGAGGTTAATAAGATTGCTTGATAAAAAGGCATTTCCAGATGAAAATGCTATTGTAAGGGAACAAGTGGCACCTTACATAGTGAGAACTGAAAAGAGGGAAGCATTAGACTCTGAAGGCAATCCACTTTTTAAAAACAGAATCACGAAGACTAAAAATATATCATGGAGTGCAAGGCATAGCTTGCAGAAAGAACTATATGAAAAAGTGACAGAGTATGTATCAAAGGGATATAATTTGGCAAGGAGAGAGAAGAAAAACTACATAGGTTTTCTGATGGTTTTAATGCAGAGATTAGTTACAAGCAGCACACACGCAATTAAAGAGAATTTAGAGAGAAGAATTGAGATTCTAAAAAACAGCGGAACAAGCAGTAATAATTTTGATGAAGATGACTTTTATGAATATGACGCACAGGAAGCTCTAGATGAACTTATAAAAATTAAATATCAAGACATAAAAAAAGAGCAGAGGGAAGTAGAGGATTTGTTGCATTTAGCAGAACGTGCAGAAAGCCAATATATTGATGTAAAAGCAGAAACACTATTAGAAGATCTTGATTTATTGCAGATGGAGCACAGTGAAAAACCTAAAGTCATTATATTTACAGAATTTATTGCAACGCAGGAATTCTTGCGAAAATTTCTACAAGAAAAAGGATATTCTGTTGCTATTTTGAATGGTACAATGTCGATCGAAGAAAGAAACAATGCAATAGACGAATTCAAGAAAAGTGCCGATATACTTGTGTCTACAGATGCAGGCGGTGAAGGTCTTAATCTTCAGTTTTGCAATATAATGATAAATTATGATCTGCCTTGGAATCCGATGAAAATCGAACAGCGCATTGGAAGAATTGACAGGATAGGGCAAAAGAGAGATGTAGTGGTAATAAATTATGTTTTATCTGATACGATAGAATTCAGAGTAAGACAGGTTTTGGAAGAAAAGCTTAAGATAATATTTGAACAATTTGGCGTAGACAAAATGCAGGACATATTGGATTCTGTACAGTCAGAGATGGACTTTACTGATTTGTATATGAAAAGCATAGAAAACCCAGATGATATTGATTTTAGAGTCAGTGAAGTCGAAATTAAGATAAAAGAAAATGCTGAAAAGATAAACAATATAAAGGGCATTTTAAAAGACGAAAAAGAATTAAATATAGAAATGATTGAAAAAATCAATAATACACCGATAAAGCATTGGTTAAAGCAGATGTATATTAATAAAAAGCTTTCTGATGGTGATAATATTACCATGCTTATAGATGACGACTTTTTATCATTAAACAATAAAGATTTGGAGGATATGGTTAAAAATATACCTCAATATATATATGATGGGAAAATACCTGTTGTATCAATTGATGGTGTTCCAAATGAAAATGGATACTGGTCACTATGGGAAGTAGGGATCAATGGATATAATAACAGTTTTAAAAGGATATTTCCGTTATTTATAAATAAAAGTGGCGTCTTGCGGATTGCATCAGCAAATATGCTATGGGACATATTCTTGAAAGATGATGTTTCAATAATTTTTGAGAGATTTGAAGATCTTTCAGAAGAAAATTACAATATGATATTTGAAAAGGCTAAAAATATAGCTTTTGATAAATTTGAAGAACTTAAAAAATCATACTTTGAAAAATTTGAAAAAGACTTGAATAGGTATAAATATGCATTAAAATTAAGAAGAGAGGCAGCAGAAAGAATTGGTTTAGATGCTGTTAAAAGGTATAGGCTTAAAGAGATAGAAAAAGAAGAAAATGAATTAAATCAAAAAATGAGAGATTATGAAAAAATATTGCCGGTTTTGAATCCTTTATTTATTATTGAATTGTTGTAAGAAATCTTTACTGACAAAGGGATGCATGTTTATGATGATAAATTATATAGTTAGCAAATTGAATAGGTGTGATAACAATGTAATCTTGGTATTTGATGAAGACAATATTTTATCAAATAGTGATATAATTAGCACGCTAAAGGAAAATGGGTATGATATCTACGATTTTAAAGATCCAGATCTTTTTAGATATTATTTTGAAAGTAAATTTAAGATCGCTCCAAGTGGGAAATTGAAAAGTGGTGTGAAATTATTAATTAGATATGACGGTAAGATTACAATACCGTATGATATAAAAATGTCTTCTTCTAATATTGCAATTACATTAACCGAACTATTCCCGAAATTAAATTATACTGTTTTAAAAGAGATGCATCCGGACATACTTGAAAAACTTTATTCGATTTATTCATATTACACAGGCAAGCAATTAAGTGAAGCTGAAACTAAAGAATATATCTTAAAAAATATATACGGAATTGTTCCTGAGGTTATTAATAATTATATTGATTTAATTAAAACCTTTGTTAGTATTTATTACAAGGGAATAGAGTTGCCTGAGATTATCTTTGACTATTTCATAGAAAGGCTTAATAGCAAAGATTATTTTAAAAAGATAAAAAATAAAGAGGTATTTTATACGAAAGATAATTTTTTTGCATATTTAGGTAATGAATGGAAGACATATTTAAATGATTTATTAAATAAGACTTCAAATGCGGCAATTAATTTTGGTAATAATGATATAAAAGTATATATTGACAACCTATTTTATGAAAAATATATTGATCCTGTGGTGATAGATAATATTGATGCACTGCCAAAATGGACACATGCTGGTATAATTTATGATGAAAATTTAAGAAGAAAGAGAGAATTAGAAAATATTTTGTCAAGCGTAAAAGAAAAGATTGATAAGGCAAAATCGTATAGAGATTGGCAAAATATTTCTGAGCTTTGGGGAGAATCATTGTATATTTTTTATAGTGGAGATTGCTCTAACCATGAATTCCAAGACGTTCAAAAAGAAATAGAAGATAGATTTAGAAAATGGCTTACTAATGAATATAGTTATCTTTCTTCGGCATCTTATGTTAATGGACCAGTTATGCTTCATCATGTGCCATGGTATATAAATTATAAGATGAAAAAAGATGGTTTTGATAAAGTAGCGCTTTTAGTTTTTGATGGAATGTCTCTTGATGATTGGCATATTATTAAAGATTATCTGAAAGAAAAAAGATATTGGCAAATAGAGTCAACTACGTTGTTTGCGTGGATACCGACCTTGACATCAATATCAAGGCAATCGATTTTTTCGGGTGAAATACCTGTGTATTTTAAAGATACACTGATGACGACCAATTATGAAGAAAGGCAATGGAAAAGATTTTGGATGAACCAAGGTTTTTATTTGGACAATGTTTTTTATATGCGAAGTGTAATAGATTTTAAAGATAGCAGATTAAATGATATAATAAATAATCGTAAGGCGAAAATTTTAGGCTTTGTGGTGGATATTGTTGATAAGTTGATTCATAGACAAATACTGTCTGTAGAGGGACTATACCAAGATTTAAAATTATGGCTTAAAAATAGTGATTTTAATTTATTTCTCGATAGTTTAGCAAAAAACGGATATGAAATTTTTATAACATCCGATCATGGGAACATATATTCTGTTGGAAATGGACGGCTGAATGAAGGCAGTATTGTTGAAATAGCTGGTGAAAGAGTGAGAGTTTACGAACGCGGTTTAAATTATGATAAAGCGCTCAATAACAATAACGCATTCGTATGGACAGGTTTTGGATTGCCTGATGATTACAGTTTTATACTCTCTAATGGAAATAATGCATTTGTAGATAATGATAGAAGAATTATAACACATGGTGGAGCATCTATTGAGGAAGTAATTGTGCCATTTATTCACGTAAGAAAGGAAGAACATAATGCAAAAAGTGGGCTTTGATAGAATGATAGAAATTGAGTGGCTTAATAAAACGGTAGAAATTTATAATAAAGAATTTGATATAAAGATTATTAAACAAGAATTAAATGATTATTTAAAGGACAAAGTTATTTCTGATGATAATAGAAAAAAATGTGTAAATATACTGACAAGTACGTGGGTTTCAATGCCTGATGAATTTTCCAACTTGAGAGATAAGGCAATAAAGTTATACAATGATGCAAATGAAAATGAGAGATTATTAATTAATTGGTCAATGATGATGCTTGCTTTTCCTATATTTTGCGATATTATTGACACGATAGGTAAATTATTATATTTGCAAGATGATTTTGCAATTAAAACTGTTTTAAATAGGATATATGATAAATGGGGTGAGAGGAGCACAGTAAAATATGCTGTTCCTAGAATTATATATTCAATGGTACAATGGAAAGTTCTTGAAAAGAAAAAGCCAGGAATATGCCAAAAGGCAAACATGATTGCCATAGACAATGTTGACATAGAGTTATTTTTTATAGAATGTTATATGAGATCATTTAAAAAAGATTATGTAAATTTTTATGAAGTAAATAAATTAAATCCTTCTTTTCCATTTAGATTATCTATAGAGACTATAGATATACATAATTCGGATTCATTAAATTTATATAAAGTAAATAACAATTTACTTATCACTTTTGCATGATAATTATGATATTTGAAGGTGATTTATTTTGGAAGCAATGCATGTCGTTTTAAAATACAATGATTCATTGTACAGTGTTGATACAATTGAAGAGCATATAAATGTAATTAAGAAAAAGGGAAAAGTAATTTGGGGCATAATAAAGCCAAATGAAAATAGTCCAGGTATAGGCAGAGATAAAATTAAAACGATAAATGATCAAATTCAAAATGGTATTGAGATAAAGGCATTTTTTTATAATCAAGGACATATTAGAGGTATTGGCTTAATAAGCAGATTTTGGGATAGAGATGAAATGAGGAATGGACAATATATAGAATTCATTCCTGAATATTATAGATCAGATATAAATAAGTGTGTTGGAGGAATAGAATTAAGAGAAATTACTAAAATAGATGATGATTCATTTGAAAGAGAAAATTTATATCAGCATGATAGAACTGAGAGAATAAATTTTGGAAATCAAGTAAACCCAATGTATGTTTTTGAAAAGGAGCCAAGATCATACTTTTCAAAAAAAGGTTCCGATATAATTGAAGATATTGAGGTAAAGGAAGATATGGAAAATACTTATAACACCATCAAAGATGAAATTACAAACATTAAAAACTACATAAGAAGCAGTGGATTTTTATATGATGATAATCTGATTGAAAACTACTACCTGTCTTTGAAGACGAAGCCTTTTTTAATATTGGCAGGTATATCAGGGACAGGCAAAAGCAAGCTGGCAAGGCTTTTTGCTGAAGCCATTGGTGCGACTGCGGAAAATGGCCGCTTTAAGCTTGTGCCTGTTAGGCCTGACTGGTCTGACTCTACAGACTTATTGGGGTATAAGGATCTAAATGGCAGATTTCATCCTGGAGTTCTTACTACTTTTGTAAAAGATGCGATGGAAAATCCTCAAAAGCCGTATTTCTTTGTCTTGGATGAGATGAACCTTGCAAGAGTAGAGTACTACTTCAGCGATGTCTTGTCCATCATAGAATCGCGAAATAAAGTTAATAAAACTATTGTCACAGACAGACTTTTAAATAGAGAGCTCTTAGATAAGGATTCTTTTAGCGAATACGGTGATATATACATACCTGATAATCTGTATTTTATAGGTACAGTAAATATGGATGAGACTACATTTCCATTTAGCAAGAAGGTTTTAGACAGGGCAAATGTAATAGAATTGTCCGATGTGGACCTTGACTATGCCTTTGAAGACGTAGAAGAGGTATCGCCAAAGACATTAAACAATGCTTTTTTAAGAAGCGATTTTCTTATGCTGAAAGACTGTGCTGGATATGATGATATCGTAGATGATACAATATCCATATTGAAAAACATAAACGTTGTATTGGGATATTACCGCTTTGGATACAGGGTTAGAGATGAGATATGCTTTTACACTATATACAATTCCATGCATGGTTTGATGGATTTCGATGATGCCATGGACTATGAGATACTTCAAAAGATATTGCCTAGGATAAATGGCAGCAGCATAAGCATAAAGAAAATACTTATAGAGCTTTTTAAGATATGTTCAGGCAACCTTGAGAATAGGTTTGACTACGACAGCGATGTAAGTGAGAAGATGTTTGAAGAAATAGCCAATGCGAAGTACAGAAAATCATGTGAGAAGATAGCGTTTATGACAAGGAGATATGAGGAAGATGGTTTCACATCTTACTGGCTCTGATATAGAACTTCTATACATATGGACTCCTAAGTTTTACTTCACTATAAAGGGGTCTCTTAAAGATCCCGATATGATGAAGCTTGATATAAATAAAGGCGTAAAATCAAGTGTAAAGATATCATGCAGAGATGAATATGTGGCAGAAGTTTATTCGCAGGAGTTGGGAGAGGCCATACAATTGTCTAGTGAAATCGACCCTTTATTTTTTGAGCAACAGAATTATGAAATAGTAATAGAGAAGATATCAGAGTGCGATATTGAGTTTTATCACGATAATATCAATATAAGAAATAAAGTCAGTCCTGTAGGTCATGCGAAAAAAATCTTAACAGGTGTTGTCAATTTCACCAATGACATCGGCTTATCTGATTTGATAATCAAAGTTGATGGCAAAGAGTACCTGAGAGTGGAGATAGAAGTTTACCCTTCAAAGATAGATTATCTAAATGATTATAATGCGATTTTAAAGGATATAAATGATGAGCTTTATAATTTGATTTTTGACTTTTATAAAAAGACTTATTTATTGACCGGACTTAATGACACTGTTGGCAATACCCTTACAGAGTTTTTTGCCATAATAAATCTTATATTTGATAGACTTGATCGTGCAATCGGGATAGTATTGAAAATGCCGCATCACGTATTGGCAAAAGAGAGGGTTGTTGAGAACAACTACAAGGTTAAGAGAGTAGACAATGAATGTATAAAGTGGATAAACAGGCATCAGCAGTATGTAAAAGCTTCAGGTGACGTGATTGCTGTTGAAAAAGCGCTGTCTTTAAAAAATACTGTGACATTTGATACATTTGAAAACAGGCTTATAAAGTACATGATAAAGTCTGTGATAAACAGGCTTAGAATGCTTAAAAAGCGGTATATAGGCAAGAGTGACAATGGCACTGCAATTGTGGATAGGGATATAGTAGATAAGATAGATATGATGATTACAAAGCTTGATAAACATATTTCTACTACGTTTTTAAAAGATGTTGGAGACATATACACAATGAATTCATTGTCGCTTGTTCTAAACATGGCAGCAGGGTATAGAGAGGTTTACAAATACTACATCATGTTATTGAAGGGTCTCATGATGAGAGAGGGCTTTATCAAGATTTCTACCAAGAATATGGCGCTTCTGTACGAGTACTGGTGCTTTATAAAGCTTAATTCGATACTTAGGCATAAGTACAATCTTGTAAGGCAGGACATCATAAAGTTTGATAAAAGTGGCTTATCTGTAAAGATAAAGATGGGAGATAAGGCAAAAGTAGAATATCAGAATCCTAGAAATGGCGAAAGGTATTTTTTGGCTTACAATAATAAGTATGGTGATACTGCGACAGTAGCCCAAAAACCTGATAATGCCTTGTCTCTGGAGAAAAAGGGTTCTAATGTCAAATACAATTATATATTTGATGCAAAGTACAGGATATGCTATGACAATGACTACTTAAAAAAGTATTTTACACCTGGCCCTGAAGAGGATGATATAAATACAATGCACAGGTACAGAGATGCAATCGTGTATGAGAACAAGGATAATCACAATTTTGAGAGGGCTTTTTTTGGTGCATTTGTTCTCTTTCCTTATTCAAAAGAGGATGAATATAAAAATCATCAATTTTATAAAAGCATCGAGAAAGTAGGCGTGGGAGGCCTTCCTTTTTTGCCAAATGCGACACATCTTGTGGAAGATCTGCTAGACGAGGTAATTACTGATTCGCCTGAAACTGCATTTGAAAGTACAGTATTGCAGCATGGGATGTATGAGTATATTGAGAAGATAGAATTCAATGAAAAAGAAGTTTTAGTTGGCAATTTAAGCAGCCATAAACAGTTGGAGGTAAATCTCAAATATAAGTTTTACCATATACCGTATTCTGAAATTAGATCTTCAATTAAATATATAAAATATATAGCAATTGCTCAGACAAAAGCAAAGGGCTTTGGTGATGATGCAGGCATAAGGTATTATGGTAAAGTAAAGAGCTTTGAAATATTAAAGAGAAGCGAGATTAAGGAGATACCAAAGGATTCGGATGAACTATATGTCAGATTTAAGGTTGATAAATGGGAAAAATTAGATAAAAAGATTGATTTGGCAAGATATAGAGTGCGTCGTCGCTTTTATACGAATCTATTCCTTTTAAAAAATGCCAATATTGTTCCAGATCTTTTGATAAAGACGAAAGAAGATTATAGATTGTATCTTGAGCTTAAAAGGCTAGATAAGATAAAAGTTGATATAGATAAAAATGATGTAGACGACGATACAATGGTAACAGGAATAGCATTTAAGGATCTTAATATTTCTTTCACTGGTGATTCTTACCGTGTTTACAAAAATTCGATTTTAGTAGATAATATTAATGTAGATGATTTTAGAAAAAAGCCTAATATTGCGATAAAAAGAATTAAAAGTCATGTTAAATAGTTTGTAAGTAGACTTCTAACAGTAAAACTATACACTGCTTTTATAATTGGAGGCAGAAATTATGTTAAATCTGCTTATTTTGTTGGCCGAAAGATTCAGCATGATAGGACTTTTGGCTTTTATCTTGTCAAAGGCAAACTTTTTTAAAAAGGTTATAAGCAATAATGTGAGTTATAAGGATCTTTCGATACTCATAGCCATATTCAGCTTAATAGGCATTATAGGAACGTATGTAGGTATTCCTATAAATGGTGCTATTGCCAATTCAAGGGTCGTAGGACCAATGATAGCAGGACTTTTAGGTGGACCTTTTATCGGGCTTATTGTGGGGTTCATAGCTGGGTTTCACAGATTTTTAATAGGCGGATTTACGGCTTTAGCGTGTGGAATATCGACAACGGCGGAAGGACTTATAGGCGGCATCATAAAGAAATACTATAAAAATACGGTTGATTGGAAAATAGCATTTTTAGCAGGCATAATTGGTGAAACATTGCAGATGGTATTGATCCTTGCCATATCGAGACCTTTTGTCAGTGCACTATCACTGGTAAAGGTGATTGGCATACCTATGATATTGGTCAATTCAACTGGGATTGCTGTGTTTATGCTGATCATCAAATCAGTATTTGATGAGATTGACACGATACAGTCAAGACAAGCCAAGATAATCCTTGATATTACGTCTAAGACAATACCGTACATTAGAAATGGGCTAAATAGTGATACGGCAAAAATTGTTTCCGAGATCATATATGAGGCGATTGATGTAGATGCTGTCGCCATAACAGATATGAAGACGATTTTGGCATCTGTAGGATTAGATGAAGCGGATGAAAATTGTCATCTATTTAAAAAGTCTGAAGTGAATGCATTTAGGTTTAAAAAGGTCTATGTGGAAAACAGCAAAAAAGGTTTGTGCCTTTTATCGTCTGTGACAGCACCTCTATACTGTTATGATGAATTAGTTGGCACACTTAAAGTTTTTCGAAAGAATAAGTTTGTAAACAGCACAGATATAGAAGTTGCAAAAGGACTAAGCAATTTGATTTCGAATCAGCTTGAAATCGCTGATGCAGAAAACCAGAAAAGGATTGCCGACGAGATGAAGTTTAATGCACTGCAATCACAGATAAATCCGCATTTTCTCTTTAATGCGCTTAATACTGTCATTTCATTTATACAGTACAATCCCGATGGTGCCAGTAGGCTTCTTATCACATTGAGCGAATATTTAAGAAACAACCTAAGACATGCTGGAAAATGGATAACTGTAGGCAAGGAAATCGAAAATATAGATGACTATTTGTTTATAGAAAAAGCTCGCTTTGGCGAAAAGATAAATGTGGTCAAGGATATTGATGGTGATATTCTAAACATGTACATCCCTGCTTTGTTGATACAGCCTATTGTGGAAAATGCTGTGAAACACGGCATTCTTCCAAAAGACAATGGTGGCACAGTAATAATAAAGGCCAAAAACAACAAGGATTTTATCAGGTTTTCTGTGGAAGACGACGGAGAGGGAATGGATAATCAGATGCGTTTAAAGATTTTAAACGGTGAGTCGGGAAACAATGCAGGTATAGGCCTTCACAATGTGTACGAAAGGGTTAAAAGCATATATAAAGGTGCTTCCTTTAAGATAGATAGCAAAAAAGGACATGGTACAAAAGTTTCGTTTGACTTTCCAAAATTTTATGAAGAAAGGAAGGAGGAAATTTTTGGTGGTTTTAAGGTCTCTAATAGTGGATGATGAAATTCCTGCAATAGAAGGATTAAAGCATCTTTTAGAAGATTATAAGAATACTTTAGAAGTCGTAGGGACAGCTACAAACGGTACAGAGGCATTTGAGAAGATCATAAGTTTAAAGCCAGATGTGGTCTTTTTAGATATAGACATACCAAAGATAAATGGAATCAATGTTGCAAGCAATATATCATCGCTTGAGAAGGTGCCATTAGTCATATTTGTCACAGCGTACGATAGCTATGCGGTAGATGCTTTTGAGATTGGTGCTGTTGACTATCTTTTAAAACCCATAAATCCATGCAGATTAAGTAAAACCATCAATAAAATAGCCGGGATGATAGATAAACCGGATCAATGGAAAAACTATATAGACAACGAGGCGAAATTCTTTGAAAAGCAATTTAATAAGTTGCCTGTTGAGAAGTTTGGCAGGATAAGGCTTATAGATTTTGATGAAATCGTGTATGCAGAAGCGATGGAAGGTAAAGTCTTAATAAAAACCAAAAACGACATATTTGAATACAATGATACTATGAAGAATTTAGAAAATCGGCTTAAAGAGTCATTATTCTTAAGAGTGCAAAAAAGCTTCATAGTTAATTTGAATAATGTTGTAGAGATACTGCCGTGGTTTAAAGGGACTTATTGGCTTACAATGAATGACGATAAAAAAACTAAAATTTCTGTCGGCAAAAATAAGATAAAAGAACTTAAAATGATATTAGGCCTTAGCAGAAATTAGAAATGTAAACATTTCTTTTTGATAACGTATATTTCTTTTTATCCATTTATCGTTTACTTTCATGGAATAATCGATGAATTTTATTTCTATTTGTCTTATACTCCTTATAGAATCAAAAATATAAGGAGGTCTTAATTTATGAGTGCTATTGTATTAGTTATTGCTGCTGCATGTATATTTGCATTAGCATACCGTTTTTACGGCGCATTTATAGCATCAAAAGTTTTAGTTTTGGATGAAACGAAAAAGACCCCTGCTTATGAGTTGGAAAATGGTTACGACTATGTACCTACAAATAAATGGGTACTTTTTGGACATCATTTTGCAGCAATTGCAGGGGCAGGTCCATTGGTAGGTCCGGTTCTTGCTGCACAATTTGGTTACTTGCCTGGTGCACTTTGGATATTGATAGGTGCAGTTTTGGCAGGTGCAGTGCATGACATGGTCATCTTGTTTGCATCTGTACGTCATGAAGGTAAATCCCTGGCAGAGATTGCAAGAGCAGAAGTAGGGAAATTTTCGGGCTTCGCTGCTACAATGGCTGTAATATTTATCTTGCTTATTACCGTTGCAGGTCTTGCAATCGTTGTCGTGAATTCTCTCTTCAATAGCTCATGGGGTACATTTACTGTAGGTGCTACGATACCTATCGCATTATTTATGGCTATCTACATGAGATGGATAAGACCAAACAAAGTATCTGAAGCAACCATAATCGGTGTGGCGCTAATGATTATATCAGTTGTATCTGGCCCTGCAATTCAGCATTCAGCATTGGCACCATATCTTACATTTAATCAACATCAGATGACGATTATCATAGCTGTCTATGGACTTGTGGCTGCAGTTTTGCCAGTATGGCTGCTTTTGACACCAAGGGATTATTTAAGCACTTATATGAAGATCGGCGTTATAACATTGTTAGCTGTTGGAGTTATATTTGTAAATCCATTGATAAGAATGCCTTTGACCACAAAATTCATCCATGGCGGTGGCCCTATAATACCCGGTAAAGTATGGCCGTATGTATTTATAACTATTGCATGTGGAGCACTCTCTGGATTCCATTCTCTTATAGCTACAGGTACAACGCCTAAGATGATTAAAAGTGAAAAAGACATTTTGCCTATAGGATATGGCGCGATGCTTGTAGAAGGATTTGTATCTATAATGGCGCTTATTGCTGCTACAAGTTTGCATCCTGGTGACTATTTTGCCATAAATGTACCGCCACAGATCTTTGCACATCTTGGAATGAATACTGTTGATCTTTCAGCGCTTTCAAAAGCTGTTAGAGAGACTTTGGCAGGAAGGACTGGTGGTGCAGTTACTTTAGGCGTAGGTATGTCTTACATTTTCTCATCGATACCAGGTTTTAAAGAATTGATGTCATATTTGTATCATTTCTCAATACTTTTTGAAGCCTTGTTTATACTGACGACAGTCGATGCAGGCACAAGAATTGGAAGGTACGTTTTGCAAGAAGCTGGTGGATATATCTACAAGCCATTAAAAAATAAGAATTGGTGGCCAGGTATCATAATCACAAGCGTTGTATTTACATCTGCGTGGGGCTATTTGGTGTACAATGGCAGTATATCTACAATATGGCCTTTATTTGGTACATCGAATCAGCTTTTGGCATCAATTGCATTAGCAATCGGGACGACGATGCTTTTAAAGAGAGGGAAGGCAAAGTATGTTGCCATAACAGCAGTGCCTTTTGCATTCATGATAGTTACGACAGTTACGGCGGCATATCTAAATATTGTGACAAACTACCTGCCATCAGGCAATACGGTTTTAATAGTTTTCTCAATAATAATTTTGCTATTAGCTGTAGCTATCAGCATCGACTGTGTGGTAAAGTGGATTAAGATATACAGGGAAATGCATTTGCAAAATGTAGCTGCAAATTTAGAAACATCTAATTAAAAGCGATAAAAAGGACAGGTGAAAGCCTGTCCTTATGTATTAATATTCTTCTTTTCTTACACCAAATTCGGCGGATTCAACCCATTCATAAGAGTGATTCAACAATGTTATTATGTCTTCGATTATACTATAGTGCTCTTCTTCCTGCTTTATAAGGTATTTGAAGATTTCACTTTCTTTTACATCGTTGGTGTCATTTAAAAACTTTTTATAGAGATCTATGCTTTCTTTTTCTTTATCTAAAATTAGCCTGTATCCTTCAATCTGTCCCTGTATATCTTTAATGTTATTTTTAAAATCTTTTGCGTTGAAAAATATATTTTTAGCCCTTTCTAAATTCCTATCATCTTTTAATTCAAATGTAATTTCGTTCATTTTGTTTTTTAGTATTTCTGCATGTGTCATTTCATCTTTTGCCATCTCTTTAAATACATTGTAAAGTTCATTGTCTTTATTCAATTCAGCTTGATTATTGTAGTACTGTGCACCATCCAGTTCCATTTTGATTGCATACTCTAAAGGATTCATATAATCATCTCCGTTATCAACAAATAATAATTTTCTTCTAATAATATTATAACATTATTTGCTAATTAATTAAAGAGGGAAATGAAAATATTTCTTTATAAATTCTTTATAATTTGATTTTATAATACAAACATCGAACAAAATGATGAAAGAAAGGTGGTATATTATGGAATATATACTTGAAACGAGAAATTTAAAAAAGTCTTATGGTAAACACTTAGTTGTAGATGACATTTCATTAAAAGTTCCTAAAGGATCTATATACGGACTTCTTGGACCTAATGGTGCTGGTAAATCTACTACATTAAAGATGTTAACTGGTTTACTTCATCCAACATCAGGTGAAATATTTGTATTTGGAGAGAGGTGGCGAAGAGAGCATCTTGATAAAATTGGTGCACTTATTGAGTCGCCTGCTCTATATGGGAATTTGACGGCGTATGAGAATCTTTTGGTTCACGCAAGATTAATTGGAATTGCTGATGAGAGGATTAAAGAAGTTCTAGAAATTGTAGGCTTAAATGATGCAGGCAAAAAACTCGTATCACAATTTTCTACAGGCATGAAACAGAGATTAGGTATTGCCATTGCTTTATTAGGAAATCCTGATTTGTTAATACTTGATGAACCATCCAATGGTTTAGATCCTATAGGTATACAGAATCTTCGAGAATTAATAAAGTCTTTTCAGAAAATGGGGATTACAGTAATATTGTCAAGTCATATATTAACAGAAGTTTCAAAGCTTGTTGATACAATAGGTATTATAAGTAATGGCAAGCTTAAATATCAAGGAACAATAGACGAAAAGCAAGACATTGAACAGTTATTTTTTAATGTAGTGAGAGGTGAAAAAAATGATTAATATCTTGAAATCGGAAAATTTAAAGTACAGAAGGACATTTATGAGAAAACTTATTATGTTTGCGCCGCTGTTTTTTGTGCTGTATGCACTGCCACAGAAGATATTTATGCCTGCAAATTATCTTATGCCATGGCAACTTCTTATTGATTTGGTTTACAATTGGTGGCCGGTAATTTTTATACCGATTGGCTTGGCGCTTTATGCATCGCTGGTAGCTTTGCATGAGAAAAAATCTGGCGGATATCGAAGTATAAAAAGTCGCAATGTTCCTCTACACAAAATATGGATAGGTAAAATATTGATAATGGCTTTCTATACATTTTTGTCAACATTAGTTTTGATTATTGTTATTATTATAACAGGAACAATAACGGCAGGCAGAAATATTCCTTGGAGTAAAATAATTGCAGGAGGATTTTTTACATGGGTTACTTCGCTTGCTCTTATTCCTTTGGAACTATGGCTGGCAACTTTGAAGGGAACATTTTATAGCATTGCATTAGGGTTTGTAGGACTTATTATCGGTGTGATTGGAGCTTCTAAATCATATTGGATCTATATTCCATGGAGCTGGCCAATAAGGCTTATGTGTCCAATAATAGGTGTTCACCCTAACGGTACATTGTTACAGATTAATGACTCTTTAAGAGATCCATCGGTGATACCGATAGGCATTATTGTATCAGTTTTAGCGTTTTTGATATTCTCAATTCTTACTATGATTTGGTTTCGAAGGAGAGATTTAAATTGATGAAAATATTGCATTCTGAAATAATAAAGACGAAACGTACGCCGTTAAGATATATTACATTTTTGCTTCCAGTATTGTTTTCATCTGCATTTCTATGGTACTCATCAGTAAGATCTTTATCTGCTTTTTATATACATCAAGCCTTTTTTGAAATCTGGACGGCAATGGTTGTTCCTATTATGGCTGGCTTATTATTTGGTTTGGCTGCAAATCAGGAGGAGAACGCTGGAGGTTTCATAAACTTATTTTGTAATAATTTTGAAAGGAGCAAATTATACATTGGCAAATTCTTAGTCATAGCATTATCAATGCAGATGAGTATGATGATTTCAATATTTATTTTTGGAATTGGTTTTGAAATATTACGTGGGAATTTTCCGTGGGTCATCTATATAGCGTCTTTTATTTTAGAATCAATCGGTGCGTTATCATTATTGTCTATGTATATGTGGATTAGTTTTGCATGGGGATTGGGAGCATCAATTGGAGTCGGAGGCTTTGGTATGTTAGTTGCTGCGCTTATGTCTACGAACTTAGGCAATAGTATATGGACTTATATACCATGGGCGTGGCCTGTAAGGTTATCAGAGATTCCTGGTGCATATCTTCTTTTTTCATCAAGCATGACATATCCATCTAAAATAATATCGTCGGGAGAATTGATTAATCAAATCGCCAGTGGGTTCATCTTTGCTATATTGTTTTTTATATTTATGATTGTTGGTGGTATAATATGGTTTAAGAGATGGGAAGGCAGGAAAATGTATGAGTAAAATATTAATTATTGACGATGAGAAAGAGATAGCTGATTTGTTAAAAGATTCGCTTGAAAGAAAGGGCAATACTGTTCTGACTGCTTATAATGGAAAGGAAGGAATTGAAAAAGCTAAAGAAATGCCGGATCTTATAGTGCTTGATATAATGATGCCTGATATTGATGGGTATGAAGTTTGCCGCAAGATAAGGGATACTGTAATTTGTCCCATCGTATTTTTAAGTGCAAAGCAAAGCGAAATGGACAGGATAAAGGGATTTGCCTTAGGTGGTGATGATTATGTTGTAAAACCATTTAGTTTAAAGGAATTGTTAGCAAGGATAGATGCACACTTGCGAAGGGAAAAGCGAGCAATTTTATTAAATGAGGAGAAAAAAAGGGCTTTATTGAATTTTAAAAACATTACGATAGATTTAAAGTCGCGTGAAGTGATGGTGAAGGGGAATCCTATTGGGCTTACAAAAAAAGAATTTGATGTTTTAGAGCTTTTGTCGCTTCATCCCGGTCAAGTATTTTCAAAAGAACAGATCTATGAAAAAGTATGGGGTTTTGATGCAGAAGGCGATACTACTACAGTTACAGAGCATATTAAAAATATAAGAGCAAAAATTGGGGGCTTTGATCCTGACACAGAATATATTAAGACAGTGTGGGGAATAGGCTATAAATGGGAGAAGGTTTTATGATATTTAAAAATAAACCGCTAAAGACACAGTTTATTATATCTTTTGTTTCTATATTGATATTAAGCATATTGGCTACTATAGTGACGTATTATATAGGATATCTGTTGTTTTTAAATATTCAGTATAAAAAGGTTTATCCAGCGAATCATTATGAGAATATGATTCCTTCAATCGAAAGCAAGATTCGAGGGTATGGGGCAGATATATTAAATATTAATAATAAAAGTAAGATTGACAAAATCGTACCCAAAGAGGGTATTAAGTATCAGGTGATGAATCAAAATGGCGATAAAATATATGGCACTGATAATCAGAAGCTGATTAGGAATAGAGATGAGCTGTATAAAATTATAAATACGACATCTGGTGTAAAAGGTAGCTATTATAAAATCATACCGATAATAAATAAGCAAGGTACGATAGAAGGTGCTGTTTCACTGTCTTATACATTAACGCCTTATTTTATCAATAAGTTGGACAAATTTTTATACGAGCCATTGTTTATAATAATAGTATTTTCGCCGTTTATTTACATCGCTTTATTTACAATACTTTTTTCTATGGAATTTACTAAAAATATAAGAAAGCCTTTAAATTTGATTATTGAGGCATCAAGAAAAATAAAAGAAAGAGATCTCAATTTTGACATTGACTATAAAGCGGATAATGAACTTGGTAGTCTCTGTGTGGCATTTAATGATATGAAAGATGAATTGAAAAATTCTCTTACTGCTCAGTGGAAAATTGAACAGGAAAGGCATGAAATGGTAGAGTCCCTTGCACATGACTTGAAAACACCTATTTCAATAATCAGAGGATACGCTGAATCATTGCTTGATGATTGTATAGATGACAAGTTAATATTTAAAAAGTATTTAGATGTGATTGTTGAGAATGCTGATAAATGTATAAAGATTGTGAAGACGATGCTTTTTATGTCTGAATTAGATGATTCATCAGCCAATCTGAATTTTAGTCAAATAAATATAAAAGATTTTTTAACACGTAAAATAGATGAATATAAACAAATTTCAAAAGACAAAAATTTAAATTTCGATTTGGATATTTTAGACCATAGGCATGATAAGGCAATGGTATATATTGATGTTCAAAAGTTTGAGAGGGTAATGGATAACATTGTCATTAACAGTATAAGATATACTCCTAAATTAGGAATGATAAAAATAAGATGTAATATCGATGAAGATAAAATTTATATAACAGTTTGTGATTCAGGAAATGGATTCAGCAAGAAAGACTTAACACATGTCTTTGAAAGGTTTTACAGGGGAGATATATCAAGGTCATCAGAAGATGGACACGTTGGTCTGGGACTTTACATTGCAAAGAAGTTGGTAGAGATTCATGGAGGGAAAATAGAAGCTCATAATAGAGAGTGCGGGGGTGCTTGTATTAAGTTTGATTTAAAGTATAAGAAAAATGTGTAAAACCTTAATGAAATCTTGACATAGGGTATATAATAAAAATGATGTTGTAAATTTTACATAAGAAGGTGTAGAGATTGAATAGAGGTTATATCTACCTTATCATAACTGTGCTTTTTTTCAGCACTTATGAGGTTGTAGGAAGAACACTGACAGGCATTGTAAATCCACTTCAGATAAATTTCATCAGGTTTTTTATAGGCGGATTCATATTGCTTCCTGTTGCCATAAAAAATATTAAAAGCAAAAATTTACATATCGCATTTAAAGATTTTTGGTTATTAGTGTTAATAGGGCTTACTAATGTGGTGTTTAGTATGTCATTTTTGCAGATAGGGATAAACATGACATCCGCCAGTCTTTCTGCTGTCATATTTAGCTCAAATCCTCTTTTTGTAATGATTGCAGCTTCATTTCTATTAAATGAAAAATTAGATTCTGCCAAAATTTATGGTTTGATACTTGGTGTAATAGGTTTAGTTATAGTATTTTACAAACAATTGATTTCAGGCGGAAACCATATTACTGGAATTGTATTTCTCATTCTATCTTCAATCATGTATGGTGTATACACTGTATTAGGTAAGAAATTCACTGTTAAGTACGATAGCGTTGTGATGAATTCATTCTCATTCATAATAGGAAGTTTGCTTCTTATACCTTTGCTTTTGTACAACAAATATCCTATTTTTAGTTTACCGCTAAGGGCTATTCCGCAGATGCTGTATTTAACTGTATTTGTTACAGGCATTGCATATTACACTTATTTCTTAGGTTTATCCAGTGTAAATACTGGCATAGGATCTATGGTTTTCTTTGTAAAGCCAATATTAGCCAGCATAATTGCAGCAATATTTTTATCGGAGAAGATCACAATCCAGCTTGTAATCGGCACAATCGTAATACTTATAGGTATATTGATTGTGCAGAAAGACAATATAGCTTTATTTAGCAATAAAAATGCAGATGAAGAGATGTATTAAGGGCCTCAATGTGATTTAGAGGCCCTTAGGTTTTATACATCCAAATTTTCTACCTTTTTCTTGAAGACGAATTTAAGTATGATGTAATATATTATACCGATTCCAATCCATGATGCTCCAAGAATTTTTGCATGGTTGTTTAAGTTTATCCATACGTAGAAGATCACTAAAAAACCTAAAACTGGTGATACAATGTGTTTCCATATATTTAATGATTTATTTTTAATAAAATGAACTATTACTGTTATATGAAGGACTAAGAATGATGTCAAAGCTCCGAAGTTTATTACTGATGTAAGATCAGCTATTCTATTGCTGTAAATTATAACGAGAATAGCCGAAAGAACAGCTATAGATATAGTTGCAATGTATGGGGTCTTGTATTTTGGATGAACTTTTGACAAGAATGAAGGTAAGTTTTTATCCCTTGCCATACTAAAAAGCACTCTTGACACTGCTGCTTGAGCCGCCAATGAATTCGCAATGCCCCAAGCAAAAGCAGTAGCTAATGAAGTAGTTAACATAAGCCATGTACCACCGGCTCTTTTTGCTACATCGTAAAAAGCTGTGTTAAGGTCACTAAAAGATTTATAGTCAGGCCATATCATTGAAGCGACCCAAGTTTGAAGTATAAATAGTATTCCTGCGAACAAAAGTGCTAATACAGTTGCTCTACCGACTGTTTTTTTACCTCCTACTGTTTCTTCTGCAAGCGTGCTTATTCCATCGAAACCTAAAAAACTTAGAACTGCTATAGAAACTGCACTCATGACTAAACTTAAGCTAAAGTTTTGTGGATCGTAGAAAGCTTTAAATGAAAATTGTGCTCCTCCTATGCCTTTAGATATAGCTACAATACCTACTACTACAAATAATGCCAAAACGATTAATTCAAGTATCAGGACTATTCTGTTGAATTTTGCTGTAAATTCGATACCTAATATATTAATGATTGTATTAATGATTATGAAAGCCAATGCCCATGCCACAATTGGAATTGCTGGAAATATACTGCTTAATGCTGCAGCACTTACTACATACAATAGAGCAGGTACAAGAAGATAATCGAGAAGTATAGCCCATCCTGTAAAGAAACCGATGATTTTGTTTAAACCATTTGTTGCATAAGAATAGACAGAACCTGCTATTGGAAAGGCTTCAGACATTGATGCATAGCTGAATGCAGTGAATATCATACCGATAATGCCTATTAGGTAAGCAAGTGCTACCATTCCCTTTGATATGTCAGCAACAAAGCCATAAATACCAAAAGGAGCAATTGGAACCATAAATATGAGTCCATAAATGATAAGATCCCAGACAGATAAAGCTCTTTTTAATTCTTGCTTGTAACCGAATTTTTCAAGAGTACTGTCATTTTTGTTATCCATAGAATATTACCCCCTGATTAAAATTCTATCCCATACGTCTCCAAAACCCAGTTTGGCATTGAGAATCGTGCTGTCTTCAGTGGATCAACAACTTGAGATATTTGGACATTGCCAGATATACTGAAAAGAGTTGATATTTCTTCTATTGATAGGTCAGTATTTTTTTGAAAAAGTTCTGCCATGTCTTTTACTGCTGTTTCTATGGCTTTTGATATTGATTCGTTCGATGCGATTGTAGCTGTTACTTCATTTGTCTTTACAAGTGGATTATTGAGCTTTAAGTTTTTTAATACTCTAAACTCAACTGTAACGGTGCCGCTTACTTCTACACCTGATACGCCTATCTCTCCATCTCCCATTACAGCATGCAAATCTCCTAATGCGAAAAGTGCACCGTCGACAAAAACAGGCAAATAAAGCTTAGAGCCCTCTCCTATAAGTGTTGTATCCATGTTCCCTCCATGAGGACCAGGTGTGCCGCAGTTTATTTCGCCTTCCTTTGGTGCAACTCCAATTACCCCTATCATTGGCTTTACAGGAAATGAGAGCTTTTCGTTGAAGATGACTTTGCCATCATTTATTTCAACTACTTTTGAATATAAATCATTCATCTTATCGCCTAAAACTCCTAAATCCTTTCCTGTCGCAACGACACCTTTATTTTCAATGTCGATTTTTTTGATTATCACTTCTAATACGTCATTTTCTTTCGCACCATTGATGTAGATTGGACCTGTTGCGGGATTTACTTTATCCCAATCCATTGTTTCTAACTTGTCATCATTTGTTTTGATTTGGCATGAAAAACAATCTAAAGTTTCTATCTTCACCTCCTCTCCATCGTTTACATTAAGTACAGGATCGTTGTGCTTTGAAAAACCAAAAATGCACTTCTCATTTGTCAATTCATGCATATTCCAGCATCTCCTTTTTATGTAAATTATGTTTAAGCTCATTATAACCCCAAATAAGATGTTATTCAATAAGAATATATTTTAATGATTAAAAGATTTTTGTAATTCCTAAAATGAATGTGCCAAGCTATTTAAAAATATAATTAATATGCTATAATGTTTTTAACGATTATAATGGAATATATAGGAGTGGAGGGGAATGTATGGTAGACAAAAGGGATAAGTACATTTTTTTACTAAAAGCGATTTTGTGGACTTATATTATAATGTGCATAATCATAGCCGGATTAAATTATGGATATGCAAGTAAAGCCCCTAAAAATGTAGCTGATGCTATAAATTGGGTTTGGCAATTTTATGAGAACTGGATTAAGACCATATTTATTATTGCAGGTAGTTTTCTTACTATAAACATAATAGGCAAGTCGAAAAGGACAAAAATGAGAAAAGCGAACCTTATTGGTTTAATCATTGCAGCACTTATTGTACATATTATAATGCCACTGTTTTTTCACAATGGTGATGTATATTTCTTTGCTATGCCTCTTCCATGGACGACAGTGCCATTGCAGCTTTTATACCATAATTCTTCGTTTTATAAAAGTTATTTTCCTATATGGGGTGTTGCAGGCATTTCAAGTGTATTAATATTTTACGTATTGGTTAGCATAATCGTTTTTATAGGAACTTTTTTATACGGTAGAAGATGGCAATGCTCTACAATCTGTCTTTTTAATGGATTTGCTTCAGAAGTTTTTGATCCTGTCTTTCCTCTTTTGGGAAAGAAAAAGCATCTAAATCAAAAGGGAATAAAAATATTTGCATTATTAAGATGGTTATTCTTTGCTATATCGCTATTTTTAACTATTTGGTGGATATTATTCTTATCTGGAGTGTTTTTAGGTGGCAATTATGATGCGATAAGTAAGATAGAATCGTATAAGTATCTTGCTGGCGAACTTCTTATGGCTATGTTTTTTTGGATTGCATTAACAGGCAGAGGATATTGCTATTATTGCCCATTGGGAACAGTTTTGGGATTGATAAGTAAAATTGCTGGGCAAAAAATCACTACAAATAATTCAAAATGTATTCAATGTGGACAATGCAATGAATCATGTCCTATGAGTATAGACATAAAAAGTGCAGCATATTACGGTAAAGATGTTACTGATATAAGGTGTGTAGGGTGCGGACATTGTGTTGATGCATGTCCTACAAAAACATTATCTTATACAACGAAAGTTTTAAGTATCTTAAAAAAGAGAGATAAGAAATCATCAATCATGCAAATTTGACAATTATTAGTTGGCAGGCTAAACTAAATCTAAAATATAAATTTGATAAAGGCTTGAATATAGGCATAAGATTTTTCTTGATTATTAATATGTGACTATTGTAAAATAAATATATAAAGCTTTATTTAATAATTTTGGGGGAAATTTTATGCCTTCTTATGAATATTCTTTTTCTGAAATGACAGTCAAATCAAAAAGTTTAACCAATAAAAAGGTATTATTGTATCTAAATGATATATTAAAAAATGAAATATACAACAAGTTATCTGAAATAGTATTAGATACTTTCCCTTTAGAAGGAGAAATTTTAGAATTCATTATTAAACTAAAACTTCGCACATAAATAATTACTCTGTTCCTTGAAAACTTAATGCTTTGCCAGAAAAAAGTAATAGTAATTTACACAATTATGCACACTTCGGAAGTCTTTCCTTAAGTTCTTTGGGAATCGCAGCCATAAAAGCATCAAGTAATTGGTCCAGCTGTTCTGAAGATAACGATAGTTTATCTGTTATTGTATCTATGAATACTTGCATAAGTAGATGAAAAGCCTGAATCAGCGTAATATCGGACATTTCATCCTGTATGTAGTAAAATATCTCTCCCATTGTTCGTAAATCTGATGATCGACGGTTCTCTAGTGCAAGCATCATGTATCTGGTAAATACGATTGCTGTATGTGCTGTCATCGCATCGTAAGATAATGAATTGCATTCCTTGCTGAGCTTCAAGTATGATTTACACACTTTGAAAAAGACTTCTATATCCCAGCGCTTCCCGTATATACGAATGATTTCGTCCTCGTTAAGGTTCATATCCGTGGTAATAAGTGCCAGATAGTCTTTTCGATTATTCCTGTTTCTGACAAATACAATTCGAGCAGGAATAGATTTTCCGTCTTTTTCAATGGAAACTTCCACGGATAACAGGTATCTAGACCTGCCTCTTCTTTTTCTGTTCTGCTTGTATATTTCTGTTAACGGCTGCATTATTCCATTATATAGGTAATGCATCTTTGATGTTTTCTTTGCCATTGCAATAACATCATAGCCTATTTCTTTAATAGCAATCAAAGAAGAGGGAGAACAGAACCAAGTGTCAAACAATACATAAGATGCTGGAATCATTGCTTTTTTAGCGGTCTTTATTAATTCCAGAGCTACGGCTGTTGCTTTAGTTTGGGATAGATTCCTTCTTAAATACCCGGCGGAACGCTTGTCCACAGGTATAGCTTCATTGATACGATTCTTTTGATTCTCAGTAGATAAAAGACATCCATTGACTGGGATAAAAGTATTTCCATCTGACCATCCGAGTGTAAGTAGGCGAAAGCCATATTTGTATGTTTTCTTAGCATGGTCATATACTTTTGCTAGTAGTTCTACTTTTTTAGAGCTAGAGCGTTCGAATAAAGAGTCATCAACAATAAGAACATTTACGCGTTTGTCACTTGTTAACCCAGTAATTGTCTCATTTATAATCTGTGCACTAAGCCAAGTGGTAAACCGAATCCAATTAATATGAATAGAGTTTAAGAATCTGTAAACCGTGTCTTTCTTAAAACCAACCTGATTTGTACCCATTAGCATATTCATATACATAGATCTATTGGTAAAGATCATACAGAATAAGTACTCGAAAATAGAAATAACGGGAATACCCTTGCTTTTGTAAGCATTCGATAACCTTAAAGCAGCCGAAATTCTATATTTTTTGAAGAAACTTTTAATCGAAGTAGAAACCTTATTATCAATTTGGTAATTTTGTGTTATACTATTCATAGCATGAGCCTCCAATTGGTTTATTTTTTGATAATTCAATTATACCAAAAATGGAGGTCTCATGCTATTTTATAGCCAAATAATATTGAATTATCAAGGTACAGAGCTACTTTTATAAGTGCGAAGTTTGAGTTATTAAAGATAATCCCGATTTAATTATTTTGGAAAATTCATTAAACATCAATGCATTAAATTTATTAAGGCTTTTATCTGAAAATGGAATAACAAGTAAAATTCCTATTTTTATAATTGATGATAAAAGTAGTTTGAAAATAGAATATTTAAAATTGGGTGCGTTTGATTGTATAGAAAAGCCATTTAATGTGGATGAGTTAGTATTGAAAATAAAAAATATGATAAACATAGCCGACAATTGCAGCGATAAAAAGCTTCAAGGTGAAAAAAAGAATAATATTTTATTTGTAGATGATGAAAAGATAATTTTGTCAATATTGACGTCGCGGTATAAGAGCAAAGGATATAATGTTTATTCAACTGATGATGGCGTTAAAGCGCTTGAAATCATAAATAATAACAAAATTGATTTAGTTGTTACTGACTATTATATGAAAACTATGAATGGAGATGAATTGACAAAATCTATAAAGAAAAGTCACAAAGAAATAAAAATAATACTGTTGACATCTCAAGATAGTGAAGATTTTGTGAAAAAAGCTTTCGAAATTGGAGCTGATGACTATGTATCAAAACCTTTTTCACCTATGGAGCTAGACAGCAGAATAAAAAAATTATTGTCAGAATAGTGGTGATTAAATGGAATCAATAGCCATAATTTCAATAGCTGTATTTTCGGGTATTATACTTGCTTTATATGCGTATTTAATATTTGAAAAGATATATGTATTGATAAATAATATGCTTAAGCAAAGGTATATGAATGAGATCTCTAAATTTCTTGATGAATTAGTATATCTTCTTGATGAGAAGTATGTTGGTGAAACTGATATAGAGAAATTAAGAGTTCTAATGAGAAATAAAATCAAGAGAAACTTAGTAGAAGAGAGAATGGCATACTATTTTGAAAATTTTAAGGGTATTGTTGCTGAAAGATTGACAGCATTATGCGAAAAGATTGGGCTTATAGATTATGAGATAAGCAATCTAAATAAAAGAAATATATTCAAAGTTTCTTTGGTATGTAGATATTTAGGTGATTATAGGAGTAAAAAGGCTGTGAAGCCATTATTAAATTTAGTTACCACACATTCTACTGATCTATTATATAATGTTCTTTTGGCACTTGCTAAAATAGGCGATGAAAAATCTTTTGTAGAAGCGTTTAAAAGTCTTTCAAATACAATTTTATTAAGTGAGAGAAGTATTATAGAAATTGTTGATAATTTTGAGGGCGATAAACTATATGTCTATAGATCTTTAATGTATCTTGATGATGATTTCATTGCTTCTATTTTTATAAAATCAGCTGGAAATTACAAGGATACTTCTTTAGCAGACGATATAGCTAAATTTCTAAAAAGCAAAAACAAAGAAAAGAGAATAGCGGCTCTTAAGGCTTTGGGTAGTATGGGTGATAATAGGTTTACTTATAAAATCATAGAGCTTTTAAAAGATGAAGAGTGGGAAGTAAGAGCAGTCGCAGCTAAAGTATTGGGTCAAATACAGGATGAGAGGTCACTTGCACCTCTTGTAGAAGCATTGTCTGATAAACAATGGTACGTAAGGTATAATGCTGCACATTCATTGATAAATATAAATGGCGGTTTAGAGGCCATCAAAACGGTATTTCAAAAAGATGATAATTTTGCAAAGGATATAGTCGTTTCTGTTTTGGAAACAGATTATGGATACGATAAGCTTCTGCAATATGAATCGGTATTTTACACAGGTCCTAAACTTTCTGACTTAATTACAGAATATGTTAAAAGCAAGATGGAGGTGATGGCTTGAGCATATCTTTATTAAAATCGATTATTTTAGGATTTAATAAAACACTTATTTATTATGTTTTCGCAATTAACTTTATATATTTTTTTCAGCTAATTTTAGCTGCAATTAATTTAAATAGATACATAAAGAAAATAAGATATTCTGATTATAGGAGATTTATATCTTCTTCAAATATGATACCAATATCTATATTAGTTCCAGCTTATAATGAGGAAGAAACAATAGTAGAGAATATAAAATCGCTTTTATCGTTGCACTACCCAATTTTTGAGGTAGTAGTAATAAATGATGGTTCGAAAGATAATACATTAAAAAAGGTGATTGAAGCATTTGAATTAAAAGAGGTAGATCAACCAATTAGATATCGTATCAAAACCAATAAAATACTAAAAGTCTATAGAAACATTGATATACCTAATCTCATATTAGTAGATAAAGAGAATGGTGGAAAAGCTGATGCACTAAATGCTGGTATAAATGTATCTAATTATCCAGTAATAACATCTATCGATGCAGACTCAATTTTAGAAAGTGATTCACTTGTAAGAATAATAATGCCTTTTGTTGAGGATAAAAGAACAATTGCTGTTGGTGGCATAGTCAGAATAGCAAATGGTAGCACTATAATAAGAGATAAAATCATAAACATCGATTTACCAAGAAATAGAATAGCAAATTTTCAGATAGTAGAGTATTTGAGGGCTTTTTTATTGGGGCGAGCTGGTTGGGATTTGATAAATTGCCTTCTTATCGTATCTGGTGCGTTTGGGGCTTGTAGGAAAGATGCTGTTATAGAAGTTGGTGGCTATGATAAAGATACAATCGGTGAGGACATGGAGCTTATAGTAAAACTTCACGAACATTTTGTAGAGAAAAGACAAGAATACAGAATAAAGTTTATTCCAGATCCTGTATGTTGGACACAGGCACCAGAAAGTATAAAAGATCTAAGGAGTCAGAGAAGAAGATGGCAGATAGGTCTTATAGATAGCCTTTTTAAACACAAAAAAATGCTATTAAATCCAAAGTATAAGCAAATTGGTTTAATAGCAGTTCCTTACTTTTGGTTATTTGAAATGATAGGACCTGTTGTTGAAATACTAGGGTATATTTTTATTCCGATTACGTACATATTAGGTATTCTAAACATAAAATATTTTATTTTGTATTTTGCAGCGGCTATTCTTTATGGAGTGCTTTTATCATTAGGTGCTATATTGTTAGAAGAATATACATTTAATAATTATCCTAAGTTGGTTCAACTTTTAAAACTAAGTATATACGGTGTATTAGAAAATTTTGGATACAGGCAGATGACAACTCTATTTAGGATAGAAGGTATTGTTAAATTTAAAAAATTAAAAAGCAGTTGGGGAAAAATCAAGAGACATAGTTTTGAAACTAAGAAAGCTTAAGCCATAACTTGATTTCTTTTTTTCTTTGCTTCGTATAATTTTTGGTCGGTTTTTTCAATAACATCTAAATAATTTTCATAATTGCCTTCAAATGTATATACCCCAAAGCTGGAAGTGATTTTAATTTCCTTGTCTTTATATATTATAGTGCTGCTTTCAATGCTTTTTCTTATTCTTTCAGCTATTTCGTAAGCCTCATTTTTATCTGTATTTTTCAAACAAATTAAAAATTCTTCTCCACCATACCTAGCTGCCCAATCATCTTTTCTAATATTGCTTTGAATTATGGAGGCAAAAAATTTGAGCGTTTCGTCACCTGCAATATGACCATATGTATCATTTACTTTTTTAAAGAAGTCTATATCTGCCATTATTATGGAGACTGGCATGGTATTTAAAGAAGCTCTAAGGATATCAACAGGTAATCTTTCATCTACGAATCGTCTATTATATAGTCCAGTGAGACCATCTTTTACCACTAATTCATTTAATTCATTTACTTTATCATATATATTTTGACTTGTCAGATTTTTAATATCTTCAATCAAACCTGCATCTGTAGAATCTTTTAAAAGTTCGACTACAATTTTACCTGAGTCTGTGTAAAATGGTGTCGATGTTACTAAATATAATTTTTCTCCAGTATATTCAACTTTTACAAAAGTTTTATCTTCAATAATTGTTCTTATTGATATACAATTACTACATATTTTACCTTGATTCCAAAAATCATAGCAATAATCTTTTTCATCAATGATTTCCTTGCTATTTAGAAAAGAGTAGTAAACTTTCTTTTTTAAAGGATCTACTATTCTTATACCATCGAATATATTTACTAAAAATGATACATTTTTTATAATATCATCTATTGATAGATAAGTACTATTCATAAAAAATTCCTGCCTCCCATAATTATTAATTCTATTTTACCATAATTTATATATATATAAAAGAACAATGTATAGATTATCAAGAAAATTTGACGATAGAGTGCTTAGTGTAAAATTTTTTTAGGTGAAAAAGCAGGAAAATAGCGATGAAATGTAGAAATAAGACCTCACCATCCTCCCAAGAGGATGAGTTAGAAAATAAATAGGAAGGTGAGGTCTTATGAAAATAATTCAACATACACTTCAAAAATTCCTGCTTGTTGTAGAAAAAATTATTGGATTACTTGATGGAAAATATACCTATTTGGAATTTGAAGAAGAACTTAAAAAAATTCTAAATGAATTAGGAAAAGAGATTTGTGCAGATGTACTTCATGAACTTGATCAAAGCATATATAAAGATAAATACAAAAGGAAAAACTGGGTGGTAGTCCAAAAAGATTGTGAAAGGACAATAACAACTGCATTTGGAGATATCACATACAAAAGACGGTACTATAAAAACAAAGAAACAGGAGAGAAGGCATATCTCGTAGATAAAGCTGCTGGCATCCAAAAATATGAAAGAATAGATGCTGAGCTTAAAGCTGATATAACGGATCTTTCTACAATACTCTCATATCAAAAAACCACTCAGGAACTTAAAAGAAATGGAGCTAACTGCAATGTAAGCCGGCAAACAGTAATGAACACATTAAGAAAAATAGACAACCTTCAAACATATGAAAAGCCAAAGACTAAAAAAGAAATAGAAACTTTATACATAGAAGCTGATGAAGATCATATACATCTTCAAAACGGCAAACCAGACATTGTAAAATTAATATACGTACATGAAGGAAAACAAACAATAACAAAAGGCAGAAATGAACTAAAAAATGCCGTATACTTTTCCGGTGTATACGAAGGAGATAAAGTAGAAGAGTTATGGAAAGAAGTATGGGAGTACATTGCAAGCACATATAACGAAGACAAAATAAAACGCATATACGTATCTGGAGATGGAGCGGAATGGATAAAATTCGGAGTAAAATATCTGCCTAACGCCGTATACGTATTAGACCTATTTCATCTACAAAAATACATAACAGCTGCAATAAAAGAAGATAAAAAAACAAAGAGAGAATTATGGAAAGCCATATTTAAAGCAGATAAACAAAAAGTCAATGAGCTTTTAACACAAAAATACAAAGAACTAGAATTAAACGGAACAGAAAATCCCGTAACGAAGTGCCAAACATATATAAATAACAATTGGGATGGAATAAATTCATACAGCCTTTACAAAAAAGAAATAACAGGATGCAGTGCAGAAAGTCATGTAAGTCATGTACTTTCAGAGAGACTATCAAGCAGACCAATTTCATGGAGCAAGGTTGGAGCTCACAAAATGGCAAAATTAAGAGCAATAAAAGCAAGCGGCATATCGCTGAAAGGTGTCGTATTAAAACAGCAATATGAAAGCTTAAAGCCAATAGAAATACCAAAGCAAACAGTGTATAAAGCGAAACAACAACTAAAGAAAATAAAATCAACTTATGAAAACATAATAAGCTTGCCAATATTGCAAAATAAAAAAACATTAACAAGTCAGGCTATAAAATCATTACTATTGAGAAATGCCATTTAAAAGTATGCATATATATTGAAGATTGTAGTTTTAGTTATTATTATGGGGAGCTTATTTGGGTTACCTATCACATGTAAAATTCATGAATAAATAGCATTGATATACATGATGGCTTCTTTGAAGAGCGTGAGAATCTGAGAATGAGTGAGATATTAAAAGAAAATCAAAGATTATAGAGTGAGTGGCGATTTTATGCTATCAAGAAGTTAAGAGACTTCAACACTAAAAACTTTTCTTAAAATCCAGCTATCAATACTCATCCTTAGAGTGATAGTGAGGTCTTTTTTTCAAAAAAACCTAAAAATACTTGACACGATCATAGAGTGAAATATCCTGTACAAGTCAAACAATTTGTGTTAAAATTAAATAAAAGTTAATATTTAGTCTGGGGAGCTGGGGTGATAGCCCGGCTGAGAGTTAGCAGCTATTTCTGCTATGACCCATAACCTGATCTGGATAATGCCGGCGTAGGGAGTACATTGGGATTTAAGTGTGCTTATCCAGCACACTTTTTTGTTTCGTATTTCCTTAAGGCATACAAAAAAGGAGGAATCGATGTGAGAAAGTTACTTACAATTGCAGGCTCTGACAGCATTGGTGGAGCTGGCATAGAGGCAGATTTAAAGACGTTTTGCGCACTTGGAGTATACGGCATGTGCGTCATAACGGCAGTTACTGCGCAGAATACAGTAGGAGTTTTTGACGTGAGGGAGATGGATGCAGATATCATCAAAAAGCAGATTGACTGTGTATTTGAGGATACAGAAGTTGATGCTGTGAAAATAGGCATGGTGTCAAGTGGAGAAATCATTGACGCTATTGCATCATCACTTAAAATATGGAATCCAAAAAACGTCGTGTTAGACCCTGTCATGATATCAAAAAGCGGATATTACCTTCTAAAAGAAGACGCCATAGATGCATTGAAGACAAAACTTTTGCCTATGGCAGATATCATTACTCCAAATATACCGGAGGCATGTGAACTTACGGGAATGAATATTGAGGGAATTGAAGACATGAAAGAGGCTGCTAAAAAAATCATCGATATGGGTGTAAAAGCTGTCGTTGTAAAAGGTGGTCATTCTGTAGAAAATGCTACTGATGTATTTTACGATGGAAGTGAATTTTTACTTTTGCCGCAGGAGAGGATCGACACCAAAAATACACATGGGACAGGATGTACGTATTCATCTGCAATAGCTTCGTACCTTGGTAGAGGATTTAGCTTGAAAGATGCAGTAATAAACGCAAAAAGTTACATAACAGAGGCTATTAAAAATTCTCTTGAGATAGGTAAAGGTGTAGGACCTGTAGGACATTTAGTAGATCTTTATAAGAAAGCAGGTATTGACTATGAAGATTAAAAATTCGACGCTTTTTTTGATATGGGCAGGTGCGGCCATATCCATTGCAGAGGTTTTTACTGGTTCATACTTTGCACCATTAGGCTTAACTAAAGGAATTTTAAGCATATTGTTAGGTCATATAATTGGTACTCTGTTTTTTGCTTTAGGAGGGCTTATGTCCTTTAGAGTTAAGAAGCCTGCAATAGAGTCCACGAAAGGTGTATTGGGCGAGAGAGGCATGGTATTTATAGGGCTTTTAAATGTGCTTCAATTGGTTGGCTGGACGGCTGTAATGATAATACAGTCTGCAAAGGCTTTCAACGGTGCCATAGGCATGTCTACTGCTATTGGAATTTTTGTCGTTGGCATATCTGTTTTATTGTGGACATTATTCTTTGACAATGAAGCTTATTGGATAAACGATATTGCTGTTGTACTTTTATTTATATTGACTATATTTGTTGTATTGTATTTAAAAGGCGGGAAAATAGCGTCAGTAACGGGAGACATGAGTTTCAGCGGTGCTGTTGAGCTTGCCGTTGCTATGCCTGTATCATGGCTTCCGCTGGTAGGGGATTACACTATAAATGCTAAAGATGGGAAGTCCAGCTTTATATATACATTTGCAGGATATTTCATAGCAAGCTGCTTCATGTATTTTATAGGACTTTATGTGGCTTTAAAAACAGGCGGAAAGGATATAATCTCGTATTTTGCGTCAATAAAAACGGGAATTGTACCGCTTCTCATTATACTTTTGTCGACGGTTACTACGACTTTTATGGATGTGTATTCTGCTGCTATTTCAACCCTTTCTATTGTCAAAGCAAAATTAAGCAGAAAAAGTCTGCTTATTATATATTCCATTGTGGGGCTTATTGCCGCATATTTGTTCCCAATGGATAATTACCAAAACTTTTTATACGCCATAGGAAGTGTATTTATTCCAGCATATACGGTTGTATTTGAAGATTTCTTTTTGATGAAAAGCAAAAGCCATAGCTTCTTAAATGTGCCTGCCACGATTTCTTTTGCGGTGGGTACGATATTCTACAATTATCTTACATATTTTGGCACAAATCTATCAAAATGGTTTATAACGCCCACAATAGGTACGATTATTTTAACTGCTGTAATCTATCCAATTATGAAATCTTTAAATAAGAGAGAGGAGAAAATTTATGGTTGAAGAAGCAATAAAGGTTTTAGAAAGATTAAAAGAAGAAGTGCCGCTTGTCCACGCTATAACAAACTACGTCGTAATAAACGATAATGCCAATGCACTACTAAGTATAGGGGCATCTCCTGCAATGGTTATGTCACCGGACGAAGCGTACGATTTTACAGCAATTTCAAATGCTTTGTACGTAAATATAGGTACTATCAATAATGAAACTAAAGAGACAATAATCAATTCTGTAATATCAGCAAAAGACCACAAAAAACCAGTCGTCTTAGACCCTGTAGGATGTGCTGCTATAAAAAGCAGGGTTGACTTTGTAAATATGCTTTTGAAAATAGGTGATATAAGCATTATAAAGGGGAATGGCGGTGAAATAAAGGCTTTATCAGGTGAAAGTGCAAATGTCAGAGGTGTAGATTCTTTAGATGACAGCGGAAATGTTGACTCATGTGTAAAACTTGCAAAGTTAACAAATACGGTTGTTGTTGCAACAGGTAAAGAAGACTATATAAGCGACGGCAAAAGAGTAGTAAAAGTTAAAAATGGTACCTATTTATTTACAAAGATAACAGGTGCGGGCTGTACTTTAGGTGCAATAATGGCGGCTACGTCTGCATGCAGCCATGACAAAGTGATATCGTCATTGGCTGCCCTTCTTATTATGAATATAGCTGGAGAATTGGCGGAAAAAGAGTGCAATTTGCCTGGGACATTTAGGGCAAAATTTATAGACAATCTGTACCTTATAAACTCCGACATTATAAGGAAATACGCTGATATTGAAGTATTGGAGGCGTAAGCATGAAAGATTTTGATGTATCTCTTTATTTGGTCACTGACAGAAACCTTTTGAAGGCTGGTAGAGATTTTTACGATGCTGTAGAAGAATCATTGCAAAACGGTGTTACTATGCTACAGCTTAGGGAAAAGGATATTTCATCAAGAGAGTTTTACGAGATTGCTAAAAGATTAAAAGATATTGCAGGAAAATACAATGTTCCATTTATAATAAATGACAGAATTGATATAGCACTGTCTGTTGATGCAGATGGAGTTCACCTAGGTCAAGAAGATCTGCCATGCAGCATTGCAAGAAAGATCATGAGCGATAATAAGATAATCGGCATATCTGCTGGATGCGTAGATGAAGCCGTAGAGGCAGAAAGAGATGGTGCTGACTACATAGGAGCAGGTGCAGTATTCTACACAGGCACAAAGAAAGATATAGGTGAAGCAATAGGGCTTTTGGATTTAAAAAAAATAAAAGAAGCAGTAAAGATTCCTGTTGTCGCAATTGGAGGCATAAAATACAGCAATGCATTAGATGTAATGAGAACGGGCGTTGATGGAATCTCAGTTGTATCAGAGATCATGGCATCAGATGATATAGGTTTTGCCACAAGGCGCTTAAAAGATGCTATATCAAAGTAGTATGAAAAGCACATTCTTACAAATAGGATGTGCTTTTTGCATATACTATTTGAAATGTGCTAAGAATAAAAATAAACAAATTACTTAAAAAAAGGAGTACGAAAATGTTTATTCCTAAGCGCATTATTTTTGAAAAAAATGCTATAGACTATGAAATTGGATACAACATATACCAATTTTTTAAAGACAGAAAAGAAGTTGAATTTATAGAGATGAAAGGAAATAGAATAAAAGGACATATACCAGGGGACAATTTACGAGAATATTATAAAGAAGGGAAAAATACTTTAGTTGTGGGCGTGAAGAAAAAGATAGATTTTCAATCTTGTAAACCATCAGCTAATTATCAGCTACCATTGCTATCTGGTTGTGTAGGTCAATGTCAATATTGTTATCTTAATACAAATTTAAGCGAGAGGCCTTACATAAAGGTCAATGTAAATATAGATGACATATTTATGTGGGCAAATGATTATATTGAAGCAAGGAAACCTGAAAAGACAATTTTTGAAGGTTCGGCAACGTCAGATCCCGTGCCAGTAGAGCCGTATACAAACATTCTAAAATCTGCGATAGAATTTTTCAGCAAAAGCGAAAGTGGAAGATTTAGATTTGTCACGAAGTTTACAGACATAGATACACTTCTTGATATTGAACATAATGGACATACAGAAGTGAGATTTAGTTTAAATACTGAAAAAATCATAAACGAATATGAAAAAAGGACTCCATCATTAGAGAAAAGATTGGAAGCCAGCAGAAAAATAATTGAATCAGGCTATCCCATGGGTTTTTTGATAGCGCCTGTTTTTTTGTATGACAATTGGCAAAAAGATTATAAAGAACTATTATTTAAAATGAAGGAAAGTATACCTGAAAAAACTGCATATCCAATAACATTTGAAATCATCTCACACAGATACACAGCAAAAGCCAAAAGTACCATATCAGAGATTTTTCCTGAAAATACACTGCCTATGAATGACGAAGAAAGGGTTTGTAGATTCGGTCAATTTGGCTACAAAAAATTTATGTACAAAAATGATGAGATAAATGAAATGAAGGAATTTTTTATAAAGGAAATAGAGTCAATATTTGATGGTAATGTCATCAAATATATAATATGAGTCTAAATGTCAAATAAGCTTGCAGCGGATCTTAAAAGGCTACTATATATAAAAAGCAATTAATATGATATTATAAAAAAACTTGATTTGAGAGTATTGATGATATATAGAGTTTATGGTACCATTGTAGTAGTCTTTTTCTAATTGTGTAGCAGTCTTATTATAACCTATATAATTGATAGGGAGGCTTGTTTAATGAAAAAAATACATACGAGAGAACTGGTTTTTCTAGCATTGTTGATTAGCCTAAACATAGTTTTAAGTAGAATAGCTAGTATTAGAATAGCTGTTGGTGGTATTGAAGGTATAAGAATTGGCTTTGGCGCATTGCCGGTGATTCTTGCAGGGATAATGTTTGGATCTACAGCAGGAGGTATAGTAGGTGCTGTAGGTGATATAGTTGGGTATTACATTAATCCTTTAGGACCATACATGCCACATTTTACATTGACAGCAGCTCTCACAGGTATTATTCCTGCTTTGGTTTTAAAGCCGATAAAAGCTCCAATCCCTTCTATATGGCAATTGCTGATAGCAATTGGTGTAGGTCAGTTAATTTCATCAGTAATATTGGTGCCTTATTTTCTTCTGCTGTTATTTAAAATGCCTTTAGTGACTACTCTACCTCCAAAGGTTGTAGGAGAAATTATTAATGTTCCGATATATTCATTGTTTACGCAAGTATTGCTAAAAAGAATAAATATAGTTTATTTTAAAGACAACTAATAAAATCAAATCATTGTTTATAACTCTTTAGAGCTTTGAATAAATGATATTATTATGTTTACTATGAATGAATTGTAAGGAGAAGAATTATGGTTAATTATAGATTAAAAGCTTTAATTATGGATGTTGTTGAGAATCAATTGAAAATGGATGATCCGAAATGTACAAAAGCTACCCTGATGCGACTAAAAAATTTAGGTTATTCTGAACAAAAGTCAAAAGAAATGATAGGTTCGGTCTTGATTGAAGAGATATATTATATACTTAAGGAGAAAACTCATTTTAATGAGAAAAAATATTGCGAAAAATTATCTTTGTTGCCTGATTATTATTTCAAAAAGAAAGATTGATTTACTTTGTATTAGTTGATGTTTATAAGATTTTTACTTGTTTTACAACATTCATTTCAGATTTATATTAAATTGCAATTTAAATTTTTTGCAAAATAGTAAACTTAGATATTGACAAAAAACATATATAGATGTACTATTATAACTAAGATAAATATTATTACTTTAAATTGACAGAGCAAAGGCGCTCTAATTCATAGGTAACCTATGTATTAGGGCGTCTTCTTTTATTATTTTTAAAGGAGGAATAAATGTGAAGAAAAAGATATTTATTACATTGATGTTCTTATTGGCAGTTTTAATACCAAATATGGCTTTTGCAGCGACAGGCAAGATAGACACAGGTGATACAGCATTTATACTATTTTCATCAGCATTAGTCATGATCATGACACCGGGATTGGCATTTTTTTACGGCGGTATGGTTAATGGGAAAAATGTCATAAGCATAATGATGCAAAGTTTCACTATTATCGCACTTGTTTCTGTACAATGGGTATTATTTGGATTTTCATTATCCTTTAGTGGTGATACATACCACTTGATAGGAAATCTACATTGGGCTGGTCTTAACAATATTGGTCTTGGACCTGATGGTACTTATTCATCGACGATACCACTTTTGGCGTTTATGGTATATCAATTGATGTTTGCCATAATAACACCTGCTTTAATAACGGGTGCATTTGCGGAAAGAATGAGATTTTCAGCATTCATCGTATTTACGCTTATTTGGACTACATTAGTATATGATCCACTTGCACATTGGGTATGGGGAAATGGTGGATGGCTTAAAAACTTAGGCGCATTGGACTTTGCTGGTGGTACAGTCGTTCACATAAGTTCTGGCGTTTCAGGACTTGTGGCGGCTTTAATACTGGGCAAGAGAAAAAATACAAAGATGGTACCACATCACATGCCTATGGTTTTGATGGGAGCAGCATTTTTATGGTTTGGCTGGTTTGGATTTAATGCAGGAAGCGCTTTATCTGTAAATGGTCTGGCGGTTAATGCATTTGTCGTGACAAATACTGCTGCTGCTGCCGCCTCCATGGGATGGGTATTAACCGAATGGAAAGTAAGCGGTAAGCCTACACTACTTGGTGCTGTAAGTGGTGCTGTAGCAGGACTTGTAGCTATTACACCTGCAGCAGGATATGTGACAGCAGTTTCTGCGATCGCAATAGGAGTCATATCAGGTATAATATGCTTCACATCTGTCAATTACATCAAGCATAAATTTGGATATGATGATTCACTTGATGCGTTTGGTATACACGGCGTTGGCGGTACATGGGGTGCACTGGCTACAGGACTTTTTGCAACAAAAGCTATAAATCCTGCAGGTGCTAATGGCTTATTCTACGGCAATCCGAATCAATTGCTTATTCAGCTTACAGGAGTTGTTACAACTTACATCTTTGCAGGGCTTATGTCATTTATAATATTGAAATTTATAAGCTTATTTATGGAGCTTAGAGTTACTAAAGAAGAAGAGGAATTAGGACTTGATATAGTTGAACACGGTGAAGAAGCGTACAACATTGGCTTTAAAGCTTTTGACTTTAATCAATAATAAAACAAATAGTCATTCGATAAAAAAGCAAGGGTGCTTAAATCTTGGAGATCTAAGCACCTTCATTTTTTGAAAGGAGGTGATGACATAAATGAAAAAAATCCCTATCATCACATTATACACTATAAATACAATAATTTTTATTTTAGCTTTAACGTTTATATTATACAGCATATCTATGCATAATACAATAATAATCTTTTCCAATAGCGTGCCAGCATTTATAATGGCTTTGCCAATTGTCTACCTTGTAATAATCTATTTTGTAAGGATTTACAATCTTTCAAAAAATATAAAAGATAAAAAGTTTTCAATTAGAAATTTTAAGAGAATATAAAAGTTAAATAATATGGAGGTGCTTTTCATGAAAAAGAAAATTGTAATAGGTATTGTATTGGCATTACTTTTGATAATGACAGTAGGGGTGGTATATGCTGCTGGTGGTGATCCAACAGGGGCTAATCTTGGCACTGTAAAAGACATTACAAGTGCAGTTACAGGTAAACCTACATTAGATGAAGTAGCAACACAGGTTGCAAAGAATAAGCTTGGCATTAATTTCGTATGGGTAATGCTAACTGCATTTTTGATATTCTTCTTTCAGGCTGGGTTTGCACTTGTTGAAACTGGCTTTACACAGGCTAAAAATGCAATGCACACTATGGCCATGAATCTTATGGTATTTTTAGTAGGTACTGTTGGATTTTTCTTGACAGGTTTTGCATTTATGATGGGCGGCTCTGGTTCATTTTCAAGCCTTGGTGGTACAGCACCTTTAAACCACGCACTAAGCATAGGAGGATGGAATTTAGTGGGGCTTAATGGATTTTTCCTATTAAGCGGTGGAACGTATGATGTAGGTGTGTATGCGTTGTTCTTCTTTGAGATGGTATTTATGGATACGACGGTTACAATACCTACTGGTGCGATGGCAGAAAGAGTTAAATTTTTAGCGGTTGTCATTGGATCGTTTTTTGTTTCAATGGTTTATTATCCCATCTATGGTGGATGGGTCTGGGGAGGAGGATGGCTTTCACAGCTTGGAGCCAAACTCGGACTCGGGAATGGTGTAATTGACTTTGCAGGATCTGGTGTCGTTCATGCAATGGGGGGCATGATGGCACTTGCAGGAGCGATGGTAATAGGACCAAGAATTGGGAAATTCAAGAAAGATGGTACGCCTGTGCCAATACCAGGCCATGACGTACCAATGGCTATTCTTGGTACCATCATACTTTTCTTTGGATGGTTTGCATTCAATGCAGGTTCCACACTTAATGGAACGGATCTAAGGTTGGCGGTTGTTGCAACAAATACCATGATCGCTGGGGCTGTAGGAGGACTTGTTGCAATGCTTTATATGTGGGTTAAATATGGAAAACCTGATCCGTCGATGATGTGTAATGGTGCTTTAGCCGGACTTGTGGCGGTAACGGCACCATGTGCATTTGTAAATGGTATATCGGCTTTTATAATCGGTGCTGTGGCTGGCATTTTGGTCTGCGTATCTGTTGCCTTTGTTGAAAATAAACTTAAGATTGATGATCCGGTAGGAGCTTTTTCTGTACACGGTGTAAATGGCTTGTGGGGTATTTTAAGCGTCGGCATATTTGCAGATGGCACATATGGTGCAGGGCTCAACGGAGTACAAGGTGCTGTAACAGGAATACTTTATGGTAGTACAGGTCAACTTTGGGCACAGCTTATAGATATGGCGGTTATAGTCGTATATGGATTTGGATTAAGTTACTTGTTCTATAAAGCCCTTGATGCTATAATGGGTATAAGAGTCAAACCGGAAGACGAAATCGCAGGGCTTGATTTGCCGGAAATGGGCGTTTTAGCATATCCTGATTTCCAATTGACGCCTGTTGTGTACTCGGATGGTGTTCTTGAAAAAAATGTAAAAAGTCCACAAGTTTTAGATGATGCTGTACTAAGCAAGGGGGTAAAATAATGAAGAAAGTTGAATGCATAATAAGACCGGATGTCTTGGAAGATGTAAAGTCAGAGCTTAATAAGCTGAAAATACACGGAATGACGGTGTCGCAGGTTTTTGGATGTGGACATCAGAAAGGTAAAAAAGAGATTTACAGAGGTGCGGAAATTGAGATAAGCCTTCTTCCAAAAGTTAAGATTGAGATTGTGACAGATGATGGAAGCGTCGAAAACATCGTAGATGCTGTTACAAAAGTGGCAAGAACAGGCAATGTAGGTGATGGAAAGATATTTATATACGACATACAAGACGCCATAAGGATAAGAACCGGTGAGCGCGGAGAAAAAGCAATATAAAGATTTAGTGAAATTACCAAGGCTTCTACATGAGAGAATGTGTAGAAGCCTTTTAGATATTAACAAAAACTTGACATTTTCTATTAAATTTTTAAAAGTTTTGCCGATAAAAAAGTAAAATAAAAAGGTTGGAGGTGAAAATATGGCAGGCTATATTGATACAAGTTATATGTATATGATGTACCCTTATTACAGTGATTACAGCTATCTTTTTAATATGAGCAATCCATTGACTTCATTATCAAATATTTCTTCTGACAATATATCTCAAATTGCACAGCAAGCATTGTATACAGATATGTATAACCAACAATTGCCAATGCAAACGACAAATGCCCTTGTCATGCTGAATAGTTACGCAAATAATTTAGCTGAGGCAGCGTCACAGTTACAACTTACATCGCCTGATAATGTTTTTAATCAGATGGTTGCTACATCCAGTGATCCAAATTCCATAAGTGTATCAGCTCAGCCAGGTGCAACTGCTTCTACCTATAATGTTACTGTAAATCAGCTTGCCATGGCGCAACAAAACAATGGTACAAGTTTATCAAGCAATAGCGTCACAAGCCTTACACCTGGAACATACAGCTTTAAAGCACAAGTAGGTGGGCAACAATATAATATATCTTTTAATGTCAATCAAGGAGACACTAATCAAACTGTCTTAGATAATATGGCTCAAGCAATTAACTCTGCAAATATAGGGGTTACAGCCATTGTAAATAACAATCCATATCTTGGTACAAGTCAGTTAGAAATAAATGCAAATAATACTGGAACAAATAATGCATTCACATTGACAGATGTCAACGGCAATGCAGTTTCATATACTGGCGCAAATACAGTAACAGTAGAAGCAACAAATGCAAATTATACTATTAATGGAGTAAGTGGTACATCTCAAACAAACACCGTCAATGTTGACAATAACAACTTATCCATGACATTTAATAAAACTGTAAGCAATGCTACAGTAACAGTGGCGCCTGATACGCAATCCATAAGCAACAGCATAAATAATTTTGTCAATAACTACAACGACCTGTTAACATATGCAAATCAAAATCAGCAATATATAAGCCCTCTTGTTGTTTCAGAGCTTACTCAAAATTATGAATATCAGGCATCAAATTTACAAGCTATTGGAATTACTCAAAATCCAGATATGACTCTCTCGGTAGATCAAAATGCTTTAAATAATGCGATACAGAACAATAATGCGATACAGAACAATTTTAGCACTGCTCAAGCAGCCTTTTCTGGATTTGATGGATTGGCTGTAAATGTAGGTCAATTTGCTTGGCGAATAGCTGAAAGTCCTCTTACAGACTATGCAAATGAAACAATGCCTTTAGTCAATAACAATATGGGAATTTATGATTCAACTGGAATGCTTGATGCGTCATTAATACAGACAATGCTGATGCCATCTGGTCAATTCATAAATTCACTAATTTAACAAAGAATTAAAGAAATCTCCCATCTTTTATGGTGGGAGTTTTTTTTACATAGCAAATACTTTGGCAAGGTAAGTATCACCAAGAATTTTCACATTTTTACCCTTTCTACATATACTACAAACAGATGAAATTCAATATCAATCAATATGGCTACCCTTATTATTATTTCGAAAGGGGCTGATACGATGTGCGGAATAGCAGGATGGGTAAGCTTTGATGAAGAAGTGATAAATAGGAAAAACATAGTAGTTGCAATGGGAGAAAGACTTAGGAATAGAGGACCTGATAGCTGGGGTACATGGTTTTCGACCCATTGTGGTTTTGCACAGACAAGGCTTATAGTAATTGACCCTGAGGGCGGTGAACAGCCAATGATTAAAGAGTTTGGCGAGAGAAAGTACGTGATAATATACAATGGCGAATTGTACAATACGGAGGAAATAAGAGATGAGCTTAGGTCGTTAGGTTACAAATTCAATGGTCATTCAGATACAGAAGTTTTGTTGACTTCATACATCGAATGGGGAAGTGATTGTGTCCACAAGTTAAATGGCATATATGCATTTGCGGTATGGGATGATTATGAGAATAAGCTTTTTCTTTCAAGGGATAGGATAGGTGTTAAACCTCTTTTTTATACTTATAAGAATGGTTCTCTCATTTTCGGCTCGGAAATCAAAGCGATTTTAGCACATCCATACGTTCAGGCCGAAGTGGATGAAGAAGGACTTGCAGAGATTTTTGTCATGGGTCCTACCAGGACGCCGGGGATTGGCATTTTTCGTGACATATATGAGTTAAAGCCGGGCCATTCTCTTACGTTTAACAAAGGCGGAATAAAAATTGAGAGATATTGGTCATTGGTAAGTAAAGACCATGAAGATGACCTTAAAATTACGATGGAAAAAATTCGGTATCTTTTAGATGATGCCTCAAAGCGTCAGCTTGTTTCAGATGTGCCGCTGTGCTCGTTGCTTTCTGGTGGATTAGACTCTACTGCGGTTTCTGCCTTTGCCAATGAAAAGTTAAAGAAATTAGGCAGCAAGCTTATAACATATTCGGTAGATTACATTGGAAACGATAAATACTTTAAACCAAATCAATTTCAGCCAAACAGCGATTCAGATTTAGTTGAAGCTGTTTCAAAAGAAATATATACGGCTCATAATTATGTCTATGTAGATAATGAAGAACTGGCAGATGCCCTATTACCTGCTCTTTATGCCCGCGATTTGCCGGGAATGGCTGATGTTGATTCGTCTTTGTACTTATTTTTGAGAGAAGTCAAAAAGGATGTAAAAGTCGCACTGTCAGGTGAAGGTGCTGATGAAGTGTTTGGAGGCTATCCATGGTTTAGAAATAAAGCTGCCATCGAGTCAGGTACTTTTCCATGGATAAGAATGGTTGAAAAAAGAATGAATCTTTTATCTAAAGACGTTGTAAAAAAGATCCGTCCAACAGAGTACTTAAACGATCGGTACAATGAAGCATTAAGGGAAGTACCTAAGCTTTCAGGAGAAGATAAAGCATCTTCTCGTATGAGAGAGATATTTTATCTAAACCAGACGAGATTTCTTTCCATGCTTCTGGATAGGATGGATAGGATGAGCATGGCGTCAGGTCTTGAAGTCAGGGTACCGTTTTTGGATCATAGGATAGTGGAGTATGTCTGGAATATTCCGTGGGATATGAAAAATCTCCACAACAGAGAGAAAGGCCTTTTGAGAGAATCGTTAAGAGGATATATACCTGATATAGTAGTAGAAAGGAAAAAAAGTCCATATCCTAAGACACATAATCCGGTTTTTAAAGAGAAGGTAAAAAGTTGGCTTCAAAGGATTATTGACGATCCGTCTTCACCGATTTTACAATTAGTCAACAAAAATGAAGTGCAAAATCTCATAGATACTGATGCGAAAGATTACGACCCAGCATGGTTTTCTCAACTTATGGGTGGTCCTCAGTTATATGCATACCTTATACAAGTAAATGAATGGCTTTTAAAGTACAAGATAAGAATTTTATAGATGATCTATAAAAATATCTTGACAAATAAAGCGAAAGACAAGTATAATGTATACAGACAACCCTACTACAGTAGGGGGGTATAATAAAATATTGATAGACTAAAGGAGGAAATGATATGAGGTATGCATATGTAGATCAAGAAATATGCGATAGATCACCGTTTTGCCCAGCAAGCCACAGTTGCAAGTTTGGCGCATTTAAGTTGTCAAGAAAGGGCTTGTTTCAAGTAGAGATAAATGTTGATAAAGAAAAGTGCACTGGATGCGGCGTCTGCACAAGGTATTGCCCGCATGGCGCTATAAAATTAGTAAACGCATAGTATATTTAGAAAGGGTATGTACGAAAGGTATATACCTGTATTTTTTTTGTCTATTTTCTTTTTATTAATAGTAAATATATGGTATAATTGTAATAGATAATTTATGGGAGGATGTGAAATGTCAGACTTTAGCAAAGATTTTTTGTTTGGCGTGGCTACGGCTTCGCATCAAGTTGAAGGTGCTTACAACGAGGATGGCAGGACTATGTCTATTATCTAAAGGCAGGTATCAACAAGATATGGTGGAGTATTTTGGTAAATTTGCAAAAGTCGATTATGGCAGAGCATCAAACCTGCCATTTTTCTTATATTTTATTGACTATTGCCTTCTTCAATATTATAATTTATTAGTGATGTAATATATTGGTTATTATTTTTTATTTGCATTTGGAGCGAATCATTCTTACAAGTCTTAAATATAATTTATTATGGGTGAAAAAGATTTTGGGGGAAGTAATGTGAATGAAAAAAGTATATTGATCGTTGATGATGATAAGCTAAGCAGGACTATTTTAAAAAACATTTTAGGCAGTGCCGGGTATAAAATTTACGAGTCACAAGATGGTGATGAGGCTTTAAAGTTGTATAGACGTATTTTGCCGGATATGGTCATACTTGATGTAGTCATGCCTGGTCTTAGTGGATTTGACTTACTTAGAATATTGAGGGATGAAGAAGAAAATCAATTGGTGCCTGTAATACTTTTGACATCCAGTGACAATTATGAAGAGAAACTGCACGGGTTGGAGTTAGGCGCTGATGCCTACATAACAAAGCCATTTAATGAAAAAGAACTTCTTGCACAAGTGAAAAATCTGTTTCAGAGGATCGAGCACAATAGAATGGCCAATCCACTTACAGGACTTAGAGGCAATATTGACATAAAGTATGAGATAAGAAGGCGCATAAAAAATGGGCTCTTGTACGCCGTTTTGTACATAGACTTGGATAATTTTAAGTCATTTAATGATTACTACGGATTTTCACGTGGCGATAAAATAATAAGGCAGACAGCCAGGATTTTGAAAGATGCCCTTTTTAAATGTGGAAATCCCAACGATTTTTTAGGGCATATAGGCGGAGATGACTTTATAATAATAACTACTCCAGATAAAATCGATGATATATGCAATTATATAATAAATACCTTTGATGAGGATATAAAGAGGTATTACGATGATGAGGATTTGGCCAATGGCTATATAGAAGTCATCAATAGGCGAGGAGAAATACAGAGGTTTCCATTCGTTTCAATATCTATAGCTGTTGTGACGAACGAAAACAGGAATTTTGATAATGAGCTGCAGATAAGTGCAGTAGCTGCAGAGATTAAGAGGAAGCTTAAGTCTATGGAAGGAAGTAAATACTTAAAAGATAGAAGGAAATGTTAGGCATACGGTAGGTATGCTGATTTTTTTTAGGAGGTTTTATTTTTGAAAAATCCTTATGTACCTGACAAAAAAGTACGGTGTGTCGTCGTCGATGGAAGGCATTGTGATGTAGCTAATTCATTGAAAAAGATAGGAATAGAAGTCGTAATGACAGAAAGACATAGTTCTCTCTACGAAGCCATATCATATCATCCAGATATAATAATGCATAATGTAGGTGACGGTCAGGTAGTTTTAGCACCTGATATTAATGGAAACTTTGTTAAAAAAATCAAAGACTTAAATTTGGATGTAATATTTGGAAAGACTGTACTAGGTAGAAACTATCCTGACAATATAGCATATAATGTAGCAAGATTAGGCGATTATGCTTTTCATAATTTGAAGTATACTGATCCAGTATTAAGGGGAGTATTAGAGAAAAAAGGAGTGAAATTTATACACGTTAAGCAAGGATACACCAAGTGCAATATAGCAATTGTGGACAATATAAGTTTTATAACATCGGACGCAGGTATTTATAAGACGGCTTCTAAAGAAGGGTTTGACTGCCTTTTGATTGAACAAGGCTGTATAAAGCTTGATGGATTTGATTATGGATTTATAGGAGGAGCGTCTGGACTTATAGATAAAGATGTTTTTTGCGTTGCTGGAGATTTAAGATATCACAACGAATACAAGAAAATAATTGATTTTTTGAAATATAAAAACAAAGAAATAATTTTTTTGTCATCTGGTGAAGTAAAAGACATAGGTTCCATTATTCCACTCTACTGATGATGCAAAGAAAAGACTTAAAAGCACATACTACTAACGAAGGGAGTGAGAAAAATGCAGCTTTTGTCTATCGGTATCCCAAATGCTTTATTAAGTGGCAGTGTTTTTAACAATGAATTAGAATATATGAAAAATAAAGGGTTAGATTTTACTGTAAATTTAGATAATCGTGGTAACATTACTTTTTTTAATATAGACGTAGAGGATAGAGTTTCGAGTAAAAATATAGCTAAAATAAAAGAGCATGTATCTGATATGATTTCTGATGTAATAGTCAATCAGATCGATAAGAAGTTGATAAAAAGGATTATAGATAAATACTATTACTATTTTGATTCTGATGAGAAGCGAAAGATTGAAAACATAGCGAGAGGTATTTTAGATAACGATGTAAATAGAGAGACATTCAAATTAGTTAAGAAAGAAAGAATTTTTGAGGAAATAGAGGATTTCTTAAAGGACAATGAGACTATTGACATAGAAGGGTTTGTCAATTTCAGGTTAAGGGATTTTATTGGCGAGTTAAGTGAGGTAGTGGATAGAGCGGTTGATGAATACATGATGCAAAAGGAATACGATGAATTTATCGGGCTATTAAAGTATTTTGTAGAACTTCAGGACTCCAAAATAGATGTTCTTAACATCCTCGTTGATAAAAGCGGAAAATTTTTATTTTACGATAAAGAAAAAAAACCTATAACAGGAAAATTTTTAAGCGATATAACAATTGAATTTACAGGAGGAGAATTGACAGATGATGATATGCTTATAAGCACACTCATTGCAATGGCGCCTTCTAAGATATATATACATTCGTTGGAAAATATAAAAAGTAAAGATGTATTTGATACTGTTGAAAAAATATTTTCAAACAAAGTGTTTATATGCAATGGTTGCAGCTTATGTACGATAAATGAGGCAAGGAAATAATGCCCAGCTTAGGCTGGGTTTTATTATTGAGTAAAATCTGTTATTATATATGTAGCTTATTTTGTTGAGGTGATCTAATGCATTTTTTTCTACAAATGATGTTTTTAGGCGTTGTGGGTGCTGCTATTGGATGGATAACAAATTACATTGCTGTCGTCATGCTTTTTAGACCGATAAAGCCTGTAAAAATTTTTGGCATTTCTATTCAAGGGCTTATACCAAGAAGGAGAGATGAGATAGCGTCATCAATAGGAAAAGTAGTGGAAGACGAACTTGTATCGATGGACGACATATTGGATAAGCTTTTGAATACGGACAATCGCAATTATATAATAAAGAAGATATTAGACGACGTTGATTCTACAGTTGAGAAGAATATTCCTTCATTTATACCGAAATCATTAAAATCGATGATAGTAAATTATGTAGTTGGGATTGTAAGCAAAGAAGCAGAGAAGTTTTTGGATGAATCTGCAGCTACGATGCTAAACGATATGTCAGAAAAGATTGGCATAGCAGAAATAGTTGAGGAGAAGATAAAACTTTTTGAGCTTGAAAAGCTGGAGAAGATTATACTGGATGTTTCTAATAAAGAATTAAAGATGATTGTAATTTTAGGCGGGGTTTTAGGTTTTGTAATCGGCATTTTACAGGCATTTGTGGTAAGGCTTCTGTAGAATATTGACAAGTCAGTATATCAATTATATAATAGAAAAAAATCAATATTTTGGCGATGATGAGGAAAGTAGATATCTAAAAATATCAAAGAGATTGAATGACGTAGGCTGAAATCATTCAAATATTTTTGGTATCGAAGACCACCTCTAAGCTGCGGGTGATGAATCCGATCGGTAATTCCGTTATAATTTAGAGTATAAATGAGAGTGGAACCGCAGAACCTCTGCCTCTTTTGGCGTGAGGTTCTTTTATTTAAATTTAAAAAGGAGGACAAGATATGAAAATAATACTTAAAGATGGAACAGAAAGAGAATATGAAAGTGGCATAAGCGTATATGAAATCGCTAAAAGTCTAAGCCAGAAGCTTGCTAAAGAAGCACTTGGTGGCAAATTAAATGGCAGAATTGTGGAGCTGTTTACACCAATAAACGAAGACGGCAAGCTGGAAATCTTGACTTTTGATGATGAGGATGGAAAAAAGATATACTGGCACACTTCATCACATATAATGGCACAGGCTATTAAAAGGCTTTATAAAAATGTGAAGCTTACGATAGGCCCTGCCATTGACAATGGTTTTTACTACGATTTTGATGTTGATGAACCTTTTACAGTTGATGATTTTTCTAAGATAGAAGACGAGATGAATAAGATTATTAAGGAAGATTTAAAGCTTGAGAGGTTTGTGCTTCCAAGAGAGGAAGCTATAAAATTCATGGAAGAGAAAGGTGAACCTTACAAAGTTGAGCTTATTAAGGATTTGCCGCAGGATGCCACAATATCTTTTTACAGACAAGGCGAATTTACAGACCTTTGCGCAGGGCCTCATTTGCCATCAACAGGCATGGTTAAATCCATAAAACTCCTTTCGGTAGCAGGTGCTTACTGGAGAGGCGATGAGCGCAACAAGATGCTGCAAAGAATATATGGCATAAGCTTTCCTAAGAAAAGCATGTTAGATGAATACTTAAATATGCTTGAGGAAGCTAAAAAAAGAGACCACAGGAAATTGGGAAAGGAATTGGATCTTTTCAGCATCCATAATGAAGGGCCAGGTTTTCCGTTTTTCCATCCAAAGGGAATGATCTTAAGAAATATATTAGAAGATTTTTGGAGAAAAGAACACGCAAAAAGAGGCTATCAGGAAATTAAGACGCCAATAATTTTAAACGAAGAGCTGTGGCACAGATCAGGCCATTGGGATCACTACAAAGAAAATATGTACTTTACAAAGATTGATGATGAAGATTATGCTATTAAACCAATGAATTGTCCAGGTGCTTTGCTTGTGTACAATTCAACTATGCATAGTTACAGAGATCTGCCACTTAGGCTTTGCGAACTGGGGCTTGTTCACAGGCATGAATTATCAGGTGCTCTCCATGGGCTGATGAGAGTGAGGAGTTTCACGCAGGACGATGCCCATTTGTTTATGACGCCAGATCAGGTGGAATCAGAAATTCTGGGCGTCATCAAACTTATCGATTACTTCTACAAGATATTTGGATTTGAGTATTTTGTTGAGCTTTCTACAAGGCCAGAGAATTCTATAGGCTCTGATGAAGACTGGGAATTGGCAACAAATGCTTTAATAAAGGCTATGGAGCATATAGGGCTCAATTATAAAGTGAATGAAGGCGATGGAGCCTTTTACGGTCCTAAGATCGACTTCCATCTGAAGGATAGTATAGGACGTACATGGCAGTGTGGAACGATACAGTTGGATTTTCAGATGCCTGAAAGATTTAACTGCGAATACGTCGGCGACGATGGAGAAAAGCATAGACCTGTCATGCTGCACAGGGTGGTATTTGGCAGCATAGAAAGGTTTATAGCGATTCTCACAGAAAACTTTGCCGGTGCTTTTCCTACATGGCTTGCTCCTGTACAGGTAAAAATACTCCCGATTTCTGATAAGCACTTGGCTTATGCACAGAATATTCATGAAAGGCTATTGGAAAATGACATAAGGGTTGAGCTTGATGATAGAAATGAGAAAATAGGCTACAAGATAAGAGAAGCACAGATGCAAAAAATACCTTACATGCTTATATTAGGCGATAAGGAAGTAGAAGCGGGAAATGTTTCTGTAAGGTCCAGAAAAGAAGGAGATCTTGGCTCTAAGTCGTTGCAAGAATTTTTATCATCCATTTTGGAAGAGATTAAGCAAAAGTCCCTCTAAAAGAAATGTCCACCAAGCTTGAATTGGTGGACATTCTACTACCTTGATTGACGAAATAAAAAATGGTAATCTAAATATGTAGTGTTTTATTGGGGGGAATAATTACGACTAAAAATAGGGAGGTCTACAAATATCTTAACTACAACATAAAAATGAATCTGCTAAATGGCATAACATTTTCTATAGGTTACAACATGATTATGCCATTTGTAGGCATATTCGCTATAAAATTGGGTGCCAACAACTACGAAGTATCTCTTATTAATTCTCTTCCAGCCCTTATGGCTTTGATTGGGATACTGCCTGCCACAATCTTTATAAATAGAGCTAAAAATGTCTTTAAATTTGCTTACGTTTTAGAGTACATTACAAGGAGTTTTTATCTTTTAGTTGCATTAGTTCCGTTTATGAGCAAGTTTAGGCCTGAAGCGGTGGTCTTATTTGTTGGACTATTGAATTTGCCGGCTATTGTCGCAGGAATGTGTTGGCAGTCATTTATGAGTGATTTGATACCTGAGGAGTTTCGCGGCAAAGTCTTTGCGGATAGAAATATCTGGACAGGTGTGTTAGGTACAGCAGCAGTATTCATAACAGGCATACTTTTGGACAGAATCAAGTTTCCATACGGGTACCAGATAATGTTTTTTATAGCATTTTTGTTTGGGATACTTGACGCCTATTATTACTCAAAGTTTCACTACGTGTCACATAAAAAAGAAGCTTCAGCGTCTATTTTAGATTCGCTAAAAACTATGATGCAATCGAGAAAGTTTATTTATTTTAGCCTTGCATCTTTCATATTCACTTTCACGTGGATGATGGCATGGCCTATATTTACCATTTACAAAGTCGACGATCTACACGCTAACAACATGTGGATGAGCATTTCTACGATTGTAGGCTCAGTAGGATCTATAATAACCTATAAGTGGTGGGCGAATCTTGCGGATAGAAAAGGAAATGGCATTGCATTAAGCATAAGCACCCTGCTTATATCGACAATTCCAGCACTGTGGGCTAAAGTTACAAGCCTCTATGTAGGTGCTGTAATAGATTTTTTTGGCGGTATGGCTACGGCAGGATATACGATGCTATCTTTAAACTGGCTTTTAGAACTATTGCCTGACCATAAGGAAAAGATGAATTACATTGCCATCTATACCATTGTTACTCAGTTTGCGGCTTTTTTATCGCCTATTGCTGGAACGTGGTTTTATGAAATTGTGGGATATGAGACATTCATGTATGTTACGACAGTATTGAGAGTCTTGTCCAGCGTATTGCTTTTTGCTGTTGCATTATATAAACCTGAAAAAACTGTATTAAGCAAAGGGGGAGTATGATTTGAGGTATTTAACATCTGGAGAGACCCATGGAGAAGCGCTTGTTGCGATTATCGAGGGTTTGCCATCAAATTTGTTTATAGATTTGGATTTTATAAATAATGAGCTTAAAAGAAGGCAATCTGGCTACGGTAGAGGCGGCAGGATGTCTATTGAAAGCGATGTTGTCCACATCTTAGGTGGAGTCAGAAACAATTTGACAATTGGTGCACCGCTTTCCATTCTCATTAGAAACCTTGATTATGAAAATTGGAAGGGAAAAGATGTGCCGAGAGTGACCAGACCCAGACCAGGCCATGCTGATCTATCTGGTGCCATCAAATATGATCTAAAAGACATGAGGGATGTTTTGGAAAGAGCCAGTGCAAGGGAAACTGCAGCGAGAGTATCTGTTGGAGCTGTAGCAAAATTGCTTCTTAAAAACTTTGGCATAGTGGTAAAAAGCGATATATTGGAGATAGGTGGAGAAAGAGATAGAGAAAAGTGGCCTGCGCTTATAGATGAAGCTAAAAATGAAGGGGATACGTTAGGCGGTGTGATCGAAATTACTATAGACGGTGTGCCAATAGGTTTAGGCAGTCATGTTCAATGGGATCGCAAACTGGACGCCCTTTTATCTTATAGCGTCATGAGTGTTCAAGCCATAAAAGGGGTGGAAATCGGTATGGGATTTATGTCGGCGAGGCAAAAGGGGTCTTCAGTTCACGACGAGATATTTTACGATGGGCATTTTTACAGAAAGACCAACAACGCAGGTGGAATTGAAGGTGGCATTTCCAACGGTATGCCAATAGTTTTGAGAGCTTATATGAAACCCATACCAACTCTGAGAAAGCCTCTTACGTCTGTCGATATAGATTCGAAGGAAGAAGTGAAAGCCACATATGAGCGTTCAGATGTGACTGCTGTTGAAGCTGCTGCAGTTGTATTAGAAGCTGTATGTGCGTGGACTATAGCCGATGAAGTAACTAAAAAATTTAGCGGAGATTCCTTGCATGATATGATAGAAAACTTTAATATGTATATGAAAAGAGTTGAAAAGTATTGATATTATGTCGAGAAGGTAGAGCCGAAACAGGAGAAACCGAAAGAGAACATCGTTGAAAAGTATTGATATTATGTCGAGAAGGGTATTGACTGAGATGATAAGTTGTGCTATAATTTAACTTGTGTTTAAAGTAGAAGCACCCGCTTCTCACCTTTCACCGCAGGTGTCAGGTTTAAAGTAAAATGTTGTTTTAGCCAAAAAAGAAGCGGGTTTATACCCGTTTTATTTTTTGTAATATTTTAGGAGGTGCGTATTTATTAACAAGGAGCTGCAGGTTAATGAGGAAATTAGAGATAAGGAAGTGCGCCTCATTGATCAAGATGGTAATCAATTAGGTATAATGTCAGCAAAAGAGGCATACAAAATTGCTTTAGAAAGGCACATCGATCTGGTTAAGATTGCACCACAGGCAAATCCACCAGTATGCAAATTAATGGACTTCGGAAAATACAGGTATGAACAAAGCAAGAAAGAGAAAGAATCTAAAAAGAAGCAGAAAGTCATCAACATAAAGGAGATAAGGATGACTCCAGCGATTGAAGAACACGACTTTGGCGTTAAAGTCAAAAGTGCCATGAAGTTCTTAAAAGACGGAGATAAAGTAAAAGTGACGATAAGATTCAGAGGCAGGGAAGCTTCACACACAAATCTTGCCGAAGAACTATTAAATAGATTTGCAAAAAGCTTAGAGGAATACGGTAATGTTGAGAAGGCCCCAAACATGGAGGGCAGAAATTTAATGATGATATTAGCACCTAAAAACGTTTAATTGAGGAGGATACGAAAATGCCAAAAATGAAAACACACAGCGGAGCTGCAAAAAGATTCGCTCTTACAAAAACCGGTAAAGTAAAAAGATCAAAAGCTTTTAAGAGGCATATACTTACGAAAAAGACTAGAAAAACTAAGAGAAACTTGAGAAAGATAGCGTATTTAAGTGGTGTCGATGCAAAGAACATAAAGCGCTTGATTCCTTATGCGTAAATAATTAGGAGGTATAAAAATGTCGAGGGTAAAATCAGGAAAAGTTACGAGAAAAAGACATAAAAAAATATTAAAACTTGCTAAAGGCTACTATGGTGCAAAAAGCAAACTTTTCAGAGTAGCCAACCAAGCTGTAATGAAGTCACTTAATTATGCATACATTGGAAGGAAATTAAGAAAGAGAGATTTCAGGAAGTTGTGGATTGCCAGAATTAACGCTGCAGCAAGAGCAAATGGTATTTCTTATAGCAGGTTTATAAACGGACTTAAAAAGGCCAATATAGAGATAAATAGAAAGATGTTATCAGAAATGGCTATACACGACAACAAAGCATTTGCAGAATTGGTTAACATAGCAAAGCAACAACTGAATGCATAATCTTATACCCGGTACATGCCGGGTTTTAACCTATATACAGGATAGTGAATGTCAAATGGTCATAACAAGCGAAAAAAATGAGTTTATAAAGGATGTAAAAAAGTTAGCGGATAAGAAATACAGATATGAGAAAAGGTTGTTTTTTGTAGAAGGCAAAAACAGCGTTTTTGAAGCATTAAAAAGCGGCTTTGAAATTGTACACCTGCTGGTTGCAGAAGATTTTAATATAGACTTTCAGATTGAAAAAGAAAAGATAGTCTTTGTGGATGAAAAGGTATTTAAGAAGATTTCTGACACTGTCGCTCCACAGATGATTATGGCTGTTGTCAAGATGCCTAAGTGGGAAGTGAATGACATTGTCAAAGAAGGCGGCTTCTACGTGATACTTGACGAAGTACAAGATCCAGGCAACGTAGGAACCATAATAAGGTCTGCAGATGCATTTAATGTAGATGGCGTCTTTGCTATAAATAATACTGTAGATATATACAATCCTAAAGTCTTGCGGTCCACTATGGGCTCCATATTTCACTTACCTGTTGTAAATGATGTAGAGCCTTCAAGGCTTTTTCATGTACTTAAGAAACATGGCATAAGAATTTTATCTACAAGTCTTAAAGCAGAAAAGTACATATACGATTTTGATATTTCAAAAAATGCAGCACTGATTTTTGGAAATGAGTCAAGAGGTGTAAATAGGCTTTTAGATGAATTCATAGATAGTTCCTTTAAGATACCTATGGATGGCATGGCGGAATCTTTAAATGTATCTGTAGCAGCGTCTATTTGCCTTTATGAATCAGAGAGGCAGAGATTGATAAAATAGCATAAAGATGATATAATATTCGAAAAAATAAAGAAAAATGCGATGAAAGAGTAAAGTACATTACGCTTAAGTGCGACAGGGAGGCGATGCCGTAGACTGAGAGCATTGTTGGTACTGCGTAGTGGAAGTTCCCTCTTAAGCAGTGTGCTGAACTGATAGTAGGCATAACCGGTTTATATCCGTTACATCAAAATGAGTGGGCTTTTAGCCAAATTAGGTGGTACCACGGTCATATCTCCGTCCTTTTTAAGATGGAGTTTTTTTATTATATTTATGAAAGAAAGGAGAGTATTTCTTTGGAAGAGACATTGAGAAGTCTACTTGAAGAAGCCAAAAAAGAGCTATCATCTGCGGAAAGTTTAAAGACACTTGATGAGATAAGGGTTAAATATTTAGGGAAAAAAGGCGAACTCACAAAGATATTGAGAGGTATGGGAAGCCTATCACCTGACGAAAGGCCTATTGTTGGCAAAATCTCAAACGAGGTAAGAGAAGAGATCGAAAAAGAGCTTACTCAAAAAAGAGAAGAAGTGTTGCGACAGGAAAAAGAGAAAAAAATAAAAAGCGAATATTTAGACATAACATTGCCTGGAAAAGTCCATGAGATAGGCCACAAACATCCTATGACAAAAGTTTTAGATGAAATAAAGGACATATTTTTAGGGCTTGGATTTTCTATCGCCGAAGGGCCTGAAATCGAGCTTGATTACTACAATTTTGAGGCTTTAAATACTCCGCCTGATCATCCGGCCAGGGACTTGCAGGATACTTTCTACATTACCAAAAATATTTTGCTTAGGACGCAGACATCGCCTGTACAGGTCAGGACGATGGAAAAAAGCAAACCGCCTATAAAAGTCATATCACCGGGGCGAGTTTACAGGTCAGACGAAATAGATGCAACACATTCTCCTGTATTCAATCAGATAGAAGGATTGGCAGTTGATGAAGGAATAACGATGGGAGATTTGAAAGGCGTGTTAAATCTATTTGCCAAAAGGCTTTTTGGCTCTGATACAAAGACTAAATTCAGGCCTCACTATTTTCCTTTTACTGAGCCAAGTGCAGAAATGGACGTATCGTGCTTTGCGTGTGGCGGAAAAGGCTGCAGAGTCTGTGGATATTCCGGGTGGATTGAGATATTAGGATCTGGCATGGTTCACCCGAATGTGCTTAGGATGTCTGGAATCGATCCTGAGAAGTATTCAGGCTTTGCATTTGGGATGGGACTTGACAGGATAACTATGTTAAAATATGGGATAGACGATTTGCGTCTTCTTTACGAAAATGACCTACGCTTTATTAAACAGTTTTAAGGAGGTTAAGACATGCTAATATCGTATTCATGGTTAAAAGACTACGTAGATTTGTCTGTTGATGCAAAAAAATTGGCTGACGATCTTACGATGTCAGGTTCAAAGGTGGAGACTATAAAAAGTTACGGAGAAGAAATAAAAAATGTAGTGATAGGAAAGATTGTATCTTTAGAAAAACATCCTGATGCCAATAAACTTCAAATAGGAATCGTAGATGTAGGGGAAGAAAAATTGCAGATAGTGACAGGTGCTCAAAATATCAAAGTTGGTGATTATATTCCTGTCGCACTGCACGGTTCAACACTTCCTGGCGGCGTAAAGATAAAAAAAGGTAAATTAAGAGGTGTTGAATCAAATGGAATGATGTGCTCTGCCAAAGAATTGGGATTAGACGAAAGCTTGCTTCCGGAATACCAAAGAAATGGCATATTTATCCTGCCTGAGCTCCCCTTAGGTGAGGATGTGAGAAAGGTCCTTGAATTGGATGATGTAATAGAATTTGAAATAACGCCAAATAGGCCTGACTGTCTTTCGGTAGTTGGAATTGCAAGAGAGGCCGCAGCCACGTACAGAAAAAGCTACAGTATGCCTGAAGTTAAAATAAACGAAGTTGACGACAAAAATCCAGCTACTGTCACAGTTGAAGCAGATGATTTGTGTTTCAGGTATGTTGCCAGGGTGATAAGAAATGCGAAAATAGGTCCATCGCCTATGTGGATGCAAATGAGGTTGTTAAAAGCAGGCATAAGACCCATAAACAACATAGTAGATGTGACAAATTACGTTATGATGGAGTTGGGACAGCCTCTACATGCTTTTGACTTAGATAAAGTCAAAAACAGGCATATTATTGTAAGAAGGGCAAAAGAAGGCGAAAAGCTTACAACTCTCGATGACAAAGAGAGGATTTTAGATAGGGATATGCTTGTAATCGCAGATGAGGAAAGGGCTATAGGCTTAGCTGGTGTTATGGGTGGTCAAAATACTGAAATAACAGATGATACAATAAACATATTGATAGAAAGCGCCAATTTTAAAGGCAGCAATATACGATATACATCGAGAAAACTGGGGCTTAGAAGTGAAGCATCGTCAAGGTTTGAGAAGGGGCTTGATCCAGAGATTACGGTTTTGGCCTGCAATAGAGCAGCACAGCTTATGGCTGAATTAAGCGGCGGAGAGATTTTAGAAGGGCTTTTAGACGTATATCCAAAACCTGTAACTGAGAAAGTCTTAAGTGTGCGATATGAAAGAATAAACAAGCTTTTAGGAACAAATCTGTCTTGCCAAGAAATGAAGGAAATACTTTCATTTTTAGATTTTGGCGCCATCTGCGATGGAGAAAATTTGATAGTGAAGGTGCCAGCATTTAGAAGTGATATTGACGGTGAAGCAGATATTGCGGAAGAAATCGGGAGAATGTACGGCTACAACAACATAGAAGATACCCTCTTAAAAGGAACTCAGATTACAGCAGGTGTTAAGACAAGAGAACAAAAACTGGAAGATACCGTAAAGGATGTATTTTTGTCCTGCGGATTAAATGAAGTCATAACAACGTCATTTATGGGCATGAAGGATTTAGACAGGATAAATTTGCCTGATGACAGCTATTTGAGGAATGCTGTCAAGATAATGAATCCGCTTGGAGAGGATCAGGCTTACATGAGAACGACGCTTTTGCCATTCATGCTAAACGTGGCTTACACAAATTACAGCCGCAAAGTCCCAGAATTTAAAGCATTTGAAATATCGAGGGTATTTATACCGAAATCGCTGCCTGTAGAAGAACTTCCGACAGAGATAAAAAGCGGTATAATTGCCATGTATGGACAGGATGTGGATTTTCTGACGATTAAGGGTGTGGTTGAAGAACTTTTAGACGTTCTCAACATCAAGAATGTCAAATACGTAAGAAGTCAAAACCCTGCATATCATCCAGGAAGATCTGCTGATGTCATTGTAGAGGATGAAAAGATATGCGTATTTGGCGAATTAAGCCCTGATGTTGCAGAAAACTACGATATAAATAAGAGGGTTTACGTCGCAGAGGTAAACCTTGAGCTTTTGTTTAAGCATGCAAACGACGAGAAAGTCTACAAGCCGCTGCCAAAATATCCAGCCGTTGAAAGGGATATAGCTGTCTTGGTGGATAAAAACACATTTGTAGCAGATATAGAAAGTGTCATAAGAAAAGTTGGCGGGAAACTTGTAGATGATGTTAAATTGTTTGACGTGTACGAAGGTGAAAATATTCCTGATGGCAAAAAAAGCGTGGCATTTTCAATTTGGTACAGATCGTACGACAAGACTTTGACAGACGAGGAAGTAAGCAAAGTCCACGACAAAATAGTAATGAGTCTGAATGAGGAACTTGGAGCGCAATTAAGATAAAAAAAGACCGGATTGGTCTTTTTTTCTTCATAAAGGAGGAAATCGAAAAGATTTGTAGAAATAAATAAAGTAATGCTTGGTTTGAGGGGATGTTCTAATGGAAATTAGGAAGATAACGGTAAATATAAATGGCAATGAGTACATATTGAAGACAGATTATCCTGAAGATTATATACTCAGATTGACAGAACATTTAAACGGTGTAATATCAGGTATTTCCGGCAGTTACAATAGGCTTTCAAATCAGATGGTGCTTGTTTTATCGGCCCTTAATATAGCTGATGAGCTTTTTATCTCGAGGGAAGAAAACAGTGCCTTAAAAAAAGAGATTGTATCGCTAAAATCAAGGTTAAGTGCTGATGACGAAAGGATAGAAGAATTAACAGAAGAAGTTGAAAAGCTGAAAGAAGAATTAAAAGCAGCCAGAGAAGAGTTGGAGGAATACATAAATACATTTGACGATGTTGGTTAAAATCTATTAAAATAAAGAGACTAAGTATATAAATATCTTTATAAGGTGATTTGATGAAAAGAGTAGAATTGTTGGCTCCTGCAGGAAACCTGGAGACGCTAAAATTTGCTTTAAATTACGGAGCTGATGCTGTATACATTGGCGGCAAGCTTTTTGGTGCCAGAGCATATGCGGCAAATTTTGAAGAAGATGAATTGAAAGAAGCAGTAGAGTATGCCCATTTGAGAGATAGAAAGGTTTATGTGACTGTAAATACAATCGTGTTTAACAAAGAAGTTGAATTGCTTCTCAAATACATCGATTATCTGTATCAGTTAAATGTGGATGCGATAATAGTTCAGGACTTTGGTGTTGTTAAACTACTTAAAGACTTTTATCCTGAGTTGGACATACATGCCAGCACGCAGATGACTTTAAGCAACTTAGAAAGCATTAAAGCAGCCAAAGAGATAGGAATAAAAAGGGTCGTGGTGCCTCGTGAGCTAAGCTTAAAAGAAATTGAAAAGATAAAATCTGTGACTGGCATAGAAGTAGAGGTATTTGTTCATGGCGCTCTTTGTGTCTCTTACTCTGGTCAATGCTTATTTAGCAGCATAATTGGCGGAAGAAGTGGCAATAGAGGCAGATGTGCGGGGCCATGTCGCTTGAAATACGATCTTTTAGATGACAAAATGAATACAATTGCCAGCAATATGCATTTATTAAGTATGGCAGATTTATGTACGATAGACCACATAAAGGATATGATAGACTCAGGCATTGACTCATTTAAGATTGAAGGCCGCATGAAAGAAAAAGAATACGTGGCATCTGTCGTCGCATCATACAGAAAGGCCATTGATGCATATTTAAGCGGAGAAAATATCAACACAGACGTGTACAAAGAAATGATGTCTGGAATATTTAGCAGAGGCTTTTCTAATGGATATCTTTATGAAAGAAAGCCACGTTACATGAGCTACATAAATCCAAAAAATAAAGGTGTTCCATTAGGCAAAGTCATATCCATTGATGGCAAAAAAATAAAAGTATCGCTTTTAAACAGTCTATCAGTTGGAGATGGCATATCAACAGAGACTGGTGAACATGGGTATAAAGTCGATGTTCTTATAGCAGATGGCAAAAAAGTGGATGAAGCCCATAAGGGGCAAGTTGTAGAGCTTAAAAAAATACCTGTAAATTGTGGTGACGTCTTATACAAAACGTATGATGTAAAATTAAACAAGATATTTTCTGTGTCCAATGAGTTAAAGTCGCCTGTTGATGTATTTGTGAATATGAAAGAAAATAGACATCTTAATATAATGATTAAAAATAACGACATATGTGTCTCTAAAGACAGCAAAATTGTCTCAACTAAGGCATTGAAAAAGGCTGTTGACAAAGACACATTGATAGAAAAAGTGGCGTCAATAAACGATACGCCTTTCTTTGTGAAAAGCATAGAAGTAGACATGGATGAGGGCCTCTTTATGCCGTTAAGTGAGGTAAAAGAGACGAGAAGAGAAGCGGTAGAAGTCCTCATTACAAAAAAATTAAAATATAGAAGGCCTAAAAATATTAACATAAATCTTTATAAATTAATAAATGATAAAATTAGTGATTTGAAATTGTCATTTTACACTGAAAAAGAAGAACATGTGAAAATAGCGTGCGCGCTTGGAGTAGATAGAGTCTACTTCGATTACAGGCTAAATGGTGATGTGCTAAAAGATGTCATTTGTTACATGGATAAATGTGAGATAATCCCGGCATTTCCGCAGATAATGAGGGATGAGCTGGATGATTTTAAACATATGCTTAAAAATATTAAAGAGATGGGTTTAAAAAAAGTCCTTGTGACTAACATAGGTTTGTATGATACTGCAGTAAAATTAGGACTTGATGTGTGTGTTGATTTCAATTTGAATGTTTCAAATAGCCTTGCTGTTGATTTTTTCCATGAAGCAGATACAATAACACTATCACCGGAGCTTAACATTCATCAGATAGAGGATATATCTTTAAGAAGCAATACGAAATTTGAGGCGATTGTTTATGGAAGATTGCCGCTTTTGACGATGGAATACTGTCCAATAAAAAATTTAAAAGGATGCGATAAAAGAGGCTGTGAAGAAGGAAAATATTTTTTAAAGGACAGGAAGGGCAATCTCATGAAAATTGTAAGCGACGGCTTTTGTAAAATAAGGCTTTTAAACTCATCGGTTTTATATATGGCGGACAAGATGAATGATTTAAAAAAGATAGGTTTATCTTATATAAGGATAAATGATACAGTTGAAAGCGATGAAGAAATAAGAGATGTAATAAAAGCTTACAAAGATTCATTGGAATTTGGAACTTATGATTTACACGTTGAAAACTACACAAGAGGACATTTTTACAGAGGGGTATTGTAATGGATGAAAGGTATTTTAAAAATTTGGAATTTGACAAGATAATTAATCAAATTGTAAATTTGTGTGATTCAGAACCGGGAAAAGAGTTAGCATTAAGCATTAAACCGTACGAAAATGTAGAAAAAGCATTAGAAGAAATTGAAAAAGTAAATGAAGCGGTATCTTTTATTAGTTCTTACGGCAATATTTCTTTTGCATTTAAAAAGTTAGACGAGATTTTGGCTAAAGCTAAGATAAAGTCGTCATTGAGTCCGGGACAGCTTTTATCTCTATCGAGGTTTTTATCATTGGCAGGTAAAGTCAAAGTGTATTTGAGAAACGAAAAGGAAGAAAGCAGTTTCCTATATTTAAGGGAGTACAACATGAGGCTTACGAATATTAAGGAACTGTACGATAAGATCGATAGAGCTGTCATGTCTGAAGATGAACTGGCTGATGACGCATCGCCTGCCTTAAAAGAGATAAGAAGGCAGAAAGCGCAAATAAACAATAAGATAAGAGATACATTAAACTCTATAATTGCGTCTTCGCCAAAAGAGCTGCAAGATCCTATCATAACCATAAGAAACGGGAGATACGTGGTACCGGTAAAACAGGAATACAGAGGAACATTTAAAGGCCTTATTCACGATCAGTCGTCTAGCGGTGCTACGCTTTTCATAGAACCTATGGCTGTTGTAGAACTTAACAATGATCTAAGACAGCTTGAAATCAAGGAACAACATGAGGTAGAAAGGATTTTAGCTGAGCTCACAGAAGATGTAGGAAAACATGTTGATGAGATAAATGAAAACATGGTTGTATTAAAAGAGCTGGATGTTATTTTTGCAAAGGCGAAGTATTCCATAAGCACAGACTCAACAAAACCTATATTGAATACTAAAGGATATGTAAATTTAAAAAATGCAAGACATCCTCTCATCTCAAAAGATGCAGTCGTACCTATAAGCATACATTTAGGTGAATCTTTTAATACTCTTGTCATAACAGGGCCTAATACAGGTGGAAAGACTGTCACATTAAAGACTGTAGGGCTTTTGACGCTTATGTCCATGTCAGGATTAAATATCCCTGCTGATGAGGGTTCTGATGTTGCTTTCTTTGACAACATATTTGTCGACATTGGAGATGAGCAAAGCATAGAGCAAAGCTTAAGCACATTTTCAGCACACATGACGAATATAGTAAAAATACTCAACAATGTCACCAGCAATAGTTTAGTTTTGCTGGATGAATTAGGAGCTGGCACAGATCCGACAGAAGGTGCTGCTCTTGCCATGAGTATACTTGACTTTCTTCACAGGATGAATTGTCGCACAATTGCCACGACACATTACAGTGAGCTTAAGCAGTATGCGCTGAAAAACGAAGGTGTGGAGAATGCCTCTGTGGAATTTGATGTAGAGACATTAAAGCCCACTTACCGCCTCACCATAGGAATACCTGGAAAAAGCAATGCATTTGAGATAAGCAAGCGTTTAGGATTAAATGATGACGTCATAGACAATGCAAAAAGTTATATAACAAGTGAAGAGCTAAAATTCGAGGACATATTAAAAGACCTTGAAAACAAAAGGATAGAAGCAGAAAACGCCAAAGAAGAGATTGAAGCATTAAAAAATCAGGTAGAAAGTTTAAGACAAGAGTATGAAAAAAAAATAAAAGATACAGAGAGAGAAAGAGAAAAAATTATAGAAAAAGCCAGAGAAAAGGCGAAAAAGATATTAGAAAATACAAAAGCTACTGCTGATGAAATTATTGCTAAGCTTAAAGAGGCGGAAAAATCCGACAAAAAGAATAAGCTTATTGAGGAAGCTAGGCTTAAACTTAAAGAAAACATAAATGAGATGGAAGAAAGCCTTAAGAAATCGGAAATTCCCGAATATAAAAAAGTTCCCAAAGATGTCATGCCTGGACAGACTTTATACATAGTTCCGCTTGATCAGACTGGAATAGCTTTGTCAGAACCTGATAAGGATGGAAATGTAAAGATACAGGCAGGAATTCTAAAGATGAATGTGCACATAAGCAACCTTAGAGAGACTGAATCAAGCGAAGAGAAAGAGATGGAGAAAGGTTTTGCTAAGTACATTAATGAGAAATCTACCAATATTTCTACTTCAATTGACTTAAGAGGAAAGACATTGGAGGAAGCTTCGATAGAAGTCGATAAATACCTTGATGATGCATACCTTGCAGGTTTAAAACAGGTAACTGTCATACACGGGAAAGGGACTGGCACTTTAAGGAGTGGTATCACAAGGCTTCTTAAAATGAACAAGCATGTAAAATCTTTTAGACTTGGAAGGTATGGCGAAGGAGAAGACGGCGTCACAATCGTAGAATTAAAAGAAAAATGAGTAACCAAAACACCTCATCTATCATAAAATGTAGAGGAGGTGTTTTTATATATGAGGAGAAAAAAGTGGGGAAGAAGGAGGATAAAAATACGTGGGATAAACAAAAATTTTGTTTACGTTTTGGCATCATTATTTATATTATCATTGCTGTATATGTTTGTAACATACAGGTTGACACCTGCTCTTATTAAAGCCAGTGAGACAGTAGCTCAGGAAGTGGCTGTTAAATCTATCAATAAGTCTATAAATGAAAAGGTATTGAAAGGTATTCAATACAGCGACCTTATAAATGTAAGAACTGACAACAGTGGAAAAGTATCGATGCTGCAAGCTAATACGATAGAGATGAATATTTTATCTGCAAAGATTACTCAAGCTGTTCAGGATAATTTAAACAGCATAGGATCGGTGTACGTGAAACTGCCTCTTGGTAGTCTAATATCAAAGGATGTATTTGCAAACACAGGCCCAAAGATAAAAGTAGGACTTCTGCCTATTGGTTCGGTGAATGTAGACTTTGAATCAAGCTTTGAACCAGCGGGAATAAATCAGACGAGGCACATAATATATCTTTACATAAAGACAAACATCCAAATAATTGCACCGCTTGCATCAAAGCAAATACAGGTATCCACACACATGCCTATTGCAGATAGCATAATCGTAGGTGATGTGCCTCAAAGCTTTGTAGACGTCAATGGCAATAAGTACACTGTGCCTGTTCCAAATGGAAATTCAAAAATTAATATAGAAAGCAATTGACAACATTAGAAATTATGGTATAATAATAATTGTTTGACGGGGGTGTAGCTCAGTTGGGAGAGCACCTGCCTTGCAAGCAGGGGGTCAGGAGTTCGAATCTCCTCATCTCCACCATGGGCTTGTAGCTCAGGCGGTAAGAGCGCACGCCTGATAAGCGTGAGGTCGATGGTTCAAGTCCATCTAAGCCCATTTGTAAACCCTAGCGGGTCTTTTTTTTATGTCTAAAATTAAAAAAATAGAGGAATTAGCAAATTTTTGTCGAATTAGATAAATAAAATTTGTCTTTGAGGTGTAAAAATGGCTTCCAAGTTTGAATATGATAAAAAGCTTGACAACATAGTAGAAAAGACGATAGAAGTTATAGGTAGCAGCAAAGAGCAGATTTCAGAAATATTAGAGAGGACAAGGAATGAGTATCACCTTTTAGAAGAACAGATAAACGAGCTGAAAGTCAAGGTTAGATTTGTTATAAAAGAGGTAGAACAACTTGAAAGAAAAGAGAAAAGCTCTAAGTTAAAACTGGCTTATGTAAGCCAGCGCTTTGGCAATATAAGTGAGGATGCCATAAAGGAAGCTTACGAAGAAGCGAAGGAGATTCAGGTAGCGCTTATTTTAAAAAGGCAGGAAGAAAAAGACCTTATAGCAAGAAGAAATGAGCTGGAGAGAAAGCTAATTGAGTATAGGGCAATTGTAGAAAAAGCAGAAAAACTTTCTACACAGATAGGTGTTGCCCTTGATTACTTGACAGGCGATTTGACAAAGCTTCACAGCCAGTACGAAGAACTTAAAGACAGGCAACTTCTAAATATACGCATAATAGAAGCTCAGGAAGATGAGAGGAAAAGGATCGCTCGCGAGATACACGATGGTCCAGCCCAGTCTATGGCAAATGTAATATTAAAAGCAGAGCTATGCGAGAAACTTATTAGCAAAGATGTAGAAAAAGCTAAAGATGAGCTTAAAAATCTTAAAGACATAGCACATTTATCATTGAAAGAAGTGAGAAAGATCATTTACGATTTAAGGCCGTCCGTTCTTGATGATTTAGGCTTAATACCTGCTGTATCAAAGTACATAAATGACTTTAAAAATGATACTGGAATAAATGTGGATTTTATTACCTTATCTGAACATAAACGATTAAAGCCTGAAATAGAAATAACCTGTTTTAGGGTCATTCAGGAAGCCTTGACAAACATTCGGAAGCACTCAAAGGCGAAGAATGCCGTGATACGATTAGAGTTTGGTGATCGATTTATAAGCATAATTATAAAAGATGACGGTGTAGGTTTTGAAAAGACATCTCAAGACAATAAATTTGGACTGTTGGGGATGCGGGAGAGAGTTCAGATATTAAACGGGAAATTTGAAATAAATAGTTCACCTAATGAGGGGACTCAAATTTACATTTCCATTCCGCTAGGTGGTGATAAGTGCAATGATTAACATTATGATAGCTGATGACCATGTGCTTTTGCGTCAAGGGCTAAAACAGATAATTGAATTAGAAGAAGATATGAAAGTGGTGTATCAAGCCTCAGATGGAGAAGAAGCTTATAATTTGGCTAAAAATAATTCTCCAGATATAATTTTGATGGATATAAACATGCCAAATGTAAATGGCATTAAAGCTGCAAAGATGATTAAAAGCAATGATCCTAAAAATAAAATAATGTTTTTGACTATCTACAATGACAAAGAGTACCTTATGGAGGCATTGAAAATAGGTGTGGAAGGTTACATATTAAAAGATGCAGATTCAGATGAACTTATAAAGGCTATAAGAATCATATCAAATGGAGGCGTTTACATACATCCTTCACTTATCAGGGAAATTGAAAGCCTAGAGAAGAATGAATGCAAAAAAGATCTTACTGACAGAGAGTTTGAGATATTGAATTTAATCGCTGAAGGTTATAGCAATAAAGAGATAGCAGATAAGCTCTTCTTAAGCGAAAAGACAGTCAAAAATCACGTGTACAATATATTTAGAAAATTAGATGTAAAAGATAGGACTCAAGCTGCCATATATTTATTAAAAAATAATAATATGTACAATATGCATACATAAAATTTGCTTTTATTCCAAAAATATTTTATAGTTAATATGTAATCCAAAATGTTTAGGAGGCGTATGAAATGGAGAGTGGCGAGTTAAAAGACATTGAAAAAAGATTAGGATACAAAAGCAAAAATGGATGGCTTAAAGTAAATGACGATGAAAGGGAAAAGATATTTGAGTACGCAGAAGATTACAAAGCATTCATAGGAGAGTGTAAGACGGAGAGAGAAGTTGCAGACAGGATAATAAAGATTGCTGAAGAAAATGGCTTTATAAATTTAGAAACAGCTACAAACTTAAAGCCAGGCACAAAGGTGTACTATGACAATAAAGGCAAATCGGTAATTTTAGCTGTTATTGGAAAAGATTCTGTCCGCAATGGATTTAAAGCAGCAGCCGCTCATATAGATTCACCAAGGATTGATTTAAAACCAAATCCATTATACGAAGATAGTGGTCTTGCTCTTTTTAAGACACATTATTATGGGGGGATTAAGAAATACCAGTGGGTTACGATACCATTGGCATTGCACGGAGTTGTCATAAAAGAAAGTGGCGAAAAAGTCGTTTTTAACCTTGGAGAAGATGAAAAAGATCCTGTGCTATATATAACTGATTTACTGCCTCACCTTGGAAAAGATCAAATGGAGAAAAAAGCTGCTGACGTGGTCACTGGAGAAGCATTGAATCCAGTCATAGGAAATATGCCTTTGTCTGAAGACGTTTCTGTAAAGCCAAATTTATTGAAAATTTTAAACGAGAAATATGGGATAGTGGAAGAAGATTTTATAAGTGCTGAGTTGGAGTTGGTGCCAGCACATAAACCAAGGGATATAGGCTTTGACAGAAGTATGATAGGTGCTTACGGACAAGATGATAGGATATGCGCTTATGACGTACTTAGAGCTATTTTAGATGTTGACAATCCTGAAAAGACTGCAGTAGCTATATTTGCTGACAAAGAAGAGATAGGAAGCATGGGAAATACAGGATTGCAGTCCAGATTTTTTGAAAATGCTATAGCGGAAATCTTGGAAAAGCAAGAAGGCAGCACTGATATAAAGCTTAGAGCAGCCATGAGAAATGCAGAATTGTTATCTGCAGATGTAAATGCTGGCTTTGATCCTTTATACCCTGATGTAAGTGAAAAACTTAACAGCTCATATATAGGAAATGGTGTATGCCTGACGAAGTACACAGGTTCACGTGGAAAAAGTGGATCAAATGATGCAAATGCTGAGTTTGTGGCAAAAGTGAGAAAGATATTTAATGAAAATAATGTAGTATGGCAGACAGGAGAGCTTGGAAAAGTTGACATTGGAGGCGGAGGAACAGTCGCACTTTTTGCAGCAAATTATGGCATGGAGGTTATTGACTGTGGTATTGCACTTTTAAGCATGCATTCACCTTATGAATTGTCATCAAAACTTGACTTGTACATGGGATATAAAGCATATAGATCCTTCCTTTTAAGTAGGTAAAGGTCATTTAAAAACACCGGTATAGCCGGTGTTTTTTAGCAATTTTATTGATTTATAAACATTTCTACCACAATTACGCCGTTTCCAGTGCTGTTTGTGACAACGCCAACGCCGACTTTATTGAAATAAGGGTTTAAGATATTTTCTCTATGACCGCTGGAATTCATCAATGCATAATGAACACTTACAACATCGCTGTTTAGTGCTATGTTTTCTGCAGCGGCATTGTAACTTATACCAAATTCTTTCATCATATCAAATGGCGAGCCATAAGTAGGTGACGTGTGAGAAAAATAGTTGTTGTCCCTCATATCCTCAGCTTTTATCCTGGCTACTTTTGATAGGTTTTCATCGATGGTAAGCGGACTCAAGCCTCTTGACGTTCTTTCGCTATTTATGAGATCCACCAACTGCTTTTCTTGTACTGATAACCCTTGATAATTTTGTTGTGCGCTACTATTCTTGACGCTTTCAACAGCATTGGAAGATGAATTGCCGGCTGATGTAGTCGTAGTTGTAACAGTTCCTTTTGTATTAATTGTCGTCTGGTTTACATTTGCAGTGTTATTAGCCATTGTAACCCACCAATAATTGTTGTTGTACCAAGCATTTGTGTTATTTGCCTGTACATAATTTATTTTTACTGTGGCTGTATTGAATACAGAGTAATTTGATGTGGTGGCATTTGAAGTTGTCGTTCCATTGTAGACAACATTGTTGTTTGTATATGTTCCGTAAGAATACGAAGCTTTTGCAGCATTAAAAGAGCTAATCATTGACAATGAAATTACTGCAAATGTCGCATAGTACTTTAGATTTTTTTTCACTAATATCACACCCCTTAATTAAAATTATTCGACAAAAAAAGAAAAAAACCTTTAAGTAATTAATGGACACGTAGGAAATCTTATCAATAGTTGCGCCTCTGAATATAATGTGAGTAGGGGGTGCAAAGATGAGATATGGGATATTAGTCTTTTATTCTTATCAACATGCAGTGTTGTGTGACAAAGTATTAAGGCAGAACAATATACCTGTAGAATTTATACCAACGCCACGCTCTATAATGAATAGCTGCAGCCATTCTTTAAAATTTGGTCTGGAATACGTGGATATTGTGAAATTAATAGTACAAAGAATAAATATCCCTTATAAAGGGATATATGAAGTTGAGAAAACATATAGCGGATATACCGTCATAGGTGTTCGTTAGGTTTTCCAAAGATAATTGACTTTATTTTGTCTATTGTCCCATTTTCTACTTTTTCATTAAGCTTTGAGTTTAATATGATTATTTTATTTTGCAGATCTTTTACCTGCTTTTTTAATTTTTCGTTTTCCAAAAGGACATTGTTGTAAACAGAATTAAGATTGTCAATTTTTGAAGTGTACTTCATTCTTTCTTCATAATATTTCTTCAAATTTTCTTTAAGTTCTTCAATATTTCTGTTTTTAAGTGCGATTTCATAGCTTTTTTGATTTAGATTTCTCTCTAAATGTACTTTCTCCTTTTGGAGGTTTTCTATTTTTTTAGATAGTGTGCTTAAGTATTCTTGGACTTCTTTTATATAAAATGTGAAGTAATTATCTTTATCATATGATATGATATCTTTAACTCTATTAAAAGGAAGCTCTAATCCGTTATCATCTAAAAATGTGAATTTTTCTATTGAATCTTCCACTTTTTTTACAAATTCATATGACGAAGGCTTTTCAGCTAATTTAAAAGGCTTGCAGAAACTATTGCCGCCGTCTGATGATACAGCGCTGTAAAAAGTGTCTTGTTGAATCCATGTACACCATATAGTGGTGTCTATTATGTTAAAGCAAGGCCACAAAATTGCATCTGAAAATGACAAAGTGATTTTCTTGTCCCACGATCCTTTTGGCCATCCACCATCGACTTTTTTTCTATACTTTAGTTCTTTTATTATGTTTTCCTCAACCCAGCATATATGAATGTTTCGTTTGTCATCGATGGATATGTTCGGATATTCAAGCGATATGGCTTCAGAAATTGTAGTCTTTAAAGTCCACGTATCATTTAAATACGTTGTATAGTATATTTTTTGAGTGTTTTCGGTTGTGACATAAACTAAGTGCATAATTCCGAATTTATCAGATGCTACACTGTAGAAAGGCTTAATTTGGCTGTTGTAAATGACAGCTACGTCATTAACTTTGAAAGTCTTATTGAGTACAAAATGCTTTAGAATCAATTTTTTGGGTGTTGATAGATTATGCTCTATAAAAAATAGATGTAATGTTCCACCAAATATTATTAATCTGAAGTTATCTGCAAAAAATGATTTGTCATTATAATGGTACAAAATCTTTTTGATTATTTTGTTATCATCATTTAAATGTGCTAAAACTATGTTTTGCTCTTTGCTAAAATATGTGATTAAAATTTCATCCGAGTTTAATCCAACATCGAAATCGCTTATTGTATTGTCTATAAGGCTTATTTCATCCGAATTTTCACCAGCTATATTTAACAAAATAGAGTTCCGATTTGATGAAAATTTGTACACCTTGCCTTTAAAATTTAATAGCACCTTGTCCATAAAATACCTCCTTTCATTTAAAATTATATTCTTTATTTGTAACAAATATTATGGTTATTACGTATATTGTAACTAGAAATATGCAAAATCAAATTAAACAAAAATTTAGTCGTAAGGGGGAAATAAAATGGCATTTGCTAAAAAGCTGATTGGAGAACAAGAAGTAGGACCAGGTCCAGTAGAGCCAGGTCAGCTTCCTGAACCAACAGAGATAACTTGCATAGAAGTTACAAAGATATACGATTCATGCTCACAGAGATTGTGTTTAGACAGCATACCACCAGTTCCATTTGTGCCTACTATTACAAACCCAACATTTGGACGCTGTGAAAATGTGACTGTTACACTTGTATCACCTCCAGGATTTACACTTACACCTATTCCTGAAAGACCTGGATTTGCAAGAGTGCAGGCTACATTCCAAGTAACATATGATGTAGTGATTACAAATACATCTGGCGATATTCAAACATTGACAGGACTAACAACTACGTTTAATAAGGATATAGTATTGTACGTGCCAGAACCTACTATTGCTATCATGAAGTTTGAGGCTGTTGCAGAGTGCTTATTTGGTAGAGTCAATGTTGGAACACCAACAACATTAGAGGTAATCATAGGTGTATGGATCATCATAAAATCTGCTATGGATGTGCAATTATTGATACCTTCGTATGGATTCTGCCCAGTACCACCTGAGTGCGAGGAGTTTCCGACAAATGTATGTGATGAATTCATGCAGAGACCATTCCCACCTATATTTCCTCCGCAGAAAGCCCCATATTCACCATATTAAAAATATGAAAAGCCAGCATAAGCTGGCTTTTCTCAGTGCGCCCGGCATGGGCGATAACTTGGCGGTGAAAGTCCGCTGTGGGCTTGGTAGTGGGAACCACTAGCTGAACCGCAAGGGTGTCCATCGTGAGGTGGAATCTGAAGGAAGCGGTAGGCAAAATCTCGGTCTGAGGAATACGAACCAGATAAGAGGCTGAATTGGGGCGGACGAGTTTGCTGAACAAAACGAAGTCCAACACTACCCGAACCCCATACAGTAAATCTGGCAGATAGACGAGATGAAGGTTATCGTTCTTACCCGGGGAGGTCTCAAGGATAAGTCATTAAAGTGAACTCTGAAATGACAACCCATGCAGTGATGTATGGCTGAACCTTGAGAAGTCAGCAGAGGTCATAGTACTTATCTAGTCATGAATAGATAAGGAAGGACCGAACATTAGGAGGTTTTGGAAATCTTATGAACTCGAAAGATATGCAGAGACTGCAGACAACTCAACAAAGAGGCTATCCGCTCAATCAAGAAATGGAATTTCAAGAGAGAGCGGAAGTGCATAGTATATCATCGGCGTCAAAAGATAGAAGAAACAATGTACAAAGATACACCAGTAATATGCTTGAAATGATACTAGACCGAGAAAACATGAAAGAAGCATACAAACGAGTAGTTGCAAATAAAGGAAGCCATGGAGTCGATGGGATGGAAGTAGATGAACTTCTACCGTATCTCAAAGAAAACTGGCCGACCATAAAGCAACAATTACTGGAAGGAAAATATAAACCACAACCAGTGTTGAGAGTAGAAATACCAAAACCAGATGGAGGAACAAGACTACTAGGGATACCTACAGTACTAGACAGACTAATACAACAAGCAATAGCCCAAATACTAAGTGGAATATACGACCATACATTCTCTGATAACAGTTATGGTTTCAGACCTAGACGCAGTGCAAAAGACGCAGTAATAGCCGCAGAAGTATATATAAACGAAGGATGCACATGGGTAGTAGATATAGACTTAGAAAAGTTCTTTGACAGAGTAAACCACGACATACTAATGTCCAAATTAGAAAAGCGGATAGGAGACAAACGAGTACTGAAGCTAATACGAAGATACTTAGAATCAGGAGTAATGATAAATGGAATCAAAGTAGCAACAGAAGAAGGGACACCACAAGGAGGGCCATTAAGTCCGCTACTAGCAAACATAATGTTAGATGAACTAGACAAAGAACTAGAAAGAAGAGGACATAAATTCTGTCGATATGCAGATGATTGCAACATATACGTAAAAAGCAGGTCAGCAGGAAACAGAGTAATGAAAAGCATAAAGAAATTCATAGAAACCAAATTAAAACTAAAAGTCAATGAAACAAAAAGTGCTGTAGATAGACCATGGAAAAGAAAATTCTTAGGATTTTCGTTTTATACAAAAGAAAACGAAGTAAGAATAAGGATTCATGAAAAATCCATCAAAAGGTTTAAGGAAAAAGTAAGAGAAATAACCAATCGAAACAAGGGAATAAGCATGGAATACAGAATACGTAGATTGAATCAGATAACGACAGGATGGGTTAACTATTTTGGATTAGCAGATGCGAAAGGAATAATGAAAGCTCTTGACGAATGGATAAGGCGTAGACTAAGAGCATGTATATGGAAGCAATGGAAGAAGACAAAAACAAAGTATGACAATCTGATAAAATTAGGAGTAGAAAAACAAAAAGCCTGGGCATACGCCAATACGAGGAAAGGCTACTGGAGAATATCCAATAGCCAAATACTCAATATGACTCTTACAAATAAATACTTCGAAGACATAGGTTATAGAAGTTTATCAAAAAGGTATCTAATCGTACATTAAATCTTAATGAACCGCCGTATACCGAACGGTACGTACGGTGGTGTGAGAGGACGGCGGTTAGTCACCGCCTCCTACTCGATTAACAATGATAGGAGGATTTTTATGAAAATTTTATTTATGACATTTATCGATATTTTAAATTCACTTCCGCAGAGAAGTCATCACTTGATAGATTACTTAAAAGACAAATATGACTTGACGGTAGTATTTTGTAGGTATGACGATCTTGGGGTATTAAAAAAGCAAGAAGGTACGATTACTTATATAGGAATACCTGTTAAGTTTGCAAGTCTTTTTAGCCCGATGATTTTGTATAAAAAATACGTTGAACTTGATTCTTCTAAATACGATATATGTATTGCACAAGGTCCATGGGCAGGTTTGACTGCTGTAGAACTTCTGAAGGCTGGGAAAATAAGTTTTTTGGCTTATGAAGATATCGACTATTTTCCTGCGTTTTTTGAATATGAGGACATTTATGAGAGGACAAAAAACATGGAGAAATATTGCATTGAAAATTCTGATGTTACATTTTCTGTAAATCAACATTTGATAGAATTGAGAAAAAACATGACAGGCATTACACCATATTACATACCAAATGGTGTCAATTATGAACTGTTTAATGGCAGAAAGGAAAAACATCAAGGAATAGTCATTGTATTTAGCGGTTCATTAGAGCATTGGTCAGGCGTTGAGATGCCTATAAAAGCCCTTCCTATCTTAAGGCGAGAATATGACGTTTCGATGATGATACTTGGGAAGGGAAAATATGAACATGTTCTTAGGAAATTGTCGAGAGATTGCAAAGTAAATGATGTTGTACATTTTTTGGGAAAAGTAAAGTATAGCGATTTGCCGCTGTATTTTAATAAAGCTGATATTGGACTTTGTACGCTTTTTCCAACGGAACTAATAAAATATTCTTTTCCACTTAAAGCTGTAGAATACATGGCATCTGGCCTTCCTGTGATAGCAACAGACATTGGCGATTTAGGGAAATTGATTAAAGAAAATGATTGTGGTATAACTATAGAGTACAATGTATCGGATTTTGTTGAAAAAGCTATAGATTTGATAGAAAATTATGATAAAATGAGTATATACGGACGAAACGGAAGGGAATTTGCTAAAACGTTTGACTGGAAAGAACTTTTTAAAAAAGAAATGAGCATAATTTTTGAAAAATTAGATAAAGTTATAAAATACAATTGAAAGGTGATGGCTATGACCAAAAGTATAAAAGATGATGTACTTTTAAGATTAAAAACCATAAAGGGGCATATAGCTGGAATCGAAAAAATGGTGGAAGAAGACAAAGGATGTTCTAACATTTTGCTTCAAATAGCAGCGGTGAGAGCTTCTTTAGAAAAAGTTGGATTGTCAATCATAAATGAACATGCTGAACAGTGCTTTCTTGCAAATGAAGATGGAAAGATAACTTATGAGGAACTTCAAAGTGTTGTTGATTTATTAGTTAAATTTTTAAAATGAGCAATATTTGGCAGTAAAATAGGGTCAGAAAAGACCCTTCTCTATGTTGATAATGGAAATAGAAGGGTGTATAATTAATAAAAAGAAGGTGTTTTATGTGAGAATACATGGTATTGTAGAGAAGATAGAAGATGACGTAGCTATAGTTGTTCTTGATGATGACAGGAAGATAAATATTCCCACAAAGTATCTTCCTAGTAATATTGCTGAAGAAGATGCTATTGATATTTCATTGGATGTCAATGAAAGAGGACGAAAATTAAAAAAGTTGATTGAAGAATCAAGGGAGGAAGACTAATTTTTTAATTTTTTAACGCTAATTGTTAATAAATTAACTATTATTTACACGCTTTCTTTTATGTAATAAAATAATTGTATACAGTATACGGGTGATTTTTATGGTTATTACTGTTTGCGTAGGTAGTTCATGCCACTTGAAAGGTTCCTACGATGTTATAAACAAATTAAAAGAAATGATTAAAAATTACGGTATTGAGGACAAAGTAGAATTAAAAGCTGATTTTTGCATGGGCAATTGTTTAAGGGCGGTTTCTGTAAAAATTGATGATGGAAAGTGTTTATCAGTTAAACCTAATAACGTAGAAAAATTTTTTAAAGAATATGTTTTAGGTGAACTAAAATGAGTGTCATTAATTTCAAAGAAGCCAATTGCAGAAACTGCTATAAATGCATTAGATACTGCCCAGTAAAAGCGATAAAAGTTAATAATGAACAAGCTGAAATCATAGAATACAGGTGCATAGCATGTGGAAGATGTTTAAATATCTGTCCTCAGAATGCGAAGACAGTTAGATCAGATGTAGAAATAGTGCAATCATTTTTAAATCGGGGTGAAAAAGTTGTTTTCACTGTAGCTCCATCGTATCCTGCACTTGTTGGGCATAATAATGCTTTAAAATTCTTGAAGGCTTTAAAAAGTTTAGGAGCCGAAATGATAGTTGAGACCTCAGTAGGTGCTATGCTTATATCTAAGGAGTATGAAAAGTATTATAATGATTTGAAATATGACAATTTAATCACTACTTCATGCCCATCCGTAAATTATTTGGTTGAAAAATACTATCCAGATCTTATAAATTGCCTTGTACCAGTCGTATCACCGATGGTAGCTGTTGGAAGGGCTATAAAAATCATGTACGGTGAAAGCATGAAAGTTGTATTTATAGGTCCGTGTCTCGCTAAAAAAGCTGAGATGAATGATTTTAGTTGTGAGGGAGCTATAGATGCTGTATTGACATTTGAAGAAGTAATGAATTTGCTTGGTACAGATGAAGTAGATTTTGAATATATGGAAGATTATTTGGAAGATGTTGATGTCGAAGAGCAGTACAAATTGTATCCAATTGAAGGAAAAACAATTGATTGCATGGATGTTGATTTGAATTTAAGAAAGGTTGTCTCTGTGTCATCGATAGAGAATGTCAAAGATCTTTTGAATGATTTAAGATATGGCAATTTACATGGGTATTGGATAGAAGCTAATGCTTGCGATGGCGGTTGTATCAATGGTCCCGCATTTGGAAAGTTAAAAAGTGGAATTGCAAAAAGAAAGGAAGAAGTTATAAGCTATTCTCGCGTGAAGGAGAGAGTTAACGATGATTTCAGCGACTTTAGCGATTTTTCTTTAGATTTAAGTCGAAAGTTTATTGATTTAAGCGATAAATGGAAGATGCCAAGCGAGAGCGAGATAAAAGAGATACTATCGAAAATTGGCAAGTTTTCACCTGAAGATGAATTGAATTGCGGTGCATGTGGCTATGACACTTGTAGGGAAAAGGCCATAGCAGTCTTTAATGGAATGGCAGAACCTTATATGTGCTTGCCATACATGAGGGGGAGGGCCGAAACATTGTCCAATATCATAATAAGCTCTACTCCCAATGCCATAATTGCGGTCAATAACGAGTATGAAATTCAAGATATGAACAGAGCATTTGAGAAGATGTTCTTAGTGAATTCATCAATGGTTAAAGGTGAAGATCTATCGTTGATCTTTGATATATCTGATTTTGTAGAGGTTATTGAAAATAAGAAAAGCATTTTCAACAAGAAAGTATCATTTAAAAATTACGGAATCATAGCATTGGAAAGCATCTACTATTTAGAAGAGTATAAAATTGCCATTGGGATTTTTACAGATATAACGAAAATGGAGAAACAAAAGGAAAGTTTCTCAAAACTTAAAAAGGAAAACTACCAGTTAGCACAGCAAGTGATAGATAGACAGATGAAAGTTGCACAAGAGATAGCCAGCTTGTTAGGGGAAACAACCGCGGAGACAAAAGTCATACTGACCAAAATGAAAGATATGCTGTTAAATCAAGGTGATGATGAATGAGTCATTACATCGATATTGCACATGCATCATTGAATAAGTATGATGAAGAGTTGTGCGGAGATAGTGTTCAAATAATAAGAAAAAAAGATTATGTAATGGCAGTTATGGCAGATGGACTTGGAAGTGGTGTTAAGGCGAACATTTTATCTACTTTGACAGTACGAATAGTGTCAAAAATGCTGGATATGGGTTCTGAACTAAAAGATGTGGTAGAAACAGTGGCTGAAACATTGCCAATATGCAAAGAGAGGAATATAGCATATTCTACATTTACTGTTGTCTCTATATGTGGCAATAATGCTCATCTGGTTGAATATGACAATCCATCTGTGTTTTATTTTAAGAATGGTGTGTATAAGAAGATTGACAGAAATTGTGTTGAAATAGGTGACAAGAAAATCTTTGAAAGCAGCTTCAAATTGGATTTGAACGATTCACTGATAGTTGTATCTGACGGAGTAATCCATGCAGGTGTAGGAGGAATATTAAATCTCGGCTGGCAGTGGGATAATGTCAAGCAATATTTATCAAAAATATTGGAAGTCTACAGCGATGCATCAGATATTTGCTCACAGCTTATAACAACCTGCAATAATTTGTACAAGAATAAACCAGGTGATGATACAACTGCAATAGTGATAAAAGTTAACGAATCGAAAAAAGTTACAGTAATGGTAGGACCACCGGTTTTGAAAAATATGGATGAATGGGTTGTGAAAAAACTCATGAAAAGTGAAGGATTAAAGGTGGTATGTGGCGGTACTGCTGCAAAAATTGTAAGCAGGATTTTAAATAAAGATGTGATCACATCTACAGAGTATATTGATCCTGACATACCACCTTATGCACACATTGATGGAATTGATTTGGTGACAGAAGGTGTATTGACTTTAAGAAAGACTGTTGAAATTTTCAAAGAATATATTGAGAATAAAGATTCAAACTTATTGAGATTTTCAAGAAAAGATGCTGCAACTCGGTTGTTTAAGATTTTAAATTACGCTACTGACGTAAATTTCTTAGTGGGTCAGGCTGTAAACAGTGCCCATCAAAATCCTGATTTTCCATCTGATCTTAGAATAAAGGTCAGGATTGTGGAAGAGCTTATAAACTTATTAGAGATATTAAATAAAAATGTGGAAGTAAATTATTTTTAGAAAGGATAGATTGCCTTGTTTAAGTTTAACACAGATGTTCAGATGTTAAAGTACGAGGTACTTTACAACGTTGCGAAATTGACTCTTGAAGATAGGCTTGAAGATGAATACGACGAAATACCTTATGAGATAATACCGGGAACTAAACCGAGATTTAGGTGTTGTGTGTATAAAGAAAGAGCTATAATTGAACAAAGAACCAAAGTTGCTATGGGGAAAAATTTAAAGCGTACTATGAAACACGCAGTGGACGGAGAAGAGCCAATAATTCAGGTTTTAGATATTGCCTGTGAAGAATGTCCAATTAAAAGGTATCGTGTCACTGAAGCTTGTAGAGGGTGTATTACTCACAGGTGTACAGAGGTATGTCCAAAAGGTGCCATAACGATAATCAACAAAAAGGCAAACATCGATTATGACAAGTGCATAGAATGTGGTAGATGCAAAGATGCGTGCCCATACAATGCAATTTCTGACAATTTGAGGCCATGCATTAGATCTTGTTCAGCAAAAGCCATAACTATGGATGAAGAATTGAAAGCTGCCATAAATTACGAAAAGTGTACTTCATGTGGTGCTTGTACAGTGGCATGTCCATTTGGAGCTATAACAGACAAGTCTTATATTGTTGACATTATAAGGGCGATTAAGAGTGGGAAAAAAGTTTATGCGTTGGTAGCGCCAGCCATAGCATCTCAATTTAAAGATGTAACAGTGGGGCAGATAAAATCTGCTTTGAAAGAATTTGGTTTTGTCGATGTGATTGAAGTTGCTCTTGGGGCAGATTTTGTAGCTATGGAAGAGGCAAAAGAATTTAGCCATAAAATAAAAGACATAAAAGTCATGACAAGTTCATGTTGTCCTGCCTTTGTGGCACACATAAAGAAAAGCTATCCTGAGCTATCGCAAAACATATCGACAACTGTATCTCCAATGACAGCTATATCAAAATACATTAAAAAACACGATCCTATGGCAGTGACAGTATTCATAGGTCCATGTACTGCAAAGAAATCGGAAGTCATGAGAGATGACGTAAAGGGTATAACGGATTTTGCCATGACATTTGAAGAGATGGTTGCTGTATTAGATGCGGCAAAAATAGACATGAAAGAACAGCCAGATGTGGAAGTGGATGATGCTACGCTTTTTGGAAGAAAGTTTGCAAGATCGGGAGGAGTCTTAGAGGCTGTAGTTGAAGCCGTTAAAGAAATAGGCGCAGATGTTGAAGTAAACCCTGTAGTATGCAATGGACTTGATGAATGCAACAAGACATTGAAAATAATGAAAGCTGGCAAATTGCCAAACAATTTTATAGAAGGCATGGCTTGTGTTGGAGGTTGTATTGGTGGTGCAGGAGTAATAAATAACAACGTAAATCAAGCAAAATTGGCTGTCAATAAATTTGGTGATTCATCTTACCATAAAAACATAAAAGACAGAATCAGCCAATTTGATACTGATGACGTCGATTTTCATGTTGATCACGGTGAAGATGAGTCAAGTGAAACATCGTTTAAAGAAGCTTAGGAGTTTTAAAAATGATGGGTCCATCTATTGGGCCCTAAATTTTTGTTGAAATATATATCATCATTAACATATAATATATTTGAATTACATAAAAATGTGAGGACTGATATGTATGGAGGTATATCTTGACAATAGCGCCACGACGAAAGTTCGTAGAGAAGTAGCTGAAAAAATGGTTGAAGTAATGGAAGTCGAATATGGCAATCCATCGTCGGTACATCGTAAAGGATATAATGCAGAAAAGATATTGTCTAAGTCAAGAGAAGATGTAGCGAAATTATTGGGGGGTGCATCAGATGAAGTATTTTTCACATCAGGTGGAACTGAATCAAATAATTTGGCTATACGCGGCATTGTACATAGCATGAAGCGATATGGCAATCATCTGATAACCACAAAGATTGAGCATCCATCTGTATTGAATGTCATGAAGCAGCTTGAAGAAGAAGGTTTTGATGTCACTTATCTCAATGTAGATAAACAAGGATATGTAGACTTAGATGAGTTAAAAAATGTCATAAATGACAGGACGATTTTGATGTCTATAATGGCTGTCAACAATGAGATAGGCACTATAGAACCATTGGATGAGATTGCCAAATTAAAACAAATGAAAGATAAATTTTATTTTCATGTTGATGGTGTACAGGCAATTGGAAAAATTAATATTGATTTAAGGAATATTAACATAGACCTTTTGTCTTTAAGCGGCCATAAAATGCATGGGCCAAAGGGCATAGGAGCTCTATACGTAAAAAAAGGGACTAAAATTAAACCTATTTTGTACGGTGGAGGGCAGGAAGCCAATTTAAGGTCAGGAACTGAAAACATGCCAGGCATCGTAGGACTTGGAGAAGCATGTCTATTGATAAATGATAATTTTCTTGAATACGAGGCTAAACTTAAAACATTAAAGAGAAAATTGTACGATGGTATAAAAAACGAGATTCCTGATATTCACTTAAATGGCCCTGACATCGATGATGGTGCACCGCAAATATTAAATGTATCTTTTTTAGGTGTAAGAGGTGAAGTATTGCTTCATGCTTTGGAAGACAAGGGTATATATGTGTCAACTGGTTCTGCTTGTTCATCCCATAAAAATACTGAAAGCCATGTATTAAAGGCTATTGGATTAAGTAGCGAATATATAGAAGGTGCTATTAGGTTTTCCTTAAGTGTATTTAATACAGATGAAGAAATAGATTATACGGTTGATGTATTAAAGGAGAAAGTGAAATTTTTAAGGAGATACAAAAGGAGGTAAAAATGGAAGTTATTCTTATAAAGTATGGTGAGTTAGCTTTAAAAGGCGACAATAGAGCTTTTTTTGAAAATAAACTTGTTAGAAACATTAAAGAAGCTTTAAAAAACTTTGATGGAGTAAAAGTTGAAAAGACACATGGGAGGATATACGTAGAAACAAGCAACAATGCAAAAGAAGCTATTGACAAACTTAAAAAGGTATTTGGAATAGTTGGAATAACAATAGCTAAAAAAGTAGAATTGGACCTTAATGCGATATACGACTCGGCAATTGAGATTATGAGGCATCATTCAAATAAAAGTTTTAAAGTGGAGACTAGGAGACCTAATAAATCATTTCCTTATGAAAGCATTGAATTAAGTAGAATGATTGGAAGTGAAATACTTAAAAACATTGATGGTGTTCATGTTGATGTGCACAATCCTGATGTGGTATTAAATGTGGAAATAAGGGAGAAGGCGTATTTGTACTCTGATACCGTAGATGGAATTGGAGGAATGCCTATAGGCACAAATGGGAAAGCTGTGGTTTTATTATCAGGTGGAATTGATAGCCCCGTCGCAGCATGGATGATGATGAAAAGAGGAGTAAAGATAGAAGCAGTGTATTTTCACAGTCCACCATATACGCAGGAGCGTGCAAAGGACAAAGTAATTGATTTGTGCAAAAAACTTTCAGAGTATGGACAAGATGTATATTTACATGTGGTGAATTTTACAGATTTTCAACTTGCCATATACGATAAGTGTCCTCCAAAATTGACTACTATTATAATGAGAAGAATGATGATGAGAGTCGCAGAAAATATTGCTCTTAAGTACGGTGCAAAAGCGCTTATAACAGGTGAAAGCTTAGGACAAGTTGCCAGCCAAACCATAGAAAGCTTGTACTGCACAAATGCAGTGACACACATGCCAGTGTTTAGACCACTTATAGGAATGGATAAGAGTGAAATTGTAGAGATTTCTAAGAAAATCGGGACGTACGACATATCTATAAGGCCGTATGAAGACTGCTGCACCATATTCGTTCCGAAACATCCTATTATAAAGCCGGATTTAGATGATGTCATTAAAGGCGAAAAAGAATTAGACTATGAACAATTTATTAACAGTCTTGAAATAGATGAGATAAAGATAAAAAGCTAAAAAATCCCATAGGCATAAGTCTATGGGATTTTATACGTTAAATCTGAATACTATTATATCGCCATCTTCCACGACGTAATCTTTTCCTTCTAACCTCATCAATCCTTTTTCTTTTGCTGGAGTTTCTCCACCTGATTCAACGTAATCTTTATACGATATTACTTCAGCACGTATAAAACCTTTCTCAAAATCTGAGTGTATTTTTCCGGCAGCCTGTGGTGCCTTTGTACCTCGTTTAATAGTCCAGGCTCTTACTTCCTTTGGACCTGCTGTAAAAAATGTAATAAGTCCTAAAAGAGAGTACCCATGACGGATTATGTTATTTAATCCAGGTTCTTCTAAACCGTATTCGGAAAGCAATTCATATTTTTCTTCATCTGGAAGTGACGAAAGTTCTTCTTCTATTTTTGCTGATATTACAATAACATCAGATTTCTCATTTTTTGCAAAATCTTTAAGCTTCTTAACATACTCATTTTCGCTTTTAGATATAAGATCGTCTTCTGATATATTAGCTGCATACATTACAGGCTTTGATGTAAGAAGCATAAGTTGATTTACAAAGGATAATTCCTCATCATCAAAGTCCATTGTGCGGATAGGCTTACCATCATCTAATGTCTTTTTGATTTTCTCCAATACATTCAATTCGAATGCAGCAGTTTTATCGTTTTTAGCGTATTTGGAAGTCTTTGCAATTCGCTTTTCAACAACTTCCAAATCAGCCAGTATAAGCTCTAACGTTATTATTTCGATGTCTCTTATTGGATCAATACTGCCTTCAACGTGAGTTATGTTGCTATCATCAAAGCACCTTACCACATTTAATATTGCATCAACTTCTCTTATGTGTGATAAAAATTTATTGCCTAAGCCTTCGCCTTTGCTGGCACCCTTTACCAATCCTGCTATATCGACAAATTTTATCGTGGCAGGTATTATCTTTTGAGGATTTACAATGTTTGCTAATTCATTAAGTCTTTTATCGGGTACAGATACGATTCCTACATTAGGCTCTATCGTACAGAAAGGATAATTTGCACATTCGGCGCCTGCTTGTGTTATTGCATTAAAAATCGTGCTTTTTCCAACATTAGGTAGACCAACTATTCCTATTTCCATCTGTATTCCTCCGCTTTTTAAAATCAAAAAATTTTTCTAAATACATCAAATAGATTATATATGAAAAACTCTAAAACTTCAAACTGAGATGTTGGATATAATTTACATTGAATATTGTAATAAATTGACTTCATCTGAGCAAAATATTGATTGGAGGTGTTTGAATTGAAAAATAGCAAAAAAATTTTTTCAATACTTTTAGCATTGATAATGGCATTGTCTATATCTTTGACGGGTTGCAAAGCATCTAAAAAGCCATCACCAACAAGATATACTCCTACGACGCCTAGGACGACACCAGCTCCGTCACCAGGAATGACTACTCCTGCACCGTCAAGAGTGCCGACAACACCAACTCCAACAACACCTGCACCTACTACACCGACTCCAGCGAAAAAGCCGGTTCCGCAAAGCGTTAGAGCAGCAAAAATAGCCAGCAATGTGGCAAAACTTCCTGAAGTAAACAAGGCTACTGTAGTTATATCCGGAAATACTGCTATTGTAGGTATTGACATGAAAGCCAGTGTCCAAGGTACACATGAGACACAGGTTAAGAAAAAAGTAGAGAAGACAGTGAGATATACTGATAAAGGTATAAAGAATGTGTCTGTAACATCTGATCCTGATTTATATACAAGGATAAACAATATAGCAAAAGGAATAGCAGCCGGAAGACCATTATCTGAGTTTACTAAACAGATAACAGAGATACTAAAAAGGATAACGCCAAGTGCATAATATAAACCTGGGGAAACCCGGGTTTATGTTTTGTTGACATATTTGTAGTTTTTAAATATAATTAGGTCAATTGGATTATTATAGAAGGAGTGAAAAATATGTCCATTATAAAGGAAAACATTGCGAGTGGTATTGAACTCTATGTCAATAAACTTAATAAGTTTAAAACGGTAACAATTAATGTGTACATAAGCAATAAATTAAGCGATGAAACGGCAAAATTTGCATTGCTGCCATCAGTTCTAAGGAGAGGGAGCTTTAGCTTTAAAACGTATAAGGATATAACAAAGCATTTAGAAGATCTTTACGGTGCTACGTTTGCTTATTCGGTTTATAAAAAAGGTGAGCGGCAGATTGCACAGTTTAAGATGGAAATTGTAGATAGTACATATTTAAAGGAAGATATATTGGAAGAAAGCGTTAAGTTCATATCAGACATACTTTTGAATCCATTAATATCAAATGATGGTTTTGAACAAACGTATGTGCAACAAGAGAAAGAAAAGCAGAAGAATATTATCAATTCCCGCGTAAATGAAAAGACTAAATACGCCGTTGAAAGGTGTATAGAAGAAATGTGTAAAGACGAAGATTACTCAATTTATGAGCTTGGAAATGTAGATGACGTAGATAAAATAGATGAAAAAAATCTTTATGAGTATTATAAAAAAGCAATTAAAAGGCTTCCAATAGATATATTTGTCGTAGGCAATGTGGATGTAGACAATGTGAAAGAGTTATTCAATAACTATTTTAAAGTAGAGAGAACGAATGTAGATGTGATTCCAGATACGCCTATATTAAGAAAGATCAATAAGGTAAAATATGTAGAAGATAAACTTGATGTTACTCAAGGGAAACTTACTTTAGGATACAGAACAAACGTAAATCCATGGGATGAGGAGTATTTTTCTCTTTTAGTATTAAGCAGCGTTTTGGGAGGAGGACCGTTTTCCAAGCTTTTTATGAATGTTAGAGAAAGAGAAAGCCTTGCATATTATGCACAGACAAGGTTAGAAAGATTTAAAGGATTAATGCTTATAATGTCAGGCATTGAAATTGAAAATTACGAAAAAGCATTGGAGATAATACAAAAGCAAGTAGAGGAGATAAAATCAGGTAATATATCTGATTATGAAATTGATTCCGCTGTGAAAGCTTTGATTACGTCGTTTAATTCAATAAAAGACAGTGGAACACAACTGGCGGATTTTTACTTATCACAAAAACTTTCACATACAAATTACAGTATAGACGATTTTATAAATAAGGTAAAAAAAGTTACAATAAATGATATCGTGGATGTATCTAAAAAGCTGCAATTGGATACTGTCTATTTCATGACAAAAAATGAGGAGTGATATGAAATGATGGAAATATTTAATGACTTGATAAAAGAAAAAATGTACAAATATGAACATGAAAGTGGATTAAATGTCTTCGTAATGCCTAAGAAAGGCTTTATAAAGCAGTATGCCATGTTTGCAACCCATTATGGTTCTAACGATAGAGAATTTATAATTCCTGGTGAAAGTGAACCTACACATGTGCCGGATGGTATTGCACATTTTTTGGAGCATAAAATGTTTGAGGAAGAAAGTGGAAGTGTATTTGAAGAGTTTTCTAAGAATGGGGCTTCTGCAAATGCTTATACGAATTTTACAACTACTGCTTATTTGTTTTCTTGCACAGACAATTTTTACAGCAATTTAAGACTTCTTTTGGATTTTGTCCAAAGGCCTTATTTTACAGATGAAAATGTAGAAAAGGAAAAAGGCATAATAGCTCAAGAAATTCGCATGTACGATGACGATCCGTCTTGGAGGCTCTTTTTCAATATGTTAGGTGGATTGTACCGCGAACATCCTGTAAAAATAGATATTGCAGGTACAATTGAATCTATATCAAGAATTGACAAAGACATCTTGTATAAATGCTACAATACATTTTACCATCCATCAAACATGGTGTTGTTTGCGGTTGGCGATGTGGACGTGGATAAAGTTGCAGAAATCGTAAATGATAGTGTTAAAAAAGAAAAAAGAAATGGAGAGATAAAGCGCATTTATCCTGATGAGCCGATTAAAATAAACAAGAATTACGTGGAACAAAAGATGTCTGTTTCGATGCCGCTATTTAATGTTGGATTTAAAGACAATGACATAGGTTATGGAGGAAAGAGATTACTTAAAAAGGACATAACTACACAGATTTGCTTAGAGATTTTAGCCGGTAGAAGCTCCGACTTGTATGAAAAACTTTATAATGATGGACTTATTGATACAACTTTTGATGTAGAGTACGTAGGTGAAGTAGATCATGGTTACTCTATAATAGGTGGTCAATCTGTAGATCCTGAAGCTGTGAAAAAGGCTCTTATAGCTAAAATTTCATCCATCAATAAAGTGGATGAAGGTGATTTCTATAGAATTAAGAAAAAGATACTTGGCCGATTTGTAAAATCATTTAATTCTGTTGAAAGTATTGCACACAACTTTATATCATACTACATGAAAGACATTAATATCTTGGATTTTACATCTGTTATAGAAGGTATAACTCCTGATGATGTACTAAATAGATTTAAGACGCATTTTAATGAAGATAACTGTGTATTATCTGTTGTAAAGCCATAATATGTTAAAATTTTTGATAACGAGCCATACTCGTTATTTTTTTTGTGAAAAAAATTTTTAATTTGTTGAAGGATTTTTGGGTTTTATATAGAATAAACATAATAAGTGGTTTAAAGTGGTGCAAAGTGGTTAGAAGTGCAATAGAAATGGGTGTTCGGTATGCTGATGGGGCAATATGAACATACAATAGATCAAAAAGGGAGAGTTTTTATACCTGCCAAGTTCAGGGACGAACTGGGGTATAAATTTGTGTTGACGCGAGGGCTTGACAATTGCCTTTTTGCTTACTCATTGTCAGAATGGTCAAATATCGAGGCAAAGCTAAAGACATTGCCACTTAACAGAAAAGATGCCAGAGCATTTACCAGATTTTTCTTAGCAGGTGCCACTGAATGCGAAATAGACAAGCAGGGAAGAGTATTAATACCGAACATCTTGAGAGAACATGCAAAAATTGAGAAAGAAGTCATAATAATTGGGGTATCGTCAAGAGTGGAGATTTGGAGTAAAGAAGTATGGATGGAATATTCAAATAATATTGATGTTTCTTTTGAAGATGTTGCAGAGCATTTAGACGATTTAAACATATAAGGTGATTTTTATGGATTTCAAACATGAAAGTGTGTTGTTGCAAGAGACTATTGAATATTTAGAAATTAAACCTGATGGTATTTATGTAGATGGAACTTTAGGCGGTGGCGGTCACTCATATGAGATATTAAGACGGCTTGATAAAGGAAAATTAATCGCAATAGACAGGGACATGGACGCCATAAAAGCTGCATCTATTAGGCTTAAAGACTTCAATAATACAACGTATATTCATGATAATTATAAGAATATAAAAGATATATTAAAAAAATGTGGGATTGAGAGCATAGATGGGGCGTTATTAGACCTTGGCGTATCTTCATATCAATTAGATGAGGCACAAAGGGGATTTTCTTACATGCACGATGCCCCACTTGACATGAGGATGGACAAAGAAAGTGACATTACAGCAGAGTATGTTGTAAACAATTATTCAGAAGATGAAATTGCAAAGGTAATTTCTGATTACGGTGAAGAACTATGGGCTAAACGAATTGCAAAGTTTATCGTTGAAGAGAGAAGGAGAAAACCCATTAAAACTACATTTGAGTTAGTAGACATAATAAAAAAAGCTATACCTGCATCAAAAAGGAGGACAGGACCACATCCTGCCAAAAGAACATTTCAGGCCATAAGGATTGAAGTCAATGAAGAGCTAAAAGGGCTTGGAGATGCTATTGCTGACTTTGTAGATGTAATGAATCCTGGAGGAAGAATAGCAATCATAACATTCCATTCATTGGAAGATCGTATTGTGAAAAATGCGTACAAGAAATTGGAAGATCCGTGTACATGCCCTAAAAATTTGCCATGTACATGTGGAAAAAAACCAGTAATAAAGATAATTACTAAAAAACCTATTGTACCAAGTGAAGTTGAAATAAAAGTAAACCCAAGATCTCGAAGTGCAAAACTAAGAGTTGCAGAAAAGTTGCTGTTCTAAAGTATAAGGGGGAAGAATAAATTGGTATTAGAAAAGCACAATTACGATTATGATCTAAAGCCGTATTATGAAGAAAATAAAGGAAAGAAAACCAAAAAGAATAAGAAGCTTAAAAACCTTGCAGTAATAGTTTTTGTAGGATTTTTAAGCCTTACCGTTTTGTTTAGGTATGCGTTGATCTATCAAAAATCTGTTGCATTAAGCAGCGTAGAGGCAAAAGCCAGTGAAATAGAAAAGTTAAACCAGCAGTTAGAAGTCCAAATTGCTTCAATGAGCGATCTGCAGAGAATAGAAGAAATAGCGAAAAATCAGTTAGGAATGGTAGAGCCTGATAAAGGGCAGATAGTCTACATGAGTGTTGGCAAACAAAATCAAGTCGCTGAGAAAAAAACAGATGATGAAAACAAAAATAAGACTTTTTGGGGAAGGATTTTGGGACTGCTGGTGAGATAGGAGGGATTTTAAATATCACCAAGCATTTCTACCAAAAAGAGAATTTTATTTTTGCTGTTTTTTTCTATACTTATTATTAGCGTTCTCATTGTTAGGCTTTTTTGGATACAGATAGTAAAAAGCGATGAATTTCAAAAGCTTGCCATACCTCAGTGGACATTAGACGTTGCAGTTACGCCAAAACGCGGCTTGATATTAGACAGAAATGGAAAGGCACTTGCTGAAAGCGCAAGTTCTAATAAAGTTAGCATAATACCGAAAGAAGTGAAAGACAGCCAAAAAGATGAAATTGCGTCAAAGCTGTCTGAGATTTTAAAAATCGACAAAGAAGATATCCTTAAAAAGATAAACAACAAGAATGTACAAGAGGTATTGATTGCAAGGAGAATTGATGATGATACGGCTAACAAGATAAGAAAATTAAATCTACCTTGTATTGTAATATCTGGAGATACAAAAAGATATTATCCAGAGAAGAATTTAGCTTCCCACATACTTGGGTTTACAGGTGTAGACAATCAAGGACTGGACGGAATCGAGTCGGTATACGACAGCTATTTAAGAGGAATACCTGGAAGGATTTCGTCGCCAGTTGATGCATTGGGCAGGAAAATGGGGAATGGTGAAGAAGAATACATCCCACCTATAGATGGTTACAATGTCGTTTTGACGATTGATTCAAACATACAGCATTTTGCTGAGAAAGCTCTTGATGATGCGTATGCACATACTAAGCCGACAAAAGGTGCTGTTGCAATCGTAATGGATCCTAAGACAGGTGATATTTTAGCCATGGCATCAAGACCTGATTACGATCCAAACAACCCATTTGCAGGTTCCAAAAGCGATTGGTTTAAAAATTGGCGAGATAAGGCTATATCGGATGCTTACGAACCCGGCTCAGTTTTCAAGACGGTTACAGCGTCAGCAGCATTGGAGGAAGGTGTTGTTGGGTTAAATGAGCAATTTTATGATCCAGGATATATTATGGTTGCAGGGCAGAGAATAAATTGTTGGGCCACACATTACAGCGAAACATTTGTACAAGGAGTCCAAAATTCCTGCAACGTTGTTTTTGCGACAGTTGCCCAAAGGCTTGGAGTAGACAAATTGTACAAGTACATTCATGAATTTGGCTTTGGAGAAACCACCGGCATAACATTGCCTGGAGAAGCACCTGGCCTTGTAATGAAAGAAAAAGATGTAGGTCCTGTAGAGCTTGCTACAAATTCATTCGGACAGGGTATTGCGGTTACACCGCTTCAAATGATACGAGCGGTTTCAGCGATAGTAAATGGTGGGAAATTGATGGAGCCTCATATAGTCAAAGAGATAGTCGATTCTGATGGGAAACCTATAAAAGAATTCAAACCAACCGTAATAAGGCAAGTGATATCCGAAAAGACATCAGCTACAATGAGGCAGATACTTGAAAGTGTAGTATCCGAAGGCACAGGTAAGGCAGGTTACATAGAAGGGTATGATGTTGGAGGAAAAACAGGCACTACAGAAAAATATACACCTGGAAAATACGTGGCTTCATACGTGGGATTTGCACCTGCAGAAGATCCAAAGGTGATAGCGCTTGTGGTGATTGATGAACCTAATGCCGAAACCCACTTTGGTAGTGCGTTAGCAGGACCTGTAGTAAGAAGTATATTGTATGATACTTTGACGTACTTAAATGTAAAACCAAAAGGCATTGTAGTGAAGCCTCTTGTAAAAGTTCCAGATGTAAGGAATTTAAACTTGAATGAGGCTCAAAATGCATTGTTAAAAGATAAGCTGCAATTTTCCATCGAAGGAACTGGAAACACAGTTGTAGACCAAATGCCTAAACCTGGGGCAATGGTAGAAGAAGATTCGCAAATTGTCTTGTATTTAAATGAATACAATAATAACGGAAAGGTTGATGTTCCTGATCTAAAAGGAAAATCTATCACAGAAGCGAGTAACATATTAAGCTCTTTAGGGCTGAAAATAAAAATCAATGGTTCTGGTATTGCTGTAAGCCAGAAGCCAGAAAAAGGTGAAAAAGTTGATAAAGGAACAACTGTTGAAGTCGACTTTAGGCCACTGGAAAATTAATTCAAGCACAATATGCAGTTTTTGATATATGCAAACTGCATAATTGTGCTATACTATTAAATGTATATAATGAATTAGGAGGCCTATTATGAGACTTGTGGATATATTAAAGGATGTAAATTATACAACGGTTAAAGGCAACATCGATGTTGATGTAAAAGGCATTTGCTATGATTCGAGAAATTCGAAAGAAGGTTCGCTATTTGTCGCAATCAAAGGATTTAAGTTTGATGGCGCGGATTACATAAATGATGCTGTAGAAAGAGGAGCTGTTGCCATTGTAGTTGAACGTGAAGTAAGCATAGATAAAGACATCACCGTCATAAAAGTAGAAAATGCCAGGAAGTCATTGGCTAAAATCGCATCAAATTATTATGGAGATCCTTCAAAGCAGCTTTTTATGATAGGCGTGACAGGAACAAACGGCAAAACTTCTGTCACATACATGATAAAGTCCATACTGGAAAGCCAGAACAATAAAGTCGGGTTGATAGGAACGATTCACAACATGATTGGCGATAAAGTTTATCCAACTGAGAGGACTACGCCAGAGTCATTAGATCTTCAACGATACCTTAGGCTCATGGTTGATGAAGGTGTGAAATACGTAGTGATGGAAGTTTCTTCACATTCATTGGCGTTAAACAGAGTAGATGAATGCAAATTTGACATAGCTGTTTTTACGAATTTAACCCAAGACCATTTAGATTTTCATAAGACGATGGATGAATATGCTAATGCAAAGGCTAAACTTTTTAGAATGGCAAAGACAGCTTGCGTGATAAACATAGATGATGATTATTCTTCGTATATGATAGAGAATTCTAATGCTAAAGTTGTAACATATGGTATAAAAGACTATGCATACATAATGGCAAAAGATATCAAAAACGATATTAAAGGTGCGAAATTTACCGTTCAGATAGAAGATATAAAAAGTGAAATAGCCTTAAAGATACCGGGACTATTTAGTGTTTACAATTCACTGGCGGCTATTTCAGTAGCATTTATATTGGGTATACCGCTTCAGTCTGTGAAAATGGCTCTTAAGGATGTCAAGATAAAAGGCAGATTTGAAGTTCTTGATTTGGATGTACCTTACAATGTAGTTATTGACTACGCCCACACTCCGGACGGACTTGAGAATTTGATGAAAGCATTTGGTGAATACAATACTGGGAAAAAGATATTGCTTTTTGGTTGTGGAGGTGACAGAGATAAAGGCAAACGCCCTAAAATGGGAGAAGTCGCTGGCAAATATGCTGATTTTGTAATTATAACTTCGGACAATCCAAGGTCGGAGGAGCCTATTAAGATAATACAAGAAATTGAAGAAGGCATTAAAAATACAAAATGTCCTTACACAATCATAGAAGATAGGAAAGAGGCTATAAAGTACGCACTATCTATAGCGAAGGACAATGACGTCGTAATTTTAGCTGGTAAAGGTCATGAAACATATCAAGTATTGAAAGACAAAGTCATAGATTTTGATGAAAGAGACATAGTAAGAGATATATTAAATGGAGATGAAAAAGTTGATTTTAACAGTTAAAGAGATATTAGATGCGACAGAAGGGAAATTGCTATCTGGAGATATAAATATATGCGTAAGCGGTATAAGTACCGATTCGAGGACAATTAAGCCTGGAGATTTGTTTATACCTTTAAAAGGTGAAAGATTCAATGGAGAGAAATTCATAGATGATGCCTTAAATGTAGGTTCTGCCTCACTTACAGAGTCTACCAATTGTATAAGGCACGATAATAAACCGATTATATTTGTCGAAGATACAAAAGACGCTTTGCACAGGATAGCTAAATATTATAGAAGTAAATTCAATATTCCGTTTATTGCTGTAACTGGCAGCAGTGGAAAAACTACAACTAAGGATATGATTTACGATGTTTTATCGATGAAGTACAATGTCTTAAAGACAATCGGAAATTTCAACAACGAGATCGGCTTGCCCCTTACCTTATTTACGCTTAATGATGATCATGATATGGCTGTCGTTGAAATGGGAATGAGCGGTTTTGGCGAAATAAGAAGGTTAAAAAACATTGCATCTCCTAATGTTGCGGTATATACAAACATTGGAGTTGCTCACATTGAAAAATTAGGTTCTCGTGAAAATATATTAAAGGCAAAATCAGAACTTATTGAAGATTTTAAAAATGGCGATACAGTCGTAATTAATGCAGATGATGATATGTTAATAAAAATGCTTGAAAAAAAAGGTCCTAAATTTGTGACATACGGCATAAATAATGGCGATATTAAGGCCTTTGACATAGAATTAAATGAAGAATCTTCAAAATACAAGGTTTTGATAGATGGGTATGTATTAGACGTAGAATTAAACGTACCTGGAAAACACAATATATACAATTCTTTAGCGGCAATTTGTATAGGAATCCAATTTGATGTCAATAAAGAAGATATAAGGAAAGCACTGGCTAAGTTTCAACCAAGTGCTATGAGATTAAATATAATAGATGTCGCAGGTATTAAAATTATAAACGATGTGTATAATGCAAATCCTTCATCTATGAAAGCTGCTTTGTCAGTTTTAGGTGGATATACAGAGAGAAGAAAAGTAGCTGTTTTAGGCAATATGTTAGAGTTAGGACAGTATAAAGACATTGCACATCGAGAGGTTGGCGAGTACGTGAAGGAAAATGACATTGATGTACTTATAACAGTTGGAGATTATGCTTTAAAAATAGCTGATGGGGCAATAGAAAAAGGAATGAACAATGATAATGTCTTTAGATGTGCTAATAATGCAGAAGCCATTGATGTCATAAAAAATATTATGAAAGAAAGTGACATATTTTTAGTTAAAGGTTCAAGAGGGATGGAGATGGAGGAAATCGTGAAATTTTTGCAGGAGAGTGCTTATAAATGATACAAAAGATGATATTTGCTACAATTGTTTCCTTTTTAATTTGTGTCGTATTAGGTCCTATTGTTATTCCGTGGCTAACTAAATTAAAGTTTGGTCAAAGTGTAAGAAGCGATGGACCTAAGACGCATCTAAAAAAAGCTGGAACACCTACAATGGGTGGAATAATCATAATTATCTCTTTGCTCATTGCTGATATTGTATTTTCAAAATGGGATAAATACATGGCTTTGTTAATCACGATAACATTAGGATATGGAATAATCGGCTTTTTGGATGACTACATGAAAGTGAGGTATAAAAGATCGCTGGGTCTTACTGCCAGGCAAAAGCTTTTAGGTCAATTTGCATTAGCTATTTTGTTTGCGTATTTTTCGAAGAATATAGTTGGCACTGATGTAATAGTTCCATTTTTGAAGCGAGAAATTGATTTAGGCTACTTTTACATACCGTTTATAATGTTTGTAGTTGTTGGAACTGTAAATAGTGTTAATCTAACGGATGGATTGGATGGGCTTGCATCAGGAGTATCCTTTATGGTTACCGCTTTTTTTACCTTAATAGGCTTTTTTATGAACAATTCATCGTTAACTGTGTTTGGTGCAGCAATTACTGGTGCACTTCTTGGATTTTTGAAGTTTAATAGATACCCTGCTGAAGTGTTTATGGGAGATACAGGTTCACTTGCAATTGGTGGAGCTGTAGCGGCTTTGGCAACAATGACTAAATTGCCTGTTATTTTAGTAGTGGTGGGAATTGTCTATGTCGCTGAAGCATTGTCGGTCATAATGCAGGTTGTATCCTTTAGACTTACAGGTAAAAGGATATTTAAAATGAGCCCTCTCCATCATCATTTTGAGCTTTCTGGTTGGTCAGAGACTAAAGTCGTGTTTTTATTTTGGATGGTAACTTTGATAGCAGTGTTTGTGTCATTTTATGGAATAAGTTAAATATATCCTAAAAATCAGAATGAAAAATTTTTTTATGATTCAGGAGGAAAAAATGGACTTTTGTGGTAAAAAAGTTGTTGTAGCAGGATTTGGGTTAAGTGGCAAAGCTCTGTGTAAGGTCTTATTGATGTTAAATGCTAAAATATTTGTGTTTGATTCAGAAAATGAAGATAAGTTTGGTGATGATTTAAAAGAGTTTAAAGAAAAAGGTGTGATATTTTGCTTTAAAAAAGTTACAGACGAACTTTTAAATGGCACAGAAATGGTTGTCGTCAGTCCTGGGATTTCTATGGATTCTGATATAGTCGTATTGTCAAAATCAAAAGGTATTGATGTAATAGGTGAGGTGGAGTTTGCTTATAGGTTGTCAAAAGCGCCTATATACGCTATAACTGGTACAAATGGAAAGACTACTACAACATCGCTGCTTGGTGAAATATTTAAAGCGTCAGGTGTAAAGACATATGTTGCAGGAAACATAGGATATCCTCTTGTTGAAGCAGCAATAAATGCTAATGCGGAGGATGTCATTGTAGCGGAAATAAGCAGTTTTCAATTGGAAACAATAAAGGAGTTTAAACCTGTAATAAGCGCAATAATAAATATAACCCCGGATCATTTGAATAGACACAAGACATTGGAAAACTACATTGAAATCAAAGGGCGGATTTTTGAAAATCAAACTGCTGATCAATTTACTGTCTTAAATTATGATGATAAAAATATTTCTTCTTTATTTAAAAAAGCCAAGTGCAATGTTTTTCCATTTAGCAGAAATAGAGCTTTAGAGTACGGTACGTATCTTGAAAATGGAAAAATCATAATCTCTGCAAATGGAGAAAAAAGTACGATAATAGACATTGAAGACATATATATTCCAGGAAATCACAATGTAGAAAATGCCATGGTAGCATCTACAATGGCTTATTTGGCAGGAATTGATATTAAGGTCATAAGTGAAACATTGAGGACATTTAAAGGCGTTGAGCATAGGATTGAATTTGTAAGAAACGTAAATGGAGTCAAATATTACAATGACTCAAAAGGTACAAATCCAGATGCGGCAATAAAAGCTATTGAAGCCATGAAAGGCCCTATCATATTGATTGCCGGTGGATATGACAAAGGTGTAAGTTTTGATGAATTTACTGCTTCTTTTAAAGGTCGCGTAAAAAAATTGATTCTGCTTGGCGAGACAAAAGATTTAATCTATAAATCTGCTATAAAAGAAGGGTATTCAGAAGATGATGTTATATTTGTAGAAAGCATAGATGATGCTGTTTATGCTGCTTATAATGCGGCTAAACCTGGTGACAATGTGCTTTTATCGCCTGCTTGTGCAAGTTGGGATATGTTTAGAAATTATGAAGAGAGAGGCAGACTCTTTAAAGATGCAGTAAATTCTTTGAGGGGGTAGGCTCAGTGAATCGAAAGTATCCCGTTGATTACAATATACTTATCTCTGTATTGGTTCTTGTGTCCATAGGTGTTGTGATGGTATTTAGCGCAAGCTCTGCAAATGCGTATTACCAGTACCATGATTCATTCTATTTTTTGAAGCGTCAGCTTTTGTGGGCAATTATCGGCTTCTTTGCTATGACATTTATGATGAATTTTGATTATCATAAATTGAAGAAGCTGTCAAATGGGTTGTTGATATTGTCCATAATTTTACTTATAGTGGTATTGATTCCAGGAATAGGAAGTACAAGGTACAATTCTACCAGATGGATTGAAATAGGCGGATTCACTCTGCAGCCGTCAGAAATAGCTAAATACGCCATAATACTGTTTTTTGCAAAATATTTTGATAATAACCCTAATTATGCAAAAAGCTTTAAAAAGGGAGTCCTTCCTGTACTATTGATTGCCGGAATATTCTTTTTACTCATTATGAAGCAGCCAAATTTCAGCACTGCTGGTACAATATTTATCATTTCCATAATAATTTTATTTGTGGCGGGTGCAAAATTATCATTTATGGCGACGTTGTTTGGAGTTGGTGGCTCTGCAGCTATTATCGTTGTGACCAGCATAAAGTACATAAGGCAAAGGGTGTTTACTTTTTTAAATCCTTGGCAGGACATAAAAGGGCATGGCTATCAAATTGTACAGTCGTTGTATGCTTTAGGTTCAGGTGGGCTTTTTGGAGTCGGTTTAGGCAGAAGTCGTCAGAAGTTTATGTATCTGCCAATGCCACAAAACGACTTTATTTTTTCAATAATCGGTGAAGAGCTTGGCCTTATTGGAACAGCTTCTATACTGCTGCTTTTTCTGTATCTTATAATAAGAGGCCTTAGAGTTGCGGCAAAAGCTCCGGATGTATTTGGATGCCTTATCGCTACAGGTATTGTAGGTGTGATCGGCGTTCAAACTTTGATAAATGTTGCAGTTGTAACTTCATCAATGCCAGCTACTGGTGTGTCTTTGCCATTTATCAGTTATGGTGGGACATCTACAGTCTTTATGATGGCTGCAATGGGCATATTATTGAATATATCAAGGTACGCAAACATGGATAGGAGTTGATGAAATGAGGTACTTATTGACAGGTGGCGGTACAGGTGGTCATATATATCCGGCAGTGGCGATTGCAAATGAAATCATGCGAAACGAAAAAGATGCAGAGATATTATTTGTTGGAACAGAAAATGGACTTGAAAAAGAGTTGGTGCCAAAGTCAGGTTATACCCTTAAAACGATAAGGGTAAAAGGATTTAAGCGAAAATTATCAGTTGATACGATAAAGACTATTAAGATAGCTTTCGATGGTTTGATAGATGCAAAAAAAATAATAAATGATTATAGACCAGATGTAGTAATTGGAACAGGGGGATATGTGTGTGGTCCTGTAGTCATGACAGCAGCCCTTATGAAGATACCAACGCTTATTCATGAGCAAAATGCTTATCCGGGACTTACAAATAGGATACTTTCAAGGTTTGTGGATATTGTGGCCGTTGCATTTGATGAGTCAAAAAAGTACTTTCGAAATAAAGGCAAAATCTTTGTGACAGGTAATCCCGTTAGAATGGAGATTTTGAATGGAGATAGAAAAAAGGCATTGAGAAAATGGGGCTTAGATGAGACGAAAAAAGTAGTGGTTTCTGTAGGAGGTAGCAGAGGGGCTGCCAAAATTAATGAATACATGGTTGAAGTGATAAAAAAGGCGAGAGAAGAATTTCAGGTTCTCATGATAACAGGAAAAAATCAGTATGACAGTGTAATAAAAATGATCAAAGATTACGATATAAGATTAGGAGAAAATATTAAGATAATTCCGTATTGTTATGAAATGGGTGATATCTATTCAATTGCAGATGTAATTGTGTGTAGATCAGGTGCAATCACACTTGCAGAATTGTTAGCCACATCAACTGCATCGATTTTAATTCCGTCTCCAAATGTTACTCACAATCATCAAGAGTACAATGCAAGAGTTCTTGAAAAAAATGGTGCAGCTTTGGTGATTCTTGAAAAAGACTTAAATGGAGATGTTTTGCATAAAAAGATATTATCTATCGTAAATGACTCCAGTAAGCTTAAAACCATGAAAGCTAATGCAAAAAAGTTATCAAAGATAGATGCTGCCAATGAAATTTATAGGCTTGTTTGTAAGCTAAAATAGGCGATGTAACCTCCTGAAGCATAGGTGCATATTATGAATTGTACAGCTTAACAGGAGGTGATAGAATGGGATGAAATATGTCATTAAAGGAGGAAATAGATTAAAAGGTGAGGTACGGATAAACGGTGCGAAAAATTCTGTATTGCCGATACTTGCTGCAACACTATTAAACAAAGGTGTAAGTATTTTACATTCTTGCCCAAGATTAAAAGATGTTTATTCTATGATAGAAATATTAAGACACTTAGGCTGTACAGTAGAATTTGATGGGTCAGACATTATAGTAGATTCCAGTGGTATCATTGATTACCACATTCCAGACAGATTAATGAGAGCAATGAGATCATCCATTTTTTTGATGGGAGCATTGGTGGCAAGAAATAATGTTGCTCAGATCAGCTTTCCAGGAGGATGTGACATAGGGCATAGGCCTATTGACTTGCACCTAAAAAGTTTAAAAAAGCTTGGCATATCAATAGATGAATCGTATGGATTTATCAATTGTGAAAGCAAGTCAATTTGCGGCAATGAAATACATCTTGATATACCCAGCGTTGGTGCAACTGAAAATATAATGTTGGCTGCATCCATGGCTGATGGAACTACAGTTATAGGAAATGCTGCAAAAGAGCCGGAGATAGAGGATCTACAAAATTTTCTAAATTCGATGGGTGCCAAGATTTCAGGTGCAGGTACAAATACTATTGTGATACGAGGCGTAAAAGAATTGCATGATACGGAATACACAATAATACCTGATAGGATAGTTGCAGGGACTTATCTTATTGCATCAGCTATTACAAAAGGAGAGGTAGTTCTTAAAAATGTGATTAAAAGACACGTAGATTCTCTTTTGTCAAAGCTAAATGAATGTGGTTTTAAAATATCACATGGCAATGACTTTATAAAACTTAATTCTACCGGTAGAGCCAAGGCAGTTGACATGATAATAACTCTCCCATATCCTGGTTTTCCAACGGATCTTCAGGCACAAATGGTTTCACTTTTAGCTACTGCGGATGGGACATCTATAATTACGGAGACTATTTTTGACAATAGGTTTAAATATACAGAGGAATTAGTAAGAATGGGTGCAGATATTAAAGTAGATGGGCGAATTGCGGTAGTGAAAGGAGTTGACAAGCTTACGGGAACAAATGTCGTTGCAAAAGATTTAAGAGGTGGTGCAGCACTGGTCTTAGCCGGATTAGGTGCTATTGGCACTACAATTGTAGAAGACATAGAACATATTGATAGAGGATATGAAGATTTTAGCGAAAATTTAAAAAATCTTGGTGCTGACATAGAAAGGACTATGTAAAACAGCCAATGCTGTTTTACATCATCTAAAATTTGTACAAGCATATGATAGAGGCGATGTATATGATGGAAGAAAGGCAGTATAAAAAGAAAAAGAGGTTTAGCGTTTTTATCGTATTTTTGTTTATTTTTGCAATTATACTTTATATAATTTTATTTAAAACATCATTATTTGATGTAAAAAACATATATGTCTATGGGACAAGATCAGTAGATAAGAGCGATGTCATAAGGTTGTCGGGGATAGAGATAGGTAGCAATACTCTGAAAATAAATAAATCAGCCGTCATTAAATCCATTATGAAGGATCCATACATTAAAGATGCGTCTATTAACATAATTTATCCTTCTAAAGTCGAAATAAAAATAGATGAAAGGGTATTGGCGGTTCAAATAAGCTATAAAGACAAATTTCTATATGTAGATACCGACTGTGTCGCAGTTCAGTTAGGTGATTACAACAATAAATTGCCAATATTAAAGGGAATCTACGTTGGAAAATTTGAGATAGGAAGCAAAATCAACAATTTAAGTAATAATAAGGACATAGCAAAACTATTGCCGTTAATATATAATAAGAATATATACAATAGTATAATTGTTAATGGTTCAAAGATTACATTAAAGACGGATTCAGGAATAGATGTAGTGTTGGAGAATGTTGATGACATAAGCTATTCATTAAATTTTTCTGAAAAGATATTGAACGATTTAGAGAAAAAAGGCTATAACAGCGGAAATATTCTTATAGTAAGCAATGGGAATCCAATTTATACGCCATAAGAAATGGAGGAAGTGCAGTGAAAAAGAGCTTTTTTGTTTCTATTGCTTTTGTATGTGTCGTTCTTGGAATAATGATATCAACACAGTTTAGAAATGTGAAAAACAGTGATAGCTTGACTGTGCAAAGAGCAGAGGAACTTACAAGTAAATTAAATCAAGTTCAGAAAGAGAGAGATGAGTTGAAAAAACAAATAAATGATTTAGAAGCGAAAATATCAAATTATGAAAATTCTGCAGCTAAGTCAAGCACAGTAACAAAATCTCTTAAAGATGACCTTGACAAATATAAAGAATTAGCGGGGCTTTCTGATGTTGAAGGACCTGGCATCATAGTTACAATAAATGACGGCAGTACACAACTTCAGCCCGGTGCTGATCAGAATGCTTTTTTAGTTCACGATGAAGACCTTCTAAATATAGTTAATGAGCTTAGAGCAGCGGGAGCTGAAGCGATATCAATAAATGACCAAAGACTTGTTGCGACATCTGAGATACGAATGATAGGTAATACTATCGATATTAATTCAGTCAGATTTACGCCTCCATATGTGGTGAAAGCCATTGGAAATCCAGATACATTGGAAGCTGCATTGCGACTTAAAGGTGGAATTATCGATACATTGTCAAACTGGGGAATTCAGGTTAACATTAAGCGTTCTGACAAAATATTAGTCAAAAAATATGACGGTGTTTTAACGTATAAATATGCGAAACCTTATGAAGGAGGGAATAATTGATGGCTTTAATTATCATTTTAAGTTTAGCTTTAGGACTTGCAATCGGCTTTTTCTTGCCAATTAATTTGCCTCCTGCATATACTTCATATCTTTCTGTTGCCATACTGGCTGCACTAGATTCTGTTTTTGGAGGAATTCGTGCCAGCCTTGAAAATAAATTCAATAATGCTATTTTCATTTCAGGCTTTTTTGGAAATGCTATATTGGCTGCAGTTTTAGCCTATATAGGTGATGTGTTAGGAGTTCCGATTTATTTGGCTGCGATTTTTGCTTTTGGCAGCAGATTGTTTACAAATTTTGCTTATATTCGGAGATACATTTTAAATAATTTTTCTAAAAAACAATAAGCTCCGAGGGGAGGAAAATTAATTGAATGAAATTATAACAGGTATTGATATTGGGACCTCAAAAGTATGTACTATAATTGGCCAATGTGACAAAAATGGAGAGCTGAGGATAATTGGCATTGGAATGTATCCATGCAATGGCATGAAAAAAGGAGTCGTTGTTGATATAGAGACAACTGCTTTTTCTATTAAAAAATCTGTCGAACAGGCTGAAAGAATGGCGAATCAAAAGGTTACATCGGTTTATATTAAAATTCCCGGCGGTCTTACTGAAATATACAGAAATAGAGGCCTTGTAGCTGTAACAAGGGATGATAAAGAGATAACAGCACAAGATGTGGAAAGAGTGCTGCAAGCTGCTAAAATAATGGCTTTGCCATCTGATAAACAGATAATTGAGCTTATCCCTATTGAATACATAGTAGATGGTTATGGAGAAATTAAAGACCCTGTAGGTATGGCAGGGATAAGGTTGGAAGTTGACGCGGCGATTGTAACAGGTAGCTTGACAGCAGTACAGAATATGGAAAAATGTGTTAAAAAGGCTGGTTACACCATGTCGGGAATCATCGTAGAGCCATTAGCTACAGCAGAAGCAATATTGACTAAAGATGAGAGAGAACTGGGCGCAGCACTTATCGACATAGGTGCTGGTGTAACAGATATAGCAGTCTTTAAGTCTGGAAATTTAATATATACAGGCATGATACCTGTTGGCGGAAATCACATAACCAACGATTTGTCAATCGGGTTAAAGATTTCTTTTGAAGAAGCCGAAATTATAAAGAAGAAGTATGGTTCTGTGGTGAAGGTAGAGAATGATGAGACAGTAAAAATAGCAAATATAGCAAATCATAGTTCTCAAGATACCAGACTTAATGATATAATAGATATTATAGAAGCGAGAGTAAATGAAATTTTGACGATGGTGTACGATGAAATGAGAGGTTCTAACGTTTTAGACCAGATTTCAACAAATATTGTAATAACAGGAGGCGGAATATCTTTTATAAAAGGCAGTCTTGATTTAGCAGAGAGTATTTTGGGTAAAAATGTAAGATTGGGTTTGCCTAATGCTATTGGAGTTTCTACGCCTGTATATTCAACTGCAGTAGGAATCGTCAAATATGTTTTTGCAAACCGAAAGTATCTATATAAAAAGCAAGTTGAGGTTCCGAAAGAAAGGGATCAAAAGAAAAGTGGGGTATTGTCAAAAATAAAAGACTGGTTTAATGATTTTTGGATATGATATGAGGAGGGTCTTATATGATAGGTATTGAAACAGATATGGAGCAGTTTGCAAATATTAAAGTTATTGGCGTCGGTGGTGGTGGTGGGAATGCTGTAAACAGGATGATTGAGGCAGGACTTAAAGGTGTGGAGTTCATTGCAATCAATACGGACAAGCAAGCACTTTACATGTCAAAAGCTGAGACAAAAATACAGATTGGCGACAAACTGACAAAAGGCCTTGGGGCAGGTGCAAATCCTGAAATTGGCAAAAAAGCAGCGGAAGAGACAAAAGATGAGATTGAAAAGATTATAAGCGGCGCTGATATGGTGTTCATTACTGCAGGTATGGGTGGTGGTACAGGTACAGGCGCTGCTCCTGTAGTAGCTGAGATAACTAAACAATTAGGTATTTTGACTGTTGGAGTTGTCACAAAGCCGTTTACTTTTGAAGGAAAAAAAAGAATGACACACGCTGAAATGGGAATAAGTGAATTAAAAAAACACGTAGACGCACTTGTCACGATTCCAAATGATAGGCTGTTGCAGGTGGCAGAGAAGAAGACATCAATGTTAGACGCGTTTAAAATTGCAGATGATGTCTTAAGGCAAGGTGTTCAAGGTATTTCTGACTTAATTGCTGTCCCGGGTCTTGTCAATGTTGATTTTGCTGATGTAAAGACCATCATGATGGAAACAGGTCTTGCACACATGGGTATAGGAATAGCATCTGGTGAAAATAAAGCCACCGAAGCAGCAAAGCAAGCGGTTCAAAGTCCACTTTTGGAGACGTCGATAGAAGGTGCAAGAGGGATATTGTTAAATATAGCCGGTGGAACTAACTTAAGCATATTTGAGGTTAATGAAGCAGCCAATTACATATATGAAACAGCGGATCCCGATGCAAATATCATATTTGGAGCAGTCATTGATGAAAGTTTAGAGGATCAGATTAGGATCACAGTGATTGCAACAGGGTTTGAAAAGAGATTTGAATCTGAAAAGAAACCAAAAATAGAAAAGGAACTTATAAAACAAAGCGATGTTAAAGACATAAATGAGGTTATAAAGTTTGACAACGACGACCTCGACATTCCTACTTTCCTAAGAAGAGGTAGAAAGTAAAAATAGAAACACCTTAATTAATGTTTTAATTAGGGTGTTTTTTAATGCCTTTTTAACTACATTAATTAACATTAATGTATAAAATTCTTTAAAAAAATATTGATAACAGAGAAAATTTGATGCCAAATTATAACAATTTTATCGATATTTTTTTATTATAATAGGAATAAAGGGTTGCGGAATGAATATACATAGTTTAGGTAGTTTTTAAAGTTATTTGGAGTGATAGGAGTGTACGCCGATGTAATTTTTATCGAAAACTTGATCATAAATTATATAATTTTATATTTGACTAAGCGATTTTCCAGATCAAATACTAATAATGCAAAGTTAATTTTCTCGTCCGCTTTAGGCGCTTTGTATGTAATTCTAATATTTTTTTCTTTGCCTAATATAATTTATTCACTTACATTTAAAATAATAATATCTATTTTAATGGTGGCAATTGCATTTGGATTTAACAGATTTCATGAATTTATAAGAGTTTTAAGCATTTTTTATTTGGTTTCATTTATAATAGGTGGGACAGCTTTTGCATTGATTTACGTCGTGAATATAGGCATTAGACAGATCATAATAGCAGCACTATTTTTCGCAATACTTTTAACTTATATTGGTTGGGGGTACATATCAAAAAAGAATATAGAAAGCAATATTTTGTATAAGCTGCATATAGATATGGATAATAAAGGGAGAGATGTAAGGGCGATATTAGATACAGGCAATACGTTGCATGATCCTATTTCTAATTATCCTGTTGCAATAGTAGAATATGAAGCTGTAAAAGAATTGTTGCCAGAAAAATTAAAAAATGTGTTTGATTCTATGGGAAATGAATCTATATTTGAAATGACTAAAGTAGTAGATGATGATAAATGGCTTAAAAGGTTGAGATTAGTGCCTTTTAATTCTATTGGAAACGACAGCGGGATTTTGATAGGATTTATACCTGACAATTTGGTGGTTGAGGGATATAGAAAATCGCAAAAAAATGCGATTGTAGGAATATATTTTAAAAAGTTGAATGAGACTTCAGATTATGAAGCACTTATAGGTACAGAATTGCTAAATTGATGGAGGGATGATGCGGTGAATATTAAGACAAAAGTGAAAGTAACTATTCAGTTGGCAATACTAAAAGTATTGACAAAACTGAAAATTCGAGACTCGATCTTTTATGTTGGTGGCAGTGAGGCTTTGCCTCCTCCTCTTTCGGCAGAAGAAGAAATGTTTTTGATAGCGAAAATGGAATCAGGTGATAATGAAGCTAAGTCAATGTTAATCGAGAGGAATTTGCGACTTGTAGTTTATATTGCAAAAAAATTTGAGAATACTGGAGTGGGCATAGAAGATCTTATTTCTATAGGAACCATTGGACTTATTAAATCAATAAATACGTTCAATCCGCGCAAAAAGATAAAGCTGGCAACTTATGCATCAAGGTGCATAGAAAATGAAATACTCATGTATTTAAGGAGGAATAGCAAAACCAGAATGGAGGTTTCGTTTGATGAACCACTGAATATTGATTGGGATGGGAATGAGCTTCTTCTCTCAGATATTTTAGGTACAGACAATGAGCTGGTGTATAAAATCATTGAAGACGAAGTTGACAAACAGTTGTTGACAAATGCATTGAAAAAGCTATCTGATAGAGAAAAAAGGATTATAGGATTGAGGTTTGGACTTAGCGGTGGAACAGAAATGACTCAAAAGGAAGTAGCCGACCTATTAGGCATATCGCAGTCCTACATTTCAAGATTAGAAAAAAGGATATTAAAAAGACTCAAAAAAGAAATAAATAGATTAGTTTAAAATTGAATAAAATTTGCTCCGCAGGTAATACTTAAAATTAACCAATACATTTGGAGGATGGGCATATGAATAATAAAGTAGAGATCTGCGGAGTAAATACTTCTAAGTTACCTGTACTAAAAGGAGCTAAGCAAAAGGAACTTCTTTTAAGAATGAAAAATGGCGATAAAAGCGCCAGAGAAGAATTCATAAATGGAAATTTAAGACTTGTATTGAGCGTTATACAAAGATTTAACAATCGTGGTGAGTATGTAGATGATTTGTTTCAAGTTGGCTGTATAGGCTTGATTAAGGCGATAGATAATTTTGATTTAAATCAGAACGTGAAATTTTCAACGTATGCAGTGCCAATGATCATTGGAGAGATCAGACGGTATTTAAGAGATAACAATTCTATTAGAGTTAGCAGATCATTACGAGATGTGGCATATAAGGCTTTGCAAGTAAGAGATAAACTTGTCAATGAAAATTCGAAAGAACCTACTGTTGGCGATATAGCGAAAGAATTAAACATACCGAGAGAAGAAGTTGTTTTTGCGCTTGATGCTATACAAGATCCTGTATCACTTTTTGAACCAATATACCATGATGGCGGAGATGCAATATACGTGATGGACCAGATTGGCGATGAAAAAAACGTAGATGAAGTATGGTTGGAACAAATAGCATTAAAGGAGGCAATAAAGAAATTAAATGACAGAGAAAAGATGATATTGACGATGCGCTTCTTTGAAGGAAAAACTCAAATGGAGGTTGCGAAAGAGATTGGTATATCACAAGCTCAAGTGTCAAGACTTGAAAAATCAGCATTATCCCACATGAGAAAATATATATGACTTGCCTTATGGCAAGTTTTTCTATTGTAATTTGATAAAAATAACTGCATATATTTTTAGTATAAAGATTTTAAGGGGGAATCGGAATGTTTAAAACATCAGATTTAAGAGACAAAGACGTAATTGATGTAAAAACCGGCAAAAGGCTTGGCAATATAATTGACATAGAAGTAAACTTGGAGGAAGGCAAAGTAGACGGATTTATAATACCAGCCGAGACAAAAGGATTTAGACTTTTTGCAAAGGATCAGGACTTGTACATACCATGGCAATCTGTAAAAAAAATAGGAGAAGATGTTATACTAATTGATATTAATGAAGATGTAACACAAGTTTGACTATTTACATCAATTTTATTATAATTTTATTAGCAATTGTCGATGAAGAAAGTTTTTTGATCGGTTGTGACGAAAGGAATGATAATGTTTGAAATGTCCTTTTTGCGGTTATTTAGATTCTAAAGTGATTGATTCTCGACCTACCGATGATTCTACTTCAATAAGAAGAAGGCGAGAATGTATAAATTGCGGCAAAAGGTTTACTACTTATGAAAAAGTCGAGCAAGTTCCTATTCTGGTAATAAAGAAAGATTTAAGCAGAGAGTCTTATGACAGGGATAAAATACTAAGAGGCATGATAAAAGCTTGTGAAAAAAGGCCTGTTCCTATTCAAAAATTAGAAGAGCTAACGGATGAAATAGAAAGAGATATTTACAATTCTTATGAAAAGGAAATCACATCTGCTAAAATTGGAGAGATGGTGATGGAAAAGCTTAAAAATGTTGACGAAGTGGCGTATGTAAGATTTGCATCTGTTTACAGACAATTTAAAGACATAAACACTTTTATGGACGAGCTAAAAAAATTGCTGAATGATACCGAGGAGAAGAAATGAAGCTCTAATTTTGTACATGATGTACTTAGGAGGTGCAATTTTGGCACATACAATTCTTGTTATTGAAGATGAAGCCCATATTTTAGAGTTGTTAAGGTACAATTTAGAAGCACAAGGATATAATGTTGTTTTAACAGATAATGGCAAAGGTGGCCTTGAAAAATGCAAAGAGACAAACCCCGATCTGGTTCTTTTAGATTTGATGCTTCCCGATATAGATGGCATAGATGTATGTAAAAAGTTAAAATCAGATGAACATCTTAAAAACATCCCTATAATTATGCTGACTGCAAAGAGCGAAGAAGTAGATAAGATATTAGGATTGGAACTTGGGGCAGATGACTACATTACAAAACCTTTCAGCATAAGAGAGCTGTTGGCAAGGATTAAAGTAGTGCTAAGAAGATCCAAAAATGAGTCTGAAGATAATGAGATCATCAAGTTTGGAGATATCACGATAGATACTGAAAAACATTTGGTTTATAAAGGCAATGAATTGCTTGATCTCACTTTAAAAGAGTTTGAGCTTTTAAAACTTTTATCAAAAAATCGAGGCAAAGTTTTGACTCGAGATTATTTGTTGGACAAGGTATGGGGATATGAATACGCTGGCGAAACAAGAACTGTGGATGTCCACATACGACATTTGAGAAAAAAGATAGAAGATGATGATAAACTTCCAGTATACATTGAAACAGTACGTGGGATTGGGTACAAATTAAAGGATATAGGTGAAAGTGATGTTTAAAAAACTGTACTACAGCTATTTTATCATAAGTTTTTTAGGCATCTTGGCAACATCATTTTTTTTTATTGGGAAAGTGTCAATGATAAGGCTTATAATCGGGATACTTTTTGGGCTGATTGTCAGCAATTTTTTTGGTTACAGGTTAATAAAAGGCATTGTTCAGCCTATAAATGAGATTACCGATGTTGCTAAAGAGATAACGAAAGGCAATTATGAGCACAGAATTGAGATAAAATCAATCGATGAGATTGGTCAATTATCGTTTGCCATAAATACTATGTCGGACAAGCTTCAAGAAACAATTGACGAGTTGTACGATAGAAATGCAAAGTTGGAAGCTATTTTAAAAAGTTTAGTAAATGGCGTCGTAGCTTTTGATGAAAATGAGAGAATTTTGCTTATAAACGATTCAGCTCGAACAATGCTTGGCATCAAGGACAATTATGCAGTTGGAAAACACATATTGGATGTTGTTAGAAATTCCAAATTTCACGATGTTTTGGAAAAAATCATAAAAGACAAGGGATATAATATAGATAACTTTGAGATTGACACATTTAACAAACATCTAAAAATATACTCCAGTCCAATCGTTCATCAAGTCACGCATAAAAAATTAGGGTTTGTTGTCATAATAAATGATATAACGGAAATCAGAAAGTTAGAAAAAATCAGAAGCGATTTTGTGGCAAATGTATCACATGAGTTAAGGACGCCACTTACTTCTATAAGAGGTTTTATTGAGACATTGAGGGAAGGTGCAATTGATAATATTGAGCGAAGGGATAGGTTTTTAGAGATCATCGAGTTTGAAGCTGAAAGACTTACGAGGCTAATAAATGATATTTTGACGCTTTCTGAGATAGAAAATTTGAAGGAAGGTTTTGTAAAAGAGGATATTGTAATTGATGAAGAAATCAATGAAATTTTTTACATCATGGAAAAGACTGCTGAAGATAAAAATATAAAGCTTATAAAAGATTTAAACTGCAAAGATGTTGTGATTAAGATCAGTAAGGATAGACTTAGACAGATGATCATCAATCTTGTTGACAATGGAATAAAGTATACTCCTGAAGGTGGATATGTGAAAGTCACTACAACTGATATGGAAAACAATATCGTAATAGAAGTAGAAGACAGTGGTATAGGCATATCAAAGGAGAATATACCAAGGCTCTTTGAGAGGTTTTATCGGGTTGATAAGGGAAGATCGAGAAAATTGGGCGGTACTGGACTTGGCCTTGCAATAGTAAAACACATTGTAGAATCAATGAAAGGCAGTATCACTGTTGAAAGTGAAGTCGGCAAAGGCACAAAATTTGCTATTGTTTTACCTAAAGATCAAAAATAGTACATGATTTTACATGATTTTAACACAGGCTTAATACAGGCTTTACAATAGACTGCTATACTGAAATTGTAAAAAAAATACGGAGGTGCAATTATGTCAAAGAGCAAAATAGCAAAAGTTTTGTTGTCTGTATTGATGGTTTTAAGCGTGTTTTTGTTTTCTGCATGTGGTCCAAATACTAATAATTCTGGATCATCTAATCAATCTAATAGCAGTCAAACCAGCAGTCAAGATATTTCTGGCACTGCAACAGCAGTCGGTTCTACTGCTTTACAGCCTTTAGTAGAGCAAGCAGCAACATTATTCAATCAAAAATATCCTAATGCCACTATTAATGTACAAGGCGGTGGAAGTGGTACTGGTTTGACACAGGTAGCGCAAGGTGCAGCGGACATAGGTGATTCAGACATATATGCAGAAGAAAAATCAGGTATTGATACAAAATCATTAGTAGACCACAAAGTAGCGGTTGTAGGTTTCGCGGTTATTGTTAATAAGGATGTCACGGTAGATAATCTGACGCAGCAGCAATTGGTTGATATCTTTACAGGTAAGATAAAGAATTGGAAAGAAGTTGGAGGACAGGACGAACCTATTGTTGTAGTAAATAGACCTACAAGTTCAGGCACAAGAGCTACCTTTAAAAAGATAGTATTAGGTGGAAAAGATGAAGTTCAGGGGGAAGCATTGACAGAAGATTCAAATGGAACGGTGAAGAAGACAGTCGCTGAAAAGAAAGGTGCAATAAGCTATGTTGGTTTTGCTTACGTAGATGACACTGTGAAGACGCTGAAATACAATGGTGTCGCACCAACAAAAGAAAATGTCATAAATGGCACCTATCCAATAGCATCATATGAGCACATGTATACAAAAGGCGAACCTAAAGGTGTTGTGAAGGCATTCTTAGACTTTATGATGTCTGACGAAGTACAGAAAGGACCTGCAGAGAAGCTTGGCTTTATAAACATAAATGACATGAAAGTAACTTTAAAGTAAAAATGATGATAAGTGTTATTAAGGAGGAGCTAGTTTATTACTAGCTCTAATTTTAATAAAGTTTATTAGAAACTTAACATAAAATTAACATGAATTTTACACTAACTTAATGAATAAATTATTGTACTTTGCTACTATTATAATTAAAGTATTGTCGAAAATTCATATCAGGAGGTAAAAAATGTCTGAAAAGTATGACAAAAGACGAAAGGTTTTTGACAAGATTGGAAAAACGTATGCTTTTATTTGTGCTTTTTTATTGATAGTCATCACTGTTTCTATTTTTTACTTTGTTGCAACAAAAGGGCTTTCAACGTTTATTGTTGATAAACGTTCTGTAAGCGAATTTCTTTTTGGAACCACATGGAAACCTTATAGACCTAATAGTCAAGGAGGGCCTGCTGTAGGTTCACTTCAGTTTATACTGGGCTCGGTATTTGTTTCAGTTTTTGCCATTTTGATAAGCACACCTCTTAGCATATCAGCAGCTATCTTTATGGTTGAAATAGCAAAAAAACTTGGAAAAAACTTATTGCAACCTGCGATGGAGATATTCGTTGGCATCCCTTCTGTCGTATACGGTTGGATTGGACTTACCGTTTTAGTTCCCTTCATAAGTAAGCACATTGGCGGGTTAGGTTTTAGCCTGCTTGCTGGTATTTTAGTATTGACGATAATGGTACTTCCGACGATAACAAGCGTCAGTACGGATGCTATTAAGTCATTGCCTTGGGAGATACGGGAAGCTTCTTATGCGCTTGGAGCCACGAGATGGCAGACGATTAGAAGGGTAATATTGCCTGCTGCAAAGTCAGGCATACTTACAGCAGTTGTATTAGGATTAGCTCGTGCTTTTGGCGAGGCTTTGGCAGTTCAAATGGTTATCGGAAACAGCCCAGCGATTCCTTTGTCGTTCTTGCAGCCTATGTCCACGATTACATCTATTATCACTATGGATATGGCAAATACGGTGACAGGTTCAACTTGGAATAATGCTCTTTGGTCCTTGGCATTATTGTTGCTGCTAATATCGTTTGGATTTATTCTCATAATAAGGCTTGTTGGCAGGAGGAGCATGTACAAATGAAATCAAAATTTTACGATAAGCTGGCTACTATATATTTTTACGTTGTGGCAGGAGTCATAGTGCTTTTTCTTTTATCTCTTATAAGTTATATATTGTATCAAGGTAGAAGTGAATTAAATTTGCATTTTATATTGACACCTCCAAAATTCATGGAGAAAGGTGGAGGTATAGCTCCACAGATTTTTAATTCACTGTTGCTTTTAGTGATAACGCTTATTATTTCAGTTCCGATTGGAGTTGGTGCAGGACTTTACATGGCAGAGTATGCAAGACCCAGCAAAATAACTGAGTTAATTAGATTGTCAACAGAAACGTTGTCGTCATTGCCATCGATTGTGGTAGGATTATTTGGCCTTTTAATTTTTGTGAATATGCTTCATTGGGGGTATTCCTTGATGTCAGGTGCATTGGCCCTTACTGTATTAAATTTGCCTGTTATGGCGAGAGTCAGTGAGGATGCCATAAAAAGTGTTTCATCTTCATTAAAAGAGGCAAGTTTTGCATTAGGCGCTACTAAGTGGCAAACGATAGTAAAAGTGCTTATTCCATCTGCTTTGCCAGGACTTGTGACAGGCATAATACTTACTTCTGGTAGGATTTTTGGAGAAGCTGCTGCACTTTTATACACGGCTGGTATGAGTACACCTATGCTTAATTTTAAAGTTTTAAACCCTTTAGTGCCAGGTTCTCCATTTTATCCATTTAGAGCCGCCGAAACTTTGGCTGTATATATTTGGAAAGTTAATAGTGAAGGGCTTGCACCAGATGCCAGGCAAATTGCTGATGGTTCAGCGGCAGTTCTTCTCATAATAGTGTTGGTGTTTAACATTTTAGCTCGTTGGCTTGGTAATGTTTTATATAAAAAGATGACAGGCGGAAAGTAATGCAATATAATTATTATAGAAAGGGGAAACCTTTTTCATGAAAAAAATTGAAGTAAGGGATCTTGATTTGTTTTATGGTCAGATGCAGGCTCTTAAAAAGATAAATATCGATGTAGAAGAAAACAGCGTTATGGCTTTGATTGGTCCATCTGGCTGTGGGAAGTCTACTTTTTTAAGGACATTGAACAGGATGAATGACCTTATAGATGGTGTGACTATTAAAGGAACTGTCATGATAGACAATCAAAATATATACAAAGATGTTGATGCGATAGAGCTTAGAAAAAGGGTAGGGATGGTGTTTCAGAAGCCAAATCCTTTTCCAATGACCATATACGATAATATAGCATATGGTCCGCGAATACACGGACAGAAAAATAAGAAAATATTAAATGAGATAGTTGAAAAAAGTTTAAAAGATGCAGCCCTTTGGGATGAAGTAAAGGATAGGCTTAATGATTCTGCATTAGGCTTATCAGGTGGTCAGCAGCAGAGATTGTGCATAGCAAGGACATTAGCTATTGAGCCAGAGATAATATTGATGGATGAGCCAACATCTGCTCTCGATCCGATTTCAACCATGAAGATAGAAGAATTAATCGACCAATTGAAGAATAAATATACTATAGTTATAGTGACACACAATATGCAGCAGGCTGGAAGGGTATCTGACTCAACTTCATTTTTCTTAAATGGCGAGATAATCGAGACAGGAAAAACTGAGGATATATTTTATAATCCACGTGACAAGCGCACAGAGGATTATATAACAGGAAGATTTGGTTAAAGGAGGTGCTATTGTGAACAGGACACATTTTGAAAAAGAGTTGGAGGATTTGCATTACGATATCTTAAAGATGGGTGCAATGGTTGAAGAAGCTATCGGGAATTCCATATTATCTTTAATAAACCATGATGTAGAACTGGCTCAGAAGGTAATCGATCAAGATGACAGGATAGATGAAAAAGAAGTGGAAATTGACGATAGATGCTCCAGGATAATTCTGACACAGCAACCGTTGGCAAAAGATCTTAGGATTGTCCTTACAGGTCTAAAGATAAACACTGATTTGGAAAGAATGGCAGATCATGCGGTAGACATAGCAAAAACCACGATCAGGATAGCACATCAGACGTATATTAAGCCTCTTATTGATATACCAAGGATGAGCGATATCGTGAGAGAGATGGTTAAGCTGTCTCTTGACTCTTATGTAAATCAAGATACAGAATTAGCAAAGACCATCAATCAAAAAGATGATATTGTTGACAGTTTATACAAGCAGATTTTTAGAGAGCTTCTTACGTATATGATAGAAGATCCAAAAAACATCGATCAAGCTGCACAGTTTTTATTTGTGGCACGCTACTTGGAGAGAATAGCAGATCATGCGACAAATATATGTGAATGGGTAATATACCTTGATAGTGGGCAGCATATAGACCTAAATGAATAAAATTAGAAAACACCTTTTTAGGTGTTTTTTTTGTATACTTTTTTTAATACTGCAAAAGATATAAATCGAGGTGATGTTAAATGCCACTTGCTTACATAATATTATCCATAACAGGCCTATTTGTTCTGTTTGGATTTGCTCATAGAGTCTTAGACAGGATGAAAATGACAGATACATGGGCTCTTATAATAATAATGGGTATGATTGTTGGTACATTTTTGCCAGATATACCGCTGGGGAAAAAAATATCTATAAACATAGGAGGTGCTGTGATACCGGCAGCCGTTGCAGTCTATTTATTCATTAGAGCGGAAAGAGGCGTTGAGAGGATAAACGCTATAGTGTCATCTATATTGGCAGGAACTGCTGTTTACTTGGCTGGAAAGTTACTGCCAAGTGAACCAGAAGCTATGTTCATAGAGCCTAACTATGTTTATGGCATTATCAGTGGTTTGATCGCTTATTTGTTTGGCAAATCAAGAAGGTGTGCTTTTATCGCCGGTGTTATGGGAGTCATTTTAAGCGACTTGGCAGAAGGTATTACAAATATAATTTTAGCAAGACCGGGTACGATTTCTGTAGGAGGGGCAGGTGCATTTGATACTGTAGTCATATCAATGATAGTAGCCGTATTTTTCTCTGAGATACTTGGTGAAACAAGAGAAAAAATACAAGGAGGTACATCAAAAAAGGGTACAGAACCGCATTTAACCAGCAGCCTTTTAAGCGAGGACGATATTGAAGCTATTAGAGAAAAATATCGCAAAAAGGACAGTGATGATTCAGATGAGAAATAAAAAAGCGATTGCGTTAATGCTATTGATTGTATTCGTGTCTTTTTCATTTGTAAAAATAAATGCCGATAATTGGAGCGGTAAAGACGGTGGATACTATACGGTATATCTGAACAAGACGAATAATGTGCTTTTTAGGATTTCTTGGGACTTAAAGGTAAATGATATGTATTTATCACATGACAATAAAATGTACAAGATAATAAAAGTCGATGAAAAAAATGACAAAGCTTATGCGACGTATTTAAAGACGGTAAAGCTTCCGGATGTCAACATAGAAGAAGTTTCTCAAGCAATGGCTCAAAAAACTGGCGAAAGAAAAATTGCAATGTATTCTACACATAGCGATGAATCATATATACCGACGGATGGAACTGCTAGTATCTATGGACATGGAGGCATATATAAAGTTGATGCATCGTTAAGCAATGCTCTGTCGAAAAAGGGTATAAAAACATTTGTTGATGAGACACTTTATTTGCCACATGATGCAATGGCGTATAGGCGCTCTCGCGTTGGTGCATTAAAAATTTTAAAAAACGATAGACCTGATTTGCTGCTTGATATACACAGGGATGCTGCACCGTACCAAGATTATATACGAAAAATAGCAGGCACAAATGCGACAGGTGTTAGACTTGTTTTAGGCAGAACAAATGCAAATTTAAAAGCCAATCAAGATTTAGCTTTTCGAATAAAAGCAATAGCAGACAAGGAATATCCTAACTTGATAAAAGATATTTTTTATGGAAGCGGTGACTACAATCAAGATTTAACTCCTAATTCGTTATTATTGGAATTTGGCACAGATACGCATACAAGGCAAAGAGCAGAGGAATCAGCCAAATTTATGGCTGACGTTCTTACCAAAGCTGTATATGGTGCAGATGAAAAGAAACAAGTTGGAACCTTGACTAATACACAAAAAGGAACGACGTCACAAAACAATTCTGCAGGTTGGGGAATTTGGATTCTTATAGGTGTAGCTGTTTTTTCGATTGTAGGATTTATGTTTTTAAGTACAGGTGGACGAGAGATGATGTCAAAGATAAAAGATTATACAAAGAAAGAATTCAGCAGTTTTTTAGGAATTTTCAATCGAGATAAGAAGTAATCTGATCGGTGCGGTAAAGCACCATTTTTATAGTGTGGTGATAAAACTGAAAATAGTATACTACAGCTATTACGGATGTTTTTCATCGGTCATTGCAGCGTATATTCATACAGGATATTTAAAAGATAAAGTATCAAAAGACACTATATTTTCTTTGCCAGAAATGCTTGACTTAGACTACGGTGAACTAAAATACATAGGGTTTGATGAAAACTTACATGAGGTTTATGTCATAGGCATGAAAAGTTTTAGCGATAACATAAAAAAGACATTAGAAGGGCTTAGAAAGATTTACAATTTGGAGTATGACAGATTAATATTTATCGATACAAGCATGTATGAACCCAAATATCTTAAATTTATTTTTCCAATAAGAAAGATTGTGCTTTTAAAAAAGATTTCTGATGAAATTTTATACAATTGGTTAATTAAGCGTTTTGATGGAATTAAAAATTTAGTTGAAGAATTTAAAAGACATGGTGCTGAGGAGAAAACATGATTATAGCTTATGTTTGTTATGGAAGTGCTCATTCATCAATTGTGGCGGCAGCGATTCACGTTGGATTTCTTCCTAATGATAGGATTCCGGCTTTTGAAGAATTCCTGTCTTTACCTCATTATGATATGACAGAAGGTAATCAGATAGGTATTCCATTTTACATGGGTGTTGATGAATTTAACAATGATGTGTACGCAATTGGAGCCAAAAGCGGGAGAAAGATCATGATGAAGGCCGTAAAAAGCTTTTTAAGGGAATCTGGAATACATGAAGAAGAAATAATGCTTATTGATACATTGCCAGCTATTGGACTTATGACGAAGTTTGGTGGCATGACATCCAGAAGATTTAAAATGATATCTATTGGCAGACCTTTTACTGTCTATGGAATAATAAAAAAGTACAAAAACTTTTTAGACATAGTAAATAGTGTGAAGTTCAGATTAAAAGAGCTTGACTAAGTCCTTCTATTAATTCATAATATTATTGGATGATTAGTAGGAGGATATTAAATGGCATACCATAAAATAAAAGATGTACTAAAAGATAGCATTGCTGATGAATTGGGGATTGAGCCAGGTGATACGCTTATATCGATAAATGGCAGTGAAATAACAGATTTAATAGATTATAAGTTTCAAATAGCTAATGAAAATATAGAGCTTTTAATAAAAAAGGAAAATGGAGAGGAATATATTTACGAGATTGAGAAAGATTACGATGATGACTTGGGTCTTATTTTTGAGACAGGGATCATAGATAAGCTAAAACACTGCAGGAATAAGTGTGTTTTTTGTTTTGTTGATCAATTGCCTAAGAATGTAAGGCATAGTTTGGCTTTCAAAGATGATGATTACCGCTTGTCTTTTTTGCAAGGCAATTTTGTGACGCTTACTAATGTAAGTGATGAAGAATTTTCCAGGATTATAAGTTATAAGATGTCTCCAATATACTTGTCTGTTCACGCTACAGACGATGAGATCCGCAAAAGGATGATGAGAAACCCAAATGCCGGAGGGATTTTAGACAAGATAAAAGAGCTTATTAAAAATGGTATTGAAGTACACTGCCAAGTAGTCTTGTGTCCTGGTCTCAACGACGGGCAAATCCTTGATAAGACTATTGAGGATCTGTCAAGGCTTTTTCCAGGAGTAAAATCAGTTGCGGTGGTGCCTGTTGGACTTACAGACCATAGAGAAGGGCTTTTTGAGCTTAAAACATTTGATAAAGAAGGGGCACAAGAGGTATTAGATAAAATATCTAAATGGCAGAAAAGATTGAAAAGCGATATAAAAACATCATTTGTATTTGCAGCGGATGAATTTTACGTTTTAGCAGACGTAGACATACCTGATTATAATGCGTATGAGAATTTCCCGCAAATTGAAAATGGTGTAGGCCTTATGGCCATGTTTAAAAAGCAGTTTGTAGATTACTACAAAAAAATTGGAGATGTGAAGCCTAAAAATAGTTTTTGTGTTATAACGGGAGTGTCAGCATATAAATTTATTAAGGAACTTGTTTATATGCTAGATAAAAAAGGTGTAGATATTAAAGTCGTTCCAATAATTAATAATTTCTTTGGCAAAAAGATAACTGTTTCAGGTCTTATAACAGGTGGCGATATTATAAATCAGTTGAAAGGCAAAATAAATGGTGAAACTTTAATAATACCCGATTCCATGATAAAAGAAGGTACTGACTCATTTTTAGATGATGTGACAATAGATGATGTGGAAAAGGAGCTTAATACAAAAGTATTAGTTTCCGAAGTAGATGGCAAAAAATTTATACAAAAGATAATTGGAAGGTGATACGATGGCATATCCTATGGTAGGAATTGTAGGTAGACCAAATGTTGGGAAATCGACGCTTTTTAATAAGATAACTGGACAGCGCATTTCAATAGTTGAAGATCAACCTGGTGTAACAAGAGATAGAATTTATTTTGAGACGGAATGGATGGATAAAAGGTTTATATTGGTTGACACAGGAGGGCTTGAGCCAGATTCGGAAGATGAGTTTTTTTCGAAAATAAAGATGCAAGTTGAAGCTGCTTTAAAAACGGTTGATTTGATTTTATTTGTAATTGATGGAAAAGAAGGCGTAAGTCCTGTTGATGAGGATATAGCAGCTATGTTGAGGAAATCTCGCAAGAAAGTTTTGCTTGTATTAAACAAAGTTGACAACTTTAAAGAAATGCCTATTAGCTATTATGATTCGATGCGACTTGGATTTGGAGAGCCAATAGCAATATCAGCATCTAATGGATTAGGCATAGGAGATTTGTTGGATGAAGTCATTGAAAATATACCTGATCATATAGACGAATACGATGAAGAAACTATTAAAATATCTTTTATAGGGAAGCCAAACGTAGGGAAGTCTTCTCTCGTCAATAAGATATTGGGCGAAGAAAGGGCCATCGTCAGCGACATACCTGGTACTACAAGAGATGCTCTTGACACGTACTTTGAAAAAGATGACAGAAAATACGTCATAATCGATACGGCAGGCATGAGAAAAAAAGGAAGAATAGAGGATAAGATTGAAAGATACAGCGTTTTGAGGGCTTTAGCTGCAATTGATAGATCTGACATATGCATTCTTGTAATAGATGCTACTGAAGGCCCTACTGAGCAAGATACCAAAATTGCCGGTTATGCTTTTGAGCAGAATAAAGCAATGATAATTGCGGTAAACAAATGGGATCTCATTGAAAAAGATAATAGCACCGTAAATGAATATACAAAGCTTATAAGGGAGAAGTTTTCTTTTATGAGTTTTGCTCCAATAACGTATATATCAGCTAAAACCGGACAAAGGTTAAATAAGCTTTTTGAACTAATAAATAGCGTTTGGGGAGAGTACAATAAAAGGATTTCTACTGGTACGTTAAACAATGTGATAAGCGAAGCATTGCTTATAAATCCGCCACCTGCAGAAAAAGGCCGCGTATTAAAAGTATACTACATGACGCAATTTGGCATAAAGCCACCATCGTTTGCGGTATTTGTAAATGATCCAGAGATAATGCATTTTTCGTATGTGAGGTTTATAGAGAATACACTGAGAGATAATTTTGGATTTGAAGGCGTGCCATTAAAAATTGAAGTTAGAAAAAAAGGCGAAAAGTAAAGGAGGTGAATCTACGGTGAAGATAGCATTAGTCGCTATACTTGCCTATTTAATTGGGTCGTTTAACAGTGCTTATTTTTTTACTAATTTTATCAAAAAAACCGATATAAGAAAGTACGGCAGTGGAAATGCTGGGGCTACAAACGTCATGAGGGTTCTTGGATTTAAAGTCGCTTTTTTTGTATTTTTATTTGATGTATTAAAAGGAGTTTTAGCTGTACTTCTTGGTAGGTTTATTGCTGGGAATATAGGTGGCTATGTTGCAGGAATCGCAGTAGTGATGGGGCACAATTGGCCTGTTTTCTTGGGATTTAAAGGTGGTAAAGGAGTAGCTACAAGCTTTGGAGCTATTGTAACCATAAGTCCTGTCATTGCGGTTTTGTCGCTTATAATAGGAATTGCTATTATCACTATCAGCAAATATGTTTCGCTTGGTTCTATAATAGGAGCAGTTTCATTTCTACTATTTAATATTATTTATTACAAATCATCTAATATGTTGGTATTTGCAATACTGATTACATCAATGGCTGTGTTTCAGCACAGAGCGAATATAAAACGATTACTCAATGGAACTGAATCGAAATTTGGACAAAAAACAAATATAAAGTAAAGAGGGATTTACAAATGGACATTGCAGTATTAGGAGCAGGCAGTTGGGGAACAGCAATGGCGATTCATTTGGATTCTATGAATCACAATGTTTGCATGTGGACAAGGGATCAAAAGCAAATGGAAGAAATCAAAAAAACGGGCTATAATAGAAAGTACCTTGATGCAAAATTGCCGAAAAGCATTGATATAACTACTGACATGAGTCATGCAGTTAAAAACAAGAAAATAATAGTTTTAGCAGTTCCCTCACATGCAGTAAGATATGTGGTAGAAATGATAAAAGGGTTAATTGACAAGTCGGCAATAATTGTAAATTTAGCAAAGGGTCTTGAAACTTCCAGTTTAAAAAGGATGTCTCAGGTTATACAAGAGATAGTGGATAATCCAGTTGTTGTGCTTTCTGGACCAAGCCATGCAGAGGAAGTCTGTAGGCACATACCTACAGCATGTGTTATTTCATCAAGCGATATAAATGCATGTGAATATGTGCAAGATGTAATGATGGATGAAAATTTCAGGTTGTATATAAATAAAGACTTGATAGGTGTTGAATTAGGTGGATCTCTTAAAAATATCATTGCATTAGGTGCTGGCATATCAGACGGGCTTGGTTTTGGGGATAATACTAAGGCTGCACTTATGACAAGAGGACTTGCTGAAATCACTCGTTTAGGCGTTGCATTAGGTTCCGATCCACTTACATTTTTGGGATTGACAGGCATGGGAGATCTTATTGTAACATGTACAAGCATGTATTCCCGCAACAGAAAGGCTGGCATAAAAATAGGGCAAGGCAAATCATTAGACGAAGCATTAAATGAAATCGGAATGGTTGTAGAAGGCGTTAATACGACGAAATCAGCTTATGAACTTTCTAAAATTCATAACATTGAGATGCCAATAACTAATGAAATTTATTCGATACTATTTGAAGGTAAAAATCCCAGGGAAGCTGTATATTCATTGATGACACGCAATAAGAAGCATGAGATGGAGGGCATATAAAATTGTGTCCTCTTTTTTATTCATAATTGTCTATTTCCCTCATATATATGTAGTGTTAAAGTATAAAAACTATATTTATCTTTAAGAAGGAGGGAAATGATGTGGAAAATTACGATATTTATAAGGATATAGCAGAAAGAACAGAAGGCGATATATACATAGGCGTCGTAGGTCCTGTTCGTACTGGGAAATCAACATTTATAAAGAGATTTATGGATATATTGGTATTGCCGAATATCGACAATTTAAACCTTAAAGAGAGAGTCCAGGATGAGTTGCCTCAAAGCGCAGCAGGTAAAACAATAATGACTACGGAGCCTAAATTTGTACCGGAGAAAGCGGTAGAAATTTCACTAAACGAAAACACCAGCTTCAGTGTAAGATTAGTGGATTGCGTAGGATACATGGTTAAAGGTGCAATGGGATATTTAGAAGGCGATAAACCGAGAATGGTTACTACTCCATGGTATGACTATGAAATTCCATTTGAAGAAGCTGCTGAAATAGGAACTAAAAAAGTAATAAATGACCATTCAACAATTGGATTGGTCGTGACGACAGATGGCAGCATTACAGAGATACCAAGAGATAATTATGTAGAATCAGAGGAAAGAGTTGTAAAAGAGTTAAAAGAAATACATAAACCATTTATAATATTACTGAATTCCACACATCCAGATGACGCCGACACAGTTAAATTAGCAAAAGAAATGGAAATGAAGTACGACGTGCCAGTGGTTGTAGTAAATGTTCTTAAGATGAGTATGGCTGATATTAAAAATATACTTGAAAAAGTGCTTTATGAATTTCCAATTACAGAGCTTAATATTGATCTGCCAAGATGGGTGGATGTACTTGAAAATGAGCACTGGCTAAAACAAAGCATAATGAGTACAGTTAAACAAAGTATAGATGAGTTATTTAGATTGAGGGATATAAAAAAGACAGTTGATGCCATAAAGTCCAATGAACACATGGCTGATGTAGTGATTAAAAAGATAGATCCAGGTGAAGGCATTGCGGACATAGAAGCAAAGACAAAGGAAGGCCTTTTCTTTAAAATATTAAGTGATGAATGCGGTCTTGAAATACGCGGTGACAGAGATCTTATGAAAATGATGAAAGAGTTATCATACGCAAAGGCTGAGTACGATAAATTAAAGGATGCCATTGAAGATGCTAAGAAAAAAGGCGTAGGTGTTGTTCCTGCCAGCATAGATAACATGGAATTTGAAAAGCCAGAGATAGTAAGACAGGGTGGCAGCTTCGCTGTAAGGCTTAAAGCATCTGCACCTTCCCTTCACATATTCAGAACGGATGTTACAACTGAAGTATCGCCAATCGTCGGCACAGAAAAGCAAAGTGAAGATTTCGTTAAATACATTACAGAACAGTTTGAAAATGATCCGGATAAAATCTGGGAATCAAATATATTCGGGAAATCTCTAAGCGATCTTGTAAAAGAAGGGATGCAAAACAAGCTTGGCAAGATTCCAGACAATGTAAGCATGAGGCTAAGGGATACGCTTGAGCGAATTGTCAATGATGGAGGTGGCGGCATAATCTGCATCATATTGTGATACTTGATTTTTTAAACATTACGTTTTATAATACTATTGTAAGATGTCTGGGTGTGGCGCAGTTGGTAGCGCGCCAGAATGGGGTTCTGGAGGTCGCTGGTTCAAATCCAGTCACTCAGACCATTACTTACAGTCATGCGGGTTTTAAGAGTTATCCACAGGACAAAAAATAAAATGGTCAATATAAAATACAAAAACATATTTGAAATTACTTAACCACTCGACTAAAGGAGTGGTTATTTTGTTGCTTAATATGGAATTTGTTTTTATATCTTAGATTTTTCAACAGTCCTTATTCTGTTCATGGCACTGGGGTGCGTATAAGAAAACCACTCGATGAATTTTGGAGGTTCTACATCGGATAAGCTTTTTTCTGCTAAATCTACCTGCAACTTGATCACTGCATTTTTATCATGAAGGTATTGGACGGAAAGCAAATCAGCTTGTCTTTCCATTTGCCTTGATACAAAATTTTGAATTGGATTTGTATCAAAATTGACAAGCAACATAAAAAGATAAAACACTGAGATTATATAGGGACTATATCTGAGGCTTTGCGCTTTGATGATACTCGTTTTTAAAAGAATATTGAATATAAAGAATATTATAAAGATCCCAAATGAACCAATTATTATGCTCTTTAAAACGTGATTTTCTTTCCAATGGGCGGCTTCGTGGGCAATTACAGCTTTTATTTCGTTCTGCGGATATTTTTTTAGCAGCGTATCGTAAAGGACTATTTTACTTGTGCTGCCAAAACCATAGAAATATGCATTTGCAAGTGTCGTTCGCCTGCTGGCATCCATTTCTTCGACTCTGTCAATTTTTATTCCTGCGTTTTTTGATATGTCATTTACCATGCTAAGGATAGTTGGATCTGTAATAGGTGTAAATTTATTGAACATAGGTGCTATAAAAGACGGCCAAATAAAATTTTGCAAAAATAACATAGCAGTAAGAAATATGGATGCATATACCCACCAAGTTTTTTGAAATTTATTTATAGCAAAGAATAGCAAAACTATTCCTACGCTGGATAGAACAATATCTATTAGCGAGTTTTTAATGTAATCTAACCACCATGATTGAATTGTTTGCACGGAGAATCCCCATTTTACTTGTAGTCTGTATGAATAGAAACTAAATGGCAGTGATAACAACTTTAAAATTATCCACAATAATAGAAAAAAGATGAATACACTTAGATAATAATGCTTTCCACTAATTCTTTCACATATTTTTGATAATTTAATTGAGAGTCCGCCAAAAACAAACCAAAGCAAAAAAATCAATTGAACTAAAAAAGAAGAAATATACAATAATCTATTTTCTTTGTGGTATGGGATAGATTTTTCTACTGTATAGTGTGAAAAAAATTTATATACGTCTTGAGATACGATATTAGGTGTAAGTGTGTAATATATGTACAAAGATGAAAATAACAATGCGACAAACGTCAGCAAAAACCATATTTTATTAAACTTTACGTACAATCTAATCACCTCTTTCTACAGATTATTACCATGAATATATTATATTATATGCAAAGATGGATTTAAAATTATTTTACTTTATTTTGGCATGTATGTGCTATAATTAAGATAGATTTATCATTGGAAGGTGCAATAATGAAGACATTATTGGTGGCATTAAACGCTAAATACTATCATACAAATTTAGCCATAAGAAATATTAAGCTGTATTGCAATTCTATGGACATCCAGCTTTTAGAAATGACCATAAATGATGATTTGGATTTAATTTTATATAATATCCTAAATAAAAGGCCTGATGTCATTGGATTCTCGTGCTATATATGGAATATAGATAAAGTGCTGAAGCTTTGTGAATACATAAAAAAGGTCAATAAAGATATTTTAATAGTTCTTGGAGGACCTGAAGTATCTTTTGATTTAGATGATTTATTGAAAATTGGTGTTGCAGATTTTATTGTGTTAGGCGAAGGGGAAGCAACTTTCAAGAATCTTCTACAAAAAATCCATAATGGCGAAAATGTGTATGACTTAAATGGCATAAGTTATATGAAGGATGGAAAAGTAATATCAAGAGAAAATACTGATTATGTTTGCTTGGATGATATTCCATTTCCTTATGATGGGGAGGATATTTCCAATAAGCTTGTGTATTATGAGACATCCAGAGGGTGTCCTTTTAGATGTTCTTATTGCTTATCATCTCTTGATAATAAGTTGAGATATGCCAGCATTGAAAAAGTCAGAGATGATTTAGAGAAGCTGACAAACATGGGCGCAAAAATTGTAAAGCTTATTGACAGATCTTTTGACAGCAATATAAAAAGAGCGGTAGAAATATTAGACATAATAAGAGGTTTGAGGAGCGACACAGTATTTCATTGTGAAGTTAATCCTGAATTAGTCAATGAAGTATTTATAAATAGCTTAAAAGGCATAGAAGACAGAATTCAATTTGAAGTAGGCATACAGACGACTAACAAGGAAACTTTAAAGAACGTGTCGAGAAATCCAGACGTTAGTGGTGCATTAAATGGCATAAAACTTATCATCAATGCAGGTGTAAAGGTGCATGTAGATCTAATCGCTGGATTGCCTGGCGATGACTTTGATTCGATTGTAAAATCTTTTAACGACGTATATAAGTTAAATCCTGATGAAATTCAGTTGGGCTTTTTAAAGCTTCTAAAAGGGACCAGAATTAGAAAAAACAAAGATATCTATGGCATCAAATATAAAAGTGATCCACCGTATGAAGTTCTGATGACCAATACAATATCTTACATGGAGCTGTATGAGCTTAAAAATATCGCTTTCTTATTAGATAAGTATTACAATTCTGGGAAATTTAAAATGTCATTAAGATTTTTGCTTGATTTTTTTAAAGATCCATTTGAATTGTACAGCCGTTTGAATTGTTTTTGGGAAGAAAACGGATTTTATGGGAAAAAGCATTCTTTAAATGATTTATTTGATATTATTTATAGATTTGCCCTTTCGGGAGGTGTAGATACTGATTATTTTAAAGATTATTTAAGGTTTGACTATTTGTACTCTACTAACAATAAGGCATATCCTGATTGCCTTAAAGAGGATAAAAAAGTACCAGATGAAGTAAAATCATTGTTGCGGAATGATGAATGGTTAAAGCGCAATCTACCGGCAGCAATTGGTATGTCTAACTCTGAAAAAAATAAGAATCTCTCTATAGGCTTTTTTAAGCATGATGTTTTAAATATAGAAGGAGGAAATGTGTACATAACCTTCCTTCACTGTGATGATAAAACATATTATGCAAAAATAAATGTTTAAGGTGGGGTAGTATTTCAAAGACGCTTGTCATAGCACACCGCGGTGATTCTAAAAATGCTCCGGAAAATACGCTGTCATCATTTAAGAGAGCCGTTGATGTAGGCTCAGACGGAATAGAATTGGATGTACAGCTTAGCAAAGACGGATATCTTGTGGTAATACACGATGAGCGAGTAGATAGGACGACTGACGGAATAGGATATGTTAAAGACTATACATTGAAAGAGCTTAAAAGACTAAGCGCGGGAATAAAATTTGGCAGAGGTTATATGAATGAGAAGATACCTACTTTAACAGAGGTTTTTGAGCTACTGGAAAATAAGAGTATATTGGTAAACATAGAGATAAAAAGTGGCTTGATATCATATCCAGGGATAGAAGAGAAACTGGTTAACTGTATATTTGAATATAATTTTGAGGATTTGGTTTTAATATCATCATTTAATCATTATAGCTTAAAGACAGTGAAGGATATTGAACCAAGGCTTAACATTGGACTTTTGTATGAATGTGGACTTGTTGAACCGTGGCATATTGCAAATAGGATGCACGCATATTCGCTTCATCCATTTTATGTAAATATAATACCTGAGGTTGTGAAAGGGTGCAAATCGAATAATGTCCAATTGTTTCCGTGGACGATTGATGATGAAGAACTTATGAAAAACATGATACGATTGGGTGTTGATGGAATAATCACTAATGATCCGTCAAAACTGATTGATTTAGAGAAAAAACTACATTAGTTTTACAGGAGGACATGGTATGAAATCAAACAAGTGGATGAAAGATATGACATTAAAAGAAAAGATAGAGTACATTTGGGATTATTATAAGATACACATAATAGTGGGGATTATCGTTGTAGCTATAGTTGCATCATTTGTCAATTCAATTTTGACAAATAAAAATTACGTTTTTGACTTCTCAATGATAGGAACATCGATAAATTTTGATAAGGAGATGAATTTCCAGAATACCATAACAAAAGAACTTTTAGGAACTGATAAAGGGAAAAATCAAGCATTAGTTGAATTTTACATGTTGACAAAAGGCAGTGACGGAAAATTTCAGCTTGATCCCACATCTGTACAAAAACTTATGGTTAAGATCTCTGCTGAAGAAGTGGATGTTATAGCGCTTGACAAGGATAATTTTTATGCATTAGGAAATCAAGGAGCGTTTTTAAATCTTGACACTGTAAAAAATCTTGATTTAAGTGGATTGGACACAGAGAAACTTCCTGCTTCAAAAGATGTCAAAGCTGGCACATATGGCATTTATCTCGACAAAGATAATAAATATTTAGATGGGATTGGATATGATTATCATGACAAGATAATTGCTGTGCTATCTAATTCTAAAAACAAAGACTTGTCAGTAAAATTCCTTAATTGGCTTCTTGATATAAAGTAGTTTTTCATGTATACTATGAATGTATTTTCAAAACTTGCTTATTGTGAATATTGACGAGGTGATAGTGTGAAAGAAAAAATAAAGCTTCTTAAAGGTGATATAACAGAGCAAGAGGTTGATGCAATTGTAAATGCTGCCAATTCTGGCCTTTTAGGTGGTGGCGGTGTAGATGGTGCTATACATAGAGCTGGCGGGAAAGTCATAGATGAAGAATGTAGAGAAATAAGAGATAGAGAAGGTGGTTGTCCAACCGGAAAAGCTGTAATAACACACGGAGGTAATCTAAAAGCAAGCTACGTTATACACGCAGTTGGGCCAATTTGGAAAGATGGGGATAATGACGAAGACAACTTATTAGCCAGCGCATACATAGAGAGTTTGAAAATAGCTGATAAATACAATTTAAAGACAATTGCCTTTCCGTCTATAAGCACAGGCGCTTATGGATTTCCTGTTGAAAGGGCTGCAAAAATTGCTTTAAGGGCAGTATCTGATTATCTTGACAAAAGTCAAATCAAAGAAGTGAGATTTGTCCTTTATAGTGATAATGATTATGATGTATATTCAAAGGCTTATGATGAATTATAAATTAAAAGCAGACCAGATATTGGCCTGCTAAAAAATTCTTATTTTACTATGTTTGTCAACACAAGTCCTATCATGATTATTCCTACTATCAATCTGTAGTAAGCGAAAGGTCTTAATGGATGACTTTTAAGGTATGACAGAAATTTGTCGACAACTATCAAGGCAACGATAAATGACATTATAAAACCTACTGCTAAAGCTTCCCACTCTATAGATGTCATTGTGGCTATTCCTTTATGAAGTGATACGACTGTAGCACCAAACATTGTCGGTATAGCCAGGAAAAATGAAAACTCTGCAGCGGCCTTTACTGATAGTCCTGCCATCATTCCACCCATAATCGTCGATGCCGATCTTGACATGCCGGGGAATAGGGACATACATTGTGCAACTCCAATCCAAAACGACTTTTTGGGAGTTACTTTATCCATGTCATCGATTTTATAGTTGGAAAATGCGTTTTCTACAATAAGCATCATTATTGCACCTATCACAAGTGCTATTGATACTGTAAAAGGTGAGAATAAATGTTTATCGATAAAATCATTTAGCAGAAGTCCTAAAATTGCTGATGGAATGAAAGCGATGACGATCTTAAGCCATAATCTGAATCCCCATTTATTAGGTGCTAAATTTTTAAGAGAATTCCATATTTTTTCTCTGTAATAATATACGATGGCAAGTATAGCACCTAGTTGTATGACCACTTCAAACATTGTGGCATAGGCACCTTTAAAGTTTAATAAATCACCAACGATGATCAGATGGCCTGTTGAAGATACAGGCAGAAATTCAGTCAAGCCTTCTACGATACCAAGTATAAATGCTTTGATTAAAAGAATCATAAGATACCGACTCCTTACTATTTATTTGTTAAACACTATTTAATTTTATATTAACTTTAAGTTTAATTCAACATGTCTTTATGTGTTCTAATCTATTTTTAATATGATATAATAGGTGTATAATTGTGTTGTGAGGTGGTTTTGTGCTTTTGCCAGGCTTTTTTTCGTTTGCAATAGGAATCATAATACTTGCGTTTGTCGTTTGGCTTTTTGGAAAGTCTATAAAAATACTTTTTAAATTTGTCATAAATTCTATAATTGGCTATATTTTTCTTTTGATTTTTAATTTTTTTGGCTCGATTTTTGGCTTAACATTGCATTTAAACATAGTAAATGCCTTTGTTGCAGGTGTTTTTGGTATACCAGGAATAGTTGTATTGTTGATTTTAAAGTATCTATTTAAAATTTCTTTTTAACCCTATTGGGGTTATTTTTTTATGACTAATATTGTTGATTTGATTTGGAATAATAAGTACGAAGGAGGTATTGAAATGGATATAAGAAAGATTATCCTTGATAATTTAAAAAGTCGTTCAAGGGACGATATTAAAGGATTTATACAAGAAGCTGTTGATGCAAAGGAGGAGAATGCCATACCTGGTCTTGGCATAATTTTTGAAGCAGCATGGGAGAAAATGAATGATAATGAGAAAAACAACGTGATGGATTACATAATGAGAGGAATATCATAAAGGGTATCTTGATTGATACCCTTTATGATTATAGTAGCAATACTGTCGCTATGTAGCCGCAAGTCAAACCTATGATTACTGGAAGCAGATTTCTTTTGACTATTGCATCAGGATCCACCTTAATGACTGCAGTTACAGGTACTACGCTCCAAGGTATTATGGTGCCACCACCAACCCATATACAGGTTATTTCACCTAATGAAGCTAATATTGATGAATTTATATTAAGTGTATGGGCAAAAGTTTTAGAAAGTGCACCTACCAAAGGTAGTCCAGAAAATCCTGAGCCTGATAGCCCTGTCAGTATTCCTATCAAAAGCTGCATTAATGCTACAGTGTATTTATTTAAAGGAATGTGCTTTGAAAGGTATATGCCGAGATCCATGAGATATCCTTTCGCATCTGGACCTATGACCTCTTTTGCAGTTGTCAACTCTCCTAAAAAGAAAAAAGCACTTATCAATATTATTGGAGCAAATGTTTTGATTCCAGACAAGAAACCATTTTTCAAGTAGTCTCTTGTCTTATTTAAGAAATCTTTTTGTATGATTGTTGATGCTATAAGCACGATTATTGCAGTGCCGCCGATCAATGCCGTCGCTGCATTTCCTTTGATTTTTAAAATGTACATTAAAAAAGTATCGATGGCAAAAAAGAGTACAGCGACAAATGAAATAATGTAACTTTCTTTATATATTTTCTTTTCACTTGAATTGCTTCCGTAAATTTTTTTATTACCTCTATTATTTTTTAACTTTTTCATCGTAACAAAATAAAAGAAAATTATTGTTGCAAGAGATGTTACACCCCATACTGGTATGCTACTTAAAATTAATTTTGATGTAGGTATTCCTAATGTTTTAGCTGTTACAGATGGGACACCTTGTATAAAAAAATCTCCTGACAAAGCAGCTCCAAAGCCGAATATGGTTACTAAAGATGCAAAACTCAATTCATCAAAGCCTGATTTCAAAACAGGCCCGATTAAGACAGCACCTATTAAACCAACAGCAGGTGATGGCCACAAGAAAAAAGATAAAACCATCATCACTATGCCGACGATCCAAAATGTTTTACTCGGAGAGCTTAGAAATCTCAATAATGGCTTTGTTATGACAACATCTGCTCCTATATCATCAAGTGCGTGTGACATGGCAATAATCAGAGATATGATAAGTATTACCTGCCAAAGCTCTTTTCCGGATACAAATACAGAAGAATACAAAATTTCAATAGATTTCAATACGTTTTTAGTCTGTGACATTGCTACGGCAAATATGCTTGCAATGCAAGGCAAAATTATGTCTTTTCGGAAGACCATGAATAAAAATATTACAAATATTGAAATTAAATAGACAATATGTGTTGTTGTTATATTTACCATTGTAACACCTCATTTTTTGCGTTTTTATTTACTCGTTTCAATTACATATTTTGTGTTGAGTTTGGCAAAATTATTAAAAATATGATAAAATATTCGGTAAGGAGGTAGTTAAAATGAAACCAATGAAGCTTAAAGATGGTGTAACAAAAATTGGTGCAGTACATTTTGAAAGAAGATTGTTTGACTCTCTTATTCCACTTCCTGACGGGACAAGCTATAACGCTTATCTAATAGAAGGCAGTGAAAAGATAGCTTTGATAGACACAGTTGATCCTATGAAAATAGAAGTGCTTATGGATCAATTGAAAGATGTACAAAAGATAGACTATATTGTATCAAATCATTCTGAACAGGACCATTCTGGTGGAATTCCTTTTGTTTTAGAAAAGTATCCTGATGCAAAAGTCATATGCACTCCGAAAGCAAAGGCCTTTTTAATGGATCTTTTACATATTTCTGAAGACAAGATAATAACTGTAGAAGACAATGAAACTGTATCTCTTGGAGGAAAGACTCTTAGGTTTATTCATGCCCCGTGGGTACATTGGCCTGAGACCATGTTTACATATCTTGAAGAAGACAATATCCTCTTTACATGTGATTTTTTAGGTTCACATTTAGCTACATCGAAGCTTTTTGCAGAAGATGAATGCCATGTTTATAATTCTGCAAAGCGATACTATGCAGAAATAATGATGCCTTTTAGAAGCTTTATAGCAAAGAATCTTGAAAAGATAAAAGATTTAAAAATAGATTACATAGCACCTTCTCACGGCCCGGTTTACAATAAACCACAATTTATTTTTGATGCGTACAATAGCTGGGTATACGACGAACCGAAGAATATAGTTGTTATACCTTATGTTACAATGCATGGCTCTGTTAAAGCAATGGTGGATTATTTGACTGCTGTGCTTTCGCAAAAAGGTGTCATCGTAAAACCGTTTGATTTGACAGTTACGGATTTAGGTGAACTTGCTATGTCATTAGTTGACGCTGCCACAATAGTCGTAGGTACCCCGACGGTTTTGGCTGGGGCACATCCACAGGTGATTTATGCTACATATCTCGCAAATGCCTTAAAGCCAAAAACTAAATTTTTATCAATTGTTGGATCATACAGTTGGGGCGGAAAAACTATTGACCAATTGTCCAGCATGATCACGAATTTAAAAGTTGAAGTGATACCGCCAGTATTTATAAAAGGTCTACCGAAAGAAGAAGATTATAAGCTTTTAGATAAATTGGCAGAAACTATAGTTGAAAAACATAAAGAAGCAAACATCAAATAATTAATGTATCATAGAAGAATATAATAGCAAATTTGTGTATAGAATATCCTGTGAGGTGATTTCATGATTAATTTAAACGGACAAAATACCATAGCTCCTGGCATTATTAGTGCTATGACAACTTATGAAGAAGATTCACTTTTAAAGAAATCACAGGATGCATTAAATGTGTACGTCAATGGTGACTTCGTGGGTAAAAAAGTGCTTGTTGCAAACGGCGATGGTGGTATTAATGCAGTAAAGGAGTATTTACTAAACAAAGGATATTCTGGCTTTGAATATAAGATAGACGGCAACAACATAATGATACAGATTGACAAAGGTGTGTGTGATGAAATAAAAAGATTGTTGAATGTGTATTTAACTATACGGTAAGGAGCTTTAATGCTCCTATTTTTTCATTTTAAGATGATTATTGACGTTTCTTTATTTCAATAATTATAAAAAAGTAGTATAATATCTATTAAGAAAAATATATTAATAAATAATAATTATTAATAGCTGAAATTTTTATGAAAGTTATTTTAAAAAATTCTGTTTCTGAGTTATTATAATGTATAGAAATGGTTAAAATTTAAGACATTAAATGAAAGAAGGTGATATTATGGGAACAGATAATATATCCAGTGTTATGGTTATTTTTGGTGGCACAGGAGACTTAACTCATAGAAAGTTGATGCCCGCTGTTTACAATTTGCTTTATGACAAAAGCCTTCCAGAAAATTTTTGCGTCGTTTCAGTTGGAAGGCGTGATAAGACGGATGAAATTTATCGCAATGAAGTCTATGAATCTATTAAGAAATTTTCAAGAATTAAAATAGATGATGAGCTTTGGAAAAATTTAAGAGATAGAATATACTATCAAAAGTTTGAGTTTAATGATGACTATGGATACTCAAAACTTAAAGATTTTTTGAGAATGCTTGATGATAAATATCAAACAAATGGAAATAGAATTTATTACTTGGCAGTAGCTCCTGAGTATTTTGAACTAATTGTTGAAAAGTTGCATCAACATGGAATGGCGGAGAATGAAAAGTCGTGGCAAAGAGTCATGATAGAAAAACCATTTGGCAAGGATCTGAATTCTGCAGTTTATTTAAATAAAAAGATAACTGATGTTTTTACTGAGAAAAATACGTATCGCATAGACCATTATTTAGGCAAAGAAATGTTGCAAAACATAATGGTAATCAGGTTTGCCAATGTGTTTTTTGAGCCAGTTTGGAACAACAAATATATAGACAATGTTCAGATATCCTCCAGCGAGATGGTTGGTGTAGAAAATAGAGGTGGATATTATGAAAAAGCTGGTGCGCTAAGAGACATGATTCAAAATCATATGTTGCAGCTTTTGACGCTGACTGCCATGGAGCCGCCTATTGATCTTACTACTGATTCTATCCATGATGAAAAAGTGAAGGTGTTAAAATCTCTTAAGGAGTTGACGCCGGATCTTGTATTGAAAAATGCAGTTAGAGGTCAATATGAAGGCTATAGGAACGAGGATAGAGTATCGCCTGATTCCGATACAGAGACATTTGCTGCACTTAAAGTCTTTGTGGACAATTTTAGATGGGCCGGTGTACCTTTCTACATAAGAACAGGTAAAAAATTGCCAGTAAAATCCACTGAAATAGTAATACAGTTTAAACCTCTCCCAGGCGTTTTGTACTTTAAAGAGTACGGTGGACTTATGCCAGACTTGTTAGTCATTAAGATACAACCTGAAGAAGGCGTCTTTTTGCAGTTTAATGCAAAAAGACCTGGTACTTTAAATAAGGTGATACCGGTGCGAATGGATTTTTGCCAAAATTGTCAAGTTGGTATGAATTCCCCAGAAGCTTATGAAAGATTGATTTACGACGCGCTGCGAGGTGATTCTACTCTTTTTACAAGATGGGATGAAGTTGAGTATTCATGGAGATATGTAGACAAAATAGCTGAGGTCTGGAAGAACAATAAACCAGAGTTTCCCAACTACAAACCAGGAACATGGGGACCTTATGATGCTGATGAATTGCTTCTTAGAGATAATTTTAAGTGGTGGAATATAGGAGGTTTTTACGATGAAAATGTATGATGTTTCGATGAATATCAATAAGAATATGCAGGTTTACAAGAACAAACCAGAGAAAAAACCTGAATTGATTGTCACCAGCGATTTTCCCAATGACAGCGTGCATGAATCCAGGATATGTATGGATATGCACACAGGTACTCATTTTGATGCACCTCTTCACATGATAGAAGGCGGAGATACCATTGAAAACTTTGATATTTCTAAGTCCGTCGTTAAGTGTAAAGTGCTTGATTTTACAAATGTTGAGGACAGAATTACTGCAGAAGATTTGAAAGAGAAAGAAATAGAAAGTGGAGAATTTGTACTTTTAAAGACTAAAAATTCTTATGAAGATAGTTTCAACTTTAATTTCGTTTTCTTAGATGCAAGCGGAGCTGAGTATTTGAAGGGAAAAAAAGTAATAGGAGTTGGAACAGATGGACTTGGAATAGAAAGAGCACAGCCAAACCACGAAACCCATAAAACTTTACTTGGAAACGGAATAACTATACTTGAGGGATTAAGATTAAAAGACGTAAGTGAAGGAAAATATACATTGATTGCTGCTCCTTTAAAAGTAGATGGTGCAGAAGCTGCTCCTACTAGAGCGCTTTTGATAGAGGACGATAAAAAATGAAAGTCAACATGTACAATATAGGAAATTGTATTGTTGGCAATTCTGAGGTTGATTTAGACAGTATCCATGAAATATCGTCTATGCTTATAGACAAATACGGTGAAAGTACAATGTTGGAATTTGTTGAAAACTATAAAATGGGGCAAAATTATTCAGATGCTTTTAAAAATGCTTTAAATAAAAAACACATGATTAAAAAATTAAAATTTAAAGAAAGTATCTAATTTGGAGGTTAATATGGATAAGAAGTTGAAAGATCGAAAGGACATTGACGACAAGTACAAGTGGAAACTGGAAGACATATATGAAAGCGATAAAGAGTGGAATGACGATTTTGACAAAGCCAAGAAAATCATAAGGCAGTTGTCTGACTTTAAAGGTAAGATTAAAGATTCAGAATCCCTTTTAAATGTTCTTAAGCTAAATGATGCTTTGCAGATGATCATAGAGAAGCTTTTTGTGTATGCCAGGATGAAGAGAGATGAAGACAATAGCAATGGAAAATATCAAGCATTGACAGATAAAGCTATGAGAATTAATATTGAAGCATCCAGTGCAACTTCTTTTATTGCTCCAGAGATTTTATCGATGGATGAAAAAATCTTAAAAAGTTGTATTGAAGAAAATGCTGATTTCATAGATTACAGGCATTTTTTAGAAGATTTACTAAGGTATAAGCCCCATACCCTTTCAGACAAAGAAGAGATGATATTGGCAGAAAGTGAAGTCATGGCACACTCTCCTGAGAATATATTCAAAATGCTGGATAATGCTGACATTAGATTTCCTTCTATTGAAGATGAAGACGGGGATTTAGTGGAGCTGACGCATGGGAATTATATTAGGTTCATAAGCAGTAAAGACAGGAATGTTAGAAAGAAGTCTTTTGAATCACTTTACAGTGTATATAAAAATTTTGCTAATACGTATGCAGCTATGACAGATTCCAATGTTAAGAAAGATGTATTTTATTCTAAGATAAGAAATTATAGTACATCTTTGGAAGCTTCGCTTTTTGATGACAATGTCCCTGTATCTGTTTACGACAATTTGATAGAGGCTATACATGAAAAGATTAATTTATTACACAGATATGTTTCTCTTAGGAAAAGAATGTTGAACCTTGATGAGCTGCATATGTACGATCTTTATGTGCCATTAGTTGCTGACTTTGACAAAGAATATGAATACGAAGAAGCCAAAGACATAGTGCTAAAAGCTTTAGAGCCGTTGGGAAATGAGTACGTAAGCATCTTAAGGGAAGGCTTTGATAGCCGTTGGATAGATGTCTATGAGAATAGAGGCAAGACATCTGGAGCGTATTCATGGGGAACTTATGGCGTGCATCCATTTGTGCTTCTGAATTTTCAAGGTAAATTGGATGATGTTTTCACCATAGCTCATGAGATGGGGCATTCGCTTCATACGTATTATTCTGACAAAGCTCAGAAATACATCAATTCTCACTATAAGATATTTGTTGCAGAAGTCGCATCTACTTGCAATGAATCTATTTTAATAGACTACCTTTTAAAAAATGCAAGAGACAAAAGCGAGAAGTTGTATTTATTAAACCATTATCTTGAACAGTTTAAAGGAACAATATTTAGACAGGTTATGTTTGCTGAATTTGAAAAGTATACTCATGAAGAAGCTGAGAAAGGCGAGGCGCTGACTGCAGAAAAATTGTGTAAAAAGTATCATGAACTTAATCAATTTTATTACGGAAATGATATAATAGTAGACGATGAGATTGATTATGAATGGGAAAGGATACCGCATTTTTATTCAAGCTTTTATGTCTACAAATATGCTACAGGATTTTCCGCTGCTGTTGCGTTGTCGCAGATGATTTTAAATGAGGGGGATGCTGCGGTAAAAAGATATATAGAATTTTTAAAAAGCGGTGGTTCAGATTATCCACTTAATATCTTAAAAAAAGCTGGTGTAGATCTTACAACAAAGAAGCCGGTTTTAGATGCTTTAACTGTATTTGAGAATGTGTTAGATGAAATGGAAAGACTTTTGGACAGGTGATGAATTTGAGAGAGTACAGTGTTTTTGATATAATGGGACCTGTCATGATTGGTCCCAGCAGTTCACATACAGCAGGAGCTGCACGGTTGGCAAAGATAGCCAGACAAATAGCAGGTGATGATGTAAAAGAAGTGCAGTTTATACTGTACGATTCTTTTGCAAACACATACAAAGGTCACGGCACTGACAAAGCGCTTGTCGCAGGAATTATAGGACTTGATCCAGATGATGAAAGGCTGCCTAATTCTTTTGAATTGGCAAAAGAGCAAAACATATCATTTTCGTTTGTAAAAAGCGATAAGGATGCGTCGCATCCTAATACAGTTAGAATGGTCATAAAAAACAAATCAGGTGATGTTATTGAAGTATTGGGTTCGTCAATAGGCGGAGGTAATGTTGTGCTTAAAGAAATTAACGGCATGAATGTGGAGTTTACAGGAGAGTACGAGACGCTTATTACAAAGCATATTGACAAACCTGGTATCATAGCAATGGTGACAAAGGTCTTATCTGAGCATATGATAAATATAGCTTTTATGAGGGTGTACAGGCAGTTAAAGGGCGATATGGCTATTATGGTGATTGAATCAGACCAAACCATACCAGAAGATGTGCGAATAAGAATAGAGCATATTGATGGAATAGAGAAAGCTATAGTTGTAGACAGTGTGATAAAGCATAAATAAAATGTACTGAGGTGAAGAAGTTGTATCAGTTTAGTAGTGGATTTGAATTACTGGAGCTTACAAAAAAATATAGCATTCCTATATCGGAAGTTGTGATAAATTATGAGCATGAGATGACTGGCGATGATAGAGATGTAATAATAGAAAAGATGTCATCGAATCTTGACGTGATGAGAAAATCTATCGAAAGAGGCTTAAAAGAAGATGTAAAATCTGTAGGTGGTTTTATCGGTGGAGATGCAAAAAGATTGTACGATAAAATAATTAATAATTTTACAATAAGCGGTGAAACAGTTTCAAAGGCTGTTGCATCGGCTATTGCAGTATCAGAAGTGAATGCAGCGATGGGCAAAATTGTTGCAGCACCTACTGCTGGTTCCAGTGGCGTCATTCCGGGAGCGCTGATAACTATTGCAAGAAAATTTGGCAAAAATGATGATGAATTGATAAAATCTTTGTTTACATCATCTGGAATTGGAATAATAATTGCGAAAAATGCTACGCTTTCAGGTGCAGAAGGAGGATGTCAGGCTGAAGTGGGATCAGCGTCGGCTATGGCTGCCGCTGCTTTAGTTGAATTGATGGGTGGATCTCCTGACGAGGCCTTAAATGCAGCGTCTTTTGCCATTATGAATCTTTTGGGACTTGTATGTGATCCTGTAGCAGGGTTAGTGGAGGTTCCATGTGTCACGCGAAATGCAATTGGTGCTGCAAATGCTTTGATTTGCGCTGATTTGGCTTTATCTGGCATGAAAAGCATCATTCCTTTTGATGAAGTTGTAAGTGCAATGGACAGTGTAGGAAAAGCTATGCCTTGTGCACTTAGAGAGACGGCTGAAGGTGGGCTTGCCAAGACTGCAACCGGCATTAAGTTGAAAATGAATATGAGAGAATAGAAAAAGGCTTTACGAGTTATTCGTAAAGCCTTTTTAAAAACCGATTTTTAATCGGTAATTACCTCTATAAGAGGCAGAACTGTTTAAATTTATTTAATTTTCTATTATAATATATGCATATATATTGCTTTTAATACAAAGTTAAAGGGGATTGATTCAATGGAAATCGTCAACGTAAATTTAAAAAATTATTCATATCCTATTTACATCTCAAATGGAATTTTAAGTGATATTGGGCTGTATTTGAGAAACCACTTGAGAAGTGGAAGGGCAATCATAATAACTGATTCAAATGTGTCAAATATATATCTTCAAAACGCTGAAGACGCTTTATCAAAAGATGGATTTGTCGTAAGTCACTTAGTTATAAAAGCTGGTGAAGAAAGTAAAAACTTATATACAGTAAAGCGTTTGTTGGAAGAGTGTTTCGACTTTGGATTATTGAGGGATAGTGCTGTGATAGCATTAGGCGGAGGAGTTGTAGGCGATATAGCTGGTCTTGTAGCTGCATTGTACATGAGGGGTATAGACTTCATACAGATTCCGACCACTCTATTAGCGCAAGTTGACAGCAGTGTGGGAGGCAAGGTTGGAGTAAATTTAGATGAGGGGAAAAACATTGTTGGCTCATTTTATCAGCCAAAGGCTGTTTTCATTGATACAAGCGTATTGAAAACCCTTAACAAAAGGGAGGTGTTGGGAGGAATTTCGGAGATAATAAAGTACGGCATAATTAAAGATGAATCACTGCTTAATTTCTTTGAAACCAATTTGGAGAAAATATTAAATTTAGATGATGATATGATGAGATATTTGATTAAAAGATCATGTGAGATAAAAAGTGACGTTGTATCAAAAGATGAAAAAGAAAATAATATAAGAGCCATTTTAAACTATGGGCATACTATAGGACATGCTTTAGAATCAATTACGCGGTACAAAAAGTACATTCATGGTGAAGCTGTTGCCATTGGAATGTATTATGCTGGTAAAATCGCCTTAAACAGAAAGTATATCGACGAAAGTTATCTTTTGCGCATCAAAAATTTGCTGATTTCATGTGGTCTTCCTGTTGATTACGGCAATATAGACAAGTATGAAATAGTTAAGTGCATAAAGCATGATAAGAAAAACAGAGAGGGCAAAATGAAGTTTGTCCTGCCAATAGGATATGGCAACGCTGAAGTCTTCGATGTTTTAGAAGATGAAATATTGAATGTATTGAAGTAATAAAAGAAATTTTCTTGACTTTAGCAGAATAGAGTATTAAAATATCAAGAAAATAGTTAAAGGGGGTGTGGCATGAACATATACTACCTTGGACCGAAAGGGACATTTTCTGAACAAGCTCTTATATTTTATATTAGTCAAAAACGAGGATACTGCATTAAGGAATTAAAGACAATTCCAGACATCATTACAATGTTGTGTATTAATAAAGATGATGAGGGATTAGTTCCGATAGAAAACTCTATAGAAGGCACTGTAAATGTCACATTGGATATGCTTATAAATGATGCTGATGGGCTTAAAATAAAAAGAGAGATAGTCATTCCTATATCTCATTGTCTTATCGCTGACAAAAATCTGGAGTTTGATGAAATAAAGCTTGTAATCTCTCATCCACAGGCACTTGCTCAGTGTAGAAACTATATCAGGAGAAACTTGCCAAATGCTGAAATTGTAACTGCAGATAGTACGGCAAAAGCTGTTTCGGAAATAAAGAATAAGGCGTATGCTGCAGCAATAGGAAATGCCAGGGCCGCAGAAATTTATGGAGCGCAAATAATCGATAAAGACATACAAGATGTGAAAAATAATTTTACGAGGTTTATCGTTCTTGCCTCAAGTGATTGCGAATACACAGGAAACGACAAGACATCTCTAATATTTTCTGTTCCAAATGAGCCGGGAAGTCTTTATAAGATATTAGAGGTGTTTGCCAGAGAAAACGTGAATATGACCAAGATTGAATCAAGGCCTTCCAGAAAGAATATGGGCGAATACGTGTTTTGGGTTGACATTGAAGGTCATAGATGCGATAATCGCATTAATAAAATATTAGGTGTGTTGATGGGTAAAACGGAGTTTTTAAAGGTGTTAGGTTCATATCCTAAATACTTGTAAAACGGTAGAATGGAGGATTTTTAAATGGTAATTGTTATGAGGCCAAGTGCTACAGAAAAGCAAATCTCTGATGTATCAAATCTTTTATTATCTCTTGATTTAAAACCACACATTTCTAAAGGAGAAGAACGAGTAGTAATAGGTGTGATTGGCGACAAAAAAAAGCTTAAAGATAAAAATGTTGAGCTTATGGAAGGTGTTGAGAAAGTCATACCTATAGTTGAGTCTTATAAACTTGCAAGTCGTACATTTAATCCTGTATCTACAATTGTAGATGTAGACGGTGTCCAAGTTGGTGGTAAAAGTGTAGTCATAATGGCTGGTCCCTGTGCTGTTGAAAGCAAAGAACAGCTTTTTGAAAGTGCAGAAGCAGTAAAGATGTTTGGAGCTAAATTTTTACGAGGTGGTGCATACAAGCCTCGCACGTCTCCATATTCTTTCCAAGGACTTGAAAAAGAAGGACTTGAGATGTTATATGAAGCTAAAAAGTATACAGGTTTAAAAATAGTTACGGAGGTTATGGACGTCTATTCCGTAGAAATTGTAGCTAAATATGCAGATGTATTGCAAATCGGCGCGAGAAACATGCAAAACTTTTCGCTGCTTAAAGAAGTTGGTAAGTCTAATATGCCTGTTCTTTTAAAGAGAGGCATTGCAGCCACAATAGAAGAATGGCTTAATGCTGCTGAATACATTTTAAACGAAGGCAACAAAAATGTGATACTTTGTGAAAGAGGAATAAGGACATTCGAACAGTACACGAGAAATACCCTTGATTTAAGTGCGGTGCCTGTTGTAAAAAGACTAAGTCACTTGCCAATAATAGTCGATCCGAGCCATGGAACAGGAAAATCTTTTTTAGTAAATCCAATGGCGAAAGCTGCAATAGCTGCTGGAGCAGATGGCCTTATAATTGAAGTCCATCCAGATCCTAAAAATGCTTTATCAGATGGTGCGCAGTCATTGACGCCAGATGAATTTAGAGTTTTGACAGAAGAAATATCTGATATAGCAAATGCTGTAGGACGTGATTTTAAATGATCAAAAAAGTAGCGATCATAGGATTGGGACTTATAGGTGGCTCTTTGGCGAAAGCTATAAGAAAATATACAAGTTTAGGTATAATAGGTGTAGACGTGAAAGATGATTATATCGACGAAGCTTTAAGGGAAGGTATAATTGATGAAGGTTTTAAAGAAATTGATAAACCAATAGACACAGACGTAGTATTTGTATGCACTCCTGTTGGCATAGTCATAAATTGCATAGAAGAAATACTTCCGCACTTAAAAGATGGCTGTGTGATAACTGATGTCGGAAGTACAAAAAAAACGATAATGGATGCGGTAAATGGTATATTGCCGAAAGATAAATTCTTTATAGGCGGTCATCCTATGACAGGCTCTGAAAAGTGCGGATTTTTCTCAAGCAGTTCTGAACTCTTTTTGGGAAGCAATTATTTTATAATTCCTGATGAACGAACACCTGACAGTGTTGTAGAGATTTTCATCAATGAAATCATTAAAAAAATTGGTGCTAACCCTATATTCGTAGATAGCTATTCACATGATAGGATAGTAGGTATTGTGAGCCATGTGCCGCATATTTTATCGGCGGCTCTGACTAATTTTGCATATAGAGAAGATGCAGATGCCATAAGATTCGCTGCTGGCGGTTTTAAAGACTCTACGAGAATATCGATGTCCCAGACTGAGATGTGGAAGGATATTATTTTGAATAACAAAGATGTGATAAAAAAGCTGATAATAGATTATGAAAATCTTTTAAACGAATTTTTATTTAGCCTTGATTGTGACGATATAAAGTCACTGTGTGAATTTTTTGATATAGCAAGAGAAATCAGAAAAAGCATAGCTTCTTGACTTTGGAAAGGAATGAATATTTTATGGAGGTAGAAATTTCTAAAAAAAGCCATCTAAAAGGTGTAGTGAATGTTCCTGGAGATAAATCTATATCTCATAGAGCCATAATGTTTGGCTCTATTGCTGTTGGCGATACTGTTGTGAAAGGTTTCTTAAAAAGTGAAGATTGCTTTTCGACGATAAATTGCATGAGAAAGTTAGGTGTGGAGATAGAAATAGTTAATGATGATGTATATGTTAAAGGAAATGGCATGTATCTGAATGAAAGCCTTGATGTTTTAGATGCAGGAAACTCTGGTACAACGATGCGCCTTTTATCAGGTATTTTAGCTGGTCAGAAATTTGCATCTACTATAACCGGTGATGAGTCTTTAAGAAAAAGGCCTATGAAACGAATAATACAGCCGCTATCAATGATGGGAGCTAAAATAACAGCGGTTTATGATAATTATGCACCTATTACCATAAAAGGCAATACACTTAAGGGGATTAACTACAAAACAGAAGTTTCCAGTGCTCAAGTAAAATCATGCATAATGCTGGCAAGTTTGTATGCACAGGACGTTACGACAATTGAGGAACCATATTTGTCCAGAAATCACAGCGAACTTATGCTTAATTACTTTGGCGGAAATTTTGAGTCTTATGACAATAAGGTGATATGCCATCCTGTGGAAAAACTGCATGGGTGCGAAGTATTGGTTCCTGGCGACATATCTTCTGCTGCGTATTTTATGGTAGCAGCCAGCATATTGCCTAATTCAGAAATATTGATAAAAAATGTAAATATAAACAACACGCGAACAGGAATAATAGATGTGCTGAATAAAATGGGTGGCAATGTTGAAATAATAGAGGAGAAAGTCGTTAACAATGAACCTGTAGCGGACATAGTAGTAAAATCTTCGCATTTAAAGGGGATTGATATAGGTGGTGAGATTATACCGAGGTTGATTGATGAGATACCGGTTATTGCTGTAGCGGCAGCATACGCTGATGGTACTACAGTTATAAAAGATGCTGAAGAACTAAAAGTAAAAGAAAGCAATCGCATAGACACCATGGTAAGCCAATTGAGAAAAATGGGTGCTGATATAGAAGCTACAAATGACGGTATGATAATCCATGGTAAAGAAACACTGCATGGTGCTACGGTTGACAGCTACAACGATCATAGAGTTGCTATGTCATTAAGCATTGCTGCTCTAAAAGCTGATGGCAGTACAAAAATAAAAAATGCAGAATGTGTGAATATTTCATTTCCTGATTTTTATAGCGTACTTAATGTGCTATAATAAAAATTGGTGATTTTAATGGAAGAAAGCATACTCATAATTGAAGATGAGAAAAGAATTGCAAGGTTTTTACAGATAGAGCTTGAACGTGAAGGTTATAGTGTAACATTAGAATATAGCGGCAATAGTGGCTTAAGAGAGGCTTTAGATGGAAATTACGATTTGATAATCTTAGACTTGATGCTTCCAGGTTTGGATGGTTTTTCAGTATTGAGAGAACTACGAAAAAAATCATCGACGCCTGTAATAATTTTAAGTGCAAAAGATGAGGTAAAAGACAAGGTATTTGGGCTTGATATAGGTGCTGATGATTATCTGACTAAGCCGTTTTCGATTGAAGAACTTATGGCGAGAATACGAAATGTCCTTAGAAAAAATGCAAAGTCAAATGCTAATAAATTGGTATATGATGGGATAACAATGGATTTGTCTACATACGAAGTAAAAAGAGACGGAATAAAGATAGAGCTGACGAAAAAAGAGTTTGAGCTTTTGAAATATTTGATTATAAACTCTGAAATAGTGCTTACAAGGGAAAACATACTGGAGAATGTATGGGGCTACAATTATATTGGTGAGACAAACATAGTAGATGTGTACATAAGGTATTTGCGAAGTAAAATTGATGAACCGTTTGATAATAAGTTGATACAGACGATAAGAGGTGTAGGATACTCTTTAAGGAAAGAAAAAAATGAGAATTAAAAGCTTTAAGTTGTCAATAAAGTTGAGGATTGCTTTGCTTTATGCTATCATATTTTCATTTATTTTAATAGTGCTTAATGCATCTGTGTTATACGGTCTCAAATATTACCTTGTATATCAAGCGTTTGACGATATACAAAATCAATCAGATGTCATAGTCGAAAAACTGAAAGAGGTTGATGGCATAATAACAAGTGTAGACAAAGATTTACTTTTCGGATCGTCAATAGGTGAAAATATGTATTTAAAGATTGTGGATTCGCATGGGAAAATTGTGTACGTGTCTTCACCGCATTTGATTGATATACCATATGATAAAAATATAAATGTACCTACAAAAATAGAAAAAGATGAGACACATATAGCATATATAAACAGAAAGTATACTTTTGGGAATAAATTTTTTTATATTCAGGTTTATGAAGATTTAAAAAATCAGTATTTTTTCTTAAAGCTTTTGTTTGTTATGATGGCTGTTTCCGATGTCATTGGAGTTTTGGTGTCTTTTTTTGCAGGATATTTTATAACGGGTAGAGCATTAAGGCCTGTTGATTATATGGTGAGAGAAGTTCATGCAATCGACGAAAAAAAATTAAATAAAAGATTGAGCATTAGTGGAAATAATGATGAACTGTCTAAGCTCGCTGCTACATTTAATGACATGCTGGATAGGTTGGAAGACTATTTTAAAAGGCAGAATGCATTTATATCAAATGTTTCCCATGAGCTGAGGACACCTTTGTCTATCTTGAAAGGATATATAGAACTTATAGACAGATGGGGGAAAGACAACAAAGATGTACTGGAAGAGTCTATAGGCGCTTTAAAAAAAGAAGAGCAAGAAATGGAGATATTGATTGAAAGGCTTTTAATGCTGGCAAGAGGAGATAACAAGACGCTTAATATAAATAAGAAATTATTTAATGTTTATGAATTGATTGCAGAAATAGTCAGGGATGCTAAAGTGATTTTTAATGGGAAAAACATTGAAATTTTTTGCGATAAAAATTTGGAAGTGTATGCAGATAGGAACCTTATAAAGGAGCTATTAAGAATAATTCTCGATAATGCATTAAAATATACAGATATTGACGGCAACATAAAATTTTATGCAGGGGAAGCAGATAATAATGTAGCCGTAACAATTAAAGACGACGGCATTGGAATACCTGAAGAAGAGATTCCTTATATATTTGACAGATTTTACAGGGTTGACAAAGCAAGAAGCAAAGAAACTGGTGGAATGGGTTTAGGACTATCTATTGCAAAACTTATTGTTGAGCTGCATGGTGGAAGTATTGAAGTAAAAAGCAAGTTAAATGAAGGATCCGAATTTAAAATAACAATTCCCAAAATTTGATAGATGGGGGTGTTATTTATTTTTAGTGACATACTCCACAATATATGGTATAATATATTTATAAAATCACTATATATTGGAGGGTATAAAATGTTGCAAAAAGAAGCGACGAAGAATCAGCAGATGGAGGCAAAAAATTCTTCTAAGGAATATAAATGCCCTGATTGTGGGGCTCAGTTAGTTCCTGAAAGCGGATGTATTTACTGTCCATTTTGCGGTTACAGTGAATGCCACTAATTACCTATATTCCCATCAGTTTAATATGGACATATACAAGCATTCCCCTTATAATTAAAGTAAAATATGCCGAATCCCCGAAAAGGGGTACGGGGGATCTTTTTTTGGGGTGAATCCACTTAAGTGGTAGGGCGGCCCTTTGCCCGAACCCGTCAACTAACCTCGGAGGCAAAAGGGGGATTTTTATGTTAAAAAAATGTATTAAGGTAAAGCCTCTCATTGCATCATTAGCAGCGGCTCTTTTATTTTCTCAGACGGCATTTGCGGCAACATATACTGTGAAGCCTGGTGATAGCCTATATAAAATAGGCTTAAATTATGGTACAACATACAATCAAATAATGAAGCTTAACAATATCAGTAATACAGTAATATATCCGGGGCAAGTATTAGTTGTACCTGGCAGTGACAACACATATACAGTCCAAAAAGGCGATAGTTTATACTTAATTGCCATGAAGTATGGTACTACTGTAGATGCTTTAAAAAATGTAAATGGTTTAACAGGCGATATGATTTATCCAGGTCAAGTTTTTGTCATACCAACATCGACGTCTGGCACACCATCAACTTCTTCAAGTATAAGAAGCGATGTAACTACAAACAGGGGTTCTGTCCAAAGAGGTGTTATTTCATACACAAATGCTGATTTGGATCTTCTATCAAGGCTTATAAATGCAGAAGCTGGTGGTGAATCGTATCAAGCTAAAGTTGCTGTCGGTGCCGTGATAGTGAATAGGGTAAAAAGTGGTATATTTCCTAACTCCATAAAGGGTGTAATATATCAAGTCGATAGCAATGGCTACTATCAATTTACGCCTGTTGAAAATGGCTGGATAAATCTACCTGCCACACCAGACTCAATAAGTGCTGCAAGGGATGCCTTAAACGGTGTAGATCCTACAAACGGTGCACTTTATTACTTTGACGACAGCAATACTAACCAGTGGCTTTGGTCATTGCCAGTTGCATTGAGAGTTGGAAATATGGTATTTTCTTATGCAAGATAAAGATGATGCAAAATTGAGAGGCTAAGAGGAGCAAAATGGATACCGAAAGGTATCCATTTTGCTTTTATAATGTTTTTGCTTCGTACAAAGTGATAAAGCCAAATATTATAAAAATGATCGCTGATATGTAGTGTAAAAGCCTTGTCGGCAATTTCTTACCTAAATAAACTCCCAATACGATTCCGATGACATCGGCCATAAAAATTCCTGCAGTAGCGCCTAATAAAACAAATACAGGATTTTTGTATGTGGCAGTAAGTGCTAATGTCGAAAGCTGTGTCTTATCTCCAAATTCCGAAATAAAATATGTACTTATTATGGTGAAAACCGGACCGTATTTGGATTTTCTGATTTTTTCATGTCCTTCATGGCCATTTTTTAATGTAATCAACCCAAAAATTAAAAAAGATATGGCAGCCAATAGCTTCACGTATTTTATCGGTATGTACTCTGTAATAAATGAGCCAAACAAAACTGCAATACCCATATTTAAAAGGGCAGCGATCAATATGCTAATTAAGACAGTTCTGGCTTTTATAAATGTGGCAAATGCCATAGCCATAAACTGTGACTTGTCGCCCATTTCAGATGCAAAAACGAGAATAAAAGACGATATTAAAGCATTCATCAAATCTGCCTCCTTGTAATTAGTATGCCAAAAAAATAAAACCTATTACATAATATGTGCAACATATTACGTAAAGGTCTCATTCTTTAAGGCAAAGCCAGGTTAAAACCAGCATGTTGACTTTGCCACATATTTATATATGTGAACTACTCCCCTTTACATAGATAAATTATATAATATTTTTTAAAAGTCATAACTTCATTATATAATAAGTCAAAAAATTATGTCAATGCAACTTGTTTCCTTTCAGAGATTTCGCATCAAAATTCCAGCAAAAAATTTATCTTTACAAGAATTTTTATATTTTACATCTAGTTGAATATATGGTAATAGTAAATCCATTTAGATGCTAAAAAAGTTATACTTTCCCCTTACCCCATGAATTTTAATAATGAATTTCCAGTTTTGTTTCAAATTATGTCTTCACAAACAGTGGATTACTCCATCCAGTTTCTATGATAAATATCTCATCTTTTATATCTTCAATAATATCTATTTGAAGCATATGCTTTTCCCTAAAATTTCTTATACACCTGAAGAAATATAATTGCATCAAATTAAATGCTATTATTATAAACATTAACACAGTTTCTACACCCTCAGGACTGTGCATAAAACAGTGATTTAAGTGCCATTCTGTTTTTAATTGATGAAAAGCATTGTTTTCAATTTCCCATCTTTTATGTATTATTTTCCATAGAGTTTCTACTGAAGTAACTTTAGAGGTAGTTATTATCCATGATTCTTTTGTTTCTACTTTGCTTGAGCTATGTATCTCCTCTATAAATTTTATAAACCTTACTTCTATGTCGGAATTAGGCATTTGAAAATTGTCTTCGTCCCAGGCCTTTATTTTAATATAATTGCTATAGATGAGAAAATTCACTAACATAAATTACCATAATAAACTTACATGAAAAAATTTAATAAAAAATAGAGACAAATGCTCGCTTCTATGGTATTAATATGTTGTTACCCTATAACAATATTAATCATAGGAGTGGAGCAAATGTCTCATAATAAAAGAATAACAGAAAATTCATCAATAATCCAGTACTTAATGAAATTAAATTTTGCATTATATTTTACTAAACCTGTTATTCGTCATATTGTAGAATTTATAATTGCTGCCACTCAAAAAGGTTATAGTGGTACTGTTACAGATATAGTTAATTTAAGCCTTGCTAATTGCCATAGAACTACATTTGGCAAATTCTTAAGCCAAGGTGTTTGGAATATAGAGTATGCATGGAGAGCTATAAGGCGAGAAGTTATTCGCATTATATTTGAATTATCCCAAACTAGCAACAAGCCGATATTTGTGATTTTTGATGATACTATTGCTGAGAAGACAAAGCCTTCGTTACAGGCTAAACATACTATCCAGGCAACAGGATTCCATCAATCACATTTAAAAGGGAAGCAAGTTTGGGGACATCAACTTCTTACCATGATGCTATCTTGCGGCAATGTGGTATTACCTTACTGTATTGAGCGCTATGAAAAAGGTGGCAAAAGCAAAATCGAAAGAATATGCGAAATGGTATCTATGCTTCCAATACCTAAAGGACCAGCATATGGACTATGTGATTCATGGTACATAAACAAAAAAGTAATAGAAGCACATTTCGAAAGAGGATACCATCTCATAGGAGCACTAAAAACTAACAGAATTATCTATCCACAAGGCATTAGAATTCAGATAAAAGACTTTGCCCAATATATCGAAAAGAACGAAGTTCACCTCGTTACAGTGAACGGTTCTAATTACTGTGTATATCGCTATGAAGGAGCCTTAAATGGAATAGATAATGCTGTAGTAGTATTGTGTTGGCCTGAGAAAGCTTTTAAAAATCAGAAGGCTCTACATGCATTTATCTGTACTGATACTGAATTAGATACTGAGACTATTCTAAAATACTATAGTCAGAGATGGCCTATAGAAATATTCTTTAGGCAGACAAAGAATAATCTTGGACTAAATACATATCAAGTACGCTCAACAAAATCAATAGATAGATTATTATGGCTTATATCATTGACATACCTGTATTGTACGACTTCAGGTGACGAATATTATAAATTTGGGCAAGGAATAAAAATAGTACGCAAAGAAGTACAAAAGCAGCGTGTTCAATGGCTGTATGAGCGAGCTAATAATAAAGTACCTATTAATGAAATTTTAGCAGAACTACAATTAGCATAGGTGTAGTGCATCTATTTGATGGTAATATTTGTTATCAATTTTTCTCATCTATAGTATAATTGTTACTTTTTTTCTTAACAGTCCATTCTTTATCTGCTTCTCGACACTTGAATAAACCAAGTGCATCCTTAACTATATTAAGTCTTTCATCTTTAACCCTTACTACTGCATCCATCCCTATTGATAATACTTCTTTAATCCAAGTAGATTTGCAATATAATGCATCAGCTACTATAATGTCTGCAAAATGATGAAATTCTTTATGCAATTTTCTAATTAGACGCTTGCCTGCTGTGATTTCTCCTTCGTCTTTATCTGAAGCATCTCTTTTAGGTTCAAGCATTTCCTGACCTATGATAAGATGTGGATCAGAACCTACAGATGCACATATTACTGACCTATGAAAGTAATGAGTAATCCCGTCCTTTTGGACTCGTGTAAGACAATTATCACAGCACTTATTAGTGCTTTCAAATAACTCTACACCATCTATTGCAACAACTTTTAGTCCATCTATAGTTCCTTTTCTAAAAACCTTATTTTTTGTACTTGTCTTGATTATACTATTATTAAGTTCATTTAAGCCATCTAAATCAAAATTGCTTAAAACACGCCTAATAGTGTCAATACGAGGAATTTTAGTCTTTTTAGGTAATACTTTTTTAAATTTACCTTTTTTAAGCCAATGTTCCAACCTATTAAAACTCCTTATTTGAAGCATAAATCCAAATAATACTACAAAGGTAACTGTTGAAATTTTTACTGAAGATTTTGCTCTTTTATCTTTTAGGGTATTGATTTTTTCTCCAAGATGGTATATCTTAGAGAAGTAAATAAGCATTTGTTTTAAATAACTTTTGTTCATTTTATCAGCATCCTTTCTATTTAGGTTTTCGCAAAACATATTATAGAAAGGATGCTTTTATTTTGCAAATTTTTTTCTTTCAATTTCCAGTAAAAAACGGAAAATCACATATTTCTAGCTGCTCTTAGTTAAATTATATAAATCAACGTGTTTATCACTCTATAATTTTTTAAATGCGAAATCTCTGGTTTCCTTTTCTAATTTTTTTCATGTTTATTAATTTTATTATTCCTCCGTAAACGAGAGAAAACCCAATTATGGCTGGTATTATAAATGCTATTATATTTAGCACATTTGTCTCATCGATTATGGCAACTATTATGGGTAATAATATTATCAAGCCAATGATTATTTGTATAAAAGGGTATTTGCCAACTCCTTTTATGGGTTCAGGAATCCGCCCTGTTCCTATATAATAGCCGGGGTTGTACTGGTTTTCCTCCCATTCTTTTAGGTCATCTAATTCCTTCTCAAATTCATTTTTTTTATTCGGCTCATTGTCTTTCATAAATAACACCTCATTGAAACATTCTAACTTTAGAATTATTATACAACTTTAACTTATTAATTCAATCTAAAACCGGGGGACCAATGAATTTTATTTTTGTAGTCTACAATATCGTTAATTAGTCTTTTCTACACTTTTAGAAATTCCTCCTAAGTCGTATGTAAAAATTATTTACAAAAGCACATTTTTAATGGTATAATATTATTAGATAAAAGTTCGAGGCTCGAACTAATTTTTTAAAGGAATTTGGTTCGGACTATGAACTAATTAGGGAGGTGATAGATTGACGCAGTATCGAAAAGGCACTAATTATCTTATCAAAAATATAAACACGGCAAATGTTTTGGATGTCATTAAAAAAATGCAGCCAATTTCTCGCGTGAAAATCTCAAAAATCCTTAATATGAGCAAGTCGACAGTATCAGGAATAGTAGATGAATTGATAAAGGAAGGGCTTGTTACTGAAGAGGGATTTGGAAATACCGCATCCGCAGGCAGAAAACCTATTGAGCTTACTTTTAATCCTAATGCGAAATTTTCAATAGGCATCGATATAGAATCGACAAATACAATTGGAGTGCTTACAAATTTGGAAGGAAAAATAATAAAAAAGATAAAAAGACCTACAGGAATAAAAGATGAAGCTTTCGTAAATACAGTTAAAATCATTAAAGAACTATTAGAATATCAAGAAGATATTGCAGGCATAGGGGTTGGAGCTCCTGGCATAACAAATATAGAAAAAGGAACAGTGTATGCGCCGGGGCTTTCGTGGGTTGACTTTAATCTCCTTCTTAAGTTAAAAGAAGTGTTTGACTATGACATATTTATCGACAACAGCGTTAATTATGCAGCATTGGGTGAAAGATGGATCGGTTCATGCAAAGATGTCAACAATTTTGTTTTGGTAACAGTAGGAAATGGCATTGGTTCTGGAATATACATTAACGGGAAATTGGTAAGGGGTCATAAATACTCAGCAGGAGAAGTTGGCTACATGGCTATAGGCAGAGATATTTTAGACAAAAAGTATTTTTACGAAGATTATGGGTATTTTGAAAGCAAAGCATCGCTTTTAGGTCTTGTCTCGTCGCTAAAGAATATGTCGAATGGAAAATTTGGTACGATAAAGGATTTTGTTAATGGCTATTTGGCAAAAGATGAGATTTGCATTAGGGCTTTTAACGAATTTATAGAAAATTTAAGCATGGGTTTTGCTAACATCATAAGCATATTAAATCCGGAGCTTATAGTCATAGCAGGCGATGTGATAAACTTAGGCATCGATATAGTAGATAGTATAAAAAAGCTAATTGATAAAATGGTCCCGTTTGATGTAAAGATCATATATACAAAGCTAAACGAAGATGCCGCCGCAATAGGAGCATCTGCTGATGTTCTTCTTAAGACAAATTACTTAATACTAATATAAAATGAAAGGATGATTCTTGTGAGATTAATAATAACAAATGACTACGATGATATGAGCAAAACTGCAGCAGAAATCATAAAAGATCAGATAAACAGAAAGGCAAACTCTGTATTAGGTCTTGCTACTGGTTCTACTCCTCTTGGGACTTATAGAGAGTTAATCAGGATGTACAATAATGGAGAGATTGATTTTTCCTACGTCATAACCTTTAACCTTGATGAATATGTAGGACTGCCAGATGACCATCCTCAAAGCTATCACTACTTCATGTATGAAAATCTATTCAATCATATAAATATAAAAAAGGATAATATTCATATACCCAAAGGGGTTTCAGACGATTTTGATAGAGACTGCAGGTTGTACGATGAGGAAATAGAAAAGTTTGGAGAAATTGATCTTCAATTGCTAGGTTTAGGTGTTAATGGGCACATTGGTTTTAATGAGCCTGATGACTATATAAATACAAAGACACATATAGTGGATTTGGCAGAAGAAACAATAAATGCAAATAAAAGATTTTTCAAAAGCATTGACGAAGTTCCGAGAAAAGCTGTAACAATGGGGCTTGGCACGATAATGAAATCAAAGAAAATTTTATTATTGGCATCTGGTAAAAACAAAGCAAAAGCTATAAAAGAAACTTTAAACGGCTATCTTACGACAGATGTTCCGTCAACTGTTTTGTCATTACATCCTGATGTTACAATTGTAATAGACAGCGATGCTGCATCTTTGATAGATTTAGAGATAGCAAGAGAGAATGTCGATGTTATTTCAAAGCTATAGACAATCGTTTATAGCTTTATTTGTTTTTAAAAATTCGATGTAGTATAATTAAAGTAAACGACCCCTCTATAGGGGGTAAGGGGGATTTAAGTGTCTTTATTTGCAGCGTTTTTAGGTGGTATTGTTTCGTTCTTTTCGCCATGCATTTTACCGCTAATACCCGTTTACGTGACGTATATTTTCGGCGGAAAGAAGAAAAATTTTTTCAATTTGTTTTTGTTTGTATTAGGTTTCAGCATCGTTTTTGTCCTCATGGGAGCTACGGCCAGTCAATTGGGGAAATTTTTTGTTTCATACAAAGTTCTATTTAGAAAAGCCAGTGGTATAATAATATTATTATTTGGACTTTATATGATGGGTATCATAAAGCCGGCTTTTCTGAGCAGAGAAGTAAAACTTAATGTTTCTAACAAAAAGGAGGGGTATTTTAGCAGTTTCATTTTTGGCATAGCTTTTGCCTCTGGTTGGACGCCGTGTGTTGGTCCTATACTTGCGACTATCCTTTTATATGCAGGTGAACAAAACACTGTGTATGTTGGGGTTCTTCTGCTGTTTGCTTACTCATTAGGAATTGGAATTCCATTCATAGTAGCTGCTATACTAATTGATAGATTTAAAGCATTTTACAAAAAGATGAATTTTATCATGCCGTATATTGAAAAAATTGGCGGTTTATTTTTGATAATTTTCGGAATTTTGATGTATTTTAATCTCATTATAAGGTTTGAAAGTTACATTAATATTTTGAGGTGATTTGAGTGAAATCAAATAAGAAGAAGTCAAAGAGCAGCAACAAAAATGTGATATTGACTGTTTTAGTAGTTTTAGTTTTGATATTGGGAATTTCAATTTACTTTTTGAACAATTACGTAGTATCAAGTCAAACAAAGAGCCAGAATGCGAATAATGCTACCAGCAATGCTCAAGTAGGTATTGAAAAAGGCGATTTAGCACCGGATTTTACGCTAAAAGATGTAAATGGGAAAACAGTAACATTATCAAAGCTAAGAGGGAAAAAGGTCATATTAAATTTCTGGGCTACAACATGTCCATATTGTAAAATTGAGATGCCTGAATTAAACAAGTTTTATGAGAATAACAAAAATGATGTTGTCCTATTGGCGATAGATATTGGTGAGGATAAATCAACTGTTGAAAATTATCTTTCAGGAAAGGGTTATAGTTTCAATGTCCTTTTAGACAGCGATGCAAAAGTAGCCATGGATTACAAAGTTCAATTTATACCGATGTCATTTTTCATTGACAAAGATGGTATAATAAGGGCTATAAGCAATGGTGCAATGACATACGACGAGGTAGATGAATATTTTAAGACAATATCTCAATAATTATTGACAATTTGTTAAAAAGGTGGTATATTTAATTTAGCGATGACCCATATACCGGGGGTACAGTATAAAGGAGGGATAGTGATGAAACCTATTAACGTAACAGATATGAACTTTGATACTGAGGTGTATAATTCCGATAAGCCTGTTTTAGTTGACTTTTGGGCTGCATGGTGTGGACCCTGCAGAATGATGGCACCTGTATTGGAAGAAGTTGCAGAGGAATATTCTGATAAAATAAAGGTTGTAAAGTTAAATGTTGACGAGAATCCTTTGATTGCATCACAATATAGGATAATGAGCATTCCTACGTTAGGTGTTTTTCAAAATGGACAATTAGTTGACAAAGTTATCGGATTTATGCCAAAAGAACAATTAGAATACAGGCTTGCAAGATATATAGATGCACAGGTATAAGTTTGTGAAAGATCTATAAAAAGATACCATAATTTAGATTGTGGTATCTTTTTTTCATTTATTCTTCACAATTGTAATGTATAATATATCTGAGGTGTTTTGCAATGAAAATACTGGCAATAGATGATGAAGAGAAAATCTTGGATGTTATAAAAGCGTATCTTGAAAAGGAAGGGTACACCGTTTTAACTGAGACTAACGGTGCCAATGCTTTAAATACTTTTAAAACTGTAAATCCAGATTTGGTCATATTAGATTTAATGCTGCCGGGTATGTCTGGCGAAGAAATATGCAGAAAAATAAGAGCTTTATCGAAGGTGCCAATTTTAATGCTTACTGCTAAAGTAAGTGAAGATGATAAGGTATATGGTTTTACAATTGGTGCAGATGATTACTTAACGAAGCCATTTAGTCCTCGAGAGTTGACGATGAGAGTTAAGGCTATACTTAGAAGGACAAAGAATGATCTGCCATTAAATGATATATTTATGTTTAATGATGGCGATCTTGTAATTGACACAAGATCATACGAAGTGAAGAAAAAAGGCAGGATTGTCAATTTAACGCCAAATGAGTACAAGTTGTTGACCGTTATGGTGCAAAATCCCAACAAGGTATTTACAAGAAGCGAGCTTATTGAAAAAGCTTTTGGCTACGATTTTGATGGTTTCGATAGGACGATAGACGCTCATATAAAAAACTTGAGGCAAAAGATAGAAGATGATCCCAAAAATCCAACATATATAAAAACTGTGTATGGGGCAGGTTATAAATTTGGTGAAGAAAATGATTAAAAATGATATAAGAACTAAAACTGCTGTATCGTTTATATCTATTGCTTTATTATCGATAGTCGTATTCAGCATTACCATAAATATTTTAATAATAAACAATTTTGGAATTTACATTAAACAGTCAGCAAATGTGCAGTTTGACAACATTGCTTCATCAATCGCTGAAACGTACAAGGAGACGGACAGTTGGAATGAGACAGGCAATAGAATGGCACATACATTAATGATGAGTGGGTATGACATTGTGGTTAGGGATTTGAAAGGCAATATATTAATTAAAACGCCATCAATGCTTTCAATGATGGGTATGGCAAGTAGTAGCAAAATATCAACCCAAACTCTCCCGATAGTTGTAGATGGCAAAAAGGTTGCTTACGTTGATATAACGTATAGCGGTAAAATGCCTATGAGCAAACTGGATTATAAGTTTTTGTACAATGTAAATAAATATATCGCATTAATAACAATATTGACGATTGCATTGGTGTTGATAATAAGCATATATGTTGCAAAATATCTTACAAAGCCTATTTTGAATATAGCAAAAGTAGCCAGTAAATTAGAAAGTGGAGATTACGACGTTAGAGTAGAAGAAATACCAAAAGAGGAGGAATTGCTTGCATTAACTGCTGCCATAAATCATCTTGGCGCATCATTAAAAAGTCAAGGGATGCTAAGAGCACAGTTGACGCAAAATATAGCACATGAATTGAGAACGCCTTTGTCAACCCTTAAAAGTCATTTAGAGGCTATAATTGACGGTGTTTGGGAGCCATCTAAAGAAAGGATTGTAAGCCTTTATGAAGAAGTTGTAAGATTGTCTAATCTCATAAATGATATTGAATTATTGAATAAAATAGAAATTGACAATCTAAAGATAAATAAAGTAAGATTCAATTTGTCGGAATTGATTAAAAGTTTATTGATAAATTACGAAAGCATTTTTATCAATAAAAATCAGCATTTGGAGAAAAATATTGAAGATGACATTTTTGTGGTTGCAGACAAAGATAGAATATCAGAGGTACTGATTAATCTGCTTGTAAATGCTAATAAATACACAGGTGAAGGTGGAAACATAAAAGTAAAACTGTACAATGAAGGACAATTTGCAGTGATTACAGTTTCTGACAACGGCATAGGCATACCGAAAGAAGATTTGCCTTTTATATACGAAAGATTTTACAGGAGTGAAAAGTCACGAAGCAGGGATTATGGTGGCAGTGGCTTAGGATTATCAATTGCTAAGGCCATAATAAAAGCTCATAATGGTACCATAAATGTTGAAAGTATTTTAAATCAAGGGACAAAATTCACAGTAAAATTGCCGATAATTAATTAAAATTCATGAATTCTTCACAATTTTGTCATATAATAGATTTGAAGGAGGATGATATTATGATGTGGGGATTAATGAATGGATGGGGTTACGGTGGAGGCATAATTTTTGGCCTCATCTGGATGATACTTCAAGTTGTAATAGTAGTTGGTGCAATATATTTCATTGTTTCACTGTTTCAGAACAAAAAAGGCTCACAAAGAGGCAGTGATGCGCTTGAGATTTTAAAAGAGAGATATGCAAGAGGAGAGATAAGCGAAGAAGAATATAAAGAGCGCAAAAGAAACTTAGAAGAAAAATAATTTATAAAAAAGAGCTCTACTTTTCGTAGGGCTCTTTATGCTGTTATATTCAATATCTGCAAATCGTTGACTACTTTTATATATTCCACATTTGGATCTTCTGTTCCTTGAATGCTTAGCTTGGCATTTTTCATTTCAATTACATATTCTATGATTTCTCTGGTTATCCTTTCGCCAGGACATAATATTGGGATACCGGGAGGATATGCCATTAGAAATTCTGAGCTAATCTGCCCAATACTTTCTTCCAAAGGCAAGGCGATATTAGAACATTCAAATGCATATCTGGGAGATAAAACCATTTCTGGTATCTCTGGCATATCTAAAGCTTTCGACATTTCTACATTGTCCTTGTACAGTGTCTCACTGATTTCCCTCAATGCCCTTATAAGGTAATCTACATTTTCTTTTGTGTCGCCTATGGAAAATACACACAATGTATTGTACATATCGGCTAATTCTGGTTGAATGTAGTATTTTTTCGCTAGTATATCTTCTAATTCATGACCTGTTATGCCAAGGCCTTTAGCGGTAATAGTGATTTTTGTCGGGTCAAAATCATACGCTCCATCTCGCCCTACAATTTCGTTTCCGAAACAATAAAGACCGTTTATATTGTTGATCTCTCGACGAGCGTATTCTGCAAGTTCAATTGTCCTGTCCAACAATTCTTTTCCTTCTGTTACCATCTGCATTCTTGCAACATCAAGTGATGCTAATAAAATGTAAGAGGGACTTGTGGTCTGTAACAGGCTCATAACTTGTTTCACTCTGTTTATATCAATCCTTTTTGACTTGACGTGCAACATAGAGCTTTGCGTCATAGAGCCTATTATCTTATGAGTGCTTTGTGCGCAGATGTCAGCACCTGCTTCCATAGCTGAAATAGGAAGTTTTTCGTTGAATTTTAGGTGTGGTCCATGGGCCTCATCCACCATCAGTACAGCTCCGTAGTCATGGACTATTTCAGCAATTTTTACAATGTCTGCAGAAACACCATAGTAAGTCGGATTTATAATTAAAACAGCCTTTGCATCAGGATTGTTTCTTAATGCTTCCTCCACAGTTTCAGGAGTCACATTAAGAGCAACGCCTACATTTTTATCAACTTCAGGTTGCATATAAACTGGGATAGCACCACTTAAGATAATACCTGATGTAACAGATTTGTGAATGTTTCGTGGAACAATTATTTTTTCATTTTCTCCCATAACACTTAGGATCATAGCCTGAATAGCTCCCGATGTCCCATGGATGACAAAAAATGTAGCATCGGCACCAAAAGCATCGGCAGCTAATTCCTGAGCTTTCTTAATGGGACCGGTAGGCTTGTGAAGGCTGTCAACTTGTTCAAACACAGTAACATCCATTGATAATACATTTTTACCTACAAAATCAAAAAACTTTTTAGCCATTCCATTGCCTTTTTTGTGACCTGGGACATGAAATGGTATGGTGTTGTTGTTGACATACTCCATTAATGCATCGAATAATGGAGTTTCAAAATGATTTAGCTTTTCCAACTTGATAAACACCCTCTTTCATAAGTTTGGCTCCCAGAATAAAAGCCTGAACCTCGTTGCAATCGGTTCGGGCCTTTGCAGAGCGAAAATACACTTTATTATGTTTTCAATTTATTATAAGATATATTTTTTTAGATTTCAATATAAATTTTTTTCTTTTTTAAGTTTTTTGTTATATAATATGCAGAACCGATGAAGATGACATATAGACGTTATAAACAAACTTAATTACAAAGTTATCATTAAATGTTCGGATTTTATTAGTCAAAATACTTATTGATTTAAGATGTATTATATATTATAATATTACAAAGTTCGTAATTTAGGCTAAATGGGGGAGATATTTTGTGAGTGATGTAAAAAGAATTTATGTAGAAAAAAAGTCGCAATACAATATTGAAGCAAAAAAACTTTTTGATGATCTTAAAAACAATCTCAATATTTCTGGTCTTGAAAGCGTAAGGGTGATAAACAGGTATGATGTTTTAGGATTATCTGAAGATGTTTTTTTAAAGGCTGTTAATACGATCTTTTCAGAGCCAAATCTTGATGATGTACACATTGAAGATTTGCCATATGAGAAAGATGATAGAGTGTTTGCTATCGAATTTTTACCAGGACAGTATGATCAAAGGGCTGATTCTGCTGAACAATGTATTCAAATACTTACAAACGGTTTTAAACCAAAAGTATTTTGTGGAAAAGTTATAGTTTTAAGTGGCAAATTGACAGATGAGGAATTTGATAAAATAAAAAACTATTGCATTAATCCTGTAGATTCAAGAGAAGCTTCATTAGATAAAAGAGAAACTGTTGATTTAGAAGTTGATTGTCCCGATGATGTGGAAGTTCTTGATGGCTTTGTTGAATCTGATGATGTTTCAATAGAAAAGCTCTATGAGAAGCTAAATTTGGCAATGAGCTTGGAAGATTTTAAATTCTGTCATTCCTATTTTGAAGATGTAGAAAAACGTAATCCTACAATTACAGAGATAAGAGTTATTGATACCTATTGGTCCGATCACTGCCGCCACACCACATTTCTTACAAACATCAATGATGTGAAAATTTGTGATGGGAAATACAATGAACCTATCTTAAAAGCCTTTCATGAATACAAAAACTCCAGAGAATTTGTCTATGGCGAAAGCAAGAAACCAATGTGCCTTATGGACATAGCTACAATAGGAATGAAAGAATTGAGAAAAAGGGGACTGCTTGACGATCTTGATGAATCTGATGAAAACAATGCATGTAGTATCGTAGTCGATGCAGACATAAATGGTAAAAGCGAGAAATGGCTTGTAATGTTTAAAAATGAAACACACAATCATCCTACAGAAATAGAGCCTTATGGAGGTGCAGCTACTTGCCTTGGAGGAGCGATTAGAGATCCTTTATCAGGCCGGGCCTATGTGTATCAGGCGATGCGCGTTACAGGTTCCGGAGATCCAAGAACGCCAGTTGAGATGACTATAAAAGGCAAATTGCCGCAAAGAAAGATTACTAAGGAAGCAGCCCACGGCTACAGTTCATATGGGAATCAGATAGGACTTTCTACAGGACAAGTTTCAGAGATTTACGACGAAGGATATGTAGCTAAACGAATGGAGATAGGTGCGGTAATAGGTGCAGTTCCTAAGAAAAATGTTTTTAGGGGAAAGCCAACGGCAGGCGATGTAGTGATTTTGTTGGGTGGTAGGACAGGAAGAGACGGTTGTGGCGGTGCCACAGGTTCTTCAAAAGAACACACGCAAGAATCCATTTATACAAGTGGTGCAGAAGTACAAAAAGGCAATCCTATAACAGAAAGAAAAATTCAAAGATTTTTTAGAAATCCTGATGTTTTAAAAATGATAAAAAAGTGCAATGATTTTGGAGCAGGTGGTGTGTCTGTTGCAATTGGAGAATTAAGTGATGGGCTTTTAATTAACCTCGATGCAATACCGAAGAAATACGAAGGTTTAGATGGGACAGAACTTGCTATATCTGAATCACAAGAAAGAATGGCTGTATTAGTAGCACCAGAAGACGCTGAAAAGTTTATAGAGCTTGCAAAAGAAGAAAATTTAGAAGCTACTAAAGTCGCAGAAGTCACAGACGATATGAGAATAAAAATGGTTTGGCATGGAAAGGTCATTGTGGATATAAGCAGAGAATTTTTAAATACAAATGGAATTTCTCAATTTACAGATGTCATCGTAGACAGTATTAGTTCTGAAAGCTATTTTGAACGGTTAAAATCTGCCCAATCAATGAACAATATAAAGGAATTGTGGCTTAGGAATCTTGAGGATCTAAATGTGTGTAGTCAAAAAGGATTGACTGAAATGTTTGATTCCACAATTGGTGCTTCAACTGTTTTGATGCCATTTGGCGGTTTATATCAGATGACGCCATCTGAAGGTATGGCCTCCAAAATACCTGTTTTAGAAGGAGATACGGATACGGCAACATTGATGGCATTTGGATACAATCCTAAACTGTCGAAATGGAGTCCTTTCCATGGTGCTGTTTATGCAATTATTGAGGCGGTATCTAAAATTGTGGCAATGGGTGGTGACTATACAAAGATTAAGCTATCACTTCAAGAGTATTTTGAAAAATTAGGAAAAGACCCTAAAAGGTGGGGAAAACCATTTAGCTCATTGTTAGGTGCTTTATACGCACAGAAAGCTTTAGGCATACCTGCAATTGGCGGTAAAGATAGCATGTCAGGTACTTTTATGGATATGGATGTGCCTCCTACATTGGTAGCATTTGCTGTTGCAACTGCTGACGCAAATAAAGTGATATCTTCAGAATTTAAGAAAAGCGGTGATAAAGTAATAATTATTAAGGCGGAAAGAAATCAACAAGATTTACCAAATTTCAAAAAACTAAAAAGGAATTTTGATAAGGTCAATGAACTATTAAATGAAAATTTAATATTAGCAGCATCTTCGGTAAAATACGGCGGAATTGCTGAATGCATCACTGAGATGGCTTTTGGGAATATGGTAGGTTTCCAATTGGAGGCGAATATAAGTGATGTGGACTTTTTCGTTTCTGAATACGGCTCTTTAATAATAGAAGTAGATGGTGATTTTGATGATGATAAATATTTAAAAGGAATTGATTATAAAATTTTAGGCAGGACGATTGATGAGCCGTATATAATTTTAGAAGATGTTAAAATCCATCTTGATGAAGCGAAAAAACACTGGGAGAAACCACTTGAAACAATTTTTCCTACGGTTGCGGAAGAAAACATTAGACAAATACCGAATATTATGTACAACAAAAATAATTCCTTTAGGGCAAGCCTTAAAGTAGCAAAACCTAGAGTTTTAATGCCAGTTTTTCCTGGTACCAATTGCGAATATGACAGCAAAAAAGCTTTTGAAAAGGCCGGTGCTTTGGTTGAAATGCATGTTTTTAAGAATTTAACAGGAGCTGATATAGATGCATCCATCGATGAGCTTGTTAAACTCATAGAGAATTCTCAGATAATCATGTTGCCAGGTGGATTCAGTGCTGGCGATGAACCAGATGGTTCTGGAAAATTCATTGCAACGGTATTTAGAAATCCAAAAGTTAAAGATGCTGTTATGGAATTTCTAAAATATCGTGATGGCTTGATGCTGGGTATATGCAACGGATTCCAAGCACTTATAAAACTTGGTTTACTTCCTTATGGAGAGATTCGCGACATTGATTCGAGTGATCCGACGCTGACATTTAATACGATCGGTAGACATGTATCATGCTATGTCAGGACAAAGATAACGTCGAATATTTCACCATGGTTTAACAATGTCAAATGTGGCGACATTCATGTAATACCTGTATCACATGGAGAAGGAAGATTTATTGCAAATGATGATGTTTTAGATATGTTAAAAAAGAATGGGCAAATTGCCACACAGTATGTAGACATGGATGGAAATCCAACAATGGAGATGCCTTACAACCCTAATGGCTCTTATTGGGCTATAGAAGGCATCACAAGTCCTGATGGTAGAATACTTGGTAAGATGGGACATTCTGAGAGAATTGGAAAGAACGTGGCTAAAAATATATACGGCAACAAAGATCAAAAGATATTTGAAGCTGGTGTCGAATATTTTAAATAAGAAACATAAAAGGTTACGATTCTGTAACCTTTTATGTTTCTTCTGTTTTTATCTTGTGAGAGCTTTGGTTCCAGTCTGGTTTTGGACCTCTTAAGTATGATATAAACGATGCTATTAAGCTAAATATCATTGATATCAAAAACGCTTCTCTTAGCCCAGATATAAATTGTGCTATGGCAATACCTTTTGAACCGACTTGTGTGCCGACGAAAAGAGCTTGCATCGCTTCAGGAGTTATGCTGGATGACACGATTGCCATTGATAATGCTATGCTTATTACCTGTCCAGCGTTGTTCATCATTGTTCTCGTGCCGGCAGCAATACCCCTTCTGTCAGATGGGACAGAGCCCATTATTTCGCTTGTATTAGGTGAGAAGAACATGCCGGACCCAAATCCCATAATAAGCATCCAAACGATAAGCTCTGTAAGTGATGTTTTAGGTGAAATTCTTACAAATCCCAATAAGCCGATAGCCGAAATAAAAAGACCTATAGAGCTTAATGCTCTTGCACCGTATTTATCAGATAAGTATCCGCTTATTGGCGATACGATCATCATAGATAGTGCAAAAGGTGCTAAGAATATTCCTGCCTTTAATGGGTCCATTGCTTTTATTCCTTGAAGATAGAATATGAGCAAAAATGTTACTGCGCCTCTTGCAATACCGTTAAGCAGTGTGCTTCCAAAAGCAAATGCCAAGATTCTCGTTTTAAACAATCTTAAATCCAGCATGGGCTGTTCGGTAGTATTTTCAACATAAACAAATGCCAAAATCAATGCTATTGATATTATGAATAGAGTTATGATTGACTTGTTGTACCAACCTACGAATCCACCGAAAGACAACGCGATTAAAAACAGCAATAATCCTACTGTAAAAAGAAGTGTACCTTTTAAATCAAATTTTTGGCCTTCAGGTATTTTGTCAAGCTCTTTTAGCTGAATCAATGCCCATAGAGTACCTATAATTCCAAATGGCACATTTATATAGAATATATATCTCCATCCTAAACTCGTCAAGAAGCCTCCTAATATTGGACCTATTACTGATGCTATGCTGACTACCATGCTGTTTATGCCAAGAGCTTTTCCTAATTCGTTTTTTGGAAAAGCGTCTGCTACGATTGCTGTGCTATTAGCAACCATTAAAGAACCGCCAACTGACTGCACTATTCTGTATATAAGCAGTTGTAGTCCGCTATTTGAAATACCACATAGTAACGAACCAATGGTAAATATGGCAAAACCTGATACGTATAATTTTTTCCTTCCAAACATATCGGCTATTCTACCGATTGCTGGTACTAATATTGTCAATGAAAGCATATATCCCATTACGATCCACATGATTATACCCATGTTGGCATTTAAACCTTTCATAATATCAGGAAGTGATATTAAAAGCATACTGCCATTTAATACTGAAAAAAGGGCTCCAAGAGTGGTACAGGATAATGCTATCCACTTGTAACTGATATTTTTCATATTGTGTCTGCCTCCTTTGATTTTTGCTTTAACTTAGACAAATTTAGTAATAGCTCCTCAAATTTTTGTTTTGCCATCAATAGTTTTTTATTCTTTTCTTCAATCAATTCTATTTGCTTTTCAATCAATTTAGCGTAGTTATCGATTGTTTCTGCATCTGCAACTTCACCAGATAATATATCTTTGACATTTTTATCTAGTTCTAATGCTTCCTTGATTTCAGATAAGCTGAAGCCAAGTGAATCTTTCAGAGATATTATCTTTTGAATTTTTTCTATGTCTTCATCGGTGTACAATCTGTATCCTGAATCCGTCCTTTTGGGTGAAATAAGATTTAAATCTTCATAATACCTAATAGCCCTTTTTGTCAAACCTGTTTTTATTGAAACATCTTCTATTTTGTAATATTTTTTTTCCATCATAAACCCTCCAACGAATAATTTTACTACTAGTTAACATTAACGTCAAGGTTAATGTAAAATAATTTGATAATTTTCATAAGAAAAAACTTTAAAATACATTATTTGAGGTATAATATATACTTGAAAGGTAATTATAACCAATGTGGAGCATTCCTGTAATAAAAAAATATAAGATTTGAAATAAAAAGTACCTCCTGATAAAATACAAGATGTCGATTGTTCATGAACACGACTCTCAAAATAACAAGGAGGTACCTAATATGAAGTATAACCAAAATTTAAAGATATTGCAAATAACAGAAAAGACATTAATTGTAGGTGTAGACATTGCTAAAGAGACACACCACGCTAGAGCTTTTGATTTTAGAGGAATAGAATACGGTAAGCGTATTGAATTTAGCAATGACATTGATGGAATGGAAAAATTCTTTAAATGGGCTGTAGAAATTATGAATAAAAGCAACAAAGAGCATTTGATGGTTGGTATGGAACCAACGGGACATTATTGGCTTTGCTTTGCACAGTTTCTTAGAGATAAGAACCATAAGGTGGTATTGGTAAATCCATTCCACGTAAAAAGAAGTAAAGAATTTGATGACAACTCGCCAACTAAAAATGACAGGAAAGACCCTAAGACAATTGCAATGCTAGTTAAAGATGGAAGATATGTTGAACCTAATATACCTGATGGTATATACAGCGAGCTTAGAATTGCAGTAGACATAAGGGAAATGCTTACAAAGGACTTAAACAAGATAAAAAACCGGGTTGCAAGATGGCTTGATATATATTTCCCTGAGTTTAATAAAGTTTTTGCAGATTGGGAAGGGAAAGCGGCACTGATAACATTAAAAGAATTTCCAACGCCTGCAAAGATAATAGGTATTAGAGCTGAGGAAATACTTGCAGCTTGGAAGAAAGAAGTTAATCGTGCTGTAGGTATAAAGAGGGCTTTAAAGCTTATAGAAGCTGCGAGTCAAAGTGTTGGTAAAAGAGATGGCATTGAAATGGCAGAGATAGAGATAAAAATTATACTTGAACAGTACGAAATGATAGTAAAGCAGATTAAAGAAATAGAAAGCAAAATAGAAGAGCTTTTTATGCAAGTACCTGATGCTAGTGAAATGCTAGGTATAAGAGGTGTAGGAGTAATAACAGCAGCAACATTTATTGCTGAAGTTGGCGATATAACAAGATATGAGCATCCAAAGCAAATCCAGAAGTTTGCGGGTTACAATCTGGTTGAGAATAGTTCAGGGCAGCATAAAGGGCAAACCACCATAAGCAAAAGAGGAAGAAGGAGACTAAGAAGTGCTTTATACAAAATGATGATGCCCATACTTGCAAACAACAAAGAATTTCAGGAATTACACAAATACTACACCACAAGAAAAGAAAACCCGCTAAAAAAGAAACAGTCCATAATAGTTTTATGCTGCAAGTTAATCAGAGTATTTTTTGCCATACTGAAAAAAGGAGTAAAATACGACGGAAATAAGATGTTAAGAGACATAAAAAGACCAGAGATTAGGAATGCTGCATAAATTGCACCGCCGTGGTGATGATACACCGCAGTCACTCGTCAGTCAAGGGCAAGGACCACGTCTCAGCTTTGCTGCGTTTCACTTCACAAAGCTAACCCTTGACAGCCTCGCTCCTGCGATGGTTTGAATAATTAAGCGGTGCCAAAAATAAGACAAATAAAGTTAAAAACTCAATTTAAAAATTCGAAGATTGACAAAGAGAGCCGGAATTGTCAGGTTGGTAATTTCACCATAAGGGCATAAGACCCAGCAATGGAGCATAACTGACATCCACCTCATGTAAGGCAGAACGAAGGAATTAAGGACAAAGATCCTGTGAGACATGGGAGGGTATGCCACATGAGCTTAAGTGGAAACCATAGGCCAAAATATGGAAAAACAATAGAAGCTTATTTAGGTTACCTACCACATGTAAAATTCATGAATAAATAGCATTGATATACATGAGGGCTTCTTTGAAGATTGTGAGAATCTGAGAATGAGTGAGATATTAAAAGAAAATCAAAGATTATAGAGGGAGATTGTGAGAATCTGAGAATGAGTGAGATATTAAAAGAAAATCAAAGATTATAGAGGGAGGTAGGATTATGGGTAAATTAATGTCAGCATATTTGATGCCGCACCCGCCTATAATTGTTCATGAGGTGGGACGAGGGGAAGAACATAAAATTCAAAAGACGATAGATTCCTTTGAAAAAGCATCTCTAAATATAAAAAATCAAAGACCAGATACTATAATTATCATTTCACCACATGCGCATGTATTTAGTGATGCTGTATCTATAGATATGATGGAAGAAATTGAAGGTGATTTAGGTCAGTTTGGAGCATACAATGTAAAGATGAAGTTTCAAAGCGATTTATCATTAGCAAAAGACATAGTTAAAAATGCAGAAAATGGAAAAATACCTATAGCAAAGATAGATGACAAAATGATAAGTAGATTTAAGCTTTCCCAAAAACTTGACCATGGATGCATCGTTCCATTATATTTTGTAAAGAAGCATTTCGAAACTTTTAATCTCATAAGAATGTCATATGGTTTTTTGCCATTTGAAAAGTTATATGATTTTGGAGTCCAAATAGGGAAATCCATAAGGGAAAGCGATAGAAATGTGGTATTTATTGCAAGTGGTGATTTATCACACAAATTAACGCCAAACAGTCCTAATGGGTATACACCGAATGGAAAGGTTTTTGATGAGAAATTGTTGAACTTGTTAAGAGATTTTAAAGTGAAAGAAATAATCAATATGGATAAAGAACTTATAAGTGATGCTGCTGAATGTGGATTTAGATCTGTTTGCGTCATGTTGGGTGTACTGGATGGCTACAAGGTGAAGACTAACATTTTATCTTATGAAGGTCCTTTTGGCGTAGGATACGGTGTTGCTGAATTTATTTCCGAAAGTTACACAGGCATGGGATTATTAGATGAACTGTATAAAATAAAAAAAGAGAGAATAGATAATATAAGGAAATCAGAAGATGCTTATGTGAAATTAGCAAGAGAAAGCCTTGAGTATTATTTGAAAAACAATAGTATAATGAATGTACCGGATAATCTGCCAGATGAAATGACAAAAAATAAAGCAGGAGTATTTGTATCATTGCATAAAAATGGAGAATTAAGAGGGTGTATAGGCACCATATATCCTTCAAAGAATAATATCGCAGAAGAAATCATAAGAAATGCAGTTAGCGCTGGTACAGAAGATCCGAGGTTCTATCCTGTTGAGATAGATGAACTTGACGACATAGTGTATTCAGTTGATGTTTTGACAAAACCTGAGGTTGTAAAATCAAAAGATTATCTGGATGCAAAAAAGTACGGCGTAATCGTAAGAAGCGGTTATAAAAGTGGGCTCTTATTGCCAGATCTTGATGGGGTTGATACAGTTGATCGGCAGATATCTATCGCACTTAGAAAAGCTGGCATTGCACCGGATGAAAAGTATACTATCGAAAGATTTGAGGTTGTGAGGCATAAATGAAAGAAGCACTCTATTATGAGAAGATAGATAACGATAGTGTACACTGCTTATTGTGTCCGCAAAATTGTATAATAAACGATGGGAAATATGGTTTTTGTCGCGCTAGAAAAAATGAAGGTGGAGTGTTATACTCTGAAAATTATGGGAAAATTGCATCTATAGCTATGGACCCAATAGAAAAAAAGCCTTTATATCATTTCATGCCTGGCAGCTACATACTTTCTGTTGGAACATACGGTTGTAACCTAAGATGTCAATTTTGTCAAAATTGGGAGATATCTCAACAAAGGCTGGAAGGGGAATACCTATCGTCAAGTAAATTGGTAGAAATCGCAAAGAAACAGCAAGGTAATGTAGGAATTGCGTACACTTATAATGAACCATCGATCTGGTATGAATATGTGTTAGATTCCGCAAAAATTTCACATAAAGAAGGTCTTAAAAACGTGCTTGTGACAAACGGGTATATAAATATCGATCCCTTAAGAGAGATTATTAAATATATTGATGCAGTAAATATAGACGTAAAGGCTTTTTCTAATGAATATTATAAAAGAATATGTCATGGAAATCTGGAAAGTGTTTTGAAAGTTGTTGAAGAAGCTGTACTATACTGTCATGTAGAGATAACAACATTGGTGGTGACAGGGGAAAATGACGACTATACTGAAATTGAAGGACTTTGCAAATGGATATCAAGTATAAACAAAGATATACCTATACATTTTTCTAAGTATTTTCCTCGATATAAGATGAAAAATCCAGAAACACCGATAAAAGTGCTTGAAGATATTTATGCCATTGCAAAAAAGCATCTGAATTATGTATATTTAGGCAATGTATCTGGATTTGACAGCAATACTTATTGTCCTAATTGCGGACATCTCTTGATTAAAAGAAAAGGTTATGTACATGTTGTTGGAATAGAAAATAATAAATGTGGTAAATGTGGGAAAGGTTTTTACGGTTTTATATAAAGAAACTTTACATAAAAGAAGTTAAGAGATAATTTAAATAAAAATACGAGTTACAATAGGTTTTTGGCGAATAATATAACTTATTGTAACTCGTTTTTAATTTTAAAATCAAACTAAGATTTGAGTGTCATAAGAAGCATTTTTTAAGCTACTAATGATAACTTTGCTTGATTTTTACCTGATTTTGTAAGAATAAATCTGACTTTGATATTTTTGTAAAAAACCGCAGCCATCTCTGCTGCCATTTTTAGTGCTTTTTTTGCATTTATGGCTCCTATTTTGAATGAAAACCAGATTTTTGAGCGCACTAATCCCCTTACAGGTATCACATCTACATGATATTTACGTCTTAGTATTGATGGAATGCCCTCTACTCCATTTCTTATCTTTTGAAGCGTGCTGTATTCTTCTGATGACATCTTTTTTAAGTAGCTTGCTCTTTGTATTGTTTTTGCTGTTATCAATACATACGCTGATTTCTTTTGTAGCTTCGCTCCACATTTTTCTCTTAGTGGACAATGTTCACATGTTTTTTTATTGAAGGATGCTCTATATAATCCTGTTTTTTCATAGTATCTTGTTTTGTATGGTTTTTCTCCTCTTGGACATTTGACTACTTCATGCGTTACTTCATTTAATTCAAATTCACTTTGTATTTCATCTGGTAATTTTCCTATAAGGGCTGTTGTTATTAGTTCGATATTATTTTTATCTGCTAGTTCTATGTTTTCAATGCTGCTGTAAGCTCCATCTGCTATTATTGTTATTTCTTTTTCTTGTTTCCCAAGCTTTTCTATCGTTTCTTTACAAAAGCTGCTATCGCTGTGTGTGTTTACATCATAGTCATAGCCGGTTATTATGGAGCCTTTTTCGTCTATTGTTTCTACTATGTTAGCTACATAGCCTTTATGGTCTTTTCTTGCTTTTTTGCGATATGTTGCATCTGGATCGCTTGGGTTTTGGAGACTATCAGGGCTTATTTTTTCTTTTTCTACTGGTACTATTTTGCCTTCTGCTGTTATTTCTGTTTGTTCTTTTAGCACACGCTGTAATAGCTGATATTCTGGTAATTCAGCGTATGCTTCTCCTAATTCTTTTGTTAGTGTATAGGCATCTTCAATTATTTCTTGAAGTCTTTTTGTTATTTCTTCGTTTTTTCTATGATAGATTGTTTTATTTCTATCGTCTTCGTCTAGGTAATGTTCCATGTTTTTGAGATGCTCATATTCTCCTGTTTTGTATACTGCCTTGACCATATTTGCTACGCATGTGTATAGTATCTCTAATCTGGACATTTTTTTGCAACTGGATGATACCATAATGCTGTCCATTCTTTTTACTGATGGATTTATATCAAAGTATTTTACAAATACGTTTGCCATGGCTTCCATTTCTTCATGAAGAAGGTCTCTTCCTGTTTCTAGATTGTAAAGATATAGCCTTTCACGGAAACGGCTAAAAGTCCTATCACTGAAAGGTTGACTTTTGAAACTTGTAGTGTGAAGGGCGTATTGAAAACGGACATCACATAGGATGCTTGCTAATAGTTCGTCGTCTGTAAGATTAAACATTTCTTTTAGTATTAGGGCTCCAATTATTGCGTTTACAGGACTGTTTGGACGGGAAGCGGGATTGTCACTGTACAATACGGAAAAGCGTTTTTCATTGATTGCTGGAAATATGATTTCAGCAAAGCCTTTTGCCCATGAGTTTAAAACAAACTTTCTTGTCCTTTCATCCAAGTTTAAGAATCTGTCATCCATTGTGATTTGTTGATATTCGTTTGGTTTGAATGCCATGGCTATGTATCGCTCCTTCTATTTCTTTTTGTTTATATTTCTATTTTACCATATTTTCAGTTTATCATGGATGAAAAATACTTTTGACACCTTAATCAAATATTACTGATTTTTTAATTGTCACGCATAGTACATTTGAAGCTTTTATTTAAGAATATGATGGTTTTACCTAATCATATCCCAAAATACACTTTATTAGGTGTATTTTTTTCTTTAAAAATTAGAATTGTTTTAAAAAGGTGTTTTAAAAGATAAAATGGTAGGTTTACTAATTTAAAAAAGTGGAATACTAAAATCATCAAAATCAATTGAAAGAAGTGTTCTTTTATAAAAAATTGACTTGACAAATCGATTGATGTTTAAAGGTAGGAGGGTTATCATGGATGACAAAGGAAAATATTTAAAAGGTTTCTTAACTGGTGCGGCGGCAGCGGCATTTATTTTACCGAGAATCAATTCAAAAAGGGTTAGACAATTAATTCAGATGGGTTTAACTAAAATTGCTCACAGAGCAAATAAAATGTAAAAGGGCTTTTAGCCCTTTTATTTAAAGGTGTTTTATATGAGAATATGCAAAAGATATATTAGATATTTTACATGGATAATTATAATACTTGTTGTATTGTATTTTTTTTACATGAATGCAAATAAAATAAAAGAAATTTTGTTGCCATTGTTGGTTTCTATTATACTTGCATATCTCATAAATCCAATTGTGACATACATTGAAAAAAAAGGTATAAAAAGAGTACAGTCTATAATAATTGTTTATTTTTTGCTAATGATTGTAGTATCGCTTTTTGCTATTTTTATATTTCCAGTAATTGTAAATGAAATGTCAAATCTTTTTAAAATGATACCGGATTATATTAGCCTATTGAATGACAAAGTTAATAATATTAAAAATGATTATTTATCGTACTTACCAAAAGAATTTAATAAAATATTCATTAAGCGAGCAAATATGTTTGATAAGCAAATGGAATTGATAGTTGACAGAGCAATGCAAAGTGTTATTTCAATGACAGGCCATCTTGTAAACTTGATATTATCACCTATTATTACTTTTTACTTACTAAAAGACAAAGAAGTTTTAAAAAATGGCATTAACGAGTTTATACCACAAAAAATGAGAGAAACTTTTTTGAAAATCTTAAAAGATATTGACTATGTCTTAAGTAATTATATTAGAAGCCAAATATATATTTCATTAATAGTGACATTTTTGACGTCAATAGGACTGATGATATTAAGAGTAAAGTATTCTTTGTTAATAGGTATATTAGCTGGCATATTTAATGTAATACCGTATTTCGGACCTATATTAGGTTCGATTCCAGCAGTTGTTATGGGGCTTATGGATTCATTTTATAAAGGCGTATGGTCATTTGTTGTATTTTTTTTAGTACAGCAAATCGAAAGTGCTATAATAGCTCCAAAAATAATGAGCGACAATGTAGATTTGCACCCTATAACAGTTATAATTGCTCTTTTGGTAGGAGAGCAGTTTTTCGGAATATTAGGTATGCTTTTGTCAGTTCCTGTCGTAGCTGTAGTAAAAGTGATATTTAAGGATATTTTTATTAAGGCATAATAGCAATTGTTGACTTTAATTAGGCTTTCTTGTAAAATATACATAAAAAGAGAAGGTTTCTGCCGTCCCTTGTAGGGCGTTTTTTTGTAAGCATAAGGAGGATATATATGGAAAAACTCGGAATGAATGAGATAAGAGAGAAATATCTTAGTTTTTTTGAAAGTAAAGGACACTTGAGGTTGCCAAGTTTTTCGCTCGTGCCTAAAAATGACAAAAGTTTGTTGCTCATCAATGCTGGAATGGCTCCTTTGAAACCGTATTTTACTGGGAAGGAAATTCCACCAAGTAGAAGAGTTACTACGTGTCAGAAATGCATTAGAACACCTGATATAGATAGAGTTGGAAAGACAGCGAGGCACGGGACTTTTTTTGAAATGCTGGGCAATTTTTCTTTTGGCGATTATTTTAAGAAAGAAGCAATACCATGGGCATGGGAGTTTGTGACGAAAGTCTTAGAATTGCCAGAAGATAGATTATGGGTGACTATTTATGAAAACGATGATGAGGCTTTTGAAATATGGAATAAAGTTGTTGGACTTCCACCAGAGAGAATTGTCAGAATGGGTAAAGAAGATAATTTTTGGGAGATTGGAACAGGGCCATGTGGACCGTGTTCAGAAATATATTTTGACAGAGGCGAGGACAAAGGCTGTGGAAAGCCTACCTGTGGTGTTGGTTGTGATTGTGACAGATTTATTGAATTTTGGAACCTTGTGTTTACACAATTTGATAAAGATGCAGAAGGAAACTACAATCCACTGCCCAAGCCTAATATAGATACAGGTATGGGGCTTGAAAGAATAGCGACCATAATGCAAGAGGTTGACAGTATATTTGATGTTGATGTGATTCGCGGTATTACTGATTATGTTGGTAAAATGGCTGGTGTAAAATATGGTGCTGATAAGAAAAGCGATGTATCTTTAAGAGTTATTACGGATCATATTAGAGGGGTTACCTTTATGATATCTGATGGGATATTACCATCAAATGAAGGCAGAGGATATGTCTTAAGGAGATTATTAAGAAGAGCAGCAAGATATGGCAAGTTATTAGGACTTGATAGGCCATTTCTATATGATGTAGTGGATGTTGTTGTTGAACATTATAAAGGTGCATACCCTGAAATACAAGAAAGAAAAGAATACATAAAAAAGGTAATAAAAAAAGAAGAAGAACGATTTAAAGAGACGATTGACCAAGGGTTAGATATTCTTGATGGATATATCAATGATTTGAAGGCTTCAGGGAAAAATGTATTGGAGGGCAGTAAAGCATTTAAACTGTATGACACATATGGTTTTCCCATTGAGCTTACTAAAGAAATATTGAGCGAATCTGGCATGTCGGTAGATGAAGATGGATACCAAAAGGAATTAGAGAACCAGAGATTAAGAGCCAGAAGCAGTAGAAAAGAAGATAATGCCCTTTGGGAAAAAGATATTTATTCGACCATGAAAGATATCGAAACAAAGTTTGTTGGTTATGAGGCATTTAAATCGGATGCAAAAGTTTTGGCTATTATAAAGGATGATGAGCTTGTTAATTCTGCTGAAGCGGGAGAAGAAGTAAATATTATTTTAGATATGACGCCGTTTTATGCAGAAAGCGGTGGTCAAGTTGGAGACAGCGGCATAATAAAAAGTGAAGATGTCTATATTAACATAAAAGATTGCAAAAAAGCTGGTGGGAATAAATTTGTCCATATTGGCACTATCGAAAGAGGCATTTTAAATGTAGGTGATACAGTAGAGGCTATAATAGATGAGAAGAATAGAATGAGCACAGCAAGAAATCATACTGCGACACATTTACTGCATAGTGCCTTGAGAAAGTTTATAGGCGACCATGTACATCAAGCAGGATCTTTGGTTACGCCAGATAGACTTAGATTTGACTTTACTCATTATCAAGCGCTTACCGCTTACGAAATTAAGATGATAGAAGATGAGGTTAATGAGAAAATCTACGAGAGCATCGGTGTGTCGATTGACATTATGTCACAGGATGAAGCTATCAAGAAAGGTGCGATGGCACTCTTTCAAGAGAAATATGGTGATGTGGTAAGGGTCGTAAATATTTCTGATTATAGCAAAGAGCTTTGTGGAGGAACCCATGTCACTAATACTATTCAGATAGGAGCTTTTAAAATCATTGCGGAAAGTGGTGTAGCCGCAGGTGTTAGGAGAATTGAAGCTGTGACAGGGTTAGGTGCTTTAGAATTTTTGAACAAAAAAGGAGAATTAATTTCTAATATAGAACAGATACTAAAGGTTAATGAAAAAGATATTGTGGATAGGATCGCTGATTTAAGTCAAACTATAAAGGACTTAGAAAGACAATTGGAACAGCTAAAATCAAAAGTAGTGTTATCAATGTCAGACAAGTTAATTAATTCTGCAGAGGACATAAATGGAATAAAATTTGTTAGTGCTACATTAAATGATTTGGATGTAGATGAGCTTAAGATGATGGGAGATATACTTAAGGACAGATTAAAAAGCACTGTTATAATACTTGCTACAATTAGAGATGAAAAAATTAATTTTGTAGGAATGGCGACGAAAGATGCCATTGAGCGGGGAATTAACGTTGGCAATATCATAAGGGAAATATGCCAAGTTGCAGATGGCAAAGGCGGTGGACGAGCTGATATGGCTCAAGGTGTCGGCAATAATTTAGAAAAGATAAATATAGCTTTAGAAACTTCAAGATCTTTGTTCATTGAAAAACTTAAATAAAAATTTAACTTGACTACTATTCATAGTTTAATATATTATAGTCGTATAATATATTAAATGAAAATCCCATAGAGGTGATAAAAATGGTTGACCGCAATGATGAAACCGTAAGATTTCATTTTGAAAATGAAGACGGTAAAGCAAAAGACATACTGAATTCTGTATATGATGCTTTGTTGGAGAAAGGATATAATCCTATAAATCAGATAGTTGGTTATATTTTGTCAGGTGATCCTACATATATAACAAGCCATAAAAATGCTCGAAATCTTATAAGAAAGATTGAGAGAGATGAATTAGTTGAGGAATTAGTTAAAAATTATTTAGAGAAATAGAGTTTAGCCTCACACGTCTTATAAGTGTGAGGCATATTGTATGCGTGAATGGAGAGAGTAGAATTGCGCACAATAGGTTTAGACGTTGGTGATAAAACCATAGGTATTGCTGTTAGTGACCCATCAGGGCTTATAGCACAAGGAATTAAAACCATAAGAAGAGAAAGTTTAGATAACGATGTATTTGAGATAAAGAAGATTATAGATGCGTTTAAAGTAGAGGAAATTGTCGTTGGTTTTCCTAAAAATATGAATGGTACAATAGGAGCTCAAGGGCAGAAAGTGATCAATTTTGTGGAGTATTTAAAAGAAGAAATTGATTTACCTATAATGTTGTGGGATGAAAGGTTGACGACAGTCGAGGCTAATAGGATGCTTGTGGAAAATGCTGACATGAGAAGGGACAAGAGAAAGAAAGTCATAGATAAACTGGCAGCCACGATAATTTTACAAGGGTATCTTGATTACAAAAGGAAATCAATTTAACTTGACAGGAAATTTTTTGTATACTACAATGGGATTATCGGTATAAGAAATGAGGTGATTTTGTTGGATAATGAATTTAATAATGACATTATTGAGCTTATCGACGAAAATGGCAATGAAGTAGACTTTGAACTAATTTCATCTTTTGAACTTGATGACACAAGGTATGCTGTTGTTGCACCGATAGACAGTGAAAGCGATGATGCGTATATTTTGAGAGTTGAGCAAGATGAAAATGGTGAGGACATATTTGTCGGAATAGATGACGAAGATGAGTTTAATGATGTAGTAGAAGCTTACAATGAATTATTGGAAGAATATGAATGTGATGATGATTGTGACTGCCACCACCATCATGATGACGAATAGATATACCTTGAAGGTATATCTATTTTTTATTAATCAAAAACATCTCGAATAACAAATATTACCTGGGAAATAACACCATCGAAACTTTTTTATTGTCGTTTTCAAAAAATACGTTATTTATCTTAAAAGATGGATGCTTTATGTGCAAATAAAGGATTTATAAAAATATTTTTAATTTCAATTGAAAATACATCTTTTTTTGTGTTAATATAAGGTTATATTAATGATAAAGCTAATTTTATTTTTGCAAAAATAGTTGACAATTGAGAATATAATGCATAAACTTTTATAAACAGGTAAAATGTAAGGTGGTGAAAAAGTGAACGAAATAGATGATATAAAGGAGAATTTGAAGCAAAAAGGATTTAAGTTGACCACACAGAGAAGGGCAATACTTGACGTTATAATAGAAAATCGCGAAAAGCATTTGTCGTCAGAGGAAATATATGATCTCGTAAAGGAAAAATATCCAGAGATAGGTCTTGCTACTGTCTACAGGACTTTACAGCTCTTTGATGAAATGGGTATAATATACAAATTAAATTTTGATGATGGACGCAGCAGATATGAGCTTTATCACAATGAAGATCATCAACACCACCATTTGATTTGTTTAAAATGTGGTAGTGTGATAGAGATGGAAGGGGATTTGTTAGAAAACCTAGAAGAAGCGATAGAAAATACAAAGAATTTTCAAATAATCGATCATAATGTGAAATTTTTTGGATATTGTAGCAAATGCAAACAAAATAAAAATTAGGCCTGTCAGATTGACGGGCTTAATTTTTATATCTACTTGAAGATAAGCACTAAATAAAGTATAATACAATTAATTAGTGTGTTGTACGGGTAATGTTTTATCGTTGTTGGTTAAAATATTATTAGCGATATTAGCGAAGAAGGGAGATATGTATTTGACAAATAAGACAAAATTAAAAATCATACCTTTGGGCGGGTTAAATGAGATCGGGAAAAATATGACTGTAATTGAGTACGGAAATGACATTATTGTCATTGACTGCGGTCTTGCTTTTCCTGATGACGAGATGTTGGGTATAGATCTTGTCATCCCAGACATTTCGTATTTATTAAAAAACAAAGAAAAAGTTAAAGCTATCGTTTTAACGCATGGGCATGAAGACCATATTGGAGCATTGCCTTATGTTTTAAGGCAATTAAATGTGCCTGTGTATGGGACACGTTTGACGCTTGGCTTAGTTGAGTACAAATTAAAAGAAAATGGGCTTTTAAGAGATAGCAAATTGGTAACGGTGAAACCTCGAGAGACAGTGACGTTTGGGCAACTTAGAGTAGAGTTTATAAGAACATCTCACAGCATTGCTGATTCGGCAGCACTGGCTATTCATACACCTGTTGGAGTTGTATTTCACTCTGGCGATTTTAAGATAGACTTTACCCCAATTGGTGGAGAAGTAGCTGATTTCCATAGATTTGCTGAATTAGGAGAACAAGGGGTTCTTGTCATGATGTGTGATAGTACAAATATAGAAAGACCAGGTTATACGATGTCTGAAAAAACTGTAGGAGACACATTTGACAATATATTTAGAAAAGCTGAACAGAGGATAATCGTAGCTACATTTGCATCAAACATTCATCGCGTTCAACAGATAATTGATTCTGCTTACAAGTATGGAAGAAAAGTTTCGATTTCAGGACGAAGCATGATAAATGTCATAAATGTTGCCAATGAATTAGGGTATTTAAGCATACCAGAAGGTACACTTATAGACATCGATGAAGCCAATAAACTTCCGTATGGTGAAGTGGTCATTATTACCACCGGAAGCCAAGGAGAGCCCATGTCAGCGTTGACAAGGATGGCATCTTCAGAACACAAAAAGGTTGAGATAGTGCCAGGTGATACAGTTGTAATATCTGCTTCTGCCATACCTGGTAACGAAAAATTAATATCAAGGGTGATAAATCAACTGTTCAAAAAAGGCGCAGAAGTAATATACGATGCATTGGCTGATGTACATGTATCTGGACACGCATGCCAAGAAGAAATCAAGTTGCTCCACACACTAATAAGACCACAATTTTTTATTCCCGTACATGGAGAATATAGGCATTTGAAGCAACATGCAAAGTTAGCCGAAGATCTTGGCATGGATCCTAAAAATATATTTATTGCTGATAATGGTACAGTGATTGAATTTACAAAAAATTCAGGTCGGATTGCTGGCACGGTAACTGCAGGTAAAGTATTGGTTGATGGCTTAGGCGTTGGTGACGTAGGAAATATAGTCTTAAGAGATAGGAAACATCTTTCTCAAGATGGTTTATTGGTGGTAGTTGTTACCATATCTAAAGAAAAAGGTTCTGTAATAGCTGGACCTGATATAATATCGAGAGGTTTTGTATATGTGAGAGAGTCAGAGGATTTGATGGAGGAAGCCAAAAATCTTGTTAAAGAAACTCTTTCACAGTGCGAAAAGGATGATATAACGGAATGGTCGTCTATAAAGACTATGATTAAAGAATGTTTAAGCAGCTTTTTATATGAAAAAACAAAGAGAAATCCAATGATATTGCCTATAATAATGGAAATATAGGAGGATTAAGATATGAACGTATACGATAAAGCGTATGAATTAAAAAGAGCAATAGAAGAGCTGCCTGAATATAAAGCATTTAAAGATGCATTCAAAAAAATTGAGTCCAATGAGCAAAATAGAAAAATGTTAGAGGATTTTAGAAAAAAACAATTAGAAATTCAGACGAAAGAACTGACGGGAAAAGAAATAACAAAAGAAGATGAAGAAATGTTAAAAAAGCTTTATGACATACTAAGCTTAAATCCTGAATTAAATGGTTATCTCGCTGCGGAATACAGCTTTTCTCGCATAATGGATGACATTACAAAGATTATAATGGATGTTGTTAATTTAAAATAGCAAATAAGAACAAGTGGGCTAAAAACCTTACTTGTTTTTATTTGTATATAATTATATAATCTTTGTATAAAGTGTCGATTTTTGATTTGAGGAGAGCTTATGATGATAAATGTAAAGGGGAAAATAAAAAAAAGATCGCTTGTTACGATTGTTATTGTAGTTTTTTTTATCATATCAGCGGCAATTTATTATGAAAGTTTATTTAAACCTGTTGACAATAATCCGACTAAAAAAGAAGTTGTCATACCACAAGGCTCCTCGACTGTAGAAATTGCTAAGATATTGCGAAATAAAGACTTAATAAAAAGCGAGTGTTTTTTTATTTTTCGTTCAAAGTTTTACGATGATGGCGTTCAAATGAAAGCTGGAAAGTATCTTTTAAGTTCAAATATGACTACGGATGAGATAATTAAGAAGTTAAAAGATGGAAAGGTTATATTAGATACTGTTAAATTCACTATACCAGAAGGGTTTACTGTAAGTGAGATTGCAGACCGCTTGCAACAGATGGGTATAGTCAAGAAAAGCGATTTTATGAATGAAGCTCAAAATGGTGTTTTTAATTATGAGTTTTTAAAGGATATTCCTAAAGATAGACCAGATCGATTAGAAGGATATCTTTTTCCTGACACATATGTTATAAAGAAAGGTACCAGTGCTCATGATATTATAAATCTTATGCTGTCAAGGTTTGACGAAATATATAAATCTTATATAAAAGGGAAAGAGACGAATGTTGGCATGACTACCGACAAAATTGTGATAATAGCGTCAATGATTGAGAAAGAAGCTAAAATAGACAAAGATAGACCGCTTATCGCTGGTGTAATATACAACAGGCTAAATAAAAACATGAAATTGCAGATTGACGCTACTGTGGAATATGCTTTAGGAGAGCACAAAGACAAATTATCTCTTGATGACTTAAAAGTTAATTCACCATATAATACTTATTTGCACTATGGATTGCCAATAGGGCCAATTAGCAATCCAGGCTTAAAGTCTATAGAAGCAGCTATAGATCCAGCAAAACATGACTATTACTACTATGTAGCTCAAACTGATGGTTCTCATATTTTTAGCAAGACTTATATAGATCAGTTGAATGCGGAAAAAAAGGTTAATTGATTTAGAGGTGCCGTTTATGATAGATAGCGACATAAAATTTATAAGGCAATTGTTTGATTTAAGTCAAGGGCTGCTTAAAGAAATCGAAAGTTATGCAAGTGATAATTTTATTCCAATCATAAAACCTGAAGTTGCGAAATTTTTAGAAACAATTATAAAAATCAAGCAACCAGAAAATATTTTAGAAATAGGCACAGCCGTTGGCTATTCTTCTATCGTGATGCTATTAGCTCATGAAAATTGTAAAATTCTTACCATCGAGAAAAACATGGATATGGCTGAGATAGCAAAAGAGAATTTTCTTAAAGCATCTCTATTAGATAGGGTTGAACTTATAAAAGGTGATGCTTTGGACGTTTTGCCTTGTCTTAATAAAAAGTATGACTTAATATTTATTGATGCAGCGAAAGGCCATTACAAGGAATTTTTTGACGAATCTTTAAGGCTATTAAGCGATAGAGGTATTTTGATTTGCGATAATATTTTGTATAAAGGCTATGTTGCTGCTGAAAAGCATGTAAAACATAAGCGTAGAACGATAGTTTATAGGATGAGAGATTTTATTTTATATGTTTTAAACAAGACAGGAATATCTACGTCGATTATTCCTATTGGTGATGGTTTGTCTATAAGCGTAAAGGAGTGAAAAAATGGTTGAGTTATTATCACCGGCCGGTGATTTAGAGAGGGTAAAAGTTGCGATAAATTATGGAGCAGATGCCGTTTATTTCGGTGGAAACAATTATGGACTTAGAGCTACAGTCGGCTTTAGCATGGATGAGATCAAATATGCAGTTGAATATGTTAAAAATCATGGTAAAAAAGCTTATTTAACTGTAAACATATTTCCTCACAATGATGATCTCATAGGATTGCCAGAATATATATATGAAGTTAGTAAAACTGGAATAGACGCAGTGATAGCTTCTGATCCAGGTGTATTTTCGATAATCAAGGAAGTTGCACCAAAACTTGAGATTCATATAAGCACACAAGCTAACAACGTTAATTATAGAAGCGCAATTTTTTGGCATGAATTAGGGGCAAAGCGCATTGTTTTGGCTAGAGAATTGTCTTTGGAAGAGATAAAGCAGATAAGACAAAAAACTCCAAACGATTTAGAATTGGAGGTTTTTGTTCACGGTGCAATGTGCATTTCGTATTCCGGAAGATGCCTTCTAAGTAATTATTTAACAGAAAGAGATGCAAACAAAGGCGAATGTACGCATCCATGCAGGTGGAAGTATTATCTTGTTGAAGAAAAAAGGCCTGGACAGTACATGAGAATAGAGGAAGATGACAGAGGGACATATATAATGAATTCAAAAGATCTATGTATGATAAAATACATTCCAGATATTATCAAAGCTGGCGCAACCAGTCTAAAGATAGAAGGCAGAAACAAAAGCTCGTATTATGTTGCTGTTGTGACAAAAGTTTATAGAAAAGCAATTGATGATTATCTGGAATTTGGCGATAGATATGTTTTTGATGAAGGCCTTTTAGAAGAATTGGGGAAAGTCAGCAATAGAGACTTTACGACTGGTTTTTATTTTGGGAAACCTGGTTCTGAATCACACAATTATGATTCTTCCTCATACATCAGGAATTACAATATTGTTGGAATGGTGATTGATTACGATGATAAAAGTGGAATGGCTGTAATAGAGCAAAGAAACAGATTTTTTTCAGGTGATGTAATAGAGATCATAGGTCCTAAAGACATGTTTGTGGAGACTATTGATAAAATGTATGATATAGAAGGCAATGAAATCGGAGTTGCACCGCATCCACAGATGATTGTAAAGATTCCATTAAAGAGGAAGGTAGAAAAATATTACATTCTTAGAAAAAAAGCATAGCTTAGTGAATGTTAAACTCCTTTAAGGGAAATAATAACCCCGGAAAGGAGTTTTTTTATGAATAGGAAAAACCTTAGATTTATTGTTTTAAATATCATAACTACATTTCTTATCTTATCATTATTGATAAGGCTTTTTTATATACAATACGTAAAAGGTGAAACATACGCTAAAATTGCTGTAGATCAAAAAATTCAAAGTTTGAATTTAGACAAAAAACGTGGAGAAATATACGATAGAAATTTAATTCCTTTTACAGACAGAACTTCAACAAAGTACGTGTATGCAATCCCTGGATTGATCATCAATAAAAAAAATGCATCAGAAATAATAAATAAACTAACTGGTATTTCAGAAAGTGAAATATACGGAAACTTAAATGAAGGCAAAGATATTCTTAGTTATAAAGTTAGATATACATACGACGGAAATTTGCCTGTTGGAATCTTTATACTGAATATTCCTCAAAGATATGATTCTAATTCATTGGCAAGACACATAATAGGATACAGTGGTAGCGCTAATTATGGATTGGAAGACACATTCAACAAAATTTTAAGCACTAATGGATATGATTCTATAGCTGTATTTAAAGACAACAATAATGACTATTTAAAAGGATTGGGTGTAAAAATAAGAAGCACTGATAAAAATGTATACTCGATTCAGACAACACTCGATTATCATATTCAAAAAGCGGTAGAAAATATTTTGGATAAAAACAATATTAACGGTGCTGCTGTTGTTTTAAGTGTAAAAAATGGAGATATTTTGGCAATGGCTTCAAGGCCCAACTACGACCAAAATAAAGTTAGCGATTATCTAAACAGTAAAAACGAAGAATTGCTGAATAAAGCAGTAATGGATTATCCCCCGGGGTCCATTTTTAAAATAATAGTGGCATCTGCTGCATTAGAAAATAAAAAAGTTAACATATATGATAACTTTATTGACGAACCGTATATAAACATCGATGGTGTGGTTTACCATAATTTTATGGATGAGTCAAATGGATTGATTAACATGATCAAAGCATTTGAAGTCTCATCAAATACGACATTTATAAAAATTGGGCAAAAGACAGGCGGCAGCGATATAATAGAAATGGCAAAAAAATTTGGTATAACAAAAGATGATAATCTGCCGATAGAGGAGCAAATTGGCACATTGCCATCCTTGGAAAATACATTAGGTGCTGGCATAGGAAATCTTTCAATTGGACAGGGAGATGTTACCATGACTCCACTGCAAGCTGCTGATGTTGCAGCGACCATTGCCAATGACGGTATAAGAAATGTTCCTAATCTTTTAAAAGCTATTATTGATGAAAATGGCAATATTGTAGAAAATCTACACAAGGCAGACTCATACAGAGTTATAAGCGAAAGCACAGCAGAAAGTGTAAAAGAAATGATGAGAGATGTTGTGGTAAATGGAACTGGAAAAAACGCAGAAACCGAGTATAAGTCGGCAGGAAAAACTGGTTCGGCTGAGGTAAACAGGGAGAAAAATATCTATCATGCATGGTTTACTGGTTTTGTTCCTTATGATGAGCCTGTTTATGCAATATCAGTCTTTGTTAAAAATGGCGATATAGGCGGAATTAAAGCGGCTCCAATATTTAAACAAATAGCTGAAGAAATAATGAAATACTATAAATGAGACTTGCACCAAAGATTTTAAGTTGCATATATTTAATATGTGACTTAAAATGTGGAGGTGGCCTTTATGTTGGCTGCGCTTATAGCGCTTGTGACATCAATCGTGAAAGACATAATCAATTTCGGCTATTTAACAAATGCTAATTCATTTCCCCAACCTCTTACAGCAGAAGAAGAAAGAAAGTATTTTGAAGCCTTTAAAAACGGTGATGAAGAAGCGAAGAATATTTTGATAGAAAGAAACTTAAGGCTTGTAGCGCACGTTGTTAAAAAGTACAGCAATGCTGGTAAAGATGTAGATGATTTAATATCCATAGGAACAATAGGTCTTATTAAAGCGATTTTAACTTATGATTCTTCAAAAGGAACTCATTTGGCAACATATGCGGCTCGATGCATTGAAAACGAAATATTGATGTCATTGCGAGCTGAAAAGAAAATAAAATCTGAAATATCTTTGCATGATCCTATAGGAGTTGATAAAGAGGGCAATGAGATTTCGCTTATAGATATTTTAGGGACTGAGACAGACGAGGTAAGTGATCAAGTAGAATTAAGAATGCAAGTCAAAAAACTGTACCACAAGTTAAATAGTGTTCTTAAAAACAGGGAAAAATTAATAATTGAATTAAGGTATGGTCTCATAAATGGTGGTGCAAAAACTCAGAGGGAAATAGCGAAAATGTTAGGGATTTCAAGATCTTACGTATCGAGAATAGAAAAAAAGGCATTAAACAAGTTATTTAAAGAAATGACGATGTAAATGTGATCTAAAGTTTTTTAATCCAAATGCTGTCTATATTGACAGTTTATTTTTTTGTAAAGTATAATTAAAGTAAGTTTGGGGTGAATTTATTGTATAAAAAATTGATACCAGATATGTATGCTAATTCAATATACGATATAGACTTTGAAAACTTAAAAAAAAGAGGAATAACATCATTGATTTTTGATATTGACAATACGCTTGTACCGCAAAAGGTTTTAAATCCGGATCGAAAAGTAATTAACTTATTTAAATTTTTGAAGTCAAAAGGCTTTAAAGTTTGCCTTATATCAAACAATACAACGAAAAGAGTTAATAATTTTACTAAAGATACAGGTGTAAAAGGCATTTCATGGGCTATAAAGCCGAGAAAGTCTGCTTTTTATAAGGCTTTGGAAATGCTTGACTCTACGCCTGATGAAACTGCTATTATTGGCGATCAAATTTTTACTGACATACTTGGGGGGCATAGAGTCGGACTTTTTACGATACTTGTAAGACCTTTGTCAAGCGAAGAGTTTGGATGGACTAAAATCATGAGAAAATTAGAAAAAAAGGTTCTGAAAAAGGTGTGAAAAAATGAATATTAATTCTAAAACAAGCATTTATGGTATAATTGGGCATCCAATAGGACATAGTTTATCGCCTTTGATACATAACTATGCCTTTGAAAATCTCGATTTTAATTCGGTTTACGTTTCTTTTGATGTAAATGAAGAAGATTTAAAAGATGCAATTATAGGTATAAAAGCATTAGGCATAAAAGGCCTTAATGTTACTGTTCCACATAAGGAAAGTGTGATAAAGTATCTTGATCGTATTTCAGATGAAGCAAAACTTATTGGAGCAGTGAACACAATAAAAAATAATAGTGGTTCATTGGAAGGATACAATACCGATGTAACAGGTTTTATGGAATCGCTAAAAGAACACAACGTGGATGTTGTAGGCAAAAATGCAGTTATTTTAGGTGCTGGTGGTGCTGCCAAAGCTGTGGCCGTAGGATTAGCACTTTTAGGAGCTAAGTCAATATATGTATGCAATAGATCGATAGATAAAGCAAAGGAACTTAGCATTCATATGGAAAATAATTTTAACATTAAAAGTTTAGGAATATCGTATAACGATCTAAATATGTTAGATGAGATTGATATACTGATAAACGCTACCAGTGTCGGTATGCATCCGAATGTAGATGTGTCGCCAATTGGAGAAGATGTAGTTGCAAAAGCGAAATTTGTTTATGATATTATATATAATCCTGAAAAGACGTTATTTCTAAGCTATGCGGAGAAATACCGCATAAAATACATCAATGGGCTTGATATGCTTATAAATCAGGCAATTGATTCATTTAAAATTTGGACTGGAGCAAATTTCGATAAAAAAATTATTTTAAATTTTCTTAAAAAGAAGGATTTTGTTAAATAATGTAGAATATAATTTAGTGTGTGATTTTAATTTTCATAGATTTGATTGAGATAGATGATGTGAGTCTATATTTGGGCGCTTTATGACTCATTGATATAGTGGCGCAACCGGCATCATTGTCGGGTTTATTTATTTTGGAGGGGCCTTGATGATAAAAAAGAAATTGGGAGATCTTCTTGTGGAAGTTGGTCTTTTAGACGAAAATCAGCTCAATAATGCGATAAAGATACAAAAAAAGACTGGTGAAAAGTTGGGTAAAATTCTTGTAAAAGAAGGATACCTAACAGAGGAGCAGATCATTGAGGCTTTGGAGTTTCAATTGGGCATACCTCATATAGACATGAAAAAGGTATTTATAGATGCTAATGTGGCAAAGCTTATACCTGAGTCAATGGCTAAAAGGCACGTTGCCATACCTATAAAGAAAGAAAACGACAGCATATTTGTCGCAATGGCAGATCCTCTTAATATCTTTGCTATTGATGATATTAAACTTGTCACGAAACTTGATGTAAAGCCATTGATTGCTTCCGAAGATGGTATATTGAAGGCTATTGACAGAGTTTTTGGAAAAGAAGAAGCTGAAAGAGCTGTTCAAGACTTTAAAAAGGAACTAAGCCATGATAACGCTGAAGACGACAGCAATTTATTAAAGGATATTTCAGAAGACGAGATTAACAATGCACCTGCAGTAAGATTGGTAAATTCTATTATCGAGCAAGCGGTGAAAAACCGCGCATCTGATGTTCACATAGAACCTACTGAAAATGACTTAAGAATAAGGTTTAGAATCGATGGTGAATTGCATGAGGCAATGAGGGTATTTAAAAGCACCCAAGGGCCGGTTATCACCAGAATAAAAATCATGGCCAATATGAATATTGCCGAAAGAAGGATACCGCAGGATGGTAAAATCGAAATGAATGCGAGCGGCAAAAATATAGATATAAGAGTTTCTTCTTTGCCTACAATCTACGGCGAAAAGCTCGTGCTTAGGATATTAGATAAAAGCGGTTATATTATAACAAAAGATAAATTGGGGTTAAATAGTGATGATATGAAATTATTTGACAATTTGCTTAAACATCCAAATGGCATAATTCTTCTTACTGGACCTACAGGAAGTGGTAAAACCACGACACTTTATGCTATGTTAAATGAGCTTAATAAACCTGACAAAAATATAATAACTGTTGAAGACCCTGTTGAATATACTCTTGAAGGGCTAAATCAAGTTCAAGTCAACGAAAAAGCTGGCCTTACATTTGCTTCTGCTTTAAGATCGATACTAAGGCAGGATCCAGATATAATAATGATTGGTGAAATAAGAGATAGAGAGACTGCAGAAATAGCCATAAGGTCTTCTATAACAGGTCATCTTGTATTATCTACATTACATACGAATGATTCTGCAGGCGCCATAACAAGGCTTATCGATATGGGGATTGAACCATATCTTATTTCTTCATCTGTTGTCGGTGTTATAGCTCAAAGGTTGGCGAGGAAAATATGCGATAACTGCAAAACAGAATATGATGCTAGCAAAAGAGAAAAGATTATTTTAGGGTTAGATACTGATGAACCACTTAAATTGTACAAATCAAAAGGGTGTGCTGTTTGCAATAAGACTGGTTTTCGCGGCAGAGTTCCTATATATGAGATAATGATAATGACGCCTAAGATAAAAGAGCTTACAAATGAGAAGGCTCCAGCGGATGTAATTTTAAATGAAGCTGTATCAAATGGTATGAATACGCTTAAAGAAAGTGCAAAGAAGCTTGTCCTATCAGGTGTAACTACTGTAGATGAGATGTTACGCCTTACATACGATGATGCTTATTAACATTAAATAATTGCTAAAGGTGATACGATGAAAACAAGTGAACTTCTGGCTATGGTTGTAGAAAAAGGCGCATCTGATTTGCATATAACAGTTGGCGTTCCTCCGGTACTTAGAATTAATGGGCAACTTATAAAACTGGATTTACCTCAATTAACACCTCAAGATACTGAAGAAATAACAAAAGATTTGCTTTCAAGCGATGAGCTAAAAAAACTTGAAGATGCAGGTGATATTGACCTATCGTATTCAGTAAAAGGGCTAGGAAGGTTTAGGATAAATGCTTATAAGCAAAGGGGAACATATAGCCTTGCCATAAGATCTGTCGCTTTGAGAATTCCGACAATTGATGAATTAGGACTTCCAGAAGTGATTAAAGATCTTGCGCTTAAAACCCGTGGTCTCATAATTGTTACAGGGCCTACAGGCAGCGGAAAATCTACGACATTGGCATCTATGATCGATTTAATAAACGAAGAACGTAATTGTCATATATTGACCCTGGAAGATCCTATTGAATATTTGCATAAGCACAAAAAAAGTATAGTAAATCAAAGAGAAATCGGGCATGATGCTTTGTCATACGCCAGTGCATTAAGGGCAGCATTAAGAGAGGACCCTGATGTGATACTGGTTGGAGAAATGAGGGATCTTGAGACGATACAGATAGCTATAACAGCGGCTGAGACGGGGCATCTTGTGTTATCCACTTTACATACCATAGGTTCGGCAAAGACTATCGACAGGATTATAGATGTTTTTCCGCCGCATCAGCAACAGCAGATAAAAGTACAGCTTTCAAATGTCTTAGAAGGGATTATATCGCAGCAATTATTGCCTAAAATAGATAATTCAGGGCGAGTCGTCGCCGTAGAAGTTATGATAGCTACACCTGCAATAAGAAATTTAATAAGAGAAGGGAAGTCATTTCAAATACAATCGATGGTGCAGACAGGGAATAAATTTGGAATGGTGACAATGGATATGTGGATATCGCAGCTATTAAAGAGAAATTTGATTTCTATGGACGATGCACTTACATATTGTGTTGATAGAGAAAACTTTTCTCGATTAGTAGTATAAGATAATGCTTGAAAGGGTGGCTCAGATGCCAACTTATACATATAAGGCAAGGGATATGGATGGAAATCTTATAACAGGCACTTTGGAACTTGATACATTATCGTCATGTGTAGACAGCTTGAAGCAGAAAAACTATTATATATTAGATGTCAAAGAAAAAGTGGAGAAGAAGGATATTTTTGAAAGTATCAATTCTTCACGTAAAGTGAAGGTAAAGGATATAGCTGTGTTTTGCAGGCAGTTTTCTGTTCTCATAAATGCAGGTATTCCTATTGTTGCATCACTTGCTACTTTGTCTGAGCAAGTTGAAAATAAAAGGTTGAAAAAAGCCTTAACTGATGTATATGAAGATGTGCAGAAGGGTAAAACCCTTTCAGAATCAATGAGAAAACATCCAGATGTATTTCCAATGCTTTTATTCAATATGATAGAAGCAGGAGAAGTAAGTGGTACTTTAGACAAAGTATTAAATGAGATGGCTGAACATTTTGAGAAAGAAAACAATTTAAACCAAAAGATAAAATCAGCTTTAGCATATCCTGCGATTGTATCCATCGTTGCAGTATTGGTAGTCGTATTTCTTGTTACAAATGTCCTTCCTACATTTGTAGGCATGTTTAAAAATGCAGGAGCACAATTACCGACGCCGACATTGATACTTTTAGGATTAAGCGATTCTATAGCACATTATTGGTATGTTTATTTAGGGAATATTGTATTATTAATCTTTGTACTTTTAAGAACTATAAAAACAGATAGGGGAAGAGAATTATTTGATTTTTTGATGTTAAAGATACCAATATTTGGCCCACTAAATGTGAAGATCATCACATCAAGGTTTACAAGGACGTTATCAACACTTATAGGTTCAGGGATTCCATTGATGGAATCATTGTCTGTTGTAGAAAAAGTAGTGGGGAATACTGTTGTGGCGAATGGCTTAAAAAAAGCTGAAGAAGAGATAAAAAGGGGAAACGGGCTTGCATTGCCTTTAAAGAAAATCGATATATTTCCGCCAATGGTTATTCAAATGATAAAGGTTGGAGAAGATTCGGGATCGCTGGACAGTATATTAAAGAAAACGGCGGATTTTTACGACAGCGAAGTTGATACAGCCGTATCCCAGATGACTACATTGATTGAACCATTAATAATAGTCTTACTGGCGTCAATAGTAGGATTTATAGTAGTATCCATAGTGATGCCGATGTTCCAGATGTACAATTTTATAGGTCAATAAACAAATTATGGGAAGGGGGTGAAAAGAATGGCATGGTTTGTGAAGGCATTGAATAAAGATGAAAAAGGTTTTACATTGATTGAATTGATTGTAGTAATAGCAATACTTGGAATACTTGCAGCAATCGCAGTACCAAGAGTAACAACATCATTGAATAATGCAAAAAATAATGCAGATCAATCAAATTTAAAAATAGTTCAAAGTGCAGTTGACAGATATTGGGCAGATAACAATGCTTATCCATCTAATTCAGATTTAGATCCAGACAATGAAAGTAGTGTGCTTGTTCCCAAGTATTTAGATAAAATCCCAAGATTAAATAGTGGCTATTTCTCCATAGATAGTAATAGTGGGATTGTTTCTATAGTTAGTCAAAAACCAACTGAATAAAAAGTTCTTTCGGGCACCAATGGTGCCCGCATATACCTATATCAGGAGGCAGAAATGTTTATTCTATATATACTTGTTTTTGTATTTGGTTTAATAATTGGTAGTTTTTTAAATGTAGTCATATACAGACTTCCAAGGAATGAATCAATTGTTTATCCTCCATCACATTGTACAAATTGTGAAAGTGAGTTAAAGCCGTATGATTTAGTTCCCGTAATAAGCTACATATTTCTAAGAGGCAGATGTAGATACTGTGGAAATAGAATATCAATAAGATATCCTATTGTAGAACTTTTAACAGGATTTATATATCTTATTTTGTTTATCTATTTTGGCATATCTATAAAGTCGCTGTCGTATGCATTTTTAGCGTCATTATTAATTGTCATAACATTTATAGATATGGAACATAAGATAATACCAAACAAAGTAATTTTGATAGGATTAATAGCTGGAGCAGCATTTAGAGTGCTGATGTTTAATTATGGATTATGGGACTACATTGTAGGCTTTTTAATAGGAGGCGGAGTGCTTCTTCTTATATCTTTATTGTCAGGAGGAGGAATGGGTGGTGGAGATATAAAACTTATGGCTATGATTGGTCTTTTTATAGGCTGGAAGCTTACTATATCAACGCTTTTTCTGGCAGTTGTATTAGGTGCTATTGGCGGCATCGCCATGATTTTGTTTAAAATTAAGACAAGAAAAGATTACATACCTTTTGGACCTTATATAAGCATTGCCTGTTTGATTTCTATTTTATATGGATATGATTTGTTGAATATGTATATAAAACTTATAAGAGGTTGAGGCAATGCGATACATGAAAGCAAATGAGAGTGGATTGACTCTGATAGAGTTAATAACGGTAGTGTCGATATTTTCTATTATTGTCTTGATAGCAGTTCCAAAGACAGATTTCTTTAATGCCAAAACTTCGGAAATGCGCCTAAAAATGTTGGCATACGAGCTTATCAGTGATATAAGGTATGTTCAATACAAAAATATTTATGAAAACGAAAGCTTGTATTTAACCATACAGACTGATCATAAAGGGTATTACATAAATAAACCAGGTACAATGGTAAAAAGAGTAAAGACAAAGAAGTTTCCTGATGGAATAACTATGTACAGCGACAATTCAGCACAAATATCCTTTTCAAATCAAGGAGCTCCAATACCTGGTGGCTGCACTATAAGCTTATTAAATTCAAATAAAAGGTTAGACATAACCATTTTGCCTGCTACAGGAAGAGTAATGATAAAGGGGAATTATTGAGGTGAAGCAAATTGAAATATTTAAAGAATGCTTTTGGCATGACGCTTATTGAAGTCCTTGTAGCAATAGCTTTATTTTCAATTGCAGCTATACCTCTATTAGGTGTGTTCCGTGAATCAGTAATTACAAATGCAGATTCTAAAATAAGAACAAAGGAAGCTACAATAGCTCAAAGCATAGCAGAAGACATAAAAGCGGGAAATATAAAGAATAACAATGATTTGCAAAAAAAAATATTTCCAGAAATTCAAGAGGGATATTATTTATCTGTACCTGAAAATCCTCAATCTATTGGAAATGGACTTATGAAATACAAGTTTCAAGTCAATTATCAGTACAAAACAAATCTAGTCTATACGCTTTATGTAGTTGCACCTGCAACAAATGTCACCACATACATACCACCAACTGTTAATATCCCAAGTGGAAGTACTATTAATTATAGGGATATATCTAATATATTTACTGTTTTTGCGTGGGGGGCATTAGCTGCAATATTATTCTTATATCCTATTGTTAAATTAAATTTAGTTAGTGCTTTTAGCATAGTATTTGGAACTATTGTTGATGCAATTGATTTGTGGAAAATCTTTCAATTTCCATACATATTGAAAGATGGTTATACTTTAAAGACAATTGCAGATGAGATATCTGCTAAAATTGGGAATATAAACTTTCCGCCAGCATTGCAGTGGTGGGATCCTAATTTCGACTGGAGATGGTTATTTGATCCTACGAAATGGAAATAAAGGTTTTACACTAATTGAACTTTTGGTTGTATTGTCCTTAATAGGACTTATAGTATCAATATATGCTTCGCTGTATTATTCTGGATATAAAACATATTCAAACGTAGTTAATAATTCTGATGTGGAGCAGAATGTTAGATATGCTATGACGTACATTATGAATAAGGTTAATCAATGTTCTGACAAAAGTAAAATTGCCCCATATAGCATCAATGGATATACAGGAATAAAGATTGATGATAAAAACATTATTCTTTACAATAGTCAATTACATAAGCTGTTTGATTATTTAAACAATGGAAACGAAATAGCTACAAATATATATGATTTTTCTGTTACTCTTTCTCCTGATGGAACTATTATTAATGTTAAAATAGTTGGTCAAAAAAGCGATGGTACAGGTAAGATTACATTGGAGTCAGATATATATTTAAGGAAGTGAAATATTTTTAATGGATGATAAAGGTTCTGCCTTAATATTTACGTTGATTATAATACTTATATTGTCTGTGCTTGCATTGTCTATTTTAGATATTTCTTTATTTGAATATAAAACTTCTTATGCATATGGAAATTCAATAGTAGTTAATAACGCCGCAGAATCCGGATTAGATATGGCAAAAGGCGTATTTAATAAAAGTTTATTTGACAATTTAAATAGTTTGATAAATAATACGGTTAATACATTAATAAATGAATATAGTTCTTTGATACCGCCTCAAACGGTTCCAAGAGAGGTTATGTATGAAGCGATATATCAAGCAGTAAGGCAATACCTTGAAAATAATGTTTTTAATGTGTATCAAAATTATCAATTTTATTTAGATGATAAAAATACTATTGCTGTAACTATTTCATATATAAAAATAGTCGATTTGCAGCCTTTTGACGGGACAAATATTTTGCCTAAATATACAATAAGAATAGAAACTATAGGAACTTTTAAGAATTTAAAAAGATACGGACATGCATTGATTGTTCTTGATCTAAATAAATCTGGCAATCCAATTACTATCAGTAGTTGGATTATCGACAATACACCACCATTAAATTAAAGGAGAGATTAGAAATGGAGTTAAAAAATTATATGGAAGAAGCAGTTAAAGATGTTATCGACAATGTATTAAAAGATTTAGATGTATGTAAATGCGGCAAATGCAAACTTGATATAATGGCATTAACGTTAAACAATTTGCCTCCGAAATATTATGACACAGAGAAAGGTGAGGTATACACAAAAGTCAATGAATTGAAAAGGCAATTTGAGGTAGATATCATTAGTCAGATCACGAAAGCTGCTTTTTACGTTAATCAACATAAGCGCCATGGAGAGGATCTTAGATGATAGGTATCGATATAGGCAGTTTTTACACTAAAATTGGCAGTTGTGATAAAAAAAATGATAAATTAAATAATATGGTACTGGAAAAAACACCTCAAAATTGCATTAGAAATGGATATTTAAGTGATATAAATTTATTGTCTGACTTTTTGAATGAAACATTAAAAAAGAAATTTGCAAAGGAAAAGAAATTGTCTTTTTGCATTTCAAGCACAGATATAATAATTAGAGAAATAATAATGCCATTTATGAAAGATGATGAATTAAAGAATGCTTTAAAATATGAAATTGATCAGTATATACCTAATTCAGATGATTATATTGTTGACTATAAGCAGATTGAGCATGATGAAGATGGTAAAAAGATAAAAACAATTATTGTGGCAGCACCGAAAGAAATGATATTCGGGTATTTGAAATTAGCTAAGGGATTGAAATTTCGCTTGGAAGTTATAGATATATATAGCAATTGTATTTATAAGTCGATAAAAAAATTATGTAAACCAACAGGAAGTACGTCTGTAATAAATATTGGTGCAGAGTATACAGATATTACGATAATAAATGAAGGTAAATATGCATTTAGCAGGATAGTAAAATTCGGAGGAAATGATATAAATGAGATAATTGCCAATACATACGATACAGACTTTAAAACTGCTGAAGAATATAAAAGGGAAAAACCTTTTTTTATAGATAATGAAGATTATGCTGGCCTTAGAGAGAACACTGAAAAATACGTAAACAGTAAACTGAGTGAAATATCAAGAGTGTTTGATTTTTTTGAATCATCGTACCATAAAAGTATAAATGAGATTTTTCTAATTGGTGGAACTACAAGACTTACAGGGCTTAAAAGATATATAGAAGATTATTTTAAGATACCTGCTTTAAGCAATGATGACGATTTATATACATATTTTATGCCTGTGTTTGGTTCTTTGATTAGGGGGGAGTAATTTGAAAGACATCAATCTTATACCAGATGAAATAAAATTACTTGACGAAAAAAGGAAAAGAAGTACATTTACCATGATAGGCTTTTTGATTGTGGCTTTTGTGCTAATTTTTATTTTGCTTTTGCCAAGTATGTATATCAATAATTTAGAAAAGCAAAAGTCTACCTTAAACAACCAATTAAATAGTTTAAAAGCAAAGAAAGACATGTATTCAACTATTAAAAGCAAAGAAAATTATTATTCACAAAAAGAAAAAATAATAAAATATTTATCTGATAAAAAATTGAATATGACAGAAATTTTAAATGACATCTCGGCTAATATTCCAGAAAATGTTTCAATTAAGGATATGAAATTTAATGGGAGTGTGTTGGAAATAACAGGTGATTCTTATATGAACAAATATTTATCGGATTTTATGTTGAATTTGAGAAAATTAAAATATGTAGATGATGTTAATCTCTTAGACACAAAGAAATCTGATAGTGGTTTGATTCAATATACTTTGCAAATTAAGCTTAAGGTGGTATAATTATATGAAATTGACAACGAGAGAAAAAATGCTAATAGGTGTATTGTTTATTGTCGCCTTCTTTGGTTTATATTATCAGTTTGTTTTGACAAAACAACTGGTGGTTATAAATAAATTAAGGCGTGATGTTATGAGTTTGCAGACAGAGGTGAATGATTACAATACATTAAGTGTAGATAAAATGAAAAACCGCTTATCAGAGATTGATAGTCAAATTGAAATATGCAATGAGGAACTTCCTGATTATGAAAATATTGAAGATTTTGTAGTTTTGCTTGATGATGCAATTACTAAAACTGGCGTAAATTTTGAGGAGTTGAATTTTAATTCAACTGATAATCAATTACAGAGTCCTGAAAATCAAACAAATAATAACAAAATCAGCAAGACAAAATATGTAGAAATTCCTGTCAATATAAAAGTTGCAGGCGACTATTCAAAAATATCGAATTTTATTGAAGAAGTACAATCAATGCAAAGGCTTAACAATATAAAATCATTTGAGATAAGTAAAGACAATGAATCTAATAATTTGCTACTTAATATAGATATTGTGATATATTCTATGAGCAAAAAAGGCGGAAGTAATTTGAATCCACGTGAAGCAAGTGGGAAAAGTGATCCATTTAAATCATTAGTTGAAGTGAATAATGGAAATCAAAATACAAACGCCAATTCAAATAATCAGAATTCTTTGCAAGGAATTGATATAAACAAAATTATTTCAGATAGTATAAACAGTGCAATAAACAATGTTTCTAAAATTGCACCACCTACACCAACAAATAAGCAGTAAGAAAGTTATGCGTATTGGAGGATAAAATTTTAATGAAGAACATCGCATTAACCGGATTTATGGCTACAGGAAAGACAGTTGTTGGCAAAAGAGTTGCCGATATTTTAAGTTTTGGCTTTATTGATACTGACGATTTGATTGAAAAAATTTCAGGCATGAAGATTACGGAAATTTTCGATAAATACGGTGAAAAATATTTTAGGGGAATTGAAAAAATTGCTGTTGCAAGAGCTTCCAGACTAAAAAATCATGTTATATCAACAGGTGGTGGTGTTGTATTAAATCCTTCTAATATAGTGCAATTGAGGAAACATGGTGTAGTTATATGTTTAAAGGCGAATCCGGAGGTAATTTTAAGAAATATTGGTAATAATGATAAAAGGCCTATACTTGCTAACGGTGATGTGTATGAAAAGATAAAAGCTCTTTTAGCGGAAAGACAGCACTATTATGAGTTTGCAGATTATACTATAGATGTTTCAGATATGTCTATAAATGATGTAGCTTTGACAGTAGTAGATGTATATTCGAAATTAAAAACAAGATAAAAAGTCGAGGGCAGAGGAATATGAAAATTGTCGTGAAAATCGGAACAAGTACATTGACTTATGAAAATGGAAAGTTGAATTTAGAGATGATGGAAAAAATTGTACGACAAATATCTAATTTACAAAATAAAGGCGATAAAGTTGTTCTTGTGACATCTGGTGCCATTGGAGCTGGAATGGGCAAACTAAATATTTTGAAAAGACCTAAAACATTGCCGGAAAAACAATCATTGGCGGCAATTGGACAAGGATTGCTAATCGGACTGTATGAAAAATTTTTTAATGAATATGGGAAGACTACAGCTCAGCTATTGCTTACAAGGGATGATTTTTCTATAAGAGAAAGGTATTTAAACATAAGCTATACATTATCAAATTTATTAAGGTACAATGTAGTCCCAATCATAAACGAAAATGATACTGTTACTGTAGATGAAATAAAAATAGGAGATAATGATACGCTATCAGCGCTTGTAGCAAGCATCATAGAAGCGGATCTATTAATTATATTGACTGATATTGAGGGGCTATATGATAGAGACCCTAAAGTAGATGGAGCTAAGCTGATAGATGTGGTTCATGATTTTTCTGATGCGCTTTTTGAAATTGCTGGAGGTTCTGGTACAAATTTTGGCACGGGTGGTATGTATACAAAGATTCAAGCAGCAAAAATTTGTTACAACGCAGGTGTCCAAATGGTAATTGCCAATGGCAAGCTTGATAATGTTTTAAATAAAATTGCAGCAGGTGAAAGAATAGGGACAGTTTTTATGCCTGCTAAAAATCCTATCAGCAATAGAAAGGTTTGGATCGCATTTAATGCACAATTGTCAGGTAAGCTAATTATTGACGGTGGGGCAAGACAGGCCATACTTGAAAATGGAAAAAGTCTATTGCCAAGTGGTATTATATCAACTGATGGAGAATATTCTGTAGGGGATTGTGTGTCAATATATGATAAGGATGGAAAAGAGATTGCAAGAGGTTTGATTAATTATACATCTGATGAAGTTAACAAAATAAAAGGTTTAAAATCGACCGATATAGACAAAGTTTTAGGATATAAAAATTACGATGAAGTCGTCCACAGAGACAATTTAGTTGTCATAGTTTGACTTAATAGTGTATAATAAGGTGTTGTGTAAGGAGGATTAGAAATATGGAAGTTGATTTAAAGGCCGATGTTGCCAAGAAGGCATCAAGAATACTTGCAATTCTTGATGAAAACATTAAAAATGAAGCGCTTAAAAATATGGCTTTGAAGCTTGTGGAAAATAAGCGCGAAATATTAGAAGCAAACGAAAAAGACGTCTCAATTGCAAAAACCAAGGGCGTAAAAGAATCATTAATTGATAGGCTTAAGTTAGACGAAAAGCGGATAGAAGGTATGGCAAATGGACTTAGAGAGATAGCCATGTTACCAGATCCTGTTGGGGACATAGAAGAAATGTGGAAAAGGCCTAATGGTCTTCAAATCGGGAAAATGCGCTGTCCAATTGGAGTTATAGGTATAATTTACGAATCTAGGCCAAATGTAACAGCCGATGCTGCAGGGTTATGTTTGAAATCGGGAAATGCAGTTATTTTAAAAGGTGGTAGTGATGCAATAAACTCCAATATAGCCATTGTTAATGTTATTTCAAGCGCTGCAGAAGAATGTGGTATTCCCAAAGGAGCTATTCAACTTATTGAGAATACAGACAGAGAAGAAGTAAATCGCATGATGAAATTAAATGGTAAGATAGATTTAATTATACCAAGGGGTGGTGCGAATCTAATACAAAATGTTATACAAAATTCAACGGTACCTGTTATTGAAACTGGAGTGGGAAATTGTCACGTGTTTGTTGATTCACATGCTGATTTTGAAAAAGCTATCAATATCATTGTAAATGCTAAAACACAAAGACCTGGTGTATGTAATGCTATTGAGACAGTTCTTGTCCATAAAGATTTGGCGGAAAACTTTTTGCCCTCTATGGTGAATAAACTTACATCTTTAGGTGTAGAAATACGAGGTTGTAGCATTACAAAATCCATCTGTCCAGATGTGAAAGAAGCGACTGAAGACGATTGGAAAACAGAATATTTAGATTTAATACTGGCTGTTAAAGTCGTAGAAAGTATTGATGAGGCTATTGACCACATAGCTAAGTATTCTTCAGGTCATTCTGAAAGTATTATTACAGAAAACTATACAAATGCGATGAAATTTTTGAAATCAGTTGATTCAGCAGCGGTATATGTAAATGCATCTACAAGATTTACTGATGGTGGAGAGTTTGGATTTGGCGCTGAAATAGGCATTAGCACACAAAAAATGCATGCACGAGGTCCGATGGGGCTTAAAGAATTGACCACGTACAAATATGTAATTTTAGGAAATGGTCAGATAAGAGAATAAATTTTAAAGTGAGGTTTTTAATATGAAGAGAGTTCTTATTATACATGGGCCGAATTTGAATCTTACGGGTAGCAGAGAGATAAGCATTTACGGAGAGGTAAGTTTTGATGAAATAAACAATATAATTAAAAGAGAAGCTTCAAAGCTTGATTTGGCTGTTAAAATACAGCAGTCTAATAGCGAAGGTGAGATCATAGATTTTATTCATTCTGCAAAGAATAATTTTGATGCTATAATAATAAATCCTGGTGCTTACTCACATTATAGCTATGCAATAATGGATGCAATAGGTGCCATAGATATACCAGTAATAGAGGTGCATCTTTCAAATATACAAAAGAGAGAAGACTTTCGACACGTTTCTGTGACTGCTACTAAATGTCTTGGGCAAATATCAGGGTTTGGACCTTTTAGCTATGTTTTGGCTTTAAATGCGGTTAAGTTATTAGAAGATAATTTAAAGGAGTGATATTTTGAAAAACAGATTAAATGAAGCGAAAAATTTGTTAGTTGAAAAGGGATTAGATGGTTTTTTGATTTTTAAACCTGTAAATGTAACATATTTGACTGGATTTACAGGTGACGATAGCGTTGCTATTGTAGGTCTCAATGAGTCTTATTTTATTACAGACTCAAGGTATACTGAGCAGGCTTCTTATGAAATTAAAGGATTTAAAATAGTTGAACACAAATCGGATATTTTTGAAGCGATAAGAGATTGTATATCAAATATGGGTATTGACAAACTTGGATTTGAGGGAAACTACATAACTTTTGAACAGTACAATAAATTGAAAGACATTTTACAAGTAGAGTTAAAACCTGAAAATGGCTTTGTGGAATCTTTAAGAGAGATAAAAGATGAGACAGAAATAGAAAATATCAAAAAGGCACAGTATATTACAGATGAAACTTTTAAATACTTTCTGAGTTTTATAAAGCCTGGGATGAGAGAAAAAGATGTGGCTTTAGAAATGGAATATTACATGAAAAAGCTTGGAGCAGAAGAAAAGTCGTTTGACTTTATAGTTGCATCTGGCAAAAGGTCTTCGATGCCGCATGGAAAAGCTTCTGATAAAATCATCGAATATGGCGATTTTGTGACATTTGATTATGGGTGCAAGGTAAATGGATATTGTTCTGACATGACAAGAACTGTGGTCATCGGAAAAGCGAATGACAAGCAGCGAGAAATCTACAATGTAGTTTTAGAAGCGCAGATAAATGCGATCAATAATTTAAAAGCTGGCATGATAGAAAAAGATGGTGACTATCTTGCAAGAAAGGTAATCATAGATAAAGGCTATGGTGATTATTTTGGTCATTCATTAGGCCATGGCGTAGGATTAGAGATACATGAAAATCCTTTTATGGGTCCCAAAAAGACGAATTTATTAAAAGCTGGAATGGTTGTTACAGTTGAACCAGGGATATATATTCCTAATTTCTCTGGCGTTAGAATAGAAGATATGGTATTATTAAAAGAGGATGGCGTTATAGATTTGACAAATTCGCCAAAGGAATTAATTGAAGTTTAACTAATGATGGAGGGATTTTAATTGGTATCAGCAGGAGAATTCAGAAAAGGAATGACTATTGACATTGATGGTCAAGTTTTTACGGTTGTGGACTTTCAACACGTAAAACCTGGAAAAGGAGCTGCCTTTGTTAGAACAAGGTTGAAAAACGTCATAACAGGTGCTGTTGTAGAGAGAACTTTTAACCCCACTGAAAAAGTTGACGAGGCAGTCATAGAAAGAAAAGATATGCAGTATCTTTACAATGACGGCAATCTATACTACTTCATGGATACTGAGACATATGAACAAATTCCTTTGAATTACGAAAAAGTCGAAGATGCCATGAAATTTTTAAAAGAGAATATGATAGCAACAATAAAATTCTATAAAGGTGAGGCCTTTTCAGTAGAACCTCCTACTTTTGTAGAATTAGAAGTTGTTGAAACGGAACCTGGATTTAAAGGCGATACTGCAACAGGTGGTTCAAAACCTGCTAAAGTTGAAACAGGAGCTATCATTCAAGTTCCGCTGTTTGTAAATCAAGGCGATGTTATAAAGATTGATACGAGGACATCAGAGTATCTGGAAAGAGTATAGTTTTGCACATTTTAAAAAATAATAGTAAAGGAGGAGGTATGTAAAATGGAGTACTTGTATGAGCGCATATCGTATTTAAGAGGCTTAGTAGATGGGTTGGAAATTGATGAAAAATCAAAGGAAGGCAAAGTATTAATTGCCATCATTGATGCGCTGGAGGACTTTGCAGATGCTATTAATGATCTTGAGGCCTCACAATCAGAACTTGATGATTATGTAGGTGCCATTGATGAAGATTTGTCAGAAGTAGAAGATGAAATATACGATGATGAATCTGATGATGAGTACGATTATGTTGAAGTTGAATGTCCCAACTGTCACATGCTGATGAGTGTAGAAGATGAGCTTTTAGACGATGAAGACGCGGAAATTGTCTGCCCTCATTGCAATGAGACAGTTAATGTAAAAGATGTAATAATATATGAAGATGATGACAAAGAATAGCTGTTAAAATCAAATAGCGCAAAATGCTCACTAAATTATTTAGTGGGCATTTTTTTATTCATAAATATTTATGCTTCTAAATATAATTTTTGTAGAGAGGAGGACATGTAATGATAAACAAAAGCAAAAATTACGACGAGCTATTGTATTCTCTACCGTTGAATATCAGAAGCATAATTATCAAGTTAAGCGATCATTTGAAAGAAGGATTGGAGGAAATAAGGCTTAGAATTGATAGACCGTTGACGGTTTATGCGAATAATCAAGAAAGGTTTTTATCTGCGGATGGAAATGTAGTTAATTCCCCAAATTTAGCGTATATAGTTACAAATGAAGACTGCGATAAAGCATTGCAGCTTATCTCCAAATCATCCATATATGCTTTTGAGAATGAGCTGAGAAATGGATACATTACTATAAAAGGTGGATATAGAGTAGGAATATGTGGTAAATGTGTCCTTGACGGTGAATCTGTAAAGACAATTGTAAATGTATCTGGCCTCAATTACAGAATAATGCGTCAATGTATTGGTTCTTCAGATGAAATAATGAGGTACATTGTAAAATATCCGGAAGTAGTGAATAATACGTTGATAATTTCGCCTCCGCAATGCGGCAAAACAACGCTTATAAGAGATATAGCTCGCAATATTAGCAATGGAATGCCTGAATTGAATTTTCATGGAGAGAAAGTATCAATTGTAGATGAAAGATCAGAAATAGCTGCATGTTTTAAAGGCATTCCGCAAAACGATGTAGGATACCGAACGGACGTATTAGACTTATGTCCAAAACATATTGGCATTTTAATGATGATAAGATCTATGTCACCAAAAGTTATAATAACTGACGAAATAGGTAAAGTTGAAGATATAGCATCTATTCACGAAGCACTTAATGCAGGAGTAAGCATAATTACGACAGTCCATGGAAATGACGTAGAAGATGTGGCGAGGAAAAAGTACATTGATGAAATGTTAAATAATAGAGAATTTGATAGGTATGTGATTTTAAGCCGTAAATTAGGAGCAGGCACTATAGAAGCCATTCTTGACAGAGATTTTAATGTGATTTTTAAAGGCCCTTATAGAAAGGAATGCAAGACAATATGCTGAAGATCGTTGGAATGGTTTTAGTTTTAATTTCCTCTGCTATGATAGGTTATATGAAATCACTTGAATATACATTAAGACGACAAACGTTAAGGTCTTTTTTATCCAGCCTAAATTTACTCATAACTGAAATAACTTACAGCCAAGTAACATTGTCTGAAGCATTTGCCAAGTTATCTGAAACATCGGAATCAGGCGTAGGAAGATTTTTTTTATTAGTATCTCAAATTTTAAATTCTAATGAAGGGTATACGGCTGGTGAAGCGTGGGAAATTGCATTTAATAAGGTTGAGAACATAAATTTAAGTCAAGATGACATAAAAATACTAAAATCGTTCGGCAAAGGCCTCGGGAATTCAGATATATATAATCAAGAAAAGAATTTTAAATTGACTTCCGAGTTATTAAAAAAACAGCTTATTGATGCTGAGGAATCAAGCAGAAAAAATGAAAAATTGTATAAAAGCCTTGGCATATTGATAGGAATTGCTGTAGTTATCATATTTCTATAGAGGGAGGTAGTGATTTTGAGTATAGATATAATTTTTAAGATTGCTGCAATCGGAATCTTAGTTACTGTTCTTAATCAGATTCTTATAAGGTCTGGGAGAGAGGAACAAGCCATGATGGTTACATTAGCAGGAGTAGTAGTTGTGTTAATGATGGTAATTACAATGATCAACAATCTATTTACTGCCGTAAAAACGATATTCCAGTTATATTGAATATATTAGCAAACGAAAGGAAATCTTTTATGGAAATCATTCAGATTGTAGCAATTGGTATCATATGTGTAATAATCCTTTCACTGTTTAGAGAGAATTTTGAAGATGTTGCGATCATAATAAGTTTATCCGCCAGCATACTTATATTTTTTATCATAGTTCCAAAAATCAGCAACATAATAACGGTTTTAAATACAATTGCAGACAAAAGCGGCATAAACAGCATCTACGTAAAAACAATTCTTAAAATAATAGGAGTTGCATATATTGCAGAATTAGGAGTTCAGATTTCTAATGATGCAGATGAAAAAAATATAGCTACAAAGATCGAATTAGCAGGGAAAATAATAATCATTTTTTTATCTCTTCCAATTATTATAGCATTGGTGGACACTATTGTCTCCATACTGCCTTGAGGTGATAAACATGAGAAAAGCTTTATGTTTAATTTTCATATTAATAACAATATCAATGCTTCCAATAAGGATTTACGCTGACACAAAAGACGATTTATACAGCCAAATAAGCAGTGCAGATACCAGTCAAATTGACTCATTGATCAAGGGAATAAATGAGAAGAATGGCAATGCGTTTCAAATAACAGACGTTAAAACATATTTGTACAATCTTTTAAATGGAAAGGAGACATTTAGCGTTAAAAACATTGTCAATGGTGTACTAAGTATTTTTTTTAATGAAGTCAAAGCATCCGTTGAAATTTTAGTACAGCTTATCCTATTATCAATTATCGGTGCTGTACTAACTAATTTAGAAAATTCGTTTGAAAATGGAGGCATAAGTCAAGTAGCCCATATGGCTGTCTACATTGTATTAGTTATAGTTGCGATTAAAAGCTTTATGAGCGTTTTAAATATTGGAAAAGATGCGATAGATAGTATGGTCAATTTTATGCAGGCAATACTGCCAGTTTTGATTACTATGTTGGCTTCGGTTGGTGCTTTTGTATCTGCTTCCTTTTTTCAGCCAGCATTGATAATGATTGTTGAATTTACAGCCAAAGAAATAAGAGATATTATTCTTCCTGCAATTTTATTTATGACAGCAATTAGGATAATAAGTAGAATTTCTGATAAATTTACTTTAAACAAACTCGCCGATTTATTTAAAACAATTTGTACAGCGTCAATTTCAATATTGCTAAGCATTTTTATAGGTGTTTTAACGATTCAAGGCATTACATCATCTTTAGCGGATGGGGTAATTTCGCGAACAACTAAATACGCAGTAGGAACATTTCTGCCAGTTGTAGGCAGTATATTATCTGACAGCATAGATACAATTATGAGTGCATCGCTTCTAATAAAGGGTGCAATAAGCACTTTTGGATTAATAGCCATAATCTTAATGGCTATAGTACCAATCATCAAAATATTTTCAGTAATGATTATATACAAACTTTCTGCCGCAGTTGTAGAACCAATTGCCGACAAAAAAATAGTTGATTTTTTGTCTGATATTTCAACATCTGTGGCATATGTATTTGCTGCATTAGTATCTGTAACCGTAATGATGTTTTTAGCCATAACAGCCGTAATTAACGCATCAAGTATTAGTGTCATGATGAGATAGGTTACAAAGGGGATGGATTTCTTGGATGAAGTAAAAAGTTGGATAATTCAAATAGCATATATTTCAATATTAGCTATAATATTTGAACTTTTGATACCATCATCAAGCATGAAAAAATACGTAAAGATAGTAATAGGTTTAACAATCATGATTGCGATCATAAATCCAGTATTAGGATTTATTAAAAGCGGTATTAATATAAATAATGCCTTGGAAAAAGAGTATAACTATAATAATGTAGACATAAGTGGAATGACTAAACAAGCGGAGATAGAAAGGAATAAACTTATAGTCGATGAGTATAAAAAAAGGCTAAATGATCAGATAAAAGAGAGAATATTATCTATGGTAAGTGCTTCTGATGTAGAGGTGGAATCATCAATAATTGACAATTTAAATGATAAGAGCTTTGGATTAGTAAAAGAAATCAATATAACAATTTTTAATGACAAAAATGAAACATCAAACGGCAGCGGGAATATTTCAATTGAAGTGAGTAAAGCAAATGAAAAGACGAGTAAGATTGATAACATCAAAAACGATTTAAGTAAATTCTATAATGTACCATTAAAGAATATAACTATAGAGGAAAGATAAAATGAAAGGGGGATAAAATTGTGGATTTTAATAAACTAAAGCAAAAAATTTTAAAAGCTGATAATAAGACTATACAAGATTTGACTGTAATTTTCATTATTGGTTTGATTATCTTGATTGGGGCCAGCATCTTTTTTAAGCCTAAACCAACAAATAAAAGTTCAGATAAACAAATGGTTGAAGCGCAAATCACAAATGAAGATTATGCGAGTAAATTGGAATCGGAATTAAAGGAAATACTATCCAGAATTCACGGAGCAGGCAATGTAGATGTGCTTGTCACTTTAGACTCTGATGAAGAAATAGTAGCAGCTATGGATACAGTACAATCAGAAACTACCACTAACGAAAAGGACAGCAATGGAGGCACGAGGACAACCATTCAAAGTGAGACGGATAACAAAATTGTTACTTCACAAAATACCAGTGGAGAAAATCAACCTATGATATTGAAAAAAGTAATGCCTGAGGTAAGGGGTGTTGTCGTCGTCGCTGATGGTGCAAAAGATCCAAATGTTCAATATGAACTTATGACGGCTGTTGAGACAGCATTGGGCATTCCCGCATATAAAGTTAAAGTCGTATCTTCAAAATAAAATTTAGGAGGGTTTATTATGATGTATTTAAAGAAAAAATCTATAGCAATAGCATCATTGGTCTTGCTTATAGCGATAGCTTTTGTAATCAATTATAATTATCAAAACGGAATTAATAAAAATACTTCAAGCAAAAATAGCTTAAATTCACAATTGATGGATAATAGCAAGGTTTCTAATTCTTCATCTACAAATGATCAGTCTGAAGCAGCAACAACATTATCTAATGGATTGTTTGCTTCATATAGGCAGGACAGGGATATTAACAGAAGCCGTAGTTTAGAAGCTTTACAAGAGATAGTAAATAACAAGAATACAAGCCAGGAAACGCGGGATGAAGCTCAAAAACAGATTATCAAGTTGACAGAGACGAATCAGAAGGAATTGATATTAGAGAATTTGATCAAAGCAAAGGGATTTCAAGACGCCATAGTTTTGATTGACAACAATACTGCAAATGTGATAGTGCAAGCTGATAAATTATCGGCACAGGAAGTTGCAAAAATACAAGATGTTGTATCTCAACAAACAGGTTTTCCTCTTGACAACATAAAAATAATGAATAGAATGAATTAGTCATAATTGTAAAATATTTGATTGTCTGATATAATATCTATTGAAAGGAAGTGTTATTATGGAAGAAAATATAAGCCAAGAACTTGAATTTGGAACGATTAAAATATCAGATGATGTTGTTGCTGTTATAGCTGGGTTAGCTGCTACAGAAGTTCCTGGTGTTGCAGGAATGAGCGGTGGAGTTGTCAATGGAATAACTGAAATGTTAGGACGAAAGAATTTGTCAAAAGGTGTGAAGGTACAAGTTGGTGAAAAAGAAGCGGCCATTGATTTGTACATCGTAGTTGACTATGGTGTTAGAATACCTGAAATAGCTTGGAATGTTCAAGAAAATGTTAAGAAGGCAATAGAAACAATGACAGGACTTAAAGTTGTAGAAGTAAACATACATATTCAAGGAGTAAACATGGAAAAAGAACAAAAATCCAAAGAGCCTCCAAAAGAAAATAAATGATATTTAAACCCTCTTAATGTAGAGGGTTAATTTTAATGGGTAAAATTACGATTAGAGGAGTTGAAAAATGTGAACAGAACGCAAGCTCGAGAATGGTTAGTAAAACTATTATATCAATACGATATATCGAAGTTGGAGCCACAAAAAATTTTCGATAAATTCCTTGAAGACAATGATCCAGAGGATGAGAAAGACTATATAGAAAATACGTTTTTTGGAGTAATTAAAAATGTTGATAATATTGATGAAAAAATTAAAAAATATCTTAAAAATTGGGATATTAATAGAATAGCAAAAATTGATTTAGCAATAATGCGGTGCAGTTTCTATGAAATACTGTATTCTACTGATATACCAAGCAGTGTTTCTATTAATGAAGCAGTGGAAATTGCTAAGAAGTACAGCACTGAGAAATCGCCGGCTTTTATAAACGGAATTTTGGGAAATTTAGTAAGGGATATTATTGGCGGTGATGCAAATGGTGATTGATGGCAGAAATATTGCGAAATCAATAAGAGAAAAAGTAAAGTCTGAAATATTTGAAAAAAATTACCATCCAAAACTTGCGATTCTCGTTGCTGGAAATGATGAAGCTTCATTGATATACGCGAATACTAAAATTAAAGCTTGTGCAAATGTAGGTATTGATGCTTATACGTATTTCTTTACCAATGATGAAGAAGATAAATTTTTAAAGAAATTAGATGAGTTAAATACAGATGATAGCATTCATGGTATAATGATAGAAATGCCTCTTCCAAAATCGTATGATGCACAAAGAATTTACGATCTTATTAATCCTATAAAAGATGTAGATTGCATATCGACATACAACATGGGACGCTTATTTTCGGGTAATCCTCTTTATTTGCCATGCACACCTTATGCTATCCTGACGATTTTGAAAAGTTTGGATGTTGAGTACACCGGAAAACATGCTGTTGTCGTTGGAAGAAGCAATATATTGGGAAAACCGGTTGCCAAATTGATGCTGGATCTTGACATGACGGTTACTCAATGCCATTCAAAAACATTGAATTTAGAGGAGTATACTAAAACGGCGGATGTATTAGTATTAGCAGTAGGGAGGAGAAATCTTGTAGGTGGCCAGATGGTAAAAAAAGGAACTATAGTGATTGATGCTGGAATAAATGAGTACAATGGCGAGATTTACGGCGACTGTGATTTTCAAAGTGTAGAGAGTTTATGCAGCTATATAACACCGGTTCCTGGCGGAGTTGGCCCTGTGACCACATCCATTGTTTTGTCAAATACATTGGAGGCATATAAAAATGTTATTAAAAACTCTAACGGTAAAACAAGTTAATGATTATTTAAAAAATATAGTTGCAGGTGATATAATATTAAAACATGTAATGGTAAAAGGCGAAATATCGAATTTGCATTTTAGAGGACAAGCACTGTATTTTACATTAGTTGATGAGTATTCCTCTTTAAAATGTGTTGTTTTTGAAGATTATATTGATAACATAAATGTAGAAGTAAAAAATGGAATGTCTGTAATTGTAACAGGTAAAGTTTACGTTTATGAGAAAAGCAGTTCGTTTCAATTGCATGTTTTTAATATTGAAGTTGAAGGATTAGGTTCTCTTTTTTTATCTTTTGAGAGATTGAAGCAAAAACTTAAAAGTGAAGGTTTATTTGATTTAGATAAGAAAAAGAATCTTCCTAAAAATCCTAAAAAAGTTGCGGTGATTACATCACCTTCAGGTGCGGCTGTTCACGATATTATAAATATTTTAAGAAGAAGAAAGCCGTCGATAGATATCATGATGGTTCCAATATTAGTTCAGGGGAATAAAGCTTCGTCAGAAATTGTAGATGCCATTATAAAGGTCAACAAAAGAAGTGATATTGATTTAATTATTTTAGGTAGAGGCGGTGGGTCATTTGAAGATCTCTACCCATTTAATGATGAAATAGTAGCGAGAGCCATTTATAACTCCAGAATACCCGTAATATCTGCTGTGGGGCATGAAACTGATTTTACGATATCTGACTTTGTTGCAGATTTGAGAGCACCAACACCATCTGCAGCGGCAGAATTGGCGGTGACTGATGTTAATTTTTACAACGAAAAAATTAAAAACTATAGAAGAAGTTTATATCGCTATATGTTGTCAATAATTGATAAAAAGAGGCATCGCCTCGATAATCTAAAGAAGCTTCTAATAGGCAAAAACCCAATTATCAAAAATCGACAGATGAAAGAACGCTTAGACACCTTAAATAGAATTATGGAGGACAGCATTTATAAAATATTAAGAGACAAAAAACTTCAATATGTAAATCTTATAGAGAAGTTAAATACTTTGAGTCCACTAAATGTCTTAAAGCGTGGATACACGATGACGATGGATAAAGACAAAAACAATTTAGTCACAAAGGCTAATGATATTTCAGCAGATGATAAAATATACCTTTTGTTTGAAGATGGTGAAGCACTTTGTACTGTTAATGAGGTGATGAGATATGAGCGAAAATATGGACTTTGAAAAAAGTATGGACAAGTTAGATGATATTGTAAAAAAATTAGAGGATGGCAATCTGCCTTTAGAAGAATCTTTTAAACTATTCAAAGAAGGTCTTGAATTATCTCAAAAATTGAATAAAGCGCTAAACGATATTGAAGGTAAAATAACGATGCTTATTAACGAAAATGAAGAAATACCATTTAATTTTGAGGAGGACAAAGATGTTTGATGACATTCTTAGAGAAAAGATAGAATATATTAATAAAGGGTTAAATGAATTTTTATCATTAACAGATAGGCCAGAAGTCTTGTTTGAAGCTATGAAGTACAGTGTTTTTGCTGGTGGCAAAAGGCTTCGACCTGTACTTTGTATATCTGCTTGCGAATTAGTTGGTGGAAATAAAGAAGATGCACTGCCAGTTGCGTGTGCAATAGAATTTATACATACTTATTCGCTAATTCACGATGATTTGCCAGCAATGGACAATGATGATTTAAGGCGTGGAAAACCTACAAATCACAAAGTCTATGGTGAAGCGATTGCTATTCTTGCTGGTGATGCTTTACTAAATTATGGGTTTGAAGTTTTAATTCAACAAGCATTGAACTCAAATAAAAGTCAAAATATTTTAAAGGCTGCTGACGAAATCGCTCGTGCGGCAGGGTGCCGCGGAATGATAGCAGGGCAAGTTGTAGACTTACTGTCAGAAAACAAAGAAATTGGCGAATATGATTTGAAATTCATGCATGACCATAAAACAGGTGCTTTAATAAAAGCTTCAATTTTAGCAGGAGCGATAATAGGTGGTGCAGATGCTGCTACTTTAAAAAAATTGAGCAGTTATGCAGAATATTTAGGATTTGCATTTCAGGTAAAAGATGATATATTAGATGTCCAAGGAGATGAAGCAAAACTTGGGAAAGATATTGGAAGTGATATAGCGAATGGAAAATCAACGTTTGTAAGTGTATTGGGACTACAACGCTCTGTAGAACTTGTAAATGAGTTGACTGAAAAAGCAATTAGCATATTAAACGATTTTGGAAACAAAGGTGAATTTCTAAAAAGTCTTACCAAATACATGGCAGAGAGAGATAGTTAAAGCATAAGACAGCATAAATTAAATTGATATGTACAGCGTGTTTTTATACGATACATTTTGCTCTTAGCAGAAAAACTTGAACAATTATTATATTTGATACAGATAGATAAAAATGTTATAATCAATATCGACATGAAGTGGTGCAGTATCCTAGTCGGTATTGTTAATTCCGAAGACGGGCCTAAAAATCCGTTAAAGGCATATCGATGAAGTTCCTGGTGCTGGCTTTTGATGCCCAATCGAGGGCTTGTGCTGGGAGTTAAGAAAAGAGGGGCAACCTGCAATGGCATGTGGGCCTTGACCCCCTTTTCGTGGAGACCTATTTCCGTGGTATAATGTGCTACGGCATAGGGTGAACCTACCATGCGGTAATAAAGCTGTGGGTAGTGTAGCCTGCCTTGAGTGATTAAGGTGGATATCAGACTGAACTTTAACTTAATGAGCTCTTAAGTTAAAGCTATTGCTGATGAAACCTTAGTTGCAAAAGAGGATAGGAATTAACAAACCGTCGAGGAAAGCTCCTAGGCTGCTCGAAGGAGGCATATTGAGGATTACAGTGTGGACTAAGTGGTAATCCAGTCATACTTTTGGCGACAAAGTAGATTCAGGCTTAAAGGGAAACCGCCAAATGGCGACAGTTGGTGCCTGAAGGGGAAACCCTGCTGGACCTAAGCCACAAAATTTACTCAATATGCTACCACTTCAAGTACATAGGAGGATTTTATTAATGAAATCTAAGAAGTTTAACATAAATTACAAGTGGACTATAAACGCTTTTATTTTTAGCTTTATTTTTGCAGTGATTTTGAATTTTTCATCGGATGTTTTGTTAAAAAAAAGCAATATAATAATTGCTTTTTTTGTATTGTTAGTTATAGTATTGATAGGAGTTTTATCGGATATAATTGGCATAGCTGTTGCAACAGGATCTGAAGAACCTTTTCATTCTATGGCTTCAAATAAGGTTTTTGGAGCTAAGCAATCGATTAAATTGATACGAAATGCGAATATTGTTACAAATATTTGCAACGACATAATCGGTGATATAAGTGGAATAGTATCTGGTGCTGCATTAAGTAGTATAATTGCTAAGTTATCAATTTCCAGCACTAAAAGCACTATTTATGCGACAGTTTTTGGAGGGATACTATCAGCAGTTACAATTGGTGGTAAATCTTTAGGGAAAAATTTAGGAATGTATAAAAGTCAATCGATTATTTTCTCTGTTGGCATACTTTTGGCTTGGTTTGAAAAAAATACAGGTATAGAATTTTTTCCATCCAATTCTAAAAAAAATAGAAAATAGAAAGTGAGTGGGCACTGTGCTCGAAAAAATTTCTGCACCTAATGATATAAAAAAATGCAGTTTAGCTGAATTAGAAGAGCTTTCAAGTGAAATACGCAGCTTTTTAATAAGCCATATTTCTAAGACAGGTGGACATTTAGCGTCAAACCTTGGCGTAGTTGAATTGACGATTGCTCTTCACTATGTGTTTGAATCACCTAAGGATAAGATCGTCTGGGATGTGGGACATCAAAGCTATGTGCATAAGATCTTAACAGGAAGACGAGAGCTTTTTGATACATTAAGAAAATTTGGTGGGTTGTCGGGTTTTCCTAAAAGAAATGAGAGTGAACATGATATTTTTGAAACAGGCCATAGCAGTACATCTATATCTGCTGCATTGGGGATTGCAAAGGCAAGAGATCTGAATAATGAAAAATATTCAGTAATTTCTGTGATAGGTGATGGAGCACTTACTGGTGGAATGGCGTTTGAGGCTTTAAATGATGCGGGCAGATCTAAGACAAATCTCATAGTAATATTAAATCATAATGAGATGTCTATATCGCAAAATGTTGGAAGTCTTTCACTTTATTTAAGCAGGTTAAGAACGGATCCAAGCTATTTTAAGTTAAAAAAAGATTTAGAGAATATCTTAAACATAATACCACCTATTGGGAAAAGCATCCATAAGTCAATCGAAAAAATAAAGGATTCCATCAAACAATTGATTGTGCCTGGGATGTTTTTTGAGGAAATGGGGTTTACATATTTAGGACCAATTGACGGTCATGATCTGGATTCCTTAATTGATGTATTAAAAAGAGCTAAAAAAATGAATGGGCCTATTTTGATTCACGTGATAACGAAAAAGGGAAAGGGATATGTATTTGCAGAAGATAATCCTGATAAATTTCATTCTGCTGGAATTTTTGATATAGGAACAGGAGAATTTAAGAAAAGAACTGACACGTATTCAGATGTATTTGGAAAAACATTGACTCATTTGGCTGAAAATAATAAGAAGATAGTTGCAATAACTGCTGCAATGCCGGATGGGACAGGATTAAATTACTTTGCTGAAAAGTTCCCAAATAGATTTTATGATGTAGGCATTGCAGAGCAACATGCTGCGACTTTTGCTGCTGGCATGGCAGTAAATGGGTATAAGCCTTATTTTGCAGTGTATTCGACTTTTTTGCAAAGAGCATTTGACCAAGTAATACACGATATATGTATTCAAAATCTTCCAGTAGTCTTAGCAGTAGATAGAGCTGGCCTTGTGGGAGAAGATGGTGAAACACACCAAGGTGTATTTGATATTTCGTACTTGAGAATGATACCAAACATGACAGTTATGGCTCCTAAAGATGCAGATGAATTGGTTAAAATGACAAAATTATCCACCTTGATAAAAGGACCTTGTGCAATAAGATACCCAAAGGGAAAAGTTGAAAATTACGATGTTAATAAAGAACCTAATTTTACATTGGGGGAAGCTGAAGTCATTAATGTTGGCTCTAACATAGCGATTTTTGCTCTCGGCAAGATGGTGAAAATTGCATTAAGTGCGTCTTTAAGGCTTAAAAATAATTCCATAAACCCTTATATAGTGAATTTAAGGTTTGCTAAGCCTTTAGATATAAATACCATTATAACAATTTCGAAAAAAGTTGATTACATATTTACAATGGAAGACAATGTACTTATAGGTGGCGTTGGAAGTGCAATATTGGAGTTATTAAATGAAAACAATATATACAAGAAGTTCTATAGATTCGGCTTTCCTGATAAATTTATAGAACATGGCGATGTAGAAAGTCTGTTTAAAAAATATGGATTGGATAGCGATTCTGTGGCAGAAAAAATAATAGAATTGGTGATGTCATGAAAGAGAAAGAAAGAGCGGATTTATTATTGGTACAAAAAGGTTTTTTCACATCGAGAGAAAAAGCTAAAGCGTCTATTATGGCAGGGGAAGTTTTTGCGGATGGAAAGAAAATAAATAAAGCTGGCGATATTATTAGTGTTAATTCGAGCTTAGAAATAAAAGCGAAAAATAATCCTTACGTAAGTCGGGGTGGTTTAAAACTTGAAAAGGCAATTAAATACTTTGATATTGATGTAAAAGACAAAATAGCAATGGATGTGGGCGCGTCAACTGGTGGATTTACAGATTGCCTTCTAAAAAATGGAGCAAAAAAAGTTTATGCTATAGATGTTGGATATGGTCAGCTTGATTGGAACTTAAGAAATGATGAGAGAGTTATAAACATGGAAAGAACAAATATTCGCTATCTTGATAATTTACCGGATATTATCGATATAATTACAATAGATGTATCATTTATATCGCTTGGGATAGTTATACCATCTGTAAAAAAATTTCTAAAAAATGGTGGAGAATTAGTGTCGCTTATAAAACCACAATTTGAAGCTGGAAGAGAGAAAGTTGGGAAAAATGGGGTTGTAAGAGATAAAAGTGTCCATGTAGAAGTCATAAATAAAACAATAGATGTTTTAAAAGATCTATCATTTAGTGTAAAAGGTATTACTTTCTCACCTATAAAAGGACCAGAAGGTAATATAGAGTATTTGATTTATGCAAAAAACGGAAAAGATGTGGACTCTGATCTTGATGTAGAAGGATTAGTAGAGCTGTCTCACAATACTCTTAATGAAAATAAAAAGCAGAATAAAGAAGGAAAATAAAAAGTTTCGTAGAATTAAGAATTATGATATTAATTATGTGGTGATTAAATGAAAAATATTTGTGTCATACCGAATATTCATAAGGACAAAAATTTAAGGACTACGAGAAGTTTAGTGGAGTGGATCATCCAGCATGGATATAAACCAATACTAAACGAGGTCGTTGCGCAGAAAATTGGCTTTTCTGAATATGGCAAAAGCGGAACAGAGATTTTTGAAAAAAGTGATTTTATTGTGGCATTAGGGGGAGATGGGACAATTTTAAACGTTGCCAGACAATGTGCATCTTTTTCTACACCTATCCTTGGCGTAAATTTGGGACACTTAGGTTTTTTAGCGGAAGTTGATGCCGAAGATGTAGTTGAAGCAGTAGAAAAGATTGTCAACAATGAATTTTTCATAGACAAAAGGATGATGTTAGAAGCAAGCATAATCAAAGAAAATATGGAGGCAGTTAATCTTATAGCTTTAAATGACATTGTGGTAACAAGGGGCTCTTTTTCCAGAATGGTTAAACTAAAAGTATTTGTGAATGAACAGTACGTTAATACATACCTGGCTGATGGGATAATTATATCTAGCCCTACAGGTTCAACAGCATATTCTTTGTCAGCAGGTGGACCGATAGTGTACCCTAATCTGGAATTATTTGTAATAACACCTATATGTCCTCATACACTGCATTCAAGGTCTATCATAGTATCAGAAAAAGATAAAGTAAAGCTTGTTATAGTAGGTGAAAATCAAGATGTAATGGTAACAACAGACGGACAACAAGGATACAAACTGAACAGTGGTGATACAATTTATGTAAAAAAAAGCAATAGGTATACCAATTTGATACGCTTAAAGAGTATGAACTTTTTTGACCTATTGCGCAGCAAATTATCAGAGAGGAATTTTAACATTTAATGAGGAGTGTTATTGATAATGAAGTTAGCAAGACATGCAAAGATTCTTGAAATAATAAGTAAAAATGAAATTGAAACACAGGAAGAATTGGCAGATGCCCTTCAAAAAGAAGGCATAAAAGTCACACAAGCTACAGTATCCAGGGATATAAAAGAGTTAAGGCTTATAAAAGTATTGAGTGCAGACGGCAAAAAATACAAATATGCGCCAATGAAAAGTCAAGATACTAAAGTAACTGACAAGTTAGTTGCGCTTCTTTCTGGAATAGTAGGAATAGATTATGCTGGAAATACTATAGTAATTAAAACACTTTCTGGAACTGCACCTGCTGCTGCAGAAGCTTTGGATACATTAAATTGGAATGAGGTAGTAGGAACTCTTGCAGGAGATAATACTATATTTATGCTTGTGAGATCGGAAGATGCCGTCAAAGAAATTATAGACAGAATTAATGAATTGATTAAATGAATGTTTTTTAAGGGGGATTACGATGATCCTTACATTGAACATAAAAAATATAGCTTTAATCGATGAGGCTGAGATTGATTTTGACGATGGCTTAAACATTCTTACTGGAGAGACAGGTGCTGGTAAATCTATAGTTATAGATTCAATGATGCTTTTGCTGGGTGGGAGAGCAAACAAAGACATTATCCGGAATGGTGCTCAAAAGGCTACAGTTGAAGGTGTTTTTTTGGTAGATTCAAATACTGATGTTATACATAAGATTTTAGATGAAGCAGGCATTGAATACGAGGATGATGATACATTGGTTATTAGCAGAGATATAACAGAAAACGGAAGAAACTACTGCAGAGTTAATGGTAGAATAGTTCCTTTATCTTTTTTAAGCAAATTGGGAACGTATTTGGTTGACATATTAGGCCAACACGAGCATCAATTTCTGTTAGATAGCAGTAAGCATTTGTCAATTTTAGATAATTTTCAAGATAAGAATTTTTTTGATTTAAAAGGCACGTTAAGGGATTTATTAAGTGAATACAACATTCTTAATAAAAGGCTAAAGGAATTTTATTCAGATGACAAAGAAAAGATGTCAAAAATAGATCTTCTTAAGTATCAGATAAATGAAATAGAATCTGCAAAAATAAAAAAAGGAGAAGAAGAAAATTTACTTGAAAGGCGAAACATATTAATCAATTCAGAGAAATTATTTAATTCTATGAATGAATGCTACAACTTGCTTTATAAAGGTATTAATGATAATACATCGATTTTAGATAATCTCAGCACTGTATTAAAAAATCTGGATGCCTCGTATAAAATAGACAAAAGGCTTGAAAAATTAAAAGAAATGATTCAAAGTGCTTTATATACATTAGATGATTGTTCTATTCAAATCAGAGATTATGTTGAGAATATTAATTTTGATGCAAACGAGTTAAATGAAATTGAAAAAAGGTTGGACATACTGGGAAATTTAAAAAGAAAATACGGTAGAACGATTGAAGAAATAATTAGATATAAAGAAGAAAAAAATAGTGAACTTACAAAATTATTAAATGCAGAAGAAGAAATATATAAGATAAACAAAGAAAAAGAAGAAATCATGCAGAAAATTAAAGCGATTTCTGATGAAATACATAAAAGGAGAAAAAATGTAGCAGATTTTCTTGAAAAGAAAATAAGCGACGTATTAAGTGAGTTAAATATGCCTAATACAATTTTTAAAGTCGATATTAGAAAAAGAGATATGCCAAATGAGAATGGCATGGATGAAGTGGAGTTTTTAATATCAACTAATATCGGTGAACCTTTAAAGCCACTTGATAAAATAGCTTCTGGTGGTGAGCTATCGAGGATTATGTTGGCTTTAAAGACAATTTTGGCCGACTTTGATGGCATATCTACATTAATATTTGATGAAGTAGATACAGGAATAAGCGGCAAAGCAGCCCAAGCTGTGGCGCAGAAAATAGCTTTGATTTCAAGAAATCGTCAGGTTATATGTGTGACACATCTCCCTCAAATAACATCTATGGCTGATTCACATTTTAAAATTTCAAAGGAATTTGACAAAGACAAAACTTACATAAAAATTGAAAAATTAGATTATGAAGGGAAAATAAAAGAATTATCGAGAATAATCAGTGGTTCTGTTGTTACAAACACTACTTACAATCATTCGAAGGAGCTAATTGATTTAGCAGAAAATTACAAAAAAAAATTAATTTAAAAGATACGGTTCAAAGCCGTATTTTTTTATTTTGCCATTAGAAAAAAAGTCATTACTTGACTTAGAAATCTAACTTTTTATTGACAGTATATAAATCATTCTAAAGGGTTAATTTAATCATAGCAAATTTATTTGAGGGAGTGATTAAATTGAATCGCAATAAGATTAAATATTTAATTTTTGCATTTTTATCCGCTTTAATAATATATATAAATTATACACCTGCAATTAAGAGTGTTTACCAGACTCCCAATTATTATAAATTTTTCGAAGGAGAAAAAGTAAAATTTAATTTTAATTTACCACTTAAAGTAGGCTTTTATACAGATAGACAAGGCATTGTAAAAATAGATAATGATGAAGGCGGCAATAATATTTTAAATCTTGATAAACCATTTTCTGTTGAAACGCTAAACCGTGGTAAAGTGAATATAAATTTCAGGTTATTTGGGATATTTCCAATAAAAAGTATTTATGTTGATGTGATACCAACAATAAAGGTAATTCCTGGTGGCGATTCAATTGGAGTTAAGCTTAACACAAAAGGAGCCCTTGTAGTTGGATATTCTGATATAATAGGAACAGATGATAAAATTTACAGTCCATACAGAGAGGGGAAAATACAAATAGGTGATATAATTCTTGAAGTTAATAATATAAAGATTAACTCTGCTGATGATATAACAGATATTATAAATAAGCAAAAAGATACAATGGTAACACTTAAAATAAGCAGAAAAGGTAATATAGTATATTCAAAGTTACATCCGGTCTTGGCTAAAGATGATCAAAAATACAAGCTGGGATTATGGGTAAGAGATCATACGGCAGGTATTGGAACATTGACGTTTTATACTGAAGATAAAAAGTATTATGCTGCTTTAGGACATGCGATTACCGATATAGATACAGGAGATGTTCTATCAGTTAACAACGGACAAATAATGAAATCTAAAATAACATCTGTAAGTAAAGGAAAAAGAAGCAGTCCAGGAGAGCTTAGAGGTATTTTTTTAGAGGAAGTTGACACAATAGGTGATATTGAAAAAAATACGGAGTATGGCATATATGGAAAGATAATTAATCCAAGTGATATAAGTTTAAAATCAATACCGATAGGTTATCAATCACAAGTTGTTGAAGGACCAGCAAAAATCCTTACAACAATAGACAATACGGGAGTAAAGGAATTTGATATTCAGATAATAAAGAAAGTGGAACAAAAGAATCCAAATCAAAAAGGGATGATAATAAAAATTGTCGATAAAGAATTGCTAGATAAAACAGGTGGTATTGTCCAAGGAATGAGTGGAAGTCCAATTATACAAAATGGCAAGCTTATAGGCGCTGTGACGCATGTTTTTGTCAATGACCCAACTAAAGGATATGCAGTATATGCTGAATGGATGATAAATGAAATGGAAAATTTACACCATGATGAAAATGTGTTTAAGAATTAGGGATTACATTTTTCCCTAATTTTTTATTGTTAAAAGAAGGAAATTCTAATTTTATGTAGAATATTATAAAGTAGATTTATTTTTTATAAAATGGCATAAGGAGGGGCGTTTGTTGTTAAAGAAAATTAAATTAGGAATTTGTGATGATAATAAGGAATTTGTCGGTATAATGGTTGACTACCTGTCATCAAAAGAAAATATCGAAATTGTAGGTGTTGCAAATGATGGCAATCAAGCAGTTAAACTTATTCAAGATAATGATTTAGATCTTTTAATCTTGGATATCATAATGCCATATTTGGATGGCATTGGGGTTTTAGAAAAAGTTAATGAACTAAAGAAAAAAAGACCTAAAATAATCATTTTATCGGCAGTAGGTCAGGAAAAAATTACACAAAGAGCAATAAACCTTGGTGCAGATTATTACATTCTAAAACCATTTGATTTAGAATTGCTTTCTAAGAGAATAACAGAGATAATGGAGTATCAGACTGATGTGGTGTCAAAGGCTGTCATGCCTATAATCGGAGACAAAAAATCTGTCGACTTAGAAACTCTTATAACACAGGTTATTCATGATGTAGGAATACCTGCGCATATAAAAGGATATTTGTATTTAAGAGATGCTATAACATTAGTAATAAGCAATATTGAATACTTGAATTCTGTAACGAAGCTTTTGTATCCAAAGATAGCTGAAAAATATGAGACTACTCCCAGTAGAGTGGAAAGGGCTATAAGACATGCGATTGAAGTTGCGTGGAGCAGAGGTAAAGTCGATGTTTTAAATGATCTATTTGGCTATACAATTAACGATGAAAAGGGGAAACCTACCAATTCAGAGTTTATCGCGCTTATTGCTGACAAGTTAAGATTAAGTTTAAAGGCGAATTAAAAAATGCGGTGAATAGCTCACCGTATTTTTTGTTTTACCTTGTAGAAAATTGTGCTATAATAAACAAAGAAAAGATGTATGGAGGTTTTACCATGCAAATTACTGGTACAGTTAAAATGGACAAAAGGACGAAAAATCTTGCAAAGCGCATAGGCCCCGGAGAAATCGCTGTGATAGATCATGTTGATATCGATGAGATTGGTGCCGAATCTTTGATAGAAAAGAAGATTTTGGCTGTGATAAATGCTAATAAATCGATAAGCGGTAGATATCCTAACTTAGGCCCATCTATTATTGATAAAGCTGGTATCCCTATTATAGATGAAGTTGGCGAAGATATATTTGAATTGCTTAAAGAGAATGATAAGATTACTATAATCGATAATGAAATATATAAAGATGGCAAATTGATAAAAAGAGGAAAATTGCTTACACACGATGTTATTAATTACAAAATGGAAGAATGTAAGGAAAATCTGGAAGTAGAGTTGGATAAATTCATTGAGAATACGCTTGAATATGCTAAAAAAGAAAAGTCATTTATTTTGGGTGATATTGAAATACCTGATGTGAAGACAAAGTTTAAAGATAGACAAGCATTGGTTGTTGTAAGAGGAAAAGACTATAAGGAAGACTTATATACTATTAGGCAGTATATAACAGATGTAAAGCCTATATTGATAGGAGTAGATGGTGGTGCAGATGCAATACTTGAATTTGGCTTAACACCTGATATTATAATTGGAGACATGGATAGCGTAAGCGATAAGGCTTTGAAAAAAGCAAAGGAGATAGTAGTTCATGCCTATCCAAATGGCAAGTCGCCTGGGTTAGAGAGAGTTAAATCATTAGGACTTGATGCACATATATTTAAAGCGCCAGGAACAAGTGAAGACATTGCTATGCTTTTAGCATATGAAAAAGGCGCAGATTTAATAGTGGCTGTTGGCACTCATTCCAGTATGATCGATTTTTTGGAAAAAGGAAGGAAGGGAATGTCTAGCACATTTCTAGTAAGATTAAAGATTGGATCTAAGCTTATTGATGCTAAAGGGGTTAACAAACTATACAGAGAAAATTTTAGGCTTTCATATGTTTTTAGTATTATATTTGCTGCAATGGTTCCACTTAGTGTAATAGCTTATTTTTCACCACCTATGCAACAGCTTTTAAAACTTTTGCAGCTAAGGATAAGGCTTTTAATAGGATTTTAGGAGGAGATCTATGAACGTAAATATTAGATATTATGTATTGACGATAGCAGCAATTTTTATGGCATTGGGAATTGGCATATTTATAGGCTTCATGCTGGATGGACAAAAAGTTTTTTCTGAACAGCAAGAAACAATCATAAATCAGCTAGAGCAAAAATTTAAAGATATCCAAACTGAAAATTCTAATTTAAAGGACAATGTACAAAGTTTAAATAAGCAACTTGACTATATGAACCAATACGGGAAAATTGTTTTTCCTGAGCTTGTAAAAGGACGCTTAAATGGTGTAAAAGTTGCAATAATTGAAACAAACAATGATTTTATCTATCCAGGTTTAAGAAATGCTTTGATGAAAGCAGGTGCAACAATATCATCTGTTACAATATTTAAAGATGATTTGAATAATTTAGATCAGTCAGAGAAAGATGATTTAATAACTAATTTGTCTAAATACGGCAATATTGACAGCAACCATCTCATCGAATCTTTATCTGAGAAACTGACTGAAGTTCTTGTTACTGGGCAAGATGGAGAATTGATAACTTATTTAAAAGATAAGGGGTACATTGATTTTACTGGTACACCTGGAAATACAGATTTTATCGTTTTAGCAGGTGGCAGCAATCTTAAAAATAACAATTTAAATATAGTAGATATCCCAATAATAAGGCAATCGAAAATTTTAAATGTGCCGATTGTCGGAGTTGAACAAAGCGATGTGAAGTATTCTTATATGGATGCGTATAGAAAACAACACTTGTCAACCGTTGATAACATAGATACGATTATAGGACAAACTTCATTGATAATGGTGATGCAAGGCAAAGATGGCAATTATGGAATAAAAGCTGGAGATACAGCGATTATGCCCGATTCCTTTATAGAATACCAACAGAATCAAAATCAAAATAAGGCAAATTCAAACGAGGTGAAATGATGGCTGTAAGTGTTTTGATACCGGCATACAATGAAGGCAAGAGAATCGTTGATACAATAAAGGGAATGGAGAATATAGAGGAAATTGATGAGATCATTGTTATAAATGATGGCTCTACAGATGACACAGCAGATAAAGCTAAAAAAGCAGGAGCAAAATTGGTGAACCTAAAAAATAATTCTGGTAAAGGAAGAGCCTTAAAAGAAGGCTTGAAATACGTTAAAAATGATGTTATTGCTTTTATTGACGCAGATGTAGGTTTGACTTCTCGAGAGGTAATTAAATTAATAAAACCTGTTTTAAATAATGATGCCGATGTTACTGTAGCCAGATTTCCTAAAGTCAATGTTAAATCAGGTTTTGGACTTGTAAAGAAATTAGCAAAATACGGTGTAAAACTGCTTACTGGTCATGATTTTGATTCTACACTCTCTGGTCAAAGGGTTTTTAAAAAGGAAGTGCTTGACAAAATAAAAAAAATTTATGGTGGTTATGGTATAGAAGTTGGTATGACAATCGACATATTTAATTTAGGATATAAGATTAAAGAAGTAGATGTTGATATGACTCACTCTGTTACATTAAGAGATATTAAAGGTTTTATTCATAGAGGTAGACAGTTTTTGGATATACTTAAAGTTTTATTAATAAAAGCGATATTTAAGGACCGGTGATAAAGTGTCATCATTAATGATTTTTATCATATCTTTTTTGTTGATGATAGTAATTCAAAAATTTATAATTCAGATATTAGACAAAGATGTGTGCCTAAAGCCTAATTATAAAAATGTTTTGATTCCAGTATGTGGTGGAATAGCTTTTGTTCCAACTATTTTTATTGCAGCGATTGTTTCCAAGTTTCTTGGGATTTCTGATGAAATGACACCGATTTTTTTGGTTTCCATTATATTGATGTCTTATGTAGGTTTAATCGATGATATATTAGGTGATAGAAGTGTCAGAGGATTAAAAGGTCATATTAAATCACTTCTGAACATGAAATTGACAACAGGAGGTTTAAAAGCGGTAATAGGCGTTATAGTATCGTTTTATATAAGCATAAATATCAGCAATAGATTAGTTGATATAATAGTCAACACAATATTGATATCTTTATTTACTAATTTTTTGAATTTGCTTGATTTAAGACCTGGAAGAGCTTGCAAAGCGTTCTTTTTTATAGCCATAATTTTCTTGTTAGCAGGTACTGGAAACTTTTTAATCTTACTGATTGTTTTGGGTGCTGTAATTGCTTTTGTGCCACTGGATTTAAAAGCAAAAATTATGTTAGGTGATACTGGTTCTAATATTCTTGGTCTTACGTTAGGAATATCAAGTGTTTTGTTGTTTAATTTTAATATAAAGTTAATTATTTTGGCATTTTTAATTTTAATTCATATTATTACTGAAAAATATTCATTGTCTAAAATAATAGAAAAAAATAAGTTTTTGAATTATTTAGACATGATTGGCAGAGGACGTGATTAGTTGTGATTTCAATTAAAAAAGGGATTGTAAAAAAGATTATATCAGAAAAGGCCGATATATGCTTTGTAGAAATTGACATAGAAGGAATTGTTTCAAAGGCGGTAAATTATAATAAAATTACAGGTATAATAAACGTGGATGATGTGGTTTATGTAAATCAAACGGCTAAAAACTTGCAATTGGGTACGGGTGGATATGACTTTGTCATATTGAATACAAGATATGATTCATTTGAATATAAGAACATAGGGCATATAATGAAAATGCGCTATTCTCCTATGCAAATTAATGTGCTTTCGGTAGAAGAACTAGATAGTCCATACCATGATATTTTTAATAATTTTAAAGGGTTGAACAGCATGCCTGTGATAGTAGCTGAACTCCACAGCATGTTGGCTCCTACTGCAATAATGCTAAAGAAATTAAAACCATCGGTTAAAATTTCATATATAATGACTGATTCTGCTTGTCTTCCTATATCTTTCAGCAATACTGTCCATTATCTAAAAGAGAATAATTTTATCGATACCACAATTACTATTGGACATGCTTTTGGAGGGGATTTTGAGTCTGTTAATATTTATTCGGCATTGATATGTGCAAAGGAAGTAGCCAAAAGCGATATCGCAATTGTGGCTATGGGACCAGGCATAGTTGGGACAGGAACAAAATACGGATTTTCAGGCATAGATCAAGCTTCAATTATAGATGCAATAAACAAAATAAAGGGCAATCCTATATTGATACCTAGAATTAGTTTTAATGATGCAAGAGAAAGACACAACGGTATAAGCCATCATACTGTTACAGTAGCAGAACTTGTAAATAGTACATGCACTATTGTAGTCCCAAAACTGAAACATGAGAAAGAGATGCTTCTCAAAAAGCAATTGGGAAATAACGCATTTGATAAAATGAATAAATACTTTGTTGATGTTGAAAAATATAGAAAGCTATTGCACAATGTAAAAGATATTAAATTCACTACTATGGGAAGAGGACTTGATGAAGAAAGCGAATTTTTTGATGCTTGTATTGCTGCAGCAGTTTATTGTTCGGATCTTTTGATTGTTGATTAACTCATAAAACGTTTTGTACTTAGAAGAAAGTTCATTTAAAAGCTTTAAGAGTTCACAAAATTTACCCTTAAAATAAATTTTGTTTTCGTATATAATCATTATACTCATCTCCTTTGATGTTATCTTATGCAAGTTAAGTAAAAAATATACTAATCAGAAAGGATTGTATAAAATGGAGCTAACCGAAGTAACAAAGAATTCAAATATCATATTTTCTGGCAAGATAATAAACTTGAGAGTAGATGATGTTGTTTTGCCAAACGGAAAGATAACAACAAGAGAAATTGTTGAACACAATGGTGGTGTTTCAATATTAGCAATAAACAAAAGCGGAAAAATAGTCATGGTTGAACAGTACAGAAAACCTGCAGAGAAGATGCTATTGGAGATACCTGCAGGAAAATTAAATGTGGGAGAGGAGCCTATAGAGTGTGCAAAAAGAGAGCTAATGGAGGAAACAGGGTATATAGCGAAAGAGCTTAAACACTTGTTTACATTTTATCCATCTCCTGGTTTTTCTACAGAAATTTTACATTTATTTTTTGCGGACGATTTAGAAAAAGGCACATCAAATACAGATCCAGATGAATTTTTGAACGTTCATGAGTATACAGTCGATGAGATAAGGGATATGATGCAAAAAGGATTGATTGAAGATGCAAAAACACTTATTGCGTTATTGTATTATATAAGGTGAAAAGGGGTTTAAGATGTACTATAATGTAGATTTACACGTTCACATAGGAAGGACGAGGAATGGCAGACCTGTTAAGATCACCGCTTCACCAAATCTAACAGTCGAAAATATATTAAATAAATGTATTGAGAAAGGCATAGATATTGTAGGAATTGTTGATTGTGCTGCTCCAGAAATTTTAGATGAAATAGAGCAACTGCTTAAAACTGAATATGGATTGTATGAAGAACTTGAAGGTGGAGGAATTTTATTTAAGCAAAAGGTATTATTGCTGTTAGTAAGTGAGATAGAGGTGGGTGGTGAATTGCGCGGTTCACCACACTTATTGTGTTTTTTGAAAGATATAAAATCCATGAGGAAGTTTTCTGAAGCCTTATCTAAACATGTTAATAATGTAAATTTAAGTACACAAAGATGCAGCTTAAATAGCGTGGAAATATTGAAGATTGTAGAAGACTTAGATGGATTTGTTGTACCTGCTCACATATTTACGCCATATAAAAGTTATTATGGAAATACTGCAGATAGGTTAAATTATATATTTAATGAATATTTTGAAAATGTCAATGCGGTAGAACTTGGATTAAGCTCTGATACTTTTTTGGCAGATATGATAAGTGAATTAAGAGGCAAAACTTTTTTAAGCAATTCTGATGCTCATTCGCTACAAAAAATTGGTAGAGAATTTAACGTATTTGATTTGCCTAAACCTGATTTTACAAGCTTAAAAGCTGCATTAAAATCCATGAAAGGAGTCATAAGAAATTATGGACTAAATCCTGCATTAGGCAAATATCATAGAACATTTTGTCTTGATTGCAATAAAGTTGCTAATGTAGATCCGCCAGCGCATAAGTGTGCTTATTGCAATAGCAAGAACATAGTATTTGGGGTTTTAGACAGAATATATGAGATAAAAGATCAAGAGATGCTACACCCGCCATTTAGAGCTGAATATGTATATCAGATTCCATTGGAATTTTTGCCTGGCATCGGTCCAAAAACAATTAGGAAGCTTATGAGAGAAGTTGGAAGCGAAATATACGTCACACATGAAGCGCCTTTTGAACAATTAAAAAATTCAGTTGGCGAAAAAATAGCAAAAAATATTTTAGATGCAAGATATGGCAATCTAAAAATTGAAACAGGAGGCGGCGGTATCTACGGGAAAATAATTTGAGGCAGTCATAATGTCTTTCTCCATGGCATAAATTAAAATATAATTTGAGGCGCAGGAGGAGGACGTTGCCTTGAAATATTTAAAAGAAAAGACATCTAAACACATTCGAGACAATTCGATATTATATATAATAATTTTAATGTCATTTATGATTGGTATAGCATCTGGTTCTTTTACAATAAATACATTAAATGATGTACAAAAAGAAAATATGATGAAATACATTAAAAATTTTTACGTAATAATTAGCCAGATGAAAATAGTTCCAATTGAAATATTTAAACAATCTGTTTTAAATAATTTTGAAACGACGTTTGTATTGTGGCTTCTTGGAGCAACAATTATTGGAATTCCATTTATATTTATTGTTATTGGCATAAGAGGATTTTTATTAGGTTTTTCAGTTGGTTTTCTGATAAACCAATTGAAATACAAAGGAATTCTCTTTACGTTGGTTGCTATATTGCCTCAGAATATTCTTGCTTTAATTTCATTATTTTTTATTTCAGCAACGGCTATCAATTTTTCGATGTATATATTAAAAAACCGAAGATTCAATATTAATGATTTATTTTCTCAATTTGTAACATATACTTTATTGGTTTATTTTGCATTTTCGCTGATGATACTTAGCGGGGTATTTGAAGCATATCTTACACCTAAAATACTTTATTTTTTAAAAAATATTATACAATAAGCAAGAAGGAAAAATAAAAAATATGTTGAATATAAAGATATAACTAAAATAATAGGGGTAATGCAGATGGGAAGCATTGTACAAGCTTTTATTGACTTTTTGAAAAATGAGAAAAAGCTAAGCGATAATACGGTTGAATCTTATAAAAGAGATATAACGCAGTTTATAGGGTACTTAAAGGAAAACAATATCGAATATTATGATGTTAATAAAATAACAATTATTAGCTATTTAAATTTTTTAAAACATAAAAATATGTCACAATCAACTATTTCTCGTCATTTATCATCCATAAAATCTTTTTATCAATACTTATTTATGAACAAGTTTATTGATAAAGAACCAGCGTATACTTTAGATGCACCAAAAATAGAGAAAAAGGTTCCTCTAACATTATCAGTGGAACAGGTTGACAAGCTTTTATCTCATGAATTTGAGAATAGTGAAAAAGGATTGAGAGATAAAGCGATATTGGAGGTCTTGTATGCAACCGGCCTCAAAGTGTCAGAGCTGATATCTCTGCATATAAAAGACGTCAATCTCAATTATGGTTATATTTATTGCAAAAGCTCAAAAGAAAGATTTATACCAATTGGGGATTCAGCTTTAAATGCGCTTCAAAACTACATCTCTGTAAGAAGAAAAATAGATCAGGATGAATTCCTGTTTTTAAATTTGAGAGGTGAACCGTTAACTCGCCAGGGATGTTGGAAAATCATTAAAGAATACACTAATATAGTAAATCCAGGATTTGACATAACACCAAGTATATTGAGAAAATCTTTTGCAAAGCACATGTTGGAAAATGGAGCTGATATAAGAAGTGTACAGGAAATTCTTGGATACAAATCTTTTAATCAAGGTGATTTGATTTCATTAATTTCAAAATCGAAAATAAAAGAAGTGTACAAAAGATCGCATCCAAGAGCTTAAAAATTTAGGAATAATAATCCCTCCATTAGAAAAAATAATTTTAAGAGGAGGGATAAAATGTTGAAAAAAACATTATTATTTACATTGATATTTGTGCTTATATGTTCAGTGCTATTAGAAAATTTTGCATATGCTGATAATTTTAATCTCAAGTCAAAATCTGCAATTCTTATGGACGCTAATACAGGTAAAGTTCTATATGAAAAAAATAGCCATGAAGAGCTACCTCCTGCCAGTGTTACGAAAGTAATGACCATGCTTTTAGTTATTGAAGCATTGGATTCTGGTAAAATTAAGACTACTGACAAAGTTGTGACAAGCGAACATGCTTATGATATGGGTGGTACACAAATTTATTTAGAGGTTGGCGAAGAAATGACTGTAGATGATCTGTTGAAATCTGTCGCAATGAATTCTGCAAATGATGCTTCAGTCGCGTTGGCTGAATATATTTCAGGTAGTGAAGAAAAATTTGTAGAAGAAATGAACAAAAGAGCCAAAGAACTAGGTGCCAAAAATACAAATTTTAAGAATGCTTCGGGGTTACCTGAAGATGGACACTATACCTCGGTTTATGATATGGCGCTAATATCCAGAGAACTTGTTAAACATAAAAATGTATTTAAATATTTAACTGATAAAATTGATTCTGTTAGAAATGGTAAATTCAGCTTGGCTAATACTAATAAGCTTCTCTGGAATTATCAAGGCGCAGATGGAATAAAAACAGGATCTACTTCAGAAGCATTGTACTGTTTATCTGCGACTGCCAAAAGAGGCGATACAAGGTTTATAGCAGTGGTATTCGGAGCACCAGATTCCGCTACTCGTTTCAAAGAAGCTTCAAAATTATTAGATTATGGTTTTGCTAATTTTGAAACAAAAAAAGTTGTTGAAGCAGGCAAAGTATATGGTAATATAAAAGTTTTAAAAGGCCAACAAGATTACGTAAATGCTATTTCCCAAAATGATGAATATATTTTATTGAAAAAAGGTGAATCTAAGAATATAAAGCAAATAGTAAGCTTAAATAAATATGTTGATGCACCTGTGAAAGCAGGTTCAGAAATAGGAACAGTGAAAATATACGACGGAAATAATCTTATAAAGACAGTATCGTTAATAGCTGATAAAAGTGTTAAAAGAACAAATTTAATAAATACTTTTGAAAAAATCTATAAATCGTGGGTAAAAAATACTAAAAGCTTATAAGCTTTTAGTATTTTTTTAAAAATTTTTATAGAAAAAAATTACAAATAAGGAGGAAATTGAGCTATGATGTAGAATAATATATTATGGAGGGATGAATATGGGAATAAAATTTGTAGAAAAAAATGACACCTTAATAGTAAAGATAAAAGGGGAATTGGATCATCATACATCGGATCTTTTTAAAGATGCTATAAATACGGAATACCAGAAAGGATTTAAAAATATTATTTTGGATTTTGAAAAATTGAATTTTATGGATAGTTCCGGCATTGGAATGATTCTTGGAAGGTATAAAATGGCTAAAGATAATGATGGTAAATTGGCAATTGTAGGTGCTAATTCTCAACTTTTAAAAGTCATTGAGTTGTCAGGAATTTTAAGGATAATAAATTGCTATGATACAATAGAAGAAGCCATTAAAAACATGCAAAGGGGGATATAAATGAGTTATTCAAATAAAATGGAATTGAAATTTTTAAGCAAGTCTCAAAATGAGTCTTTTGCACGGACCGTTATTGCTGCTTTTGCAGCTCAATTAGATCCAACTGTAGAGGAAATAGCAGATATCAAGACAGCAGTATCTGAAGCTGTTACAAATTCTATAATTCACGGTTATGAAGGTAAAATTGATTATATAATGTTAAAAGCAGAGATAGAAGGGAACAAGTTAACAGTCGAAGTTATTGACAATGGTGTTGGAATAGAGGACATTGAAAAAGCGATGGAACCTTTATATACTACAAAACCTGATGAAGATAGATCAGGAATGGGCTTTACTGTTATGCAGACTTTTATGGATGAATTGGTTGTTGAATCTGAAAAAGGAAAAGGTACTAAGGTTAGAATGACCAAATACATCAATTCAGGTAAATGAGGTGCTGCTATGATTGATAAAGATAATGAAAGGAATGAAGATGTAAATGAACTTATAAGAAAATCTAAAAATAATGACAAGTCTTCAATGGAGAAGTTGCTGAAAGAAAATAGCGGCCTTATTTGGAGTATAGTGAAGAAATTTTCTTACAGAGGATATGAGGCAGAAGATCTTTATCAGATTGGGTGTATAGGATTTGTAAAAGCCATTAATAAGTTTGATGAATCCTATAATGTGAAATTATCCACGTATGCAGTACCAATCATAATAGGTGAGATAAAAAGGTTTTTGAGAGATGATGGACTTATTAAAGTTAGCCGATCATTAAAAGAATTGTCAAATAAAGCCTATTTTATGAAAGACAAATTGGAAAAGGAATTAAATAGAGAACCGACAATTCAAGAAATTGCATCAAAGCTTGATGTTTCAGCAGAAGAAGTTGCGATGGCGTTTGAATCTACTGCCACTGCTGAATATCTATATGATAATTCTCAGCACAATGAAGATGATAATTTACTTTTGATAGAAAAGATAGGAATCGATGAACAAGAATATGAAATTGAAGATAAGTTGGCTTTAAGAATGGTTTTAAAAAACTTAAATTCTCGTGAAAGACAGATAATCGTTTTGCGGTATTTTAAAGATATGACACAGACAGAGGTATCGAAAATCTTAGGCATATCACAAGTGCAAGTATCAAGAATTGAAAAGAAAGTTTTAAAAAAACTAAAAGAACAGTTACAAGAAGTGTAAAGTTATTTGCACTTCTTTTTGTATGAAAAAAACATATTGTCACATAATATTACTGTATCGAGGTGTTACAAATGAGAAAGCTTATTATAATTTTCTCAATAATTATATTTACTTTATCTGTCATTTACTTTTTAAAATATAGCACTAAAAAAATACCTGATAGTGCTGTACTTGTTTATTTAAAGGAGGAGTTAAAATGGCTGTAGTTAAAATTTTAAATGTCGTAGGAGATTCTACTAAAAGTTGGGATGATGCTATACAAAATGCGGTAGCAGAAGCATCAAAAACTGTAAACAATATATCGGGAATAGAAGTATTAAATCAAACTGCTAACGTAAAAGACGGTAAAATTGTCGAATACAAAGCAAATATTCAAATAGCATTTAGAGTAGACAGATAAAAAGTGGGCAACCATAATAGGTGCCCACTATATATCGATTTTATGGAGGCATTAAAATGGAAAAGGATATAAAGAAACAGCAAGAATACAAGGATATTGCACAGAAATATGAGCCAAAGCCTACTCTTTTAAAAAATGTTTTATGGGCTTTTGTGGTAGGTGGATTAATATGTGATGTTGGCCAATTTTTTTTAAATTTGTTTATTAATCGAGGAATGACTGCCGAACAAGCCGGAACACCAGTTGCAATCATAATGGTTTTTTTAGGCTCATTTTTAACTGGAATTGGTATTTACGATGACATTGGACGATTTGCAGGAGCTGGTTCTGTTGTGCCGATAACTGGTTTTGCTAATTCTATTGTTTCACCAGCTATGGAATTTAAAAGAGAAGGATTTGTTTTTGGAGTGGCTTCCAGAATGTTTAACATAGCGGGTCCGGTTATAGTTTACGGAGTTGGTACCTCTATTATCGTAGGGCTTATATACTATTTTCTAAAAGGGTGATTACTATGGCAATAAAAAAAATGGGATCGCAAACCGTTAAATTTGCAAATCCACCTTCTATTATATCATCTGGCACAATAGTTGGACCAAAAGAAGGACAAGGACCTTTAAAAGATTATTTTGATATGATTTTGACTGATGATACTTACGGTGAAAAAAGCTGGGAAAAAGCTGAATGCAAAATGTTTCAAGACTCTGTAAATTTAGCCCTTAAAAAAGCAAGTTTAAATATTTCAGACATTGATTATTTGATAGGTGGAGATCTTTTAAATCAAATAATTACTTCTAGTTTTGCTGCTAGACAATTTAATGTACCTACATTTGGATTATATGGAGCTTGTTCTACAATGGCTGAAGGATTGTCAATAGCTTCTATGTTAATAGATGGAGGATTTGCAGATTATATTATTGTTACAACATCTAGTCATTTTTCTACTGCTGAAAGACAATACAGATTTCCATTAGAGCAAGGTGTCCAAAGGCCATTTACATCTCAGTGGACGGTGACAGGATCAGGTTCATCATTGTTGTCATCCAATGGCACAGGTCCATATATAACGCACGTTACAACAGGAAAAGTTGTTGATTTAGGAATGAAAGATGCAAACAATATGGGTGCTGCTATGGCGCCTGCTGCAGCAGATACAATTTTGACACATTTTAATGATACAGGTTTTACAATAAACGATTATGATTTAATAATAACTGGAGACATGGCAAGAGTTGGGAAAAGCATCCTGATAGAGTTGCTTAGTAAAGAGGGTATGAATATTGAAGATAAATATAAAGATTGTGGAATAGAAATATATGATGAATCACAAGATGTGCATTCGGGGGGAAGTGGAGCAGGGTGCTCTGCAGTAGTTTTAAATGGTTGGTTGCTTCAGCAGATAAAAAGCGGAATTTACAATAGGGTTTTATTTATAGCTACAGGGGCTTTGCTATCGCCGACAAGCACACAACAAGGTGAGTCAATACCAGGTATAGCTCATGCAGTTACAATTTCAAATTACACGTAGAGGAGGTTGATACAATTGGATTATTTACGTGCTTTTCTTGTAGGTGGAATAATTTGTGTGATTGCTCAAATATTAATGGACAAAACAAAGCTTACACCCGCAAGAATTTTAGTTTTGTATGTTACAGTAGGAGCTATATTAGGTGGTATAGGAATATACAAGAAAATAATAGATTTCGGAGGTGCTGGTGCAACTGTTCCGCTTCTTGGCTTTGGCAATTCTTTAGCACAAGGTACAATCAAAGCAGTAAAAAAAGATGGTATCACTGGTGCTTTTACAGGTGGACTGACGGCAACAGCAGGTGGTATTGCTGCAGCAATTTTTTTTGGTTATTTGTTTTCTATAATATTTAATCCACGTACTAAAAAATGATATTTATAGAAAAGCATAATTCATGGGATTATGCTTATTTTTTTGTACAAATATGATATAATAATTAAAGCATATTAGTGAGAAAGAGGGAGTTCTTATAGATAGAGATATACTTTTAATTTTAAAAGATATGTCGGAGAAAATTGGGGTAAATGCGTATATTGTAGGAGGATACGTAAGAGACAAATTGTTAAATTTAGAAAGTGATGACATTGATATTACGGTAGAAGGCGATGGAATAAAATTTGCTTTTATGCTCAATGAAATTTTAAATGGTGATATAGAGGTACATGACAAATTTGAAACTGCTAAAATAAAAACCAGAGATTTTGAGTTAGATATTGTATCTGCAAGAAAAGAACATTATGAACGCCCCGGAATGTTGCCAGTCGTCCAACGAGCCAGTCTTGCTGATGATATTAAAAGAAGAGATTTCACGATAAATATGCTGGCATTAGATGTAAAAACAAATCAAATCATTGATATATATAACGGTGCAGACGACATAAAAAATAAATTAATTAGAGTCGTACATGATAAAAGTTTTGTTGACGATCCAACGAGGATTTTTAGGGCAATAAGATACAGTGGAAGATTAGGTTTTAAAATAGAACAACATACTGAATGGTTGTTAAGGAAGTCTATATCTGACGGTGATATTTTTAATGTATCTGCCGATAGAATTATGAATGAAATTTATTTGATATTAAAAGAGAAGAATCCTGAACCTATAGTAAAGTTAATGAAGTATTACCAGCTTGATAAGGAATTATTTTGTGGTATAAAGATTAATACAACAAATTTGAATACAAGTCTTGAAAAAGGCAATACATTATTGTATAGATTTTTGTTGCTTTTCTATAATGCTACAAACGAAGATGCTGATTGTTTAATTAGAAAATACAATTTAAAACGTGAATATTTAAGTGGATTATCTGATATTCTCAATATAAAAATGAATATGTCTAACTTAAATGAAAATGTATCTATTTTCAATACATTAAAAGATAAGAGAATAGAAGCAATATCTGCAGTACATGCTATGGAAGACTTAAATATAAAACAAGCCATTGAAAAATATTATGATTTGGCAAAATTAAAAAGATTAGAAATAAATGGTGACGACATAAAAAGATTAGGACTTCAACCGTCGCCAATTTACAAAGAAATTTTAGATAAAATATTGATGGACAAAATTTTAGGCAAGATAAAAGATCGAGAAGATGAGATTAAAACTCTATTACATTATGTAGAAAAAGTTAAAAGAGGTGAAAAGATTTGAATGCATTATTAAGCTATTTAATTAGAATTCCGGCATTGATAATCGCAATGAGTTTTCATGAGTTTAGTCATGGATATGTAGCAGATAAATTAGGCGATCCTACGCCTAGGCAAAGCGGGAGACTTACATTAAATCCACTGGCCCACATAGATCCTTTAGGGCTAATTATGCTGTTTATTATATACTTTGGGTGGGCTAAGCCAGTACCGATAAATCCGTATTATTTTAAAGACAGAAAAAAAGGCGTTTTATATGTGGCATTGGCTGGACCACTTTCTAACGTTTTTTTGGCCATAATAACGCGAATTCTGTTGTTTTATTTTGGAAACATTCCTGTATTAGGACTTTTTTTGACTATACTCTATCAATACAATTTGGTTTTTGCTGTGTTTAATATAATTCCTATTCCACCATTAGATGGTTCAAAGGTTTTGTGGAGCATTCTTCCTCAGAAAGAAGCATATATTTATTCGCAATATGAACAATATGGACAAATTGCTTTGCTTTTGCTTCTATTTACAGGAATAATTAATTTATTTATGACTCCGCTAATGATGGGGTTAGATAAACTGATTTCTAAAATAATTTTGTTTCCGTTTGGAGTGGGATAATGTACAACATTAAAATAGAATCTTTTGAAGGACCTTTTGATCTTTTATTTCATCTTATAGAAAAAAACGAAATAGATATAAAAGATATACCGATTGCATCTGTTTTTGACCAATACATGGAATATTTAAAAGCTATGCAAGAAATGGACTTGGATATTGCAACAGAGTTTATTTTAATGGCTGCTACATTGCTTGAGATAAAGTCAAGTATGCTTTTACCAAAGCAAAATGTCGAAGGACAGCAAATGACAATGGCTGATGCAGATCCTCGAGAAGAATTGGTGGAAAAGTTGATTGAGTATAAAAAATATAAAAGTGTTGCAAATAGACTGAAAGACTTAAATACATTAGGTACTAAATTTTTTAGAGACGAGCCTGAAATAAAATATGTTGATAAATCGCTTTGCCTTAATTATTCGGCCATCGACTTAAAAAAAGCTTATGTGAAGATTCTTCAAAAGTCCAGCGACAATGTTATGCCAATTAAATATGCAAAAGATCAAATTACAATCGATGACAAAATAAAGGAGATATTAAAGAAACTAATAGTTACTCCTGTGATTAAATTTGGCGATTTCTTAAAGAATTTACGAAAGATAGAAAAAATTGTTTCGTTTGTAGCACTTTTGGAATTGATTAAGTTAAATAAAGTTGCGGCTGAGCAAAAAAATGCATTTGGAGACATAATTATAAAAAGTCTAAAGAGGTGAAATAATGGATATAGATTGCATAATAGAGTCTATACTATTTGCGGCTGGCAGACCTGTAAAGATAAAAACTTTAAGTGATGTATTGAATATATCTACAAAAGAAGTTATTGAATCTTTTAATAGATTAAAAAGCGATTATGAAAGAGAAAATAGAGGAGTAAAAGTCTTGATGATAAATGATTCAATTGTGATGTCTTCAAATGAAGTATATGCAGAATATATAAAAAAGGCATTAGGACTTGATATAAAGCAAGGATTATCCCAAGCCGCATTAGAAGTTTTGTCTATAATCGCTTATAACCAGCCTATTACAAGAATCGACATAGAAAAAATAAGAGGTGTAAAGTGCGAGAAAGCAATTAATACCTTATTAGAATTTAATTTAATTAAAGAAGATGGTAGAATAAATGCTCCAGGCCGTGCAATACTTTATTCTACAACTGATGAATTTCTGAAGTACTTTAATTTGCCTTCTTTAAAAGACTTGCCTCCATTAGACGATATTACTTAGTATTTTATTTTTATTATTGAAAACAATATATTTGAGAAGGTGAATTGATGTTTTCTCTTTATATATTATTAATTTTGCTTGTAGTAATATTTATTTTTATTTACCCTATGACTTTTAAAGTGCACTATGACAATTATGGTGTAAATTTTATTTTAAATATATACATATATATTGTTCGATTCGCTAAAATTGCCAGCCTAAACGTTAATTATAAAAGAATTGATAAAAATGATAGAGCAGAATTGTCATTAAAAATATTGGGAATTAGATTGATGAATGTAGTCGTTGATATTGTTAATTTTACTCTAAAAGACAATAGACCGGTAATAAAGTATGAAGTGCATAAAGCCTTTTTTTTAAAATTCCCAAAAAAATCAGAAAAGAGAAAAATGCTAAGTTTACATGATGTACATAGAATAATAGATTTATTTAATTCAAATAAGATTATGATTCATGAAATGAGTCAAAGCATTAAAAAATCTATAGTAATTAAAAAATTAAGATTAAATGTAGATGAGGGATTTACTGATGCAGCTTTTACATCCATTGCATATGGAATTATTAATTTTGTAATTTATACGCTAATTGTTCCTGTCTATTGCAGCATAAAATTTTTAACTAAGCCTTCTATATCTATAAACCCTCATTTTGGAGAAAATATTTTAAAAAGCGACTTTGATTGCATATTAGATTTTAGATATGGTAATATTATAGTTAATGGTATTAAATTCTTAAAAAATTTTAAACGGAGGTGATTTTGGATGAGCGATCATCCTATTGAAGGATTAATGAAGACGACTATGGAAAGTCTTAAGGAAATGATAGATGTAAATACAATCGTTGGGGATGCGGTAGAAGCTCCAGACGGAACAGTGATCATTCCAATTTCAAGGGTAACGTTTGGTTTTGCTGCTGGTGGTGGAGAGTTTCAGATGACGCAAAATAAAGACAAAGAACAAAATCAAAATAATGGACAATCAAACATGCCATTTGGCGGTGGCAGTGGTGCAGGCGTTTCTTTGCAGCCAGTTGCATTTATGGTTGTAGGGCAAGGACAGATAAGACTTTTGCCAGTAAATCAAAATGCGATGGTTGAAAGAATAATTGATTTGGCACCTAAGTTAATGGAGGAGCTTCAAAATGTTTTTAATAAAAACAAGACTTATAAAAAATCAACTCCAATAACTGTAACAAATAACATAGATTGATTTATTAGGTAACAAGCGGGTCATAATGTGAGGTATTAACTTTCAAGGAGGACAGTAATGAAGAAAATACTTGTATTAGTGCTTATTTTTACTTTCCTTATGACCCCTACAAACATAGAAGCTGAGAATTTAAAACCTCCTCAGATTGCTGCAAAAGCTGCAATTGTAATGGATCAGAAATCTGGCAGAATTCTTTTTGAAAAAAATATAAGTGAAAAACTTCCTATGGCAAGTACAACCAAAATCATGACATTGTTGTTGGCTTTAGAATACGGCAATTTAAATGATATTGTAACTGTCAGCAAAAAAGCTGCAAGTGTAGGTGGATCTTCAATATGGCTTTCGCCTGGAGAAAAAATTTCAATGATAAATTTATTGTACGGTTTGATGTTAAACTCAGGGAATGATGCTGCAACCGCAATTGCAGAACATATAAGTGGCAGTGTTGATAAGTTTGTCGAGCTTATGAATAAAAAAGCTAAAGAAATTGGAGCATATAATACAAATTTTGTTACACCTTCAGGCCTTGATATCGGAATAGACAACCATTATACAACTGCTTATGATTTAGCTTTAATTACAAGATACGCTTTTAATAATTACAATAAATTCGCTGAAATAGTATCAACAAAAGAAAAGACGATTCCTTGGGACGGAAAAGAATACGATAGGTATTTGCGAAATAAAAATAAGATGCTTTGGCAATATGAAGGAGCTGATGGAGTAAAAACAGGGTTTACTAATAAGGCTGGCAGATGTTTAGTAGCTTCGGCATCGAGAAATGGTCAAAGGCTAATATCTGTAGTATTAAACAGCGGTCCAATGTGGGAAGACACACAAAAAATTTTAGATTACTCTTTTGCAAATTATACTCCAATTAAGATCATTTCGAAAGGTCAGATGATAAAGACCATAAGTGTTGTTAGTGGCAAGGAAAAATATCTGCCGCTTGTGTATAATAGTGATTTTATATTGCCAATTTCAAAAGATGAGGAGATAAACGTTAAAATTGATTATAGCCTACCTAAATCTGTAAAAGCACCAATAGGAATTGGAGAAAAGATGGGTGTAGCTATTGTAAAATTGAATGATAATCAGATTGCGACTATCGATGTTGTTGCAGGCAAAAACATTGACAAAAGGGATTACGAGTTTAATTTTAAAACCATCATAAAGAATTGGATTGACATATTTCAATATTAAACTCCTGGTATGTACCAGGAGTTTTTTGTAACTTTTTTTTTATTTGAGAATAACATAAATATGTAAAATTTCTTTAGGAGATGGTTAAATGATCAATCACAGGCTTGAATGTATTGACATTGGTAGTGATTACTGTCCTTGCTATTTAGCAGAATTAAACGAATGTATTGTTTGTTCTCAATTGCAAGGGAAAGAATTTTGCGATTGCAATTGGAATGGCGTATGTGTATATCAAGATTTTATTTGGTCAAAAAGAAAAGCAAAAGCAAAAAGGGAAACTATTGTGGCAGATATAATTGATAAACAAAATATAAATAAAAATTTAATAATATTGACGCTATCTGTATCTAATAAAATGGCAAGAGACTTAAATGAACCTGGATCGTATGTGTTCTTAAGAGATGAGTCAAGTCCTTCTTTTTTCGACGCACCAATGTCTATAATGTACGCTGATGAAATAAGTGGAATTATAAAGATTGCTGTGCAAATTAACGGCCCTAAGACAAATTTAATCAATTCATGCGGTAAACATGTATTTTTGAGAGGCCCATATTGGAATGGATTGTTTGGACACAAATATATAAAAGGTACTAGAAATTCAAAATGCCTTGTAATATTAAGGGGTATAGCACAAGCACCTGGAGCAATAATCATAAACAAGTTATACAATAACAACAATGAAATAACTGTTATAATTGATAAGGGTAAAGTTGAAGAGTTTTTTATTTGGCAGTATATTAATAACTTTAATTTAAAGATAATTACGACAGATCTTTTAAGTAACGATGGGCAAGATGTTTTAAAAAATGCAATTGCAGACAAGGATATTAAATTAATTTACAGTGGAGGTTCTGATGAACAACATCTAAATATTTTAAATTATTTAGATTTACTTGATAGCAAAGCTTATTTTGCTGTATCAAACAATAATACAATATGCTGTGGAGAAGGTATTTGCGGCAGTTGTGAAGTCCAAATTGATGGGCAAAAAATAAGGTCATGTAAAGTTCAATTAGATGTTAGAAAGACAATTGAAAGGAGAGTATTACATGGTTAAGGTTGTTGTTATTGGCGGTGGTTGGGCAGGATGTGCAGCAGCTCTTACGGCAAAAAAAGCAGGTGCTGAAGTCGTATTGCTTGAAAAAACAGATATGTTGTTAGGTTGTGGTTTAGTAGGAGGAATAATGCGAAATAATGGCAGGTTTACTGCTGCAGAAGAAATAAAATATTTAGGTGGATATGAATTAATTGAAATAACTGATATGTGTGCAAGACATAGAAATATTGAATTTCCAGGTCATAAACACGCTAATCTGTACGATATAACTAAGGTTGAGCCTGAAATAAGAAAAATGCTATTAAATAAAGGGATTAAAATTAAATTTATATCTAGAGCGGCAGATGTAATAATGGAAGACAAGACAAAAATCAAAGGTATTGTTTTAGACGATGAATCAGTTGAATATGGCGATGTATTTATAGAGACTACCGGCTCAACAGGGCCTATGGGAAATTGTTTAAGATACGGCAATGGTTGTTCAATGTGTATACTAAGATGTCCATCTTTTGGACCAAGGATAAGCATAAGTTACCGAGCAGGTGTCGAGGATATTTTAGGAATGAGATCTGATGAAGTTTATGGTGCCTTTAGTGGGTCTTGTAAGTTGAATAAGGATTCATTAAGCGATGAAATCAGAGAGAAACTTGATAAAGAAGGCGTTGTTGTGTTGCCAGTTCCTGAAGAAGATGTAAACATGGATAAACTGAATATAAAAGTATGCCAACAATATGCACTTCCAGAATATGCAAAGAATGTTATATTACTTGATACTGGCCATGCTAAGCTGATGACTCCATTTTACCCTTTAGAAAAATTAAGAAAAATTCCAGGACTTGAAAGAGCCAGGTATGAAGATCCATATTCTGGAGGAAAGGCCAATTCAATTAGATATCTCTCTATTGCTCCTAGGAACAATGGAATGAAAGTAAAAGGTCTTGACAATTTGCTTTGCGCGGGAGAAAAATCAGGGCTTTTTACTGGACATACAGAAGCCATGACTACTGGATGTCTGGCAGGGCACAATAGTGTTAGGCTGTCATTAGGAATGCCGCTTTTAGAATTGCCAAGAAATTTAGCATCTGGAGACCTTATCGCATATGAAAATGAATGTATAGAAACAAAAGAAGGATTGAAAAATCGATATACGTTTGCAGGCGGGGTATATTTTGAGAGAATGAAATCATTAGGGTTGTATACTATAAATACTGATGCGATTAGAGAAAAGATAGAAAGAGATAATCTTATGGGAATATATAATGAAAAATTGGTTTAGGCAAGTCTAAAGCTTGCCTAAAGTATTGTCTTTTGTATCAAAAAATGTTATATTATATGCGGTGTGTTGGGTGTATAATAAATGTGGGTGTGAAACGTTATGGAAAGATTGCAAAAATACTTGGCTGAGTGCGGGATCGCGTCCAGAAGAAAATGCGAGCAATTGATTTTAGATGGAAAAGTTAAAGTCAATGGTGAAACTGTAAGAGAGCTTGGTGTCAAAGTCGACCCCAACAAGGATGTTGTTGAATACAATGGTAAAGTAGTCACTAAAGTCAATAAAAATATATACATCATGCTAAATAAACCTGTAGGATATATTACGACGGTTAAAGATCAATTTGATAGGCCTTCAGTAATAGACTTGGTTAGTATTGATGACAGGGTGTATCCAATCGGTCGATTGGACTACGACACTTCAGGATTGCTTTTGCTTACGAATGACGGTGATTTGGCAAATAAGCTCATGCATCCGAGGCATAATATTAACAAGGTATATATTGCGCAAATAAAAGGTGTGCCAGACAAAATGAAGTTGGATATGTTTAGAAACGGACTTCGTATTGATAATTATAAAACTGCCAAAGCTGAGATAGATATATTAAAAGTCACAAACGGCAATTCTACCGTAAAAATAGCCATACATGAGGGACGAAACAGGCAAATCAGAAAGATGTGTGAGCTAATTGGACATCCTGTCTTAAAGTTAAAAAGAGTAAAAATAGGCAATTTGGATATTGGAAATTTAAAAACCGGACAATGGCGTTATCTATCTAAAGATGAAGTAGAATATCTAAAAAAATTATAGGAAGAGATGGTTTATGTTTAAAATCAAGTTCGCGTCAGAAGAAGATTTAAAATATATAAAAAAAATTGCTGATTATTTTAAATTGTCTCTTTTGGTAGATCTGAACAAATGTATTAATATGATAGCAACAGATGAAAAGCCTTTTGGCTTTATAACAATAAAAGTGGATGATGATACGGCTTATATAATAGGACATGCTGTTTTGCCTGAATATCAGATGAAAGGTTATGGAACAATGCTTTTAAAGGTTGCATTGAACAACGTATATGATTTTGGAATTAAAAAGGCATGTGTAAAAAATTCTATTAGCGATGATTTCTATATTGGAAATCATTTTAAAAAATCCGACAATGGCTTATATGTTGACATAGAAGAATTATTAAAAAAATAATTTAGGAGGAATGAAAAATGGAACTATGGTTTACCGAACATCACAATGATTCTATAGGTTATTCATTAAAAGTAAATAGAACATTAAATTCTGAAAATACCCAATATCAAAAGCTAGACGTAATAGAGTCTGAATTTTACGGTAGGGTATTGATTCTTGATGGAATTTTGCAGACGACAGAGAAAGATGAGTTTGTGTATCATGAGATGATAGTGCATGTTCCACTTTTTACTCACAAAAATCCTAAAAGTGTTTTAATAGTAGGTGGTGGCGATGGTGGTGCCGTAAAAGAAATTTTGAAGCACGATTCAGTAGAGAGAGTTGTTCTTGCAGAGATTGATGATCGTGTTGTGGAAAATTCGAAAAAATATCTACCTACAATTAGCTGTGGATTATATGATGAAAAAGTAGAGATTATGATTGGCGATGGAATAAATTATGTGAGTGAGCACAAGAATGAATTTGATGTTGTAATTGTAGATTCGACAGATCCTATAGGCCCTGCGGTAGGGTTATTCACAGAGGATTTTTATAGATCTGTGTATGAGTGCTTAAAGGAAGACGGAATTATAGTAGCACAGACAGAGTCACCTTTTATTTATGGTAGCTTAATAAATAAATTAAGTAAGATGTTTAAAAATATTTACCCAATAGTAAAGCCATATATATGTACTATACCGACATATCCGGGGCATTTGTGGACTTTTACAATGGGTTCTAAGAAGTATGATCCTGAAGCTGTAGATGTGAATAATATTCCTAATATTGACACAAAATATTATACGCCACAGTTACATAAGGCCAGCTTCGTATTGCCGAAATTTGTAAAAGAAATTTTTGAGGAGGCATAGTTTTTGATAATAAAAGACAATTTATCAAACGGTGGAAAATTTTTAGGAAGCAACGATGATTATTATAAATCTGAAATTGTGATTGTAGGTGCTCCTATGGATTACACTGTAAGCTTTAAACCTGGTACACGCTTTGGACCACAGGCAATAAGGATGGCGTCTTTAGGATTAGAAGAGTACAGTGTATATTTGGATAGAAGTTTAAAAGACAAAAAGTATTATGATTATGGTGATTTGATATTACCTTATGGAAATGTAGAAAAATGTTTAAATATAATTGGTGATGCTGCTAAAGATATTATAGATGCTGGGAAAAAGCCGATATTTTTGGGTGGTGAGCATTTAATAAGTGCTCCAATCTTAGAAAAAGTTTTTAAAAAGTACGGAAATGAGTTAGTTGTGCTTCACTTTGACGCACATACAGATTTGAGAACTGAATTTTTTGGAGAAAGAGATTCCCATGCCACAGTTTTAAGAATAGCCTCTGAATTTGTAAACAAAAAAAATATGTATCATTTTGGTATACGCTCAGGTGTTAAAGAGGAATTTGTATTCGCGTTCAAAAATACCAATATGTTCTTATATGATGTTGTTGAACCTTTGAAATCAATACTTGATAATATAAAATCAAAGCCTATATATATCACATGGGACATAGATGTTTTAGATCCCGCTTTTGCACCTGGTACCGGTACTCCTGAACCCGGCGGTATAACCTCAAAAGAAGCGCTAAGTGCAATACACATGTTGAAAGATCTAAATGTTGTAGGTATGGATCTGGTTGAGGTATCGCCTGATTACGATCATTCAGGTATAACATCGATTTTAGCTGCAAAATTGATCAGAGAGTCTATTCTATCATTCTTATGATAAGTTTCTTTTAAAATAAGACCAGTTTTTAATAGTTGGTCTTATTTTTTTATAGAAATATTAACTTAACAAGAGTATAATATTGAGTAAAGGAGGAGTTTTAATGTCTAAGATAAAAATAACGGAGACTGTTTTAAGAGATGCACATCAATCATTGCTGGCAACTAGGATGACAACTGATGAAATGCTTCCTATAGCAGAGAAATTAGATGAAGTTGGCTTTTTCTCGTTGGAAGCATGGGGCGGTGCTACATTTGATGCATGTATGAGATTCTTGAACGAAGACCCATGGGAAAGATTAAGACTTTTAAAGAAGGCGATTAAGAAGACGCCTCTTCAAATGTTGTTAAGAGGTCAAAATTTACTTGGATATAAACACTATCCTGATGATGTTGTAAATGAATTTATAATAAAATCTGTTGAAAATGGTATAGATATAATAAGAGTTTTTGATGCATTAAATGATGTGAGAAATTTACAAGTGCCAATAAAATCTGCAAAAAGCGCAGGTGCTCATGTGCAGGCAGCTATTGTATATACAGTTAGTCCTGTACATAATACAGATCATTACTTGAAAGTGGCAAAGTCTCTTCAAGATATGGGTGTGGATTCTATATGTATTAAGGATATGTCTGGAATATTATCACCTTATGCTGCATACGATCTGATTAAATCTCTAAAAAGAGCACTTTACACGCCGATTCAACTGCATAGCCATTATACAGCAGGACTGGCTTCAATGACTTATTTAAAAGCCATAGAAGCTGGTGTAGACGGAGTTGATACAGCCATTTCTTCTCTTGCTTTAGGAACATCACAGCCAGCTACAGAATCAATTGTGGCTGCATTGAAAGATACAGAATATGATACAGGGTTAGATTTAAAATTGCTTGCTGAGATAGCTCAGTATTTTAATGTGGTTAAGCAAAATCACAAAAATGACAGCGATATGTCTTTGCTTATGTCTGTTGATGTTAAAGCATTAGAGAGTCAAATACCAGGGGGAATGTTATCGAATTTGGTTTCACAGCTAAAGCAGCAGAACGCATTAAACAAATATCAGGATGTCTTGAAAGAAGTTCCAAGGGTACGAGAAGATTTAGGATACCCTCCTCTTGTTACTCCAATGAGTCAAATGGTTGGAACTCAGGCTGTTTTAAATGTTATTACAGGAGAAAGATATAAAATAGTTCCTAAAGAAATTAAAGATTATGTCAAAGGTTTATACGGGATGCCACCAGCTCCAATTTCAGATTCTATACGAGAGAAAATAATTGGCGATGAAGAAATAATCTCAAATAGGCCAGCAGATTTACTAAGTCCTCAATTGGATGAATTTAAAAATGAGATAAAGGAATTTATAGAGCAAGATGAAGATGTTTTATCATATGCATTATTTCCTCAAGTAGCAAGAAGGTTTTTTGAGTATAGGCAAGCTAAAAAATACAAAATTGATTCAACATTATTGAATATCGAAGAGAGGGTTCACCCAATATAAACAAAAAAACTATAGGTATAAAGCCTATAGTTTTTTTTATCTTAAAAATAGTTGTGTAACACAATTTTAAAATAAACATAACATGTAATAGAAAAATGAAAGGGGGTTTTAACAATGTCTGATCCACAATATTACCCTGGACATTGTAGAACGACATATACAGTAAGGCCTGGAGATTCAATGTGGACCATAGCGAATATGTTTGGCATACCATTAGACTGTTTAATAAGAGCTAATCCACAGATACCGAATCCAAATTTAATATATCCGGGACAACAAATTTGTATACCAGCATATTGCCCGCCAGAGAGACATTGCAGAGAAATGTATATAGTAAGGCCTGGAGATTCAATGTGGACTATAGCTAATATGTATGGCATACCATTAGACTGCTTAATAAGAGCTAATCCACAGATACCAAATCCAAACTTAATATATCCAGGTCAACAAATTTGTATACCACATCACTGCTGGTAAAATATAAAAATGTTGAGGTACCAAAGTATGGTATCTCAACATTTTACATGTACATAAATAACGTTTAAAAAATTGCTTTTAAATTTGATTATCTTTACTGGACCATTATCAATTTTTTCACCACATTTAAGGCAAAAAATATTTTTATTTTTAGTTATTTCTGAGTATGATTCGTCAAACCGTAATGATCCATACTTTATAAAGCTTTTCCAGCCAGTTTTACACAATTTACGCCTATTATCATAGTCAGCATAAACCCACTTTAATAATCTGTGAAAATGAAAAGGATATTTTGTATAACTGAGAAATCTCTTTGAAAGACCAAGAGATAATGCATAGTTTTCAAAAGTATTCTCTATTCGATCCTGAAGTGGATTCAATATTTTTGTGCTTTTGTAATTATAACCATTAGTTTTTAGATATTCTCTCAAATAGTCAAACATATAACCTCTGCAGACATGTATTTCCTCATTTTTGTCTACTTTCATTTGGTCTAAAAAACCGATTGAAATTTCAGCGGCTTTATGCAAATACAATTTTTTGCTAAAGTTATCCTCCGTATAGTATGTAAGAGGTATTATATCATAATGGTATTCATTAGTTTCGACTCTCATAACACCAATACATGTCCCACCGATTAAGCTTCCACTTCCAGCGTCATCAATCTGTATCACATTATCACTCCTTGCTTATATATTAATTTTATATTAAAATCATATTAATTATTCAGTACATGAATGTAATAATATAGTAGGAGGATGCGTATGAATGTTTTGCTGACAAACGATGATGGCGTCTTTTCTGATGGCATAAACCAATTGGCTGGTTTTTTAAAAGATTATTATAATGTTGTTGTCGTTGCACCTGATAGAGAAAGAAGTGCTGTGGGACATGCCATAACAATGCATAAGCCTTTGAGGATTAAGAAAATCAAAGATGATGATAATATTAAAATTTTTTATGCAAATGGAACTCCGTCAGACTGTGTGAAACTGGGAATAGATGTAGTTATGGATAAAAAGCCAGATATCATAATTTCTGGTATTAATAATGGCTTCAATTTAGGTACAGATGTCTTATATTCTGGGACAGTTTCGGCTGCAATGGAAGGAGCTATTAATGGTTATCCTTCGATTGCATTATCGCTGGAAGCTGAGGCTAAATTATCAAATAAAGCTATGCTTTATATCAAAAAACTTATAGATAATGTTGTACAAAATGGTCTGCCAAAAAATTGTTTATTAAATGTAAACATACCGAATGTAGGTAGTGGGTTTAAGGGTATAAAAATTACAAAATTAGGCCATAGAAATTATACTGAGAATTTTACAAAAAGAATCGATCCACGAGGTATGGATTATTATTGGCTGGCAGGAAAAGTTTTAGAAAATGCCAATGACGAAGATAGTGATATAATCGCTGTTAAAAACGGTTTTATCTCTATAACTCCAATACAACTCGACTTAACTATGTATAGCTTCATTGGTAATTTAAAAAAGTGGGATATGTCTATCTGAATTTTTGAAGCAAGAAATTTATTATTAAATTTATTGGCATTTTTTATTCATCGATTGCAGGATTTTTTGCTTACGTATAGAATATTTTATATGTGGTACTAATTTAAAATCAAACATAGAAAGGGTATAAACTATGGATAAAAATGCTGATATAATTAAAAGGATTCAAGATAATTATGCACAGTTAAGCAAAAGCCAAAAAATTATAGCAGAATATATAATAAACCACTATGATAAAGCTGCCTTTATGACTGCAGCAAAACTGGGCAATAGCATAAATATAAGTGAATCTACGGTAGTTAGATTTGCAAATACTTTAGGTTATGATGGCTATCCTGAGCTTCAAAGCGCTTTACAAGAATTGATAAAAAACAAACTTACTACTGTTCAAAGGCTTGAAATGACAGATGAAACAGATGAAGTTTCTATTTTGAACAATGTGCTAAAATCTGATATAGAAAATATCAAAGCCACAAAAGAAGAAATAGATAAAAATTCATTCAAAGAAGTGGTTGATAATATTTTCAAGGCAAAAAGAATATACATAATCGGTTTTAGAAGTTCTACTGCCATAGCCGAGTATTTAGGTTTTTATCTAAATTTGATACTTGAGAATGTAATATTAGTAAAACCCGGCATATCTGATGTTTTTGAACAAATGCTTAGAGTAAATTCAGAGGACTTAGTAATTGGTATAGGATTTCCAAGGTATTCAAAAAGGACATTGGAAGTTATGAAATATGCTAAATCTCAAAATGCAAAAATAGTTGCCATTACAGACAGTCTTATATCACCGCTTACTGAAATTGCCGATGAAATACTTTTGGCCAAGAGTAATATGGCATCATTTGTTGATTCATTAGTTGCTCCATTGAGTCTTATAAATGCACTGATCGTTTCTGTCGGTATTAGAGAGAAAGATAAGATAACAGATACATTTGAAAAATTAGAAAATATTTGGAATGAATACGGAATATATTTGTCGAAGAATATTTAATTCTATAAGAGTCTAATAAGGCCTTAATTGATTTGCAGGAGGTTTATTGATGTCTACTAGATTGTTTATCGTACGGCATGGTGAAACGTTATGGAATAGGCAAAAAAAAATTCAAGGTGCAAGTGATACTCAACTTTCTGATGAAGGAATGAAGCAAGCTTACTTGTTGTCTCAAAGATTAAAAAATGAAATAATAGATGTGATTTTTTCCAGTGATTTAGACAGAGCATATAAAACAGCAACTTTTATTGCAAAAAACTTTAACTTAGATGTTATAAAATTGCCAGAGCTTAGAGAGATATCGTTCGGTGTTTGGGAAGGGCTTACGGTAGATGAGATAGAAAAATCATATAAGGAATTGTATCATACGTGGAAAACTAATCCGCCAGAAGCTACAATTGAAGGCGCTGAGACGTTAAAAGCTGTGCAAGATAGGATATTGAATGCCACGAATAAAATCATAGAACAATATAAAAATAAAAATATACTAATCGTGTCACATGGAACAACAATCAAAGCTTTAATTTTAGGTATGCTAAATTTGGATTTAAGTTTTTATCCTAAAATAAGACAAGACAATACAGCATTAAATATAATAGATGTAAAAGATGATGGAAATTGCGTTTTAGTTCTGCTGAACGATACATGTCATTTAAGGGAGCGATAATAATTGAAAAAAGTCTTTGTAATTGGCTGTGGCCCTTCAGGAATGATGGCTGCCATAATGAGTTCTCTAAAAGGCAATGAAGTTGTAATTTTTGAAAAAAATGATAGACCAGGGAAGAAACTCATGATAACAGGAAAAGGCAGATGTAATATAACAAATTCAGCTTCAATAAAAGAAATTATTGAAAATACGCCAACAAATGGCAAATTCCTTTATAGTGCTTTAAATAGCTTTTCTAATGCTGATTTAATTGATTTTTTTAACAAGAATGGTTTAATGACTAAAGTTGAAAGAGGAGGAAGAGTATTTCCCGTTTCAGATAAAGCAATTGATGTACTGGATGTCCTTTTAAGACTCATTAAAGAAAATCATATTGAAATTAGATTCAATAGCAAAGTTACTGATATACTGATTGATGGTAAATGCGTCAAAGGAATAATTGTTAATGGCAAAAAAGAATTTTGTGACAGTTTAATACTGGCATCTGGTGGAAAATCTTATCCTTCTACAGGCTCAACTGGAGATGGGTATGATATGGCAAAAAAATTGGGCCTCAAAATAGTAGAACCACATCCAGCATTAGTCCCTCTTATAACCATTGAAGATGTCAGTGAAATGATGGGATTAACACTTAAAAATATTAATGCCAAATTGTGTATAAATGGAAAATTAGTTAGAGAAGAATTTGGCGAAATGCTGTTTACACATTTTGGATTATCAGGTCCTGTAATATTGACACTAAGCAGCTTTTTTAAAACTGTTGAAGATGGAGATGTTGTAATAAAAATTGATTTAAAGCCAGCTTTAAATCATGAGAAGCTGGATGAAAGGCTTCAAAGAGATTTTAAAAAATATTCTAAAAAAGAGTTGAAGAATTCTTTGAATGATTTGCTTCCACGTTCATTGATACCTTATGTGATAAGGGTAAGCTCTTTAAATCCTGATAAAAGAGTTTCAGAATTATCAAAAGCGGAACGAGGTGCTTTAGTGAATGTTATAAAGGATCTCGTGTTTCGCATAAAATCTAAGCGATCTATAAATGAGGCCATAATCACTTCTGGAGGAGTAAGCACTAAAGAAATAAATCCTAAGACAATGGAATCAAGGCTTATTAAAGGACTTTTTTTTGCCGGTGAAATAATTGATGTAGATGCATTGACTGGCGGTTTCAACCTCCAAATTTCTTTTTCTACTGGTTATTTAGCAGGAATAAATTCCTGAAAATAAACCTTCTTTGCATTTTCTTATATATTTTGCATAAAATATATAAGAATGCATAAGGAGGATTATTATGGGAAAAAGAGTTAAAAAGTCAGCGCACGTATATTATTTGAGCTTTGACAATATGATAGCCTTTTTTGTCATATTGGGATTTTTAACTATGGTAGTGACTCAAGTATTAATGTTAAATGATAACATTAGGGTTTTTTTAAATTCTACCGAAAAAATAGAAGGTATAAACATAAACACATATCTATCAAATGATGGAACTTTGGAATTGGAATTAATTAATTTGGATAAGGCACCAAAGGCTTTTATATTGATAAATGGAGATCCAAAGTACAGCTTTAAGGAGAAAAAATTAAAAATCAACATAAAACAAGGCGATCTCATTGAAATGGATGGAACAAACTACAATCAAACATTATATGTTAAAGTAATTGATTCAAGCGACAATGTAATAGAGCCACAGAAGACAGCAGTCATAAAAGTCAACGGTGATATAGAAGTCATTGGCAAAGTGAGATTGAGATGATATTGTTATAACACGATTTTTACTATATAATTTATAAAGAGAGAAAAACGGAAAGGAGATTGATGTCTTATAAAAGCCATTAGAGGAGCAATAACAACTGAAAATACTAAAGAAGCAATTTTTCATGACACAATTTCTTTAATTGATGAAATTTTTCGCATCAATAAAATAAAAAGCAGCGATGTTATATCTATATTTTTTACTGCGACAAAGGACATTGATGCAGCTTATCCTGCAGAAGCATTAAGACATAATGGAATTTCGAATATTCCAATGATGTGTTTTCAAGAAATGAACGTAAAGAAAAGTCTTGAGAAATGTATCAGAGTCGTAGTGTTTATTAATTGTGAAGATGATAAAGAAGTTAAGCACATATACATGAAAAATGCTAAATTATTGCGATTGGACTTATTAAATATTAAGGTTGCAATTGATGGCCCGGCTGGTGCAGGAAAAAGTACAGTTGCTAAGGAATTGGCAAAAAAACTAAACTTTACTTACATAGATACAGGGGCTATGTATAGAGCTTTGACGTATAAAGTGGCAATTGAAAATATCAACCTAGAAGATAAAAATAAAATAGTAGAATTGGCTTCCAAGATTGATATTGACTTGAAAAACGATAAGGTACTGTTAGACGGTATGGATGTTACAAGCGAGATTAGGACACCATCCATTTCTGAAAAAGTATCATATATTTCAATGATACCAGAGGTAAGAGAAATAATGGTAAAGTTGCAAAAAAGGCTATCAGATAAGGGTAGTGTCGTAATGGACGGTAGAGATATAGCGACAGTTGTGATGCCAGATGCACAATTTAAATTCTTTTTGACTGCCAGTCCTGAAATTAGGGCAATGCGTAGATACAATGAACTGACAAGTAAGAAAATACCTGTTAAGTATGATGATATATTAAATGATATAAAAAAAAGAGATAAGAATGATACTGAAAGAGATGTTGCACCATTAAAAAAGGCTGATGATTCTATTGTTATTGACACTACAAACATGAGTATTGATGAAGTAGTAAGCAAAATGTACAATATTATAGCTAATGGGTAAAGGGGGTATCTCATGTTTTATTATATAGCCAAATACATCGTTCTTTTTATTATAAATATAATTTTTAGAATAGAAGTAGATGGCTACGAAAATATTCCTGCCTATGGTCCTGTAATTATTTGTCCTAATCATATTAGCTTTTTAGATCCACCTATTGTTGGTGCCGTTTTTACCAGAAGAATTTTTTTTATGGCAAAAGCCGAGCTTTTTAAAAATCCTTTATTTAGATTTATTTTAAATAAAGGTTTAGGTGCTTTTCCAGTGAAAAGAGGCACATCAGATTTAACCGCTATAAAAATTGCTCTAAATCATTTAAAAAAAGGACATGCTATTGGGATATTCCCAGAAGGAACCAGGAGCAAAACTGGCCAATTGCAAAAGGCTGAGCCTGGTGTATCGCTCCTGTCAGTAAAAGGAAAGGCACCTGTATTGCCGATCGGAATAAAGTCAACTTATAAACTTTTTTCAAAAGTAACAATAAAGATCGGTAAACCTATTTATTTTGAAGAATATCAAAATGTACATTTAACATCGCAAGATATGGCAAACATAGGTGAAAAGATTATGCTGGAAATTTCAAAGTTAATTTAGGAGGAAACAATGAAAATATTGATAGCTGACAATGCAGGATTTTGTTTTGGGGTAAAAAGGGCAGTCAGAATGGCCTATGATCAAGTGAATAATAGTGATGATTCTAAGACCTATGCATATGGAGAGCTTATTCATAATCCGCAAGTTGTAAAAGACCTTGAAGACAAAGGAATTAAGACTATAGAACACATCGATGAATTAGATGAAAATAGCAAGATACTTATTAGGACGCATGGTATACCGAAAAAAATTTATGAGGAATTAAAAAATAAAAAAGTAGAAATAATCGATATGACTTGTCCTTTTGTAAAAAGAGTCCAAAAAATAGTCAATGGATACTATAAGAAAGGATATTCTATTGTTATAATAGGGGATAGAAATCATCCGGAAGTTATAGGTGTAAATGGATGGTGTAATAATTCAGCTTATGTTATCCAATCAACTGATGATGTAAATTCATTGCCTTTTTTAGATAAAACCTGTGTTGTTGCGCAGACAACTATAACGCAAAAAATGTGGGAAGATATCTTGGATTTGTTGCATCTTAAAGTCAAAGAATTAATATCATATAATACAATATGCGACGCTACTAATAAAAGGCAATCATCTGCTGAAAAAATATCTAAAGAAGTAGATATGATGATCGTCATAGGTGGAAAGAATAGCTCTAATACGCAAAAATTAAAAAAAATATGTGAAAAGAATTGTGATAAAACTATACAAGTTGAGAGTGCTGATGAAATTGATTTGATTACTCTAAAAGACGTTGAAACAGTCGGCATTACTGCTGGTGCATCTACTCCAGATTATTTAATACAGGAAGTCATTGATAAGATTACAAGTGGAAGAAAGGAAGAATAAAAATGGATGATTTTATGAATGAATACACTTTTAATGAGATCCATTCCGGTGATATAGTAAAAGGTAAAATCATTAAAATACTTAACGATGGAATTATAGCAGATATCGGATATAAATCTGATGCATTTGTACCTAAATCGCAATTATCACTTAATCCTAATATAAGAATAAGTGATGATTTTAATGTAGGAGATGAAATCGATCTATATATAATAAAAAGAGAAGATGAAAATGGTGATGTTTTAGCTTCAAAAGTAAAAGCAGATACCGAATTAGCTGAAGAAAGATTAAATACATCATTTAAAAATGGAGATATATTAAATGGAAAAATAATTGAAGTAGTAAAAGGCGGTGTTGTTGCCGAAGTATTAGGAGTTAAAGCATTTATACCAGCATCACAACTTGATATGCATTATGTGGATGATTTAAACTCATATTTAGGAGAAAAAATTGAAGTAAAAATTATTGATTATATTCCAAGCAAAAAATTAGTTGCATCAAGGAGAATCGTTTTAGAAGAAGAAAAAAACAAAAAGAAAGAAACATTGCTAAAAAACATACGGGAAGGCCAAGTTATAAACGGTGTAGTAAAATCAATTACAAAATTTGGTGTCTTTGTTGATTTAGGTGGTATTGATGGTTTGATTCCATTAAGAGAGATTTCTTGGAGTAAAAATGTGAATATAAATGATGTATTGCATATTGGCGATAGAGTAGATGTTTATGTTGATAAAATAGATCAAGAAAAAATAACGCTAAGTTTGAAAAAGCTTTTTCCAGATCCGTGGGTGAATATTAATGAGAAGTTTAAAGTTGGAGATATTATATTGGGTATTATAACAAATGTGACTACATTTGGTGCTTTTGTAGAGATTTCCGAAGGGTTAGAGGGATTAGCGCACAAAAATGATTTAATAAAAAATGTCAAAGAGTATAAAATAGGGGACGAAATTACAGTCGAAATAATTAGCTTTGACTCAGAGAAGAAAAAGTTAAGCTTGAAGGAAGTTGAAAAAAACAGTGAATCTTATGACTTAGAAAGAGAAGAATTAAATGTAACAATAACGGACAGAATACAAAACATAAATAATTATTCATAGGTGTTATGTAAAATACCTTGACAAAAGACAAAAATCTGATAAAATTTATCTTATTGAATATCTATACTTTTAAATGCGAGGAGGCAAGATAAAAGAATGAATGCTTTGGGTCGCCACATACTGGCAGAGATTTATGGTTGCGATGAAAATGTTCTTGATGATTGTGAATTAATAGAAGACATAATGGTAAAAGCAGCTATAGAAGCAGGTGCCGAAGTCCGTGAAGTTGCTTTCCATAAATTTAGCCCCCAGGGCGTTAGTGGAGTCGTTGTTATTTCTGAATCACATATAACAATTCATACTTGGCCGGAATTAGGGTATGCAGCTGTTGATGTGTTTACGTGTGGAGATAATGTCAATCCATGGAATGCATGTAATTATTTAACCAAGATGTTGAAGGCGAAGAATATGACTGCTACTGAAGTAAAAAGAGGGGTTTTTGAACAACCTGTCAAAGTTGTAAATTTGTAATTTGCAAAAAAATTATTTTATGTATATTTGATAATTTATGTGTTAATAATATTAATGAACCTCACAAAATACATTGAGACCCCCTTTACATCATTTGAGTGGCTAAGTTTAGCCACTTTTTTTATCATTGTTAGACACTTGGAGGTGTACTTGATTTGAATTATGACGAGTTTTTGCAGAAAATATTTAATTTAACGGGTATAGATTTATCTCTTTATAAAGAAAAACAAATGAAGAGAAGAGTCGATTCGTTTATAGCAAATAACAATTGTAAAAATTACGATGTTTTTTATGAGACATTAACTAAGGATACGAAAATTTACAGAGAGTTTTTGAAATATATTACGATAAATGTGACAGAGTTTTTTAGAAATTTAGAACAATGGATGATTTTAAAAAACGAAATATTACCTAAAATTATCAAAAAGAACATGAAGATTTGGAGTGCTGCTTGTTCTACAGGTGAAGAAGCATATAGCCTTGCTATGTTGCTTTCAGATTTTATAGATTTAAGGGAAATCAATATTATTGCTACTGATATTGATGATGTAGTGCTTGAAAAAGCAAAAAAGGGGATTTATAGCAATAAAAGTATTGAAAAAATTCCAGAAGAATATATGAAATATTTCGCTAAATTAGATGAAAATAATTTTGTTATTTCTGAAGAGTTGAGAAAAAATATTGTGTTTAAAAAGCACAATTTGTTACTTGATAAATATCCAGATAGCGTAGATTTGATTGTATGTAGAAATGTATTAATATATTTTAATGATAAAGCTAAAGAAGAGATTTATAAAAAATTTTATTCTAGCTTGAGTACAGATGGAATCCTCTTTGTGGGAAGCACAGAACAAATCATTTTTCCTTACAAATATAATTTTGCTCCAATAAAAACTTTTTTTTACAAAAAAATTTCTAAGTGAAATCGAGCTTAAATTTGCATTGTTCTTATAGTATAATATTATTTGAATTAGAGTAAGCCTTTATAGATAAATACATATAGGTATTTATAATAGATTTTAATTTTGCGGAGGTATGCATCTGATGAGTGAAAGAAAAGAGATTATAGTTACAGAAGAAGACATAAAAAAACAAAAAGATATAATAAATCAAATGGCTATTTTAAATAAAGATAAATATTTAAAATTTCACATAGAAACATATGGATGTCAGATGAACGTCCATGATTCAGAGAAATTAGCTGGTATGTTAACAGAAATGGGATACCAACATACTGATAATTTAGAAGATGCTGATGTCATACTTTTTAATACTTGCTGTGTCAGACAACATGCAGAAATAAGGATCTTTGGAAGAGTATCTCAACTTAAAGAGCTTAAACAAAGAAAACCAAACATTATTTTAGGTATTTGCGGATGTATGATGCAGGAAAAAGAAGTTGTAGCGGCAATTAGAAAGGATTATCCATATATTGATATGGTTTTTGGGACGCATAATTTGTTTAAGTTCCCAGAAATTTTACAGGAAGCGCTAAATTCCGACACAACAGTTATCGATGTTTGGGATGATAATAGCAATATTGTAGAAGATATTCCTATAAGGCGCGCAGAAGGTTTAAAGGCATGGGTAAATATTATATATGGATGCAATAATTTCTGCACGTATTGTATTGTGCCGTATGTGCGTGGAAGAGAAAGAAGCAGAGAACCGAAAGATATAATAGATGAAATAAAGTCATTAGCCGATGAAGGATTTAAAGAAATAACATTGCTTGGACAAAATGTAAATTCTTATGGCAATGATTTATCGCAAAAGGTAGATTTTGCTGATCTTTTGTATATGATAAACAATATAAATGGCATAGAAAGAATCAGGTTTATGACTTCACATCCAAAAGATATTTCTGACAAATTAATTTTTGCCATAAGGGATTTGGACAAAGTATGCGAGCATTTGCATCTACCTGTACAGTCTGGAAGCAATAGAATTCTTGAGAAAATGAATAGAAAGTATACGAGAGAAAGATATTTAGAAATAATAGAGAAACTAAGAGATAATATACCAGATATTGCAATAACAACTGATATAATAGTAGGATTTCCGGGAGAAACAGATGAAGACTTTCAAGATACATTAGATCTTGTAAAAAAAGTCAAATATGATTCTGCGTATACATTTATTTACTCAAAGCGAAAGGGTACAGTAGCAGAAAAGATGCCTGATCAAGTAGATGAAGATATTAAGCATAAGAGACTTGAAGAACTGATAAAACTGCAAAACTCAATAAGCATAGAAAAGAACAATGAGATGAATGGAAAGATTGTAGAAGTGTTAGTTGAGGGAACTAGCAAACGAGACAGTGATAAGCTTACTGGGAGAACGAGGACAAATAAGATTGTTCATTTCAAAGGAGAGTCTAACTTAATAGGTAAATTTGTCGATGTTAAAATAATTGAAACAAAGGCTTGGACTATGCAAGGTGAGTTAATAAGTGAACAAATATAATAAAAATATTATCAATTGAAAAAACAATAGAATTGGGAAAAAGTTTGGCGGATTCTGACGTTATTAGCGAATTAAGGGATGCAGAGATTGCATTTTTAAATGATAAAGAAGCACAATTACTTCTTTCAAAGATAAAAAAGCATGAAAAAAATAGGAAACAAGGCGTCGAGTTGAACTATCTTAAAGAAGAATTATTTGAATTAGATAGTTATAAGAGGCTGATAAATGCACAGAAAGCTTCTAAAGAGTTAATGACTGAGATAAACAGTATATTGAATTTTTATATAAATGGTATAGACCATAAATGTGATAAAGATTCTTGTGCGAATTGTCATAGGCATTGTGCGAATTGAGTTTTGACTTATCCATAAAATTGGAGGTAGTTTTAATGCCGTATACTCCTATGATGGAACAATATTTAAAAATAAAAGAGAAGTACAAAGATTCGATTTTATTTTTTCGAATCGGTGATTTTTATGAAATGTTTTTTGATGATGCAGTAATTGCGTCGAAAGAGTTGGAAATAGTTTTGACAGGCAAAGATTGTGGACAAGAAGAAAGAGCACCAATGGCTGGAGTGCCATTTCATGCCGCAGATTTTTATATAGATAAATTAGTCAAAAAAGGATATAAAGTAGCGATTTGTGAACAGTTAGAGGATCCTGCTTATGCTAAAGGATTGGTAGAAAGAGATGTCATACGAGTTTTTACTCCAGGTACTGTAATAAACACAAATTCATTAGAGGAAAAAAGCAATAATTACCTTTTATCTATATTTAAAGAAGGAGACGGCTATGGATTGTCTTTTGTTGATGTGTTGACAGGAGAATTATTTGTGACACAAATTACAAAGTGTAACGATATAAGAAAAATATACGACGAAATAATGAGATACAGTCCTTCTGAAATAATAGCCAATAATGATTTTTTTGAATTAAAAAGATTAGTGAAAATTTTAAATTCAAGTAAAGTTTTTATAAACAAATATGATAAAGTATTAAATAATGCAGAAGATATAATAATAACTCAATTTAACAGATCACTGAAAGATTTAAAATTAGAGAGGAAAAAATATGCAATAAAATCTTTAGCATCTGTTCTTTTGTACTTAAAAGAAATGCAGAAGGTTGAATTAAAACAATTAAACAATTTAACTTATTATGAAGATAATTCTTTCATGTTGCTTGATAATAACACAATAAGAAACTTGGAAATCGTATATTCAATAAATAGAGATCATTCAAAAAGTGGGACTTTACTCAGTGTATTAGATCAAACTGTTACACCTATGGGGGGAAGATTACTTAAAAGATGGTTAGAAGAACCTTTAATAGATGTAGAAAAAATCAATTATCGATTGAATTCTGTTTCGGAATTATACAATGATTATAAAGGGCGATTGGATATTAGAGATATTTTAAAGGGGATTTATGATTTAGAAAGGCTTTCCAGCAAATTAGTTTATCAAAATATAAATGCAAAAGATCTTTTGTCTATAAAGATCTCAATTGAAAGGCTTCCTAAGTTAAAACAATTGCTTGATAAGTACAAGTCTAATTATTTAAAAGAGATATTTAGTAAGTTAGATACATTACAAGATATACATGATTTAATCGATAAATCAATAAAAGATGATCCATCTTCTAATGTTAAGGAAGGAAATATCATAAAAGATGGATTTGATAAAAATATTGATGAATTAAGAAGAGCATCGATAGATGGTAAATCATGGATAGCAAACCTTGAATCATATGAGAAAGAAAAAACCGGCATAAAAACATTAAAAATTGGTTATAATAAAGTATTTGGTTACTATATTGAAGTGTCAAAATCATATATATCATCTGTTCCTGAAAATTATATTAGAAAGCAGACACTTGCTAATGCTGAGAGGTATATTACTCCAGAACTTAAAGAAATAGAAGAAAAAATTCTCGGTGCAGAAACAAAGCTTGTAGAGATGGAGTATGAAATTTTTGACCGTATAAGAGAACAGATAAAAAATGAGATATACCGAATACAGATGACGTCCAGATATATAGCAATTTTAGATGTTCTCGTTTCTCTGGCGACGGTGGCAGAAACAAATAATTATGTTAAGCCTATTGTAAATAGCAGTGACAGAATTGTGATAAAAGATGGAAGACACCCAGTCATTGAAACGATTATGGATGACTCTTTTATATCAAATGATATCGAAATTGATGATAAAAAGCCTATCATGATTATAACAGGGCCAAATATGGCAGGAAAATCTACTTACATGCGTCAAGTTGCATTGATTGTCTTGATGGCTCAAATTGGTAGTTTTGTTCCAGCATCATATGCTGAAATAGGCGTTGTCGATAGGATTTTTACAAGAGTAGGTGCATCTGACGATTTATTTTCTGGGCAAAGTACTTTTATGGTGGAAATGAATGAAGTATCACTAATATTAAATTCTGCCACGAAAAACAGTTTAATTATACTTGATGAAGTTGGACGTGGCACAAGCACTTATGATGGTATGAGCATAGCATGTGCTATTCTTGAATACATTCATGATAAAATAAAGGCAAAAACGATGTTTGCAACACATTATCATGAATTGACTAATTTAGAAGACAAGCTAGATGGAATTAAAAATTATAATATCTCAGTTGAAGAGACGGATGATGAAATAATTTTTTTGCGAAAGATAATACCTGGTGCGGCAGATAAAAGCTATGGCATTCAGGTTGCAAAATTAGCTGGACTGCCGGATGAAGTCATTCAAAATGCGAAAAAAATATTGAATAATTTAGAGAATAGCGACTTAGAAGTGGCCACTACATTTATGCCTACTCAGATTGATATATTCAGCTTAGAAAAAGAAACGTTGATAGAAGAAATAGTTGACTTAGATATAGAAAATATTACGCCTATACAAGCTTTAAATTATTTATACGATTTAAAGAAAAAAGCCCTTTCATTAAGGATGTGATACAATGAATAAAATCAACCTTTTAGATGATGAGTTGATAAATAAAATTTCTGCTGGTGAAGTTGTTGAAAGACCAATGTCTATAGTTAAAGAACTTGTAGAAAATTCAATAGACGCAGATAGTAAGAACATTACAATTGAAATAATAGATGGTGGAATACCTTACATAAAGGTTTTAGATGATGGTTGTGGTATGAATGAAATTGATGCTGTTTTAGCTTTTGGGCGTCATGCTACAAGCAAGATAAAATCAACAGATGATCTTTTTAACATAGGGACATTAGGGTTTCGCGGTGAAGCATTAGCAAGTATTGCGGCTATATCAAAAGTTTTGTTAAAGACTAAGGAAGAAAATTCCTTGTATGGGACTCTAATCAATGTTGAAGGTGGAAAAATTTTAAAAAAAGTTAAGTGCGGATGCGAGAAGGGCTGTAGCGTTGAAGTAAAAGATGTGTTTTACAATACACCAGCAAGGAGAAAGTTTTTAAAGCGACCATCTACAGAGGCAATGTATATAACAGATATGGTAGCTAAAATTGCCCTTTCAAGGCCAGATATATCATTTAGATATATAAAAGATAAAAGAATGGAATTTATGACGTCTGGAAATAATTCTGTCAATGAGGTCATTTTAAGGCTTTATGGTGATGAATTGTATTCAAATTTGATAGAGACCGAATACAATGATGAATATATGAATATAAAAATATTTTTATGTAAGCCTTCGTATACAAGAGGAAATCGAAACATGCAAATTTTATTTGTCAATGGAAGGTTTGTAAAAAACAAGATCTATACAACTGCTGTTGAAGAAGCATATAAAACATTGATTCCAGTAAATAGATATCCTGTTGTGATCACGTATTTAAATATTGATCCTAAAAATATAGATGTAAATGTTCATCCAACAAAATTAGAAGTTAAATTTTCAGACGAAAAGGAAATTTTTGACTCAATATACAAAAGCATAAAAAATGCTTTAAATAGATCAAATCTCATTCCAACTATTAGACATGATATGTTTACATATGCAGATATCACAGAAAATAAAGTAGAAGAAAAATCTAATCCGAAACAGCTTAATATGATAGAAGAAGAGTCAACTAATAAAATATTAGAAGTCTATCCAAATAACAAAAGTTTTGTATCCAACGTAAAGGAAAGCAGCGAAAAGGCTTATTTTGATTACAATGATGTCAATGCTTTCAACAAAGAAATCGAAAATACGCACATAGAAAATTTTAATACATTGCCTGATGAACGTGATGATTATAAAATCGTTGGTGTGATTTTTTCAACTTATATAATTGTAGAAAAAGACGACGTGATCTACTTAGTAGATCAACATGCTGCGCATGAAAGGATATTGTATGAAAAGTTTATGAACATGTATAATAATGTTCAGGGAAAACAGACAACGATCCCCATTCTGATAAATATTGAACCTGGTGATGATGTTATAATAAATGAAAATATAGAATTATTTAATAAATTGGGTTATAAATTTGAAAGTTTTGGAAATAATTCAATTGTATTAAGAGAAGTGCCGGTTGTATTAGGTCAGCCAGAATCAAGACAACTATTCATTGACATAATTGATAAATTGAAAAGAGATGATTTTAACAAAGACATTAATCTAAAAGAAGAAACAATAATAATGATGGCTTGCAAAAAGGCAGTTAAAGCAATGGACAGTTTATCAAAAGAGGAGATTAACTCTTTATTTAATGATTTAAAAGTTACTGAAAATCCCTATACGTGTCCACATGGGCGGCCGGTAATAGTATCGATAAAAAAATATGAATTAGAAAAAATGTTTAAAAGGATCATGTAAGAGGTGTTTCAATGGCAATACCATTATTAATAATCGTAGGACCAACTGCTTCAGGAAAGTCAAGATTATCTATAGAAATTGCTAAATTTTATAATGGTGAAATAATATCTGCTGATTCGATGCAGATATATAAATATATGAATATTGGAACTGCTAAAGTAACAGATGAAGAAAGACAAGGTATACCACATTATATGATAGATATAGTTGAACCAAACGTTAAATTTAGTGTCGCTGAATACGAGAAAATGGCTAAACCATTGATAGATGATATTTTTAAAAGAAGGAAATTACCAATTGTTGTTGGCGGTACAGGTTTATATGTGGATTCATTAATTTACATAATGAATTTTTCAGAGTATATTGGCAATGATGATTTTAGATCTGCCCTAAAAAATATAGCGTCTGTTTTAGGCAATGAATATTTATTTGAAAGGTTAAAAATGATCGACCCTAAAACTTATTCTAAACTTCATCCAAATGACTTAAGAAGAGTCATTAGAGCTTTAGAGGTTTACCAATTTACCGGGATACCAATTTCTGTTTATCAGGAATTAAGCAATAAGCGCATCAATCCAGACTACAATACCGTAATGATAGGCTTAAATTACAGAAATAGAGAAACTTTGTATAAAAAAATTGATGATAGAGTAGATGCGATGATAAAAAATAATTTAATAGATGAAGTGGTAAATTTGCTAAAAATAGGGTATAATAAGTATGGTACATCTATGCAGGCTTTAGGGTATAAAGAAATTGTAGAATATCTGGAGGGAAAAGTTTCATTAGAAGAAGCAATTGCCGATTTAAAAACGAAGACAAGGAGGTATGCAAAAAGGCAGATAACATGGTTTAAAAGTTATGAAACCATAAATTGGTTTTATGTTGATGATTATAGTAGTTTTGAAGATCTTAAAAAAAATATTATTTCTTTTTTAGCAGGAAAATTAAAATTTAAGTAGAATATAAATAATTATTAACAACAATAGAAGGGGGATGGCTATATGAATCAAAAAACAGCTATCAATTTACAGGATATTTTTTTAAATCAGGTAAGAAAAGAACATATTGCTGTAACAGTTTATCTGATTAATGGCTTTCAATTAAAAGGCATGGTTAAAGGTTTTGACAATTTTACGGTTGTTTTAGAAACAGATAATAAACAACAGCAGTTAATATACAAACACGCTGTTTCTACAATAACGCCTTTAAAGCCAGTAATTTTTACAACGACTGAGAAGGATGAAAAGCAGCAATAATGTAAGAAAACGCAAAAACAGTATTAGAATAGCTAATACTGTTTTTAAATATTGGAGGTATATGTTTATGAAAATTGGATTTATAGGAACTGGTAATATGGGGACAGCTTTAATCAACGGCTTAATAAATTCTGAGTTTGCCACTGCAAATGATATATATGCCTATGATATTTCATATGACAAACTTTTAAAATTAAAGGATGAATTAGGCATAAACATATCTAAAAGCAATGTCGATGTGATAAATGAGTGTGATGTTGTTATTTTAGCAGTAAAGCCAAACTTATATGATAGCGTCTTAGAAGAAATAAAAAACGATGTAGATGAAAATAAAATTGTTATTATAATTGCCCCTGGAATTAGTATTGATCATGTAAAGAGCATTTTAAATAAAGGGAAAATAGTGCGTACAATTCCCAACACACCAGCTTTGATTGGAGAAGGTATTACAGCTATATCGTATCCTGAAGATATATCTTTTAATGATAAAGAAATAGTTGAGAAAATATTCAAATCATGTGGAGAAATAGTTGAGATAAAAGAAAATCTAATAGATGCGGCAATGGCAATATCAAGTTGTAGCCCAGCTTACGTGTACATGTTTATTGAAGCTTTATCTGACGCTGGTGTATCGTTAGGTTTACCGAGAGATGTAGCCTACAAATTGTCTTCAAAAGCTGTTTCGGGTTCTGGTAGTATGGTTTTAAAAACAGGTTTTCATCCTGGCTATTTAAAAGATATGGTTACATCACCAGCTGGAACTACGATACAAGGTGTCAGGACTTTGGAAAGGTACGGATTAAGAAGTGCTGTTTTTGAAGCTGTAATTTCATCTTTTGAAAAAATAAAGGGAAACAAACAATGATAAATATGTCTGATGTTACTATATATACTGATGGCGCTTGTAGTGGTAATCCGGGTCCAGGTGGCTGGGGAGCAATTTTGATTTATAAAGACATAGTAAAAGAAAAATCAGGCTATGAAGAAAATACCACTAATAACAGAATGGAATTGACAGCCGCTATAGAAGCTTTAAAAATGCTAAAAAGGCCTTGCAAGGTAAATTTATATAGCGATAGCAGTTATTTAATAAATGCATTTAATCAAAAATGGATAGATAATTGGCTGAAAAGAGGCTGGATTAAATCTGATAATAAGACTCCTGTGGAAAATAAAGATCTGTGGCTTAAATTATTAGATTTATCATCAATACATAATATTAAATGGATTAAAGTCAAAGGACATGCTGATAATGAATACAATAATAGATGTGATAAACTGGCCACTGATGAGATAAAAAAACATCAAATTGGGATTATAAAATAATTCATTTAAATCAATACCCAATTATACGAAATAACTATTTCGTATAATTGGGTATATATAAAGTTTATAGAGGTGAATTTTTGATATGTTTATCTCAACTAAAGATAATTTAGAATTACCTCCTATTCTCGAAGAATTCTTAAATTATTTTTCTACTATAAAAGCTAGATCGCCTAATACTGTTAAAGCCTATTTATACGATTTAATTTTGTTTTTCAGATTTATAAAGGTTAGAAAAAATCTATGCTCTGATTCTGATTTTGATAACATCGATATTAGCGATGTTGATATCTCTCTCATTGAGTCGATCGATTTGAATGATTTGTATGCCTTTTTATCCTTTGTCACACATGAAAGATCTAATACTCCTCCGGCCCGTGCTCGCAAAGTTGCAAGTTTAAGGTCTTTTTATAATTACCTATACGCAAAAAGAAAAGTAATAACAAAAAACCCTGCTTTGGAATTAGAATCACCTAAGCTTGGTATTAGACAGCCTGTATATTTGACATTAGATGAAAGCGTAAAATTATTAAATTCTATTGATGGAGAATTTAAAGAGCGGGATTACGCAATAATCACCTTATTCTTAAATTGTGGGCTTAGACTTTCGGAATTAGCAAATATAAATATTACTGATATTAAAGATGATAAACTTACAGTTATCGGTAAGGGAAATAAGCAGCGGACTGTTTACCTTAATGATGCGTGTATTAATGCCATAAACGATTATTTAAAAGTTAGGCCACATGACGGCGTTAAAGACAAAAAAGCATTATTTTTAAGCAAAAGATTGCAAAGAATAAGCATTAAGACTATACAATACATCGTCAAAAAACATTTAAAAGACGCTAATCTTGATGGCAAAAAGTATTCTACTCATAAACTTAGACATACGGCGGCGACGCTTATGTACAGATATGGAAAAGTTGATATTAGAACATTGCAAAGGTTGTTAGGACATTCCAATGTATCAACTACACAGATATATACGCATGTTGACGACAGTCAACTGAGAGATGCTGTAAGTAAGAATCCCCTCTCTGAATTGAATATTGATAATAAGAACTAATGTTTGATTAAATTGTGTCTTTGTGTTATAATAAAGAAAAATTTGGAGGGGTCTAATTGTGAAAGATGCATCTAAAATAAGCGTTAAACAACAAGAGATAATTGATTTTATAAAGAGTGAAATTAAACGCAAAGGATATCCACCATCGGTAAGAGAAATTGGGAAAGCTGTGGGCTTGCGTTCCACATCAACAGTTCATGGACACTTGTCGCGCCTTGAGAAAAAAGGCTATATTAGAAGAGATCCAACAAAACCGAGAGCTATTGAGGTTTTAAGCAATGATGAAAAGTATATTAGCGACGTTGTAAAATTGCCTGTTATTGGTAAGGTTACTGCTGGAACTCCTATATTAGCTGTTCAAAATATTGAAGAGTATTATTCTGTACCAAGAGATCTTATTACAGGTTATGAAAGTGAAAGTTTTATTTTAAAAGTTCGCGGAGAAAGCATGATAAATGCAGGTATATTAGACGGTGATTACATCATAATTAGAAAGCAGTCATACGCAGACAACGGTGACATTGTAGTAGCTTTGATGGAAGATGAAGCAACTGTGAAAAGATTTTATAAAGAAAACAATCATATAAGGTTGCAACCTGAAAATCCTTCAATGAACCCTATAATTGTAGATGATGTGATGATTTTAGGAAAAGTAGTTGGAGTAATAAGAAAGCTCAAATGAATCATCGTTTGAGCTTTCTTAAATTTAGATTTTGATGAATCCTTTCTCTATCATATTGCTTATTGCAATCATAAGGCTAAGCTTTACTTGATAATATGATAACCCCCCTTGTACATAAGCTGTATATGGTTTCCTAATAGGAGCATCAGCACTTAATTCAATAGATGAACCTTGAATAAATCCACCTGCAGCCATAATGACTTGATCATCATATCCTGGCATATCCCATGGTTCGGGAACTACATGTGAATCAACAGGAGAACCTTTTTGAATGCTTTGAATGAAAGTAATCAACTCTTCTTTTGTTTTAAATCTAATTGCCTGTACAATATCTGTTCTCAAATCATTGAATCTCGGCAAAACTTCATATCCCAGTGTTTCCATTATTTTAGCTAAAATTATAGCTCCTTTCAATGCATTGCCAACAATTAAAGGTGAAAAAAATAATCCTTCTAATGTTAAACGATTTGTATTCAATGTAGGGCCTACCTTCTTCCCTATCCCAGGTGCAAATAATCTGTATGCTGCTTTTTCAACAAGCTCTTTCTTTCCTGCAACATAACCACCTGTAGGAGATATACCACCCCCAGGATTTTTTATCAAAGAGCCTGCAATCAGATCTGCTCCAACGTCTGTTGGTTCTAAATCCTCTGTAAATTCACCATAACAATTGTCTACAAATACAATTATATCTTTATTTTTGCCTTTCAACTTTTTAATCACAAATTCAATATCACCAATAGAAAGTGAATACCTAAAGTCATATCCTTTTGATCTCTGTATCATAACCATTTTGGTTTTACTTGAAACTTCGCTTATAAGTTTTTCTACGTCAATTTTCCCATTTTTTAAAAGAGGGATTTCTTTGTATATAATTCCTAAATCTGTAAGAGAACCATTGTTTCTATTGCTTCCCTTCCCTATTATATCATTAAGAGTATCATACGGTGTTCCACAAGCCGATATTAGCTCATCATTTGGTCTTAATACACCATAAAGGCATAAAGATATGGCATGTGTTCCAGAAACTATTTGAGGCCTTACTAAGGCGTCTTGTGTGTTAAATATGTCAGAATATATTTTTTCTATTGTATCTCTTCCTATGTCGCCATAACCATATCCTGTTGTTCCATTAAAATGTATATCGCTCAAATGATTCTTTTGCATTGCGTACAATACTTTATATTGATTTTTTTCTACGATCTTGTCAATTTTTTTAAACTCCTCTTCAACATCATTTTCTGCCTTTTCAAGCAAAAAAATAACATCTTTAGAGATGTTAAATTTTCCTTCAAGTATGTTTTCCGACATATTCTCAATCCTCTCTAATATCAATAGAATCAATTATCATCAAATCGTCTTTTGTTATTGTTTTTTTATTTATTACTCTTACAGCTTGTTTTCTTATAGCTCTTTCAATTATGTTTCTAACCAACCTCGCATTGCCTATTTCTCTTGTAGTGTTGTCATTAATTAAAACTTTCATTATTTTTCTTTTTGCGCTATCTGTTAGTACGTATTGCCTATTCTTTGTCATTAATTCCGCAATCCGTAACAATTCATCTATAGTGTAGTCAGGAAAATCAATTTGTATAGGAAATCTAGATCTTAAACCTGGGTTTGTGTTTAGAAAATATTCCATTTCATCTCTATAACCTGCCAAAATCAAGACAAACTGATCTTTGTAATCTTCCATTGCTTTGACTAAAGTATCAATCGCCTCTTTACCAAAGTCCTTTTCTCCACCCCTTGCCAAGGAATAAGCTTCATCGACAAATAGTATTCCACCTAATGCTTTTTTTACATTTTCTTGTACTCTATGAGCCGTATGTCCTATGTATTCGCCAACTAAGTCGGCTCTTTCCACTTCTACGACATGTCCTTTGTTAAGGACTCCAATGCCTTTTAAAAGTTTACCCAATATTCTTGCAACGGTTGTCTTTCCAGTACCAGGATTCCCCTTAAACACCATATGTAAAACTATGGGATCTGTAACTAATCCTGCATTTTTCCTCTTAATTTGAACTTGCTCTAAAGCATATAACTCGTTTATTATTTGTTTTACTTTGTTAAGACCAATTAAAGAGTTTAACTCTTTTAATGCTTCTATTTCGAGGTTTTTATCTTTTTCTATATTTTTATTGTCATCAGATTTTGTCTTTTTGTCAATCTTATAATTTTCAAAGTTTACAGACCATATACTCATGACAATCACATCCCAATACATTTTTCGCTAATACTATTTTATGATATTGGGATGTGAAATGTTCATACTGTTTATTATGGGCGAATTCTGGACAGTGTTCTTGGAAATGGTATACATTCTCTCACATGTTCTGTATTAGTTATCCATGCAACTGTTCTCTCTATACCAAGTCCAAAGCCGGAATGTGGTACAGTGCCATATTTTCGTAAATCAAGATACCAATCGTACATATCAATAGGCAAATTTTCTTCTTTCAGTCTTTTTACTAACAAATCATAATCGTGAATACGCTGACTGCCTCCAATAATCTCCCCATAGCCTTCAGGTGCAAGCAAATCTGCACATAGCACTACTTCAGGTCTATCTTCTTTCGGTTGCATGTAAAAGGCTTTGCATTTGGCAGGATATTCAGTTATGAAGACAGGTTTATCAAATTGATTTGACAAGAATGTCTCATCTGGCGAGCCCAAATCATTCCCCCATTGAATCTCATATCCATTTTTATTCAAAAGCTCAATTGCTTCATCGTATGTCAATCGAGGAAAAGGAGTTTTGATTTTTTCCAGCTTACTTAGATCTCTTCCAAGTTCTTTTAATTCCCTTGAACAGTTTTCTAATACAGATTGAACTATGTATTCTACCAACTTTTCTTGAACTTCCATATTGGCATAATGATCGACAAAAGCCATTTCAGGCTCAACCATCCAAAACTCATTTAAGTGTCTTCTTGTTTTTGATTTTTCAGCTCTAAATGTTGGACCAAAGCTGTACACTTTACCTAATGCCATGGCAGCAGCTTCTTGATACAACTGACCAGTTTGTGAAAGATAAGCATTTTCACCAAAATAATCTATTTGAAAAAGGTCTGAAGTTCCTTCACAAGTAGATGGTGTTATGATTGGCGAGTCAATTCTTACAAAATCATTATTATTTAAAAACTCTTGTATTGACTTTATAACTTCATGGCGAATAGACAAAATTGCCTGCTGTCTCGGTGTTCTGATCCAAAGGTGTCTATTGTCTAATAAAAAATCTACTCCATGTTCTTTTAATGAAATAGGATAATCATTAAAAGCCATTTGTATTAAATCTATATTTTTGACTGTAAGTTCGAAACCGAATGGAGATCTTTCATCTTTTCTCACAATGCCAGAAACTGATATAGAAGACTCCTGTGTTAATTTGTCGCAAAGTTCAAAGACATTTTCGTCTACTTCATTTTTTACAACTATGCCCTGAACAAATCCAGATCCATCTCGTATTATTAAAAATTTAATTTTTCCGCTGGATCTTTTATTGTACAGCCATCCATTAATTGTAACTTCTTCCCCCACATGATCTTTCATTTCTTTTATTTTTATCAGATTCATATTTACGCCTCCTATCACGTAAATTATAACATAATTATTTTTATACTTCTATACTGACTTCTACGTCTTCAATGCGATTTGCATTAAGCAACGGTTTAACCACATTCTCTATGTATTCTACCGTCTGATTGATAGCTCTTCCAGTAAATTTGATAGGATTTATAATATCATTAATCTCTGTGTCTGACAAGATTATTCTTTCATCTTTTTTTAACAAATCTAATAGCTGATTTTCTCCACCGTTTTTAATAATTTCTTGGGCCTTTAGCGAATTTTCACGTATGACTTCATGCAATTCTTGTCTATCTCCACCTTTTACAACGCATTCCATTAAAATTGATTCAGTAGCCATAAATGGCAGTTCATTCATGACATGCTTGTTAATTATTTTGGTATTCACCTGTAATCCAGATGCGACATTTAAATATAAATTTAAAATAGCATCAGTTGCGAGAAACATCTCTGGTATTACGATTCTTCTATTGGCAGAATCATCAAGTGTTCTTTCAAACCATTGTGAAGATGATGTAATTGATGAATTAAGCAGTGCCGTAATAACGTATCTGGAAAGCGATGCTATCCTTTCAGATCTCATAGGATTTCTTTTATATGCCATTGCTGATGAGCCTACTTGTTTTTCTTCAAATGGTTCTTCTATTTCCTTTAAATGCTGCAACAATCTTATATCATTGCTAAATTTGTGTGCACTTTGAGCTATTTCACTCAAAACAGAAAGAAGCAAAAAGTCATACTTCCTTGTGTAAGTTTGACCAGTTACGTCAAACGATTTGTCAAAGCCCATCTTTTCTACTACAAGCCTATCAAGCAGTTTTACTTTTTCTTCGTCACCATTAAACAACTCCATGAAACTTGCCTGTGTTCCTGTTGTTCCTTTTACGCCTCTTAGCTTTATATTTTTAAGCCTATATTCAAGATCTTCGTAGTCAAATATCAAATCTTGAATCCATAGAGTAGCTCTTTTCCCGACAGTTGTCAACTGAGCTGGTTGAAAGTGAGTAAAACCCAATGTAGGTACATCTTTATATTTTAATGCAAAATCTGAAAGTATCTCAATTAGCTTAAGCAATTTTTTTCTGATTATCTGGAATCCTTTATACATAAGTATAATATCTGTATTATCATCCACAAAAGCAGATGTTGCTCCTAAGTGTATAATCGGCTTTGCCTTTGGACACTGCATACCATATGCTCTAATATGTGCCATGACATCGTGACGTAGTTCTTTTTCCAACCTCTTAGCATCTTCGTAATTTATATCTTCAACATGTTTCTCCATCTCTTCTATTTGTTCATCGGTGATATTAAGCCCTAATTCTTTTTCGCTTTTTGCTAAAGCGATCCATAGCTTTCTCCAAGTTTTGAATTTTTCATCATCTGAGAATATTTGAGACATTTCTTTGCTTGCATAACGTGTTATCAATGGATTTTCATATAGATTTGACATAATTACCTCCGATTTCTAAAAATTTGTTAATAAGTTTTCTATTCTATTAAAGCCTTCTTCAATATTTTTCATCGATGTTGCATACGAAACTCTAATATAATTATCATTGCCAAATGGAAGACATGGTATTACAGCAACTTTAGCTTTTTCTAAAAGAAAATTAGCAAAAGCAATTGAACCATTTATTTTTGTTTCATCTATTTCAGTCCCAATAAAATTACTGATATTGATAATTATATAAAATGCTCCATCTGGTGGGATAGCCTTTAAACCATCTATTTTATTTATTCTTTGAAGCATGTAATCCCGTCTTCTCTTAAATTCAACAACCATAGTTTTGATAGTATCATCGCCTTGATTTAGTGCCGTAACACTGGCATATTGAGCTATCGTATTAGGATTTGATGTAGTATGACTTTGAATATTGTTAATTAGTTTTGCGATCTCAGGATTTGATACAGAATATCCAATCCTCCATCCTGTCATTGAATAAGCTTTTGACATACCATTTATTATAATTGTCAAGTTTTTTATTTCTTCATTAAAAGAAGCAATGCTGACATGTTTTCCGTTGTAAATTAACTTTTCATAAATTTCATCAGAAATCACATAAATATTATGTTTTACAGCTAAAGATGCTATATTTTTCAATTCCTCTTCATTATAAACTGCCCCAGTAGGATTATTTGGGCTATTTATAATAATTGCTTTTGTCTTATCGCTTATTGCTTCTTCTAATTGCGTTGCAGTAATTTTAAAATTATTGCTTTCTGCAGTATCAATAAAAACTGGAACACCGCCAGCTAACTTAACCATTTCAGGATAGCTAAGCCAATAAGGAGAAGGAATTATGACTTCGTCACCTTGATTTAATATGGCACATAATGTATTAAATATTGCCTGTTTAGCACCATTTGAAACTACTATTTGAGAAACATCATAAGATAAATTATTGTCTCTTTTTAACTTTTGTACTATTGCTTCTTTTAGCTCCAAAATACCTGAAGTAGGTGTATATTTTGTGTAACCTTCTTTTATAGCACTAATTGCTGCTTCTTTTATATAATCAGGTGTATCAAAATCAGGTTCTCCTGCTCCAAAACCAATCACATTTATTCCTGATTTTCTCATTCTATTTGCTTTGGCGGTAATATCTAATGTCAGTGAAGGACTAATGCTAAGAGCCTTGTCCGATAATCTCATATTTCCACCTCCTACAGTATATCTATTATTTTAACTTATTTTTGATATTATTTCTACTATTTAATACTTTCTTTAAGTTTTAACACATATTTGTAATCAAGCTTTACTGTACCCAATAAATATCTTCCATCTATATCAATTCCATGAAAATCTGAACCACCGGTTATTAATAAATTATTTTCTATCGCAAAATCTTTAAAAAACTCTATATCCTTCTCATCATGTTTTGAATGATAAACTTCGATTCCCTTTAAACCATTTTTAATAAGATGATTAATGATCTTTTTATCTTTAAGAAGACCTGGATGCGCCAATACAGGTATGCCACCAATATTTTTTATCATCTTAATTGATTCAAATGGATGAAGCCTATATCTCTCAACATATGCTGGTTGTCCTTCACCAATATATCTGTCGAAAGCTTCTTTTACGCTTTTTGAATAACCTGCCTCAACTATAGCTCTTGCAATATGAGGTCGTCCTATATAAGATTCTTTAGTGTATTTTAGTACATCATCATAATTTATGTTAACACCAATTTCATTAAGCTTTTGAATCATAAGTTTTGAACGAGAAATTCTAGAATCTCTAATCTCTATCAATCTTCTTAAAAAATCTTCATTATTGTGATCGATAAAATATCCAAGTATGTGTACGTCTTGCTTTCCATCATATGAGTTAAGCTCAATCCCAGGGATTATTTCTACGTCGAAAAATTTTGAGACATGTATTGCTTCATCAATGCCTTCCAATGTATCATGATCTGTAATAGCAATAATACTCAAACCGGCTTTTTTTGCCAAGTGTACTACTTCTTTTGGTTTATGTGTTCCATCTGATTTAGTAGTGTGTATGTGCAAGTCAGCAAACATTTATTTTCACTCCTAATGTTAAACTAAAAACAACCTGTTTTGCAGGTTGTTCATCTTGGCTCTACGATCAACTTAATGGCTGTTCGTTCTTCTCCATCGATTTCAATGTCTGTAAAGGCTGGTATACAAATTAAATCGATACCACCAGGTGCAACAAAACCTCTTGCTATAGCTACTGCTTTTATTGCTTGATTTAATGCACCTGCTCCAATTGCTTGTACTTCTGCTCCACCGCGTTCTCTGAGTACACCAGCTAGTGCACCTGCTACTGAATTTGGATTAGACTTTGCTGAGACCTTTAAAACCTCCATCATATATCCCCCTTTTAATATATCGAATACATTATCTATATTCTACAAAAAAATTAAAAATCCTTCTAAATTGAAACTTATATATAATTTTTGTTTATTCTGTAAATATCAATACATTTTCCTGTAGATTCATCTATTTTTATTACCAATCCATTTATTTGAGCTGGGCCTTTTGCAATATCAAATTTAACAGGCAAAGAAGATGTAAATTTTTTTATTATCTTATCTTTGTCCATTCCCAAAACAGAATCGTATGGACCAGTCATTCCCACATCAGTTATATATCCGGTGCCACCTGGCAATATTTTTTCATCTGCCGTTTGAACATGTGTATGTGTCCCATACACGCATGATACTTTCCCATCTAAGTAATAACCTAAAGCTATTTTTTCTGATGTGGCTTCAGCATGAAAGTCAACAATTATTATGTTTGTATGTTCTTTTAACATTTTAATTTCTTCATCAGCAACAAAAAAAGGATTGTTATTACATGGCATAAACACTGTCCCTTGCAAATTGATAATTCCGATTTTTACATTGTTTATGTTAAGCAAAGAAGAACCTCTTCCAGGGGTGTTAGGAAGATAATTTGCAGGTCTTACAATTCTTCTTTCTTCATAGATAAAATTAAAAATTTCTTTTTGATCCCAAACATGGTTACCCATAGTTAAAGCCGATATTCCCATTTCAAAAAGTTCATCGGCAACTTTTCGTGTTATGCCATTTCCACCTGCAGCATTTTCAGCATTTGCAATGACCAAATTAATATTATTTTCTTCAATTAATTGTCGCAATTTATCTTTCAGTATATTTCTTCCGATTCTTCCAACAATATCACCTATTATGAGCGTATTCATATAAACCTCCGTTCATTTACAACATAATATTATTATACTACTATAATTGATAATTATAATTATAAATCGAAAAGCGTGCATATGCACGCTTTATTTCAAATTTATTTAGCATAATCAACTGCAACAGTTTCCCTAACTACTATAACCTTAATTTGACCAGGATATTCTAATTCTTCCTCGATCTTCTTAGTAATTTCTCTTGCTAACATGATCGTAGTTTCATCATTTATGATTTCTGGTTTTACTATTATTCTTATTTCTCTGCCAGCCTGTATAGCATACGATTTTTCAACACCATCAAATGAATTAGCAATTTCCTCTAATTTATTTAATCTTTTTAAATACGCTTCAAGTGTCTCACGTCTTGCACCAGGTCTTGCTGCAGATATGGCATCTGCTGACTGAACTAAAACTGCTTCTACCGTCTGAGGTTCAACATCATTGTGATGTGCCATTATAGCATGAATGACTTCGTTTGACTCGTGATATCTTTTTGCAAGATCGGCCCCTATCATTACATGCGGACCTTCAACTTCATGGTCTACTGCCTTTCCTATATCATGCAACAATCCGGCTCTTTTGGCTATATTTGCGTCGGCACCAAGTTCGTAGGCCATAAGCCCTGCTAAATGAGCAACTTCTATGGAGTGCTTCAAAACATTCTGCCCATAACTTGTCCTAAACTTTAATCTTCCAAGCAATTTTATCAATTCAGGGTGAATTCCGTGAACACCAACTTCAAAAGTCGCTTCTTCTCCAGCTTTAATAATGACATTATCAACTTCTTTTCTAGCTTTTTCCACCATTTCTTCAATTCTGGCTGGATGTATTCTTCCATCTTCAATTAATTTTTCTAAAGCTATACGGGCGATTTCACGCCGTATTGGATCGAATCCTGATATAACTACCGCTTCAGGTGTGTCATCAATTATCAAATCAATACCTGTTAACGTCTCTAAGGTTCTAATATTCCTGCCTTCACGTCCTATGATTCTTCCTTTCATTTCATCGTTAGGCAATGCTACTACCGAAACAGTTGTTTCAGCTGCATGATCAACAGCACATCGTTGAATTGAAGTAACAACTATTTCCCTTGCTTTGCTTTCTGCTTCTTCTTTTGCTTTAGCTTCAATTTCCTTTATCATTAAAGCAGCTTCATGTGATATTTCGTTTTTAACATCGTTTAATAAAATATTTCTGGCTTCTTCTCTGGTTAATTCGGATATTCTTTCTAATTCCTCAACTTCTTTTTGATGCATTATTTTAATTTCTTCTTCCAAATCGCTTATTTCTTTTTGTTTCTTTTCAATCATTGCATCTTTTTGTTCTAATGTTTCAGCTCTTCTGTCAAGAGACTCTTCTTTTTGGATTAAACGTCTTTCCATTCTTTGAAGTTCGCCTCTACGATCCCTGACTTCCTTTTCGAGATCAGTTCGTTGTCTATGAATTTCTTCCTTTGCTTCCAAAAGCAACTCTCTTTTTTTATTTTCACCGTCTTTTTTTGCATTTTCCAAAATAGTTTTAGCTAATTCTTCAGCGCTTTTTATTTTGGATTCTGCAATAAATTTTCGTATGAAATATCCTGCAAAAAGACCAATTGCTATGGCTATTAATGCAATTACTGCTATAAATATTGGACTAATATTGTTAATATGCCTACACCTCCTTTGTTGATACTCATTTTATATTTTATTCCTATTTCAAAATTATGTCAAGTTAGCTTAGCATCCTTTCTATATTGCGGACTCAGAGCTTAAGGATAAACTATATGTGAACCATTTTCATCTTTCGTAATCTCTATTGAGTATGGAAAACTTTCTTTAAGTTCATCAATATGCGTTATTACTAAGACTAATTCAAATTCATCTTTTATCATATTCAATACGTCAATAATATTTTGACGTCCAAGGACATCTTGAGACCCAAAGCCTTCGTCTATTATTAAGGTTTGTAAATTAACACCTGCTCTTCTTGATAAAAATTTTGACAAGGCGATTCTCAACGCAAAATTGATCCTAAAGGCTTCTCCACCGCTAAAAAGCTCGTATTTTCTTTTTCCCAACTCATCCGAAATTTCTATATCAAGCGTTTCTTGTACAGAGCCATTTTTGTTAATTTTTTGAGTTACTAGACTTACATACATCTTTCCATCTGATAATTTAGATAAAAAATTGTTGGCAGTATCTTCAAATTCCGGCAATGCATTTTCTATAATTAACGCTTGTATACCCTTTTTGCTAAAACTTTTCTCCAATATTTCGTAATAATGTATTTCGGATAGATAAACATCCCTTTCTTTATTTAAATCGACAATTTTTTTCTCTAAAATTTCTAACCTATTCAGTTGGTCAACAATAGATGTTAAACTGGCATTTAGTTCCAGATATTCATTGTTAACAATATCCATTTTTTGTTTTATTTTTTTTATGTCATCTAACAAATTATCATAACCAACAAGCTGTGATTTGAAAAACTCCAACATTTCTTTGTCTTTGTTTAGATATTCTGAATAAACTTCTATTGTCTTTTTATAACTTTGATATGTATTCTGATAATCAGATAGATTTTTTTTTGAAATACAAAGTCTTTCATATTTTTTTTCAAAGTCTCTATATAATTCATATTTATTCTTTATATTTTCATAAAGCTCAATTGAAAAGTTTAAATTTTTTAATTTAGTTTCAACATCTGACAATTTATCTTTTTCAGCAGAAGCAAAAGATTCATTTGCCAAATAATTATTAACATCGTCAATTTTTTTCTTTAATTCGTTTAGTAGATTTAATAAGCTTTCTTTTTCAGCAATAGCATTTTTAAGTGAATCTATGTTAGCTATTAACTTTTCCCGTTTATTTTGAAGCATCAACAGATTTTCTCGTTCTTTTTTTAAAAATCTTATATTGTTTTGCTCTTTTAAAATTTCATCTTTTATTGCATATATCTTATTTGATATATCATTTATTTCTTTTTTGATATCATTCAGCAAACCGCTTTTTTTATTTTCATCAAGCGGTGAATTACACAATGGACATTTTGCACCAGTTTGCAATATTGCTTTGTAGTTTTCTTTAAGTTCTTCCGTCTTTTTATTAAAATTGTCCAGTTGAACTTTATATTCAGCTATTTTTTGAGTAGATTTTTGAATTTCTTCATCGTTTAATTTTATTTTTTCTTGTAAATTATCAATTTCCTGTAGGCCTTTTTCCAATTCACGTAATTTTGAAACATTATTTTCTATTTCATTGTACCTTAGTAAAGTATCATTGTATTTAAATTGTAAATTCTTTAGTTCCAACTGAGTTTCTTTTCTCAATATATTTATGTTAGTTTCAATTTGGATTTTTTCTCTTTCAAGCTGATTAAAATCAGTATATTTTTTTTCAAGCTCTTTTAGCTGTTCTTTTACAAATTTAAATGTATTATATCCTTCAAGGATTTCACTTTCATCCTTCAAAAGATTATTTACTTCATTTATTTTATTTTTCATATCCTCCATCATAATCTTGTATTCTGAGATTACTTTTTCGTTAAACTTTATTCTTTCACTATATTCATTGTATTTTATTATGTTATCATCCATGTAGCGTTTTTTTTCATCTAATTCGTTTAAATCAATGCTCAACCTGTCAATTTCGCATTTTTTTTCACTGCATTTTTTTAAAAGTTCATCTCTTTTGTAAACTAACTCATTTTTATCTTTTACTTCATTCATATACAGTTTCAATTGTTCATCTATAATATTTACCTTTTTCTCGTATTCATTGCGCTTTATTTTAGCTTTCTCCTGCAATCTATCGTATATATCTAAGCCCAGGACCTCAGAAAATATCTCCTTTCTTTTTGTCGAATCAGCCTCAGAAAAAAAGCCATACTTGTTTTGTGGCATGAAAGATGAAGCAACAAAAGTATCATAATCTAACATGATAGTGCTTTCAATTTTGTCTCTTGTATCTTCTAATCTTTCTTGAGTCAATGATTTTAATGTTCCATCATCTCCTATTATATGAAATTCAAGGATGGAACTTGAATTTCTTTTTTTCTTTCTTAGAATTCGATATTTAGTATTATTTATTTTGAATATGAATTCTACTTCCATCTCATCAGCACCAATTCTTATAAGATCATCACTGCCTCTACCAGCACCATCTAAACCTCTAGCTCTTCCCCAAATACACCATGTTATAGCATCCCAAAGTGATGATTTACCATTCCCATTTTTACCTGTAATTGCAGCAATATGAAATCTTGTAAAATCCATTACTTCGTTTTCAGAATATGACATAAAATTCTTCAACGTAAGCCTTATTGGAACCATTTATTTGTTCACCTCTTCTATTAGTTCTTTGTATAAGAGGGAAGCTCTTTTTAGAAGTTCATCTTTATCAACATCTAAATCAACAGACAAAAAATATTTCGATAGAGCGTCAATTGGATTAAGCTGTTCATTTATTTCAGGATTTCTTAAAGCACCTTTATCAGCATCAAATTCTTTTTTTATGCCAACAAAATAATAAGAATTTTCATTAAAATATTTGCTTATTTCTCTGTACCTGATGTGTTTATCGATATCCTTTGTGATTTTTAAGTTTAGTCTGACAATTGACTCTTTTAAATCGTATTTTTTAGCTGCTTTTAATATTTCTTCAGTAGGATAAGAATCATCTTTTATTTCGATATTGATAGTTTTAAACTGCCTGGAATTCGTAGTGATAAACTTATGTGTAACATTCTGTCCATCGATAATGACGTGACAGAAACCTTTTTCGTCTCTTTCTTCCCCAAAATCTATTTTCTCTATACTGCCACTGTATACGGCAAGTGGCATATCCCATACTACTTGATATTTATGTATATGACCCAATGCAATGTATTTGTATTGCGGTCTAGCAATTACGCTTATTGGTACAACAACTTCATCTCCAATCATAATGCTTTTTTCACTGCTGGTGATAGCTCCTGTTACGGATACATGAGCTGATAAAATTGATGGTATAGAAGGATCAAGTTTTGCCGTAAGAATATCAATGATAGTATTTATTTTTTCAATCATTTTTTTGTTTATCTCATTTATACTTAAATTTTTGCTTTCTTCAAGTTTCAAAAGAAAACTTTTAGGAAAATACGGAAGACACGCAACTTGCAATGGACCATTCTTAGTTTCAATAAGAAAAATATCAGGTTTGTTGGCTACATATACGTTCTTTACATCTAAAATTTTATATATATCAAAAGCCCTTGCTTTCGAATCAGAATTTGGTTGGTCATGGTTTCCGTTGTTTATAACAACAGGAATATGTTCTGAAAGACGTTTTATTCTTTTTGCCAGTTCTCTTTGCTGAGTAGGATTAGGTTCCCTGGATTTGTACATATCGCCTGAAATAACTGCTATGTCACAATTCTCTATAGAATAATCTACAAACCGATCAAACGCATTTAGAAAATCTTCTAATCTAGTATTTAATCCTGTTTTTTTGTTTATAATACCGTAATTCTCTATTCCAATATGAATATCTGCTGTATGTGCAATATTTATCATTTGTTTCACCTTCTTCTAATCAGTCTGGAAATAGCTCATCGATTTTTTCTTTTTCCATCAATTCTAAAAATGGTTTATTTATAAAATCAGAATCATCGTAAGTCGAAATATCTTTATAAAATTCTTGGTCGTAGTTTCTCGTTTTAATCACAACAGGCATAGGTACAGCATGTCCCAATATTAAAGCCTGTTGCTTTTGGTCAAGACTTGCTAATACATTTCTCAATTTCGATGCATTATTTACACCAGATAAAAACGAATTAATGTCGTTATCATCCTCTAATCGACAAGTAATCTTTGTCCCAATTTGAGACATTACCTCTGAATCAATTTGGGATGTCCTCTGGTCTACAATCAATAAAGTCACATTGTATTTCCGCATTTCCCTTGCTATTTCTCCCATAGTAGTCTCTTTAGAAATTGAAGGATCTAAAAATCTGTGAGCTTCTTCTATTGTGATGATTAAAGGTATGGGACCTTTTCCGTTATTAGCTATAGCTTCCTCAGATTTTTTTACATACATATCATGTATATGCCTTGTTATGATATTCGCTACAAGCATATAACCCAATGTTGACACATTTCCAAATTCAACAACGACATTTATACCATTTTGCAAGTAATCCATTATTTGTTTTATACAATCGTTAGGGACAACTTCCATCAAAAAAGGAAGCTTCGTAAATCTCTCCAACTTTCTTCTTAAAGCTTGAAGAGAACTGGCATTAGCACCTATATCTAATGCATATTCATCAATTTCCGAAGCATCTATATTAAGGAAATTATACAGCCAATTGTCACCTTCCCTTTTCATTATTTGATAAATACTTTCAATTGCTGTAGTATTTAGATTCAACATGGAATTAAGCAACAAAATATCATCCGGAGTTATTTGATTGTAGGCAATGTTTAAAACGCCATCAATAGGTACCTGTCTCCTCAAAGAAGATTCTCTATCTAAAGTAAATATTGCAACTTTACTTCCGAATAATTGCTTTAGCCCTTTTACATAGCCGCTATTTTCGCTTTTTGCACCATAACCATATTCATTATGAGCATCAAAAATAAGACTAACTGCTAAATTTGATTTTACTAAACCAGACAACAATAACCGCGTCAAATACGTTTTTCCAGTTCCAGCTCGGCCAAAAATACCTGTGCTTCTTTCTACTAACCTTTTTAAATTAATACAAATTGGTGTATCCATTTCAGGCGGTGTACCGATGTAAAAATTTTCTTCTGATGGTTCTCCGAAAACAGCATATATATCTTCTTTATCTGCATCTAATGCATAAGAACCATAAGAAGGTATCGATTTTACTGTTAAAGGATTTTTGCTTTCATCTATTTGTATCATAGGTGACAATGTGACAACACCGTATACTCCTGTACCTTCTATTATTTTCTCATCTATTTCACTGTCAAAATCTGTTCCACTGATCATTATTTGAGGATTAACAGCTTCATACTTTATATCGGTTACCATGCATAAATATTTGTTTTTCTTGCCGGTTACTACTATAAAATTGCCAACCTTAACATCTTCTATAATGCTGTCACCTATAAGTTTAACATCTAAACCAGATGAAATAGATCCTCTAAAAATTTTCCCTTTCATATATTACACATCCTTTTTATGGTCACATACCTGTCAAAATCATTCTTTAACAATCTTATCAACTCTTTGCCAACTTCAATCAAATATGTTTTTTCATCAGAATCGTGAGAATATAAATTCCTTATGGCTGCTGCTATTAATTCATCTTCAATCCCTGTTTTGCTATTTAATATATACTTTATATAATTGAGATTTTCCCTTATACATTTTAAATCACTTTCATCGCATAGATATGTAAAAGCATGTATTTTAGCTGGTTTAGGTGGAATTAATCCAATGTATCTGTCTTTTTTATATCCAATTATTTGCACTTCAAAATACGTGTGCATTAATTCAAAAATTTGTGGCTGCTGCATTTTCAACTCTTCTTCAGACAATCCAAAAGCTACTGGTTTTCTACTTTGGTCATCGCTCATTGTAGAGACATTATATACAATTCCATATATAGTTATATCGTTTGATGTTGTTTTTACAAAACTTCCAAAATCAGGACCATCATTTAATTTTATCGATTGACACAAAAATTTCTGCGTACTGGTTTCTATGACTTCACCTATATGATTCTGATTCATAGAATACTACTCCTTTTCCTTTGCGATTTATACGATCGAGATACTTTCAAGCCGCTTCTTACATATAAGTTCGAAAAAATATTATAGAATTGTTCCCTATCTGCGCCAGTAACAACAGCTTGTTCATGTGCTTCTGACAGTGATATTGGATACCCATTTCCTTTTTTGGCTTGATCATAACATATAAAATGAACTAAATCTAAATTTCTTCTATCGGTTGCAACCCAGTATGGAATCTCTATTCGTGCAATTTCATTTCCTGTATTTAAATAAAAAAATGCAATTTTGTGCTGACCATAGTTTTCTAAAATATGGGATGTGCTTAGGAACAACGGAGATCTTTCTCCTTCATTAAGTATTTTCAAAAAAAGATCAGCATCGTTTAACTTGTTTATGACACTACAAGGTAATTCTTTATCATTTTTCAAATATGGGCAATTGCTACAATTTACTGGATCTTGTGGACACAGCGATATACGCAACATATTTATAAAATCGTTGCTTTTTGGAGAACTTATATAACCGACTATAGGTGTATCAGATTTTTGTGCATAATCAAAAGTCGCAAGAACACTATCGATTATATTCTGTTCATCAGGTTCCCCCTGTACCATCCATTCTATCAGTGTCCCATCAACGAACGCTATCTTATTTTTGCTCTTTATTTTAGAGATACATTCGGAAATTTTTTTATACTCCATTATTGTTCTCTTAAATGTTATATCCTTAGGAGTAACTAAAGCTTTAACACCTGCATATTCCTTAAATAAATCTTCTTCCTTAAAATACAGATACGGTTCAGATTTTAATTCTGCACCTGAATCTTCACCATAGGTAAATATTACATAACCTATATTTATTAAATAGCACAATCTGATTTCATGTCTATCAGGCATAATTTGTGAGCCATCCACTGCAAGTACACTGTAGTCTTTTATAATATCGCTGACAAAATTTGTGCTATTTAAACTTTCAAGCGGAATTGCAGTTAACCAAGATGTTTTGCTGGATTTTATCTTTTTTACAAGTTCATCCTCAACACCTTTAGCTTTATTAAATTCATTGATTGCATTCTTTAAATCATTTGATATATTATTAAGCATACTTTTTTCGCTGCTTATTAATGCATTAAGCAAAGGAATCAACTTAGAACTATTTAACAATTTAATAAACCTCCTCATCTGAGAGGACTTTATTTATATCTTCGATTTTAAATCCCTTTCTGTATAGATAATTTTTGATTTTTAACTTATCATTGGAGGAAACACTTTTTTTTCTAATTAATTTTTGAATTACTTCTACTTCATTATCATATAGTTCACAAAGTTTAATCTCAATTAAAGAAGGTTCTATTCCCTTTCTTATAAGTTCATTGTAAATCCTATACTTGCTGAAAAGGCGCTCTTTCTTTTCTTTTACATATACCTCTGCGTAATACTCATCATCCAAATAATGCAAATCTATAAGCTTATTTATGACATCACTAATTACAGAATCGCTATATCCTTTTAAGCGCAGTTTCTCACATAGCTCTTTTTTTGTTTTCATAGCATAAGATAGAATTCTAATAGCATCGTTATATGCATTTTTAAATACCAAGTAGTTTACATAATAATTATATTGTTCTTTGTCAATTTCAACGCCGCTTTCTAACTTAAACATTTCTTTTTCTTCGTAAGAAACTGAAAAAGCGTATTTATCATCTATATAAACGTTAAATCGCATATTATCGTTTTTCTGTTTTTCTATATTTGTTATCTTCATTCAATCACCTTTTATAGAAAAATAACCCTCTACAGGGTTACTAATCTTGTTCAACTTCATCATCGATGATAGATTTTTTTGTTGTTACCAAAAGATTAAAATTTTCTCTGATTTTGTTTTCTATCTCATCAGCAATTGCTTTATTTTCTTTCAAATACTGTTTTGCATTTTCTCTGCCTTGTCCAAGTCTTATGTCACCATATGAATACCATGCGCCACTTTTGTCAATTATATCGATACTTGCAGCCAAATCTAAAATACTTCCTTCTCTTGATATACCTTCTCCATACATAATGTCAAATTCTGCTTGTTTAAAAGGTGGCGCAACCTTATTTTTTACGACTTTTACCCGAGTTCTGTTTCCTACAATATCATTACCTTGTTTTATACCATCCACTTTTCTTACATCCAGACGAATTGTAGAATAAAATTTTAATGCCCTTCCACCAGGTGTCGTTTCGGGATTTCCAAACATTACACCAACTTTTTCTCTCAACTGATTTATAAATACAGCTACAGATTTTGTTTTGCTTATAACACCAGATAACTTTCTTAAAGCTTGCGACATAAGCCTTGCTTGAAGTCCAACATGTGCATCGCCCATGTCTCCATCTATCTCTGCTTTCGGCACGAGAGCAGCTACAGAGTCAATAACAATCACATCTACAGCGCCACTTCGAACCAAAGCTTCGACAATTTCAAGAGCCTGTTCACCAGTATCCGGTTGAGAAACCAGCAAATTATCTATTTTGACACCTACATTTTTAGCATACACAGGATCTAAAGCGTGTTCAGCATCTATAAAAGCACCTGTGCCTCCCAATTTCTGCGCCTCAGCTAATATATGTAATGCAATTGTCGTCTTGCCTGAAGACTCTGGACCAAATATTTCTATTATTCTTCCCCTTGGAACTCCTCCAACTCCTAAAGCTATGTCTAAATCTATAGAGCCAGTAGAAATCACATCGATATTAAGCTTGCTATTATCGCCAAGTCTCATTATGGAGCCTTTCCCAAACTGTCTTTCAATTTGGCTTATGGCCATGTCAAGGGCTTTTTGTTTTTCTATCATAATTTCTCCTCCCGCCAAAATTCGGCAATATTCATAATTCAATTATATATTAGTAACATTCAATAGTCAATTTTTAAACCGCTTAAATGTCTTCTAAGCATATCTAAAGCATTCATGGCAGAATTTAATCTTATCTTACCTCTATCTCCATTTGAAATTATTTTTTTTATGTATACCGTATCTTTATATGCTAAACCTATATAGACTAAGCCAACAGGTTTAGTAATTGTACCACCGCTGGGGCCGGCTATACCTGTAATAGATATACCGTAATCTGTTTTTGCAATATTTTTTACATTGACAGCCATTTCCCTCGCAGTCTCTTCACTGACTGCTCCATATTTTTCTATGGTGCTTTTAGATACACCTAAAATTCCTTCTTTTGACTCATTACTGTACGTTATAGTTCCAAATTTAAATACTTCAGACGCACCTGGTATATCAGTGATTTTTTCAGATAACAATCCACCCGTACATGATTCAGCAGTAGAAAGTGTAAGTTTTTTTGTTTTTAATAAGTTTAAAACCACAGATTCCAATGTATCATCATCTGCTCCAAAAATGTATTCGCCTAAAAGCTCTCTTATATTTTTTTCATATTCATCAATCATGTATTTTGCTTTTAGAGGATCATCTGATTTTGCAGTTATTCTCAACGTGACAAATCCATTTCCAACAAGTGGAGCAACAGTAGGATTATGTGACACAAGCAAATTATTTACCATCTCATCAACCTGTGATTCACTAATACCAAACATCTTTATGACTTTAGAAACAATTATCTCATCGCTTAAAGGTTTTAGATATGAATATACATAGTTTTTAAACATAGGTATTAATTCTGATGGTGGACCAGGTAAAACAACTACTATCTTTTTGTTTTTTTCTATAATGAAACCAGGAGCTGTACCATTGTCATTTGGTAAAATTTTAGCCCCTTCCGGGAATAAAGCCTGCTTGTAATTATTTTGGGTTAGATTTCTCTTTGACCTTTTAAAGTATGATTGAATTTTAAGCTTTGTATCAATGTCTTCAACAAGCCTTAATGAAAAGAACTCAGCAACAGTTTCTTTTGTTAAATCGTCAATTGTTGGTCCTAAACCGCCTGTTAAAATTATCAAATCAGAACGTTCTGAAGCAATTTTAAGGCACTCTAAAAGTCTGCTTTTATTGTCACCTACATTGGTTTGAAAATAAACATCTATTCCAAGTGTAGTAAGCATCTCAGATATAAATTTTGAATTTGTGTTCACAATTTGCCCTAGAAGAAGCTCTGTGCCAACAGATATTATCTCACATTTCATAAAATGCACCTTCTCATCCTAAAATTATGTTTCTACATTTCACAACATAATCAATTCCAGAATAAACTGTAAAAAACAACGCTAAGTACACAGCTATAGTTGAAAATGGGAAAAACACATATTCAAATGGATAATTATTTAGCATCAGCGATATTATAGCTATGATTTGAAATGTCGTCTTATATTTACCAAGATTGCTGGCTGCAATTACAATGCCTTTATCTGCTCCGACTGCTCTTAATCCAGTTATTATAAATTCCCTGCAAAGAATAACTATGACGATCCAACTTTGTATACGGTTTAACTGTATTAAGACAATTAAAGCAGATGAAACCATTATTTTATCCACAAGAGGATCCATAAACTTGCCTAAATTCGTAATTTGATTGTATTTTCTTGCAATATATCCATCTAACTTGTCAGTCAATGATGCAACTAAAAATAAAGAAGCCGCAATTATATTTGAGTATTTAATTCCTGACAACATTACAATTATAAAAAAAGGAACTAAAATCAATCTTGCAATTGTAATCTTATTTGCTGCGTTCACAACAACTCCCCCATTAGATCATAATCAAAAGCTTTTGTGATCTTAACCTTAGCAAAATCGCCAATGTTTAACTTCTTATTTGACTTAAAAAACGTTATTCCATCGATATCTGGGGCATCAATATAGCTTCTTCCATAATAAAGTCCATCTTTTTGTCCTTCTACCACTACTTCAAATTCACTGCCAATTAATCTCTTATTATATTCAAGTGATATATTCTTTTGCAAAAGCATTATTTCATTATATCTTTTTTGCTTAATTTGTTCTGATATTTGATTTTGCATATCATAAGCTTCAGTATCTTCCTCTCTGGAATATGTGAATACACCTAATTTATTAAACTTTTTTTCTACAATAAATTTTTTTAAATCGTCGAATTCATCATCTGTCTCCCCTGGAAAACCAACAATAAACGTTGTTCTAATTATCATTCCAGGAATAGACTTAAGCTTTTCAATTGTATCTTCAATCTTTTTTCTCGTTGTATTTCTTTTCATTCGTCTTAAAACTTCATCATTTGAATGTTGCAACGGTATATCTATATACTTTAGCACTTTTTCATTTGTCTTTATCTCATCAATAAGTTCATCTGTAATACTGTCTGGATATGCATACAGTATTCTAATCCATTTTATTCCATTTATATTTGCCAACTTTCTCAATAAAGTTGGCAACATGTATTTATTGTAGATATCAATGCCATACTTTGTGGTATCTTGAGCAATCAATATTAACTCTTTGACACCATTCTCAGCTAACATTTTTGCTTCATTGAGCAAATCTTCTATTTTGACGCTTCTGTAACGCCCTCTCAATTTTGGTATGATGCAGAATGAACACTTATTATTGCATCCTTCTGAGATTTTCAAATACGCGTAATGTTTTGGCGTGCTTAATATTCTCGGTGAGTCTTTATCGTCCAATTCGTTTGCATGCCCATATTCTAAGATTCGCTTTCCCTTCAATGTATCTTCAATTACATCTGCAATTTTTAAAAAATCGCCAGTACCTATTACAGCATCTAATTCAGGAAGACTTTCCAAAAGTTCATCTTTATATCTTTCTGATAAGCATCCAGATGCAATTAAAGATTTTAATCTCTTTTTCTTCAATTTGCCCATTTCCAGTATATAATCGATAGATTCTCTTTTTGCACTTTCGATGAATCCACATGTATTTATAATCAAAACGTCAGCATCATTTTCATTATTTACTATATTAAATCCTTTTTTCTTTATTATTCCTAACATTTTCTCTGAATCAACGATATTTTTCGCACATCCAAGAGATATTATTCCGACATTTACCATTTGAAGCTCCTTCCTTAACTTTTTTGTATTTACAAAGAAAAGTATATACCATATAAACCACATTGTAAAGAAATATTAACCGTTTATTATTCTTTTTATTTCTTCTTCTGATAGCAATATTTGCCTTGGTTTAGAGCCGTCGTATCCACTTATTATTCCTTTTTGCTCCATCTGATCTATTATTCTTGCGGCTCTTGCATAGCCTATCCTAAGCCTTCTTTGCAGCATAGATATGGAAGCTTGTCCAGTTTCTACAATTACTTTAATTGCATCATTCATCAATTCATCTTCTTCTATTTCTTTGTTTAATGTACTTTTTGACTCGACGATTATTTCTTCATATTTTGGCTCATTAGCATTTGACTTTAAGAAATTTACGATTTCTTCAACTTCTTTATCTGAAATAAATGCACCTTGCACTCGAATTGGTTTGGATTCGCCAATCGGGTAATAAAGCATGTCTCCCTTTCCTAGCAATTTCTCGGCACCAGACATGTCTAAAATAGTTCTTGAGTCTATTTGTGATGAAACAGCAAAAGAAATTCTAGATGGTATATTTGCCTTTATGACGCCAGTTATAACATCTACTGATGGTCTTTGTGTAGCAATTACTAAATATATACCTGCAGCTCTTGCCATTTGGGCCAGTCTACATATGTATTCTTCAACTTCTGCTGGTGAAACCATCATGAGATCTGATAATTCATCTACAATAACGACTATCTTAGGCATTGTATCAATGCCATGGATTTTATTATACCCTTCAATATCTCTTACATTGTTTTCTGCAAATGCTTTATATCTTTCTGTCATTTCATTTACTGCCCAATTAAGGACGCCAGCGGCTTTTTTAGGATCTGTAACAACCGGCGTTAGCAAATGCGGTATGCCATTGTAAATATTCAATTCAACAACTTTAGGATCTATTAAAATCATTTTAACTTTATCAGGTGAAGCTTTGTACAACAAACTCACAATTAAAGTGTTAATGCAAACACTTTTGCCTGAGCCAGTAGCACCAGCAATTAATAAATGAGGCATTTTTGATAAATCAGCTATAACTATGTTTCCAGCAATGTCTTTCCCTAATCCTATTGTTAGATCGGACTTGCTTTCCCTAAATTTTTTAGTGTCTATAACTTCTCTAAGTGTTACAACAGATATTTTTTCATTTGGGACTTCAATCCCAATTGCAGATTTCCCTGGGATTGGAGCCTCTATCCTAACGGAAGGTGCTGCAAGACTTAATGCAATGTCGTCTGTTAAACTGACTATTCTGCTGACTTTGACTCCAGGGCTTGGTTGCAATTCAAATCTTGTAATAGCTGGCCCCCTGCTGACTTGCACTACTTTAGCATCAATAGCGAAATTTTTAAGCGTTTCTTCTAATTTCTTGGCATTTTCTATGATTAAATTATTGTTGACTTTTTGGTGTGGTATACCTTCTTTAAGCAATTCAATAGGTGGATAAATATAATTCTCGTAAGTTCTTCCTTTATTTTCTATCTTTGAGATTTTGACTTCATCTTCGCTCTGATCTTTTTTCTCCTCTGTTTCCTCTTTTTCTTCTAAGTACGGTTGTATTATCTTTAATTGTTGTTCTTCGTTATTTGCAATTTTTTTTCTGGATAATTTTTTTTCGTCTGGCTTTTCTACAATGTCACGTAGTATATTTTCATTATTAAATTCTAATGTCTTTTTTTTGTTTTTATATTTTTCTATAAGCTTATACATCTGTCTATATACTGATTTTATGCTTTCAATAAGTGATATATCTGTAATAAGTATGATGCTGATGATTAATGTAGAAATCAGAAACAACCAACTTCCTATAACTCCCAAAAACTTAACAAGTACAAAGACAGTTATTGCAGAAACAATCCCTCCACCTGACCCATTTAGTCCGTGCTTAATGCTATCTAAAACATAATTTTTAAAATATCCAATATTATCATAAAAATATATCTGAACCATATTTATAAAACACAGAAATGTTATTAACAAACATATGATTCTTTTATAGTCTAAAAAATTCTTATTTTTAAATAAAAGAAACAATGAATACACTAAAATTAATAGCGATATTGCATACGCACCTACGCCGAAAAGACTTTTCAATAAAATTACCAATTCTTTCCCTACTATACCTGTCTTGTCAGAATAAAGGCTTATCATAGAAATAATCGAAAAAGTAAGCAAAATTATTCCAACTATTTCATTGTTGTATTTTTCTTTAGTCTTTGATTTCATAATTATCACCCAATAATTAATTCTACATTTTATATAAAAATCCTTTTTATCAAAAAAATAGATGTGTTAAACACATCTATTATAGCACAATTTGATTTTTTTTGAAATCAATTGTAGTTCCAGGTGCGTATTTAGTTTTTAGATAATCGTTTGGATTCGTAGAGTACATTCTTATTATTTTGTATTTATCACCTTCTCTTTCTAAAATGAATGTTTTTCCTTCTATATTTGTTTCAATATAATTGTCTTTTATTTCATCACACTTTTGAAAGACGAGCTCGTAAGGAATTATAGTGTATAGCATAAAATCACCTATTTTCTTTCTCTTTAATTAATTGTTGAAGTTTTTCAATTGCTTCTGAAACACCTCCAACTTCATCTATCAATCCATAGTCTACTGCTTCTTTTCCAACCAGGATAGTTCCAACATCATTTGCCAGCTCTCCTATCTTTAACATCAGATTCATAAAAGCATCTCTTTTAATTCTTGAATTTCTTATTACAAATTCAACTATTCTATCCTGCATTTTATTAAAATAATCAAATGTTTGAGGTACGCCTATAACTAAACCTGTCATTCTTATTGGGTGTATAGTCATTGTCGCGCTGGGAACAATGAAAGAATAATTCGATGAAACTGCAAGTGGAACACCTATGCTGTGTCCGCCACCTAATACAATTGAAACTGTAGGTTTTGATAAACTGGAAATCATTTCAGCGATAGCTAAACCAGCTTCTACATCTCCACCAACTGTGTTTAGCAATATTAAAAGACCCTTTATCTGAGGATTTTCTTCAATTGCTACTAGTTGCGGTATTATATGTTCATATTTCGTAGTCTTATTCTGTGGTGGTAATATCATATGTCCTTCTATTTGCCCTATTATTGTCAGACAATGAATACTACTTTCGAAATTTGGCAAATTTGTCTGCCCAAAGCTCTGTATATTCTGCTGTACTGCCGTACCAGTTTGCACAGGCAAATCTTCATTTTTTAACATACCCATTTTATCACTCTCCTATAAAATTAGTATAAAAAAATTAGTGCATATTATGCACTAATTATAGCTTTCAAGCTTAAATTCATCGTGTAAAACCTTCACAGCTATATCTGCCTTATCTTGACTTACAAGACATGAAATAGTATTGTGAGAATCTGCCGTTTGAAAAATCTCTATATTATTATCAGATAATGCTTTTATTATTCTAGCCATAACACCTGGAACACCACGTATTCTATTGCCAATTATCGAAACTTTGCTGCAATTTTTCTTTATCGCGTATTTAACATCATTTTCTTTTAACAGCGTTTCTAATTTTGATAAATCAGCTTCCGATATGGTGAATATTTTCCTATCAGGAAAGACATTTATAAGGTCAATACTGATTTTAGCTTCTGCAATCTTCCCAAAAATATCTTTATCATCTCTATTTAATTCAATAATAACTTGAACTCTATTGTTCATATTAGCTATACCTGTAACAAGGTTATCAGAGTCATAAATGTTATTGTAAACATTGTTGTATTGAGTAATAATAGTTCCCGGACTATCGCTCATTGTATTTTTTATTACTAAAGGTATATTGCCTCGCATCGCAATTTCTACAGCTCGAGGATGTATCACTTTTGCACCTTGTTCCGCTAATTGAAAAACTTCATTATAGCTTATTCGCTTCAATATATGAGCATTTGAGACGATTCTGGGATCTGCTGTCATGATTCCATCTACATCTGTATAAATTTCTACGGCATATGCTTTCAATGCTTCACCTAATAATGCAGCAGTCGTATCACTGCCACCTCTGCCTAAAGTCGTTATATCACCATCAACTGTAATACCTTGGAATCCAGCCACTACAGGAATTATATTTTGATTTAATGCGTCAATAAGATATTGTGGCTCTACTCTTATTATTTCTGCATCTCCAAAATTATCATCCGTAATTATTCCCGCTTGTCCTCCAGTAAAAACTTTTGATTTATAGCCTTTGCTCATCAAGACATTTGAAAATATGACACTTGAAATAATTTCACCACATGACATTAAAATATCAAGTTCTCTTTTAGGAGTATCCTTATATATTGACTTGGCAAAATTTATTAAAGTATCAGTTGCATACGGATCTCCACTTCTTCCTATTGCAGATACTACTACCACTGGCATGAATCCTTGTTCAATAGCATCTACTACTTTTGATACCGCCATATTTCTTCTTTCAGACGTTGAGACAGATGTGCCACCAAATTTCTGAACAATAATATTCGTAATAACCACCCTTTCATATACATCATGCAAAATAAAATAAATTTAATATTATTATACTTTATTATGCTAATAAAGGAAAGGATATTTTCCTTTCCTTTATTAGCAATCATAAAAATTTTCTCATTTTATCAAGCTCGACTTCCACAATTATCATATCATTTCCTATCTTTTTTATAAAATCCCAAGGAATCTCTATGTAATTAGGCCTGCTTCTAAAAATAGATCCTTTTGTTTCATAGACAACAATTGAATTAATCTTTCCAGTATTTTCATCGATTATAAGATCTGAATCTTCAATTAAACCAAGCCTTTTGCCATCATTTAAGTTTACAATTTCTTTGTTGCCAAATTCACTTAGTCTCATCGTATCCTCCTTTCTCATCTAGAATATTCTCGGCAATTTCTGTTGCCTGATATATCTGAATTTCAGGAGACATCTTTTAAATTTATCCCCCAAAATTTCATTCTGAAATCCTTTTTCGATTTCCAATTCATTTACATCTTTATTTACATTGTAAGATTTTTTCTTTATATTTCCCTTTATTTAACATATATGGTTACATTCTATCTTGACTTTTTTAAATCGCCCCAATAATCGAAATGGATGGTGTTTTTACCATACTACTTGTTATTGAGGTGATTTTATGTTGGGCGCATGGCGTTCGCATCCTGATTATCAGTCTTTCCTTGTCGAAAATATTCAACCCATTTATGCTTCAGATAAAAATCGTGTCATTCAATTTTCTGAAGCTTTATCTAAACTCTATAATTTAGATCTTGATGTTCTTAAACCTGTACTGGAACCTTATTACTCTAATACTGGTTCTCCAGCCAAAAATCAGCCTGAAGTTTTTCGGTCTTTTGTACTTATGTCTCTTCTTAAATGTCACAGTATTACTAAATGGGTTTACATGCTTCATCATGATGACCTTTTGTGTTACATGATTGGCGTATCTCCTGATAATATTCCTGGTGTTGGTACTCATTATGACTTGATTAACAGGTTATGGCTTGAGGATCCTGATATTGAAAAAGACCGACAGGATTCTCTACATCCTTTTAAACGCAAACCACGTAAAAAACTTGCTAAAAATCAGAAGCTCCCACCACGCCACCCTGGTATTATACAGAAATTTGTTGATTTGGCTTTACAGGGTAAAATTTTTGAGTCAAGACCTGAGAAGCTTCTTCAACAAATTTTTGCCGATGTTGCTGTTAGGCCTTCCGCCAATGATGGCATCCTCGGTGATATTGAAAAACTTACTATCTCCGGTGACGGTACTTGTATTAAAACCGGCGGAAGTCCTTTCGGTATTAGAACTTGTGATTGTGCTAATAAGGGTATATTTAATTGTGACTGCCATCGCAAGTTCTCTGACCCCGATGCTCGCTATGGTTGGGATAGTTATCATGAGACATGGTTTTATGGTTATTCTGGTTATTTTTTAGTGACATACAACGAAGAGCTTAAATCTGATATTCCGATTTATCTTCGCTTGGTTGAGGCTCCTCGTTATGATGGTGTTACTGCTATTATTGCTTTGTCTGAAGCAAGGGCTTTGTATCCTGATTTCGTTTTTGATAAATTTATTGGTGATTGTGCTCATGATAATTACCCTACTTATCATCTTCTTAATAAGTGGAATATTAAACCTGTAATTCCGCTTAATAAGAAGAATAAAAACAACAGCAAGTACCAAGGTACTATTAAAATCAATGAAAATGGTATTCCTGTCTGTATGGCAGGATTATCTATGGTTTACAATGGTTTTATGAAAGACCGTAACAGAATTAAATGGCGCTGTCCTTTTGCGACTGGTAAAGTTGATTCATGTAATTGTAAAGATAAGTGCTCCTCTTCTGATTATGGTAGAACCGTTTATACGAAGCCTTCATCTGATCCTCGCTTGTTTACCGTCATTCCACGTGGTTCTGATGAATGGAAATGCGAGATGAAAAAGCGAACTTCTTCTGAGCGTGTTAACAAAAGGCTTCTTAATGACTATGAGTTGGAGCTATCTAAAACCAGAGGCAAAAAGCGTTGGTCTTTCTGGATTATGATACATTCTATTAATATCCATCTTGATGCTAGATTGAAAAAATCTAAGTTTGATTTTATTTCTATGCTTGATGGATTATTAGGTAGAGTAGCATAAATATTGAGATTCCATATACTGTTAATTTTTAAACCTATTTTATTAGGCTTTATTTCTTATACTCTTTTTTTAAATTGATTTTCATTATTTTACATTTTCTTTCCTCTTTTCAGTATTTTATCGCAAAGGCTTTGTTATTTTCTGTATCTAATTTCTAATTTATGCCATAGTATGACGCTGGAAATTAGTTTCCGAAATCACTCATCTATAATCCTGTATGTCCGAAGCCATTCTTTCCTCTTAAAGTTTCGTCCAATTCATCCACTTCAATAATTTCCGGTATTTCTACTTTATTTATTATCATTTGCGCGATTCTAAGTCCTCTCTTAACTATAAAATCAATTTTTCCAAAGTTTATCAATATCAATTTAATTTCTCCTCTATAATCAGAGTCTATAGTACCTGGAGAATTTAACATGGTTATACCGTTATTTAATGCAAGTCCACTCCGTGGACGAATTTGTGCTTCATAACCTTCAGGCAACTGTATCATAATACCCGTTCCTATCAATTTTATTTCACCAGGTTTAATAACCACGTCTTCATCTACTTTTGCATATAAGTCGATACCTGCAGCTCCCTTGCTCATATATTTTGGCAAAGGCAAATCTTTCGCATCATATGTTTTTTTTATTTTCAAAATCAATTTATTATTCAATTTTCATCCATCCTATCTGTTTTTCGTTTATATCACCGACAACTGAAATCCCCAATTGCTCAATATTAAATATCTTTTTCGCAAGATTGTTAACATCGTCATATGTAATTGAATCGATTTTATCTACAATATCATTGACAGTATAAACTTTTTTTAAAAAAAGCAGAGATTTACCTATCGATGACATTCTGCTGCTAATGCTATCCATATCCATTAAAATGCTGATTTTTAACTGCTCTCTAAATTTGTTTACCTCAAATTCTGAAAAGCCATCATTTTTTACTTTTAAAATTTCCTCTATGATCAGTTCATAAACCGATTTTAAATTTTCAGGTGCAGTACTTGCAAAAATGGTAAAAGCACCTGTGTCAATATATGTAGACGGATAAGAGTAGATCGAATATACTAATCCTTCTTCTTCACGAATTTTTTGAAACAGTCTGGAACTCATTCCTCCTCCGAATGCATTGCTAACAATAGATAATGTATATATGCTGTCAAATGAATAATTTATGCCAGGCATACTTATACATATGTTTACTTGCTCATATTCTTTGCTTTTTAATACTATACCCTTATTCCAGTCAGGTTTGTCTAATGAAATGGCATTATTACAAGAATTTATATATAAAGTCTTTCTTGATATAATATCAAATATAGAGTCATCAAAATTTCCTGCAATTGAAATAACAATATTATCTTTAAAGTAATTTTCTCTATAAAATTTGACTATAGTGTCTCTATCAAAAGATTTTACAGTATCTTCATAGCCAAGAACAGGATATGATAATGGGTTACCTTTCCAGGTAAGGTTTGCCAACATATCATAAGCAACATCCTCTGGAGAATCATTATTCATGTTTATTTCTTCCAAAACTACATTTTTTTCTTTCTCTATATCTTCACTTTTAAAAAGTGGATTAAACACCATATCGAAAAGTACATCAACTGCTTTTTCTATGTATGAATTATACACTTTAACATAAAAGCAAGTGCTTTCTTTCCCTGTAAATCCATTTAACTGTCCGCCAATATTATCAATTTCTTCCGCTATATCTTTTGCGCTTCTATTTTTTGAACCTTTAAATACCATGTGTTCAATAAAATGTGATATTCCATTGTTCTCTTTATTTTCATAACGAGAACCAACTTTAATCCATATTCCTATATACACTGAATTAACATATGGCATCTTATACGCTACTACATTAACATCGTTAATTTTCTTTTGTATGTACATTTACTACCTCCTCATTTATTTTAGAACATTTGAAACGCTAGTTATTTCATAACCTTTGCTTTCCAATTCTTTGATCATAGTAGGCAGCGCTTCTACGGTGCCTTTTGTTGGATGCATCAAAACGATAGCGCCATTATGAGCTTTTTTTACAATTCTATTGATAATATTATTAACACCTGGGTTGCTCCAATCTATAGTATCTAAACTCCATAAGATTACTTTATAACCAAGATCTTCAGCGGTTTTTACTACATCATCATTAAAGTCACCGTATGGTGGAGCAAAAAGATTAGGCTTTTTCCCAGTTATTTTAAAAAGTACATCACCTGCTTTTGATATATCCTCTGCATATTTTTCCTTGCTCCACTGCGTATACTTAACGTGTGTATACCCATGACTTGCTATCTCATGTCCATCGGTTGCAATTTGTCTGACTATCTCTGGATTTTTCTCAGCCCATTGCCCCTCAAAAAAGAATGTTATTTTTATATTGTTTGATTTAAATATTTCTAACATCTTTGGAATATACTCATTCCCCCACGCTACGTTGCAAGCAAAAGCTATCTTTTTACTATTTGCATCGCCTTTATAAATAGGATCATTTGTTTTAAACGTAGAAATAGAATGGTTAACCAACATCCCTAATAAAATTATCGCAATAATTATTATTAAAATCAATATTACGGTAGTTTTTTTGGGATATTTTATATAATATATCTTCAAGACTAACACCACCTAATTTATTTTCTTAATAAATTTTATTAGGTGATGTTATTAGATATTACTTTTTTATTGACTATCAATAAATAAAAAACATAAACCATAAGAGGTTTATGCATTTACACTTCTTTGTCATTTTTAGTTTCTTCTGGCAAAGCATCTTTTCTCGATAAATTAATCCGTCCTTGTTTATCAATCTCTGTTACTTTTACCAAAATTTCATCGCCAATATTTACTACATCTTCAACTTTATTCACATGTTTTTTATCTAACTTAGATATGTGGACCAATCCTTCTTTACCAGGAGCAATTTCTACAAAAGCACCAAATGAAGCCAGTCTTGTCACTTTTCCTAAATAAATTGAACCTACTTCTACATCTTTTGTTATTGCTTCAATGATCATTTTAGCTTTCTCGCCAGCTTTTAAATCGGTTGATGATATAAATACTCTACCATCGTCCTCTATGTCTATTTTAACACCTGTATCTGCTATTATTTTGTTTATTGTCTTGCCACCTGCTCCGATTATATCCCTTATTTTTTCAGGATCGACGTTTAAGCTTATAATCCTTGGAGCATAAGGAGATAATTCCTTTCTTGGCTCTTTTATAGTTTCTAGCATCTTATTCAATATAAATAACCTACCTTTTCGAGCCTTTTCTAAAGCTAACGAAAGGATATCGCGATCAATGCCAGCTATTTTTATATCCATTTGTATTGCCGTTATCCCTTTTTCAGTACCTGCAACTTTGAAATCCATGTCACCAAGAAAGTCTTCTATTCCCTGTATATCTGTCAGTATAGATACTATATCGCCCTCTTTAATAAGACCCATTGCAACGCCTGCAACTGGTGCTTTAATTGGAACACCAGCATCCATAAGAGCCAATGTGCTTCCGCATACACTTGCTTGTGAAGTTGAACCATTTGAGCTTAACACTTCAGAGACCAATCTGATTGTGTAAGGAAATTCCTCCTCTGAAGGTATCATAGGTTCTAATGCCCTCTCAGCTAACGCACCATGCCCTATTTCTCTCCTTCCTGGACCTCTTAATGGCCTCGTTTCGCCTACGCTAAAAGGAGGGAAATTATAATGATGCATATATCTCTTGGATTCTTCGTCACCCAAACCATCGAGAATCTGTATATCACCAAGAGGACCTAATGTTGCCACTGTCATAACTTGCGTCTGACCACGAGTAAATATAGCTGAACCATGTGTACGAGGTAAAACACCGACATCGCATGTTATTGGCCTTATATCATCTAATCCTCTACCATCTACTCTTATTTTTTCTTCAGTGATCATTTTTCGCATCTGTTCTTTTGTAATTGTATATAAAACTTCATCAATATCTTCAAGATTGTCTGGATATTCATCTTTAAAATGCTCTAAAACTTCTTCCTCAACTTTGTCTATATTATCGTTTCTTTCCTTTTTCTCTTCTGTTCTTAAAGCATTATATATTTTTTCAGTTGCAAATTCCCTAACTTGTTGTTCTAAGTTGTCATCTATTTCATGCACTATTACTTCCGCTTTTGGAAGTCCTACTTCTTTTACAATGCCTTCTATAAATTCTACTATCTGTTTTATGTATTCATGAGCGTACATTATTGCATCTAACATTACTTCCTCTGGAACCTCATTGGCACCAGCCTCAACCATCATTATAGCATCCTTTGTACCTGAGACAGTCAAGTGCAAATCACTTTTTTCTCTCGCTTCTAAGTCAGGATTTATTATGAAATTCCCATCTACAAGTGCTACTGATACAGAACCTGTAGGTCCGTTAAAAGGAATATCAGATATAGATAAAGCAACTGAAGAACCTATCATTGCCACTATCTCTGGCTGAACATCAGGGTCTACAGATAAAACAGTAGCAATAACTTGCACATCATTTCTATAGCCATGTGGAAATAGTGGCCTTATTGGCCTATCTATTAATCTGGATGTCAATATTGCTTTCTCAGTAGGTTTACCTTCCCTTTTAATAAAACCACCAGGTATTTTACCAACGGAATAAAGTCTTTCTTCATAATCAACACTTAAAGGGAAAAAGTCAACTCCTTCTCTTGGTTCTTTAGAAGCGCAAGCCGTAACCAGCACAACTGTATCACCATATCTAACAAGAGCACTACCATTAGCCAATTGTGCAAGTTTTCCAGTTTGAACGATTAATTTTCTCCCTGCAAGGTCAAGTTCAAAAATCTTTTCCATATTATCCTCCTTTCATCCTTTTAATATATTTTTTCAAATATTTGATCATTAATACAGAAAAAAGAGCGAGGTTACCCGCTCTATTTTCTTAAATCTAACTTTTCAACGATGGCACGGTACCTATCCATATCTTTCTTCATTAGATAATTTAATAATCCTCTTCTCTGACCAACCATCTTAAGCAAACCGCGTCTTGAATGATGATCTTTTTTATGAACTTTTAAATGTTCATTTAAAGAGTTAATCCTCTCAGTGAGTAAAGCAATCTGAACTTCTGGAGAACCTGTGTCTTTCTCGTGAATCCTGTTCTCAGCGATTATTTCATTTTTTCTCTCTTTGTTTAACATAATTTCACCTCCACTCATAAATTCGCCAAATAGCATTGACATCGCCGGTGAACGAATATCAAAGCTATGGTAATCACGGATATAATTTTATCACAAAAAATCAATTATGTAAAATATATTTATAAGATTTTGCTAATGCATAATCGTTTTTCATTTGTTCTATAAGTTCTTTTTTGCTATTGAATTTTATTTCATCTCGAATGCGCTTAATAAATTCAATTTCTATAAACAACCCATAAATATTTTCGTTAAAATCTATAATATACGTTTCAACAGATAAATTATTGACATTAAAAGTAGGATTTATTCCAACATTTGTTATACCGAGGAAGTGTCTATTGCCTATTTTTACTTTTGTTATATATACGCCATTTAATGGTAAGATATAATCCATGTCTATCTTAATATTAGCTGTTGGGAATCCTAAATTTCTTCCAATTTTTCTACCACTAATGACATACCCTTCTAAGCTAAAATATCTCCCAAGACATTTGCTTGCTTCTTCTACATTTCCTTCCTGGATCAATGAACGTATAAAGCTACTACTTATTGGAATATCGTTCAATTTTATAGGTTCAACAATATATACTTCATAATTATAAATTTTCGAAAATTTTTTTAAAAGTGAAACATCACCATTAGCATTGTATCCAAATCTATAATTATCCCCTACAACCGCAATTTTCATATTTAACTTGTCAATTAAAATGCTCTCAATAAAAGTCTTAGGAGATAACAATGAAAAATCCTTATTAAAGTCATAAATTATAGCGTAATCTAAATTGAATTTAGAAAATTCCTCTATTTTTTTTCTGTTAGTTGTCAATAGCTTCTGATAATCATATTTGTATATCGTCTTTGTCGTATGTTGTTTAAATGTAAATACAGAACTCGTCATTTTATTTGTTTTCGACAATTCTACTGATTTTTTAATTAATTCTTGATGTCCAAGATGAATCCCATCAAAGTTTCCAAGAGCGATTACTTTTTTATCATTGTATTTTTCTGTATTGTACTCATCTATTATTATCACTTAGCCATCAGCTCCAAATAACAATCGTTCAACATAGATTCTATCACCTACAACTTTGCCAACGCCAACAAAGAAATGTTCTGGACTATATAACTTTATTAATTCATCATTTGCATCTATGTATTTATTTTTCACAGGATTGCCGTGCACAATCTTACGATAATCATCATTGCCAAGACAGACACCAGGAAATGTTATAATATCATCTATTTTCATTATTTTATACTTTCCACTTACAACTTCTTCTAATGTAAATGAATTTTCTAAAGTAAATGATCCAACACTTGATCTAATAAGCATTGACATATATCCTGAAATATTCAGATAATCACAAATATCACGAACAAGAGCTCTTACATATGTTCCTTTTGAACATTTTACGTCAAACATAATTTTGTACGGTGCTTCGTAAGATATCACATTAATGTCATATATAGTCACAAAAGAAGGCTTGATATCAATAGTTTTACCTTCTCGTGCATATTGATAAAGTTTTTTCCCATCAACTTTTTTAGCAGAGTAAATAGGTGGTATCTGTAAAACATTGCCTTTAAATACACTTTCAATTTCTGATATTTTATGCTGTTCCAAAATTTTAACAGGCATTACACTCGTAATATTTCCAAATTTATCAATGCTATCTGTAGAAAAACCAAAAGTTATTTCTGCTCTATATGTCTTTGTTTGCGTCATTACAAACTGGGCCAATTTCGTCGCTTTGCCTATACATAAAGGTAATACACCTGCTGCTCCCGGATCAAGGGTTCCTAAATGGCCTACTTTTTTTATATTAAAATTTTTCCTTAAAAAGGATACTACATCATGAGATGTCATACCTGGCGGTTTCAAAATATTTAAAAAACCATCCATTTTCAATCACTCATTGATTTCAAATTTTATTAAATCTAAAATTTTTTCTTTTACATCATTTATACTGCCTTTTGTTAAGAATCCTGATGCTCTTACATGACCACCACCGCCAAATTCTTTAGCCAATTTATTTACATCCACATACTTTTTAGAGCGTAAACTTCCTTTTATAAAATCATCTTTTTCAACCAGCATAACAGCGATTTCCACACTATCTATATCTCTACCATAATTTACAATATTCTCTACATCTTCTAATTTTGTATTTGTGCTAAGAAAATCTTCCCTTGATATCTCCATATACGCAACTTTTCCGTCAAAATAAAGTTCCATATTGTTTATAACTCTGCCTATTAGCTTAAGCTTCTCATATTTAATATTATGAAAAATAATATTGGATATTTTATCCACAGAAGCACCGTTATTTATTAAATCACCAGCAACTTCATGAGTAAATGATGTAGTTGAGCCGTACATAAAATGTCCTGTGTCTGTAACAACTCCAACATACAAACATTCTGCAATTTCTTGGTCCAAATCAATACCTAATATTTTTATCAACTGATACACTATTTCAGATGACGAAGCTGCATTGGTATCTACGTAATTCATAGTAGCATACAAAGTGTTCGAAATATGATGATCTATATTTATTGACTTATGGACTTTTTTAAGCAATTCTTTTGCCTTTCCCATTCTATCTGAATCAGCACAATCTACAGTTATAAGCAGATCTACTGATATGTCAAATGGTCTTGTGATTTTATCTGTGTATGGCATGAATCTATAGATTTCAGGTACGTCATCATCAATAAATATAGATACATCTTTTTTTAATTTATTCATGGCTTTGTACAACGCTGTAACAGATCCTATTCCATCACCATCAGGTGATACATGTGTTACAACAGCTATTTTTTCAGCTTCTCTTATTGAATCCAACATATCATTTAAAATCATTTGTCTTCACTCTCTCGACTATCTAAATCTTTTAAAATCTTAGAAATATGGGCACCATATTCTATCGAATTATCAAGTTCGAAAATCAATTCAGGAATATATCTTAACTTAATTCTTTTTCCTAATTCACGTCTTATAAAACCAGTTGCACTTTTTAAACCTTCTATAGTGTTCTTTTTTTCATCATCATTTCCATAAACGCTAATATAAATTTTTGCATAACGCAAATCTTTTGAAACTTCGATATCTGTTATGCTAGTCATATTACTTATTCTTGGGTCCTTTATCTCTTCGAATATCATTTGGCTTACTTCTTTTTTTATTTCTTCTGATAAACGTCCAATTCTGTACTGCACATTAATTCATCCTTTCAACGAGGTATTTCCTCCATCTGATATGCTTCCAGCACATCACCTTCTTTTATGTCATTAAATCTTTCTATGCCTATTCCACATTCAAAACCAGATTGTACTTCTTTTACGTCGTCTTTAAATCTCTTTAATGAAGATATTTTCCCTTCAAAAATCACTATGCCATCTCTTACTAATCTTATGTTTGCATTTCTGGAAATTTTACCTTCTACTACATAGCATCCAGCTACATTACCCACATTAGGAACCCTAAATACAGCTCTTACTTCTGCCTTACCTAATTCTTTTTCTCTATACTCTGGTTCCAACATACCCTTCATAGCTGCTTTTAAATCATCAATTGCATCATATATTATTCTATATAATCTTATGTCGACTTTCTCTTTTTCTGCTAAAGACTTAGCCTTGCTATCAGGTCTTACATTAAAACCAATTATTATGGCATTAGATGCGGAAGCAAACATAACATCAGTTTCAGTAATAGCACCAACCGCTCCATGAATGACTCTAAGTCTAACATCATCATTACTCAATTGCTCAATTGAGCTTTTTAATGCTTCCACAGAACCCTGTACATCAGCTTTTAATATTATATTTAGTTCTTTTACATTGCCTTCTTTTATTTGATTAAACAGTTCATCAAGAGATATCTTTTGCTTTTGCATCATTTCTTCTTCTCTAAACTTTTCCTTACGTTTTTCGGCAATTGAACGGGCTTTTTTCTCATCATCCAATACAACAAGTATGTCTCCTGCCTTTGGAACATCAGATAGTCCTAAAACTTCAACAGGTATGGATGGTGATGCTTTTTTAACTTTCCTGCCTTTATCATCAAACATTGCCCTTACTTTGCCATAAGCTGTTCCAGCAATTATTACATCACCTGTTTTTAGTGTTCCCTTTTGTACTAAAACTGTTGCAACAGGACCTCTGTTTTTGTCAAGTTGCGCTTCAATGATTGTACCTCTGGCTGGTCTATTTGGATTTGCCTTTAATTCGAGCATTTCTGCTTCCAATAATATCATTTCAAGTAAATCATCAAGTCCAAGATTTTTTTGCGCTGAAACATTGACACATATTGTATTTCCGCCCCAATCCTCTGGCACCAAACCATATTCCACCAATTCTTGTTTAACTCTATCTGGATTCGCATTAGGTTTGTCAATTTTATTTATAGCTACAATTATCGGAACATTAGCGGCTTTAGCATGGTTTATCGCTTCTATTGTTTGAGGCATAACACCATCATCTGCTGCTACAACTAATACAGCAATATCAGTTACACTGGCACCTCTAGCCCTCATAGCCGTAAATGCTTCATGCCCTGGTGTATCCAAAAACACGACTTTTTTTCCGTTTATTTCTACAACAGATGCACCAATGTGCTGTGTAATTCCTCCAGCTTCACGTTGAGTAACATTTGTCTTTCTGATTGCATCCAATAATGATGTTTTTCCATGATCTACATGGCCCATAACAGTTATTACAGGTGGTCTGGGCAAAAGATCTTTTTCATCATCTTCTTTGTCCATAATTTCAAGATTATCTTCATTTTCCTCTTTTTTTTCTAATAAAAAGCCATACTCTTCAGCAATTTGCGAAGCATTTTCATAGTCTATTTGTTGATTTATTGTCACCATTATTCCTTTGGATATCAATTTCTTTATGATATCTGAAGGATTTATTTTCATTTTTTCGGATAATTCTTTAACAGTTATAAACGCAGGTATAGATATTATTTTAACAGAATCATCTTGTGGTTTATTATTATCATCCTTCGCCTTTTTGGCGTCTGACTTTTTTTGCTTTTTGTTAGGCTTTTTAGGCTTTTCATCAATTTCGTTATATTCTTCTACTAATTCATCTGTTTCTTTTTTCTCTTTTTCAGTTAATAAATCTATTATTAAACTTACTTCATCGTCTTCTAATGTGCTCATATGATTTTTTACATTAATATCTAAATCATTCAACTTCGAAATCAATTCTTTGCTCGTAATTTTTAGTTCTTTTGCCAACTCATAAACTCTTGTCTTTGACATTTTATTCACCTCCATTAGTTAGAACCTCCTTTGCTTCAGCTAATAGTTTGTTAGATAGGTTTTCATCTGTAATGCCAATCACCGCTGTATTGTCTCTCCCTATGCTTTTGCCAATATAAGACATATTACCAGCGATTATATATATAATGTTTTTATCATTACATAAAGATACAAACTTCTTCTTTGTATTTTCAGAAGCGTCTTCCGCTATAATGACAAGACGAACATTTGATTTAGCAATTCCTTTTTCAACTGGCAACCTTCCTGGCAATAATTTCCCTGCTCTCCTGCATAACCCCAGCATCGAATAAAATTTATTCATTTGAAACCTCTTTTCTGATTTGTTCAATAATATCTTCAGTTAATGAAGTTTCCAATGCTCTTTCTATTTTTTTTGATTTTAAGGCTTTTTCTACACAGTCAATGTTTTTACACACGTAACAACCTCTGCCAGATAACTTACCTGTCAAATCCACCTGAATTTCATTGCTATGTGCTTTTTTTACGATTCGAAGTAACTCTCTTTTCGGTTTCATTTCTTGGCAACCAAGACACATTCTCATTGGAACTTTTTTAGACTTCACGTTATCAACCCCAACCTTTAAGATTTAGCAGTAGATTCACTTGTTATGTCTATCTTCCATCCTGTTAGCTTAGCAGCCAATCTTACATTTTGCCCTTCTTTGCCAATTGCAAGAGAAAGCTGATAATCAGGCACGACGACCCTGGCTATTTTTTCTTTTTCATCAATATCAATACTTAAAACTTTAGCCGGACTTAAAGCATTAGTCACAAATTCTTGTGGTTTTGAGCTCCATTTTACGATATCTATCTTTTCACCTTTTAGCTCATTTACAACAGCTTGTACCCTTGCACCCTTGTAACCTACACATGAACCCACCGGATCAACATTTTCGTCTTTTGCATATACAGCCATTTTAGTCCTTGAACCAGGTTCTCTTGAGATGCTTCTAATTTCAACGATACCTTGTTGTAATTCTGGTACTTCCATCTCAAAAAGCCTTTTTACTAGTCCTGGATGCGAACGTGATATCAGTATTTGTGGACCTTTTGTAGTTTTTTTGACTTCTACTATATAGACTTTTATTCTATCTCCATGTTTGTAAGTTTCATTTGGAATCTGCTCATTTGGCGTTAGTGTAGCTTCAGTTTTACCTAAATCAACTAAAACATTCTTTTTTTCTATTCTTTCTACAATTCCAGTAACTATTTCTGATTCCTTGCTTAAAAAATCTTCATATACAATGCCTCGTTCTGCTTCTCTTATTCTTTGAACAACAACTTGTTTAGCATTTTGAGCTGCTATTCTTCCAAAAGATTTAGGCGTAACTTCAATATCAACAGTATCACCAACAAGGTATTTCTTGCTTAATTTTTGAGCTTCTTCCAAACTTATTTCAAGCAAATCATTATATACATTTTCGACAACCGTTTTTTGGGCATAGACTTTAACATCACCTGTTTCACGATCCATCTTTACTTTGACATTCTGAGCTGTTCCATAGTTTTTTTTGTACGCTGAAACTAATGCAGCTTCTATTGCCTCAAACATCGTCTCTTTTGGAATGCCTTTATCTTTGCAAATTTGTTCAAGTGCTTCAATAAATTCGGTGTTCATTATTTTCCCTCCTTTTAGTTTAAAATTTTATAATAGGTTTAACCAAACTAACATTTTTTAAATCAAATTCTCTTTTTCCACCATCGTCAACGATGATTACTTTATCATCTTCGAGGCCTAAAAGCTCGCCTTCATACTTTTTCTTTTTATCTATCGGTTGATACAATGAAACTTCAACTAAACTGCCTTTGAATTTTTCAAAATCACGTTTTGTTTTTAATGGTCTATCTATTCCCGGCGAAGACACTTCAAGTATATAACTATTGTCTATTGGATCTACTTCATCCAGCTTTTCACTTAAATATTCACTTATAATTTGGCAATCGTCTAAACTGACTCCTCCATCTTTGTCTATATAAACCCTTAAATACCAATTGTTGCCTTCTTTTTTGTACTCAACATCAACAAGCTCAAACTTATTTTTTTCTATGGCTGGAGTAACAAGCTGCCTTGTCAGCTCTTCAATCTTTGACAATTTGATAACCTCCTTGTAGCTCATTATTTTATATATATAATACGAAAGAGTGGGAAACCCCACTCTTAAGTTCCATCTCTATTTTGCCATATCAATTATAACATACACAAATAACCAATGCAACATTAAAATAAACTTAATTGATTTGATTCAGGAATATCCTGTAGACAACCATGCTGCTTTAATATATCAATAACCGTTTTACTAATTCTCGTTCTATTTCTCAAGTCTTCTATTGATAAAAATTTGCCTTTTTCTCTCTCTTCAGCTATTATCTTCGCTGCTTGCTTGCCTATACCTTCCAATGAGTTCAACGGAGGCAATATGCCATCTTTTGTAATTAAAAATTTAACTGCATCAGATTTATATAAATCAATATTTGTGAACTTTAGACCTCTAAGGTACATTTCAAGGCCAACCTCTAATATTGTCAATAAGCTTTTCTCTTTTGCTGTAGCATTATTGCTCTTTGATTCAATTAGCCTTATATTTTCTTTGATTTTTTCTAAAGAATCCATCATATCTAAGTTAAACTCATCAGCTCTAACAGTAAAATAGGTAGCATAAAAAGCCTCAGGATGATGCACTTTAAAATAAGCTATCCTAAAAGCCATTATGACATAAGCAACTGCATGGGCTTTAGGAAACATGTACTTAATTTTTTGGCATGACTGGATAAACCAATCAGGCACATTATGCTTTTTCATTTCTTCTATTTCTTCCTCTTTGATGCCCTTCCCTTTTCTAACACTTTCCATTATCTTAAAAGACAGTTTCTTGTCAAGCCCTTTACTAATAAGAAATAACATTATATCATCTCTTGTAGAGATTACTTCTTTAAGGGTGGCTTTGCCTTCTTTTATTATGTCCTGCGCATTATTAAGCCAAACATCCGTACCATGCGAAAGTCCACTTATTCTCACAAGTTCTGCAAAAGTTGTCGGCTTTGTATCAACCAGCATTTGTCTTACAAATTTCGTTCCAAATTCAGGCAGCCCTAAAGTACCTACTGTGCAATTTATATCTTCTGGATTTATGTTAAGCGCTTCTACGCTTGTAAAAAGGCTCATTGTCTTTTTGTCATCTAATGGTATTTCTCTGGCATTGATTCCTGTTAAATCCTCCAGCATTCTTATTACAGTAGGATCATCATGACCAAGTATATCAAGCTTAAGCAGTCTTCCGCTTATAGAGTGATAATCAAAGTGCGTTGTTATTATGTCTGAATCTTGTGCATCTGCAGGATGTTGTATAGGTGTAAAATCGTAAATATCTTTGTCTTTAGGAACAACCATAACACCACCTGGATGTTGCCCTGTAGTCCTTTTGGCACCAGTACAACCCATGACTAGCCTTTTGATTTCTGCATTATGAACTGTTAAATTTTTTTCTTCAAAATACTTTTTTACAAAGCCGTATGCTGTTTTATCAGCCAATGTACCAATAGTTCCAGCTCTAAAGACGTGACCTGTTCCAAATATTTCTTCTGTGTATTTATGCGCTATCGGCTGATAATCTCCTGAAAAGTTTAAATCTATATCTGGTTCTTTGTCCCCTTCAAATCCAAGAAAAACTTCAAATGGAATATCATGCCCATCTTTTTTCATTTTTGTTCCACATTGTGGACAATTTTTATCAGGCATATCTACACCAGAACCGTAACTTCCATCTAATATAAATTCCGAATGCTTGCAATGAGGACAGATATAATGAGGTGGCAACGGATTAACCTCGGTTATTCCACTCATCGTTGCCACAAACGATGAACCGACTGAGCCCCTTGAACCAACTAAATAACCATCATTCAATGATTTTGTCACTAGTTTTTGAGCTATAATATACATGACAGCATATCCATTATTTATGATAGAATTTAGTTCTTTGTCTAACCTTTTTTCAACTATATCTGGCAATTTTTCACCATATATTTCATGAGCTTTGTTTAATGTCAATTTTCTAAGCTCTTCTTCTGCACCTTCTATTGACGGAGGAAATGTTCCATCTGGTATCGGTTTAACGTCTTCTATAGAATCTGCTATTTCATTAGGATTGTCTATGACGATCTCTTTTGCAATCTCTCTATCAAAATAATCAAATTCTCGCATCATTTCATCAGTTGTTCTAAAATAAAGTGGTGGTTGTCTATCAGCATCTTTAAATCCCTTTCCATACATGAGTATTTTTCTATACACATTATCCCAAGGATCTAAAAAGTGGACATCACACGTTGCAACAACCGGCTTTTTGAATTGTTTGCCTAAATCATAAATTCTTTTATTTATCTTAATCAATTCTTCTTTGTTTTTTACCTCGCCTTTGTCAATTAAAAATTCATTATTTCCTAAAGGTTGCACTTCTAAATAATCATAATAACTGACGATTTCTTGCAATTTATCGTCATCAAGATTTGATATTAATCCTCTAAATACTTCACCTTGTTCACAAGCGGAACCAATTAACAATCCTTCTCTCATTTGTGACAACAAACTTTTAGGAATTCTCGGATTTCTATGAAAATACTCTAAATTTGACTTTGATACCAATTCATAGAGATTTCTCAAGCCCTTTTGATTCTTAACAAGTATAATTACATGATATGTAGGCATTTTTTTTATGTCAACCTTATTTTTTAAATAATCATTTATTTCATTTACTTTTTCTATTCCGTTTTCTTTTAACTTATTGATGCTTTTAATAAAAATTTCAGCAGTTGCCTTAGCATCGTCTACGGCTCTATGATGATTTTCAAGTGACACACCAAGATGCTGCGCTACAGTATCCAGCTTGTAATTTTTTAGATTTTCATACATATGTCTACTTAATTCTAAAGTGTCCAAAACAGGATTATCCACTTCCATACCAAGATTTCTGGCTTTTGTCTTTATAAAAGTCACATCAAAGTTTGCATTATGTGCTACAAGAATAGAATCTTTTATAAAGTCCAAAAATTTAGGCAAAATTTCTTCGATAGATGGGTACTCTTTAACCATATCATCTGTTATGCCAGTCAATTTTGTTATAAATTTTGATATGTGAACTTGTGGATTTACAAAAGTCTCAAATGTATCTACTATTTGAAAATTTTTTATCTTGACAGCTCCAATTTCGATAATGTTGTCATTAATACTTGAAAGACCTGTGGTTTCAATGTCAAATACAACAAAGCTGCCGTCAATAGTCGCAGATGTACTTCCACTGACGATTGGAACACCATCATTGACGAGATAACCTTCTATACCGTAGATTACTTTAATACCATATTTTTTCGCAGCACTTTGAGCTTCGGGATAAGCCTGCAATACAGCATGATCTGTTATTGCAATTGCTTTGTGCCCCCACTCTGATGCTCTTTTTATTAAAGACTCTGCAGAGCTTACTCCATCCATGCTGCTCATTTGTGTGTGTACATGCAACTCTACTCTCTTTTGTAGATGAGAATCTACTCTGAAAGATTTCTCGCACATCTCTATGTCTTTAGCGTTCAATATTAGATCTCTTTCATATTTATCGTAAATAACAGCACCACGCACTTTTACATTGCTACCTATTGTTAATCTGTCTTTAATTAAACTGTACTTTTCTCCATTTAAAAATGCCTTAACTGTAAATGAAGACGTAGTATCTGTAATATCAAAAGTCATCAGATATTTAGATTTTATTTCGCGGAAATCTATTGAAAAAATTTCACCTTTTATTGCAACATCATCGCCTTCTTGAAATACATCGCAGATCTTTACACTTTCTGTATTTATTTCTTTTCCAAGCAATACTTTACTGTCATTATTATCCATATCACTTTCGATTTTTTGGCTGTTTTCTGGAGGACTTGCAATGATGTTATTTGCCAAAATTTCCTCGTCCTTTTTGATTTCTTCATGAAGTTTGTCATATATTGATTCATCAAAATCTAATGCAAAACTTACGTTTAGATCATAATATTCTTTTATCAATTCGCTAATGTACATATCGATCTTGTTTTTCTTAAGAAAATTAAAAGATACTTCATTTGATGCCTTTATGATTACATGTTCCACATCTTTAATAGATATATGACATGATTTTATAAAGCTTAAAGTACCAGGATATTTTTCACTGGCTTTTTTTATGATATCATCCCAATACTCATTTAAAACTGAATACACATCAATGTTATTTGTGCCTATAAATTCAAATTCTATATTTGAAAGTAGAGGGATTTTTGATTTAATAGTAGATTTTAAAGATTCTAATTTTGAAACGTCTTTTTTTAAATTGAAGGGCAAAGACAGTATAAGTTTTCTTTCCTTTAGACATAAACTTATCTTATTTATTTTTATATCGCTTATACCTAATTCCTCTTTAAGAAAAGAAGGTAGCATCAAAATGCACTCCTTACATCCATACCTTTAAAATGTCTTTATACATCATTAGCCTAGCTTTAAAACCTTTAATGAAGCCCAACTTTTCTTCTTTCATTACATGCGTCATATTTTCTAACTGCACATGCTGCACTCTTAAATGTTTTTTTTTGGCATATTTCGTAAGCGCTACTTCTATTCCATATTTTAAAATGTCTACATCACTATTATTTATAAAATCTATAAGAACATCTTTTTTTAAAGTACGCTGTCCTGACAAAAATGGAGCTATTTTTTGTGCCAAATCAGTTCTTTTCCTTCCAGATGAAAATATACCAACTGCCATATCGCACTTATTATCCAAAACAGGTTTTACTAATTTGTTAAAATGCTCAGGAGTAAAACCTATAAGATCTGCATCAAGCAAAACTAAGATATCTCCATTAGCAGCTTGAATACCCCTTTTTAGAGCAGCACCTTTCCCTAAATTTGTTTTCAAATTTATAAGCTTCACGTTAAAAAGAGAAACGACTTTTTCAGTATCATCTGTTGAACCATCATTTACGACTATCGTTTCATCAATAATATTGATTTTTTCCAATACTTTTAAAACATCTTTTATATTTTTTCCTTCATTATATGCGGGAATAATTACAGATATCATAATGATTTCTCCTTCAGTATATCGTTAAGTTCCTTAATAAATTCATCAAAAAGCTTATCTTCTGATACTTTTTTAATAATCTTTCCCTTTTTAAAAATAAGACCTTCTCCAATTCCCCCGGCTATTCCTATATCTGCTTCTTTAGCTTCGCCTGGACCGTTGACTGCACATCCCATTACAGCAACTTTTATGTCTTGCTTTATATTTGCCGTTGCTTTTTCAACTTTTTGAGCCAATTCTATCAGATCAATTTTGGTCCTTCCACATGTTGGGCAGGAAATTATTTCTACGCCTCCTTTTGATAATCCTAAAGATTTTAATATTTGTTTTCCAACTCTTACTTCCTCAATAGGATTACCCGTCAAAGATACTCTTATTGTATCTCCAATACCCAGATACAGTAGCGTACCAATCCCGACAGCAGATTTTATAGTTCCTGAAAAAATTGTTCCGGCCTCCGTAATGCCAACATGAAGGGGATAATCTATCTTTTCAGAAATAATCTTATACGACTCAATTGTCAACGGTACATTAGTGGTCTTTAAAGATACCACTATATCGTAAAAACCGCATTTTTCTAACAGAGATACACTTTTAAGTGCACTTTCAACAATTCCATCCGCTGTTACACCACCATATTTATTTAAAATGTCCCTTTCCAATGAACCAGAATTTACACCTACTCTTATGGGAATTCCTGCATCTTTAGCAGCATCTACTACTGCTTTAAGCTTATCATCTCCACCAATATTGCCTGGATTTATCCTGATTTTATCCGCCCCATGCTTAATAGCTTCTAAAGCTAATCTATAATCAAAATGTATGTCGGCAACAATAGGGATATCAATTTCTTTTTTTATTTCTTCAATGGCTTTTGCAGCAACAACATCAAGGACAGCTACACGTACAATATCACAACCAACACTTTCAAGTTCTTTAATTTGGTGCACGGTTTTTTTTACATCTCTTGTGTCAGTATTAGTCATGGACTGTATTGCAATCGGGTTTTCTCCACCTATACGTACACTTCCTATTTTTATTTCTTTTGTTTTTTTCCTCATAAAGTTTATCACCTATTATTTTAAAATATTTATCCTAACCAAATCTTTATATGTAGCAAAAAGTATAAGCGCAATAAGCAACATAAAACCTATATAATGGACAAATCCTTCTTTTTCGGGATCGACAGGTTTTCCTCTAATTTTTTCTATCAGCACGAATAGAATCCTACCACCATCTAATGCTGGAAACGGCAGTAAGTTAAACAACCCTAAATTTACGCTTATAAGTGCAGTAAATGCCATTAAATTCAGTATGCCAGATTTTGCCTCTGTGCCAATAGCTTGAACTATACCAACTGGCCCCATCAAATCATTTGTTGAAACTTTACCAGTTATTAACATGTAAAGAGATAAAATTATCATTTTTGAAAAATAAATAGTTTGTTTTACGCCGCTATCGACAGCTAATACTAAAGACCTTCGATACTGTGGTACTATACCTATCATTGGCTTTGCAGTGTTTTTGTCAACTATCGGTATAACAGACTTTTTTAAAGTAACATTTCCCCTTTTAATTGTAAAATTTAATTTTACTCCATTGTTTGAATTTATAATGTTCTGCAATGTAGTCCAATCATTTATTTTAGTATTGTTTACCATCACTATTTCATCTCCCGGCTTTATACCAGCCTTTTCTGCAGGATAACCACTTATGGTAGAACTGACAATTGGAACTGGACTTCCAACAAAATAGAAAACCATAATTAAAATTATAAAAGTTAATAATATATTCATCAAAGGACCAGCCGCAAAAATGCCAAGCCTTGTGTACCAAGGTTTATTGGTTACAGCTCTTTTATCATTAGACATTTCATCTTCACCTGCTAAAGCACAAAAACCACCAAAAAGCATTAATCTAAACGAATATTCTGTTTCACCATGTTTTTTTGAAAATATCTTCGGCCCAAAACCAATAGCAAATTCATTAACTTTTGTGCCAGACAATTTTGCTACTATAAAATGTCCAAATTCATGAATCGTAACTAAAATGCCCAATACAATTACACTTATAACAACATAAAAAAATACCACTTACCTATCACCTCATATATTCACGCTTAATTTTTTCCCTTATTTCTTTATCTACTTCTATTATATCATTTAATTCAGGATTAATGATGTTTTTATGATTATTCATATATTTTTCTATTATATAAGGAATATCATTAAACGAAATTACTCTTTCTAAAAACAATTGAACTGCTACTTCATCTGCTGTATTTAAAACTGTTGTCATTGTTCCGCCTTCTTCCAATGCATCATATGCCAGTTGGAGGCATCTAAAAGTATTAACATCTGGTTTTTCAAATGATAGACTTCCAATCTTGGCAATATCTAAATATCGTACACCTTCCACGTATACCCTGTTGGGGAAATTTAAAGCGTACTGTATCGGTATCCTCATATCGGCAGTAGCCATTTCTGCAATAATGCTTCCATCAATAAACTCTACCATTGAATGGATTATGCTTTCTTTATGCACAACAACTTCTATTTTTTCTAATGGCACATCAAAAAGCCATTTAGCTTCTATTACCTCAAACCCTTTATTCATAAGTGTGGCAGAATCGATTGTTATTTTTTTGCCCATCTTCCAATTAGGATGATTTAAAGCTTCTTCAACTGTCACGGATTTTAAATCGCTTAATGTTTTTCCTCTAAAGGGTCCTCCAGATGCAGTTATAATCAATTTATTTACAAATTCTTTTTTTCCAGATTGAATACATTGGTAAATCGCATTGTGTTCACTGTCAACAGGAAATATATTTATGTTTTTTTCAATTGCCAGTTTCTTAATTATGTGCCCACCAGTGACTAAACATTCTTTATTAGCAAGTGCAATGTTATGCCCTGTTTCAATCGCCTTTATAGTAGGAATAAGCGCTGCTATGCCTTCAATGGCCACAACAACAGTCTGAACATTTGAAAGAGAAGCTACCTCGTTTATTCCATCATCACCAGAGAGAATCACTGTATTAGTGTCCACAATTTCTTTTAACTTTTTTGCAGACGATTCATCCTTAACAGCAACAAATTGCGGTTTAAATTCATCAATTTGTTGCTTTATAAGATCAATATTATTATAACATGTAAGTCCTATAACACGAAATTCTTTTGATTTCCTTACCACATCAAGTGTTTGAGTTCCAATCGAACCTGTAGAACCTAAAACGACAATATTTTTCATGTTTAGCTCCTTTCATCTGTTTAAATACGTGAAAAATATGTAAATACAAGGAGATACGAAAAGAATACTATCAAATCTATCCAATATCCCGCCATGCCCAGGAATAATTTTGCTAAAATCTTTCGTGTTGCAATTTCGTTTTATAAACGACGCAAAAAGATCACCTATTTGAGCTACTATGCTGCCTATAACGCTTAAAAAGATGATATAATAATAATTTATTTCTAGCTTTCCTCTAAATAAATATGTAAACAAAAGGCACCCTAACAACGAACCTATTACTCCACCAACCGAACCTTCAAAAGTCTTGTTAGGACTAATTGATGGACATAATTTATTTTTACCGATGCGTTTACCTATGAAATATGCAAAAGTATCTGTCAGCCAAGAAATGATAAATATAAGCCATACAAGCAAGTAACCGTCTTTAATATCCCTTATTTTCCCTATGTACGAGAAAAAAATGACATATATGATTCCCATAATTGTTATGGAAGTATCTTTCAAATTATATCTATGAAGTACAACTGGGATAGAAAATATTACTACAGACAAAATCACAAAAAGATCTATAGAATCATAGGTATAGCCAAAAATATAAAAAAATAAAACAGCCACATAGCCCATAAAATTTATAGGCTTTATTTCTGTATTTTTAAACACCGCGTAAAACTCGTACAATCCAATAAGACTGATAGCTACTAAAAAAAGCCTAAGATACCAGCCCCCCATGATTAATGCCGCAAAAACCAAAGGAAGCCCTATTACCGCACTAAATATCCTTTTTTTTAACATAGATTCAACTCCTTAATTCATATGCCACCAAAACGTCTATTTCGCTTTTGGTAATCAAATATAGCCTGTAAAAGGTGCTTTTTTTCAAAATCTGGCCATAAGACATCAGAAAACCATAATTCGGAGTATGCAGACTGCCAAAGCATAAAATTGCTAATTCGCAATTCTCCGCTTGGTCTTATAATCAAATCAGGGTCTGGTTGTCCTGATGTATATAAATTATCAGCAATAACATTTTCATCAATGTCATTTAAATCAATTTTGCCGCTCAATAAAGAACTGCCTATCATTTTAAATGCTCTAACTATTTCACTTCTACCACCATAATTTAAGGCAATATTTAAAGTAAGACCAGTATTGTTTTTAGTTATTTCCTCGGACTCTTTTATCTTGATTCTACATTTTTCAGGTATCATTGATAAATCGCCAATAAAGTTTAATTTCACATTGTTTTCATTCAATTCATTTACTTCGCGACCTAAATACTCTATAAGTAAGTCCATCAATCCATTAACTTCATCTACAGGCCTTTTCCAATTTTCTGTCGAAAATGCGTATAAAGTCAGATACTTAATTCCGATTTCAGATGATGCTTTAACAATTCGCCTTACAGCTTCCATACCAGCCCTATGTCCAAGTGTTCTTATGAAACCTCTCTTTTTCGCCCATCTACCATTTCCATCCATTATTATTGCCACATGCTTTGGAACATTGTTTTTATCAAGTTTTTTCTCTATCTCCTCATCAAAATTTTTTTGTCGTTTTTTGATAAACCCCATTAAATTTCCTCCTTATAATATGGGCAATACCCCCTCATGTGAGGGGGTTAAAATTCAGCTACTATAACTGATAATATACCATCTTCAAACATCGTTTTTAAGACGCGTCTCTGATATCCTCTATATTTTTTAGTAGGCTTGGTAAATATTATATTGTATTGAACATTATTTTTTTCTAAAATCTTCTTAGCCGCTTCAATATCGTATCCAATAATATCGATCAAATCTCCATTATCTCCTTTTCCTTCTGCTCCAAAATTTTGTCTATTTCCTTAATATACTTATCCGTAAGTTTTTGTACATTTTCTTCGCTTTTTAATTTTTCATCTTCCGAAATCTCACCATTTTTATCCATCTTTTTAATAGCATCATTGGCATCTCTTCTAATCTGCCTCACTGCGACCTTAGCTTCTTCACCTTTTTTATGAACTAATTTAACAAGCTCTTTCCTTCTCTCTTCTGTCAAATCAGGAAAAACTAATCTGATTATTTTGCCATCAGAAGTAGGATTAATGTTTAAATCTGATTTTTGAATTGCTTTTTCAATTTCAGATATTTTGGATGTGTCCCACGGTTGAATAATTATAATCTTTGGTTCTGGTGCCGTAATTGTTGCTAACTTATTTATTGGAGTCATGGTACCATAGTAGTCAATTGATATTCTGTCTAAAAGTGCAGGATTAGCCCTGCCAGCCCTTATAGACATCAATTCATTTTTTAAAACTGCAATTGACTTTTTCATTTTTTCTTCAGTGCTTTTTAACAAATCATCCATCGCTATCCCTCCTTGACAATCGTTCCTATTTTTTGGCCCATTATCACATTCTTAATGTTTCCTGGTACAGTTAAATTAAACACGATAATTGGAATATTATTGTCCATACATAGAGAAGTTGCTGTAGAGTCCATCACCCCAAGTCCTCTGTTAAGCACATCAAGATATGTCAACTTATCAAACTTGGTAGCATCTTTATGTTTAACAGGGTCCTTATCGTAGACTCCATCTACTTTCTTAGCAAGAAGAATCACTTCCGCATCTATCTCAGCAGCTCTTAAAGATGCTGTCGTATCGGTAGAGAAGAAAGGATTACCAGTGCCAGCTGCAAAAATCACAACCCTTCCTTTTTCAAGATGCCTTATTGCCCTCCGTCGAATATACGGTTCAGCAATCTGCCTCATCTCAATGGCAGTTTGAACCCTCGTTTCTACGCCTCTTCGCTCTAGAGCATCTTGCAAAGCAAGAGAATTAATGACTGTAGCAAGCATTCCCATATGATCAGCGGTAGTCCTATCCATTCCTACTCCTTCTCTACCCCTCCATATATTACCACCTCCAATTACAACGCCTATTTGAACGCCCATTTCTTTTACTTCTTTTATTTGATCAGCAATTAAATTTACAGTTTCAAAATCGATACCGTAACCTGTGCTGCCAGACAAAGCTTCTCCTGAAATTTTTAATATTATTCGTTTGTATTTCACAGACATTAAAACACCTCATTTTATTATTCTATAAAAATATTAAAAATCCTTCATGAAAACTATTAAAAATAGGACACAACCGTGTCCTATTTTGGTTGCCTATTTAATTTTATTCTTCTTCTTGAGAATTTTCAATACCTTCTCCTCTTTCAAATCTCACAAATCTTCTTATTATTATATTTTCACCAAGTTTAGCAATCAATTCATTTAATAAGTCTTTTATCGTCTTGCTATCATCTCTTATATACAATTGTTCTAATAGGCAATTTTCTTTATAGAATTTTTCGAGTCTTCCTTCAATTATTCTGTCAATCACTTGAGCTGGTTTACCTTCATTTAATGATTGTGCCTTTAAAATTTCCCTTTCTTTTTCAATAACTTCTTGTGGTACATCTTCTCTTTTTATGTACTGCGGATTTGCTGCAGCGATTTGCATGCATATTTCTTTTACAAAAGTTTTAAAATCATCTGTATTGGCGACAAAATCTGTTTCACAATTTACTTCAACAAGAACACCAATTCTGCCACCACCATGAATGTACGATTCTACTAATCCTTCATTTGCAACTCTGCCAGCCTTTTTAGCAGCGGCTGCTAATCCTCTTTCTCTTAATATATCAATTGCTTTTTCAATATCACCATTAGAATCAGTAAGCGCTCTTTTGCAATCCATCATGCCTGCCCCAGTACGCTCTCTAAGTTCTTTAACTTGTTGTGCAGAAATCATATAATCTTACCTCCATCCTAATATAATTTATGGTAAGGATGAAAATTCCTTACCATTCAAAATTACTCTTCAACCGCAGTTAATTGTTCACCCTGTTTAGCCTCAATTACAGCATCAGCTATTTTTGAAGCTATTAATTTTACCGCACGAATCGCATCATCGTTGCCCGGTATAGGATAATCTACTTCTTCAGGATCACAATTTGTATCAACAATTGCAACGATAGGAATATCGAGATTTTTAGCTTCAGCGATGGCAATTGCTTCTTTCTTAGGATCAACCACAAAAAGTACCGATGGAAGACTATTCATGTTTTCTATTCCACCTAAATACTTTTGAAGTTTTTCCTTTTCTTTTCTAAGCTTTATAACCTCTTTTTTGGGTAAAACTTCAAATGTGCCATCCTCTTCCATCTTCTTTAACTCTTTAAGTCTTTCAACCCTGCTTCTAATTGTCTTGTAATTTGTCAACATTCCGCCAAGCCATCTTTGATTTACATAGTACATTCCGCATCTTTCTGCTTCTTCTTTAACAGAATCCTGGGCTTGTTTCTTTGTACCTACAAATAAGACAGTACCATCATTCGAAACAACCTCTTTTATAAAATCGTATGCTTCCTCTATCTTTTTTACCGTTTTTTGAAGATCTATAATATATATTCCATTTCTCTCGGTAAAAATATAAGGAGCCATCTTAGGATTCCATCTTCTTGTTTGATGACCGAAATGTACACCTGCTTCTAATAATTGTTTCATTGATATAACTGACATATTCTCACCTCCTGGTTATTCCTCCGTTCAAGTCATCTCACAAAACAACCATTATGGCACCAGTTTTATGATCTTTGAACGTGTGTTATCCACTGATTAATATATTATATTATGATATTTTTGTCAATACGATTTTAAATTTTTATATCCACATGCCCTAATAAAAATTTTTTTCTTTCTTTTTGAGATGATTTCCCTTCCATTCTATTTTTATCTTTCTTAGTTGACAATTTATTTGATTCGTTGATTTTGTTTGTCCTGCTTTTTTTTATCTCATTTTCATTATTTATCATCTCCATGAATTGACCAACAAATACATCTGGTCTTTGAATTTCAATCTGTTTTATATTACTTACATCCACCATTTTAGGAATTGCTACCTGTAAATCTATCGGATTTACCGACATATACATTCCCCCTTACCCTATTGGCAATATGTCTATATCCGCACCATTTCTCATAAAAGTAACATATTTTACAGGCTCTTTTATCTTTCTAGATACATCGTCTATAGTTATTTTTGTTCCCGGATAAACCGTATCATATACTTTAATTATACCAAATGATTCATCATTATTTGAATTTAATTCTCTATATTCATCCAACAAGGACTTATTCTCAGCTTCCAACTGTAACAAAGACTTAAGAGTTTTTTCATAAATGGCTCTTTTATCATCCGGCACACCTAATTTCGTTAAATATGAAACGATTTTATTTAATCCGTCTATGGATTTTTCATTTTCAGATATTTTTTTAGATATTTCTTCTTTTCTCTTTCTCTTTTCAGGTGGTTCTCCGACTATTAACTCAGTATGTACAAACATTTTAGAACCAACGTTTATTGCTTCTATTTCTCGTGTTGCTATAACTACACTGCCAACGATTACACCTTTGTTTCCAATTAACTTAACACAACTATTTGTCTTCACTGTGCTGTACATTATGGCTTCACTTACGACATCATCTTCAGCTATTACTTCACAATTTTGTAAATACTTCGATACAACTTTCCCCCCTGAGATAATTTTTGCCTTACCATTGCCTTGAATGCCTTTATGAATTATTACATTTCCTTTCGCAGATATTGTAGAACCTTCTACAACACCATATATTTCCACATCTCCATCGCTTTCTATCTTATAACCAGAACTTATGTTGTTATAGATTTTAATGCTTGCAAAAGTTCTGACATTTCCTGTCGAAGCATTGACATCTTTTAACTCAATTATAGGATTTACATTTACTTTTTGATCTTTTTTAGAAATATGTCCATCAATAGAGGAATAAAGACATCCATCATTAATATATGTGTTTTTGCCTAATGGCAATTTTGCTTCTTTGCCTTTATTTGCTTTGACTATTTCTCCATTTACGTTCATACCGTCTATACCGTCTTCAGGATCTACCTTTCGGGCTATGATTTCATCCTTTTTCACACTTTTAAATATTTGCAGCTCTTTATAATCCACTCTTCCATCTTCAAGCACTTTTGGTTCAGCATTGCTCTCAAAATCGATTAAATACTCAACACGTCCATCTTTCCCATTTATAGGCTTTTTACCTTGTGCAATTAAATAACGTTCGTTAATATTGGGGGACTTGCAAATTTTATCGATGACATTTTCAATTATCCCAAAAACTACGTTATGAGATCTTAAAAGCTCGTAAATATTATCTTTATTCAAAACAATACCATCGTTTGAAATATTTTCAACTATTAAAAATGCGGCCATTTTGTCCGACGATATTTCCAATTTGCAAGAATATTTTAAATCACACATATAAATGCCCCCAAATTTTTATTAGTTACAGCAAGTCACTTAGCTTTTCCTTTAACTTTTTTATGGCTTTTGAATGAATTTGTGATATTCTAGATTCCGTCAATCCCATTATTTTACTAATTTCTTTATAGTTCAAATCCTCATAGTAATACAATGAAATAATCAATCTTTCTTTTTCCTGTAGCGTATCAATAGCCTTAGAAATATTCTGCTTCAAGTCAAACATCATTACTTCATTTTCAGGATTTGTAACTTCGTTGTCTGTAATTGAAGTAATTTTCAAATTGTTCTCAATCACTTCATCTAAAGAACTTATGTAACCCGCATTCATATAACTTAAAGTCTTTAAAACGTCATTTTTTGATAACTTTGTTGCCTCCATAATTTCTTCAATAGTAGGTTCTCTTTTGTATTCCTGTTCTAATTGTTCAATTGTTTTTTCAATGCTTTTATATCGTTTTTTTAGACTTCTCGGAATCCAGTCTTTTTTTCTTAAATAATCAATTATCTCTCCCTTTATTCTTATCGACGCATATGTCTCAAACTTTACACCCTTTGAAACATCATATTTATTAACTGCATCGATTAACCCAATCATTCCTTGGCTTATAAGATCATCAGTATCTTCTTTGCTTAATTCTGACAAGCAAATTCTCTTGACTATATGCTTAACAAGTGGCATATATTTGATTATGATGTCTTCCTTGGAACTTCCGTCTTTTTGCTTTTCATATTTATCCCATAAGTCTTGTTCGAGTAGAGACATTTTTAAACATTCCTTTCCTACCCTAAATAAATTTTACACCATGTCCGATTGTTTTAATTAACAGCTTGCCACTTTCGCAGTCAAATTCAATTGTACGACCATAATTACCACCTGTATCTTCTGAAACCAATGGTATGTTTAAAGACGATAAAACTTCTTTAGTAGCAATTACATTGCGGGCACCTATATTCATAATATCCAAGTTTGCCTTTGTTGCAAACATTTGAGCGCCACCTGCTATTTTACTTATTATGTACTTTCTGTCAGCACCTAACTCTAACATCATATCTATCAATGCTGTGATACCTGTATCGGCAAATTTAAGTTTATTTGAGTTGTTTTTACTTTGATCGCTATATGGCAACATAATGTGGACAAGCCCAGATATTTTACTTACTTTGTCATATAGGACAATACCCACACATGACCCAAGACCGACTGTAACCAATTTGCTTGGACACTTTGCAACTCTTGCATCGGCCATTCCTACTCTAAATGTAAAATTATCCATCTAATTCAACTCCAAGTGCGTTAAGTATTTTATCAAATGATTCTATATCAGGTATAAGAAAGAAATCGCCTTTTATTAATTTATTTCCTTCAAAAAACTCTGTCTCAATAAACAAAATTTTATCAGATAATTCACTAAATTTAATCGCAGGAACACTTAATATAGCACCTGCCATATCAATGCTGATTGCAGGAGGTGATATTTTCATGTCCAAATTTGTCAATGTAGACAGCGAAGACACATAACTCCCTGCCATAATATTGCCTATTTCTTCTAATGCTGATTTTTCGATTTCTGTAAATTCATCGCCAACATTGACTCCCATCAAATATTGAATCAAATAAGAAGCACTTTCAATATCTAAAGAAAATAAAATATTGCCATTCACACTTCCTTCAAGATCAAAATATATTCCCACAATAATAGTGTCGGCAAGTCCAAATATATCCTGTACTTCGTTTAATTCCATCAGTCGTACAGTAGGGATTTTCATATCTATTTTTTTGCCTATCAAAGATGCTAAAGCTGTTATAGCGTTTCCTGAGCCTATATTTCCAAGCTCTTTAAGTACATCGATGTATGTCTCATTTATCTTATTTATATTCATATCTTCACTTCCTGCTGAGTAGTCAATTTGTCTATATCAAAAAGCATCAATATCCTGTTTCCTACCTTTCCTATTCGCCCAATAAAACTTTCCTTTTTGTATAAATTACTGTTAACATCTATCGAATCTATACTTTCATCATTTATTTCTACAACTTCATTAGCATTATCTACAATAATTCCTATTACAATATCGTTATTCTTTATGATGACTATTCTTGTATCGTCGTCATAATTGACTTCGTCTAATTTTAACAACATTCTAATTGAAATGACAGGAATTATCTCGCCTCTCAAATTTATGACACCTTTTACAAATGAAGGCGCTTTTGGAACTCTTGTTATCTTAGTAATTTTTTCAATGGATTGTACTTTATCTATTTCTATTCCGTATTCTTCACCGCCTAATTTAGTCACGACAAACATACTCATATGCAACGCCTCCTTCTTCTTTTAAAATAAATTATTAGAATCTATTATTAAAGCTACTTGCCCATCTCCCAATATTGTTGCACCAGCAATTATTTTTACATTACTTAAATATTTACCTAATGGTTTTATTACTATTTCCTGCTGCCCTATAAGTTCATCAACACTACATGCAGCCAAATTGTCACCTTTTTTTATAATCACACATATAAACTCATCATTATCTTCATTAGACTCAACATCTAAAATATTGTGCAATCTTATCAATGGAATTACTTTTCCTCTGTACATGACAACTTCCTTACCCTGTACTAAATGCACTTCATTCTTATTTTTGTTTACAATTTCCGATATTGAATTTAATGGGAATGCGTACTTTTCGTTTCCAACCATCACTAACAATGCCTGAATTATAGCCAAAGTCAATGGCAATTTTATTATAAACTTTGTTCCCTTATCTTTTTCTGTTTTGACTTCTATAGAACCGTTCAAAGATTCTATTTTGTTTTTAACTACATCAAGTCCTACCCCTCTACCTGATATATCAGATATCTTGTCAGAAGTGCTGAATCCAGGTTCAAATAACAATCTTATTAATTTTTCGTTTGACAACTCATTAGCTTCCTCATCGGATAGCATACCTTTTTCATAAGCTTTCTTTTTCACCTTTTCAAAGTTAATACCAGAACCATCGTCACTTACTTCAATTATTACATTATTTCCTTCATGATACGCCTTAAGATTTATAATGCCAGTCTCTGGTTTACCCTTTCTCATTCTTAATTCAGGTGTTTCTACACCATGATCTATAGAATTTCTTATTAAATGTACTAATGGATCACCTATTTCATCTATTACAGTCCTGTCAACTTCAGTATCCTGTCCAAACATATTTAATGTGATTTTTTTATTAAGCTCTCGAGATAAATCCCTTACCATTCTTGGGAAACGGTTGAAAACTCTTTCCACTGGTACCATTCTTACCTTCATCACAGCATCATGAAGATTTGTAGTTATTCTCTCGAGATACTCAATCGTTGCAATAGTGTCAGGATTTTTTTCGCTTGATTCCAATCCTTCTAACCGTGTTTTTATTATTATTAATTCGCTTACTAAATTCATCAAATTGTCTAATCTCTCAATATCTACTCTAACGCTTTTATTTGTCTTATTATGTTTTATTTGATCATCGTTATTTGTATTAACCGTCTTTTCGAAATTCTTATTATCTTTTATTTCTTTGGAATACAATATTTCTTCGATATTTATTTCCTGTATTTCTGATATTGCAGTTAATTTTGACTTTACAAAGTCTTTATCATGTTTGCTAATCAAATGAACGGTAAATCTATCGTCAAATTTTTCATCTTCTATATCTTCTACTGAAGGCTTAGAATCTATAATATCGCCTAAATTATCCAATGTATTAAATACTATAAAAGCTCTTGCAGACTTCATCACGCAATTTTTATCAATAACTACTTCAATACTATACGTTTTATAACCTTGAGATGCTGCTTTCTCAATTATATCTTTCTCGTACAAATTCACTTCATTGCTGGTATAAGCTTTGGATTCTTCACTATTATTGGTTACGTAAATTTCCTCATTTGAATTGCCATTTTCCAACAATTTAAGCAAATTGTCAATGTCATACGCATCATCACCACTTTGAGATATTTTTCCAATCATAGAACTTAAAGCATCCATGCATTTAAACAATACATCCATTAAATTGCTGGAAACTTTCAATGAATTATTTCTAATTTCTTGAAAAACATCTTCCATCTTATGAGTTAATTTTGTCATGTTTTCAAAGCCCATTGTGGCTGCCATTCCCTTTAGGGTATGGGCGGATCTAAATATTTCATCTACAATATGTGAATCTTCAGGATTTTTTTCAAGCTGAAGAAGATTTTCATTTAAGCTCTCAATGTGTTCTTCAGATTCCTCCAAAAATATCTCTAAGTATTGATTTGTATCCATTCTATTTTCCTCCTTTTTACATTTAAAAGTTTATCTGCTGTCTTTTTAATCGTCTTTGCTCTTTAAAAATAAATGATATTATCTTTTCTCTTACTCTATCTTGTATATCGACATATTGAGCGGCTATTTCATATCCATCATCAAAATAGTTACACCTTACCACTTTACATTTTTGGACCAATTCATCAGTTTCATCACTTAGCTTAACATAACAAATTATTTCTGTCCCTACGTCTACTTTTTTCTTAACCTTTGCCCTAAAGCCACCACCACTTATATCCTTTATGACACCTTTCTCGAAAGTCTCATCATCTTCATGTAGCTTATACTTAAATTCCATTATTTTTTCTAATCTAAAAAATTGTCTTCTTTGCAACTTCTCTATATCAGTTACCCTTTTTAATTGTATAAACGACAAATTGCCGAAAAATCTATTTATGACTATTCCATCAAAAGTAAATAATCCATCCTTGTTAAAAAAGATGACATTAACTTTTGAACCAATCCTTATTGGAACAAAGTGTCCATTATGTATCGGTGTTTCCACAAGCAATGTACCATCTGCAGATACATCGTCAACTTTTGACACATATTTGTTGCTACTTTTGCCAATACTTATTTCGATCTTTTGCCCTGGCTTTATGTTAACCATTATTAATGCCTCCACCATTCAAAAACATTTTTCTAAATATTCCGAGAAGCCCTTCTTTCTTTTTATCCGTCTTATAATTTGTAAGGACTTCGGCAATTTTCGCGATATCTTTTGAAGGCTTACTATACTGATACTTTAGCACAATAGGAATTTGCATTTTTATACATTCGCTTATTTTGGCATCTTCATGTACAAAACCAAGATTAATTATTGAAGCGCCCAAAAAGTTAATAAGTGCATTGTTAAGCCTTTCATAAACAGAAACATATTCGCTTTGATTAGCAACTTTATTAACTATTAAATACAAATTTTTATCGCTTAAGTCATTAATTGTTTTAATAAGTATGTAAGCATCCATTATGGCAGTTGGCTCTGGTGTGGTTACAATTATCACATCATCTGACATATCTATAAAACTTTTTACCGTTTTATTAATTCCAGCTCCAGTATCAACAATTATATAGTCGAAGTAATTATCTAATATTTTAATATTGTTAAAAAATACATTTAGATCTATATTGCCATTTACTAAATCAAAATTTCCTCCTGTTGAAATAAATTTCACCCCAACAGGTCCATCATTTATGACATCAACGATCTTTTTGTTCCCATACAGCACATCGTACAATGTATAATTTGACACAACACCTAACTCTATCTCTGCATTAGAAAACCCTATATCAGCATCAACAATTAAAACTTTATACCCAATCTTTTTTAGCGCTATAGATAGATTAACAGAAATGCATGTTTTCCCAGTTCCTCCTTTTCCACCTGTAACGGTTATGACTCTGCATCTTTTTGCATTGTTTTGTTGAAATAGATACCTAAGCCTCTCCGCCTGATCCATGTTAATTCCCCTTTAAAATATTTTGTGCAATCATTTTACTATCAGCTAAACTAATATCATCAGGTACCATCTGACCATCTGTTACGTATGATACAGACTTTTTTGAGTAGTATATTGAATTTAAAATAACACTATAATTATCTGTCTCATCTAACTTAGTAAAAAGAAGATTGTACTCATCTATAAAGTCGTACGATTTTATAATTTTTTTAATATCGCTGTTTTTTGTAGCTGCGCTTAGGCAAAGATAAACTTCGTCATAGGTACCATACTGCAAAAAGGTTTTTAATTCCTGCATTTTCTTAGAATCAGTATGACTTCTTCCAGCAGTATCAATCAAAACCACATCGTATTTGCTTATTTCACCTTCCAATCGATTTAAATCAAAAATATTGTTAACTACCATTACAGGTACACCTAAAATCTCACCATAAATTTTTAATTGTTCTGCGCCAGCAATTCTAAATATATCCGCAGTTATTAACAATACTTTTTTCTTTTCCCTCAAAATTAGATTAGAAGCAATTTTTGCAATCGTCGTCGTTTTACCGACACCTGTAGGTCCAATAAAAACAGCACGTTTTTTCTCGTTCAAGCCGGTTATTTTCTTTGGAGGACCAATAAAATTTACAATTCTCTTTTGCAATGTCTCTAAATTGCTATCCGAAACCTCATTTATACCATCAGTCAGAATTTTCGACAATTTATCATCAACGCCTCTTGAAACAAGTTCATAGGCCAGATCTTTTTTACTTTCATCCTTTATTTCATTATGTTTAAACTCTCTTAGAAGCGACTTGATTTCATACAAATCTTTAATAAACAGATCTCTTTCATCAATTTTGTTTTCTTCTACTGCAGCTACAACTTCAACTTTTTTCTTTTTAAATAGGCCTCTCAATCCTCTTTCTTTGTAACTGCTCTGTTGCAATATTACCGCATCGCTACCCATTTCAGCTTTAATAAGTTTTAAAGCATCTTGATAATTATCTGCAATATATCGCTTAACTTTCACTTAGTTTCACCGTCCCTACAGAAAATACCTCTACATTAGGCAAAAGTTCATTGTACGATAAAACGACTATATCTTTCGAAATTTGCTCGATTAATTTTCGCAAATAGAATCGTATAATTGGTGCTGTAAGTATAATTGGCTGTTCGCCCTTAATCGTAATCTTTTTTATGATGTTATGTACAGCCTTCAATATTTTTTGCATTGAATCAGGCGGAAGCGCTAAATACGATCCATGTTCAGTCTGATTTATAGCGTTTTGTATTGACCTCTCAACCTCCGGATCCAATGTTATCACTTGGAGTTTACCGTCTTTAGCATACTTGTTTGTTATAGCTCTTTTTAATGATTGTCTTACATACTCTGTTAAAACATCGGTATCTTTCGTAGTTGGCGCATAATCAGCTAAAGTTTCCAAAATAGTTACCATATCTCTAATCGAAATTTCCTCTCTTAACAAGTTACACAAAACCTTCTCAATATCGCCTAAGCTTAGTAATTTTGGCACAATTTCTTCAACCAAAGCTGGATTTGACAGCTTTATATTATCTAAAAGCTCTTTAACCTCCTGCCTTCCTAAAAGTTCGTCTGAGTGCCTCTTTATGATATTTGTAAGATGTGTAGAAATGACAGATGGAACATCGACTACTGTACATCCCAACATTTCAGCTTTTTGTTTTTCGCTATCGTCAATCCATAAAGCAGGCAATCCAAAAGCCGGTTCTCTCGTGCTTATACCCTTTATATCGCTGCTTATTTCGCCAACTTGCATACACAAATATTTATTTACATACACATCGCCTTTCCCTACTTCGTTGCCTCTTATTTTGATTATGTACTCGTTTGGTTTAAGCTGAATATTATCTCTCAACCTTACCATAGGTACGACTAAACCTAAATCCAAAGCAATTTGCCTTCTAATCATTACAATTCTGTCTAATAATTCACTGCTGGCAATTGGAATCAACTCGTATCCAAATTCCAGTTCAATCGGATCCAATTGCAATAAATCGTAAGCTCTTTTAGGATCTCTAATTTCTTCCAATTCTTTTAAGTCATCTTTTTTAACTTCATCATTTGTTAAATTTTTCTTCCTGTTTGAAAATCCCAAATATGTAAACAATGAACCTATTATAAGCAATGGAATGGCAGGAAGCATAGGAACAAATGCCATCAGAATAAGCAAAATACCTGTCATTTGTAAAACCCTTGGCTCTTTTATAAGCTGCATTATCACATCGTTGCCCATATTGGACTCTGATGCGGTCCTTGTGACTATGATACCAGTGGCTGTCGATATTAAAAGAGCTGGAATCTGACTTACCAATCCATCACCAACAGTCAAAATCGTATAAGTATTTATGGCTTGATTTATATCCATGCCTTTAATAGTCATTCCAATGATTAATCCCGCAATTATATTTATTATCATGATTATGATTCCAACGATGGCATCTCCCTTTACAAATTTACTTGCGCCATCCATTGAACCAAAAAACTTTGCTTCTTCCTGAATTTTCTTTCTTCTTTCTTTTGCTTCTTTGTCGTTTATTATTCCAGCATTTAAATCTGCATCAATTGACATTTGTTTGCCTGGCATTGCGTCAAGAGTAAATCTTGCGGAAACTTCGGACACTCTTTCAGCACCTTTTGTTATTACAATGAATTGTACAATTGCAATTATAATAAACACTATAAATCCTACTATGGGGTTATTGCCAATGACAAAACTTCCAAATGCATGAATCACATTGCCTGCAAATCCAGACGTCAAAATCAAACGAGTAGAAGAAATATTAAGAGATAATCTCATCAAAGTCGTTATAAGCAATATTGATGGAAAAACAGAAAAATCCATAGCATCCTTAACATACATTGTCGTAAGCAGTATTATGATGGATAGCGATATATTTAAAATAAGCAAAAAATCCAATAATATAGATGGAACAGGAATGATTATTATTAAAACAATTCCTACGACAAATATTGCTGCAATTAAATCTGAAAATTTCAATATATCCCTCCTATTCTCCCCTCAAACTATATACATAAGCCAAAACCTCTGCAACTGCTTTATACAATTCAGGCGGTATGCTATCACCGATTTCCGTTGTTTTATACAAAGATTGAGCCAATGGTTTATTCTCAACAATCGCAATCGAATACTTAATTGCTTCTTCTTTTATTTTCTGAGCTATATAATCTTGTCCTTTTGCTACGACAACAGGTGCATCATTAATTTCGTTATCATACATTAAAGCTACTGCAATGTGTGTAGGGTTCGTTATGACAACATCGGCTTTTTTTATGTTTTGCATCATCCTTCTCATGGAAATCTGCCTTTGTTTCTTTCTAATTTCTGATTTTATTTGAGGATTGCCTTCAGTTTCCTTAAATTCCTCTTTGATGTCTTCTTTACTCATTCTAAGATTTGATTCATATTCTCTCCACTGATATACGTAATCTATTGCTCCTAAAACCACCAATACTAAAGAGATCCTCAACAATATGCCAGCAAATATGTTCATGTTATATTTAATAAGATCTTGCACAGACATATCTAAAAGTTGTGGAATACCCTTATACTGACCTATCAAAAATGAATACATTACGTACGCCAATATGCTAATTTTAATGATTGACTTTACAAGTTCTAATAAACTCCTTTTAGAAAACATCCTTTTTAAACCATCAAGAGGATTTAATCTTTCTAATTTAAAATTCAAAGTCTCTAAAGTAAACACAAATCCAACTTGCGCATAAGTTGATATAAGAGCTATTATAAATACCGTTGCAATGGTTGGCAAAATCAGTTTTATAAAAACAGAAAACACCATCTCAAACAACTTGTATATGCCATTAATCGTAAATACATTATCGCTGGCACCACCATAATTTAAAAAAAGGAATTTGATTAAATTCATGATTTCAGCAATGCTATTTTGCACTGTAAAATATATGACGAGAAAACCTGCTATTGTTACAAGTGCTGAAGTAACTTCTCTACTTTGAAATACTTGTCCTTTTTTCCTTGCGTCTTGCCTTCTCTTGGGTGTTGCCGGTTCTGTTTTTTCACCTGCAAAAATTTGTAGCTTCAATTCCTGTCATCCTTTGACAATTGATTTAAAAAGCGCAAATATATCTGAGTACATTCCATTAAACAAGACGTCAATAACCGCTAAATACATTGGCAGCATAATAAACAATGTAAAAATGCCAACGAATATTTTTATAGGCATACCTATCATAAATACATTTAATTGTGGTATTGTCCTTGATATTATGCTTAAAGTTATATCTGTAAGCAAAGTTGACACAACAATCGGTGCGCTTATTCTAAATCCTAAAACAAACATATCCGATACAATCTTTGTAATGACTGTATTAATGCTTTCTAAATGTAAAAATGGCGTGCCTACAGGTATCATACTATAACTTTGAAAAAGCAACTGAAAAAGCTTGTGATGACCGTCTATAAGTAAAAACAATAATAATGTAAGTATATATACAAAATTTCCAATTAAAGGCACCTGTGTTTCTTCACCAGCCGCCAAGACATTGACAATGCTAAAGCCCAATTGGTAATCTATTATTTGTCCAGCCAAATATATAGCGCTAAATGAAATCATAGAAGACAAACCAATCAATAAGCCAATCAAAAACTCATTAAAAACAATTTCAACGTATTGATATAAATTATTTGCATCAATTTTCACATTTACTAATTCAAAAATCATTATTGATGTAAAAAAAGCAAGTCCTATTTTAAACGTGGAAGGCAATGTCTTAGTCCCAAAAAGCGGTGTCAATATAAAGATTCCCAGCATTCTAACAAATACTATTAAAAAGTACTGTACATTGTTTAAAATATAATAACTTAACTCCATATTATCTACCTGATAAAACTGTTAATATTTAATATTAATTTTTGAGTATAATTAATAAGTACCGTAAGCATCCATGGACCAAACAATATAATAGATGCAAATATTGCTAAAATTTTCGGCACAAATGTCAACGTCTGCTCTTGAATTTGTGTTGTGGCCTGAAAAATACTTATTATTAATCCTACAAGCAATGATATAATTAGAAGTGGCGCAGAAACCATCATGGTCACCATTAATGCTTCTCTGCCTATATCAAGAACTAATCCCGGATCCATATATTAATCCCTCCCTTATCTAAAACCAATTACTAAAGACTTAGCCAAAATATTCCATCCATCCACCAGTATGAAAAGCAAAAGTTTAAATGGCAAGGATATAAGTACAGGTGGCAACATGAACATCCCCATTGACATCAATACACTGGCAACAACCATGTCTATGATTAAGAACGGTATGTATATGATAAATCCAATTTCAAACGCCGTTTTTAGTTCACTTATTATGAATGACGGTATGACTACTCGCAAAGGAACATCATTTACACTTTTTACTTTTAACTTTGACAAATTGATAAACAAATTTAAGTCATTTTTCCTGGTCTGCTTAAGCATAAAGTTCTTTAGTGGATCTCTTGCCTTAACATAAGCTTCTTGTGGCGTTATTTTTCCTTGCATATATGGCTGAATAGAATCTTTATTTATTTGTGAACCAACTGGTGCCATTATAAAAAACGTCAAAAACAAAGCCAGACCAATCAAAACTTGATTTGGAGGCATTTGCTGTAGACCTAAGGCATTTCTTAAAAACGACAAAACAACAATTATCCTCGTAAAAGAAGTCATCATTATAAGTATTGATGGCGCTAATGTCAATACAGTTAAAAGAAGAACTATTTGGATGCTTGATGCGACTTCATTAGAAGTCGATGGAGCATTGACCGTTATTAAAGATGAAGCATTATTTGGAGCTGCATATGCATTTTGTGTCAATAAAATTGGCAATACAAGCACCAGCCAGCTAAATTTTTTTATCTTTATCATGTTCATTACCACCCAGATTTTTAATTGACAATCTCTTTAAATTGTTTAATGAAATATTTAAACTTTGCCCAAAGTTAAAACTTTTATCTTTTATTTTTAAGTCTTTTTCGTCTAAAGTTTTTATGTAAATAATAGAATCACTTGTAGCACTAAAAAGCATGTATTCATTGCAAACTTTAATTATATACAAGTTTTTATCCTTGCCTAAAGCTAGATGATCTATAATTTCAAAATTTTCTCCTTTGTATATATTGAACGCTTTTTTATTTAAAAACAAAGTTACATAATAAGCTAAAAACACGACTAAAATAAATATCAAAAGAAATGCTACAGCTTCAATAAACAGGTTATCGCTGGACATCCAAATTCCTCATTTCAACATTTTCTTGACGGCTTCTATAACTCTATCTGGTTGAAACGGCTTTACTATAAAATCTTTTGCACCTGCCTGTATTGCTTCTATAACCATTGCTTGCTGTCCCATAGCTGAACACATGACTACTTTTGCATTCGGATCCTTTTTAACTATTTGTTTTACAGCTTGGATGCCATCCATTTCTGGCATTGTAATATCCATAAGCACTAAATCAGGTTTCTCTTGATTGTACTTTTCTACGGCTACAGATCCATCTTCTGCTTCAATCACAGTACCAAGATTGTTTTTAGTTATTATATCTTTTATCATCATCCTCATAAAAGCTGCATCATCTACAATCATTATTTTGCTCATGACCAAATCCTCCTCGTATTATAATGAATTTATTCTTTTGCTTTGTTTTACTATATCAAGTATTCTGACGCCGAAATTCTCATCTATTACTACTACTTCGCCTTTCGCAATAAATTTCCCATTGACCAATATATCTACAGGCTCGCCAGCTAATTTGTCAAGCTCAATTATAGAGCCTTCATTAAGTTCTAATATATCTTTTATTAATTTTCTTGTACGTCCCAACTCAACAGTGACAGTTAGTGGAATATCCATAATAAGATTTATATTTTCTTTTTCTGAAACTGTCTGTTCATCAGCGTCAAGCTCTTTAAAGACGACCGGCTTCACATCGACCTTTCTACTTTTTGGCTGGCTTATTTGCTCTTCATGTCTAATTTCTTCATTGAAATCATTCTTTATTCCTGCAGTACCAGTATTTATTATATCATCATCATTAACATCTTGAAAAGAACCTTTTGGAGAATTTTCTACATTTTTTGACATCACCTGTTCAACAAGCTTTTTAGCAAATGAAATAGGAATCAATTGCATGATTTCACTGTCAATTATATCTCCAACTACCATCTTAAATGCAACCTTGACTATATCTCCTTCAGGAAACGAGATGTCTCCTGGCAATCCTTTGTTAAAATCCACGATAAAAGCTTTTGGCGGCGAAATATTTATGCTTTCGCCAATGAGTGTAGACAGCGAAGTCGATGCAGAACCAATCATCTGATTCATTGCTTCTCCAATAGCACTCAAATGAAGTTCTGTTATCTCTCCTTCAGTGACATTCCCATCACCACCCATCATTAAATCAGTGATGCGAAGTACATCTTGCTCCTTTAAAATTAAAAGATTGTTACCTTTAATGCCTTCTGTATACTCTACTTCAACAGCAACGTATGGTATATTGAATTCTTTCTTTAAGCTTTCCCAGTTAACAATGCTGACTTTAGGCGTTGTTATAGTTACTTTGTTTCTGAGAAGCGTAAACAAAGTTGTTGCAGAAGTTCCAAAGCTAATATTTCCTATCTCACCTAAAACATCTTGTTCTTCTTCAGTTAGAATTACATCGCTTTTGCTATTTTCTATGCCAGACATACCGCTTAATAATGCATTAATTTCATCTTGTGATAAAATATCACTCATCCGCATCATCTCCTTCGCTGCAAATCTCAGTTATTTGAACGCAGTATTTCTTGTTTCTAATCCCTGGAACACCTAAAAACTTTGTTTCATCATTTATCTTTACTTCAATAGGATCTTTATACCGTTTATTTATCTCAATTACATCGCCTTTATCAAAGCTTAACAAATCTCTAACCGTTATCTTTGATGTGCCTATGACAACTTTTAAAGGAACATATGTATTAGATATTTTATCTTTAATTATTCCTATGTCATACGTCTGCTTTTCTGCGTTAGAGAACCATGTCTTTGTAGTAAGCAACGGCAGTATAGGAACAATCGTTATATGTGGCAGGCAAAAATTTATCAACCCTTCATTATCATTTATCTTCAAAGACATTGTACACAATGCTACAGTTTCATTAGGAGAAATTACTTGCGTAAATTGAGAATTGGTCTCTATTCTCGTTATCTCTGGGTTGAGCTCTATGACATTGCTCCATGCATCTTTTATCAGTGGCAACAATTGCGTTGTTATTCTCGTTAAAAGCCCCATCTCAATTTCAGTATAATCTCTTTGCACAGTTTCAGATGCACCAATACCACCCAATATTTTATCTATTATTGTAAATGTTGTATTATTGTTGCACTCAAGTATAATAGGTCCTTCCAGCGGCTTTGCATCAATAACGGCTATGAATACTGGATTTGTCAATGAATTGCTAAACTCATAATATGTTATCTGTTCCACAGACACTATTGATACTTGAACTAATGTCCTTAAATAACCAGATAAAAACGTCGTAAAACTTCTCGACATATTTTCAAATATCATTTGGAGAGTTCTTAATTGTTCCTTTGAAAATTTATTAGGTCTACGAAAGTCATAAGGTTTAACTTTTGCTTCCTGCTGATTTTCTTCTATCTCTTTTACATCAAATTCTCCTGAATTCATTGCTTTTAATAATTCATCGATTTCGCTTTGTGACAGTATGTCAGCCATAGAACTCTCCTCCCTTATTGAACTATGAAATCATCAAAATAAACATTCGTTATCTTATCGGCTCCTAATATTTTATTGATTTGACTCTTTATCTGATTCTGCAGCTTAGCTTGTCCTTCAGAACCTTCTAAATCTTGAGCAGTTTCATTTCTTAAAATTTGAATTATTGCATCTCTTATTTTCGGATTTTGATCGCTTAATTCTTTTAATACATTTTTATCGGTAACCTCTAACTCAATGCCAGCCTTGATAAACTTATCGTCTCCTTTTAAGTTTGTAATAAACTCGCTGCCAGGAGAATAATTATAATAAACAATTTTAGCTGGTTTTGAGTTGTAATTAAAAAAGAAAAATGCACTTCCAAAAGCTATGATAACTACTAATAAAATTATTATTATGATGTTATTTTTCATGACAACACCTCTGCTATATTTAAAAAAATGATTTTAAGCCTCTTCTAAATGCAAAAATTTAACTTGACATAATTTTGCGTTTATACTCTATGACTTTTCTTATAATATCACCTTTTTTTTCTTTCACCACAACTTTTTTTCCGCTAATCAAGCTTATAACAGTGTCCGGCGTCTCCTCAATAAATTCTATCATATCGGCATTGACGATGAATTCATCTCCATTTAGCTTTGTAACGCTTATCACTTATTAATCCCTCTTAACATACTAAAAATAAATTAAACTATCTTATTAAGTTTACTAAATCTTGCAATATTTCATCAGATGTAGTTATTACCTTTGCATTTGCTTCAAAACCTCTTTGAGTTGTAATCATGTTAGCAAATTCATTTGCAAGATCCACGTTTGACATTTCAAGTGTTCCTGGATCTATGGTACCTCTTGTCCCAGTGTTTGCAGCGCCTATCATTGGATCTCCAGAATTGACTGTATTTATAAACATTGTATTTCCTACTTTCTCTAACCCCTGGGTGTTTTGGAAATCAGCCAATGCTATTTGCCCGATCACTTGGGTTCTGCCATTTGAGTATATGCCACTTACAACACCGTACTGATCAATATTTATGCTTTCAATCGAGCCTGCAGAATTACCATCTTTGCTTAATTCTCTTATATCTGTGGGATTTGAATACATGGTAAGCTTAGAAAGATCTACAGTAATATTTGTTCCATCTCCCAATGTAGCATTTGTATTAGTTATTGGAAGTGATGATACGCCTACTGTAAATATCCCTACAGGAGAAGCTGGTGGAGCCGGCTGCTGTATTACACCACTTGAATCGAATGTAATTGTCCCTATTGTGACAGGTGTGGACAAGTTAGTGCCATCAAAATTTGTTATTGTAGCATTCCAATTTCCAGCATTGTCTTGCTTAGTAAATTGAATTGTGGCAACATGGCTTCCACCTTGTGAATCATAGATGGTAACATTATAGCTAACTGAGCTTCCGACACTTGTACCTGCATCGAGATTGCCACCTAACTGGATCGTTTTAGTAGAAGCTGGTGATGTACTTGACCAATTCTTGATGCTTATCGGCGATAAATTACCAGTATCTGTGTTTACTGTTTTCCCATCTTGGGATATCCACCCCATCACCTTGTAACCATCAGGTGTTACAAGATCGCCATTTGAGTCAAAGGAAAAATTCCCAGCTCTTGTATATAAATTTGCACCACCATTGTTCACTATAAAAAAGCCGTTGCCATCTATAGACAAATCTGTTGGATTGTCAGTTCTCTGAGAACCACCATTTGAAAACAGTGTATCAATAGATGCTATAGCGACACCTAATCCAATTTGTTGAGGGTTTGTACCACCGCCATTGTCTTGCGGTGCTGATGCTCCTTTTATTGTTTGGTTAAATATTTCTTTAAATGTCATTCTACTTGCTTTAAATCCTACAGTATTTACATTAGCAATGTTGTTGCCTATTACATCCATCTCGGCTTGATTTGCTTTAAGTCCTGAAACCGCTGAATACATCGACCTTAACATGATCTTTCCTCCTTAAAACCATTTTAATTAATCGGATACAGAAGTTACAGAATCCAATGACACATCACTTCCATTGATTTCTAAATACAAGTTGCTACCATCAAATTTCACTGAATCAACTTTCCCCGTGACAGTGGAACTGGAACCATTTGAATCTACACTTGCCGTAACCGTCTTTCCTAATAAACTATAAGCTTTAACAGCACTAAAGCTTTCATTTAAATTTTGCATTTGCTCTAATGCTGAAAATTGTGCCATTTGAGCTATAAACTCTTTGTCATCCATCGGATTTAAAGGATCTTGGTTCTCCAATTGAGTAACAAGCAATTGCAAAAATTGATCTTTGCCTAATTCAGAATTTGGATTGGTAACTTTAGTGCCATCAGTATATGTATTCATATAGCTATTATCATAATTCGTATTTATTGCCATCATATCACCTCCTTCAAACAACCACATCTACATGATCGTTGGATATGCTATTTAATCTTGAATAAGTTTGCGTTTGAAAATCCGCGTCATCATAATCTTCATAATTAATATGCACTTTGCTATTGTTAGGACTTTTATATCTTTGGCTGCTATCCTCTTGTCCACTGTACTGAGATGCAAATTGCATATTTCTATCTATTGAAACATTGAAACTATCTATTTTTATTCCCTTTGATTCAAGCTGATTATTTAATATGTTTAAATTCGCCTCAATCTGATGTTTCACTTTTTCATTATCAGTTAAAATGTTAGCAGTCAAACTTCCATCTACAGATTTTATGTTGATTTCTAAATTTCCTAAAAAATCCGGCTTAAGCTGAATTTTTATATTTGACTCTGTATCTGTTTTAGTTATATTGACGTTTTTAACAATTTGATCGATTATATCATTTATCTGTACGTTGTTTTTAGAATCTATATTACCTTCTAAAGCCGCTACTTGTTTGCTTTGAACAGCATTAAAAGCAATCAAATTGTCACTCTTTGTCTCCACTAATGTACCGTCATTTATTTGCTGAGATGTATTATCTGATTTTTTAGACAATATTTTATTACTTATTTCAAAGTTAGCATCCTTTTGAGTTCCATTTAAATTATCATTTTGACTTTGACTTTCATTTTGTGATAAATTGCCATTTTTAACTTCTACTTTTGTATCGACGACCATTTTAGAATCATATGCATTTGTACTGGATCTTGCATTTCCATTGTCATTAATGGTTGTCAACTGTTTTTGTACATCAACATCACTTGAACTCTGATTTGACTCATTCATTACATCATCTTTAGTTATGCTATTAGCATCCAACATAATAACGTCAGATTTAAGTTTAGTTAAATCAACATTTTTTAATGCATTCAAAACATCATTAGCGTCAATCTTTAAGTTGTACTTATCATTCAAAGTTTTTATAATAATTTCTACCAATTTGCTTAAATTTATTTTAGTCCCATTTTGACTTGCAATTATATTATCTAACTGATTTAATATGCTTTCTTTAAGAGATTCCAAATTATCTTGGCTTGCTGATAGATTTAAATGAAAGCTGTTATTTATTAAATTTAAAATCATTGCTATCATATCTGATATTTGTTTGTCGTCTAAAGGTGTACTTCCATCGATGCTTTTTCCATCTCTTTTGCTTGCACTATTTTTGATATTTTTGATAATGTCTTTGAAATCTGAAACTTTTTTGTTCAGCGTTTTATCATCATTTTTTACCTGCACAAAACTACTTAATATGTTCATTACCTGCACCACTCTATCATCTCCTCTCTATGGTGAACTGGAAGCATTTGCGTAAAGTATCTTGGTTATATCTGCTGCTTTCTTAGGATCCAACTGTTCAAGTATCTTAGATGCATTATCTTTATTCATGTTACTTAAAATGCCTATTAAAACATTGTTGTCCGTTATTTGATTCAATATATTAGCGGCATTTTGAGGATCCATGCTTTCATAATACGTAGCTAATGTCTTTAAATCAGTTTTTTTTGTGTTTGACTGCGCTTTTAAACTATTTATCTCATCTTGCTGTTTTTGAAGCTGTGACTGCAAATCTTCAATAGTTTTTTCTTTATCACTCAAGGCAGATTGAACGCTTTGCAATTCTTTTTGCTTTATGCTAAGCTCTTCATTTAATTTTTTTATTTCATCTGCGTGATTAGTCGTGGGTTTGACTTGAATTAAACCTTTTAACACAGGTACATTGCTTAAAATCTTCAAGGTATGATTGCTAATTCCACCGATATTAAAATAAAACAGCAAGCTAACTAATAAAACTACAAATAATGCAATGAATATACCTATAAACAATCGCAATGGCCTTCTTCCGTTTATGGACTCTTCTTTTTCCATCAATTAACCTCCTAAAGTAGACCTGGCTGTTTTGTACGATATCTGTTCATCGATCATCAAATTTTGTTCTATCAACGTTTGATACTTATACTCTTCATATTTCTTTTCTTTCAAACTTTCCAGTGCTTCCTTTTCTTTGCTAACTTCCATCAGATTTTGCCTCTCTTTTTCGATTTCTTCTTCTATCTCTTTTAGAGTGGCTTTTTGCTGGTTGTATTTCTCGTAAAGGGATTCTATGTACAAATTAAATTGTCTTAAATTCATTGCTGAAATGCCTAAAACCTTATTTTCTTCATTTTCCTTCGTCATTTTTTCTATTTTATTTAAAATTTCTATTAATTTATTTTTTTGAACTTCGTATTTTGAAATCAAAATTGCCATTTTTTCCTTTTCTATCTTTTGCTTTTGTTCCTTTATATTTAAAACTGTCTCCAAAGTGTACCTGAATTTTTTCACATTATCACCTGTTCAATATATTTTTTAGCATATTTATTTCATCGTCAAAGTCATATTTTTCATTTGTCGATTGCTTTATGTAATTTATCATGTCATCATGAAGTAGTATAGCCTCATCTATTTTAGGATTGCTGCCCTTTGCATAAGCGCCAATATTTATTAAATCTTCAGATTCTTCATAAACAGACAATATGTTTTTAAACCGCAACGATAAATTTTTATGTTCATCAGTGACAATGTCATTCATAACCCTGCTGATGCTTGATAAAACATCTATGGCAGGATATTGACCTTTATTTGCCAGCTTTCGCGATAAAACGATGTGCCCATCCAATATACCTCTTACTGCGTCTGTTATTGGCTCATTTAAATCGTCGCCATCTACTAAAACTGTATACAAAGCCGTTATTGAGCCATGTTTTGAAGAGCCGGCTCTTTCTAATAGCTTTGGAAGAACCGAAAAAACTGACGGAGTATAACCTCTTGAAACAGGTGCTTCGCCTATTGATAATCCAATCTCTCTCTGAGCCATAGCAAACCTAGTTACAGAATCCATCATAAGCAATACATCTAAGCCCTGATCCCTGAAATATTCTGCAATAGACGTAGCCGCCATAGCCCCTTTTACTCTCATCAATGCAGGAGTATCAGACGTAGACACCACCAATATAGATCTTTTTAATCCGTCTTCTCCTAAGTCCTTCTCAATAAATTCATTAACCTCCCTTCCTCTTTCACCTATTAGTGCGATAACGTTAATATCAGATTTAGCATTTCTGGCTATCATTCCAAGTAAAGTACTTTTCCCAACACCACTGCCTGCAAAGATTCCTATTCTCTGACCTTTACCACAAGTAAGCAAACCATCTATGGCTTTTATACCTAAAGTCATCACTTCACTTATTCTCTTTCTTTCAATCGGATTCGGAGGTGTATTGTTAGTACTGACTAATTTTTTGCATTTTATTGCACCTTTTCCATCAATCGGATTGCCTAAGGCATCAATAACTCTTCCCAACAATTCTTTTCCTACGCCAATTTTTAATTTTTGCCCTGTAGATACAACGCTATTACCTGGACCTATGCCATCCATATCTCCTAAAGGCATCAAATAGACTTTATCATCTTTGAATCCCATTACTTCTGCATATACAGTAGTGCCATTTATTGATCTTATTTCACAGACATCGCCAATATTAGATATTGGGCCTACGCTTTCAATTGTTAAGCCAACAACTTGGCTTACCTTGCCGTAATACTTGATAAAATTTTTGTCTTGCAATATAGCTTTGCACCTATCAACAAAATTACTATTGCTCATTTAAAACACCTTTTAATGCTTCTCTAATACTTTCTATTTGGGTTTTCAATCCACAATCAATCATCCCTGATGGCGTCTGTACAATGCAATCGTACTTATCGAGGGAAATATCCCTTACAATATTTACGTCATCAATAAAATTCAAACTTTTCAATAACTTGTCCTTGTTTTTAGTTAAAAACTCATAATCTTCGTCACTAACTCTAACAGTCACGACATTAGATGCTTCATAATTTTCTAAACCTTTCTTGACGAGATTAATCACTAAATCTTTATTTTCTTCGATATTAAGATCAATTATTTTCTTTACGCAGTAAATTACAGTTGAAACAATATCACTTTCAATCTCCTTATGAAGATTTCGCTTTTCGTCTGCAATCATTTCTTTAATCTCTCTTGCCTCAGCTAATAATCCGTAAGTTTCGCCTTTACCATCTTCAAGCCCTTTATTCAAGCCATCAACATAGCCTCTTTCATATCCTTCTTTGTACCCATCTCTCTTAGCATTTTCCTTTATCTCTTCAGCTATTTCTTTTGCCTTCTTTATAAGATTTTCTGCCTCATCTTTAGCAGTTTTAATAATTTCATTTTGGATAATGCTTATCTTCTCAAGTCTCTTTTTAAATTCCAAATATTTGAAAGAATCATCCATATCAAGTTTATTATTAGTAAGCTCATTCACTTTTTCTAAACGAGGTTTTTCAATAGTCACAGGAGCTGAATTTACACAATCCTCATTTTTAAGTATTCTATACAATTATTTCATCACCTCCACCTCTGGATATGACTATCTCGCCTGCTTCCTCTAACCTTCTTATAATATTGACAACTTTTTGTTGTGCTTCTTCAACATCTTTTAACCTTACAGGACCCATGTATTGAATATCTTCTTTAATCATATCCGCCAACCTCTTGGACATGTTGCTGTAAATAACTCTTTGTACTTCTTCATTAGAGCCTTTAAGCGCAAGGGCAATATCGTGATTGTCTACTTCTCTTAAAACCCTTTGTATAGAGCGGTTATCCAATGTTATAATATCTTCAAATACAAACATGCGTTTCTTTATTTCTTCTACAAGCTCTATATCTTTTGTCTCCAGTGTATCAATGATATTCTTCTCTGTAGATCTATCGACTGCATTTAAAATATCTACAATCGTCTGTATACCTCCTGTAGACGTGTAATCTTGAGTCACCAAAGAAGATAGTTTCTTTTCCAGTATGCGTTCAACCTCTTTCACAATCTCTGGCGATGTGGCTTCCATTTTTGCAATTCTCATTGCAACATCCGACTGTATCTCTTCAGGTAACGATGACAATATAACTCCTGCTTGTTGTGGCTTTAAATACGATAATATCATCGCTATTGTTTGAGGATGTTCATTTTGAATAAAGCTCAATATTTGAGATGGATCTGCCCGCCTTACAAAGTCAAAAGGTCTTACTTTGAGTGTGGACGTAAGCTTATTTATTATCTCTAAAGCTTGCTGAGAGCCGAGAGCTTTCTCCAAAATTTCTTTTGCATAATCGATGCCACCTTCAATTATGTACTCTTGTGCAATACACATATTATAAAAATCGTCCAGTATTTTTTCTTTCTCCTCAGGAGATATATTTCTTATATTAGCTATTTCCAATGTCAATTGCTCTATTTCTTCTTCCTTTAAATGTTTGTAAATTTGTGCTGCTGTCGAAGGTCCTAAAGCTATTAAAAGCATTGCACTCTTTTGTTTGCCTGATAATGTACTTTTCGCCAATGTAGACATCACCATCCATTCTATTCTTCATTTAGCCATGTTCTAATCAGTTGAGCTACTATGTCTGGTTTTTGCTTAATAAATTTCTCAATTTGCTTTTTCTTTTCGTCTCTCTCATCATGTACTTCTATATCCTCTAAAGGCTCAACCATAGATATGGCTTCTTCTGATTTTGCAGAAGGCACAGCAAGTTTGCTTCTCTTTTTCATAGCATAGAAGACACCTCCAGCTAAAACCAATGCACCTAATATGATGAGCCATACGTATGGGAATGACTGTTTCCCATTATTTTTCATTTGATTCAATAAATCGTTGTTAAATTTTATTCCCATAACCGAGACAGATACGTTCTTACCTCCAGCGGCATTTGAAACAAGATCTGTAAGCTGCTGTTTCATAGCTGGAGTCAAGTTACTGTTGTTTACAACTACGCTTAAAGATATATTTTGTATTTTACCTTGTGCTGAAGTTAACGTAGTCTTTATCTGATTTATCTCATAATTTATAGTAGTATCAGTCTTGCTATAACTTGAATTTCCATTATTTTGAGTGGTGTATGTAGTGCTGCCTGGTGGATTGTTTGTCGCAGTACCGGCTGGTGCTCCATTGCTAGAACCATTAGCTATCTCTTTTATTGTCTGTGTGCTTCTTATAATCCCATTGTTGTCAATAACTGGCTGCCATTCTACTTTGTCCTGCACCTGCTTATCAAAATTCAAGTTTACACTGGCCCTCACTATGACATTTCCTGGCCCAAAAACTTGTTCTAAAAGGGACTGAATATTATTTTGCAAATCATTTTGTACTTTCATTTGAAGGGCGTACTGAGAACTTGCTCCATCAAGTGAACTGTCATTTTGAGCTACCAACACTTTGCCATTTCCATCAATAATCGTAACTTTGTCAGGACTTAATCCTTGAACGCTTTTAGATACGAAATTTGTTATTCCGTTTATCTGTTGATTTGTCAATGTAACGCCAGGTTTTAATTGCAGCATAACTGCTGCTGTCGAAGAATTGTCGCTATTAGACAGCACAAAATTGCTCTGATCTGGTACGACTATATTCACTTTCGCGTCTTGTACCCCATCTATTGTCTTCAACGTATTCTGTATTTCATTTTGAACAAAATATATGTACTTCTCTCTTCTCTCTTGATCCGTAGTAGCTAATGAATTATTCATTGCATCGCTAAAGCTAAAACCATCTTGTGGTATTCCTTCTGTTGCAAGTTGCATTCTCGCCTCATCTTTGTACTGAGCAGGCACTAATATTGTGCTGCCATCTCCTTCAATTTTATATGGTATTTTCAATTCGTTTTTCAATTTGTCGACTACAGTACCTGCATCTTTTGTGCTTAAACCAGAATACAAAACCTCGTAATTAGGCCTATTTAAGATGTACAGAAGCAGTGCAATGCTTCCTATTAATAATAATGCGATAATACCTATTTGAATTTTTTGCTTTTTATCAAACTTATTCCAAAAATTGTCTATCTGCTCACGTATGTTATTTATAAAAACGGGCATTAATTCACCTCATCTCAAAGCATTTTAAACTGGCATTCTCATTATCTCCTGGTAGGCATCAAGTATCTTATTTTTAATCTGAATAGTAAGCTCCAACGCTATATCGGCTTTGGTAGCATCAATCATCACATTGTGTATATCATTGATGTCACCTGTTACTAACATTTGATCATCCTGCTGCGCTTTAAGTTGCAAATTATTCACATCTGAAATAGCTGTTTTTAAAATATCTCCAAAAGAAGAAGTGTTACTTGTTGCATTTGAAGTACCAACACTACCAACAGCACTTATCTGGGAAATAGGATTTATCATAATCAATCACCTAAGCCTTTCCAATTTCTAATGCTTTTTCTATCATGGATTTGGTTGAATTAACTGCAGTCACATTCGCTTCATATGCCCTTGTAGCAGAGATCATATCAACCATTTCAGAAACGATGTTTACATTAGGATAATTAACGTATCCAGTGCTATCTGCATCAGGATTGCCAGGATCATACACACGGTTAAAAGGCGTCTTGTTGTCTTCCTCGATAGATACGACTTCAACACCATTTCCGACTGTTGATGAACCTTTTGCAGCATTTAACATATCGCTAAAGCTACTTTGATTGTCAATTTCTTTTAAAACCACAAGCTTTCTTCTGTAAGGACCACCATTAGACGTCCTCGTTGTATCAACATTTGCGATATTTTGAGAGATGACATCCATTCTAAGCCTCTCAGCCGTAAGGCCTGTAGCGCTTATATCAATAGAATTTAAAAATCCCACGGTCAATTACCTCCATCTTTTATCGCTGTAAGCAGAGAATTCAATTCACCACTGACTCTTTGAGCTAATGCATCATAATAAAGTTGATTTTTAGCAAGATTCGACATTTCTACATCAATATCAACATTATTGCCATCTAATCTCATAGATGTACTATTATCCTGAACAATTTGCGGTTCAATATTGTCTATGGATGTCGAATTAATTGGTATATGATTTTTATCAGTAACAAAACCAGTTAATTTATTAGAGTTTATAGCATCATTTAAAATGCTTTCAAAATTTACATCAGATCTTTTAAAACCTGGAGTATCCACATTGGCTATATTATTCGATATGACTTCATTTCTAAGCTCTGAAGCATCTAAGGCTTTACTCATAAGATCTACTGTATTAAAATTAATTCCCAGCATCTATATTCCTCCATTTCAATAATAGTTTTATTCGACACAAAATTGCATTTTCCTTCAAAAAATATTCAAAAAATAGATTATTTAGCATAAAAGTCGTGTTATAAATAAGCAAAGAAATATATGTCAGTATTTATCAAATTTTGTCAAAATATATTATATCACTGGATGATTTTAAAGACCATAAGAAAAAAGTCCTAAATTTACTTAGGACTTTTTTCGCATTATCTTTTTAATTTTTTAAGCTCATCTATAAGTTTATCATTCAGAATTTTTATGTGGGTTCCTTTCATCCCTAACGATCTGGACTCAATAACACCAGCACTTTCGAACTTTCTCAAAGCATTAACAATTACAGACCTTGTTATCCCGACTTTATCAGCTATCTTGCTGGCTACAAGCAAACCTTCATTTCCATCCAACTCTTCAAATATATGAATCACAGCTTCTAATTCTGAATAAGATAATGTGGCCAAAGCCATCTGTACTACTGTGCGTTTCCTTTCATCTTCCTCCATTTCGTAGTTCTTAGATCTTAGTATTTCTAATCCTATGACTGTAGCACCGTATTCAGCTAAAATAATATCATCATCAGTAAATTTATCTCCTACTCTTAAAAGCATTAAAGTGCCCAGCCTATTTCCTCCGCCAAAAACAGGGACTATAGTTTCAAAAGCATCGTCTTTTTTTATAAGCATGGCTTTGCTTTCTTTAGTCAAGTTTATAGACGTTTCTGTTATCTTTAAAAGTTCATCATTAAAATCTTCTGAAAACTGCATCCCTTTGACTACCGATTCATCTATATCTCCCACAAATTTTTCTATATTTTTCCCTAAGAGCTTGCCTCTTCTGCTTACTATAAAGACATCGCAGTTGATAACATCCTTCAGTATCTCAGACAATTCATTAAAATCAACTGGTTGAACACCTGTTTTTTGAAGTACCTTATTTACTTTTCTAATTTTCTCTAATAGTATCCCCATTATTATCCTCCTCTTAAAGTATGTATTTGTTAACATCAAATCTGTTTAAATTATCTTTTAGCTGTTCATCGATATAATTCTTATCGATAATCACTTTGCTACCAGTTATGTCAGGAGCTTCAAACGATAACTTTTCAAAAAGCTTCTCCATTACTGTGTGTAATCGCCTTGCACCTATGTCTTCAGATTGTTGATTTATTATATAAGCAATTTCTGCAATCCTATCTATTCCATCATCTGTGTACTCAATTTCTACACCTTCAGTGCTCAGTAATGCCGCATACTGTTTTGTTAGTGCATTTTTAGGCTCCTTCAAAATCCTTATGAAATCTTCTTTAGTTAGAGGTTTAAGCTCCACTCTTACAGGAAATCTTCCTTGTAGCTCAGGAATTAAGTCACTTACCTTAGATACATTAAATGCACCTGCAGCTATAAAAAGAATATAATCCGTTTTAACAGGACCGTATTTTGTCATAACCGTGCTGCCTTCCACTATAGGCAATATATCCCTTTGAACTCCTTCTCTAGATACATCTGGACCATTAGTGTATCCGCTTCCAGCAATTTTGTCAATTTCATCTATAAAGATTATTCCATCTTGTTCCGTTCTCCTGATGGCCTCATCGATAACTTCATCCATATCAATCAAATTTTGGGCTTCTTCAGATTCTAAAATTTTCTTCGCTTCACCTATAGGAACTTTTTTATACTTCTTTTTTTTAGGCAAAATATCGGCAAACATATCCTGCAAATTGATGTTCATTTCTTCTGCACCTAAGTTTGAATACATTTCTAAGATAGGTGAGGAAGAATCTGTTATCTCAATCTCAATTATCCTATCGTTTAATTCTCCGCTTCTTATTTTTTCTCTTAATTGCTCTTTTTGCATTTTTATTTCTTGCCCATCATCATCATGAGTATCCTCATCGCCTTGTGCATTAAATAAAAACTCAAACGGATTTTTCTGCCTTTTGCTTTTTCTGCCATTTATCAAGTAATCTAATATTCTCTCTTCTGCAAGCTCTTTTGCCCTTAACATGACATTTTGCATCTTCTCCTGCTTAACCATTCGAATGGCCGACTCAAGCAGATCTCGTATCATCGACTCTACATCTCGTCCAACATAACCGACTTCTGTAAACTTAGTAGCCTCAACTTTAACAAAAGGAGCTTCGATAAGTTTTGCAATTCTTCGTGCTATTTCCGTTTTTCCTACGCCTGTAGGTCCAATCATCAAAATATTTTTAGGCGTTATTTCATCCTTTATTTCATCTGGTAGCAAATTTCTGCGGTATCTATTCCTAAGTGCCACAGCTACAGATCTTTTTGCCAAATCTTGACCAACTATATATTTATCAAGTGCGTCGACAATTTCCTTTGGAGTATAATTCTTCATGCTAAGTCCCTCCTTACAAGCTTTCTACTGTTATATGATCGTTTGTATATACGCAAATTTGAGATGCAATCTCAAGGGACTTTCTCGCGATTTCATCTACTGGTAAATCTGTATTGTACCTTAGCGCAAGTGCTGCCGACATTGCGAAATTTCCACCGGAACCAATCGCAATTACATCGTTATCTGGCTCAATCACTTCGCCATTGCCAGAAATGACTAACGTGACATTTTTATCTGCTGCAATTAAAAGTGCCTCTAACTTTTTTAGAATTTTGTCTTTTCTCCATTCCTGTGCAAGTTCAACCGCAGCTCTTTTTAAATTTCCACTGTATTGCTCTAATTTTTCTTCAAACATTTCAGATAAAGTAAATGCATCAGCTACTGATCCAGCGAAACCAACTAACACCTCATCATTGTACAACCTTCTGATCTTCTTAGCTCCGTGTTTTAAAATTGTATTTTCACCAAATGTTACTTGCCCATCACCAGCTATTGAAACTTTATTGCCGCGTCTTACGGCAACTATAGTAGTACCTTTAAACAAAATTTCACCCCCCAAAAAACAATATAATATTAACACAAAATTTATAACATTTCAATAATATTTCAAAATTTTTTATATATTTAAATTACTTTACGTAATCACAATTACTGCATTTAATAATCTTTCGCCCTTTTGAATGCTTCTCAACAAGCAAGGCCCCACATTTAGGACATGTTTCTGATATAGGCCTATCCCAAAACATAGTGCCACAATTGGAAGAATTTTCACACGCATAATAAACTTTTCCTTTTTTGCTTTTTTTAATAATGATTTTACCTCCACATTTAGGACATGTAACACCAATTTCTTCGTATAATGGTTTAGTATTTTTACACTCCGGAAATCCAGGACAAGCTAAAAATTTACCATAACGGCCGTACTTTATAACCATATTTCTGCCGCAGAATTCGCATTTAATATCAGTTTCTTCATCTTTTATTTCAATATCTTTCATTTGTTCTTCTGCTATCTTTAGTGAAGCATTAAAACCATTGTAAAATTCATCGATGACATCACACCACTTTTCAATTCCTTCTTCTATTCTGTCAAGCTGCTCTTCCATTTGCGCCGTAAATTTTACATCTACTATGTCTGGAAAGAATTCTTTCATTACATCTGTTACAATAAACCCCAATTCCGTAGGTTTAAGATTTTTCTTTTCTTTTATCACATATCCTCGTTCTAATAATGTAGATATTATAGGAGCGTAAGTGCTTGGCCTTCCTATACCTTTTTCCTCAAGCTCTTTTATCAGTGTAGCTTCAGTATATCTTGCAGGTGGCTGCGTAAAATGCTGCTCTGGCTTTAATTCTTTTAATTTCAAAAAATCTCCGCTATTAAGCATTGGAAGCATCTTATCTTCATTTTCATTTTCATCATCATCTGTGTAAACCGCCATAAAACCAGAAAACTTAATTTTAGAGCCACTTGCCTTAAACACGTAATTTTTATTAATAATATCAACATTCATCGTGTCATATAAGGCCGGTGACATTTGACTTGCCAAAAATCTACTCCAAATCAATTTATACAATTTATATTGATCTGGCTTTAAAGAATCCTTAATTTTCTCAGGGTCTAAATCTATGTATGTAGGTCTTATAGCTTCATGAGCGTCTTGAATATTCCCTCCCTTTTTTGCATATGTAGCATTTGGATTTGCATATTCCTTTCCGTATTTCTGCAATATATACTCATAGGCTGCTTTTTTAGCTTCATCTGAAACTCTTGTTGAGTCTGTTCTCATATAAGTTATTAATCCAAGGCTGCCTTCACCCTTTATTTCTACACCTTCATAAAGTTGCTGTGCAATCATCATCGTCTTTTTCGCAGTAAAACCCAATGTTTTTGAGGCTTCTTGTTGCATTGTACTTGTTATGAAAGGAGGTGAAGGATTTCTCTTTTTTGTACCTATTTTGACATTTTCTACTACATAATCATCTGTCAAATCTTTTACTATTTCATTTACATCATTCTCATTTTTTAACTCTACTTTTCCATCTTTTGTACCATAAAATTTTGCTTCAAAAGATTGTGTCTTTTTTTCTTTATACAAATATGCCGATATGCTCCAGTATTCCTCCGGTTTAAAATCCTCAATTTCCTTTTCTCTATCACAAATCAATCTTGTTGCTACCGATTGAACTCTACCTGCACTCAAGCCTCTCTTTATTTTTTTCCAGAGCAGTGGACTTATATTATAACCTACAAGTCTATCTAAAATTCGCCTAGCCTGCTGTGCATCAACTAAATTCATATTTATTTCTCTCGGATTTTTAATGGCATTCTGTATGGCATTTTTTGTTATCTCATGAAACTCTATCCTACATTTTTCATTAATATCAATATTTAATAAACTTGCCAAATGCCATGATATAGCTTCCCCTTCCCTATCCGGGTCCGTTGCAAGGTAAATTTTCGATGCATTTTTTGCCTCTTTTTTTAACTTCTCGATTATAGGTCCTTTTCCGCGAATCGTTATGTATTTTGGTTCAAAATTTTTTTCAATATCTATCCCAAGCTGACTTTTAGGCAAATCCCTTATATGCCCCATAGATGCTTCGACCTTATAATTTTTGCCTAAATATTTATGTATTGTTTTAGCCTTAGATGGCGATTCTACTATTACCAAAGATTTTTCCATTTTGATACCTCCAAAACAATTATTAATTATATCAAATTGTCTTATTAATTAAAACTTTTTTCATATTTATTTCCAGGTAATCTGACAATAAGCCCTTTAATCGTCAGTGATGATAAAAGATAATTGACTTTAGATATAGGAAATTTAGTTATCTCCACAATTTCTTCTATATCTCTTGGGCATTCTGATATTATAGCGTACAGTTTTCTTTCTTCACTGCTTAGTGTATTTACGAATCGCTCATTTATTCTTGTTTTTATATCTTCTCTAAAATTATACTCATCAAGTATATCGCTGACACTTGCGACTAACTTTGCACCTTGCTTTATTAGTCCGTTTGTGCCTTGGCTGTAAGCACTTGTAATAATACCTGGAACAGCAAAAACATCTCTTCCCTGTTCCAATGCAAATTTAGCAGTAATCAAAGAACCACTTTTAACACCCGCCTCGACAACTAATACGCCTAATGACAAGCCACTTATTATCCTGTTTCTGGCAGGAAAATTGCCTGCTACAGGAAGATAATCAAGCGGATATTCAGATACAACAGCACCTTTAGAAATTATTTCTTCCATCAATTTTTTATTTTCTTCAGGATATGCTATATTTACTCCGCATCCAAGTACAGCAATTGTCCTTCCTCCAGCTTTTATAGCGCCTTTGTGAGCTTGACTGTCGATTCCTCTGGCCATTCCACTTATTATAGTAAACCCATGCTTGGATAATTCATATGAAAATTTTTCAGACATCAATTTGCCGTATGATGTAGCATTTCTTGAACCGACTATGGCAATCGACATATCATCAGATTCAGTAATATTACCTTTTACATATAAAACTGGAGGCGCATCGTATATTTCTCGAAGTAGTTTTGGGTATTCATCATCATCTATCAATAGAACTTTTACTTCTTCTTTATGTAACCTTTCTGCGTATTTGTACGGTTCAATCTTTTTTGCCTCTATTATACTGTTTAAAACCCTTCCATTATTAACCACTTGTTTTATGTCTTCCAAACTTGACTTATATACATTTTCTGCGTTTCCAAAATAATCCACAAGTTTTTTAAAAGTCTTTGCACCTACGCCATTAATTGAGCTGAGCCAAACATAAAATACTTTATTCCTATCCATTATTGCACCTCAAATATATATTTAAACATTATCATTATAATAATAAAAAATAAAAAATAAAAGCAGGTATTTTATATATTTTTGTCGAATAAGTATAAGTTGGGTGATAAAATGGTAAAACAGTTTTTAACGATAAAAAGTTTAAAAGAACACATATACAAATATGGATTTGAAATAGAAGGATTCAAGATAAGCAGCAATGCTTTAAGATGGCTTGAGAAAGAAAAAAATAGATTAAATGATTTGATGAAATACGAAAATGAACTTTACAATTTAGATTATAAGTTGATTGGAGGAATTGACGAAGTAGGACGAGGACCTTTAGCAGGTCCTGTCGTTGCAGGATGTGTCATACTTCCAAAACAATCATTTATTCCAGATATTGATGATTCAAAAAAATTAAGTGAGTCAAAAAGAGAACTATTGTCTGAAATAATTAAAAAAAAAGCTATTGCATATGGTATTGGCATAATAGATAATGAACAAATTGATAGAATAAACATACTAAACTCCACTTATGAAGCCATGAAGGTGGCGATTTCTAATCTTAATATTAAAGCTGATTTTTTGCTGGTAGACGCAATAACAATACCAGACATTGATATTGCACAAATACCCATAATAAAAGGTGACGCAAAAAGCATTTCTATTGCGGCTGCATCTATAGTGGCTAAAGTTACAAGGGATAACATAATGAGAAAATACGATGAAATGTATCCACAGTATGGGTTTTGCAAAAACAAAGGTTACGGCACAAAAGAACACATAGAAGCTATAAAAAAATACGGGCCATGCCCAATACATAGAAAAACCTTTTTAAAAAGTATATTAGGTGATTGATTACATGAATAATAAAATATTAGGTAATTTAGGAGAAACAATTGCAGAAAATTATTTAAAAAAATCCGGTTATAATATTGTCTGCAAAAATTTTAGATGCTCTATCGGAGAAATAGATATAATAGCATTAAATAAAGATAGCCTGATTTTTGTTGAAGTTAAAACAAGGACTTCAACAAAATTCGGCTATCCAAAGGAAGCGGTAACATACCATAAAAAAAACAAAATCATTAAAGTCGCGGAAACTTTTTTGGCATTTAATGAAAAATATACAAATCATATTTTTAGATTTGATGTGATTGAAATATTAGTCGATCCAAAAACATTTAAGCTTAACAATATAAATCACATAAAAGACGCTTTTACGCGTTAGGTAAAAGTCCCATCTTATCCTTAACTTTATTTACAGTTGCCTTTGCAATTTCACTGGCTTTTTCAGCACCGTCTTTTAATACTTCATTTATAAAATTTGAATCTAAGTTTCTGTAATTAGATTGTATTTCTTGAAGTCTTTCTACTATGACATCAACTAGTTCTTTTTTTAAGGTTCCATACCCTTGCCCCTTAAATCTTGCTTCCACGTCTTCTATGCTTATGTCGGTAAATGCGCTATATAGCGTAAGCAAATTGCTTAAACCTGGTTTATTCTCAGGATCATATCTTATCACGTTTTCTGAATCTGTGACTGCCTTCATGATTTTTTTCTTTACCAAAGAAGGTTCATCTAATAAATTTATTTTGCTGTATTGATTTTCGCTGCTTTTGCTCATTTTTTTATCAGGTTCAGTCAAGCTCATTATTCTCGAACCAGTCTTCAAAATCATCGGTTCAGGTATCACAAAAGTATCGCCAAATCTATTGTTAAATCTTATAGCTATATCTCTTGTAAGTTCTAAATGTTGTTTTTGATCATTGCCTACAGGAACAAAGTTTGTATCGTATAGCAAGATATCTGCCGCCATCAGGTCAGGATACGTGAACAAACCTACAGACACAGACTCTTTGCCTTTGCTTTTTTCTTTAAATTGAGTCATTCTATTTAACTCGCCAAAATATGTCATGCACTGTAGCAACCAAGCAAGTTCTGAATGCTCTTTAACATGTGATTGAACAAAAATAATCACTTTTTTAGGATCAAGGCCTATGGCAAGATAAAGTCCAGCCAATTCAATGGATTTTTTGCGCAAAGTTTCTGGATCTTGTGGAACTGTCAATGCGTGCAAATCTACAATACAAAATAAGCAACTATAGTCATCTTGAAGTTTTACAAATTGTTTCATTGCTCCTAAGTAATTGCCAATATGAATATCCCCTGTTGGTTGCACACCTGAAAAAACTCTCTGCATCTTTCACACCTCTTTTAATTGCTTATGTATTTATTGTTAAAATTTCTATATTGAAATGCTTCTACAACATGTTCATATTTAACATCATGGCTTCCTTCTAGATCAGCAATCGTCCTTGCTAATTTCACTATTTTATTATAAGCTCTGGCACTAAGTCCTAATGTGTCAAAGTATTCTTTTATCATATCTGTAGTTTTTTTATCAAGTTTTATGTATTTTTTTATCATATTATTATTTAGCTGAGAATTAAAAAATATACCACTGCCTTTATACCTTTTTAATTGAATCTCTCTTGCCTTTTTTACTCTATTGCGTATCATCTCTGATGTTTCGACATTTGCATCATCATCAAAATACTTTTGCTTGTCGACGCGATTTACCTCAACATGCAAATCAATCCTATCCAATAAAGGACCGGAAATTTTGTTTTGATAACGCCTTATTTCATTAGGAGTGCATCTGCATTCATGAGTATCGTCGCCTAAATAGCCGCAAGGACATGGATTTAATGCAACAATGAGAATTACTTTAGCTGGATACGTAAAAGTAGCATTGACTCGTGATATTGTCACACATTCATCTTCTAACGGTTGCCTAAGCGCTTCAATAGCATCTCTCCGAAATTCGGGAAACTCATCGAGAAATAAGACACCGTAATGTGCTAAAGAAACTTCTCCTGGTTTCGGAATCCTGCCACCACCAACCAAAGAAACTGTTGAAATAGTGTGGTGAGGCGCTCGAAAAACCCTGTTTGTCAATAGTGAAACATCTTCAGACAAAGTCCCTGCTATACTATGTATTTTGGTAACTTCTAATGCCTCTTCCAAAGTCATCTCTGGAAGTATGGTAGGAAACCTTCTTGCTAACATAGTTTTGCCTGAACCAGGAGGACCTACAAGCATGACATTGTGGCCACCGGCAGCAGCAATTTCAAATGCTCTTTTTGCATTTTCCTGTCCTTTTACATCAGAAAAATCTACATCATAATTTTTTCTTTTGAAAAGCTCATCAATATCGATTTTAATACTGTCAATTACTTTTATACCGTTTATGTAATCAACAACGTCTTTTAATGATTTGACAGGTATAACTTCTACATCTTTTGTTATAGCAGCTTCTTTTGCATTTGCATATGGCAGTATTATCCTTTTAATTCCGTAGAGTCTTGCATCCATAGCCATAGGCAGCGCACCTTTAATTGGCCGTAGAGAACCATCAAGTGATAGCTCGCCCAGCAAAACGGTATCATTATCAACAGGTTTAACTTGTCCAGTGCATATAAGTATTCCTACAGCTATCGGCAGATCAAACGATGTACCTTCTTTTTTAGTATTAGCAGGCGCTAAATTTACTGTTATTTTTTTTACCGGAAATTCGTACCCACTATTTTTTATAGCAGCTCTTACTCTATCTCTTGATTCTTTTATTTCTGTATCGCCTAGTCCAACTATATCAAAAGCAGGAAGTCCATTTGATATATCAATTTCTACATCTACTACATATCCGTCTATACCTAAGATTGCCATGCTTTTTGTTATAGAAAGCATCAAAAATCCCCCTAATCAGGTCTTTCAAGAGATATTTTGCCAATTTTCCCTGTGCGAAAATCATCAATAATGATTTTCGCAGCACGCTCTGTATCAACAATTCCTCCAAAAGACAAACAACCTCTTGCTTTACCTATATCTGTAAGTAATTTATACACATCTTTGCTTATGTCTTCTAACTTGTATCTTTTAATTAAAAGCTCAGGATAATTTATTTTCAATATATCAAGTAATAAATATGCCAACTCTTCATGATTTAACAGCTCATCTTTAATCGCAGATGTTAAAGCCAGCATCATTCCAACATGTTCATCTTCAAATTTAGGCCACAGAATACCTGGGGTATCTAACAAATCAAAATAAGGTGTTTTAATCCACTGCTTTGATTTTGTCACTCCTGGTTTATTGCCAGTCTTGGCATTTTTTGTTTTGGTCAAAGAATTTATCAATGTTGATTTTCCAACGTTAGGTATGCCAACTATCATTGCCCTTAATTTAGCTTTTATACCCTTTTGTCTTTTTTTATCGATTATATCGCTACACTCTTTTAAAGTCAATTCGTAAATACTTTGAATGCATTTGCTATCTAAAGAATTTATATTAATGCTTACGTGACCTTTAAGATTGAAATAATCGTTCCACATTTTATTGACTTCTAAATCAGCCAAATCAGATTTATTAAGCAAAATAATCCGTTTTTTATTTTTTACTAAGTCATCTATCAATGGATTTCTACTGCTTCTTGGAATCCGAGCATCTAATAATTCATAGACAATATCTACTATTTTTAAATTTTCTTCAATCAGGCGTTTAGTTTTTGCCATGTGTCCAGGATACCATTGATACATAATTTCCTCCAAATATTGAAAAAGGGACTAATCAAGTCCCCTTTATTTCTTCTCTTGAATTTTAGCAGCTTTGCCAACTCTTTTTCTAACATAATAGAGTTTGGCTCTTCTAACTCTACCTTTTCTTACTACTTCTATCTTTTCAATCCTAGGTGAGTGAAGCGGGAAAGTCCTTTCTACTCCAACACCATAAGAAACACGTCTTACAGTAAAGTTTTCTCTTAATGAACCACCACTTCTTTTTATAACAACACCTTCAAAAACCTGAATTCTTTCTTTGTCACCTTCGATAACTTTATAATGTACTCTTACAGTATCACCAACATTAAATTCAGGTACTTCTCTCAATTGTTCTCTTTCTACAATATCAACTAGATTCATTTTTTTCCCTCCTTTCAAATATCTGAATAACCTAACTTTTTAAGATATTCAATATCTTGTTCTGATAGATATTTTCTATCCAAAAGATCTGGGCGTAATTTAAGCGTAGTCTCTAATGATTTCTGCCTTCTCCACTTAGTGATTTCCGCATGGTTTCCAGACAGTAACACTTTCGGGACTTCCATCCCATTAAATATTTCAGGCCTTGTATATTGAGGATATTCTAATAAACCACAATAAAAAGATTCATCAATAAAACTTTCATCTTGCGGCAAAACACCATGTATCAACCTTGACACAGAATCTATAACTGCCATCGCAGCGATTTCGCCACCTGTCAAAATGAAATCTCCCATTGATATTTCCTCATCTATTAGTGAATACACTCTTTCATCGATTCCCTCGTAATGTCCACATAAGATGATTATTTCATCATATTTTGACAGCTCTATAGCTTTCTTTTGATCAAATTTTTTCCCTTTAGGACCCATATAAAAAACTGGCGTATTTTTAAATGACTTGACTGCATTAATTGCATCATATATTGGCTGAACCATCATTACCATACCATACCCGCCACCATATGGATAATCATCGGTCTTCTTATGTTTATCTTTCGAATAATCCCTGATATTTACCAAATTTACTTTTATCAATTCTTTCTCGATTGCTCTTTTCAGAATGCTATTTCTAAGTATACCTTCAAACATATCAGGAAAAATCGTTAAAACATTAAAAACCACTATAGTCCCTCCAAAAGATGGACTATCATTTTTTTACCATTTATATCCACATCTTTAATCACATCTTTAATGGCAGGTATCAATATGTCCCTCTCGTCTGTTTTTACTACATACACATCATTAGCACCAGTTTTTAACACTTCCTTTAATACACCCAACTCTCTTTTGTCCTCAGTGTAAACTTTCATATCTATCAAGTCTTTAATAAAATACTCGTCTTCTTCCAACTCTACAGCATCATCCATCGTTATTTTTATAAATTTGTTTTTTAGCTTCTCCGCCTCATTTCTGTCATTTACTTCATAAAATTTTATCAAAACAAGATTCTTAATAAATCTTACTGATTCAATTTGATATTGAACCCTTTTGTCATCATCAAAAATATACACATAATCAAGATCATAAAATCTATCTAAATGATCTGTAAGCGGATATACCTTGACTTCGCCGTTTACACCGTATGCAGATGTAATTTTGCCTACGGATAAATAATTATCCATAAAATCACCTAAATTATTTCTACGATGACACGTTTTTTCTCTTTGGTCGCAGCAGCCTTAACAACAGTTCTTATAGCTTTTGCTATCCTACCTTGTTTACCTATAACTTTTCCCATATCTTCTGGAGCAACCTTAAGCTCTATTATAATTGACTGCTCACCTTCAATTTCATTAATTTGAACTGCATCAGGGTTGTCAACAAGAGATTTCGCAATGAACTTAACTAATTCACCCATGTTTATCCCTTCCTAAAACAGCATTTTAATTGTTAATTTTATCAAATATACCTTCTTTTTTGAATAGAGCTCTAACCGTGTCAGATGGTTGTGCACCTACTTTTAGCCACTTTATGGCTTTTTCAGAATCAATTTTAATTTCCTTTGGATTAGATACTGGATTATAATATCCAATCTCCTCTATAAACTTACCATCACGTGGTGATCTCGAATCGGCCACAACAAATCTGTAAAATGGTGACTTTTTTGCACCCATTCTTTTTAATCTAATCCTAACTGCCACTTTATCACCTCCTTTTAAAGCTAAATGTTTATCTGAAAAATGGCATTTTCCTCTTGCCTATTTTCATATTTTTGCCCATATCAGTAAACTGCTTCATCATCTTCTTGGTTTGCTCAAACTGTTTAAGCAAGCTATTTACTTGTTGAATCGACGTACCACTGCCAGCAGCTATTCGTTTTTTTCTACTGCCATTTATGATAGAAGGATTCTGTCTTTCTTCTTTAGTCATTGACTGAATTATTGCCTCTATTCTCTTTATGTCCTTATCACTTATGTTTACTCCTTTTAATTTTGACATATTTACACCTGGTATCATCGAAAACAACTGATCAATTGGCCCCATATTTTTTAATCCCTGTAATTGATCTAAAAAGTCATCAAACGAAAACTGTTGCTCTAAAATCTTTTTTTGCAACTCTAATGCTTTTTTTTCATCTATCTGTGCCTGAGCTTTTTCAATTAAGCTTAAAACATCACCCATTCCCAATATTCTTGAAGCCATTCTATCTGGATGAAAAACTTCTATGTCAGTAAATTTTTCGCCTGATGCTATAAATTTAATTGGTTTACGCGTGACAGCTTTCACTGACAAAGCTGCTCCACCTCTCGTATCACCATCAAGTTTTGTCAATATAACTCCATCTATATCAAGTTTTTCATTAAAAGATTCAGCTACATTGACAACATCTTGACCTGTCATAGCATCGACAACTAAAAGTATCTCATCTGGATTCACGGCATCTTTTATGTTTTTCAATTCATCCATCAATTCTTCATCTACGTGAAGTCTTCCAGCCGTATCAATTATTACTACGTTGTAATTATTATTTCTTGCAAAATCTATAGAAGCCTTTGCAATATCAACAGGTGAAGTCTTATCACCCATTGAAAAAACAGGCACATTTATGGATGAACCAACTACTTGAAGCTGTTTAATTGCTGCAGGTCTGTATATATCACATGCGACAAGTACAGGACTTTTTCCTTTAGACCTTAAATAATTAGCAAGTTTGCCACTTGTAGTCGTCTTACCGGAACCTTGCAATCCCACCATCATTATAACTGTTGGAGGTTTATCGCTAAAATTGATCTTGCTTTCTTTAGAACCCATCAGTGCCGTCAATTCGTCATTGACAATTTTTATGACATGCTGTGCAGGCGTTAGACTTTCCATTACTTCTTGCCCTAAAGACTTTTCAGTAACAGTATTTATAAATTCTTTAACAACTTTAAAATTAACGTCAGCTTCTAAAAGTGCTATCTTGACTTCTTTCATAGCCTCTTTTACATCTTTTTCGCTTAGCTTGCCCTTACCCCTAAGTTTCTTAAAAATGTCTTGAAGCTTTCCAGTAAGACTTTCAAATGCCATTCAAAAACCTCCTAGAATTTTTTATTTACAATTCTAAACCATCAATTTCTTTTTCTATATCTTCCAAAGCCTCTAAGACTTTTTTATCGGAAATATACTTTTTAACCTCATCTATCGACTGCTTTATTTTAGAGAGTTTTTCCATGTTATCATTGTATTTTTTTACAAGTCCCAATTTATCTTCATAGTATTTTAAAATACTTTCAGCTCTTTTTAAAGAGTCGTATACACCTTGTCTTGAAATATTAAGCTCCTGTGATATTTCGCCTAATGAATAGTCATCCATATAGTACATTTTAAATATATCCATTTGTTTGCCTGTAAGTAGCAAACCATAAAAATCATACAACACATTCATTTCAACAAAATCAGAATTCATATATATACCACCTGTTAAGGTACTTGCCTTTACATTAAGATTTTATACGAGAAAATCTAATTTGTCAAGTTTTTATTCAAACAGGGCCCTAACAAATTTTTCTGAATCAAATTCTTGAAGGTCATCAATACCTTCTCCTACACCAATAAACCTTACTGGTATATCAAGCTCGGATTTTATCGATATTACAATGCCTCCTTTTGCTGTTCCATCAAGCTTTGTCAGTATTATACCAGTTACATCTGTAGCTTCTTTAAAAATTTTAGCTTGTTGTATTGCATTTTGGCCAGTTGTAGCGTCTAAAACCAAAAACGTCTCTATATTGCCTTCATTAAATTCTCTTTGAGCGACTCTATATATCTTTTTTAATTCCTCCATAAGATTTTTTTTGTTGTGTAGCCTTCCCGCAGTATCGCACAATATCACATCTACATTCCTGGATTTTGCAGCTTTTATACCGTCAAAAAGGACAGATGCCGGATCTGACCCCTCCTCATGCCTTATTATTTCACAATTATTTTTTCCTGCCCATACCTCTAACTGATCTATGGCTGCTGCCCTAAATGTATCTGCTGCCACTAACAGTACTCTTTTTCCATCTCTTTTAAACTTATTGGCAAGTTTGCCTATTGTCGTCGTCTTACCTACACCATTGACACCAACAATTAAAATTAAAGTTGGTTGCGTAATTTTAAACGACGTCTCTTTAGCCTCCATAATATCGTATATTTCTTCTGCCAACAATTCCTTTATCTTTTCTGCATCTTTAAGTTTCTGCTCTTTAGCTTTCTCTTTTAAATTATCAATAATCTTTTCTGTTGTAGAAACACCAACATCTGCTAATATTAAAATTTCCTCCAATTCTTCAAACAATTCATCGTCTACTTTTCTTCCAAACGATAATATGCCATCTATTTTAGATGTAAAATTATCCCTTGTCCTTGCAAGACCATCTCTTAGTCTCTGATAAAGTCCTTTTTTATCTTCTTTTTCTACAATTTCATCATCTTTTTTATTTTTTTTGAAGAAGTTTAGCATACATTACATTCCTTTCTAAGCACTTTCTAATTTTAACGATAATAACTTTGAAACACCTTTTTCCTGCATAGTTACTCCATATAATGTGTCAGCAACTGACATAGTACCTTTTCTGTGAGTCACAACTATAAACTGTGATTCACGTGAAAGGTCTTTCAAGTAAGATGCAAATCTGTCGACATTTGCATCGTCTAAGGCAGCATCTATTTCATCGAGTATACAGAAAGGTGTCGGTCTTATTAATATCATAGCAAATAACAATGATATTGCAACTAATGCTTTTTCACCACCTGATAGGAGAGAAATGTTTTGAAGCTTTTTCCCAGGAGGCTGTACATTTATTTCTATCCCCGTATTAAGCAAATCATCAGGATTTGTCAAAATTAATTCTGCTCTCCCACCGCCAAACAATTTTTTAAATGTTTCTTTAAATTGTGATTCGATTAAGTTGAAATTATCTTTAAATTTAGTCTTTATAATTTTATTTGCATCATCAATGATTGAATTAAGTGAATTCTTTGCTTCCACCAAATCATCATATTGCATCTTCAGAAAATCGTATCGTTCTTTTAAATTTTTGTATTCCTCTATCGCATTTAGATTGACTATTCCTAGCTCTTTAATGGATGCATTAATTTTTGATAACTGCTGCCTCAATGTCAAAATATTTTCCTTTATTAAATTTGCTTTTGCATTGTTGAAAGTTATCTCATAATCTTCCCAAAGTTTATTTTTGATATTTTCAATTTCCATTTCAACTTTTTGAATATTCAATTCTTTCAAACGTTTATTTTCTATTTCTTTAGAATATTCATTTTCTAATTTATCCAATATTTCTTTATCAGTATTTATGTTTTTCAATTTTGTATCAATCTTTCTTTCCATTTCATGTATTTCTTCGTTAATCTTTTTAAGCCTTTCGTTTAAAATTTCGCTTTTTTCATTAGTTCTATTTATATCTTTTTCATACATTATTTTTAAATTTTCATACTTGTCAATGCTTTTTTCTATCTCAATAATTGATCCAGTAATGTTACTATATTCTGACTTCTTTTCATTTAATTTCGAAACATCATTCATCAACTTTTGCTCATATTTTGCTAATTCAATTTTTAAATTAGTTATTTCTACCTCTAGCTTATTGAGAACATCAGCATTAGAATCTTTGTTGTCTTTATAATCTCTGATCAATTTGTCTAAACAAGCTTTTTTTTGATTAAGTTGCGATATGTTATCTTTGTATTTATTAATTTCCTCGTCATAGCTTTTTATAACATCTCTTATCTGTTTTTCTTCTAATTCACTTTGTTTTATAATCGTGCTTAATTTTTCTATCTCCATCTCTAAAGAAGATTTATTTTTCATTAAATCATTTAAAATGCCTGCTTTAATGTTAATGTTATTTATTATATTATCCAACTTTTCTCTTGTCTTTTCCATTTCTTTGGTTAAAGTATCTTTATACTTTTCTAATTCTTTCAATTCTCTTGCCAATTTATTGCATTTTATATCTTCGAGTTTAATATCTTCTTTCCGCTTCAATATATTTTGAGACTTTAAGACGCTTCCTCCAGTAATCGAACCGCCAGGATTAATGACTTCACCTTTTAATGTCACTATTTTAAATTGATTTTTAAATTTTCTACTTAGCGAAATAGCAGTATCTAAATCCTTTGTTACTATTACCCTTCCCAAAATGAATTTTATCGCTTTTTCAATTTTTTTATCGTAATCAATAATATCAGAAGCCAATCCTATTACTCCATCGTCTCTATTAAAAGATTTATCAAATGGTTTGTACGTTATATTATCAAGTGGCAAAAATGTCGCTCTACCAAAATTATTCTTTTTAAGCACAGATATGAGATCCTTAGCACTTTCGGTAGTTTCCGTTATAATGTCTTGAATTGCTGAACCTAATGCTATCTCAATAGCCAAAGAATATTCACTTCTTACATCAATTAATTCTCCAACTACACCTAATACATTCTTCTTTAATGACTCATTCTTCTCAATGTATTTCATCAAATTTTTAATGCTGTGATTATATCCCTCATATTCTTTATCCATATCCCTTAGAAGCCTTAACTTAGCTATCGCGCTGTTGTATTCATTTAATGTTTTTTCATATTTCCCATTTTGAATCTTTATATTATTTTCTAATGACTTCAATTTTTCTTCAGTTAAATTTTTATCATCATTAAATGTAACTAATTCACTACTAAGGCTTTCAATGTTATTTTGTATTTTGCTTACTTCATAATTTTTAAGTTCAATATCATTTAGCAGATTATTTTGCGTTTTAACTAAATCATTTAATTTTTCAGATAAATTATTTTTCATTACTTCCGTCTTTGAAAGAATGTTATTGTTCTCTGCAATCTCATTTAAAATATCAACCATGTCTTCTTTTGCAGATTCAACTTCCATTTGTTTTAAATTAGACTCTTCTTTTATAGATTCATACCTTGAAATAAGATTACTTAATTCTGATTCAAAATATTGTTTCTTTGACTCAATCTCTTTTATGCTGTCATTAATTTCACCTATTTCTTTTGATGTAAGAGATGATTTATTCTTACTATCTTCAAGAGATTTTTTAAATCTATCTATATTTTCTTCACTATTTTTTACTTTCTCATTTAAAAGTTCTATCTTTCCATTTAATGTCTCTATCTCATTTTTAGAATTATAATAATCTTGTTTTATTTCGTCTAATTGTTTTTTAAAACTTTCAAGCTCTAATTCCGCTTCATTTAAAGTATTTTTTTTGCTTTCGATTTCTGTTTTTAATTTCAACACATTCTTTTCAATCACAGTATAATCTGATTTAAAGTTGCTTAACTTTTTAAAAAGCTCCTCTATATCATGGCAATGAATTGTTATATCAATGCGTTTTTTTTCTTCCTGTAATTTCAGAAAAGTTTCTGCTTTTGCTTTTTGTTCATGCAGAGGTTCCAATTGATTTTGAAGCTCCAGCAATATATCATTTATCCTGTTTATATTTTCATTCGTAACAACTAATTTTTTTTGTGCCTCTTCCTTTTTGTATTTGTATTTTGAAATTCCAGAAGCTTCCTCAAAAATTTGCCTTCTATCTTCTGGTCGTGATAGTAAAATCTCATCGATTTTACCTTGACCAATGATAGAGTACCCATCTCGCCCCATTCCTGTATCCATAAACAGCTCAAATACATCTTTTAATCTGCATTGAGTCTTGTTTATATAAAATTCGCTTTCACCAGATCTAAATATTTTTCTGGTTATTACCACCTCAGTAAAATCCAGTGGAAGCATGTGATCACTGTTATCAAGTGTCAACGTAACTTCCGCAAAACTCAACGGCTTTCTATTTTCTGTGCCTACAAAAATGACATCTTCTAATTTATTTCCTCTTAAACTTTTGATACTTTGTTCTCCCAAAACAAGCCTTACAGCATCTGAAATATTGCTTTTCCCACTTCCGTTTGGACCAACAATTGCTGTAATTCCCTTTTCAAAATTCAATACAACTCTATCTGCAAAGGACTTAAATCCTATTATATCTAATTTCTTTAAAAACATAAGACCCTCCAAAAATTAGAATTAAAAGGCACTCCACAAGATAATTAAAACCTGCTTTAGCAGGTTTTAATTATCTTGGTTCTACTATGAACTTTATTGCTGTTCGGGTCTCCCCTTCTATTTCTATTTCTGAAAAAGCTGGTATAGCAATTAAATCTATACCGTTAGGCGCCACAAATCCTCTTGCTATTGCTATTGCCTTAACAGCCTGATTTACGGCTCCCGCTCCGACAGCCTGTATCTCAGCTACAGACTTGTCTCTCAATACAGCCGCCAATGCACCTGCTACAGATTTAGGTTGAGATTTAGCTGATACTTTTAGAACCTCCACTATAATAACCTCCTTAGTAGAATTGAAAATGAATACAAAATATATATTCTATAAATAATGACTAAATCCTTCTTTTTATAAAAAATTTTTTAAGATCATATAGTGGACTCATTTAAGTAATCTTCTATTGATTTTTTAAATACATGTCCATTATATTCTAAAAGCACACTATCTTCTTCAACATCTTCAAGCTGAACTATATTAATTTTTACACCAAATTCCGATTCCAAGTAAATCTTATTTCTTTTTTTATTTCCAACTAAAGCTGAAACCGAGCGAGGATTAATGTAAATAAAAACCGTACATTCTTTAATATCGTTATTTTGAAATAGATGTTTAACAATATCTTTATAAATAGACGACTTTACTAACTCTCCAAACGCTGGATGAAATGGACCAGCTACTACATCTTTATTTATGTTTATATCATCTGTAGTTTGTAGTCCTATTCTAATTACATCTATATGATTTTTCTTAAATTTGATGTACAATTCTTTTGAAATCTCTACAGCATCTTCCAAACTAATAGGCATATACATTCCATTTTTATACATCTTTTCCAAATAAGTACCTTTCAAAACAAGAGTAGGATAAATTCTGACAAACGCAGGCCTTAAAGAGATTATCTTATCAGCCGTTTCTAATAATTTCTGTCTATTGTCACCTGGCAATCCTATCATAATCTGTAAACCTAATGTAAATCCGTATTCCTTTATCAATTCAGATGCTCTAAAAACATCAACAGCACTATGACCTCTATGACTCTTTAAAAGCACTTCATTATCCATACTTTGTACACCCAGTTCTATAATCGAAACACCATATCTTTTTAAATTGTCAAGAATAACCTCATCAATATAATCAGGTCTAGTAGACAATCTAATTGCATCAATACTACCTAATATCAAATATTTTTGCACAATAGATAAAAATTTTTTTTGTGTTTCCAACGGTATTCCTGTAAAGCTTCCTCCATAAAATGAAACTTCAATGTGAGCATTTTTCGGAATAGTCTTCAAATAATCTTCGATAGTTCTTTCTACGTATTCCTCATTCACTTTAGATTTTAAACCAGTTATTTCATCTTGATTACAAAAAACACATTTATGAGGACAACCTAAATGAGGGACAAAAATCGGTATAATGTAGATATCTTTCATATTAACCCCATCTTACTTAAAGCCTCCATGGCTGCATATTGCTCAGCTTCTTTTTTACTTCTTCCCTTCCCTCTGCCAAGTCTATTTTCACCGACAAAAACTTCTATTACAAACATCTTATTGTGATCAGGACCATATTCATCTATTAATTTATAAATCACTCTTTCTGAGCCCATTTTTTGCGTTACTTCTTGTAATTTTGTCTTATAATCCCGATATATTAGTCCACTTAACACTTCGTTTATAATTTTCTCAAAGAGCCTTAATACAACTTCACTTACCGTTTTAAGATCCGAATCCAAGTAGACTGCAGCTATTAAAGCTTCCATCGCATCTGCAAGGATAGAATCCCTATTGCGTCCACCTGTCATCTCTTCACCTCTACCTATATTTAAATACTTGCCAATATCTATCTCTCTCGCACATCGAGCAAGTGAAGGCTCACAGACTATTTCAGCTCTGTACTTTGACAAATAGCCTTCTTCCAGATCAGTCCTATTTTTATATAAGTATTCACTTATTACAATGCTTAATACAGAATCTCCTAAAAATTCCAATCTTTCATTGCTGCTTAGAAAGTTTTTGCTTTCATTTGCCCATGAACTATGTGTTAAAGCATTTTTAAGCAATTTTTTATTATTAAAAGTATAACCCATATTTTTCTCTAAATTTTCATATCTATCGCTTAACTCCATGATTGTGCCTCTTTCAATATTTTTTAAACACTAATGAAGCATTGTGTCCTCCAAAGCCAAAAGAATTTGACAAAGCATAATTTACATCCATTTTTAAGGCTTTATTTGGAACATAATCCAAATCGCATTCAGGATCTGGAGTTTCATAATTGATAGTAGGGGGAACAATTCCATTTTTTATAGCAAGTATTGTAGCTACAGCTTCCACAGCCCCTGATGCTCCAAGCATATGTCCTGTCATAGACTTGGTGGAACTAATCTTCAATTTATAAGCATGTTCTCCAAATATATTTTTAATAGCCATAGTTTCATATTTATCGTTGTACTCTGTAGAAGTCCCGTGTGCGTTTATATAATCAATATCATCTGGCGAAATACCAGCATCTTTTAGTGCAAGTTTCATCGCTTTTGCTGCTCCTTCACCCAAAGGTGCAGGTGCAGTTATATGATAAGCATCAGCAGTAGCACCATAACCCACAATCTCACAGTATATTTTAGCACCTCTTTTTAAGGCATGGTCCAATGACTCGAGGACAAGTGTAGCCGAACCTTCTCCCATTATAAATCCGTCTCTCTTAGCGTCAAAAGGTCTGCATGCCGTTTTAGGGTCTTCATTTGTTGACATCGCCTTCATTGAGCAAAATCCTGCAATTGCTAAAGGTGTTATTGCAGCTTCACTACCACCAGTAACAATTACATCCGCATCACCACGTTCAATTACTTTAAATGCATCACCTATGGCATTGGAACTTGATGCGCACGCATTGACTATCGTTTCATTGTGTCCTTTAAGTCCAAAAGTAATCGATATGAGCCCCGCTGCCATGTTCGCAATCATCATCGGAACAAAAAAAGGACTTACTCTTCCTGGGCCTTTCTCCCTTAAAATATTCTGTTGATTTTCTAATGTTTCTATTCCACCTATTCCTGAGCCATACACAACACCTATTCTATCCAAATCTTCACTGGCAAGATCAAGTCCTGAATCTGCTAAAGCCATTTTTGCAGATGCCAAAGCAAACTGAGTGAATCTATCCATCCTCTTGGCTTCTTTTTTATCAATATAATCTGTCGGTTCGAAATCTTTTACTTCTGCCGCCAGTTTCGTTGGATATGCTGAAACATCAAATCTGGAAATTCTATCAATTCCAGACTTCCCATTTATAAGAGAATTCCATAAATCATCAATGTTATTGCCTATTGGAGTTATGGCTCCTATACCAGTTATTACAACCCTATTCATAGATAATCCTCCATCAAATAATCATCTAATTAAGTCCCGCAATTGCGGGACTTAATATTACTTTTCAAGATTTTTTAAATATTCTACTACATCACCAACTGTCTTAATTTTTTCTGCATCTTCATCAGGAATTTCGACATCAAATTCTTCCTCAAGCGCCATGATTAATTCAACTATATCAAGTGAATCTGCTCCAAGATCATCTATAAAAGATGACTCCATAGTGACTTCTTCTGGATCTACCCCTAATTGTTCAACAATTATGTCCCTAATCTTTTCAAACTCCATAAAGTTCACCTCCTCTCAAAGCACCCATATTAGAATAATATTACATTACCATTCCTCCGTCAACATTGATTACCTGTCCTGTAATATAATCAGAAGCATTGCTGGCAAGAAAAGACACTACATTTGCTATATCCTGTGGTTTTCCTGCTCTTTTTAATGGTATGGAATTCAACATTGACAATTTTACTGTTTCACTTAATACATCTGTCATATCCGTTTCTATAAAACCTGGCGCAATAGCATTAACAGTTATTCCTCTGGACGCCAATTCTTTTGCCAAAGATTTTGTCAAACCTATAATTCCAGCTTTAGATGCCGCATAATTGGATTGTCCTGCATTTCCAATCACGCCTACTACTGAAGATATGTTTATAATTTTTCCTTTTCTTCTTTTTATCATATACTTAGAAACAAATTTTATTACATTAAAAGTTCCCTTTAAATTAACATCTATAACATTATCCCAGTCGTCTTCTGACATTCTAAGTATAAGGTTATCTTTTGTTATTCCAGCATTATTTACAACAACGTCAATATCGCCAAACATATCGATTATGTCATTGACCATCTTTTCAACTTCATTATAATTTGAAATATCACATTTCAAAGCACAAGCTTCAACGCCAAACTTTTTAGCTTCTTCAACAGTCTCTATAGCATCCTTCGAACTTTTTGAATAATTAATTACGACATTATATCCGTCTTCTGCTAACTTTAAGGCGATAGCTTTCCCTATCCCTTTTCCTCCTCCTGTCACTAATGCCGTTTTAATTTCCCTGTCCATTCAGTTTACCTCCAAAGTGGATAAAAGTTTATCAAGCGAACTCATATCTTCGAAATTGATGGCTTTTTTTGTCTTATCTATTCTCTTCATAAATCCAGTAAGTGTTTTTCCTGGTCCTATTTCAATGAAAACTTCAACTTGATCATCAATCATCTTTCTTACTGATTGTTCCCATAAAACAGGACTGCTTACCTGCTTCACTAAGGTCTTTTTAACTTCGTCAATTTTAAGGTAATCCGCAGTAACATTAGTAATAACAGGGACTAACATATCAAATATTGGAACCTGCTTCAAATCTTCTTCTAATTTAATGCCTGCATCCTTAAGCATACTGCAGTGAAATGGTGCACTAACAGGCAACATAACTGCTTTTTTTGCCCCTTTTTCTTTAGCAAGTTCTACAGCTTTTTCTAAAGCTTTAATTTCACCTGCAATCGATAATTGCCCTGGGCAATTGTAGTTAGCTGGTTCAACAACACCAAATTCTCTTATATTATAGCATATATTCTCTACCACTTCGTTGTCAAGCCCTATTATTGCTGCCATTCCTCCTATACCTATTGGAACAGCATTTTGCATGTATTCTCCTCTTTTCTTCACAAGCTTCACTGCATCTTTAAAAGATAATACACCTGAATATACAAGAGAACTGTATTCACCTAAGCTTAAGCCAGCCGTCACATCTGCTTTCAACCCTCTTTTTGATAGCACCTTAGTTAATGCAATACTTACTGTCAATATGGCAGGTTGTGTATTTTCTGTCTTCATTAATTCTTCATCAGGACCTTCAAAACATAATCTAGTAATATCGTATCTTAATGCATCATTTGCCTCTTCAAAAACTTCTCTCGCCTCAGCATAATTTTCATATATTTCTTTGCCCATTCCTGTATATTGTGCACCTTGTCCTGGATATATAAATGCAATTTTCATCTTTTAAAGCCTCCATATAAACTTACAATAATTTTCTCAGCATCATTAAACAAATCCTCAATTATTGCTTTAGCAGGCTTAATATCGTTTATAAGACCAGATATTTGACCAGCCATAACAGAACCATTTAAAACATCTCCATATACTACTGCATCTCTTAACTTTCCTGCACCTAATTGTTCCAACTCTTCTTTTGAAGCTCCATTTTGTTCTGCTTTTTCAAACTCTCTTGTAAGATGATTTTTTAAAGATCTTACGGGATGTCCTGTAGTTCTGCCAGTCACAACTGCATCTCTGTCCTTAGCATTTATTATGTACTCCTTATATTTTTCATTTGCTGTACATTCCGTACAACATACAAATCGTGTGCCCAACTGAACACCTTGAGCTCCAAGGCAAAAAGCTGCAGCAACACCTCTTCCGTCGCCAATGCCACCTGCCGCTATGACAGGTATACTCACCGCATCAACAACTTGCGGCACTAAAGCCATAGTAGTAAGCTCACCTATATGTCCACCTGATTCTGTTCCTTCTGCTACAACTGCATCTACTCCAATTGATTCCATTCTTTTAGCTAATGCAACAGATGGGACAACTGGAACAACTTTTATATTGTTTTCTTTTAACTTGTTTATATATTTGCCTGGATTCCCAGCACCTGTAGTGATAACACTTACTTTTTCTTCTATTACAACATCCATAACTTCATCGACAAATGGCGACATTAACATTACATTAACACCAAAAGGTCTATCAGTCAATTCTCTCGCTTTTCTTATTTGTTCTTTGACAAAACTGGCAGGTGCATTTCCTGCACCAATAATGCCAAGTCCACCAGCATTTGAAACTGCAGCAGCCAATTCTGCTGTTGCAACCCAAGCCATTCCACCTTGAAATATAGGATATTCCAAGCCAAATAAATCAGTAATCTGTGTCTTTATCATGTTCTCACTCCTATCTCAACCACTTTATCACAGTAGAACCCCACGTTAAACCAGCGCCAAACGCAACCATCAAAATTATATCTCCATTTTTTATTCTCCCTGCTTTTAAAGCCTCGTCTAAAGCGACAATGACAGAAGCTGCAGACATATTTCCGTATTTATCCAAGTTGATAAAAACTTTTTCTTTTGACAGTTTCAACTTTTTCATTGCTGCATCTATTATTCTAATATTTGCTTGATGTGGTATAAAAAGATCTACATCTTCAGGTTTCAATCCGCATCTATTTAAAACCTCTACAGTTGCTGTATTCATAACATTGACTGCAAATTTAAAAACTTCCTGCCCATTCATATGGATTGTATGTAATTTGTTTTTTACAGTATCTTCACTTGCTGGCATTCGCGAACCACCAGCTGGCATGTATAAATGCATTCCTCCAGTTCCATCAGCCCCAATGACATTGTCTAAAATTCCGTATCCATCTTTAACCGGACCTACTATAGCAGCCCCTGCTCCATCACCAAATAGTACACAAGTATTCCTGTCTTCCCAATTGGTTATTTTTGATAACACGTCTGCTGCAATCACAAGGACAGTCTTATATGTACCACTCTCCACAAACTGTTTTGCTATAGAAAGGCCATATATAAATCCAGAACATCCTACTTCTATGTCAAAAGCCGCTGCTTTTGTGGCTTTAATGTTTGCCTGTACAAGACAAGCAGTAGAAGGGAAATTCATATCCGGAACAACAGTTGCAACGATAATTAAATCTATTTCTGAAGCTTCTATTCCAGCATCTTCAATAGCTTTTTTTGCCGCTTCAGTTGCCATGTAAGACGTAGTCATTGATTGTGGTGCAATGCGTCTTTCCTTTATTCCTGTCCTTGATACAATCCATTCATTTGAAGTATCCACCATCTTTTCTAAATCTTGATTTGTCAACTTATTTTCTGGGACAAAGCTTCCCGTTCCTAAAATTCCAGCTTTGAAATCTCTATTTTGCAGCACTTATATCATCTCCAATCAATTCTATTTCCCTCTGAATGTGTGATATAACATCCATTTCCACAATAGTTTTAGCCTGTCTTATAGCATTAAAAATTGCTTTTTCTTTAGAACTTCCATGAGCCTTAATAACAGGTTTCTTTATACCAAGAAGCGGAGCACCACCATATTCAGTGTAATCCATTTTCTTAACTATGTTCTTTAAAGCACCGTAAATTAACATTGCACCTAATTTAGTAAATATATTCCTTTGAAGCTCCTGCTTTAACAGGGATGATATTACAGACGCAGTCCCTTCCATCGACTTTAAGATGGCATTTCCGACAAATCCATCACATGTTACAACGTCCGCAACTCCATAAGCAATATCTCTACCCTCGACATTTCCAATGAAATTTAAATGAGAGTTTTTTATTAAATCGTAAACTTGTTTTGTAAGCTCATTTCCTTTTTCTTCTTCAGCGCCAATATTAAACAATCCAATTTTAGGATTCTCGACATTAAGCATTTTTTGCGCATATACACTTCCCATTATAGCAAACTGGAACAAATTTATCGGTTTGCAATCTGTGTTTGAACCCGCATCAAGTAATATCATAGCACCATTCAAAGTTGGCAGTATTGGTGCCAACGCTGGCCTATCTATCCCTTTGATCCTTCCAATATTAAAAAGCGAACCCGCCATTAAAGCACCCGTATTGCCTGCTGATAAAAAAGCATCCACTTCATCCCTTTTAAGCATTTCAATGCCAACAGCCATAGAAGAATCTTTCTTTTTCCTTATGGCGGCTACAGGTGGTTCATTGTTTGTAATTACATCTTTTGCATGTACAATAGTCAAGCCATCTTTTTCTTTTACATATTTATCTAATTGCTCTTTGTTTCCAACCAAAACTATTTCTATATCAAAACTATCTAATGCCTTTTCAACACCTTTTATTATTTCATATGGAGCATAATCTCCGCCCATAGCATCAACTGCTATTTTCAAGGTTGTTGCACCTCCTTTTCGGTGCTATCGCTTTCTAAAGATACTAATATAAATTTGCCTCTGAACACTTCTCTATCTTTCACTTTAATCATAACCCATACAAAATATTTATTTCCTCTTTTTCTGGTTACTTCTGCTTTTGCGACAAGCCTATCACCTATCTTGACTGGATATTTATACTTTATATTTGCAACACCTATCAATGCAGCCTCAGCATCGATAACAGATATCGCCAAAGACTCTGCTTGTGAATATATGTAATGCCCTCTTATAATTTTCGTCTTTAAAAAAGCCATTTCAGGCGTAGGCTCGAAAACAGATATTCCGCTTTTTCCTAACTCTAAATCGATAAGCTCACCTACTATTTCGCTGCCTACTATTGCTTTTACCTTGTTATAATTTTTTTCAGCAACGTTCTTTATTCTTTCTCTAAGCTCTGGAATACCTAATTCCATTCTATCCAGCCTTATCGTCTGAACGCTAACCGAAAACAAATCAGCTAATTCGTCATCAGTATAAAATGGATATTTTTCGATTTCAATTTTTAATTTTTTTAGTCTATCTCTTTTACTAAGCTTCGTGGCCACATTATCAGCTCCAAATATAAGTTGTTTTTATGACTTACTCATAATTATAAATTACGCCATGTATAAAAGTCAAGAAATAAAAAAAAGAAAAGTAATAGAGAAAACTCCATTACTTTTCTTCCACTTTCAATACCTCTTTACCATCGTAATAACCACAGCTTAAGCAAACTCTGTGAGGCAATTTTGGTTCGTGACATTGTGGGCACAAAACATAAGCAGGTACAGCTAAACTATGGCTATGCCTTCTCTTATCTCTTCTTGCCTTAGATGTTCTACGCTTTGGAACTGGCATACTATACACCTCCTACATCTTCTGCAGTAATTTATTCAAAACTGAAAGGCGTGGATCAATTTCTTTTATTTGGCAATCGCATTTTTCATGATTAAGATTTTTACCACAAGTAGGACATAGACCCTTGCAATCATCGGAGCAAATGAATTTCATCGGAAGAGAAAGTTCTACATTTTCAATTACAATCTTCGTCAAATCAAGCTTTTCATCTTCCACTTCACCAGAAAATTCATCATCAGACTCGTTCACTACTTCATCAATCGGTATTACAAACTCATACTCGAATTCATCAAGGCACCTATCGCATGTTACTTTAATAGCCCCACGTGCTAAAAGCTTTAAAACTATCCCTTCACTGTCGTGTGTTATGCTTCCAGTAACGGTAATTGGCTTTATAACCACGTATCTGTTGCTATTTGCCTCAAGAACACTCAGATTTTCTACGTAGTTGACTTCAATGCTGCGACCCCTATGTCCCTTAATTTTTGATAAATCAATTTTCATTTTCTCACCCCAATATAATTGCCAAAATTAATTATACTAATGGGGTAAACATTTGTCAAGAATGCTATTTTATACTCTTTACAATCTTTTCAGTGTCTTTAGCAATCATGTATTCTTCATTAGTCGGGACAACCATCACGCTAACTTTTGAATTTGGCGTAGATATAATAGTTTCTTTACCTCTCACCTTATTTTTTTCCTTATCCAAACTAAACCCTAAGAACTCTAATCCATCAAGTATAAATTCTCGTATCTCCGGTCCATTTTCACCAACGCCTGCTGTAAATACAATGGCATCAACGCCTCCCATAGCTGCTGCATAAGCGCCGATCGTTTTCTTTACTCGATACGTAAATACATTTAAAGCAAGCTGAGCTCTTTCATCACCATTTTTAAACGCAGCATCTTCTAAATCTCTAAAATCGCTGCTTATTCCTGAAATGCCATAAACGCCGGATTTTTTGTTTAATATATTTACCACTTCTTCAGCGCTTATCTTTTCCTTTTCCATAAGATAAGAAATGATAGACGGATCTATGTTTCCAGATCGTGTACCCATAGCCAAACCTTCTAATGGCGTAAATCCCATGCTTGTGTCAATTGATTTACCATATTTGACGGCAGCAATGCTGGAACCATTTCCAAGATGACATGTTATAATTTTCAAATCTTCAATAGGCCTATTTAAAATCTCTGCAGCCCTATTTGAAACATATTTATGCGACGTACCATGAAATCCATATCTTCTTATTCTGTACTTTGTGTAGTATTCATAAGGTATTGGATAAAGATATGCATAATCAGGCATTGTCTGATGAAAAGCTGTATCAAATACTGCCACCATTGGAACGTCTGGCATGATTTGCTGGCAAGCTTTAATACCCTCTATGTTAGCAGGATTATGCAGTGGAGCTAATTCTATGCAATCTGTTATTGCTTTTAACACTTCATCATTTATTAGGACTGATGAAGTAAAAGATTCTCCTCCGTGAACAACTCTATGGCCTACAGCATCTATTTCAGACATATCCTTTATAACACCATAATCACTGTTTACCAAAGCATCTAAAACTAATTTTATTGCGTCTTTGTGATCTTTCATGTCTTTTTTTATCTTGATTTTTTCTCCATTAGCGTTATGCGTCAATAGAGAATCATTTATGCCGATCCTTTCGGCAAGACCTTTCGCCAGCACATTTCCATCAGTAGATTCAATTAGTTGATATTTCAGTGAAGAGCTTCCGCAATTAATAACCAGTATTTTCATAGTTTTCATCCTCCATACTTTACATTTTATTGAGCTTGTACAGCTGTTGTTGCTATTACATCGACAATATCTCTATAACTGCATCCTCTTGATAAATCGTTAACTGGTGCACCCATTCCTTGTGTTATCGGTCCAATTGCATTTGCCTTAGCTAACCTCTGCACAAGCTTATATCCTATGTTGCCAGCTTGTAAGTCAGGGAATATAAGCACATTTGCACATCCTGCAACTTTGCTTCCTGGAGCTTTTAACTCTGCAACTTCTTTAACAAGAGCAGCATCTAATTGCAATTCACCGTCGATAGCAACATCTGGCATCAAATCCTTTGCTATCTCTGTCGCTTTTCTTACCTTATCTACTAATTCATGTGATGCACTGCCTTTTGTGGAAAATGAAAGCATCGCAACTTTTGGTTCAAAGCCCAACAAATTCTTCGCAGTATTAGCAGATTGTACAGCAATAGAAGCAAGTTCTTCTGCATTAGGTGATGGATTAACTGCACAATCAGCAAACAAAAATACACCATTTTCACCATATTCGCAATTAGGTACTTCCATTATAAAAAAGCTTGATACTATCTTTGCACCTGGAGCCGTTTTAATTATCTGAAATGCGGGTCTTAATAAATCTGCAGTAGCATGAATAGCACCAGATACCAATCCATCAGCATAACCATCTTTAACCATCATACATCCAAAATAAATATTATCTTTGATTGTTTCTCTGGCTTTTTCTAAAGTAATTCCTTTACTCTTTCTTAATTCATAAAAATAATTAGCATACCTATCAAACATTTCAGACTTTACAGGGTCAATGATTTCTGCTTTGGATATGTCCAAATCTTTTGCTGCACTTTTTATCTCGTCCTCATTTCCCAGAAGCACTAAATCTGCGATTCCCTCTTTTAGGACTATCTCAGCAGCCTTTAATGTCCTTGGTTCCGCACCTTCCGGCAGAACAATTTTCTTTTTGTCACTTTTGGCTTTTTCAATGATACTTTGAATAATACTCATAAAATCGTCCCTTCCTCCAAAATATTTATCTTTATATATTTCTCCTTTAAAAAGAAGAAATATATTGTATACACATTTTACATTTTAACATATTTTTTATAAAATAATAAGTACAATTAATAATTTTTTAGAAAGGCGCATATTATGAGCGTATTAGGTTTAATTGTAGAATACAATCCACTTCACAATGGACATATATATCACATAAAAAAATCTATCGAAATGACAAAAGCAGACTTTGTGGTAGCAGTAATGAGCGGCAATTTTGTGCAGCGTGGCATTCCTTCTATAATAGATAAGTGGTCAAGAACGGAATCAGCACTATTATCCGGAATAGATTTAGTCATTGAGTTACCTACAATATACGCCGTTTCCACTGCAGAAAAATTTGCATACGGTGCAATAAAATTACTTGATTCATTACACATCGTTGATTACATATCGTTTGGAAGCGAACATGGCTTTATTGACGAATTATACCAAATATCAAAATTTCTGTTAGATGAACCAGAAGACTATAAATCGCTTTTGAAAAATTATTTAAAAAGCGGCATCACATATGCAAAGGCACGTGAAGTAGCATTATCAAAATATTTTGGAAGGACCATTGACAATATTATCGGAAATCCAAATAACATACTTGGAATTGAATACATAAAAAGCTTAATCAAGTTAAACAGCAATATTAAACCTTTGACATTAAAAAGATTTGGACCAGGCTATAATTCTCTGGAAACAGTAGAATCTTTTGCAAGTGCTACATATCTTAGAAAAGCCATAAACGATAAAAATTATTCTATATTAGAAAAATATATGCCACAATATTCTCTTGAAATTTTAAAAAATTGCATTGCAGAAGGTCATGGTCCCGTTAATTTAGACGATTTTGCTAAAATAGTAGTTTATCGTTTGAGAAATGATGCATCAGTAAAAGATGTTTTTGACGTTACAGAAGGCTTAGAAAATCGTATAAAAAAAGCCTCATCTCTTTACAATAATTTAAGCGACATAATCGGCTACATCAAAACTAAAAGGTATACCGAAAGCAGAATAAGGCGAATAATGATGCACGTCTTATTGGATATTGATTCAAGCATTTATTTAAAATTTGATGGGCCAAATTATATAAGAATATTAGGCGCCACTAAGAAAGGTTTAAAATTGCTTAGAGAAATTAAAAACAAAGCAAGCATACCAATTATTACTAAAGTTTCTGAATATAACAAAATCCTGTCTAACGTAGAAATGTTTGAAATAGATTTAAAAGCAACAGACATATATACGCTTGCATATACAAATGAACCAGTTTCAAGTTTGGATTTTACTAAAAAGTTTATAGTAAAATAATCATTTTATTTCCCCCTCTTTAATAAAAATATACTATGGAAACTTCAAGGGGGGGGACAACATTGAAAGGAGATAAAACAAAAGCTTTATCGATTGTGTTTGTCTTATTTCTCGTTATTTCAATTATAATATTCCCAAAAAATTCGCTTGCTGCTGCAAAGTCAGGAATCAATCTATGGCTTTTTACAGTATTCCCAGCGTTACTTCCCTTTTTCATCGGATCTGAAATGCTGGTACAATTAGGATTTGTCAAAATGCTTGGTAAATTTTTAGAGCCTATAATGCGTCCAATATTCAATGTTTCTGGCAACGGTGGTTTTGCAATGGCTGTTGGATACACATCTGGGTATCCTGTTGGTGCGCAAATAATAAAAAGATTGTGGGAAGAAAAACTTTTAAATACAGCCGAAGCTGAAAGGTTAATGACATTTTGCAACAACTCTGGACCACTATTTATGTTAGGCGTAGTCGCCATGGGGATGTTTAATAGCTCTACAATTGGTTATATAATAATGTTGTCAAATTATTTAGCAGCAATTACTACTGGTATAATTTTTAGAAATTATAATATCGAAAATAAAAATTTAAAAAGTTCAGAATACCATAATATTCGTCAAAGCAATCCTGATGATTTAATAGCTAATTTTGGAGAAATCTTAGGAAGTGCAGTTAAATACTCCATGAACACGATGATCATGATAGGTGGTTATATTATAACATTTTCAGTTTTAATAGAATTTCTAAAGGTATACGGTTTAATAGACGCTATAGAAAAGGTTATTACACCGATATTTGAAGCAATTGGTTTTAACAAAAATTTGATTGCTGGATATCTAAGCGGCTTAATGGAGATCACGATAGGTTCCAATATGATTAGCCAAGCAACAGCACCATTATACCAAAAGGTCATACTAATAAGCTCAATTTTAGCATGGGGTGGCCTATCAACGCATGGACAAGTAATAGGTGTCATTAATAACACCAAGATAAACTACTTACCGTATTTAATTGCAAAGGCTATTCATAGCCTTTTTGCTGCATTGTTTTCCTTTGTCTTTTTGAAATTTATAAACATTGACAATATAACAGCTACAGAAGCTTTCTATCAGGGTAATATGAAGAGTATGATAAGCATATTTGAGATATCTTCACTTATGTTTATAATTTCACTTTTATCTGTTATTTTTCTTGTCATCCTAATTTCCATGACAAACAAAGAGGCATGATTACTTTATGCCTCTTAATTCATTCCTATTATTCTTTATCGTATTTAATAATTCTGAAACATTTTTCTCCAGTTTAGCTAACAGTTCGTCAGCATAATCTTTGCTTCCAAGTCTTATTTCTTTTGCATTAGTTTGCGCTTGAGCTATTATTTCTGCTGCTTTTTTTTCGGCTTTTTTAACAATTTCATTTTCATTTACCATTTGATTAATTCTCTGCTCAGCTTCTTTCAAAATTGTTTCAGCATCTTGCTGGGCTTCTATCAATATTTTTTGCCTTTCTTGTTTAATCCACTCAGCTTTTTTTAATTCATCAGGCAGCTTAATTCTGATTTGCTTTATAATTTCCAAGATTTCATCCTTATTTATCAAGGTTTTTTGCGATAGAGGTATGGTGGAACTTTTCTCGATATAATCCTCCAATGAATCTAAAAGTTCTAATACTTCTAAATTATCAGCCACTTCCAACGAAATGCCCCCTTAATCTTTAATTTTTTGTAATATCTTTTCAATTACTGAATCTGGAACGAGATCCGATAAGAACCCCCCAAACCTTGCTACTTCTTTAACTATGCTGGAACTTAGATATCCATATTTATTGCTTGTCATAAAAAATATAGTTTCAACTTCCGGATTTAACTTTTTGTTTATCAAAGCCATCTGAAATTCGTATTCAAAGTCTGAAACCATTCGCAGTCCTTTTACAATAATCTTTGAATTGACTTTTTCTAAATATTCTATAAGCAAACCAGAAAAACTATCAATTTCCACATTTTCAATGTCAGCAGTTACTTCTTTTAACATCTCTACTCGTTCTTCCAATGAAAACATAGGAGTTTTAGATGGATTAACAAGCACCGCTACAATTAATTTATCGAAAACTTTTGCTGCTCTTTTTATAACATCTAAATGCCCATTTGTAACAGGATCAAAACTACCTGGATATACTGCTATATTCATCTGTTGCCTCCTTAAAAAATGTTAATATCGTTTCTCCATATTTTTTCATCCTAAATTTTTGCAAGCTGCCGTACCTTTCTTCTAAAAAATCATTTTTATGATGCTCAACAATTGCGTAACCATCAGTATTCAATAACTCATATTCACTTATTTTATTTAACGGTTCAACATACAAGTTATTGTAATACGGCGGATCAATGTATATAAAATCAAACTTAATATTATTCTTATTAAAATAATCTAAAGCATGCAATGCATCCATATGCAAAATCACTGCACTATCAATAGAGCCAAGCAATTTAACATTATCATTTATGTATTTAATATTATTATATACTTTTTCTACAAAGTAGCAAATATTAGCTCCTCTACTTAATGCTTCAATACCTATACTACCTGTTCCAGAAAATAAATCTAAAAATATAGAATCGTATATGTCAGCACTTATTATATTGAAAAGCGATTCTTTAACCATGTCAGACGTAGGCCTAATTGCCCTTCCAGGTGGGCATTTTAATTTTCTGCCTTTAGCCATACCAGATATAACCCTCAAAATCACACCTCCAATTCTAAAATATTTTAGCACATTTTATGATTAGATACAAAATTATGTATAAAACTTTTAAGATATGGCAAATAATATACTTGGGAAACCAATTTCCCCAAAATTCTTCCTTCAATTTCTCCTCTCCCAATCCAGGTAGATTACTACCTGGATTAAATTTTAATTAAAAAGGGTAACCGCAATTGGCTACCCTTTTAATTTAATTACTTCAATGTTCCATTATTAGCGATTTGGCTTTCAGCCATTTGGATCATTTTTTTCACCATGTGACCACCTACAGCGCCGCAATCACGGGATGTAAGTGTGCCCCAATAACCATCGGCTGGAGGATTTATTCCAAGTTCGCTTGCTATTTCGTATTTCCATTTGCTCATAGCTTGCTTAGCTTCTCTTACTACAAGAGGATTTTTTGTCTCTGAACCTGCTGCCATTTTTATCACCTCCATTTAATGATTTCAATATTAATTTGCCCAATAAAGACATCAATAAACTATAATTTATTTAGCAATTTTGTTTCGAGGTGACAAAAATGGCGTTAAAACTTATTTAAAATAAAAATTAATTAAATTCAAAAAATATTCCAACAGCAGACGGTCCAGCATGAACTCCGACTGTGCAACCGGCCCTATTTCTTATAAAATTAGTTGCACCAAATTCGTTGCGAATTGCATTCTCAATTTCTAACATAAACTCTTCCCTATCAGTATGTAAAAGCCCAATCTCTTTTTTAGTAAAATCGACTTTAGTCTCTCTCATATAATTTATAATCCATTTTATAGCATTTTTTCGACCTCTAACCTTGTCCTTTATTTCTAATTCGCCATCATTATTAACCAGTATTGGCTTAATATTTAAAATACTTCCTAAAATCGCCTGCGTCTTTTTTAATCGTCCTCCTTTGTAAAGATAATCCAACGAATCAAAGATCATTGTATAGCTAATTTTTGGTATCATGTTTGTCACTCTGGCAATTATCTCATCACTGGTGTTGCCATTGCACGCCATTTTTCCAGCTTCGATGACAATAAATCCCTCGCCTAAAGAAAAATTTTTAGAATCAATCACTGTTATGTTTTGATTTTTTAAATTGTCTTTAGCCAACAATGCTGACTGATATGTACCACTTAATTTTGATGACATTAAAATACAGATTATTTCATCATAACTTTTCAACAAATCACTAAAAACATCCATAAATTCAATAGGTGATACTTGTGAAGTGTTAGGCATTTTCCCAGAATTTATCAAATCGTAAAATTCATCTTTTTTTATATCTACTCCGTCTTTATAAGATATACCATCAATATCAACTGTCAGCGGCACAACATATATATCATATAGTTTTACAATATCATCTGGAATATCAGATACACTATCTGTCACTATGGCTATCTTTCCCATTATCTTTTCCTCCCAGCAATTAATTTAGTATAATTCCTTCTAATTTATCCCTAAATCTCTCTATCAATTCTGCTTTCATTTTACTATGTCTTTCAAAATTACCATCATAACTTATAAATCTTTCTACAGCTTTTTGAGCCAGTTTTAATATTTCTATATCATCAAATAAATTGGCCAATTTAAGTTCAGGCAATCCATGTTGCTTTACTCCAAAAAATTCTCCTGGTCCCCTTATCTCCAAATCTTTTTCTGCAATTTTAAAACCATCATTTGTTTCAGTCATAACCTTCAATCTTTTTTTGACAACATCAGAATATGAGTAAGCTATCAAAATACAATACGATTGATGTGATGATCTTCCAACACGCCCCCTTAATTGATGCAACTGAGCCAATCCAAATCTCTCTGCGTTTTCAATAACAATTACTGTTGCGTTTGGAACATTTACACCAACTTCAATAACTGTTGTAGAAACTAATATATCTATTTCCCCATCAACAAATTCACTCATCACTTTGTCCTTATCGTTTGAATTCATTCCACCATGAACTAAGCCAACTCTAAAATCCTTAAAAACGCCCTTATAAATTTCTTCATAGACCACCTCTGCCGATTTTGCATATATAGTTTGTGAATCTTCTATAAGTGGGCAGACTATGTAAGCTTGGTGTCCTTTTTTTATTTCATTTACGACGAATTTATACGCCCTCTCTCTTAAAGCTCCACTTATAGCATACGTTTCAACTTTCTTTCTTCCTGGAGGCAATTCGTCTATTATAGATATATCCAAATCTCCATACAGCATTAGTGCCAAAGTTCTTGGAATAGGTGTTGCCGTCATTACAAGAACATTCGTTTGATTGCCCTTATTTTTAAACATGGCCCTTTGTCGAACTCCAAATCTATGCTGTTCATCTGTTATTGCCAAACCTAAATTTTTAAACTGAACATTATCTTCAATTAAAGAATGTGTACCAACTAATACGTCAATCTCACCATTTTTGACTTTCTCTATTATTAAATTTTTCCTTTTGTTGCTGATGCTTCCTGTCAACAATTCCGTTTTAACACCTAACTTATCATACAACTCCTTTAATGATAAATAGTGCTGCTTCGCAAGTATTTCTGTTGGTGTCAATATGGATGCCTGATATCCATTCTTTACCGCAACGTACATTGCTGCTGCCGCTATGATTGTCTTGCCAGAGCCAACATCACCTTGTAAAAGTCTATTCATCACTTTTCCTGAATACATGTCATTTAAGATTTCGTTTAAAGCTTTATCCTGTGCTTTAGTAAATGTAAATTTTAAATTGTTTAAAAATTCGCTTAAATCTACATGTTTAAACTTTATACCTGATTTATCAATATCATACCTATTTTTAATCAAATTTAACCCCAATTGCAAAATAAAAAATTCTTGAAATATAAGTCTATATTTAGCTCTCTCTAACATTTCTGGTGACTCTGGAAAATGGATGTTTTTTATGGCTTTTCTTATTCCCAACAAATTATATTCTGTCAAAAAATCTTCGTCAAAAATTTCTTCTATTTCATTTATATACTCTTTTAGAAGGCTATAAATTATATTTCTTAAAATCTTTTGACTTAATCCATCTGTCAACTTATATATCGGCACAATTCGTCCTGCATTTAGATTTAAAACATCACTTTTATCCATAGTTGGGTTTTCCACGTACACTTGTCCATATTTATAGGAAATCCTGCCATTTATTATATACTCTTCACCTAATTTGAAATTATTTTTAACATACGGCTGGTTGTACCAAACAAGTTCCAAAGCCCCACTTCCATCTTTAACAGGTATTTTCGTGATTATTAGCCCCTTAATCCTATACTCTCTCGCTTTCCCTGCGATGTAAGCCTTAAAAGTTTGCTTTTCACCAATCTTCAACATATCTATAGGAATTATTTTCTCTCTGTCTTCATATTCTCTGGGATAATACTCTAATGCATCCTTAACAGTCTCAATACCAATTCTTTTAAGCAGCAATGCCCTCTTTGGACCAACACCTTTTACATATTGTATTGGTTTTGAAAGATCCATAAAATCACCTATTCAATCGAAATTACATAATAGTATAGAGGCTGTCCACCATATTGGAGATCAACATCCCCATCAAATACTATGGTATTTAACAATTTTTTTGCATCTTCTTCTTTGACTTCTTTCCCATAATAAATGGTTATTATTGAAGTATCATCAGAAATAGCATTTGACACTATTTGTCTTGCTACTTCATTGTAGTCAGTACCTTTATCTACAAATTGTCCATTTACAAATCCTAAAATTTCTCCAGTCTTGATTTCCACTCCATCTAATACAGTATCTCTTATAGAATAAGTTATTTCTACCGTTGTAACCTTATCAATAGTATCATTTATATTTTTGATCGCATCATCTACGCTTGCATTGACATCAAAGTTTATCATGGCACTTATAGCCTGATTAAAGCTGTAAGTATTTATGACGTGCACATTTTTGTCTGATAAACTTTTAGCTTGTTCACATGTCATAACTACATTTTTATTATTCGGAAAGACAATTATATTTTCTGCATTTATTTCTTTTAAGCCATTTAATATATCCAAAGCGCTGGGATTCATAGTTTGTCCACCATCTATTACGATATCACACCCCAAATCTTTAAACAAACTGCTTATTCCTTCACCAGGAGAAACAGCCATAAAGCCATATTTTTTGGTATAAGTATTTCTGTCTTTGTTTGATTCAAAAATTACATTTTCATGCTGTAGTTTCATATTGTCAATCTTCACTTTCACCAATTCCCCATACTCTAAGCCTTTCTGCAATACCAGTCCAGGAGAATTAGTATGTATATGGACTTTTATTAAATTTTCATCTCCAACAACGATTATACTATCACCAAAAGATTCAATTTCAGCTTTAAGCTTGGAGGGATTCTTAGATTTTGCATCAATAAGCATCTCCGTACAATAAGTAAACTTTATGTCTGCAATATTACTTTCTTTTTTATGGATGTCTTCAACAACATGCTGAACAGCTATCTCATGCCCTTTTATAGCTTGTAACATTCCTATTAGCATAAATAAAAAGCCTTGTCCACCAGAATCAACTACATTAGCTTGCTTTAACACCGGCAATAGATCAGGCGTTCTTTTCACTGATTCTGAAGCAGCTTTTACAATCTTCTCCATGAAAGTTTCAAAGTCATTAATAGAAGTTAGTTTCAAAGCCTCATTGGCACAATCTCTTACTACAGTTAGAATAGTACCTTCCATAGGTTTCATAACTGCCTTATGTGCAATCGCTGAACCTGCATTTAAAGCTTCAGCAAAATCTTTTGTCGTGATTGCGTCATGGTTCAAAAGATTTTTGGCGAATCCCCTAATTATTTGAGATAAAATCACCCCTGAATTTCCTTTGGCACCTAAGAGAGCACCTCTGGAAAGATTATTTAGAACTTCATTCATATTATCAGAGGCTTTTTCCATTTCTTTAACAGCAAAATCTAATGTATGGGCCATGTTAGAACCCGTATCACCATCTGGAACAGGAAAGACATTTAATTTATTTACTTCATCTGATTTATTTGTTAAGTATTGAGATCCAGCCTTAAACATGCGTTTTAAAGTATTAACATCTAAGCGATCCAACCATTTTTCCTCCTCAAAAATCAACTTTTATGCTTTGTACATTTACAACAATATTTTTAACATTAACACCTGTATATGTCTCTATAGTGTATTTGACTTTTTCAATGATATTTGCAGCAACAGTTTTAATGTTGACTCCGTATTCAACAACAATGTACAAATCTATAACAATCCCATCTTCATCATATGCAATCTTTATTCCTTTACCTGACTGCTCATTTTTGAAAAGCTCTATAAGTCCGTCAGGTCCACGTTTCCCTAAACCCACTATGCCATAACATTCAGATGTGGCATAACTAGCCATAGATGCAATTACGTCTGCAGAAATATCTATTTTTCCTAAATTATTTTTTGTTTGCTCCATTTTTACAACCTCCTATTATAATTATATTTTACCTTATCCAAATTAAATCATCAATAAAGAAAAAAAATTGTTATATTTTAAGCTAATGCAAATTTTAACTAAAAAGTATTTACAGCTTTAAAATATAATGTTAAAATATCATTGTTGTGTGGATACAATAAAAGAGTGGGTAGTTATTTTTCTTGAAGTCTATTAATTTTTTTGCTAAAATGTTAGTGTTGACAAAGAGGAGGTGCACATGATGAGAAAATGTGAAGTATGCGGAAAAACACCGATGGCAGGATATCAATACAGCCATTCCCACAGAAAATCAATCAAAAAATGGCAACCAAACTTAAAGCGTGTCAAAGCCATAGTGGACGGTACACCTGTAAGGTTGAATGTTTGCACAAAATGCTTAAAATCAGGAAGAGTTAAGAGAGCCATATAAAGAAAGACGTGCATATATGCACGCTTTTTATTTTTTGCTCTTAGTAAATGAAGACAAAAATTTTTTTATAAAATCAGGAATTCTAATGTAGTATATTTTAGGTTCCTTTTTTTTACTCATATACATCCCCCTTTATCCTTTTACTTCTAAACTATTTATCTGCTATTTGAAATATGCATTAATAAAATAACCAATCATTATTACAGCAAATCCTAAAAGTATCATCCACAGCCAACTTGGTATGTACAATACAATTATAAATATTCCAAGCGAAATTATAATATATCCAATTGAATAATTCAGTTTTTTATTTAATATTCTAACTTTTTTATAAATTTTATTCCACATAAAAATCTGCTCCTTTCTTTCAATATTTTATTCGAAAGGAGCGGATTTTGTGCTAATCTTTAGATTTTATCACAAGCAAATAACCACTATTTATCTTTATCTTAATCTTCCTATCTGTAAATACATTGCTAATCCCATAAGGCATTTCTAAAGACATATCCTGACCAGATAAAGGATAAAATAACCCTTCGGTGTAAATCCCTCTAACGTCTGCACTATACGGAATCAATGAAACTACATCACCTGATTTACCTTCCAATTCGATAAAGTCATCAATGAGATAGACTTCATTTTTTTCGTTCAAAATTTTCCCCTTTATTTTTCTATTAAGAAGGTACAATAAAAGCGACAAATTTGCTAATGAATGATCAAATCTACTTCCTATCGTCGCTAAATACACAATCTCATTAGCGCCTATCTCTATAGCCTTTATCGTTGCAAGTTGACTATCCGTCTCGTCTTTCATAGTAGGATGTTTTTCAATGATTACACCTTGTTGCAAATAATAATCTATAATTTTATCATCTGCTGAATCCAAATCACCGACAATGTAATTTGGCATTATACCTAATTTGTAAGCTATATTAGCACCACCATCCGCACAGATTACCACGTCACATTCATCGATTGCTTTTTTAAAATAGTTGGAATCTTTAAATTCTCCATTTGAAATAATACAAACCTTCATTTTAGTGCTGCCTCTCTAAGCTTTTTTAAATTTTCACCAGGATCCCCATTGGCAAATATGAACGAACCAGCCACAATCACATCAGCTCCAGCTAAAACTACATCCTTTATATTATCAATATTAATACCTCCATCAACTTCTATCTTAAAATTCAATCCCCTTTCATTTCTAATTGATGCTAATTCGCGAATCTTTTCATACATGCCATTTATGAATACTTGCCCTCCAAAACCGGGGTTTACAGTCATAATCAACACCATATCAACTGATGACAATACATATCTTAATGTATCTAAAGATGTAGCAGGGTTTAGTGCCACACTTGCATTTATGCCCATTGACTTTATCAATTGGAGAGTTCTATCTAAATGTACACATGCTTCCTGATGTACCGTTATATTTTTGGCTCCAGCATCGACAAATTCTTTTATGTATTTGTCAGGCTCTTCTATCATTAAATGAACGTCAAATGGAATCTCGGTTTTGCCTTTTAAGGCATTTAACACCAATGGTCCAATCGTTATATTAGGAACAAAATGCCCATCCATAATATCTATATGCAAATACTCGGGTTTCTCTGTTTCAACTTTTTGTATATCTGATAACAAATTTCCAAAGTCAGCTGATAAAATCGACGGAGAAATTTCCATTACTAATATCTCCTCCTTCTGTTCGCTTTTAGTTCATTATATAAACTTATATAATTTGCGTATCGTGTTCTATCAATCAGCCCATTCGCGATAGCACTTTTAACTCCACAATCAGGTTCATTAATATGTAAGCACGAATTAAATCTACATTCTGATTCAAAGACTTGAAAATCTTTATAAAATCTTTTGAGATTTTTTTCATCAATATCCAGATTTAGCGAAGTAAAGCCAGGTGTATCTAAAACATATCCACCATCAATAGGTATTAGCTCTACATTTCTTGTCGTATGCTTTCCTCTATTAAGCTTTTCACTTAAATCTCCAATCTCTTGCCTTTCATGTCCATGAATACAATTTATCAAAGAAGATTTTCCTACGCCAGATGGACCTGTAAAAAAAGAAGTTTTACCTTTTAGAATTGTTTTCAACTTATCAATTCCAATGTTATCGTATTTGGAAGTAGTAATCACTTCATACCCTAATTTTTTATATGTATTGTATATTGGCATGTATTCATCTTCATTAACTAGATCAACCTTATTTATGCAGATGATGGGATTTATCTCGTTTACTTCAGTTAATATTATCATTTTATCAAGCTGCAATCTGTTTAAATCAGGACTAACTATCGAAAAAGTAATTATTGCTTGATCTACATTTGACACAGGTGGCCTTACTAATTGGTTTTTCCTGTCATGTATATTCACTATAAAGCCATCTTTTAAATTTTGTGATTCGACATCAACATAGTCTCCAACAATAGGTATAATATTGGAAATTCTAAATTTGCCACGAGCACGGCATTCTATGGTGCCATGCTCGGTGGAAACATAGTAAAAACCTCCAATGCCTTTAATAATTCGTCCTACTAATACCACTAAAATTTCGCCCCCATTGTTTCGTAAACATTGCCGTTTATATCAACTTCAATAATAACATTGCCTTTACCAGCAACTGGTACTGTTATTGGACTGTCTGCATAGGTATACGTATTTGAATACTGCAATGTCTTATTGCCATCTTGTATAACATAAACATCAACTTTCATAGGACCTTCTTGATTAGGCAAGTTAATTGTAATTTCTTTTGTCTTATATCCTTGCGGCAGTTGAGTTTGCGTCTGTTGTTGCTGCTGTGTCTGTGTTGATTGGCTCACAATCAAATCAATAGATTTACCCTTTTGAATGCTGGTACCCTGAGGTATGCTTTGAGAGATCACAAAATTATCAGGCACGCTGTCGCTTGGTTGTGTAGTTACATTTCCAACCTTAAGTCCTACATCTTCCAAAGCTTTTGTCGCATCATCAAGCGACATGTTCTGGACATTGGGAACTGTAACCATTTGTGGTCCTTTGCTTACATAAACATCAACAACAGTATTGTATTCAACTTGCACACCTTGCCTTGGATTTTGATCATACACGTAACCATTTGGATAACTATCATTGTAGTCCCAAATTAAATTTGCATTTAGCCCACTATTTTTTAATTTCAACTGAGCATCTCTGTACTCACTGCCTATGACATTAGGAACAACGGAATTCTGTTTCCCTTTGCTGACTACTACGTTAACAGTAGAACCTTTCTTTACAGTCTCTCCTGCCGGTGGATCTTGTGACAAAATAGTGTTGGTCGGAGCATCGCTGTATTGACTGTCTGAAATATTTAACTTCAAATTGTTATTTTCCAATACTGTAGTTGCTTTGTCCAATGTTTGGCCTTTTATATCAGGTACTTTCACTTCTGATGCAGTAGCCATATTGTTTAAAAAATACATAGTACCGTAAGACAGTGAAGCCATAAGTGCTAAAATCAATATTGCAATCCCTATATTTCTTAAAATTTTTCTACCTTTTCTTTGGCTCGGTAATTTTGAATCCTTGATCTTCTCGTTAATTTCTTCCGCCTTCATGACCCTCGTAACATTGTTGTCAGTTAAATCGCCTATGATCAATTTATCTGGATCGCTTATAAACGTATCAATATCTTTTAAAAGTTCGGCTGCACTTTTATATCTGTAGTTTATATCTTTCTCAGTGGCCTTTAACACTATCTTGTCAAGTTTATAAGGTACTCGAGGATTCAACTTTGATGGTGGCACTATGTTTTCCTGTATATGCTTTAAAGCAACTGATATGGGACTTTCACCTTCAAAAGGAACTTTACCAGTCAGCATCTCATACATGACAATTCCAAGCGAGTATATGTCAGTCTTTTCGTCTATTATAGCGCCTTTCGCCTGTTCTGGCGAAAAATAGTAAGCTGTGCCAAGGACATCTCCTCCACCATACGTTATTGTAGAACCATTAGATGCTCTTGCAATGCCAAAATCTGTCACTTTTACAATGTTGTCATCTGTAACCAATATATTTTGCGGCTTAATATCTCTGTGAACAATATGATTTTTATGAGCGTGTTCCAACGCTCTACATACTTGCCTTGCTATATCCAAGGATTTCGATATGGGCAAAGGTCCATTCGTTTCCTTAATTAATTGTTTTAAAGTTTTCCCATTGACATATTCCATTACAATATAGTATATATCTCCTTCTTGTCCAACATCGTATATGCTGACGATATTAGGATGAGAAAGGCTTGCTGCCGCTTGTGATTCTCTTTTAAACCTTCTTACAAATTCTTCGTCCGATACAAACTCCGATCGCAATATTTTTATAGCAACAATTCTATTCAAAAGATGGCATTTTGCCTTATATACCTTTGCCATACCACCTTCGCCTATCTTTTCCAGTATCTCATATCGATTTCCAAGCATTTTACCAACCATATAGTCACACCTCCTTTACCGCCACAATAGTAATATTGTCAAAGCCACCATTTTGTTTTGCCATTTTAATCAGATTATCGCAAGCCTTATCTATGCTTTCAGAACTATTAAATTCCTTTAAAATTAAATCGTCTGTAAGCATATTTGTCAATCCGTCTGTGCACAGCAAAAATACGTCATTTTCGAAAACTTCGCCAGTAAATATATCTACCTCTATTTCATCATCGATGCCAAGTGCCCTTGTTATAATGTTTTTCTGTGGATGATTTCTTGCTTCTTCGTGTGTTATTCTGCCTAATTTAACTAATTCTTCCACATAAGAATGATCTTCAGTAATTTGAATAAGTTTATCGCCTCTTATTAAATATGCTCTGCTATCACCTATGTGCCCAATAAAAAATTTCCTATTTTCTATCAAAAGAAGAGTTAGCGTTGTTCCCATCCCTGTAAGGTCTATATTCGAAAAAGATTTATTAAAAACGTGAGAGTTTGCACTTCTAACCGCATCCTCAATGAATTTCTTTATTGAATCATCATTTTTATTACAACTACTATAATTGCTAAAAAAATACTTTGTAATGACCTCTATTGCGTATCTGCTTGCAACTTCACCGCCATTACATCCACCCATGCCATCAGCTACAATAAAAAGTTTTATTTTTTCATCTGTAGAAATAAAATATGAATCTTCATTGTTTTCTCTTACATTACCTTTATCAGTAAGTGCATATACTAACATCTAAATCATTTCACCCTTCCAGCTAAATATTTCCTTCTTAATTGACCGCAAGCTGCATCGATGTCACTGCCAAGTTCGCGCCTCACTGTACATGTAATGCCACTCCTCTCAAGCACATTCTTAAAAGCCATTATCTTCTCGTTATCAGCCTTTTCATAGCCAATCTCACTGACGTAATTCACGGGTATTAAATTTACATGACATAAAAGCCCTTTTAAGAGATTGGACAGTTTTAAGCTCATATCATAGCTGTCATTTACACTTTTTATAAGCGAGTATTCAAAAGTTATCCTTCTATGAGTTTTGTCTATATAGTACCTACATGCATCAATTAAATCTTTTATAGGATAAACCTTATTTATGGGCATTAACTGTGAACGCAAATCATCAGTAGGTGCATGTAATGAGATAGACAAGTTAACTCCTAAGCCTTCATCTGCAAATTTGTAAATTTTAGGTACAATTCCGCATGTGGAGATAGTAATATGTCTAACACCTATGCCCATGCCAAATGGATTATTGACAATTTTTATAAATTTCATAACTTCATCATAATTATCAAACGGTTCACCGCTGCCCATCAATACTATATTGGAGATCTTACCATAATCTTTATTCATTATAAGGACTTCGTCTACCATTTCAGATGCTTTTAAATTTCTGACTTTACCGCCAATCCCTGATGCACAAAATGAACATCTCATATTACATCCCACTTGAGTAGATATACAAGATGTATTGCCAAAGCTATACTTTATCGCTACGCCTTCAACAATATTTTCATCATCCAACAAAAAGAGATACTTAGCTGTTCCATCTTCACTTGATACGACTTTTTTTGCAATTTGCAAATTAGAAATGAAGGCCATATTTTTCAACTTTTGCCTTAAATCTTTCTTTATGTCAGTCATGTCATCAAAATTGGTAATTCCTCTATAAATCCAGCGAAAAACCTGTTTTGCTCTGTACTTTGTTTCACCAATGTCAAGAAAAAACTTTTCAAGTTCATCAATAGTCATGTTTTTTAAATCTATCAATTAAAACGCCTCCAAAATTTCATACAGATATTATATCACAAATTTAATTATTTCTCTTCAATTTACATATAAAAAAGCCGTCTGTATTATTAATGTTTGGCAGCAATTGCAGGTAGCCTTTATTGTCTACTTGTGATGCTAATTTATCAGGAAGAAGAGGTCTTATGTCAGAAATCTCGAAATTCTTATTTTCACCCAAAAATCTATCAATAATATTCATATTTTCTTCTCTTCCAATAGTACACGTGCTGTACAATATATATCCGCCCTTTTTGACGTATTTGGAGCTGGAGCTAAGTATGTTGTATTGAATGTTATTAAGCTTTTTAATATCTTCATCCGTATAGTTCTTTAATTTTATATCCGGCTTTTTCCTTATAATTCCTATTCCAGTGCATGGAACGTCAGCCAATACCTTGTCTGCCTTTTCTATATATTTTTCATTTATCTTGGTTGAATCAAATACATACGCATCCACATTGTTTACGCCTAATCTTTTGCAATTCATCCTTATTAAATCAATTTTATGCTCATGAATATCAAATGCAATAACTTTCCCTTTATTGTTCATTAATTGAGATATATGTGTAGTTTTCCCACCCGGTGCACTACATACGTCTATTATAAGATCGTCTGGATTAGGCGATAAAACTTTAGATATGATCATAGCACCTTCATCTTGGATCTGCATAAAGCCATTTTTGTAAATTTCATCACCTGCAATATTTTTTAAATCAATATAATAAGCATCATCTACATACGATCCCTTTTTAAAATTCAATCCTTTGTCAATCAATATTTTTTCAAAATCCTTACTTCCTATTTTTAAAGTGTTAAGCCTTATGGATATCTGCGGCTTTTCATTTAATGACTTTAATATATCCTCAGTCGCAGCTTTATCATAATTATTTAAAAGTCTTTTTACAATCCATTCAGGATATGAATATTTAAATGCAAGATATTCAACAACATTTTTGTCAGATCTTAAGATATCAATTTTTGCAGAATTGCGCGCATAATTGCGAAGCACAGCATTAACAAATTTAGAAGCATGTATTCCCGCATACTCCTTAGCAAGATTTACAGCTTCACTAATAGCCGCATATTGAGGCACCTTATCCATATAAATTATTTGATACAACCCCATCTCGAGTATTATCAATATTTTGTTGTCTATCTTCTTGCTGCCTTTCGACGAACAATGGTCGATTATTTGATCTAAAGTCTGTTTTCTCTCTATTGTACCAAAAACTATTTCTTTAATGAAACTTTTGTCTATATCTCTCAACTCATTGTTATTAAGATACTTGTTTAATACAATATTTGAATATCCTTTTTTTATAATTATATCGTACAAAATTTTAAAAGCAGTATTTCTTTGATTCATTAAAACACCTCTAAAATTTTAATAAATAAGGGATAGAAATTAATCTCTCCTATCCCTTAAAATTATCAATCTAATAAGATTCATAATAGAAGCAAACGCAGCGGCAACATACGTTAAAGCAGCTGCATTAAGAACCTGCCTTGCTGGATAAAGTTCATCTCTCATGAAAAGCCCACCAGATTCGAGAAGTCTTATTGCTCTATTGCTTGCATTAAGTTCTACTGGCAATGTTATTATTTGAAACAAAACAACCGCTGAAAAGAGTATTATACCTATATCTATCAATTGTGTATATCCAAACAAAAAACCCATCAACAAAAGCGGCCACGAAATTGTCGTACCGATATTTGCCACAGGTACGATTGCATTTCTCAATTTAAGAGGAATGTATCCATTAGCATGCTGTATAGCATGCCCTGTTTCATGTGCCGCAACGCCTATAGCTGCTATAGAATCACTGCTATAAACGGCTTGAGAAAGCCTTAGCACTCTGCTTCTTGGATCATAATGATCTGTAAGGTTTCCTGGTATCATCTCAATGCTAACATCATATAGCCCCGCATCATTTAGCAATTTCCTCGCCACTTCATAAGCTCTGTATCCATACCTGTTTCTTACATTTGAATACCTGTTAAACGTGCTTTGTACTTTAAATTGAGCATACATTGCAAGTAAAATTGCAGGTAACAGCAATATATAAGTAGGATCATAAAACCAAAACATAAATCCTATCCTCCATTCGTAAAATTGATAATCGCTTTTTCGACTTCATCTAAATCTACTTTTGTGTTGAAGCAAGGGCCATACGGTCTTATATTTATTATACCATAAACGGGTATTTTTTTCACATCTAGTATTCCACTTGTTAAGTCTCTTTCACATGCAATAGCAATGATGGCTTTTGGCTTAGTGTCCATGACAGCTTTTCTCGCTAAAGTACCTCCAGTTGCAATTGCAATTTTCACACCATACTTTTCTTTTAATTTAACTAACTCGCCGACTTGGCATTTGCCACATCTCCGGCAATTGTCAATGTCATTGGTAACTTTAAATTTGCACTCATTAAATTGTATACAATGTGGCATCAATATCAATAGCTCTTCAGGCAAATACTTGTTTTTTCTTAACCTTACTAAAAAATTATTCACATTTGTAAATGACTGTTGAATCTTTTCCTTCTTTAAACCAAGTATATCACCTAATATCTCCAAAAACGGATATGCCATATCTATCAACAATAATAACGCTTTATTTAAGGCTTTATTGTTTTTCCTTCTATAAACCAAGTATAAAAATCCAATAACTGTAAAAATCAAAATAATAGTAATTACAGAAAAAAGCAATATTACAAATCCTATTAAAAAATTGTACAAAATCGAACTCTTGCTTCTCACAATATAAAAAAGAAAAAAGATACCTGATGACATTAACACTATTAATATGCTCAATAATCCTAAAAAAACACGCTTTTCCCCATTCAAATTGTTATCCCCTCTAATTGCTCACCCTTTTTTATTAAGTGTCCCCTTAAATAGTCTTCAACATTCATCTTTCTCGTGCCTTCACCTTGAATTTCTATTACTTTCAACGCTTCTTTACCACATTTTATTATCAAAGTATCATCTGATTCGATAATTGTACCAGGTTTTTCATCACCAGAATAATGGTATACATCGGCAGACCAAATTTTTAACATGCTGCCATTATAGTACGTATACGCACCAGGCCATGGCCTTAATCCTCTAATGAGATTTCTTATTTCTATGGCATCTTTTTCCCAATTTATAAGCCCCATCGATTTTTCAAGCATTGGAGCATACGTCGCTTTGCTATCATCTTGTTTTAAACTCATTAAAGTACCATTGCACATCATGTTTATAGCATCTATTAAAACATCTCCGCCTAATATCGCTAATTTATCATGTATCGTCTCAGCATTATCTTCTTCTAATATTGGTATTGACTTTTGCAATAAAATGTCACCAGTGTCTAATCCTTTTTCCATATACATTATAGTAATGCCTGTCTCTTTTTCACCGTTTATCACAGCCCAATTTATGGGTGCAGCTCCTCTGTATTTTGGAAGCAAAGATGCATGAACATTTACACACCCAAATTTTGGGATTTTTAAAATTTCTTCTGGAAGAATTTTACCATATGCAGCTACAACTATTAATTCAGGCTTTAATCTCCTTATTTTTTCAAATACTTCTTCATTATTCTTTAATTTAAGAGGCTGATAGACTTCTATGCCATGTTTTATAGCAAATTCTTTTACGGGTGGAAAAGATAACTTTTTGCCTCTGCCTTTAGGTTTATCTGGTTGTGTTATAGCTAACATCACGTTGTGGCCAAATTCAACCAATTTTTTTAGTGAAGGTACAGCAAATTCAGGTGTACCCATAAACACAATGTTCAAATCACTCCGCCTCCATTTTTTCTTCCTCGTCATTTATTATTCTAATCGCTTTATTTACAAACAATATTCCATTCAAATGATCAATTTCATGTGACAACGCTCTGGCTAAAAAGTCTTCTCCTTCAAGTTCTTTATATTCTCCAGTTCTGTCTTGATACCTTACTCTCACCTTTTTAGGCCGTTTGACTTCTCCTGTCACGTTAGGAACGCTTAGACATCCTTCTTTTCCTATTTGTTCGCCTTCTTCTAATATTATTTCTGGATTTATCAATTCTATCAAACCATCTCCAACATCCACTACCACCAGTCTTCTTAAGATACCAATCTGGTTTGCAGCAAGTCCGACGCCATCAGCATTATACATAGTTTCAGCCATGTCATCCAAAATCATAATAACATGATCATCTATTTTATCAACGTATTTTGCCTTTTTATACAGTATAGGATCTCCAATTTTCCTAATATACCTTAATGCCATATAAATCCTCCTTAAATTAGATTAAATTAAGCGGGTCCAAATCATACGATAGTTTGATGCCTTTCATAAAATTATGGTTATTTAAAGCATCACATATATCTTCCAAAACACTTCTTTTAACTGATTTTACAATAATCTGCCACCTATAATTGTTTTTTATCCTTTCGATAGGAGCAGATGACGGACCTAATACTTTATTATAACTCTTTATTTCATTTTTGTTAATAGTTTTAATAATCAAATTATGTACCAATGCGGCACTAGATATCACATTATTTTTCTCTGGCCCTGATATCAATATATTTAATAAATGTGTAAAAGGAGGATACATGTATGTTTCTCTATAATGTATTTCTTCATTGAAAAAAGCCTCATAATCTTGATTTTTTGCAGCTATTATGCTATAGTTATCATCTTCATATGTCTGAATTATTACTCTTCCCGGCTTTTCTCCTCTGCCAGCCCTTCCAGCTACCTGTGTTAAAAGCTGAAAAGTCCTTTCACCCGACCTAAAATCAGGTATATTCAGCGTTATATCTGCCAAAATAACTCCTACCAACGTTACATTTGGTATGTCAAAACCCTTTGATATCATTTGCGTACCTATCAATATGTCTGCATTTCCGCTTCTAAATTCATTAAAAATTTTTTCATGAGCTCCTTTTGTTTTAGTAGTATCAATATCCATTCTTAAAACTCTACTTTTAGGAAATAATCGCTTAACTTCCTTTTCTACGCGCTCCGTTCCAATGCCTAAATATCTAATTCGCTTACTTCCGCATTTAGGACACGTACGAACTGTATTGATGTTGTATCCGCAATAATGGCACTTTAGCTTTCCATCATCTGCATGATATGTAAGTGATATATCACAATTCGGGCACTCAGGAACATACCCGCAATCCCTGCACACTACAAATGAAGAAAATCCCCTTCTGTTTAAAAACAAAATAGTCTGTTCACCTTTAATCAAATTTTTTTTAATTTCATAATAAAGTTTTCTACTAAATATCGAATTATTGCCGTCTGCCAATTCCCGACTCATATTGACAATTTCGACTTCAGGTAAATTAACCCTTATTCTATTGTTTAATCTTAAAAGTCTATACTCTTTATTGAGAGCTTTATAGTACGTTTCTACCTGAGGTGTTGCAGACCCCAGCAGCAAAATAGCTTTCTCTATCTCGCATCTTTTTTCCGCAACTTCTTTTACATTGTACTTTGGTTTAAAATCAGATTGTTTATAAGTGGTTTCATGTTCTTCATCTATTATTATTAACCCTAAATTAGAAAATGGTGCAAATACTGCGTTTCTAACACCAACGACAATTTTTACATCGCCATTTACAATTTTTCTCCATTCGTCAAATCTTTCTCCATCTGATAATCCACTATGCAAAACAGCAACTAAATTGCCAAACCTTGAAACAAATCTTTCGATAGTCTGAGGCGTTAAAGATATCTCTGGCACCAGGACAATCGCTTCTTTCCCTAATTCGATGCATTTCTCAATAAGTTGAAGATAAACTTCTGTCTTTCCACTTCCAGTAACGCCAAACAAAAGATACTTCTCAAAAATATTTTTTCCAATGATTTTTTTTACTTCGCTTATAACTTGCTCCTGTTCTTTAGTGGGAATATGCTTTTTGGTTCTATTACAATCTGTCGCTTTAAACCTATTTATCTCCTTATAATCTACTGATACAATCCCTTTTTTAAACAAACTGTTTACAGTTGAATAACTTACATTTAAGTCTTTTACTAGATCTGATAACGCAACCAAATCGTTTTTCTTTAAATAATTTATAATCTCAAGTTGTTTTGGAGTAATTTTACAATCATCAACAAAGCCATTATTAAGCCTAACTGTCTTTACCTTTTTTATGCCGCTTTTTGTCCCTGATGGAATAATGCACTGCAAGCTTTCAGAAATATTGCATTTATAGTAGTCTTTCATCCAAAGGGCTAAGTCTAACAATTTGTCATCAAACAATGTAATATCATTCACAACATCAACTATCGGCTTTACCTTATCTATTGGTACATCTGTTTTTTCTGATAAATTTATAACGTAACCTTCTACTTTACTTCTATTTACAGGCACTAAAACTTTAGTACCTATCTTTATGTCGTTTATACCATCTGGCACAATATAAGTTAAAATCCTATCGATATTTCGTGAATACTCACTTAAAACAACATCAGCAAACATAAATACCCCCATAAAAAAAAGCCGCTTTTAGGCTATCTAATAAAAAGATTTTTTATCTCATCAAGTATTACGTGGGCTACATCGGTTTTGCTCATTAAAGGATACTCTTTTACGCTCATATTCTTGTCTATTATGCTAACTATGTTTGTATCACCTGAAAATCCAGCCCCTTCTCTTAAAACATCATTAGCTACAATCAAATCCAAATTTTTCTTTATAATCTTATCTTTGGCACTTTCTATCAGATTTTCAGTTTCTGCGGCAAAACCGACTAAAAAAGTATTGCCTTTTTCTTTTCCAAACTCATATAAAATATCTGGATTTCTGACTAACTTCAATACAAGATCATCGTCATTTTTCTTTATTTTGTTAGTTTCATATATCTCCGGCCGATAATCAGCAACAGCGGCAGCTCCAATAAAAATATCAACTTTACCTTTAAATTTCATAACTTCATTGTACATCTCAAGAGCAGTATTTACGTGTATAATTTCAATATCGATTGGATCATCTATATTTGTAGGACCTGAAATCAATATAACATTAGCTCCTCTAGATTTTGCAGCCTTTGCAATTTCAAAACCCATTTTCCCAGAAGAACGATTTGTAATATACCTTACTGGATCAACTGGTTCAACTGTAGGTCCTGCAGTAACTAAAATGGTAATACCATCATAATCATTTTTTTCCATCCTTAATAATTCCAATATTTTTTTCTCGATATCATCAATTTTTGCTAGTTTGCCTTTGCCAAATGTACCACAGGCTAATCTTCCATCTTCAGGCTCTATTATAAAATATCCAATAGACTTAAGCTTATTTAAATTTTCTTGGAATAACATGTTTTGATACATATTTGTATTCATTGCAGGGGCAATAACAACTTTCGCATTAGTAGCCATTATAGTGGTTGTAAGCATATCATCCGCTATACCATTGGCTATTTTACCTATGATATTTGCCGTAGCAGGAACGATAGCAAACACGTCTGCCTTTTCTGCCAATGCTATATGTTCTATTTCCCAAAACTTGGGGCTTTCAAACATATCAACGATCACTTTATTGTGTGTTAGTGATTCAAACGTCAATGGTGAAATAAATTTTGTGGCAGACTCTGTCATTATCACATCAACATTTATATTATTTTTAACAAGCCTTGAAACCAAATCTGCTGATTTATATGCAGCGATACCTCCAGTAACACCAATGACCACATTTTTCTTATAAGACATTAAAACACCTTCTACTTCAAACCAAATTTTTGCCTTTCAAATGTTATAAGTCCTTCATTTATTTCTTCAGTAGCAATTGTCACAGGTTTTTTTGAATCAGTCTCTACAAGACTCGGTTCACCGCTTATTATCTGTCTTGCACGCTTTGAAACCAAAGCACACAAAGTGTATTTACTGTCAATTTTATTCATTAAGTCTACTATCGATGGATATAAAATCATTTAGCATCTCTCCTTTATTTCAAGATATAATCCCTTATTTCTATCAACTCTACATTTTTCAGCTTTTATAATCGCAAGGATTTTATCAACAGCTAAATCAACATCATCATTTATCACCACATAATTATATCTGGAGACGAAATTTATTTCTTCATAAGCACTTTTAAACCTCTTTAAAATCTCCTCTTCAGTTTCTGTTCCTCTCTTTTTTATTCTATTCTTAAGCTCTTCCATAGACGGTGGCAAAATAAACACAAATACACCCTCTGGATATTTGTCCTTAACTTTTAAAGCACCTTGAATGTCAATTTCTAAAATTACATCATGACCTTCATCGATATTTTTTTGTACAAATTCTTTCGGTGTACCATAATAATTATCATACACCTTTGCCCATTCCAAAAGCATGTTACTTTCTATAAGAGTTTTAAACTTTTCAACTGTAGTGAAAAAATAATTTTCGCCGTCAACTTCTCCATTGCGAGGTTTTCTCGTAGTCATTGATATGCTTAATTTAAGATTTTCATCTTTCTTTAAAAGTGCTTTGCAAACCGTTCCTTTTCCAGCACCTGACGGACCAGATATTACAATCAATAAACCCTTATTGTACAATAACATCATTCCCCTTAATCTTCAGATTCTTCTTCAATAATTTCCTCGTCAATTATGTCTTTTGAATTAAGTCTATTTGCAACAGTCTCTGGTTGAACTGCTGATAATATTATGTGGTCACTGTCTGTTATTATAACAGCTCTAGTTCTTCTACCATATGTAGCATCAATAAGCATACCTCTGTCCCGCGCCTCTTGTATAATTCTTTTTATAGGAGCAGACTCAGGACTAACAATGGCTACTAATCTGTTTGCCGAAATAATATTGCCAAATCCTATGTTTATTAGTTTGATGGCCATAATAATTATCCTCCTACTCTATATTTTGTACTTGCTCCCTTATTTTTTCAATCTGATCTTTCAATTCTATGACTCCATTTATTATGATAAGATCTGTTGACTTTGAACCAATTGTATTTGCTTCTCTGTTCATCTCCTGCGTCAAGAAATCTAATTTCTTTCCTACAGGCATAGAACTATCCAGCGAAAACCTAAATTGGCTTATATGACTTCTAAGCCTTGTTATCTCTTCTGAAATGCTCGTCTTATCAGCCATTACTGCCACTTCAGTTAAAAACCTGTTCTGATCAAGTTCACCACCAATAAGCTCATTTATACGGGTTTCAAGTTTTTTCTTATACTCATTTATAACGGCAGGCCCTCTTTCCTCTATCTTATCAATTATACCACTTAGCATGTCCAATCTATTTATTATATCGTCTTTTAATTTTATACCTTCTAAAACCCTCATGTCAATTAAATTTTTAATGCTCATATCTAATGCTTTTTCTACGACAGTCCAAACGTTGTCTATGTCTACATTAACGCTTTTCACATCTATTATTCCCGGTATTGATAGAATATCGCTCAATTTTATGTCATCCGTAAGATTAACACTTTTTTTCAAGTCATGAATTATATTTATGTATTGGTTTAAAAGATCGTAATTTAACTCAAGAGAATCAAGACTTTTTTCATAAGCCTCAAGAGAAATATTTATCTCTACTCTACCTCTTTTAATGCTTTCTCCAATTTTTAGCCTTATCCTATCCTCTAACCCACTTAAAACTTTCGGAAGTTTTACCGACAAATCCAAAAACCGGTGGTTTAAACTTTTTATTTCAGTTAAAACGTGAAAGCCATTTTCGTTTGCTTCACCTCTGCCAAAACCAGTCATGCTTTTTATCATCTTATCACCCATCAATATTATAATCAACATTATTTCCTTCTAAACAATATCTATATCACCAGTAAAAACTTTTTCGGCTTTACCTGTTAAATAAATATTGTTATCAGATGTCCATTCAATATACAAATCTCCTCTTTTAAAATGAACATAAACATCCCTCTTTGTCCTATCTGTTAATGCAGAAGCCACAGCTGAAGCGCAAGCACCCGTACCGCAAGCAAGAGTCAAGCCTGCACCTCTTTCCCAAGTTCTCACCGTAATATTATTTTTATCTTCAACTTTGACAAAATCAACATTTGTTCCACGTGGAAATATATGTAATTTTTCGATTAACGGTCCTACATTCACAATCATATTTTCGTCAATAGAATCAACAAAAATAACAGTATGCGGTACGCCAATTAGTAACGATGTCACAGTATAAGCTCTTCCATCTATTTTTATCGTTTCTTCTATAAATTGATTTTTATCTGTTTTTACTGGAATTAAATCAGGCCTAAAAATAGGATTGCCCATGTAAACTCTTACTTTATCCACATTATCATTTTCAAATATTAATTCTGGCATTACAATGCCAGACAATGTCTCAACTGACATTTTTCCTTTTGAAACTATACCATTTTCATAGACATATTTTGCAAAACAGCGCGCTCCATTCCCACACATTTCTGCTTCACTGCCATCCGAATTGATTATTCTCATCTTAATATCTGCTATTCCAGATGGCTCCACTATCAAAAGACCATCTCCACCTATGCCAAAATGTCTATCACATAATTTTCTCGCTAACACGTCATACTCTAACTCTTTGTTTTCTAAATTTTCTAAGACTATAAAATCATTACCTAATCCAGTCATCTTTGTAAACTTCATAACTTTTTCACTCCTTACAACAAATAACGCATATATATTATAACATAAATTTATAAAAAACTGGTTATATAATTTGCTCAATCATATCATCACTGCTTTATTTGTAATAAATTCATGCCGTGATATACTATTAAGTAGAATTGCATTTAGAAAGGAATGTTCAACATGGCTTTGGATGGCATAACACTATATGGAATAGTCAATGAACTAAAAAGCACATTGCTTGATGGAAAAATAGATAAGATATATCAACCTGAAAAAGACGAAATCATAATCTTTATCAGAAATAACGGCAAAAATTATAAATTGCTTTTATCAGCAAATGCAAACTTCCCAAGAGTATATTTAACAGATGAAAATAAAGAAAATCCAATTACTCCTCCTATGTTTTGCATGTTACTTCGAAAGTATTTGCAAGGTGGAAAAATTATAGATATATACCAAAGGGGATTCGATAGAATTTTATTCATTGATGTTTTAAGTCGTGATGAATTAGAAAAAGAGGTCATAAAAACATTAGTGATAGAAATAATGGGGCGATACAGCAATATTATATTAATAGATAAAGAGAGTAGAATAATAATCGATAGCATTAAACGAGTATACAAAGATATGAGCAAAATACGTGAAATAGTCCCCGATGTGAAATATGAGATGCCGCCATTGCAAGATAAATTTACAATTCAAAATTTTAGAAAAGAAGATTTATCAAGAGAATTAAAATTGAAAAATGGCAAAAAAGTTGATAAGGCCATTTTAGAACTTTTTGAAGGATTTAGCCCCGTTTTATCAAGGGAAATCGCATATAGAAGTCAAGTCGATGATAGATACATAAATGAGCTTTCAGAAGACGATATAGAGAATTTGAATTATAATTTAAATTTATTGAAAAGCCATTTAGAAAATTCAAATTTTAAACCATGTATCGCTTATGTTGACGATAATCCTTATGAATTTTCCATCATTGAGCTTACACAGTATGAAAATTTAGTTTTCTATAAAAGTGTTAATGAAGCCGCATTAAAGTTTTATAGAGAAAAAGCGAATGCAGAAAGTTTAAAATCTCGTTCTCATGATTTGAAAAAGCTTATTCAAACACATCTAGAGAGATTATATAATAAGCTTGAAAAACAATTAGATGAATTGAAAAATGCTGAAAATGCAGATATATACAAACTATATGGCGAGCTCATAACAAGTAATTTGTATAAACTTAACAAAAAAACAGATGCATTTAAAACAATAAATTATTATACTGGTGAAGAAATAACAATACCACTAGATATAAAATATACACCAAATGAAAATGCCCAAATGTATTTTAAAAAATATGCTAAATTAAAAAATGCAGTAGAATTTCTTACAAAGCAAATAGAAGAAACAAAAAAAGAAATAGAATATCTAGAAGGACAACTTTTAAATGTTGAGCAGTGTACATTGCCATCAGAAATCGACGAAATAAGAGAAGAATTAGCAGATACAGGATACATAAAAAAGAAAAATAAAGACAAAAAACAAAAGAAAAGTATATCAAAACCTCTACACTATATATCTTCAGATAATTTTGATATCTATGTTGGAAAAAATAATGTACAAAATGATTACCTTACAATGAAATTTGCAGATATAAACGACATGTGGCTACACACAAAGAATATTCCTGGCTCACATGTCATAATCAAAAGCAAAGGCACTAAGATACCTGATAGCACTATTCTAGAAGCAGCAAAACTGGCAGCATTACATAGTAAAGCAAAAAATTCATCAAACGTACCAGTTGATTACACATTAAGAAAGTACGTCAAAAAAACAGCTGGGTCAAAACCGGGTTTCGTAATCTACACTAATCAAAAAACATTATATGTAACACCTGACAATAAGTAGGCTTTCCCCTACTTATTTGATTTTAATGGAACATCAAAAATAGATTTATAAACTCTTCTATTATTCTCCAGCTTGCTTTCCATAAGATATATATTTGATACTACAAAGTAATCAGAATCTAATTTATATAGATTGTTTATTTCTTCTATGCTCTTTTTCAAAATAATATCTCTTGCAACAGTGATATGCGTTTTAAATTTTCTATCATCTTTTTTAAATCCTGCCTTAGATAATTCTGTTTCGATGGCATCATGTAATAATATAAGGTTATTGTCATTTTTAACATCCACCCATAGTACTCTTATATTATCTTTTCCTTCGAAACAACCAATTTTATTTAATCTAATGTAAAAGGGCTTAAAATTCGACGAAATATTATTTATTGTCTCTCTGATTTTACTAACTTGCTCTTCATTTATTTCGCCAAAAAACTTAAGAGTTATATGTAAGTTATCTTTATTTGTCCATCTTCCTTTTATTGTATATTTCTTTAACTCCTCTTGTAAATTATTAATTTCATTTATAATATTCTCACTTAATTTTATAGCTAAAAACGCTCTCATATTTCCTCCATTATGTATTATTTCTATTATTTCCCTGGAAATTATGCTCTAAAAATTCGCTTTTTATAATCCCCATTATCCATTCGTTTATATATCGACCATGTTTATATACAACTTCTCGCAGCAATCCTTCTTTTTTAAAACCACATTTTTCATAACATTTTATTGCTCTCTCATTAAAATCATACACTTTTAATTCCACTCTATGCAAATTTAATTCATTAAATATAAAATCTAATAATGTCACTAATGCCTCTGTACCTAGACCTCTGTTTCTATACTTCTCCTCACCTATCATTATCGCAATTTCACAATGCCTATTTTTCCAATCCACATTGCCATATGAAATATTACCTATATATTCTTTAGTTTCATTATAAATAATTGCAAATTCACCCGATTCATGATGATTAGCCTTTTTACTAAGCCATTCTGAAACTGAACCTTCTGTCACAGGATATGGTATACCAGGCATCAAAAAATTTCTACTGTCTTCACTATTGCGAAATTCTACAAATTTCTTAATATATTTAGGCTCAAATGGTACAAGTTCAACATTTTTACTTTTTAACATTCTTTCACTTCCTTTCTTATAATTTTAACGCTTATTATACCATAAAAAACAAAAAAGAGATAGTCTATTTAAAACAGACTACCTCTTTTATAAATTTTTACCGGCAGCGACCTACTCTCCCGAGTAATCAGTACCATCGGCGCTGGAGGGCTTCACTTCCGTGTTCGGTATGGGAACGGGTTTTTAACCTCCGCTATTGCCACCGGAAATCTTTCGTTCATTTTTCTTAAATGAACTTTGAATACTGCACAATGCTAAAGGTCAAGTCCTCGACTTATTAGTACCGGTCAGCTGAAAGTATTTCTACTCTTACACCTCCGGCCTATCTACCTCGTCTTCTTCAAGGTGTCTTACTCTGGCACTCAACTCTACCTACTGTAATCTATTTTATTCCCTAACATTTGTACATAGTGCTTTTTCCCTTCAGTAAGTATAGTTGAGTGCCAGATGGGAAATCTTATCTTGAGGTGGGTTTCACGCTTAGATGCTTTCAGCGTTTATCCCTTCCAAACTTGGCTACCCAGCTGTGCAAATGGCTTTGCAACTGGTACACCATCGGTTTGTCCACCCCGGTCCTCTCGTACTAAGGGCAGATCCTCTCAAATTTCCTGCGCCCGCGACGGATAGGGACCGAACTGTCTCACGACGTTCTGAACCCAGCTCGCGTACCGCTTTAATGGGCGAACAGCCCAACCCTTGGGACCTACTTCAGCCCCAGGATGCGATGAGCCGACATCGAGGTGCCAAACCTCCCCGTCGATGTGGACTCTTGGGGGAGATCAGCCTGTTATCCCCAGGGTAGCTTTTATCCGTTGAGCGACGGCAATCCCATTCTCTACCGCCGGATCACTAAGCCCGACTTTCGTCCCTGCTCGAATTGTCTTTCTCGCAGTTAGGCTACCTTCTGCCTTTGCACTCTTTCGCGCGATTTCCTTCCGCGCTGAGGTAACCTTTGGACGCCTCCGTTACTTTTTAGGAGGCGACCGCCCCAGTCAAACTGCCCGCCTGTCAGTGTCCATATGCCGGTTTACGGCTCCTATGTTAGAATTTCGGTAATATCAGGGTGGTATCCCAACGTTGGCTCCATATAGGCTGGCGCCCATATTTCTCTGCCTCCCACCTATTCTGTACAGATATTACTAAAATTCAGTGACAAGCTGCAGTAAAGCTCCATGGGGTCTTTCTGTCCTGTCGCGGGTAACTCGCATCTTCACGAGTACTACAATTTCACCGGGTCCCCCTTCAAGACAGCGCCCAAGTCGTTACGCCTTTCGTGCAGGTCGGAACTTACCCGACAAGGAATTTCGCTACCTTAGGACCGTTATAGTTACGGCCGCCGTTTACTGGGGCTTAAGTTCAGAGCTTTGGATTTCCTCCTGACCCTTCCCCTTAACCTTCCAGCACCGGGCAGGCGTCAGCTCCTATACTTCGTCTTTCGACTTAGCAGAAACCTGTGTTTTTGGTAAACAGTCGCTTGGGCCTCTTCTCTGCGGCCTTTCGGCACTCCTTCTCCCGAAGTTACGGAGTCTTTTTGCCGAGTTCCTTAATGAGGGTTCTCCCGCTCGTCTTTGGATTCTCTCCTCGCCTACCTGTGTCGGTTTATGGTACGGGCACCTTATCCTCGATAGCAACTTTTCTTGGCAGCCCCTTCGAAACTTCGCCTTTCGGCTCCCCTTCACAGCTCTTATGAGCTTTGGTACTTCACTCAAAGCTCTTTTCGTCGCTGCTTGGACGTGCTCTACCAACCGCACGCTTTTCTTATCTCGCTGCGTCCTTGCTTCTCTTTTGACGGATTTCGGTGGTACCGGATTTATTACCGGTTCTCCATCGCCTACGCTTTCGCCTCGGCTTAGGTCCCGACTTACCCTGGGCGGATTATCCTTCCCCAGGAATCCTTAGGCTTTCGACGGTAAGGTTTCTCGCCTTACTCTCGTTACTTATACCGGCATTCTCTCTACTGTACTGTCCAGATTCGCTTTCGCTTGTCCTTCGTCCTGTACAGTACGCTCCCCTACCATTCTTTCTTTAGAATCCGTAGCTTCGGTGGCATGTTTTAGCCCCGTTTATTTTCGGCGCGGGATTTCTCGACCAGTGAGCTATTACGCACTCTTTGAATGTATGGCTGCTTCTAAGCCAACATCCTGGTTGTCTTGGAAATCCTACTTCCTTTTCCACTTAACATGCTCTTTGGGACCTTAGCTGTCGGTCTGGGCTCTTTCCCTTTTGACCACGGATCTTATCACTCGTAGTCTGACTCCCAGGGTCTCAATATGGCATTCGGAGTTTGATAGGGTTCGGTAACCTCTTTGGCCCCTAGTCCATTCAGTGCTCTACCTCCATATTTCCTTCCCCCTGAGGCTAGCCCTAAAGCTATTTCGGGGAGAACCAGCTATCTCCGAGCTCGATTGGAATTTCTCCGCTACCCACAATTCATCCCATGACTTTTCAACGTCAACGTGGTTCGGGCCTCCACCAGATCTTACTCCGGCTTCACCCTGATCATGGGTAGGTCGCACGGTTTCGGGTCTATGATATGCAACTTTCGCCCTTTTAAGACTCGCTTTCGCTTCGGCTCCGCTTTCGCTTAACCTCGCTGCATATCTATAACTCGCCGGTCCGTTCTACAAAAAGTACGTGGTCGTCCGGCTCTCAACTGGACACGCTAGTTCTTTTTTCTTCTCTCTAACATGTTCAGTTGAGTGCCGGACTTCCACTGCTTGTGGACATATGGTTTCAGGTTCTCTTTCACTCCCCTCCCGGGGTTCTTTTCACCTTTCCCTCACGGTACTATGCGCTATCGGTCACTTAGGAGTATTTAGCCTTGGGAGATGGTCCTCCCGTCTTCCCACCGGGTTGCCTATCCTGTGGTACTCTGGATCCCACTCGGTATTTGAAGCTTTCGCCTACAGGGCTTTCACCTTCTTTGGCCTGCCTTCCCAGGTCTGTTCGGCTTCGCTTTTTTATACCTTCTTGTGGTCCTAAACCCCCGGCACTCAATTAGAACTGCTATTTCTCTATTTTTGCTTTTTTAACAATTCTAATTGAGTGCCGGGTTTGGGCTCTTTCCTTTTCGCTCGCCACTACTCAGGAAATCGACTTTTTCTTTCTTTTCCTCGCGCTACTTAGATGTTTCAGTTCACGCGGTGTCCCTTCCTCATGGCTATGTGTTCACCATGGGATGCTTAAGTATTACCTTAAGCGGGTTTCCCCATTCGGAGATCTCCGGATCTGCGTCTGCTTGCGACTCCCCGGAGCGTTTCGCCGCTTGCTGCGTCCTTCTTCGGCTCTAAGTGCCTGGGCATCCACCATACGCCCTTTCTAACTTGACCTATTGTTTCCTCGTTTTTTCTTCGTTACCCATATTTGCATTGTGCAGTTTTCAAGGTTCACTTCTCTGAGGGCTTAAACCCTCAAAACTGAACAGTGAGATATCGTATTTATTTTATCGCTCACATAGGCTCCGTGTTCTATGTGTCTTCGATTCTTTTCGCTCGTTTCGCTAACGGCACTTAACTACGTCCTGTCGTAGTGCCTCTCGCGTGGTCCTTCACGCTCGCACGCTTCACTCGCTTCATTCATCGGACACATTTACGAACACTCCGCTATATGTTCGCTCTTAAAATAAATACTCTTTCTTTTCTTTATTGTAGGATTGCTCCTTAGAAAGGAGGTGATCCAGCCGCACCTTCCGATACGGCTACCTTGTTACGACTTCACCCCAATCATTTACCCCACCTTCGGCAGCTCCTTCCTTGCGGTTAGGTCACTGACTTCGGGTGTTGTAAACTCTCGTGGTGTGACGGGCGGTGTGTACAAGGCCCGGGAACGTATTCACCGCGGCATGCTGATCCGCGATTACTAGCAACTCCGTCTTCATGCAGGCGGGTTGCAGCCTGCAATCTGAACTGGGACCTGTTTTCTGGGATTCGCTCCGGATCGCTCCTTCGCTGCCCTCTGTTCAGGCCATTGTAGCACGTGTGTAGCCCAGGGCATAAAGGGCATGATGATTTGACGTCATCCCCGCCTTCCTCCGTGTTATCCACGGCAGTCTCGGTAGAGTCCCCGTCTTTACGCTGGTAACTACCAACAGGGGTTGCGCTCGTTGCGGGACTTAACCCAACATCTCACGACACGAGCTGACGACAACCATGCACCACCTGTCTCACAGCTCCTCTTTCGAGGCACTCCGGTATTTCTACCGGATTCTGTGGATGTCAAGCCCTGGTAAGGTTCTTCGCGTTGCTTCGAATTAAACCACATGCTCCGCTGCTTGTGCGGGCCCCCGTCAATTCCTTTGAGTTTCAACCTTGCGGCCGTACTCCCCAGGCGGGATACTTATTGCGTTAACTCCGGCACGGATTATACTAACCCACACCTAGTATCCATCGTTTACGGCGTGGACTACCAGGGTATCTAATCCTGTTTGCTCCCCACGCTTTCGCACCTCAGCGTCAGTTCAAGTCCAGAGAGCCGCTTTCGCCACTGGTATTCTTCCTGATCTCTACGCATTTCACCGCTACACCAGGAATTCCGCTCTCCTCTCCTTGACTCAAGCTATTTAGTTTCAGATGCATACCCTCGGTTGAGCCCAGGTTTTTCACATCTGACTTTTATAGCCGCCTACGTGCTCTTTACGCCCAGTAATTCCGGACAACGCTCGCCCCCTACGTATTACCGCGGCTGCTGGCACGTAGTTAGCCGGGGCTTTCGTATGGTACCGTCATTATCTTCCCATACTATTGAGCTTTACGACCCGAAGGCCTTCTTCGCTCACGCGGCGTCGCTGTGTCAGGGTTTCCCCCATTGCACAATATTCCCCACTGCTGCCTCCCGTAGGAGTCTGGACCGTGTCTCAGTTCCAGTGTGGCCGTTCACCCTCTCAGGCCGGCTACCCATCGTCGCCTTGGTGGGCTTTTACCCCGCCAACTAGCTAATGGGACGCGGACTCATCCTATAGCGGATTTCTCCTTTCTTCAAGCAATGATGCCATTACTTGACATTATCCGGTATTAGCACCCCTTTCGGGGTGTTATCCCAGTCTACAGGGTAGATTGTCCACGCGTTACTCACCCGTCCGCCGCTATCCGGCACTCAACTCCGCGTTTACTCTTATTTCTCTCTTTTTCTGCTTTCTTTTCTCTTTGCTGTCTTTTTTTCTGTAAGCGCTTAGTTGAGTGCCGGATCGCTCGACTTGCATGTGTTAGGCACGCCGCCAGCGTTCGTCCTGAGCCAGGATCAAACTCTCATGTTTATATCCTTTGCTCGCATATCTCACTGTTCGGTTTTCAAGGTTCATTTCCCTCGCCGCTTATCGCGACATCGTCTATATTACCACATTATCTTCTCTCTGTCAACTGCTTTCTCTTTGGTATTTTGTGGTGTCTTCCTTTCGCTCCTCGCAGGAGCGACGTATGTTAATATACCACGTTTGAAATTCTAATTCAAACATGAAATTTATCAATATAGTATATTTACATGCAATTATACATATATATCTTTATTATGCTCTTTTTTTCTATCATTTATTACTGAATATATCTTTTTGACAAAAAGGCAATCGTATTGAATCATCTCTGCCTATATGATATAAATTACTAAAACTTCGCACATAAATAATTACTCTGTTCCTTGAAAACTTAATGCTTTGCCAGAAAAAAGTAATAGTAATTTACACAATTATGCACACTTCGGAAGTCTTTCCTTAAGTTCTTTGGGAATCGCAGCCATAAAAGCATCAAGTAATTGGTCCAGCTGTTCTGAAGATAACGATAGTTTATCTGTTATTGTATCTATGAATACTTGCATAAGTAGATGAAAAGCCTGAATCAGCGTAATATCGGACATTTCATCCTGTATGTAGTAAAATATCTCTCCCATTGTTCGTAAATCTGATGATCGACGGTTCTCTAGTGCAAGCATCATGTATCTGGTAAATACGATTGCTGTATGTGCTGTCATCGCATCGTAAGATAATGAATTGCATTCCTTGCTGAGCTTCAAGTATGATTTACACACTTTGAAAAAGACTTCTATATCCCAGCGCTTCCCGTATATACGAATGATTTCGTCCTCGTTAAGGTTTATATCCGTGGTAATAAGTGCCAGATAGTCTTTTCGATTATTCCTGTTTCTGACAAATACAATTCGAGCAGGAATAGATTTTCCGTCTTTTTCAATGGAAACTTCCACGGATAACAGGTATCTAGACCTGCCTCTTCTTTTTCTGTTCTGCTTGTATATTTCTGTTAACGGCTGCATTATTCCATTATATAGGTAATGCATCTTTGATGTTTTCTTTGCCATTGCAATAACATCATAGCCTATTTCTTTAATAGCAATCAAAGAAGAGGGAGAACAGAACCAAGTGTCAAACAATACATAAGATGCTGGAATCATTGCTTTTTTAGCGGTCTTTATTAATTCCAGAGCTACGGCTGTTGCTTTAGTTTGGGATAGATTCCTTCTTAAATACCCGGCGGAACGCTTGTCCACAGGTATAGCTTCATTGATACGATTCTTTTGATTCTCAGTAGATAAAAGACATCCATTGACTGGGATAAAAGTATTTCCATCTGACCATCCGAGTGTAAGTAGGCGAAAGCCATATTTGTATGTTTTCTTAGCATGGTCATATACTTTTGCTAGTAGCTCTACTTTTTTAGAGCTAGAGCGTTCGAATAAAGAGTCATCCACAATAAGAACATTTACACGTTTATCGCTTGTTAACCCAGTAATTGTCTCATTTATAATCTGTGCGCTAAGCCAAGTGGTAAACCGAATCCAATTGATATGAATAGAGTTTAAGAACCTGTAAACCGTGTCTTTCTTAAAACCAGCCTGATTTGTACCCATTAGCATATTCATATACATAGATCTATTGGTGAAGATCATACAGAATAAGTACTCGAAAATAGAAATAACGGGAGTACCCTTGCTTTTGTAAGCATTCGATAACCTTAAAGCAGCCGAAATTCTATATTTTTTGAAGAAACTTTTAATCGAAGTAGAAACCTTATTATCAATTTGGTAATTTTGTGTTATACTATTCATAGCATGAGCCTCCAATTTGTTTGTTTTTTGTATGATTCAATTATACCAAAAATGGAGATCTCATGCTATTTTATAGCCAAATAATATTGAATTATCAAGGTACAGAGCTACTTTTATAAGTGCGAAGTTTGAGTAAATTATTTAAACGAATTTTTGAATTAGGAGTGTTATTATGACAGATGTAATTCTCAGAAACGAAAATTTGAGAAGAATATTAAGTGGTCATCCATGGATATACAAAACAGAAATAGATCACATAGAAGGCGATTATGAGCCTGGTGGAATTGTTGATGTCTATGATCATAAGAAAAACTTCATCGGGCGAGGATACATAAATCTTAAATCTATGATAACTGTAAGAATTCTCACACATGAAAAAGATGAGCTCATAAATGAGGATTTTTTTAAAAAGAGAATTCTAAGAGCATGGGAATATAGAAAAAAAGTTATGGATAATTTGAATTCATGTAGGGTAATTTTTGGAGAAGCTGATTTTTTACCAGCTCTTATTGTGGACAAATTTGGAAATTATTTAGTTATTCAAACACTTTCACTTGGTATGGAAAGGTACAAAGGCTTAATAGTAAACATACTCGTTGAATTATTAAATCCCAAGGGTATATATGAAAGAAATGATGTGTCTGTGCGAATGCTGGAAGGATTACCTGAAACAAAAGGATTTTTATATGGCAATTTCGATGCAATTCAACAATTTGAAGAAAACGGCGTTAAGCTTTGGGTTGACATAGAAAACGGTCAAAAAACTGGTTATTTTTTAGACCAAAAAGAAAATAGAGCCGCAATAAAAAAGTACGTAAAAGATGCCGATGTTTTAGATTGCTTTAGCCATACAGGCTCTTTTTCAGTACATGCATTGCATTACGGTGCTAAAAGCGTTGAAACCGTAGATATATCAGAAGCAGCATTAGATATGGCTAAAAAGAACGCAGCTCTAAACGGATACCTGGATAGGTGTCGCTTTACATGTGAGAATGCATTTGATTTGTTAAAAAAATACGATGAAGAAAACAAAAAATTTGACGTTGTAATACTCGACCCACCTGCCTTTACTAAAAGTAAAGAGACAGTAAAAGATGCCATAAGAGGATATAAAGAAATAAATTTAAGAGCAATGAAAATCTTGAAAAAAGGTGGTTTCCTCATTACTTGTTCTTGCTCGCAGCACATAAGTCCCGATGTGTTTCTAAACATAATTAAAGAAGCCGCACACGACACACAAAAGAATACACGGCTAATAGAAAAAAGAACACAGTCAAAAGATCATCCTATACTGTTATCATCCAGTGAAACTGAATACCTAAAGTGTTTGATACTGCAAGTTTTTTAGTTTAAATAAGAAGCTCTATGCTTCTTATTTAAACTTTCTGCTTCCAGGTTTGTATATAGGCAGTCCCTTTTCGCATAGTGGGCATTTTTCACTTTCATACGACACTGCATCAATTGATATTATAGATTCAAATTTAACTCCAAAGTTGGCATTTCCATTGCTTCTGTCGACGATGCTTGCAACACCAACAATATTTGCATTATAACTTTTTACAAGTTCAATGACTTCTTTTACAGAGCCACCTGTTGTGACAACATCTTCTACTGCGAGTACATTATCACCTTCATTTATCTCAAATCCTCTTCTTAATTTCATCACCCCATCTTCTCTTTCAGCAAAGATGGCTTTTGCACCCAATTGCCTTGCAACTTCATACGCAAATATAATGCCACCAATGGCAGGCCCAATTACTACATCTATTTTTTCTTTAATAAATTTTCTCGCTATTTCTTTTGAAAATAATTCACTGTAATTAGGATACTGAAAAATCTTAGCACATTGGAGGTATGTGTCGCTATGCCTACCAGAAGTCAATAAAAAATGTCCTTTATTCAATACTTTTAAATCGCTTAATATTTCAAGTACCTTTTCTCTATCCATTTTAATTTTCCTTTCTTTTTTGTTTACCATAATGATTATACGTTAATAGAATTTATCAATTGGTTTACATCAACTATGCTATTTCTTAACATATATTTTTTTATTCCTTCCAAGATGTCTATTGAACCAGCAGGATTGATAAAATTATAAGTTCCAATAGCTACAGCAGTAGCCCCTGTTATCATGAATTCTAAAGCATCTTCTGCAGATGAAATTCCTCCCATACCTATCACAGGGATTGATACAGCTCTTTTAGCTTCATACACATTTTTAAGCGCTATGGGTTTTATAGCTGGTCCTGATAAACCTGCAAACACATTCTTAAAAACAGGTCGCCTTGTGTTTATATCTATGGCCATTCCAGTAACTGTATTTATAAGAGAAATTGCATCAGCACCACCGTCTTCTGCTGCTTTAGCATAAATCTTTATATCAGTTACATTTGGAGTCAATTTTACAATGACTGTTTTATTTGATACTTCCTTTACTTTTTTAGTTATCTCATGTACACTGTTGGGATCTATTCCAAATGACATACCCCCTTCTTTTACATTTGGGCATGAAACATTGATCTCTAAAGCATCTACACCGTCTATATTAAGTTTTTGGGCTAATAATACGAATTCTTCTATTGTTTCTCCTGCTATATTTGCGATTACTTTAGTATTAAATCTATTTAAAAATGGTAATTCGTCTTTTATGAAAGCATCGACACCTGGATTTTGCAGTCCAACACTATTTAAAATTCCTGATGGCGTTTCATATATACGCGGCGGAGGATTTCCTTCTTTTGGATACACTGTAAGACCTTTTACCATTATTCCTCCTAAATTATCTAAATCGATATAATGTGAATACTCTTTTCCAAAACCGAACGTACCAGATGCCACAAGAACTGGATTTTTAAGTTCAAGATTCCCTATACTGACTTTCAGATTCAAAATACTACCTCCCTTGCCCAAAATACAGGACCATCCTTACAGACTTTTTTATATTGAAATCCAGAATCTGTTTTTGTTTTGCAGGCACATACCATACATGCACCAATCCCACAACCCATATGTTCTTCAATAGAGATTTGACAAGGCACATCGTACTTTTCAGCCATGTCTTTTACAGATTTAAGCATTTGCATTGGACCACATCCATAAACTATATCAATATCTTTTATTTCACTTTCAATTAAATCGGTAACATACCCCTTAATGCCAGTGTTCCCGTCTTCAGTCGCAATAACGACATCGCCATACTTTTGAAATTCATCCACGAGAAATGCATCGCTTTTAAAACCAAGAGCAATCTTTAGATTTTTATTTTTTAATTTCTTTGAAAGAAACAACAGTGGTGGTATCCCTATGCCACCACCAACGATAAGAATATTGTTGAATTTATCAAATATATCGAATCCGTGACCATGGGGACCAGTTACTTCTAATGTGTCTAAAGCCTTTACTTTTGAAAGATTGTAAGTGCCTTTTCCTTTTATCCGATAAACAATTGCAATTTCATTCCCATCATGATCACATATACTAAATGGCCTCTTTAATAATGTATTGCCTCCACAATTTATCATGATAAATTGCCCTGGCGCAGGAATATCATCAAATTCTAACCTAAGTCTATATATTCCATTGCTAATTTCTTTATTTTCTCTAACAACGTATTCCATATTTCACCTCAACACGCAATATATCTTCTTTTTAAAAACGCATTATTAATCATTCCCATCATCAAAAGAACTTCAGCACGTGCAGCTTGAGCAAATTCATATTCAGAATAAACATCTTTCCAATATTGACTTTTATAGGCGAAGATGACTTTTCTCGATGAGTTGACAATGGCACCTAAGTTGTTTTCATCAAAGCAATTAATGACATCTTCTGCAGTAGCACCCTGTGCTCCATATCCAGGCACTAAAAAGATAGCAGATGGCATTATTTTTCTCAGTATTTTGGCTTCTTCTTTATACGTAGCTCCAACAACCGCACCTATAGAACTATATCCTAAGCTACCTTCGGCTAGTTTTGAAATCTTGTCAACCATGTAAGCCACATTTTCATATACAGTACCACTGACAGTTTTTAAATTTTGAATCGTTCCAGAACCAGCATTAGAAGTTTTCACAAGGATAAATAGCCCTTTGTCGTATTCTAATACATCTCGTATATATGGCGTTATGGTATCTTCCCCCATGTACGGATTGATTGTAATTGCATCGATAGATGGATTTTGCAAATATGCTTTTGAATACATTTCTGCTACATCTGCTATATCTCCTCTTTTTACATCTGCTATAACTATAAGCCCTTTTTCTTTGGCATATTCAGCAGTTTTATAAAAAGCTTCTATCCCATCTGCCCCATATATTTCGTAAAAAGCGATCTGAATCTTTACCGCTGGCACTACATCAAATACAGCATCAACAATGCCTTTATTAAAATAATAAATCGCTTCAGATATTCCTTTTGTATTGTTCCCGTATTTATTAAAGGCCGCTTTCTTTATGAATTCTGGAATGTTTTCAATCCTTGGATCTAAACCGACAACTGTAGGATTATTCTTGAATTTTATTGCATGTATCAAATTATCCGAAAACATGTTAACACCTCTTATAAATATTTATTCATATACATGTATAATTATTCTATATATATTATACATTACTTATTTGATAATTGCCATCATTTTTAAATTTTATTTCTCCATTTACAATCGTATATTCCACCATGCCGTACAATTTTTGCCCATTAAATGGTGAATTTTTACCTTTTGATTTAAAATTGTCCGCATCGACTGTAAACTCTTTTGCTAAATCTATTATTGTAATATCTGCATCATTGCCTATCTTAAAACCATGGGTTAATTTTAAAAGTTTTGAAGGTTCTGTCGACATATGCTTTACTAAATCGTCTATCGCAATCAATCCATTTTTAACAAGATACGTGTACACTACAGAAAAAGCGATTTCGATTCCTGATATGCCAAAAGCCGCTATTTCATAAGGAACTTTTTTATCATCTTTCGTATGCGGTGCATGATCTGTCGCAATTACATCTATTGTACCATCTTTTAACCCTTCTATAAGCGCATTCACGTCTTCCCTTGTCCTTAATGGAGGATAAGCCTTTGTATTCGTGTCAAAACCATCAACTATATCTTCAGTAAGGCATAGATTGTGCGGCGTTACCTCTGCTGTTATATTTACTCCATCTGCCTTAGCTCTCCTTATCAATTCAACACTGTCCTTTGTTGATACATGTGCTACATGAAGTCTTGCTCCAGTAGATTTTGCCAAAATAATATTTCGTGCAAGCATTACCTCTTCCGCTTCATGTGGTATTCCTCTTAAGCCAATTTTTGTTGAAATTATCCCATTATTCATCACACCTTCACCGCTTAACATTTTATCTTCGCAATGAGTTATCATGAGCAAATCGTACATACTTCCATAAGTCATTATCCTCTTCATAAGCCCCGAATTCATTATTGGAAATCCATCATCAGATAAAGCTACCACGCCCACATCCTTCAATTTTGCCATCTCTGAAATTTCTTCACCCAACATACCTTTAGTCATGGCACCTATCGGAATTACTTTACAATACCCTTCTCTTTCAGCGATACTTTTTATATATTCCACAACTACTTCATTGTCTATGACAGGGTTTGTATTTGGCATACATGCAACAGTTGTATAACCACCAGCAACAGCAGCATGTGTACCTGTTTTTATCGTTTCCTTTTCTTCAAAACCAGGCTGCCTCAAATGTGTGTGCATATCAATAAATCCCGGAAATACATGTTTCCCTTTTGCATCAATTGAAATTGCATCATTCAGCGATATTCTTTTATCTATCCCTTTTATCTTTCCATTCTCTATTAAGATATCTGCTTTTTCATTAAATCCCTCTCCATCTATTAATATCCCATCTTTAATAACTAATTTCATTTGATTTTCTCCTTTCACATAATATTTTTAATAATGCCATTCTTACAGCTACACCATTTGTAACTTGTTCCTCAATAACCGAATATGTGGCATTAGCTGCTTTCGATGTAAGTTCTACATTTCTATTGATAGGTCCAGGATGCATCAGTATTGCATCTTTCTTGGCAAGTTTCATTCTTTCCTCTGTTATGCCAAAATACTTTGAAAACTCATCTTTTGATGGAAACAAACCATTTTTCTGCCTTTCTAATTGAATTCTAAGTCCCATGACTACATCGACTCCATCAATAGCTTTGTCTATGTCGTAATAGACTTTTGCTCCAAGCTTTTCAAAAGTCTTTGGCAACAATGTAGCAGGACCCACCAATCTAACTTCGGCTCCTAACTTTTGCAATCCCCATACATTAGACCTTGCAACTCTCGAATGGACTATATCTCCAACTATGACTACTTTTAAGCCGTCAAAGAATCCCTTTTTTTCTCTTATTGTCATTAAATCCAACAAAGCCTGTGTAGGATGTTCATTAAGACCGTCACCTGCATTTATTACTGATGCATCAAGATATTTTGCCATAAGATGCGGAGCACCAGACATATTGTGGCGCACTACAATCACATCTGCTTTCATCTTTTCTACCGTTCTTACTGTATCAATAAGAGATTCACCTTTTACAACGCTGCTTGTCTTGGTTTCTATGTTTCCAAAATGAGCTCCAAGGTATTTTGCTGCCATTTCAAATGACAATCTTGTCCTTGTGCTTGGCTCAAAAAATATCGTAACAATTGTCTTGCCCCTCAAAATATCTGAATTTTTATTACCAACCAAGATTTTCTTCATTTCTCCTGCTGTATCCAGTATCTCTAAAAGATCGTCTTTTGTCATTTCCCTTATTCCTAACACGTCTTTTCCTATCATTTAAACCATCCTTTCTTTTTATTAAAAAATAGAGCAGCAACCATTTTTACATTTTAAAATGGCTCTGCTCTTAAATATAAGATTTTTGAATATTTTTTGAATGTTATGAATTCTAAAATAACCATAAAAAATCTCCCTTTCTGTCTAAAGTGGGAGAATCGCAATTCTCCCTTATCAGTCTCGCTGGACTAATTTAAAGGTTGTTATTCTATTATTACAACTTTATTTGCATTATCAATTTCCTCAAGCATGACACTTACAATTTCGCTCTTTGATGTAGGCACATTTTTTCCGACATAATCAGGTCGTATGGGAAGTTCCCTATGTCCCCTATCAATGAGTTCTGCCAACTGTATTGACTTAGGTCTCCCTAAATCTATGACAGCATCCATAGCGGCCCTTACAGTCCTTCCTGTATATATTACATCATCTACTAAAACAACAATTTTCCCAACTACATTTACTCCTATGTCCTTTTTTTTGACGATTGGCTGCTCTAATTTCGTAGTTAAATCATCTCTATATAAAGTAATATCCAATGAACCTATAGGAGGTCTTACACCTTCGATGCGTTCAATATACTTGGCAAGTCTATTTGCAAGAGGCACACCTCTACGCATTATGCCAACTAATACAATGTCTTCAATGCCTTTATTCTTTTCTACAATCTCATGTGAAATTCGAATTAAAGCTCTGTCAATTGCTTTTTCGTCCATTATCTCAGCTTTATAATTCAAATCTTATACCTCCATAAAAAAACTTCTTGATAAAGCAAGAAGTCAACATCTTTTTTAACTCCTTGCCAGCCTCACAGGACCAGTTAAAGGATGCATAATATCTCTTTTCTAATATGATATCACAATATTTTATATTTGTCTATAGGTTTTTAGATTGTTTTACTGCAATCTTTGATGTGGAACATAAAAATTATTTATGCTAATATAGATATATACAAAAATTTTCAAAGGATGTGCTTACTATGAAAGAAGGAAAAGTTCCAACAGACATTTTATCAAAACTCATATACACCAACTTAGGCGTAAAGCGAAACGAAGTAGCTGTACATGCAGGTATAGGAGAAGATTGTAGCGTTATTGAATTTGGCCAGTATGCGGCTGTTTTGTCTACAGATCCCATAACTGCCTCAAATAACTTAAGCGGATACTTATCTGTAATTATTTCATGCAATGACATTGCATCATGTGGTGCAAAACCCATAGGCGTACTTGAAACCATTTTGCTGCCAATAGGTTCTGATGAAGAATCATTGAACAAAATCGTGCAGGAAATAGATAGAGGAGCCAAAGAGCTTAACATTGAAGTTCTTGGCGGTCATAGCGAAGTCACATCTTCCGTAAATAAAGCAATAATATCGACTACTGCTATCGGTGTATGTAGCAAAGACAAATTCATTAAAACAAGCGGTGCTAAATTAAATGATGACGTAATAGTTACCAAATCAGTAGGTATTGAAGGAACCTTCATAGTGGTCAACGATTACTATGAAAAGCTATCAAATCATATTTCTAAATCGGTTTTAGACAGCGCGAAAAGCTTTATTACAGATTTAAGTGTAGTAAAAGAGGGTTTAATTGCAGCTGAATGTGGTGTAAATTGTATGCATGATATTACCGAAGGCGGGATATTAGGCGCAGCCTTTGAAATCGCAGAAGCATCAAATATGGGAATTGAAATTTTCAGTGATTTAATTCCTGTAAGGAATGAGACTAAAATTATCTGCGATTACTTTAACTTAGATCCATTTAAGCTTATCTCAAGTGGCTCGATGATTATTACGTCATCAAATGGTAAAAAAATAGTAGATGAATTGAAAAAGCAAAATATCGATGCAACAATAGTCGGTAAGATTACAAAAAGCGGAAAATATCTTATAGATGGCAATAAAAAAATAGAAATAAATCCGCCGACTTCCGATGAGATATATAATATTTTATAAAAAGCGTACAAATGGGTTTTTAAGCTTTTCGTCCTTAATTGTGGTGATATCACCATGCCCTGGAAAAACTAAAGTCGTATCAGGTAGCATGAACAATTTATTTTTTATTGAATTTATGATTTCATTGAAATCACCACCTGGAAAGTCAGTTCTGCCTATAGATTCCTTAAAAAGCGTATCTCCAGTAAAACAGGCATCATCGATTTTGTAACATACTCCACCAGGTGTATGTCCAGGGGTATGAATAGTTGTTATAAAAATGCCTTCTCCAAATGATAAAGTGTCACCATCTCTTAACAAAATATCAGCATCTTTTGATATGATTTTTCCAAAGCCAAACTCAGACAAATTCATCGCCGGGTTTTTAAGCATTTCTGCATCATCGGTACCAATGCAAACTTTTGCTCCAAATTTGTCTCTAAAGTAATCGATGCCCCCAATATGATCAAAATGCCCATGAGTTATCAAAATATACTTCAATCTAAAATCATTATCTATCAAATAATCTTCCACTTCGGGTACAAAATTGCCAGCATCTACCATTATACATTCATGACTACCCTTTGCAGATACTATATAACAGTTAGCTTGAAAACGCCCTACTGAAAATTTTTTAATATCTAAATCGTTTCTCATATCGCACTCACCTTAAAAAATCCTTTTTGAATCTAAAAGTATCGTTACTGGTCCATCATTTATCAAAGAAACCCGCATCATAGCACCAAATTTTCCTGTTTTAACAGGAAGTCCTTTTTCCTTCAATTTATTACACAATGTATCAAAAAGGTACAGTGCTTTTTCTGATTTGGCAGCATTCATATAATTAGGTCTTCTACCTTTTCTTGCATCTCCAAGAAGCGTAAACTGTGACACTAATAAGATTTCGCCGTTAACATCAACGATAGAAAGGTTCATCCTACCTTCTTCGTCATCAAAAATCCTCAAATTGGCGATTTTATCGGATATATATTCTACGTCCTCCAAGCCATCATCATTTGAAACACCCACCAAGACTACAAGTCCTTTGTTAATTTCTCCTACTATATTGTCTTCAACTGTGACATTTCCTTGCAAAACTCTTTGAACAACAGCCCTCATGTTTTAATACCTCCAATGCTGCATTTTTTGTCCTGACTAAATTTCATGCACTTATTCTGTATACATCAGTCACACCATCAAGAGCTTTTAATTTATTCATAATTTTTTCAAGCTGCTCTTTCGATGTAATCTCTAACGTCAAATTAATTATCGCAATATTGTCCCTTGTTGTCCGTGCATTTACGGCTCTTACAGAGATTTTTATGTCAGCTAATATACTGGTAACATCCGTCAGTAATCCATACCTATCAATAGCCATAATTTGAATATCTGCTTGATACGCAATGTTTTTGCCCTGATCCCATTCAACTTCTATAATTCTATTTTTATCGTAAACATAATCTTTTATATTCGGACAATCCTTTCTGTGTATTGAAACTCCACGGCCTTTGGTAACATAGCCTACTATTTCATCACCCGGGACAGGAGAACAGCATTTCGAAAATCTAACCATGACATTGTCTTCGCCTTTTACAATGACACCCATTCCACCAATCTTTTGCTTTTTCTTTGTTTCTGATACGGTAGGAATATGCCTTTTGGACTCACTTTCTACTTGCTTTAACTCTTCTTTTATGCGCGGTATTATCTGATTTAATGCAAGCCCACCAAATCCAATTGTCGCATATAGATCTTCTTCAGAATGCATGTTTAACTTTTTTAGCACAGATTCCATTATATCGCTTTTTAATTGGGATTGTTGTATCCCTTGTCTTTTTAACTCTCTGTAAAATATTTCTTGTCCCCGCTCAATATTTTCTTCTCTCTTTTCCTTTTTGAACCACTGCCGTATTTTATTTTTAGCTTGTGAACTTTTTACAATCTGAAGCCAGTCTCTGCTGGGACCTCTGTCAGCATTGGTTGTCGTAAGAATCTCAACTATATCACCATTTTTAAGCTCATAATCTATTGGAACAATCTTTCCATTTACTTTAGCGCCATTTAATCTGTGACCTATTTCGGTATGAATGCTATATGCAAAGTCAATAGGCGTAGATCCAGCCGGTAGACTTATGACATCACCTTTAGGAGTAAAAACGTAAACCTCATCTGTAAACAGATCTATTTTTAAGGTCTCCATGAATTCCTTAGCATCTTTTAACTCTCTTTGCCACTCCAAAAGCTGCCGCAGCCAGGAAAGCTTAGCGTCAAACTCATCTTCGTAAGATTTGCCCTCTTTATACTTCCAGTGAGCTGCAATTCCGTATTCTGCTGTCCTGTGCATGTCCCAAGTTCGAATTTGTATTTCAAATGGTTCACCTTTCGGCCCAATTACAGTAGTGTGAAGAGACTGGTACATATTTGGCTTTGGCATAGCGATATAATCTTTAAATCTGCCAGGCATAGGCTTCCACAGTGTATGAACAACGCCTAATGTCCCATAACAATCTTTTACAGTATTGACAATTACTCTGACAGCCATTAAATCATAAATCTGCTCAAAAGTCTTGTTTTGCTGCTTCATTTTTTTATAAATACTGTAAAAATGTTTAGGTCTTCCATCAACATCAGCTTTTATTCCGATTTCATTCAATTTTTCTTTTAACTTTTCAATGAGTTCTTTTATGGATTCTTCTCTCTCTTTCCGCTTCTTTGCAACCTTTTCAACGAGACTATAATATTCATCAGGATGAAGGTATCTCAATGATAAATCCTCCAGCTCCCACTTTATCATTGACATACCTAATCTATGGGCAATAGGAGCGTATATTTCCAATGTTTCTTGTGCTTTCTCCTTTTGCTTCTCTTCGCTCAAAAATTTAAGAGTACGCATATTGTGAAGGCGATCAGCGAGCTTTATCATTATAACTCGTATATCTTTAGCCATTGCAATGAGCATTTTTCGCATATTTTCAGCCTGCTGCTCTACTTTCGATTTGTACTCTATCATGCCAAGCTTTGTCACGCCGTCTACTAAATCAGCAATTTCCTGCCCAAATTCATTTTTTATATCTTCATAAGAAATAGATGTATCTTCTATTACATCATGAAGAAGTCCACTGGCAATAGTAGATACATCAAGTTCCAGATCAGCAAGAATCATTGCAACTTCTACAGGGTGGACAATATACGGTTCTCCTGAATTTCTGTATTGTCCTTCATGAGCTTTTAACGCATAATCATAAGCTTTTAATATTAAATTAATATCATCTTCAGATTGATCGTATTTTTTTACTCTCTCAATAATTTTTTCAATCATTATTAATGATCACCTTTTTAAAACCGACATTTTAAAACTTTATCAATGAAATGACATCATAACCTTCTAACTTTTTACGTCCATTTAAAAAAGTCAATTCTGTCAAGAACAATATACAATCGACAATACCGCCCAATTCTTCAATTAACTTCGCTGCAGCATATATTGTACCGCCAGTTGCCAATAAATCATCGACAATAATAACTCTCTGCCCTTTGCTAATAGCGTCTTTGTGTATCTCCAATGAATCCACACCGTACTCAAGCTCGTATTGATAATTGACTGTTTCAGCAGGTAACTTCCCAGGTTTCCTAACAGGCACAAATCCCAATCCCATTTTATATGCCAATGGTGCTCCAAACAAAAAGCCTCTGGCCTCTGGACCTGCAATCAAATCAGCATTTCTATCTTTTACGGCATCAGCTAACATGTCTATTGAAAACACAAACGCATCTTTATCCTTTAAAACAGGTGTTATGTCTTTAAAACCAATTCCTTCTTTCGGAAAATCCGGTATCTCCCTTATAAGTGATTTAACATCTTCTAACGTCATGCTGTTTCCTCCTTAACATTCTTTTTCAATATTTGAAAAGCAAATTTTATAAAACTTTTTTCCGCCATATACAGTTTTTGTAATAGCTGGTGATCTTTAATATTCACTTTTGAATCGACACAATTTCTCCTTAACACAAAAATATTATCACTTTCTTCTATATTAATCAATCCATTGTCTTTAAGAATTTTTAAACATATCATTGACTTTATGGAATTCAAATTAAAATAATCGTAAATTTGATCTTTTAATATCAACGTATCTGAATTTTCTTTCATGCTTACAAATATTTTAGCAAAATCACTCCTTCTGGGTACAATATTGTAGATATCATTTAAACTGCTTTTTAAGTCTTCCTTTCCAAACAAAAGGTGTACAATACTTTCTCCGCTGTTTGCTAATATATTATAAAACATTTTTGAATCGAATGGTATATCGTAAAAAACTATATTTTTAAACTTAGAAGGCAAATGCATAATTTCATCAGCATTAATGCACCACAAAACTGCATTCTTTGCATCGACAATTTTATTGCTTAACTTAAAATTACAATAGTTGCAAGCATTAAGATAATTAATAAGCTCTTTTATATGATATCGAGTGTTTATTATGACTGCTGTACTATCATCACTTTTAAACAATTTTAAAACATAAGATCTTTTATCATCGATATTTCGCATATCAATAAAATTATAGCTTTCTAATCCTTGAAAATCATCGTTAAAGCTCATTAAAGTATTGTATAAATTTCTGAAAAATAATACATTTTTCTCTTTCACTAAAATATCTTTTGCTATTATCTCAAGCTTTTTCTCTCCATTCCACTCGTTTACTTTGACAAAACCTGCAATATCTAAAACTGCTCCTGTGCTAATCTTGTCAAATTCGCAAGCTCTATTGAATAAAACGACATTGTACATAACATCATTTTTCTCAACCATTATTCGAATGTGTTTGTTATCTCCAAAGAGAGAAATTTGTTTTACAACCAAATTTTTAATCGCATACATTGGCACAGGATTTCCACTGCCAAAAGGCTCTAACAAACTTACTTGATTTGCTCCATCACAATCCAATACATCATCAATAGAAGTTTCTATCTCGATTATCGGCATCATATCAAAAGCAGTTAATTTCGTCTTAGCATATTCATTGAGTTTAAATCTAAAATCATCTATTTGACTGCTATCTATAGTCAAGCCTGCAGCCATTTCATGCCCTCCAAAGTTAATCAAACAGTCACCAGCATATTTTATTGCCTCGTATATATTAAATCCTTTTATACTTCTTCCTGAACCCTTGCCAAAACCACCACTGACACTTATTAAAATGGACGGTCTATGATATCTTTCTGTTATCCTTGAAGAAACTATCCCAATTACACCCGGATGCCAATTTTCGCTATAAAGAACAATAAACTTTTCTTTTTCTAAGTCCACATTATTTTCAACTTGCATAATAGCTTCCTCTAATATCTTTTTCTCTATTTCTTGTCTTTTCGCATTCTCGCTATTTAAATAAGCCGCTATTCTGTCAGCTTCTATAGGATCATCTGTTACTAACAAATTCACACACAATACGGCACTTTCTAATCTTCCTGCAGCATTTAACCTGGGAGCCAATATGAATCCAACATGGTACGTATCTATATCTCTTTTATTAAGGCCGGCAGAATTTATCAAAGCCCTTAATCCTTTGTTTTTTGTATTTCTCATCATCTTTAATCCTTCTTTTACTATCACACGATTCTCTCCAGTAAGCGGTACTATATCTGCTACCGTTCCTAAAGCTACTACATCAAGAAATTCCAATGCTTCATCCCCTAATAGTGCCAAACAAAGCTTAAAAGCAACTCCAACACCTGCTAATTCTCTATATGGATATGCACAATCTTTAATATGTGGATTTACGATACAATTAGCTTCTGGCAGTATATCCGGAACTTGATGATGGTCTGTAATAATAACATCAAGGCCCAGTTTTCGTGCATACTGTACTTCCTTTAATGACGCTATCCCGCAATCAACAGTTATAATAAGCTTTGTTCCGGAATCGCACAATATTTTAACAGCATCCATGTTTATTCCATAACCTTCCAAGAGGCGATCTGGTATGTAAAAATCTACATTTGCACCAAGCCTTTTTAATGCAATATATAAAATTGAAGTGCTGGTTATACCATCCACATCGTAATCACCATATATCGCTATTTTGTCATTTAATCCGATATGATATTTTATGATTGAAACCGCTTTTTCTATTCCTTCCAATAAATAAGGATTATTAAGCGCGTTTAATGTTGGGTTTAAATATTCATAAACTTTTTTCAAATCATCATATCCTCTATTGACAATTGTCTGTGCGACATAAGTTTTTAAATTAAACTTATTTGCAATTTCATCAACAAGTTTATCATTTTTAGCCTTTTTTGATACCCAGTTGTAGACCATCTCATTCCGTCACCTCACAAAACACATTATTTTCGCTTTTTTTCTATAAAAAGTATGTAATAGACAATCGCCATACATAATATAAACGATATTAAGTAGCCAACTAAGCCCACTGCATTGTAACCATATACTTTGTACCCACCATTTAGAGACATTATAAGTGATGAACCTATTATAAGCGACGCAGCTATAATGCTTATGATCATTTTATTTATCATTGAATTAAGGTCGTACTTCATCTTTTCAGTCTCTTCAATGTCCAATTTTACTCTTACATTGTCTTTTAATATCTTTGAAATTATCCCCTGAAGCTTTGATGGAAACTTCTTTAAATGAACGTATATCTTATGGAGGTCTTTTGCATTTTCACTCAGCGTTTTGGCAAAATTGAAATTGTTTATGTATATCTTTTTTACAAAATCTTTAGCAATATCAGATATGCTGAAGTCAGGGTCTAATTCTTTTCCAACTCCTTCAATGGTCGCCAATGATTTTAGTAACAGCGTAAACTCTGCAGGCATGATCAATTTGTACTTGTAGATGATTGAAGTTATCTTTTTAGCAGAATCATTGATATTTATATTTTTAAGAGGAGTATTGTAAAAATAGCTGATGATCCCGCTAAGATCGTACTTCAAATGCCTTATATTTACGCCATCTCTTATGGCATCCATATCTGTTAAAATCGAAACAACTTCATCTGTATCATTGTCGACAAAAGCCTTAAAAAGTTCTACTATCATTTCCCGGTTAGACCTGTCTATATATCCTACAATGCCAAAATCTATGTATGACAGCTTTCCATCTCTTCTTATGAGGATATTGCCTGGATGGGGATCGCCATGAAAAAATCCATAGACGAATATCTGCATGAATATAGACATAGCACCGTTGTATGCTATCCTCTTTAAATCAAATCCACTATCACGCAATTTTTCCTTGTTTTTAACGCTGATTCCGTCAATGTACTCCATTGTTAAAACTTTTTTTGTCGTGTATTCCCAATATATTTTTGGTATGTAGACATACGGCTCATTAATAAAGTTTTCTCTAAACTTGTCTGCGTTATTGCCTTCCAAAGTATAGTCTAATTCATTTAGAAGTGACTCTGACAACTCGTTTACCACATCCAAAAAATCAACGGGTGAATCAGTGAGTCGTTCATTCAATATCTTTGCAATTGTCTTTAAGATGATAATATCCGCTGTTATTTTCTCATATACGCCTGGCCTTTGGACTTTAACTACGACGTCATTTCCTTCCCTCGTTATTGCTCTGTACACTTGCCCAATGGATGCAGACGCTATTGGCTCTTTATCAAAAGTCAAGAATAAATTAGAAATTTTATCTCCCAATTCATCTTCAACGATTTGGCGCATTGTATCAAACTCTACAGGCGGAACATCATCTTGAAGCTTTGATAACTCATTAATCACATCATGTGGAAGCAAATCAGGTCTTGTGCTTAATAACTGCCCCATCTTCACAAATGTAGGCCCTAACTCCTCTAAAGTAATTCGAATCCTTTCAGATAAAGCAATCGGTAAATCATTCTTCCGTATATAAACAAACGGTATGCTCTTTTTCTTTGACAATACTTCGCTTATAAAACCAAATCCATTTTTTGTGAGTATTTTTAGTATTTCCCTATACCTTTTTATATACCTTCTCGTTGAAAAAATACTGAACAGATTCATTTCCACACCTCAATAAAAATATAGCGGCAACATACTTAAAAGTATTATGCCACTAATTAAGAAATTTACATATTCTGATTGTTCTGAATAAGCTGATCTAATTTGCTTTCCAGTTCAGCTATCCGCGCCAACAAAAGATCGTATTCTTCTCTCGTCACTAAATTTGCTTCCTTAGCCATTTGCTGAATATTCTCATAAGCCTTTTCTTTAATGACTTGCTTCTGTTTATTTACAGAATTCAATGCACTATTTATGAAATTGTTTTTGTCTTCTGCAGTAAGTTCGCCACGCTTTACAAGCTCTTGAGCGATCTCCTCTATCTTATCTTTTGTCAAAGAAACAGCACCAAGCCCTGCAAGAAACATCTCTTTAAGCATGCTATCACCTCCTATCATGCTTTTTGAGGTTTATTTCCTACCTTGTTTCCTACTCTATTTTTTCCTTCTTTATCCTTAAATATAACCCAAAGCGGACTAGCAATAAATATTGATGAATATGCACCGCTAGTAATACCAACTAAAAGAGGCAAAGCAAAACTCTTTATAGATGCAGGTCCAAAGAAGTACATAAGTATAAGCATCAGCAAAACTGTCATGACAGTATTTATCGACCGGGTCATCGTCTCATTTACGCTGACATTTGCTATCTCTTTATAGCTTGCCTTTCTCATCAATTTTATATTGTCCCTAATTCTGTCAAAAATAACAATCGTATCATTGATAGAATAACCAAAAACCGTAAGTATAGCAGCAACGAATGGAGTATCTACAACAATTCTAAGCAGTGCATAAGCAGAAATCATTATTAAAATATCGTGTATCAAAGCTAAGACAGCCGCAGCACCCATCTCGAAATTAAACCTGAAGCCAATGTAAATAAGTATAAGAAGTGCAGCTACGGCAGATGCTAAAATCGTTCCAAACTGCATCTCTTTACCTATGGATGCACTGACATTCTGTGACGATACAAGGTCTTTAACAGTAAGTTTATACTTAGATTCTATAGCATTTATAACGGCAGTCCTCGTCTTATCGTCAAGGCTTGGAGTCGTTATTGAAACATGTGTGTTATTAGGACCAATAGCCTTTACCTGCGAATCTTTAACACCATTGCTTTTTAAAATGTTTGTAATTTCATTATTCATGGCAATCGTCACAGGCTTATGCATATTAAATTCAACTACAGTACCACCTGTAAAGTCTAGTCCCCAATTTAAGCCCATTGTAAATAAAGCAATAAGTCCTGCAAGTATTATTATGCCTGATATTGTAAACCACACTTTCGTCTTTCCAATTACATCTATGTTCCACTTTATATTATTCCATCTCATTATATTCGCCTCCTTATGCACCGTATACTCTGATATTCTTAGTGAATTCTGTTTCAACAATCGACTTAAGTAAGAACCTTGAAACAGTTATTGCAGTAAACATACTTGAGATAACACCGATTATAAGCGTCAATGCAAATCCTTTTACCGTTCCTGCTCCCATGAAGAACAAGACAAATGCAGCAATAAGGGTTGTGATGTTTGAATCAAATACAGCCACAAATGCTTTTCTGAATCCGGCGTCTAAGGAAGCTCTTATGGATTTTCCTGCTCTCATCTCTTCTTTCATTCTCTCAAAAATGATTATATTGGCATCAACTGCCATACCTATTGACAAAAGCATACCAGCAATACCAGGCAAATCCAATGTGACGTGCAACAATGCGTATACTATAAAGTTTATTACAATGTATATTCCAAGAGCTATATCTGCTATCAATCCAGGCAGTCTATAGAAAGCTATCATAAACAACAAAACTATTAAGAGTCCATACATACCTGCTTCTTCACTTGCTTTTAATGCACTTGGTCCTAATGTAGCACCAACAGAGCTGTATTCAACCTGTTTCAGCGTCACTGGAAGTGCCCCACCTCTTATAAGGTTGGCCAGATTTTTTGCTTCATCAAAGTCCTTCATCCCATTTATAACCGCTTTGCCATCAGGAATCTGCTCTTGTACTACTGGCGCAGATATGGTCTTATCGTCAAGGACTATTGCTATTTGCTTGCCTACAAACTTTGCTGTCGCATCTGCAAAAGCTTTCGCACCTTTGCTGTTTAAATCAAGTGTAACAACTGGCTCCTGTACACCGGTCTGAGTCGTTTGATAAACTGCTTTTGAGTCTTTAACATCCGCACCTGTCAATATAACTTTGCCATCAGGCCCTACAAATTTAAGCTGTGCTGTCTGTCCTAAGTAAGAAATAACTTGATCAGGATCGTTAACACCTGGAATCTCTATTCTTATCCTATTGGATCCTTGTTGAACTATAAGCGGTTGTGATACGCCTAAAGCATCTACTCTGTTTCTTATTATTGAAATCGCCCTTGTCATAGCATCTTGAGAAACATTCCCTTGTGCCTGTTCCAAGACGTAGACACCACCTCTTAAGTCAAGTCCCAGCCTTATACTGTCTTGAACTGGCTTAATCGAATAATTTCCGGCATTTACACCATAAAAAGCAACATACGCTACTATTATGGCAAGCACGATTACTGATAAAAATTTTGCCAATCCTCTCGATTTCATCATTATCCCCTTTCTTTTGTTCGCTACGTTTTATTATATTACTTTTATTGTAAACGGTCAATTATCAAATTGCCATAGCTTACTATTTTTCATAAATATTATTTTCTTTTAACATTTCATAAGCTTTAATTGCTATAGCACACTCAAATCTCTTTTTCTGCATCTCACAAGACAGTTCATATGGTTTATTTATGTCCTCGTTAATATTATAATTGTTGGCAAAGCATCCACCGCTGCAGTAAAATCTCGCCCAACATTTGCTACACTCTTCTCTCTTATATATATCGCTTTCCATGAATTCCTCTTGTAGCTCTTTATTTTCAATTCCTGTGTAAACACTACCTAATTTGAAAGAATCATTTCCTACAAATTGATGACATGGGTATATTTCACCATCAGGAGTTACAGCCGCATATTCAAACCCGGCACCACAACCCTGAAGCCTTTTTTTGATGCAAGGGCCGTTATCCAAACTTATTTTAAAATGATAGAATGAAAAAGGTCTGTCATCCTCCATTCTCTCTACATACTTTTCGGCAAGCTTGTCATATTCTTTTAAAATCTTTTCTAAATGTTCTTGCTTTAATGTGTAATCTGTATCTTCTTTTTCCACTACAGGTTCTACTGAGATTTCCCTTATTCCCATATCGGCCAAATGCAGTACATCTTCGGAAAAATCAAGATTTTTAGCTGTAAAGGTTCCTCTAACGTAATGTTCCTTATTGCCTCTTTTTAAAACAAAGTTTTTAATTTTGGGGAAAATCACATCGTAAGAACCACTGCCATCAATCCTTTTTCTCATAGCATCATTTATCTCTTTTCTGCCATCAAGACTCAACACTACATTAGAAAAATTCTCATTTATGTATGTGGCTTTCTCTTCATCTAGTAATACACCATTCGTAGTTATAGTGTATTTAATAGTCTTTCCATATTTTTTTGCTTCTTCTCTTCCATAATCAACCAATTTTTTTACAACATCAAAGTTTAAAAGCGGTTCTCCTCCAAAAAAATCCACTTCTACGATCTTCCTGTTTCCTGAATTTTTGATTAAAAAATCTATAGCTTTTTTGCCTACTTCATACGGCATCAACTTCCTGCCACCTTTAAAATCGCCAGTTGACGCAAAACAGTAACTACATCTTAAATTGCAATCATGTGCCACATTAAGGCAAATAGCTTTTATCACAGAATCTTTTCTGCTTACTTCTATATCCTTGTACACATCTTCAGAATAAAGAAGACCTTTTTGACGGAGAGACTCTATTTCATCGTACGCTTCTTTAATATCCGATTCAGCGTATTTATCTTTTAATAAATCACATATCATATCAAAGTCATTATCTAAATATAAATCCAACAATTCATAAGTTAAATCATCCACAACATGTATTGCTCCACTAACAGGATCTAATACGATATTCATTCCTAATTGTCTAAATTTATGTATTATGCTATGCATCTTAACCTCCTATACATTTTAAGTGGCAGTAACATATCATTACTGCCACTTGCCTATGTAAATTAATTTTGGCACTCCTGATTTGCAACAGTGCACGAAGTCTTGCAAGCAGATTGGCATGATGCCTGACATTCTCCACAGCCAGGTTTTTTCAGGCTATCTTTCAATGATGTTCTGTTGATTGTTACAATATGTCTCATTTTCATACCTCCTCTTCCTTTTGATTATAACATATAATTCACGACAATAAAAGCTATAGATTTATCCCTATCATGCCACCTATAGCACCCAAAATAACTCCCCAAATAAGCTTTAAAGCTATTCCAGCATTTATTCCAGCTTCTTTTACAAAATAAACTCCTAAAAACAGCATAAGGAGAACATAGAGAAGACCTGCTAAGCCACCATTTAACCAACCTTTGCTTTTTGTATTGCGGGCAGCTATAGCACCAGATAAAACTATGCCAATTATCGTTATAAGCATTGTAAGCGTGGGAAGCGTTAATTCTGAAAGTGGTGTATATGTCAATACCAACGCATAAATTATAAAAAATAGAAGCGTAATTATATAGCTTATTAGCAATCCAACTATTATACCAGGTATGTTTAATATTCTGTCGTTGTAATTTTGAGTTTTGCTTTTCATTAAAGCACCTCCCTTTTTTCATCAGTAAATTTTATGCTTGTAAAAAAGACAATATTACATCTTATTAAAGCAAAAAAATGCGGTTTCCCGCATCTTTTTATTTGTTTTCGCTTTGTGAACTTAATACTTTTCCTACAGACCATTTGGCTATCTTTAATTTGACTTTATCGGCGCCTACTTCAATCGTAATCGCATCGTCTTTTATGTTTAATATCTTGCCGTAGATACCGCTTTTTGTAAGAATCTCGTCACCAGGTTTTAATGCATCAATCATAGCTTTCTCTTTCTTTTCCCTTCTCTGCTGTGGCAATATCAATAGAAAGTAAAAAATTGCCATAAAAATTACAATTTCGCCAATTAAATAAATCGTTTGAGCGTTCATTTTATTCCTCCTCGTATAATTATGAATATTCTCGGCAACTTCTGTTGCCTGATATATCTGAATTTCAGGAGACATCTTTTAAATTTATCCCCCAAAATTTCATTCTGAAATCCTTTTTCGATTTCCAATTCATTTACATCTTTATTTACATTGTAAGATTTTTTCTTTATATTTCCCTTTATTTAACATATATGGTTACATTCTATCTTGACTTTTTTAAATCGCCCCAATAATCGAAATGGATGGTGTTTTTACCATACTACTTGTTATTGAGGTGATTTTATGTTGGGCGCATGGCGTTCGCATTCTGATTATCAGTATTTCCTTGTCGAAAATATTCAACCCATTTATGCTTCAGATAAAAATCGTGTCATTCAATTTTCTGAAGCTTTATCTAAACTCTATAATTTAGATCTTGATGTTCTTAAACTTGTACTGGAACCTTATTATTCTAATACTGGTTCTCCAGCCAAAAACCAGCCTGAAGTTTTTCGGTCTTTTGTACTTATGTCTCTTCTTAAATGTCACAGTATTACTAAATGGGTTTACACGCTTCATCATGATGACCTTTTGTGTTACATGATTGGCGTGTCTCCTGATAATATTCCTGGTGTTGGTACTCATTATGACTTGATTAACAGGTTATGGCTTGAGGATCCTGATATTGAAAAAGACCGACAGGATTCTCTCCATCCTTTTAAACGCAAACCACGTAAAAAACTTGCTAAAAATCAGAAGCTTCCACCACGCCACCCTGGTATTATACAGAAATTTGTTGATTTGGCTTTACAGGGTAAAATTTTTGAGTCAAGACCTGAGAAGCTTCTTCAACAAATTTTTGCCGATGTTGCTGTTAGGCCTTCCGCCAATGATGGCATCCTCGGTGATATTGAAAAACTTACTATTTCCGGTGACGGTACTTGTATTAAAACCGGCGGAAGTCCTTTCGGTATTAGAACTTGTGATTGTGCTAATAAGGGTATATTTAATTGTGACTGCCATCGCAAGTTCTCTGACCCCGATGCTCGCTATGGTTGGGATAGTTATCATGAGACATGGTTTTATGGTTATTCTGGTTATTTTTTAGTGACATACAACGAAGAGCTTAAATCTGATATTCCGATTTATCTTCGCTTGGTTGAGGCTCCTCGTTATGATGGTGTTACTGCTATTATTGCTTTGTCTGAAGCAAGGGCTTTGTATCCTGATTTCGTTTTTGATAAATTTATTGGTGATTGTGCTCATGATAATTACCCTACTTATCATCTTCTTAATAAGTGGAATATTAAACCTGTAATTCCGCTTAATAAGAAGAATAAAAACAACAGCAAGTACCAAGGTACTATTAAAATCAATGAAAATGGTATTCCTGTCTGTATGGCAGGATTATCTATGGTTTACAATGGTTTTATGAAAGACCGTAACAGAATTAAATGGCGCTGTCCTTTTGCGACTGGTAAAGTTGATTCATGTAATTGTAAAGATAAGTGCTCCTCTTCTGATTATGGTAGAACCGTTTATACGAAGCCTTCATCTGATCCTCGCTTGTTTACCGTCATTCCACGTGGTTCTGATGAATGGAAAGGCGAGATGAAAAAGCGAACTTCTTCTGAGCGTGTTAACAAAAGGCTTCTTAATGACTATGAGTTGGAGCTATCTAAAACCAGAGGCAAAAAGCGTTGGTCTTTCTGGATTATGATACACTCTATTAATATCCATCTTGATGCTAGATTGAAAAAATCTAAGTTTGATTTTATTTCTATGCTTGATGGATTATTAGGTAGAGCAGCATAAATATTGAGATTCCATATACTGTTAATTTTTAAACCTATTTTATTAGGCTTTATTTCTTATACTCTTTTTTTAAATTGATTTTCATTATTTTACATTTTCTTTCCTCTTTTCAGTATTTTATCGCAAAGGCTTTGTTATTTTCTGTATCTAATTTCTAATTTATGCCATAGTATGACGTTGGAAATTAGTTTCCGAAATCACTCAATTATTATTAAAGACAATAAATTTGTCTCACATCTTAAAACTTAATAAAACACATTGATAATTGGAAATTACCTCTTCTTTAAAACCTTATTTAGAAATTACATCTATTGCCATGTATCTAAAATATCAAATGATTAAGTACATGGCACAGGCCGTCACATCTTTTATTTTACGGCCTTTATGTTTACTTTTGAGATAACTTGTAGCATTATTATACTGTAAAGTTAATATGGGACAGGCTTTTGTCCTCCTTGCGGTTTTTCCGCTCTTTTAAGTATGGTCCCTACACCAGATTTGCCTTTTCTAACGCGAAATCTGCTTTGTCGTATATAAACCCCTGGCAGCAGAGGATTAAGGTTTATATATTAATAGCTAATTGCGAGGTTGCTACATAATCTGGTCGCTAGGTTATCTCAAATTAACTTTTATCTACACCATTACCCTTTGAAAGGAGGTGCTATAACTTTGAATAAACTTTTTGTAGGCATGGATATAAGCTTGGATGATGTCAAGGTTCATATTCTCGACCAAGACGGCATTGATGCTTGCTCTCGTTTTTCTATAGATAATAATCCTTCTGGTTGCAATATTTTAGTGTCTCATATATTGGATTGTTGTAATAAATACAACATTCAGAAGGTTTTTATTGGCCTAGAATCTACTTCAGTCTATGGTTGGCATATTCAGTATTATTTAGCTGACCATGCTTCTTTGAAGCCTTTTAATCCTTCTGTAACTACTTTTAATGCTAATACTGTCAAGGCTTTTAAAAAGTCTCTTGGCAATTTGCCTAAGAATGACTGGGTTGATGCTTTTGTCATTGCTGAAAAATTAAGGTTTGGAAGGCTTCCTAAATCTTGTCCTGTAGATTTTAGATACCTTGCTCTCCAAAGGCTTACCCGCCATCGCTTTCACATTGTTGATAGTATTGTCAGAGAGAAAAATTATTTCCTAAGCAATCTGTTTCTTAAATTTAGTGGCTTATGTCAAACTAAAGTTTTTAGCAATAATTTTGGTACGACTGCTACTGAAATATTTAATGAGTTTTTAACTCTTGATGATATTGCGGCTCGACCGCTTGAAGATCTTGTTGCCTTTTTAGTTGATAAAGGTAGAGACCACTTTAATGACCCTAATGCTACAGCTAAATTACTCCAAGAGGCTGTACGCAAATCTTATAGAATTAACGCTAATGTAAATGATTCTTTGAATTTTGTTATCAAGTCTTGTCTTGATAATATACAGTATCTTGAAAAGCAGAAGAAAGCTTCTGAAAAGACCATTGCCAATGAAGTCAAAGGATTTAAGAATCAATTTCTTTGTCTTACTTCAGTAAATGGCATTGGTCCAACTATAGCAGCTGGCCTAATATCTGAGATAGGCGGAATATCAAGGTTTGATAATGATAATGCTCTTGCAAAGTTTTCCGGCATATATTGGTCAGAATACCAGTCTGCGGATTTTAAAGCGGAGGACACTTATTTAAAACGCACTGGTAATGAGTATCTCAGATATTACTTTATTCAAGCAGCCGACCAACTTAGGAAATATTGTCCTGAGTTTTCACAATACTATGCTCGCAAATTTAATGAAAGTAAAACTCATAAACACAAACGTGCTTTAGTTTTAACGGCACGCAAAGCTGTAAGGTTAGTCTTTGCTCTGCTGCGCGAAGAAAAACTTTATAAACCACCAGCAATGAAAGGAGATGATTGTAAAGAATAACATATTATTCTATTCCCATAATTAACATATATTTCCATTGCTGTTTTTGGTAATGGTTAGCTTTGCTATACTCTTTTTTAGCTATTTTTTTTAAAAAATTTTTTTGATTTTTTTAATCACCCCTTGACATATTACCGAAATACTTGTACCCGTATTTTTTATAAAATTGTGATTTAAATTCAAGCAGCTTGTCTTGCTTTATAGCATTTCTAATGTCCTCCATAAGTCTCGTTAAAAACCTCAAATTGTGAATTGTTGCAAGCCTTGCTGCTAAAATTTCATTAGCTTTAAAAAGATGCCTTATGTATGCCCTTGAAAAGTTTTTACATGTATAGCAATCACATTCGGCATCTAATGGAATAAACTCTTCAGCATGTGGAGCATCTCTTACTATAAGCCTACCTGTGCTGGTTAGAACTGTTCCATTTCTCGCTATACGTGTAGGCAAAACACAATCAAACATATCGACTCCTCTTATTACACCTTCTATCAAATCATCTGGACTTCCAACACCCATCAGATATCGAGGTTTATCTTGAGGAAGATAATCTGTAGTTAGATCTACCACATGATACATCAATTGTTTTTCTTCGCCAACGCTTAATCCACCTATAGAATATCCCGGAAAATCCATATCAACTAATCTATTTGCACATTCTTTTCTCAAGTCATCGTAAGTACCACCTTGCACAATACCAAAAAGCGCTTGTTTGTCCGTATTTTTATGTGCTTCTTTCCCTCTTTTAGCCCATCTTAATGTCAATTCCATAGAATTTTTTACATAACCATAATCAGCGGGATATGGCGCACACTCGTCAAAAGACATTATAATGTCTGCACCTAATGCATTTTCTATTTCTATCACTTTTTCTGGCGTCAAAAAATGCCTTGAACCGTCTATATGTGAACGAAATTCGACTCCTTCTTCCGTGATTTTCCTAAGTGGTCCTAAGCTAAACACTTGAAATCCACCGCTGTCAGTCAGTATAGCTCTATCCCAATTCATAAATTTATGCAATCCGCCAGCTTTTTTTATAAGCTCATGTCCCGGCCTTAAATATAAATGATATGTATTGCTCAATATTATATTAGCCCCAATTTCTTTAAGTTCCTCAGGAGTCATGGCCTTCACAGTTGCTTGAGTGCCAACTGGCATAAAAACCGGTGTCTCAATATCCCCATGTGGAGTGTGAAGTACTCCCAGTCTTGCTTTTGTATTTTTTTCTCTTTTTAATAAGTCGTATTTTATAGCCGTCATCGTTTCCTCCTAATCAAATAATTAGCATAGCATCGCCAAAACTATAAAATCTATATTTATTTTCTATGGCAGTCTTGTAGGCATTCATGACATTCTCCTTTCCAGCAAATGCAGAGATCATCATGATAAGCGTTGATTCAGGCAAATGAAAATTTGTTATTATGCCATCTATTGCTTTATACTTATATCCAGGATAAATAAAAATGTCAGTCCACCCGCTGCCAGCGTGAATAATTCCATCATCATCGGCAACAGTCTCTAAAGTTCGAGTAGATGTAGTACCGACTGATATTATCCTGCCACCTGCCTTTCTGGCAGCATTAATCGCATCCGCTGCATCTTCATTCACTATATAAAATTCAGAGTGCATCTTATGGTTCTCAATTACTTCCTCTTTGACAGGTCTAAATGTACCCAGCCCTACATGAAGCGTTATAAAAACCGTCTTAACTCCAAATTCTCTTATCTTATCTAAAAGCTCATTTGTAAAGTGAAGTCCAGCAGTAGGAGCTGCAGCAGAACCTTCATGTTTTGCGTACACTGTCTGATACATGTTTTTATCTTTCAATTTTTTCTTTATGTATGGCGGTATAGGCATCTCACCCAGTTTATCAAGCACTTCCTCAAAAACACCTTCATAGCTAAATCTCACAATTCTCCCGCCAGCATCTGTATCTGATAATATTAAAGCTTTCAGTTCTCCATTGCCAAAAATAAACTTAGAACCTATTTTGGCTCTTCGTCCTGGTTTTACTAATATTTCCCATTCATCAATTCCAAGTCTTTTTAAAAGAACAAATTCTATTTTTCCCCCAGTGTCCTCTCTAACGCCGTATAATCTTGCTGGTATTACCTTTGTATCATTTAGCACAAGAACATCATTTGGTTTCAAATAGGTTAATATATTTTTAAAAATATCATGCTTTATTTCACCTGTATCTTTATTTAAAACCATCAATCTTGATTCATCGCGATTTTGAAGAGGTTCTTGTGCGATAAGCTCTTCAGGTAAATCGTAGTAAAATTCGTGCAAATTCATAATAATGCCTCCAAATTTCTGCGTAAATTTTATAAAGCCTTATTGTTTATTGTATCATAAACATAGATTCCTTTATAGTAGTATTTTAATATGTCTATATAATTATACCCATGATCTGCCATTCCACGAGCTCCATATTGGCTCAGCCCAACGCCATGTCCGTATCCACTGCCATTTATAGTAAATATAGTAGACGATCCATTTTGGCTGGTAATTTTAATCGTTTTGCTTTGTCCTAAAATGTACAAATCGTTGTTCTCAACAATCTTTTGCCCACTCGCAGACATGACTGCTAAACCAGACAATGATTTACTGACAATGCCCTGTTGTGACTGAATATAAGTAGTATTGCTATTTGAAGCACTACCATTTCCACTTATTGTTATCATATTGCTTTTAAGTCCAAAAAAATTTCTTATATCATTTTTACTTAAAACATAATTACCTTTATCTCCATAAATCGTTACCTGTATAGCCCTGCCAGTCCAACTCTTGCTGGTCACTTGAATATTTGTAATATTACCTATATCAATGCCACTACTTTTTAACTTTTGAGCAACAGAATCAGCGGTAACACTTACAGTCCAATTGTCAATGGCTTCATTATACCCGAAAACATACTTATCTTCAACACCTCTTAGATAGGGAACGCTATTTGTATAGACATTTTCACTATCTTCTGTATAACCGCCACTATGTGAATGGAATATAGCTTCTATAGGCTGACCATTGTATATTGCTATTACTCCTTTTGTATCATCAACAGCCTTATTTGTATTTGGATTTTCTCCATCGTATCCATTGTATACTTGGCAATTTACATCATCTGTCAAATCAAATCCATATTTGCTGTATTCCCCAATATTGTACACTGCATAAGTTCTTGCCGCTACAGCCTGTGCTTTTAAAGCTTCTATGTTCCACGAGGCAGGCATTTCTGCAGGAACAACACCATATAAATACTCCTCCAGCGGCAAAACGTTTATCGCAGTCATGTCGCTATTCTGTTGCCTTATGAATTCAAAGTACCCTCTGTATCTTTTCCCATTAATAGATATTGGTCCATCACCAGACGTGTCCATAAGATAAATCTGATTACTTGCTGCATCTAAAAATACAGATTTCCCATTTTGAACTATTACTATATGATTGTTTGGAGATACCAACTTAACATCCGAAAATTTAGATTTAAGGCTATTCATTGCTGCAGTTGCATCAGATTGACTTAAATACGGACCAATGTAAATATGATAATTGCCATCATATCCTACAACTGAATTTGAAACATCAGAGCTTAGCTTTGTTTGTTGGCTGTCAGCCATCGCTTGATCGGAAAAATTGCCTTCTTGCAAGTAAAAGTTGTCATCTTTTATTACCTGAACATTGTTATATGAAATATTGTATATTGTTTTTACATTGCCAGCACCATCGTCTACGCCTACTTTGAATCCGCTTGAAGAAACTATTGAATAAGACGGCAACGAATTAGAAGCATAAAAAAGCCCTATTTTTATCAAAGACGGCATATTTACACTGGCGTTTACATAGCTTACAGTACTCATCAAAACAAGTGTAAAAAGTAAGAAAAACGAAACAAACTTTTTAAACCTCACAATCATGACCCCTTTACGTTTATTTTCTAAAAAGCCATAATATTAAAGTCAAAACAACGCTTAAAATTATTGACGACATCAATGGAAAGTAAAAAGTAAAATTGCCTTTTTTAAATACAATATCACCAGGCAAATGTCCAATTCCAAACTTTCCGCCAAAAAATAATATTAAACCAACTATTGTAAGCACTATGCCTATGCCAATCAACATTTTCCCAAATTCCTGAAACATATGGATCCCTCACTCAGGTAAGCTGTAATTGAGATACTCATAAGCCAATTTTGTCGCTATCCTACCCCTTGGAGTCCTGTTTAAAAATCCAATCTGCATCAAATATGGTTCATAAACATCTTCAATCGTATCGCTTTCTTCACCAATTGAAGCCGCAATAGTGTCAATGCCGACAGGCCCTCCAGAAAATTTCTCGATGATAGATTTTAACATTTTTCTATCTATATGCTCAAGTCCCATATCATCTACGCCCAACATATCAAGGGCATCTTTTGCTATATGAAAATCAATAAAGCCATTGCCCTTCACTTGAGCAAAATCTCTAACTCTCTTTAAAAGCCTATTTGCTATCCTTGGCGTTCCCCTGGAACGGCGACCCAGCTCATAAGCAGCCTCATCATTGATACCTATATTCAATATAGCTGATGACCTTTTTATGATCTCGCTTAATTCTTCAACAGAATAAAACTCCAACCTCATGATTACACCAAATCTGTCCCTTAATGGAGAAGTCATCAGTCCAGCCCTTGTCGTCGCTCCTATAAGAGTAAAATGTGGCAAATCGAGCCGCAGTGATCTTGCACTTGGTCCTTTTCCAATTATTATATCTAATTCAAAGTCTTCCATAGCTGGATATAAAATTTCTTCCACACTTCTATTAAGCCTGTGTATTTCATCAATAAAAAGAATATCATTTTCTTGTAGGTTAGTAAGTATCGCTGCTAAATCTCCTGCTCTTTCTATGGCTGGTCCCGAAGTTATTCTAATGCCAACACCCATCTCATTTGATATAATGTTGGCAAGTGTAGTTTTGCCAAGACCAGGTGGTCCAAAAAGCAGTACATGGTCTAATGGTTCACTTCTCATCTTAGCTGCCTCTATGTAAATTTTTAGTTCCTCTTTAATCTTCATCTGTCCTATGTATTCAGACAATCTTTTTGGCCGTAAAGAATACTCGGAGGCGTCTTCCGGCGTAAAATTCTGCGTTAAAATCCTCTCCTCCATTTTATCACCTTATTTCATAAGCTTTTTCAATGCCTCTTTTAAAGCAGACTCTAAATTTGAACAGTCCACTCCCTCTAATGCTTTTATAGACTCTTGTTTTGTATATCCAAGTGATAACAGCGCATCAACCACATCATTTGACAAATCATCAAGTTTTACATCATGAGCAAATGTTAACTTGTCTTTAAGCTCCAATATAATCCGCTGTGCAGTTTTTTTGCCAATGCCTGGTGACTTTTCTATAGCCTTTGAATCGCTGTTTCTTATGGCATCATAAAAACCTTCAATGGAAATTGTCGACAATATTGAAACTGCTGCTTTAGGTCCAACGCCATTTACAGCTATCAATTTTTTAAAAATCTCCACTTCATTTGTCGTCAAAAATCCATAAAGTTGAAATCCATCCTCTTTAACATGCATATATGTATAAAGCTTAATTATCTCACTTGTATTTGTCAAGTGACTTAAAGTGCTCCTTGGCACTATTATTTTAAAACCTATGCCAAGCGTTTCAATAACAACGTAGTCAATGCCTTTTTCAACAATATGACCCTTTATGTAATCTATCATTTTAATGACCCCAATTTCGCATTCAAAATATTGCTGTTGCTGTGGCAAAGTGCAACTGCCAGCGCGTCGGCAACATCATCTGGTTTTGGTATCTCATCTAACCTTAAGATTGCCTTTACCATATTCTGAACTTGCTTTTTTTCAGCTCTCCCGTAACCTACTACAGATTGTTTTACTTGCAATGGAGTATATTCAAACACTTGTATTCCACAATTTACTGCAGCTAAAATAGCCACGCCTCTTGCTTCACCTATAGTTATGACAGTTTTAGCATTCTTGTTAAAAAAAAGCTCTTCAATGGCCATCACATCAGGCCTATACTTTTCAATCAGAGAATTTATACCATCGTACACGTCTTTAAGTCTCAAACTTTTTTCGGCTCCAACTGGCGTTGTAATAGCCCCATAATCCAAAACCTTAAATTTTCCACCATTGTCATCAATTATTCCATAGCCTACAATTGCAATTCCAGGATCAATACCAATAATTCTCATCAAATTCCTCCTCGTATACTATTTTAACATCTACATCGTACATAGACAAGAAAAAACTCCCTAAAATATCGGGAGTTTAGCTGCTTAAATTTGCAAGTATTGAGTATGCTTCATCCGCATCTTTCACAACAATATTGTTTAAAATCCTCTCTTTATCGTTTGGATTTAAATTATTTACCAAAATGTCCGTCTTTTCCACAAGGGTTTTCCCACCATTTCCATCTGATTTATATAATGACACATACCCATTCAAGCTGGAAATTATGTAATAACCTGGTGGAAAACCATCTTCTTCTTTGTAAAATATCACTTCTTCACTGTCAAATTTTTTAATACTCCATCCACGATAAATCTTTGAAATCTCGTCTTCGCTTTTACCAGCAATCGAAGCACCTATTGTTTGTTCTTCCTTTATTATATCTCCAGTTCCTTTATATAACGTCTCGAAAATCAATTTTCCATTTGGACTGACACTGCTACTGGTAAGAATGCTATTGACTTTTGTATTGGTATATTGCGGCATTTTTGAAGAATGATTGTAATATCTTATATAATACAAGTATCCTGCTAAAAAAATCGCAACAAAAATCAATACAATAGGTATGATTTTCCTTATAAAATATTTCATGTGATAATTACCTACCTTCACCATTACAATTTAACTTTTTTGTAATTATACCCAATAAAAAATTTTTTATACTAAAATTTTTTGAAGGATTTTGTAAAATTATATCGAATATTATCATTTGAAAGGAGTTGATTAATATAATATGCTAAATCAAATTGTTATATTCAAATTAAACGACGAGGAATTTTGCGTAGATATAATGGATGTATTAGAGATAATCCGTATGCAGTCAATAACAAAAGTACCTGATGTGCCAAGCTTTGTAGAAGGCATTATCAATCTGAGGGGCACAGTAATACCAATCATAGATCTTAAAAAAAGACTAAACATGAAACTTACAGAATACGACGATGACACAAGAATAATAATCATCAAAATCAATGAAAAATCCGTTGGATTTATCGTTGATTCTGTAACAGAAGTATTACATGTAGAGCCTGAATCTATAAAAGAAGCACCAGATATCATAGCAGGAATAGGAAAAGAATACATAGAATCAGTAGTAAGCTATGACGAACGCCTGATTATAAACTTAAATTTAGAAAAAATACTGACAGAAAAAGAAAAAAAGGAGATAGAAGAAATGTAATCATTTCTTCTACTCCTCATCATCTGGCATATCGACGTTATGATATACTTCTTGCACATCATCATTTTCTTCCAACTTTTCTATGAATTTTTCAAATTTTTCATAATCGCTATCAGAAAGTTTTACCCTGTTTTGCGGAATCATCGTTATTTCAGCGGAAGACATGACATATCCCGCCTTATTTATTGCATCTTTAACAGCTTGAAAGTTAGAAGGATCCGTCAAAATCTCATATTCATCGCCATCAGATGAAAAATCGTCAGCTCCTGCATCTATTGCAACCATAGCCAATTCATCTTCATCGATATTATCACTCTTTTCCACCGTTATAATGCCTTTTTTGTCAAACATCCAAGCGACGCATCCAGTTGAACCTAAGCTTCCACCGCTTCTATCAAATATATGCCTTATATCTCCAGCAGTCCTATTCTTGTTATCTGTCAAAGCCTCTACTATTATTGCAGAACCTGCAGGTCCATATCCTTCATAAACGACTTCCTCCAAATTACCACCGCTTAACTCTCCAGTGCCTTTCTTTATAGCCCTCTGTATGTTCTCGTTTGGAAGGTTATTAGCTTTGGCTTTTTCTATAGCATCCCTTAATTTGCTGTTAGTCTCAGGATCACCGCCTTCTTTCGCCGCCATTATTATGTCTTTTGTAAGTTTTGTAAATATTTTCCCTTTCTGCGCATCCATCTTTTCTTTTTTGTGCTTTATATTAGCCCATTTTGAATGTCCAGACATAAAAATAAACCTCCTTTACTTTGTGCCAAAATTATTTTATCAAAAAAAGCCTCATAAGTAAATTTAAAATCGCTTCAAAAAATCAGTCATATCATTAAGACTAATACATAAAAATTTTAAACCTATACATATCTTATGTCAATTATGCAAGAATAATATAATAAAAAGTTTAAGGTGATATTGATGAAATGAAAAGATATGTAAAATTAATACTCATTGGCTTTATGACTGGAGTTTTAAATGGACTATTTGGAGCTGGCGGTGGAACTATCATCGTACCTTTTATGGTTTTTTTGCTTGGAATCGAAGACCATAAAGCACATGCGACAGCGATATCAATAATTCTTCCACTGACAATTTTTAGCTCTATCATATACATTAAAAGCGGCATATTTAATTTGCCGATAACTTTAAATGTTACACTGGGCAGTGTAGTAGGCGGTCTTTTAGGTGCATCTATCTTAAATAAAGTTCCTATAAAGTATTTGCGAAAAATATTTGGAATGATAATGATTGCTGCGTCTATAAGGATTTTATTGACTAAATAATTTCGAAAGGGATACAATGAAATGAAATTATTTATAATAGGTTTTTTATCTGGCATCATTGGGGGCATGGGTATTGGCGGTGGAACAATTTTAATCCCAAGTTTGACTATTTTTGCAAATATTGAGCAACACATGGCTCAAAGTGTAAATTTATTATCATTCATTCCGACAGCCACCATCGCACTCCTATATCATTTAAAGCAAAAAAATGTAGTTTTAAATATTATTTTAAACTATAGATGAGAAAATTCACTAACATAAATTACCATAATAAACTTACATGAAAAAATTTAATAAAAAATAGAGACAAATGCTCGCTTCTATGGTATTAATATGTTGTTACCCTATAACAATATTAATCATAGGAGTGGAGCAAATGTCTCATAATAAAAGAATAACAGAAAATTCATCAATAATCCAGTACTTAATGAAATTAAATTTTGCATTATATTTTACTAAACCTGTTATTCGTCATATTGTAGAATTTATAATTGCTGCCACTCAAAAAGGTTATAGTGGTACTGTTACAGATATAGTTAATTTAAGCCTTGCTAATTGCCATAGAACTACATTTGGCAAATTCTTAAGCCAAGGTGTTTGGAATATAGAGTATGCATGGAGAGCAATAAGGCGAGAAGTTATTCGCATTATATTTGAATTATCCCAAACTAGCAACAAGCCGATATTTGTGATTTTTGATGATACTATTGCTGAAAAGACAAAGCCTTCGTCACAGGCTAAACATACTATCCAGGCAACAGGATTCCATCAATCACATTTAAAAGGGAAGCAAGTTTGGGGACATCAACTTCTTACCATGATGCTATCTTGCGGCAATGTGGTATTACCTTACTGTATTGAGCGCTATGAAAAAGGTGGCAAAAGCAAAATCGAAAGAATATGCGAAATGGTATCTATGCTTCCAATACCTAAAGGACCAGCATATGGACTATGTGATTCATGGTACATAAACAAAAAAGTAATAGAAGCACATTTCGAAAGAGGATACCATCTCATAGGAGCACTAAAAACTAACAGAATTATCTATCCACAAGGTATCAGAATTCAGATAAAAGATTTTGCCCAATATATCGAAAAGAACGAAGTTTGCCTCGTTACAGTAAACGGTTCTAATTACTGGGTATATCGCTATGAAGGAGCCTTAAATGGAATAGATAATGCTGTAGTAGTATTGTGTTGGCCTGAGAAAGCTTTTAAAAATCAGAATGCTCTACATGCATTTATCTGTACTGATACTGAATTAGATACCGAGACTATTCTAAATTACTACAGTCAAAGATGGCCTATAGAAATATTCTTTAGGCAGACAAAGAATAATCTTGGACTAAATACATATCAAGTACGCTCAACAAAATCAATAGATAGATTATTATGGCTTATATCATTGACATACCTGTATTGTACGACTTCAGGTGACGAATATTGCAAATTTGGGCAAGGAATAAAAATAGTACGCAAAGAAGTACAAAAGCAGCGTGTTCAATGGCTGTATGAGCGAGCTAATAATAATGTATCTATTGATAAAATTTTAGCAGAACTACAGTTAGCATAGGTGTAGTGCATCTATTTGATGGTAATATTTTGTTATCAATTTTTCTCATCTATAGATTTTAAATATAATATTAAGCGGTTTAGTGGGAAGTCTTATCGGCTCATATATATCAATTTACATCAATTCATACATGTTAAAAAGGCTATTTGCAGTATTCCTATTTATCATGGGAATTTACGAAATAATATCAAAGCAAAAGATAGGTGAAAAACAAAATGAAAAAGCGCAAAATAAAAAAATCAAGTAAAAAATTTAAAATAAATAAATCTAAACTGGAAGTATGCGAAAACTATTATGTTACAAATGACATTAATTGGGATGGCAGAGGCGAAACTTGATTACTTTCGCCTATCTGTCTCCATCATTACACACGTATTGTAAACAACATTAAGTCCTAAATTATTAGCTTTTTCAATCAGTTCATCGCTTTCAGCTCCTGGCTGAAACCAAATAATATCCACACCGAGTTTTGCCGCTTCTTCAACAAAAGCATCACCTATTTTAGGGGATACAACCATATCAACAACCTCAGGAACAACTGGCAGCTTTGATAATGATTCGTAGCACTTATCACCATCAACAATTTCATAATTAGGGTTAACAGGATAAACAGTATAACCTTCCAACTTTAAATTTTTGTATATCTTGTAGCCAAACTTATTTTTTCTATCTGTAGCACCTACAACAGCCCATACCTTTCTCTTTAGAGCTTCTTCAACATAATCCATTTTATCACACCTTTCAAATTATCTTATCATTAGATACTTATTTGTCCTCTCTTGGCATTTTCCGTTTATATATGACATTTCATCAATAGGTTTAACAAGTAAAACAGATGTATGGGAATGTTTTCTTTTGGCTCTCGGCATTCTATTGCCGCTTTCAAAAGCGTCTATTATATTTTTAGCTTTAAAGTACCTTGTAACAGTTATTTCTTTTGAATTGCCTAAATGACCACATGAAATCAAGACTTTGTAATAATTCATTTAATGCACCCCCAGAATATGTGGCAATTCAAATTGATTTTATTAAATTCTATACAAGGTACAAAATGATTATTCTAAATATTTATCACCCGTTTTATAGAGATATAAATCATTTCCTTCTTTAATGATAGATTTTGCGTTTGTCAAATTTATAATATGCTTTATAAAATCATCTCTTTCGTCATATTTAACGTACACAGTCAATATAACCTTGTCAGTGTATTCGATATTTTTAATTATATAATTATTTTTCAACAACTCGTTTTGTACTGTGCCAAATATAGTGTAATCTACAGTTATGTACAAACTTTTAAACAGGATCTTTTCAACGATAGTTGCAGCCTCAAGCCCTAGCTTTGCGCTCTTGACATAAGCCCTTATTAAGCCACCAGCACCAAGCAGTATACCTCCAAAATACCTTGTCACAACAACAGCTACATTTTTTAATCCTTCATTCTTTATAACATTTAAAACAGGTACGCCGGCTGTGCCAGAAGGCTCCCCATCATCGCTATACCTCTGTACCTCATCCCTTTCTCCTAAAATATAAGCATACACATTGTGTGTAGCATCCCTATGAGCACTTTTTATACTATTTACAAACTCGATTGCTTCATCTTCGTTTTGTACAGGTTTTGCATGTCCTATAAACCGCGATCGCTTTATTTCTACTTCTTTACATCCATATTTATATATCGTTTTATAAGTATAGAGCAAACTACCACCTCGTAATAAATTATACCAAACTTTTGCATAAAAATAAAAGCCATAAGGCTTTTATTTTTATGCAATAACCTTGTTTAAAGATTTGTACTTGTAATAAGAAACGTTTACTAAAGCCCTGTCCTGACTATAAGTTATAAGTTCCAAAGCCTTCTCAATTGGGTAAAAGCCGCCGTCTGAAAAGCCATCTTCACTGCTAATATTGAATTCTCCATCATCTGTAGACATTAAATACCATGTGATTTTATTGTAGACAGGACGTTGACGTGTAACAGAATAGAATTCATAGCTAGTTTCACCAGCAGTAGACAGGACATTCAAAGATTTTAAGCCGGTTTCAGCCCGTACTCTCCTTAACGCTGCATCAACAGACAGTTCATTGTTTCTTATTGCGCCTTTAGGCAATACCCACTCATTTTTTTCATTCTTTAGGAGAAATACCTCATCTCCCCTAAATACAACTCCACCAGAACATTCTCTTATTAACATATATAAGCCCCCTAAGCTTTTTATATTTATTGTGATTTAATCACAATATTTGCTTATTATATAATATTCTTTATAAACTCTTAAATTCCTTCTAAAATTTTATTTTTAATTTTATTTTATTATTTCCACAACAAAAGAAAATTATGTATAAATTTATCTTCGTTTCTAAAAATGGTTAAAAATCTTAGAATAATTAATATAGATTCTATCAAAAATATATTTGAAAGGAGCGATTTGAATGCATATTATTTACCATTGTTACGGAGGAACTCATACATCGGTTATAGCTTCTTATATCCATATTGGGATGTTGCCAACAGATAAAATTCCTTCAAAATCAGAAATTGAAGGAATTCCTATGTTTGACAGATTAAATGGTCAAAATGATACAGGTCATATAGTATTAATAGGTACAGATGAATATGGAAACAACGTATATTCTTTAGGCGTAAAAAATGGAAAAAAACTCGTGGAGCCAGCTTTAAAAGATCTATATTATCATTTATTCAATACAAATGATGGTTTGCTTATTATTGATACATCATCTGCTACAAACTGGATAATGAAAATAGGTGGTTTCACGTCCATAGCTTTGAAAATGCCTGTAATAGGAAGACCTCTTGTATCATATGGAGTGACAAAAGCATACAAAAACATAGTTCAGATTGTAAAAAATGTAAAAGCACAAGAAAGTGCTGGATATAACGCTATCAAGAGACAATAAAATCTTTCAACACATTTCTCTCCATCGCACTTACTTGTGCTTTTATCTTGATTCCTTTTTCATCATACTCCTCTTTTAAAATTTTAGAGTTTTTCTTCAAAAACAAGTATTCATTATTGTTTGCATAAGAGAAATAGAAATCCAAAATAGATAAATCACTGTATGCAAATCTATCAATCATTTCTAACAATTTGTCAATGCCAATTCTTTCTTTAGCAGAAATATATACACTATCACCTTTGTTTTCAGGCACCTTGTCCAAAAGATCGGATTTGTTGTACACATTTATCTTAGGCTTATTAATCACATCAAGATCTTTAAGAACACCCTCAACCACATTGATTTTATGCATTACATCTTTCGCAGATATATCTATAACATGAAGTAAGACATCTGCATATTTTAGCTCCTCCAATGTAGACTTAAAAGCTTCCACCAAATCATGTGGCAACTTTCTTATAAATCCCACCGTATCAATTAAAACAATTTCTCTCCCAGATGGCAAAATAAGTTTCCTTGCTGTTGGATCAAGTGTAGCAAAAAGCTTATCTTCAGCATAGACAGAAGCATTTGTAAGTACATTCATCAATGTAGATTTGCCAGCATTTGTGTATCCTATTATGGCTACGACAGGAACTTCATTTTTTTTCCTTCTCCCTCTTAAGAGCTCTCTGTGTCTTCTTAAATCATCTATTTTTGCTTCGATCGCTCTTATTCGCTCCTTAATATGTCGCCTATCTGTCTCAAGTTTTGTCTCACCTGGACCTCTTGTCCCTATACCACCACCTAACCTCGATAAATCATTTCCGATTCCTTGAAGTCTCGGCAATCTGTACTTCAACTGAGCAAGTTCAACTTGAAGCATACCCTCTGCCGACTTCGCTCTTTTCGCAAAAATGTCTAGAATAAGACCTGTCCTATCGATTACTTTTTTATTCACAACATCTTCGATATTTTTAATCTGGATACCCGTAAGCTCATCATTAACAATTATCATACTAACATCATTATTTCCAATGAATTCTTTTAATTCCATAAGCTTGCCTTTACCTATATAACTTGTCCTATCTATGTTCGTTCTTGATTGTGTCACTACACCTACAACTTCTGCACCGGCTGTCTCTGCCAGCTCTTTTAATTCGTCCATGCTTTCATTATCTTCATCATTTATAATTACTCCCACTAATACTGCCTTTTCCTTGCTATCATTCATTTCATTGCCCATAAAACTCACTCCACACATGTATTCGATACATATATATTATCCTGTCTTAACAAAATAATCAACATTTTTAAATTAGGTATTGAAATTTTAGCTTTTATATGATAATATATCTAATGTGACGTGCCGAAGTGGTGAAACTGGCAGACGCGCTGGACTCAAAATCCAGTGGTAGCAATACCGTGTGGGTTCGAGTCCCACCTTCGGCACCAAAGTTAATCTAATAATTTTGTTTTTATAGGTGAAGTTTGACTACATTTTGACTACACAAAATATATGAATATAGAAAATGAGTGTGTTGACTACAAAAAGTAGTCAATTTTTTATTTTGGAGCTATAGATGAGAAAAATTGATAACAAATATTACCATAAAATAGATACACTACGCCTATGCTAACTGTAGTTTTTCTAAAATTTCATCAATAGGTACTTTATTATTAGCTCGCTCATACAGCCATTGAACACGCTGCTTTTGTACTTCTTTGCGTACTATTTTTATTCCTTGCCCAAATTTGCAATATTCGTCACCTGAAGTCGTACAATACAGGTATGTCAATGATATAAGCCATAATAATCTATCTATTGATTTTGTTGAGCGTACTTGATATGTATTTAGTCCAAGATTATTCTTTGTCTGCCTAAAGAATATTTCTATAGGCCATCTTTGACTGTAGTAATTTAGAATAGTCTCGGTATCTAATTCAGTATCAGTACAGATAAATGCATGTAGAGCATTCTGATTTTTAAAAGCTTTCTCAGGACAACACAATACTACTACAGCATTATCTATTCCATTTAAGGCTCCTTCATAGCGATATACCCAGTAATTAGAACCGTTTACTGTAACGAGGCAAACTTCGTTCTTTTCGATATATTGGGCAAAATCTTTTATCTGAATTCTAATGCCTTGTGGATAGATAATCCTGTTAGTTTTTAGTGCTCCTATGAGATGGTATCCTCTTTCGAAATGTGCTTCTATTACTTTTTTGTTTATGTACCATGAATCGCATAGTCCATATGCTGGTCCTCTAGGTATTGGAAGCATAGATACCATTTCGCATATTCTTTCGATTTTGCTTTTGCCACCTTTTTCATAGCGCTCAATGCAGTAAGGTAATACCACATTGCCGCAAGATAGCATCATGGTAAGAAGTTGATGTCCCCAAACTTGCTTCCCTTTTAAATGTGATTGATGGAATCCTGTTGCCTGGATAGTATGTTTAGCCTGTAACGAAGGCTTTGTCTTCTCAGCAATAGTATCATCAAAAATCACAAATATCGGCTTGTTGCTAGTTTGGGATAATTCAAATATAATGCGAATAACTTCTCGCCTTATAGCTCTCCATGCATACTCTATATTCCAAACACCTTGGCTTAAGAATTTGCCAAACGTGGTTCTATGGCAATTAGCAAGGCTTAAATTAACTATATCTGTAACAGTACCACTATAACCTTTTTGAGTGGCAGCAATTATAAATTCTAAAATATGACGAATAACAGGTTTAGTAAAATATAATGCAAAATTTAATTTCATTAAGTACTGGATTATTGATGAATTTTCTGTTATTCTATTATTATGAGACATTTGCTCCACTCCTATGGTTAATATTGTTATAGTGTAACAACATATTAAATACCATAAAAGCGAGCATTTGTCTCTATTTTTTATTAAATTTTTCATGTAAGTTTATTATGGTAATTTATGTTAGTGAATTTTCTCATCTATAGATTGAAGATTGTAGTTTTAGTTATTATTATGGGGAGTGGCGATTTTATGCTATCGAGAAGTTAAGAGACTTCAACACTAAAAAACTTTTCTTAAAATCCAGCTATCAATGCTCATCCTTAGAGTGATAGTGAGGTCTTTTTTTCAAAAAAACCTAAAAATACTTGACACGATCTGGGCCATATAAAATATTTGCATAATGACTTTAATGGTGCCTATAATTTACTTAAAAAATGTGAGAAGTATTTTTTAGCACGATACTATTATCTCGATTTATTGCTGCTTTATGATGATTTATACAATATGACAAAAGACATTTCTTATTAAAGCAAAGCAAAATGAGATTATGAATATGAATGGGAGAAAAAATATAGTGATGGATTCATTGCTGAACCATCACACATAGCTATACAAGTTTTTTCTCCTCTTTAATCCTTTCAAAAAGTGGCGACATCTGCCTCAATCTATCTACTATCTTAGGCAGCTTGTTTATTACCGTATCAATTTCTTCTTCCGTATTTTCTTCTCCTATGGTAATTCTCAATGAACCACGTGCTATTTCTTCTGGCAGGCCGATTGCCAATAGCACATGAGACGGATCAATGCTTCCTGCTGTACATGCAGAACCGCTGGATACGCAGATTCCTTCCATGTCAAGGCTTAGTATAAGCGATTCACCATCAACAAATTCGAAAGAAACATTGACATTCCCAGGAAGTCTTTTTGTTGGATGTCCATTTAATCGGGTATATGGAATTTTTAGTATCCCATCAATAAGCTTGTCTCTAAACATTGTCAGTTTCTTTATGTGCTCATCGATATTTTGAGTGATAAGTTCTATCGCCGTACCAAATCCTACAATTCCAGCCACATTTTCTGTCCCTGCTCTCCTATTTCTCTCCTGTGCACCACCTTGTAAAAGTGTATCAATTCTTAGGCCCTTTCTAATGTAAAGTGCTCCAACTCCTTTAGGCCCGTATATTTTATGGGCTGACATTGACAACATATCCACATCCAATTTTTTTACATCGATAGGCACATTCCCAACTGCTTGTACTGCATCTGTGTGAAACAATACGCCTTTCTCATGAGACACACTTGCAAGCTCTTGGATTGGCTCTATAGTGCCTATTTCATTGTTTGCGTACATTATCGATACAATTATCGTACTGCCTTTTATAGCTTTTTTCAATTCATTTGGATCTACTAATCCATACTCATCTACAGGTAAATAAGTTATTTCAAATCCTTGACTCTCAAGATATTGACAGGTATGCAGTATTGCATGGTGTTCTACGCTGGATGTTATTATGTGATTGCCTTTCTCTTTTAAGGCATATGCAGCACCTTTTAAAGCCCAATTATCTGATTCTGTACCTCCGCTTGTAAAAAAAATCTCATCTGCATTAGCGCAAATTGCAGCAGCTACTTTATCTCTGGCTTCTTCAATTGCCTTTTTAGCTTCTTGTCCATAAGAATAAAGTGAAGACGGATTGCCAAAGCGACTGTTTAAATACGGCATCATTACATCTAAAACTTCTTTTCTTAATGGAGTAGTCGCTGCATTATCGAGATAAATCCTATTCATAAAAGCCTCCTATATATAATACATGTAAGAATTTTTCTGTATCATCTTTTTGTAATCATCAACCATATCCTGGAGCGTAATAGAATCAATCACTTTATTTATAGCATCTCTGATTTTTTCTAATACAACTTTTGTCGGACATCCACCTGATCTGCTGCATTCAAACGGTATATCCTCTACAACACAATCTGAAGGAGCAAGTGACCCTTCCAAAGTTCTAATGACATCGCCTACTGTAATCTTATCAGGTGGAGCTGATAACATATACCCGCCTTGCGCTCCACGTATACTTTTAACCAAATCAGCTTTTCTCAAAACAGCAATAAGCTGTTCTAAATAATGTTCGGATAAACCCTCATTTTCAGCTATAACCTTTAAGGATATCGGTCCCTCACCATAATACAATGCAAGCTCAAACATGGCTTGAACTCCATATCTTCCCTTTGTCGATAATCTCATATAGACCCTCCTTAATACCGACTATTCTGCTCGGATTTCTACTAAATAAAATAACATTATAAATTTGTTTTGTCAATAATTTATTCGAATGTAAAACTAAATGTTATTGTATCCTTATGGCAAATAATTATCCTTAACTATCACCGCTATCTTTTATAAACTTAAGCCACTCAGATATTTTCTTTTCAAACCCCATTGAAGATGGATTGTAATATCTTTTTCCTATTAATTCGTCTGGAAGGTATTGTTGTTTTACATAGTGATTTTTAAAATCATGTGCATACTTATACCCAACACCTCGATTTAAATTTTTTGCATCTTTATAATGGGCATCTTGAAGGTGCATTGGAACAGCACCAGTTTTTAGATGTTTGATGTCATCAAGGGCACTATCTATGCCCATTATAGCTGAATTGCTTTTAGGCGCACAGGCAACATAAATTGCAGCCTGTGCAAGTATTATTCTTCCTTCAGGCATACCGATCTGATTTACTGCTTGCATAGCAGATACGGCTATATTAAGCGCATTAGGATCTGCATTTCCAACATCCTCTGCTGCACAAATAACTATTCTCCTTGCGATAAACATGGGGTCTTCTCCAGCGTATATCATCTTTGCAAGCCAATATAAAGCAGCATCAGGATCAGACCCCCTCATGCTTTTGATAAAAGCAGAAATAGTGTCATAATGATTGTCACCATTTTTGTCATACTTTAGCACTTTTCTTTGGATACACTCTTGAGCTACTTCAATGTCTATGTTAATTACTCCATTTTCATCTCTCTCTGTAGTTAAAAATGCTAATTCTATCGCGTTAAGTGCCGTCCTTGCATCACCATCAGAATACGCAATTATATGATTTAACGCATCATCTGTAACCTTAATCTTTTCATTTCCAAGTCCACGCTTTTCATCGTTTAAAGCTCGTAAAACTATTTCTCTTATATCATCATCACTAAGAGGGTATAGTTCAAATATCATAGACCTTGATACTAAAGGACGGATAACCTCAAAATAAGGATTTTCAGTTGTAGCACCAATCAAAATTATCGTCCCATCTTCAACATACGGAAGCAGTGCATCCTGCTGCGATTTATTAAATCTATGTATCTCATCAACAAATAATATGGTTCTTTTTCCATACATCGACAATCTATCTTTTGACTCATTTACTATTTTCTTTATATCTGTAACTCCTGATGTTACAGCATTTAATTTTTCAAAACTAGATTTCGTCGTATTAGCTATTATATTTGCAAGCGTTGTCTTACCTGTACCAGGTGGCCCATAAAATATAAGCGATCTGACTTTGTCAGCTTTTATGGCTCTATATAGAAGCTTATCATGCCCTAATATATGCTTTTGACCAACAAACTCATCAAGAGTAGTAGGCCTCATGCGATCTGCCAACGGTGCATTGCTTTTTCTAAAATTGTCTTGTGCAAATTGAAACATATCCATGATTTTCACCTTTTACAAACTTTATTCATACATCAGCATTATTATACTATACATATGTATATATATAAAAGTAATTGCAAATAAAAAATGCCACCTTTAATGATGACATTTATCCACCAAGTGTAATATCTTGTTTTGAATACCATTCAAGGGCATCGTAAAAATGTTGAGGCTTAAAATCCGGCCAATAATCATCAATTACATAAAAATCAGAATATATCGACTGGACAGGCAAAAATCCGCTTAACCTCCTTCTGCCACCCCACCTTATGATTAAATCTATTCGCGATATTTCTTTTGATGAAATTAGATCTAATATATCCCTTTTTTCTCCACTGCTTAAAGCCTTTAATGCATTATTCAAATCCCACTGCCATCCATAATTGACAAGAAAATTAACTTTCATCTTTCCACTGCCAATTCTTTTTCGTTTACAATATGGCAACAATTCTTGCGGAAACATGGGAGAATTATAATTTCCTATGACTAAAAGATTTGCATCTTCCTTTTCAAGCATTTTAACAGCATCAATACACGCTTTTTTAAATGCTTCTGTTTGAACAGATGGTCGCTTTGTGTTATCCTGCGTAAATCCATAGAAAGTTAATTCTTTAATGCCAATCTCTCTGCACATCTTATACAATGTAATTCCTGGTTCTAAACCGTATGAATATCCAGCTTCTTTAGGCATATTTCTATTTTGTGCCCAACGTCTATTTCCATCAGGAATAACGCCAATGTGATTGGGAATTCTATACATTTTGTCCTCCTTTCTTTGATTTGATATATACAGTTTTTCCAATTTAATATCTATTATACTCTAATGTATAAATATTTTAATTAAAAAAAACTGTTATGCTATAAAAGCGATAACAGTTTTTCCTTTGTTATAAATTTCTATTTATAAAATCTTCAAAATCAGATTTTGGCCTTGCTCCTATGATTTTATCTACCATTTTGCCACCTTTGAAAAGTCCTATGGTAGGGATGCTCATGATCCTAAATTGCATAGCAAGCTCGTTTTCTTCATCCACATTGATTTTGCCAACTTTCACTTTTCCTTCATAATCTTCAGCTAACTCTTCTATTATAGGCGAAACCATTCTGCAAGGTCCACACCACTCTGCCCAAAAATCTACCAAAACAGGTATATTTGAATTAACTACCTCCTCCTGAAAATTGTCCTTTGTTATTTTAACTTCAGCCATTTTTCTACCTCCTAATTATATTTTAAAAATTCTTTAACTATTAGCTTTTTCTTTTAGATTTATTTTATCCAATAAATAAACCTAAAAATCTTTAAGTCATTTCATAAATTTCATAAATGTCTCAACAAGCTCGTCAATCATGTCATCTTGCTTTTCAGTATTTATAGCATCTTTCACGCACCCAAGAGTATGACTTTTAAGCAATATTTTACCTACGCTATTTATTGCAGATCTAACGGCAGCAACCTGTATAAGGACATCTACACAGTATATGTCTTTTTCTATCATTTTTTGTATTCCCTTTATTTGTCCTTCGATTTTTTTTAGCCTTCTTAGCAAATCGTCTTTTTCATCTTGATATGAATTCATAATTACCTCCCATACCCCTATTAGGTACAAATTTAGTATAATCTTTCCGCGAAAATTTGTCAACATATTTTTCACTTGTACCCAAGTATATCCTTTATGACTTCACCAGCCAATATAAATCCTGCTACAGGTGGTACAAAAGATACACTACCTGGTATCTGCCTTCTTTTGACACAAGTTCTTTCTTTATTTGTGCATATACACTGTTTTTTACAAGTTTCCACATCCAAAAGAGGTTTTATGGGCTTTTCTTTAGAATAAACAACTTTTAGCGATTTTATACCACGTTTTCTAAGCTCATATCTCATAACTTTTGCAAGAGGACATATACTCGTATCGTATATATCAGCCACCTCAAACTTTGTAGGATCCAGTTTATTTGCTGCGCCCATGCAGCTTATAATAGGTATGCCCATCTCATTGCATTTAACGACAAGATCTATTTTCGACGATACTGTGTCAATAGCATCTACTACATAATCATAATCGCAGGACAACAAAATATTGCTATTCTCGCTACTATAGAAAGTTTGATGTGATATAACTTTAAGATTAGGATTTATCTCTAAAAGCCTCTCTTTCATAACTTCAACTTTTGGTTTACCAACTGTCTTTCTTGTAGCATGTATTTGTCTATTTATGTTAGTTAAGCAGACTGTGTCATCGTCTACTATTACCAATTTTCCAATGCCACTTCGTGCTAAAGCTTCTGCTGTGTACGATCCTACACCGCCCATCCCAAAAACAGCGACAGTAGATCTTTTTAATTTATCTAAATTATCTTTCCCTATTAATAGTTCCGTTCTCGAAAAAGCGTGTAACAATGCTGATTCCTCCAATAAAAAATCCCCATAGTGCCGTTAAGTCGGTGGTTTTGAACCTGCTCTCGCAGGTGGGTGCCCTCCTGATAACTTCATATGTCCATTCAAAGATGGCTTATATTCCATTACCAGAGCCCAGGCTCCCTTTTAATAGGTGTTGGCTCAAAACATTACCGCATTTCACGCACACCATAGGGTTTCTAAAAATATATTATCACATTTTTAAGCATTTTTCAAGGTTAAACGTTTATAGGTCAACCTTTATGTGTAATTCATCCAACTGTTCTTTCGAAACTTCAGATGGCGCATCCGACATAAGATCGCATGCATTCTGGGTTTTTGGAAATGCGATAACATCCCTTATATTATCTGTACCCGTAAGTATCATTGTCAATCTGTCAAGCCCATATGCAATGCCACCATGTGGCGGTGCTCCATATTTAAAAGCATTTAATAAAAATCCAAATCGTGCCTCAGCATCTTCATCGTTAAAACCAAGCACTTTAAACATCTTCTTCTGCAATTCTGTATCATGTATCCTGATACTGCCACCACCTATTTCCATACCATTTAGAACTATGTCATACGCTTTTGCTCTTACCTGGCCCGGATTCTTGTCAAGCATTTCTATATCCTCGTCTTTTGGAGCAGTAAACGGATGGTGCATCGCAACATACCTTTTTTCTTCTTCGCTGTATTCCAACAATGGAAAATCGACAACCCACAAAAATTCGTACTTGTTCTCGTCAATAAGATTGTATCTTCTCCCCATTTCCAATCTCAAATGACCTAAAGCATCATAAACTATCATATTGTTTCTGTCAGCTACTATTAATATCAAATCGCCTTTTTCTGCTTCCATGGCATTTAAAACCTGTGCCAACTCATCCTCTTTCAAAAATTTTGAGATTTGGGATTTTGGACCATCATCTGACATCTGTATCCATACAAGTCCTTTAGCTTTATATGTTTTTACGTATTCTACAAGCTCATCTAATTGTCTTCTAGGAATAGATGCTGCACCTTTCACATTTATTGCCCTTACAGAACCACCATTTTCTATTGCATCTCTAAAAACTTTAAATTCAGAGTCTGCAAATATTGATGAAAGATTTTTCAACTCCATTCCAAATCTTAAATCAGGCTTGTCAGAGCCAAACCTGTCCATTGCTTCCTGCCAAGAAATTCTCCTAAAAGGAACTTCCAAGTCGATATTCAAAATTTCCTTAAATATTTTAGCTATCATACGCTCATTTATGGATATGACATCATCTTCATCGACAAACGACATCTCTATATCGATCTGCGTAAACTCAGGCTGCCTATCTGCTCTTAAATCCTCATCTCTTAAGCATTTTGCAATCTGATAGTACCTATCAAAACCTGATATCATTAAAAGCTGCTTAAATATCTGCGGTGATTGTGGCAACGCAAAAAATTTGCCAGGTTGTACCCTACTTGGAACAAGATAATCTCTAGCTCCTTCTGGAGTGCTTTTTATGAGAAGCGGCGTTTCTATGTCTATAAAGCCGTTTTTATCCAAAAAGTCTCTCACAATTCTCGTTATCTTGTATCTTGTAATCAAAATCTTCTGCATCGATGGTCTTCTTAAATCCAAATACCTGTACTTTAATCTAATCGCCTCAGACACATTATTTCTATCCTCCACCATGAATGGTGGTGTCTCAGCTTTGCTTAAAATTTTAAATTCGCTTACGTAAATCTCTATGTTTCCTGTCTCAAGATTTGGATTCACATTTTCTTCCGATCTCTTTACAACTTTACCTGATGCAGCCAAAACATACTCATTTCTCACATGCTGAGCTTTATCAAATGCTTCCTTTGAAAGCTGCTCACTAAAAACAATCTGTATAAGCCCGGTCCTATCCCGCAATTCTAAAAATATGAGTCCTCCAAGATCTCTCCTTCTTTGAACCCATCCCATCACAACGACATTTTTCCCAACATCGTTAATTGTAAGTTCTCCGCACATATGTGTTCTTTTCATGCCTGCCAATTGCTCTCCCATCAATATACCTCCATCTATTCTGATATTTTATCATAAATTTTATCAAGCTCAATTGCACTTTCTTCTCCAGTGTCCATGTTTTTCATTTTTACCTTGCCATTTTTAAGTTCGTCTTCACCTAAAATTATCGTATACCTTACATTTAGTTTATTAGCGTATTTCATCTGTGCTTTAAGACTTCTTCCCATATTGTCAATCTCAACTGAAATTCCCAAACTCCTAAGTTTTGTAGCCATAGAAAACGCATATTTCTTTGCTTCATTTCCGATTGTGCATATGAAAAGATCTGGACGCTTTGGAGCGGGTATTTCAATGCCGCTGTTTTCAAGCGTCAGCAACAAACGTTCAAGTCCCAATCCAAACCCTACACCAGGTACAGAAGGACCTCCACATTCTTCTACTAAACCATCGTATCTTCCTCCACCACAAACAGTACCTTGTGCACCTATGTCGTTTGATATTATTTCAAAAGCTGTTTTAGTATAATAGTCAAGACCTCTAACTATCTTAGGATTAATGATAAAGTTAAATCCCGCTTCTTTTAAATAAGATTGAAGACTTTCAAAGTGATTTTTGCAATCATCACAAAGATAATTAAGCATTAACGGTGCGTCCTTCAATATTCTTTTACAACTTTCAACCTTGCAATCAAGGACTCTCATGGGATTTATCTTATATCTTTCTTTGCAATCATCACATAAATTTTCAATATTTTCTCCTAAAAATTCTTTCAACGCTTTGTTATATTCCCTTCTGCAGTTAGGACATCCAATGCTGTTGATATTTAGCTCCAAATTTTTAAGTCCCAATTTATTGAATAGAGTCATAGCAACACTGATTACTTCAGCATCAGCCAAGGCGTCATTTGACCCAAACATTTCTATTCCAAATTGATGGTGTTCCCTAAGCCTTCCTGACTGAGGTCTTTCATATCTATATACTGGTGTTATGTAGTAAATCTTAACTGGCATCGTTTCTGCGTATAAGTTGTGTTCAACAAACGCTCTTACAGCAGGCGAAGTTCCCTCAGGCTTTAAAGTAATACTTCTACCGCTCTTGTCATTAAAAGTGTACATTTCCTTTCTGACAATATCAGTTGATTCGCCAACACCTCTTAAAAATAGTTCAGTGTGCTCAAACCCAGGTGTTCTAATTTCTTTAAATCCAAAATCTGCACATATTTCTCTTATCATATTTTCTAAATATTGCCATTTGTAAGCTTCTGATGGAAGTACATCTTTTGTCCCTCTAGGCGCTTTTGTAAGCATAAAATCAACTCCTCTTTATACTTAAGTATTATATAATATAAAATTCTCTCAATCCCGCAAATAAATTGCAGGGACGAGAGAATTTCCCGTGGTGCCACCCTGATTACAACTCTTTCCTTTAACGCAGGTTTACGTATTTGGCCTACATATCGACCAATATGCTAATAGGCGTCTTTCGCAAAGGCAGTGATATAAAGATACTCTCAGTCACGGTATCTTCTCCCTTTTATATGTGCTTTTGCTACTCTCCTACTCATCGCAGTATACTATATCAAGCTATTTATTTGATATTATAACTTTAATATATTGACGTGTCAAGCCAGAAAAGAACTACTGCTTTTCTTTTAATACTTTCATTAACTTTTCAAAATATTCAGGAGTTGGTGCCTCAAATTCCATATAAACTTTCTTAGATGGATGCACTAAGCCTAAAAGCTTTGAATGTAACACCTGACCTGAAAGATTAAATCTCTGTTTTTTATATCCGTAAACTTCGTCACCTACAATTGGATGCCCAATATATGCCATATGAACTCTAATCTGATGAGTGCGACCAGTTTTTATTATCGCTTCTACAAGAGAATTGTTTTTATACCTTTCGAGAACTCTATACAATGTTAAAGCATAGCGTCCATCTTTTACAACAGCCATCTTTTTTCTCTCAATATGATCTCTTCCTATTGGAGCCTCTACAGCTCCTTCATCGTTTTTAATTACTCCCTCAACGATCGCTAAATATTTCTTTAAAATAGTCCTGTTTTTTATTTGATTTGAAAGCTCAAGATGAGCTTTGTCATTTTTAGCAACAACCATTACGCCAGAAGTATCTTTATCAAGCCTATGGACAATTCCCGGCCTTAATTCTCCATTTATGCCCGACAAATTTGTGCAATGGTATAAAAGCGCATTGACAAGTGTACCACTTAAATTACCAGGAGCAGGGTGAACCACCATGCCTTGAGGCTTATTTACAACAATTATATCATCATCTTCGTAAATAATATCAAGAGGAATATTTTCTGGTTTTAAGTCTATTTCTTCCGCTTCAGGTATATTTAAGTTTATCACATCACCTTCCCTTACCTTATAATTAGGCTTTACCGATTTGCCGTTAACTTTAACAAGTTCATCTAATATCAATTTCTTTAAATATGATCTTGTATAATCTACTTCCGAAGCTAAAAAAGAGTCTATTCTTTTATCTACATCATCTTTTTCTGCAATTATATTCACAATATTAACTATGTTCATGAATTACAACCCTTCCAAGCATATAACCTACTATTATTGACTTTCTTTTTTAAATATCAAAGTATAGCACAACAATATAGCGCCTACTACTATCATGGAATCAGCTAAATTAAAGACTGCTGGAAAAAACCTGAAGTCAATGAAATCTACAACATACCCTAATCTGACTCTATCGATCAAATTTCCGATGGCTCCACCGAGAATCATGGATAAAGTAAACTTATAAAATGTACTGCTGGGTATATTTATAATTGAATACACCAATATTGTCCCAACAATAACCGTTATTATTATAAAAAATACTGTCTTATTTTGCAATATTCCAAAAGCAGCACCTTTATTTTCAACGTACGTAAAGTTAAATACATTGTCTATTATAGGAAAAGTCCCAATGGGTTTTAAATACCTCACTACAAAGTATTTTGAAATTTGGTCAATTAAAATAGAAATAAAAACAATGATAATTTCCAAAATTTATCCTCCTAAGTAAAAGCTTAAAATTAGGGCTTGAAAATCGAGCCCTAATTTAGATTTCAATCTTTCAAAAATTATTTTACGTACTTGGATAACAATTCTTCTATCTCTTTTTCATCTATAGATGGTCTTTTAACATTATCGTATAAAATCCAATCTTCTAAATGCACAGTTGATGCACCAGGTTCTAATTTTACCATAGGACCTAATGACTCCATTTCCATCATCCAATCTGTCGTATATGTTTCGTAAGAAGCATTGTAATCCGGATAAACTGCATTTTCATCATGTTTAAATTTCTTTATAAAAAGATGTCCATGATTAAAGTACGCTGCCCATCCTTTTTCATTTTGAATTCCAAATTTAAATGGTTCTTTTTTATTAGGGTCTTGCTCAAAAATTATGTATTTGTCTCCAAAGTGTATTCTGTGATCTTTCATATGAGAGTAAGGCCACAATACTAAAGCTCTATTTGGCAAAAGTCCAGTGTCTTTCATAGGTTGCTCAACGACTTGAAGACCTCCTGTTGCCATGATAGATATAGCCCATGGTGAAAGCTCTACCGCCCAAGCACCTTTATTTGTAAGCGTATGCTTAACATTTACAATAGGTTTATCTGGTTCTAAAGTTATTTCAATTTCCTTTTGTATATATGCATAATCTTTAGGCTCTTGAATAAGCTTAATGCCATTTTCTATTTCTTCGTACTTTATTGGAAAATTATCAAGTGTATATGTTCTTGGCATGGCTTCAGGGCTGTGCCACAATCTATGCCCACCATAATTTCTCCAAATGTCCTCACCTTTTTTACCTGCATCTTCTTCATTAATGCTGAATTCATTTTCTTGTCCTACAAACCCAAATCTCATTATCCTTGGACCTATTTCCGTTGTAGCTATAAAATCAACCACCCCATTAGAAACTTCAATGCAATTATTCCAACCCGAAAATGAAACCTTTTTAATCGTAACACTCATGATACCATTCCTTTCTTAAATAAAGCATACTTGTATGATTCCTAAAAATTTTTGAATAAGAGTGCGATAAAGCACTCTTATTCATCACTTTAATAGCTCTAATACCTTGTTGACGACATTTTCAACAGTGAATCCAAATTCTCTAAAGAGTATTTCACCAGGCGCAGATGCTCCAAAATGATCAAGACCAATTACACAGCCATCAAGGCCAACGTATTTATACCAGCTCATAGTACTTGCAGCCTCTACTGCAATTCTGGCTCTCACATTATCAGGAAGCACTGTTTTTTTGTATTCATTTGGTTGCATATCAAATATCTCCATTGAAGGCATGCTTACTACCCTCGCCTTAATCCCCTTCTCTTTAAGCACTTTGTATGCCTCATAAATCAAACTAACCTCTGAACCACTGGCCAATAAAATCACATCTGGATTTCCATTTTCAGCATCACACAACACATATCCGCCTTTTAAAGCATCTTTTGATGTCTCATCATAAACAGGAAGATTTTGCCTTGTCAATATCAATGCTGTTGGACCGTCTTTTTTGTTAAGAGCGTAGCACCATGCAGCAGAAACTTCTTTTGAGTCTGCAGGCCTTATAACCGTCAAGTTTGGAATGCTTCTTAACATTGGCAAATGTTCTATCGGTTCGTGTGTTGGACCATCCTCGCCAACGCCAATGCTGTCATGAGTAAATACGTAAATTACAGGAAGCTTCATCAATGCAGATAACCTTACAGCACCCTTCATATAATCACTGAATACGAGGAATGTAGATACATAAGGTATAATACCGCCATAAGCAGCCATTCCATTCGCAATCGCTGCCATTGCATGTTCTCTAACGCCAAAGTGAAAATTAGAGCCACCTCTGTTTTCGCTGCTATAGTCGCCTCTATCTTTTGTGTAAGTCTTTGTAGATGGCGCAAGATCTGCAGAACCACCTATCAGATTTGGGACAAGCTTAACCAAATAATTCAAAACGTCTCCAGATGAAGACCTTGTAGCCGTCTTTACTTTAAAATTCCAAAGGCCTTCGTCAGCGACTAAATCAACCGGCAATTTCTCACTGTGCCATTTATCCCATTCTTCTGCTAATTCTGGATAGTCTTTTCTATAATTTTCAAACATTCTATTCCATTTTTCTTCTTCTTTATTTAATTCTTCTATGATATTTTCAAAATGCTTACGCACTTCATCTGGAACATAAAATTCCTCATCATAATCCCATCCCAAAAACTTTTTAGTTGCCTCTACATTTTTATCTCCCAGTGGCTCTCCATGTGCTGAAGCTTTTCCTTGTTTCTCTGGGCAGCCGTATCCAATCACTGTCTTTACTATGATAAGTGACGGCCTTTCTTTGTCTGCCTTTGCTTCTTCAATAGCTTTTCCTATCTTTTCTACGTCATTACCATCATCTACTTTTATAACTTGCCAACCATAAGCCTCAAATCTTTTACCAACATCTTCTGTAAAAGCAATATCTGTACCACCTTCGATAGAAATGTTATTGGAATCGTACAATGCTATCAATTTACCAAGCTTTAGCGTTCCAGCTAAAGAACACGCTTCAGACGAAATGCCCTCCATGAGGCATCCATCGCCAACGATAGCGTATGTATAATTATCTACTATGTCATACCCTGGACGGTTAAATTTGCTTGCCATATAAGTCTCGGCGATTGCCATGCCAACAGCGTTTGAAATACCTTGTCCCAATGGACCTGTAGTAATTTCAACACCTGGTGTATGCCCATATTCTGGATGTCCCGGAGTTAAACTTTGCCATTGTCTAAAATTCTTAAGATCTTCTATTGTAAGTCCATAGCCAAAAAGATGCAACAATGAATATAAAAGTGCAGAACCATGTCCAGCAGATAATATAAATCTATCTCGCCCAGCCCATTTAGGATTTTGGGGACTGTGCTTTAAATATTTGGCCCACAATGTATATGCCATTGGAGCAGAACCCATTGGCATACCTGGATGTCCAGAGTTAGCCTTTTGCACCTGTTCGATTGAAAGTATACGTATAGTATTAATTGCTAATTCATCAATCCTGTTCATACTTAACTCTCCTTTGCTTTTTAATTACCATTAATATTATAACATTGGATAAATCGTAATAAAAGAATTTAACTTAAAATTCGAGCAAGTTACGAATTATTTTTATATTTTGCACACTTTTTTTGTTGAGTTTTATGACAGAATAACAACGAAATAAAATGCACTTAGTTATTGACTAGATAAATATACTATGATATAATAAATTTCGTCGCAGGGGAGTAGCTCAATTGGTAGAGCGGCGGTCTCCAAAACCGTAGGTTGCGAGTTCGATTCTTGTCTCCCCTGCCATTTTTATGCCTAAAATGCTTTTTAAACACAAGATTCGCTTTTATTTTAATGTTTTTTTGTAATCTTCATTGCTTATTTTGTCTACCTCTTCCACATATCCTGAATTATAATCATCGTAATCGTCATCATAATTATCAAGCCCTGCCTTAGTTTTATTATACCTTGCTACCGCTTGATACGAATCCTCAGCGTCAAATTGATTTTCGTCTTTAGAATCCATGTATCCCCATCCAAAAAGATATTTAATAGTTCTTTCTTCGTTGGGGCGTGAAAATCTAAGATCGCTTAATTTTAAATCATTATTTTTCGCACATTTTGCGCACAAAGGTGTATATGGCAATGCTTCTAACCTTTCTATTTCAATTTCTTTATGACAATGATTGCATATACCATACTTACCGCTAACCATCCGTGAAAGAGCATCATCGATTTGCCTCAAAACGTGTTGTTCGTTATCTTTTAATGCGTAATTTTTCTCTAATTCATATACTTCCGAAGCTATGTCTGCTGGATGATTGTCCGCTAATGATAGTTCCTGATAATATTCTCTCTCACCAATTTTTCCAGTTCCATTATTATCATCCATCTCGTTTAAAGTATGCAAAATTTTATTTCTTTCATCAATAAGTCTTTTTCTAAAGTACTCTAATTTTTTGTCATCCATAATAACCACATGCCTTTCTATCATAAATTTTGTTGAACAATTTTAATTATATGAGCAATAATATTGCCTATAATAGGCAAATTCAATAAAACCGCTCTTTGCAATATGTATATTACAATTGCTCCAAGCAATGTAAATCCTATAGCCATGCCAAAACCACGTGCAAGCCCACCGACAAAGTTAAGCCATAGGAGTCTATAAGGGCTTTGCATCAATTCTACATAGTCAGCTATTTTCATTTTTTCCATCATCTCAGACATTTTTTCAATTTGCTTTTTTATTTCATTTAATAATTTATTATCCAAGCCCCATTCCTCCTATAAACTATTTTGTCTTTTTGGGCAAAGTTTATTAATAATTTATTGTTTTTTAAACTTAAATATGCTTAAATTAGTAATAAGAAGATGTATATTTTAATAAAATTATCTTAGTAAAATTGATGAGGGGAATAAAATGAAAAAAAAGAAAAATAAAGATTTTTTAAACCCTTTTTACAACAGAAAATGGCATAAATATGTAGCTTTGACTATTGTCATTGTAATGATAGTTGCATTAATAGCTGCTTTCAGTCTGCCTATTCTAAATTATTAAAAGTGCGCATAAAGCGCACTAAATCTTTAATCAATTTCTTCTAGCACTTTCAATATCTCATCTACGTGTCCATCAACTTTCACTTTCCTAAAAATTTTCTTTACTATGCCTTTCCTATCTATTACAAAAGTTGATCTTTCTATGCCCATTTTTTTCTTTCCATACATATTTTTTTCTTTATAGACACCGTACTCTGTTGAAACTTTAGCATCATCATCGCTTAAGAGTATAAATGGCAAATCAAATTTTTCAATAAATTTTTTATGAGACTCTAAATCATCTAAGCTTACCCCTATTACAACTGCGTCATTATCTTCAATAGAATTTATGTTGTCTCTAAACTGGCAAGCTTCCTTTGTGCATCCAGGCGTATTGTCCTTGGGATAAAAGTAAAGAACAACTTTTTTACCCCTATAATCTTTTAAAGAGACATTCTTTCCATCACTTGACATAAGAATGAAATCAGGGGCTTCTTTTTCTACTTCAACCATCAACTTTTCCTCCTTTGATAATTATTTTCTTTTAATATTTCTTATCTTAATTATATCAGTTTTACAATAATAATCAATGATTAAATTTAAAAAGAGGCAAATAGCCTCCTTTTAAATTACATCTTTGACTGATGATATAAAATTTATCACACTGTTAAATATTTCATCATTATTTCTTGAATCATTTATCATTTTAACTATTGCACTGCCAATTATTATTCCATCACAGTACGGAGCAAATTTTTTCGCCATCTCAGGTCCAGATATGCCAAATCCAATTGCTTTTGGCAAATTAGTGTACTTTGACACCAAATGCATGTACTTTTCAATATCAGTTTCAATAGAATTCCTCACACCTGTAACGCCTTTTGTGGAAACACAATACACAAAGCCTTTTCCGTTTTCACAAATCTTTTTTATCCTGTCATTTGAAGTAGGTGCAACTAACGGTATCAAATAAACATGGTGTTTTTCAGATAATTCTTTTATGTCTTTTCTTTCCTCCAGTGGCAAATCGGGTATAATTAGTCCATCTACACCTGATTCTTTTGCATTCTTTAAAAATTTTTCAATTCCATATTTATAGATGGAATTGTAATAAACAAGGTACACAAGCGGTACATCTGTATTTTGTCTTATTATTTTAACAGCATTCATTATATTATCTATTTTAGTACCTTTTTTCAGCGCTCTGGCAGATGAAGCTTGTATTATAGGTCCATCTGCCAGCGGGTCCGAATATGGAATTCCGATCTCTATAATGTCAGCTCCACTTTCGACCATTTTATACACTAAATTGATGGTTACATCTATATCGGGATCTCCAGCAGTTATAAATGTAATTAGTGCTTTTCGTCCTTTTTTCTTTAATTCATTGAATTTTTTATCAATCCTGTTTTCTCTTAAGTTGTTAACTTCCACACTTGACAACATCATAGCTCAACCTCCAAAACATTTGCTACTGTATTGACGTCTTTATCTCCTCTACCTGACAAATTTACAACTATAATATCATTTTTGCTAAGATTTGGAGCAAGTTTCATTGCATACGCAACAGCATGGGCACTTTCCAACGCCGGAATGATTCCTTCAATTTGAGATAAATCCATAAAAGCTGACAAAGCTTCTTCATCAGTTGCATATACATATTGCGCTCTGCCGATATCCCTCAAATAAGCATGTTCAGGCCCAACCCCAGGATAATCGAGTCCTGCTGATATTGAGTACACAGGCATTATCTGTCCTTCATCGTCTTGAAGAAGATAAGTCATCATGCCATGGAGAATGCCGATACTTCCTTTTGCCATTGTAGAAGCATGTTTATCTGTATCTATTCCAAGACCTGCAGCTTCTACACCTATAAGTTTAACTGATAAATCGTTTATAAAAGGGTAAAATATCCCCATAGAATTGCTACCACCGCCTACACATGCAACAATATAATCTGGCAATCTCTTTTCTTTGCTTAAAATTTGTTCTCTCGTCTCGTCACCGATCACTCTCTGAAAATCTCTAACCATTATCGGATATGGATGCGGTCCTACAACAGAACCCATCACGTAAAATGTATCATCGATATTTGTGACCCAATGGCGTATCGCTTCGTTAACAGCATCTTTCAATGTGCCAGTTCCCGTCCTAACAGGAGTAACTTTTGCACCCAACAACTTCATTCTAAATACGTTCAATGATTGCCTTGTTATGTCTTCTTCTCCCATAAATACCTCACATTCCATGTCAAACATCGCAGCACCTGTTGCAGTCGCTACACCGTGTTGCCCTGCACCTGTTTCAGCGATGACTTTCCTTTTGCCCATTCTTTTAGCCAACAATATTTGTCCTATTACGTTGTTTATTTTATGGGCACCAGTATGGTTTAAATCTTCTCTCTTCAAATATATTTTTGCGCCACCTAATCTCTCGGTTAAATTTCTTGCAAAATACAACGGTGTAGGCCTTCCAGAATATTCTCTTAAATAATATTTGTATTCATCAATAAAATTTTCATCGTTTATCGCCTTGTAAAATTCGTCTTCAAGTTCTATCAATGCATTCATAATCGTTTCCGGCACATATTGGCCACCAAATTTACCAAATCTTCCTACCATTTTACACTCCTCACTTTACATATTAAATCTTTCATCAATTGATAATTTTTAAAGCCACCGACTTCAACACCACTGGATACATCTATTACATCCGGTCTAGCTGTTTCTACAGCTTTTAAAACATTGTCAGGATTAATGCCTCCTGCTAAAATAAACTTGCACTTTAAGTTGTCCTTTACATCATTAACTAAATTCCAATCAAATTTCATACCTGAACCACCGTAAAAGCCATTTATCTTGCTGTCAAGGAGAATACCATCAACATTATAATCTCGCAATCTAAAAACATCGCTTTTTTCACTAATCCGAATTGCCTTCCATACAGTATAATCATCAAAATTGTCTATATAATCTTGTTGCTCATCGCCATGGAATTGCAAAACATCTAAATTCAGATAAACAGCTACATCCTTTACTACTGAAACTTTTTCATTTACAAAAACACCGACTTTTTTTATTTGTCTGTCGAGATTTTTAATAAGGCTATATGCCGTATTTACATCCACTTTCCGCTTGCTTTCAGCAAAGACAAAACCAGCATAATCAGGCTTTAAATTATTAAGGTATTCTATATCTTCTGCCCGCCTTATTCCACATATTTTCACCAATGTCATTTTAAACACCCTTTGATTGAATTACGAAATCATCAATTTTCCCACCATTTTTGATTATATTCATAAATGTTTCACCAATTAGGACAGCATTTACACCTAATGATTTTAAAAATTTTACGTCATCAGGGGTCTTTATGCCACTTTCAGATACCAACAGAACACCACTTGGCACGTATCTAATAAGCCTTTCTGTCGTCTTTAAATCAACGCGAAAATCCTTTAAGTCCCTGTTATTTATACCCAAAATATCTACATTCGCATTTAATGCTATTTCAAGTTCTCGTTCGTCATGAACCTCAACAATGGCATCTAATCCAATTTTTTTTGCAATATCGTAAAACTTCTTTAAATCATCTCCAAGTACAGCCACTATTAGCAAGACAGCATCTGCACCAATTAATTTGCTTTCGTATATTTGGTATTCGTCAAATATGAAGTCTTTTCTAAGAATTGGCTTTGATGTTACTTCTTTCACATCGTTTATATATGAATCATCTCCTTTAAAATAATTTTTTTCTGTAAGAACAGATATGGCTTCGATATTGGCATCTTCATACAATTTAGCAATTTTTATATGATCAAAGTCATCTAAAATTGTTCCTCTCGACGGAGAAGCTTTTTTTATTTCAGCTATTATTGATATATCCTCAGCTTTCAACGCTTCTTTAAAATTCCTCACATCTTTGTCGTTTTTAATTTCTTTTAATATATCATCCAGCGTTTTTTTAATTTTTTTCATTTCCACCTGTTTTTTTTTCTTAAAGATAATATCATCAAGTATCATTGCAAATACACCTTCTGAAAACTTAATATGTCATTCAGCTTGCCTAATGCCTTGCCTGAATCAATGAGATATTCTGCAAGCTTAACACCTTCCTTAATGCTATCAACCGCTTTACCAACATACAAAGCTGCAGCGCTATTTAAAACTACAATGTCTCTTTTAGGGCCTTTTTCACCATTTAATATGTCTAAAATGATTTTTGCATTTTCCTTTGAATCACCGCCACCAATATCCGAATCTTTCGACAGTCTAATACCGTAATCATTAGGGTCAATTGTGTAATCAGTAACCTTACCATCTCTCACTTCTGAAACAGTTGTAGTAGTGGTAGTGGTTATTTCGTCAAGTCCATCATTTCCGTGAACAACTAAAGCTCTTTCACACCCCAATTTTAGCAAAACTTCTGCTAATATATGCGTCAGGTTTTTATCATAAACGCCTAAAACTTGGCCTTTAACAGAAGCCGGATTTGTCAATGGTCCTAATATATTAAAAACTGTTCTTAAACCAAGTTCTTTTCTTATGGGGGCTACGTTTTTCATGGCTGAATGATACAAAGGTGCGAAAAGGAATCCAAATCCTACCTCATCGATGAATTTCTTGGTCATCTCCGGTTCTGCATCGATTTTTACACCTAATTCATTTAATACATCGGCACTGCCGCTTTTACTGGAAACAGCTTTGTTGCCATGTTTGGCTATTTTGATTCCAGCAGACGAAGAAATTATTGCAACTGCAGTAGAAATATTAAATGTTTTTCCGCCGTCACCTCCCGTTCCACAGGTATCTATGACATATTGAGAATCAAGCTTCAATTTTTTTGCATTTTCTATCATTGACTTTGCAGAACCGGTTATCTCATCGATTGATTCGCCTTTCATCCTAAGGCCTATAAGATAACCACCAATCAATGGCGGGCTTGATTCCCCTTTCATTATTACATCCATGGCGCTTTTTGCCTCTGTCTCGGTTAAATTCTCCCCTTTAATGATCTTTTCAATGGCTTCCTTTAACATTGCAGATCCCCTCCACAAAATTTTTTAATATATTTTTACCATCATCTGTTAAAATAGACTCTGGATGAAATTGAAGTCCGTACACATGATAGAACTTATGCTTAACTGCCATAATAGTTCCATCATCTGTTTCTGCAGTTATTTCTAATGATTTTGGCAATGAGCTTTTGTCAATTACAAGCGAATGATATCTCATGGCTTTTATTGGACTTTTTATACCTTCAAATATTCCTTTGCCAACATGATTGACAGATGAAGTCTTACCATGCATTATAGTGGTTGCTTTGATTATTTTTGCGCCATAAGCATATCCAATAGCTTGATGTCCAAGGCAAATCCCTAATATAGGTATTTTGCCTTCAAACTCATCGACTATGTCTACTGAAATTCCAGCATTTTCTGGTCTTCCCGGCCCAGGTGATATAATTATTCCCTTTGGATTCATTAAAGCTATGTCATTTAATCCTATTTTATCGTTGCGGACAACTAATATATCGCTGTAAATTTCGCCTATGAATTGATATAAGTTATAGGTAAATGAATCATAATTATCCACGAGAAGAAGCATCAAAGCACCTCCTTTAAGACCATTGCCTTATTTAAAGTTTCATAGTATTCAGCTTCTGGCTGAGAATCATATACAATTCCACATCCAGCTTGAATAAATGCAGTACCACTTTTTAATAACAACGTTCTTATTGCTATGCACATATCCATATCCCCATTGTAGGAAAAATAGCCGACTGCCCCAGCATAAAATGACCTCTTTACATTCTCCAGCTCATCAATTATCTCCATCGCTCTTATTTTCGGTGCACCCGAAACTGTTCCAGCAGGAAGACATGCAATTAGTGCATCAAACGCTGTAAGACCTTTTCTCAAGATGCCTGAAACTTTCGATACAATGTGCATTACATGTGAATAAAAATCGACTTCCATGAATCTATCCAATCTGACAGTACCAAATTCACTTACTTTACCTATATCATTTCTTCCAAGGTCAACTAACATGACGTGTTCCGCCTTTTCCTTCTCATCATTTAAAAGCTCATCTTTCAATATTAAATCTTCTTCAGTGCTTTTTCCTCTTTTTCTGGTTCCTGCAATGGGATTTGTAGTAACTTTATTGCCAAATACGGATACAAGGCTTTCTGGCGACGAACCTATCAGTTGGAAATCGTCAAAGTCGATGTAAAACATGTATGGTGATGGATTTGCATTCCTCAGTCTCCTGTATACATCAAAAGGTACAGAATCTGTTTTAACTTTAAGTCTCTGAGACGGAACTACCTGAAATATGTCGCCGTTTTTTATATATTCTTTTGCTTTAATTACAATATTGCAAAATTCTTCTTTAGTAAGATTATAATCAATATCAGAAATGAGTTTTTTTGGCTTTATATCGTGAATTTTTACATTACTCTTTATGTCTAAGATCACTTTCCTCAATTTTCCTTTTATAGCGTCATACTCTTCATTCTCATCGGGAAATACATTGTAAATAACAGATACATTATGTTTATAGTGATCATAGCAAATTATGGTCTTATAAAACATAAAATACGCATCAGGTATTCCTATTTCATCTACATTTTTCGATGGAAGATATTCATATTGCCTTATGACATCATATCCAGCATAGCCTATTGCTCCACCTGTAAATGGAAATTCAAGACCGCAATTATCATACTCGTACATCATATTTTCTCTTATAGAGTCAAGAATCCTGCCGTATTTTATTTTCTTCTCATCACCATCAATCTGGATTAAATCATCATTACTTTTGATCTTCAAATACGGATTTGAACCTATAAACGAATATCTACCCCACATTTTACTGCTTTCAGCACTTTCCAAAAGGAATTTATTTTCACCATCTAGATTGTAAAAAATATTGATTGGCGTTAATTCATCACCGTTTATCTCCTCGTAAACAGGAAAGACGATTTTCTTTTTTACAAGCCTTTCATATTCTTTTTCAGTAATATTCAACCAATACACCTCCTTAATATGCAAAAAAGTCACTCCATCCAATGGGACGAAGTGACTTCGCGGTGCCACCCAAATTGTTTTATACTTATGTGGTTTAAAAAAAGCATCTCATCCACTAAGGACGAAATGCTTTCATTTCGCTTTGCCACCTAAGTACAAAACATCTCATTCAGGTACAGATTTCTCGATACCCTGTCATTTTAACGGTAGACTACCGGGCAATGCTACTTTCATTTCACACGCCATCTCGCAGGCCCATTCAATAACGCCGTCAGTACCTGGCTTCCACCATCCCAGGCTCGCTTTAACCTAATGCGATATTTACTATTCCTGCTCATCGATTTTTTTCATTTCGATTGATTTAATTATATAACGTATTAAAATATATGTCAATAGTTTTAATCTTGTCGATCGTGTCAAGTATTTTTAGGTTTTTTTGAAAAAAAGACCTCACTATCACTCTAAGGATGAGTATTGATAGCTGGATTTTAAGAAAAGTTTTTTAGTGTTGAAGTCTCTTAACTTCTTGATAGCATAAAATCGCCACTCACTCTATAATCTTTGATTTTCTTTTAATATCTCACTCATTCTCAGATTCTCACGCTCTTCAAAGAAGCCATCATGTATATCAATGCTATTTATTCATGAATTTTACATGTGATAGGTAACCCAAATAAGCTCCCCATAATAATAACTAAAACTACAATCTTCAATATATATGCATACTTTTAAATGGCATTTCTCAATAGTAATGATTTTATAGCCTGACTTGTTAATGTTTTTTTATTTTGCAATATTGGCAAGCTTATTATGTTTTCATAAGTTGATCTTATTTTCTTTAGTTGTTGTTTCGCTTTATACACTGTTTGCTTTGGTATTTCTATTGGCTTTAAGCTTTCATATTGCTGTTTTAATACGACATCTTTCAGTGATATACCGCTTGCTTTTATTGCTCTTAATTTTGCCATTTTGTGAGCCCCAACCTTGCTCCATGAAATTGGTCTGCTTGATAGCCTCTCTGAAAGTACATGACTTACATGACTTTCTGCACTGCATCCTGTTATTTCTTTTTTGTAAAGGCTGTATGAATTTATTCCATCCCAATTGTTATTTATATAGGTTTGGCACTTCATTACGGGATTTTCTGTTCCGTTTAATTCTAGTTCTTTGTATTTTTGTGTTAAAAGCTCATTGACTTTTTGTTTGTCTGCTTTAAATATGGCTTTCCATAATTCTCTCTTTGTTTTTTTATCTTCTTTTATTGCAGCTGTTATGTATTTTTGTAGATGAAATAGGTCTAATACGTATACGGCATTAGGCAGATATTTTACTCCGAATTTTATCCATTCTGCTCCATCTCCAGATACGTATATGCGTTTTATTTTGTCTTCGTTATATGTGTTTACAATGTACTCCCATACTTCTTTCCATAACTCTTCTACTTTTTCTCCTTCGTATACACCTGAAAAGTATACGGCATTTTTTAGTTCATTTCTGCCTTTTGTTATTGTTTGTTTTCCTTCGTGTACGTATATTAATTTTACAATGTCTGGTTTGCCGTTTTGAAGATGTATATGGTCTTCATCAGCTTCTATGTATAAAGTTTCTATTTCTTTTTTAGTCTTTGGCTTTTCATATGTTTGAAGGTTGTCTATTTTTCTTAATGTGTTCATTACTGTTTGCCGGCTTACATTGCAGTTAGCTCCATTTCTTTTAAGTTCCTGAGTGGTTTTTTGATATGAGAGTATTGTAGAAAGATCCGTTATATCAGCTTTAAGCTCAGCATCTATTCTTTCATATTTTTGGATGCCAGCAGCTTTATCTACGAGATATGCCTTCTCTCCTGTTTCTTTGTTTTTATAGTATCGTCTTTTGTATGTGATATCTCCAAATGCAGTTGTTATTGTCCTTTCACAATCTTTTTGGACTACCACCCAGTTTTTCCTTTTGTATTTATCTTTATATATGCTTTGATCAAGTTCATGAAGTACATCTGCACAAATCTCTTTTCCTAATTCATTTAGAATTTTTTTAAGTTCTTCTTCAAATTCCAAATAGGTATATTTTCCATCAAGTAATCCAATAATTTTTTCTACAACAAGCAGGAATTTTTGAAGTGTATGTTGAATTATTTTCATAAGACCTCACCTTCCTATTTATTTTCTAACTCATCCTTTTGGGAGGATGGTGAGGTCTTATTTCTACATTTCATCGCTATTTTCCTGCTTTTTCACCTAAAAAAATTTTACACTAAGATCTTGTCTAAAATATAAATTATCTCACATCAACAATCATCTCTATATTTGCCTATTTTCTCCTCAATTGTCACACCATCAGGTTTAAAGTCTATCTTTACGATCGAAATTACTCTCTTGGCACCTTCATCTGCGCATATATTTTGAACCCTTTTCACAATATCCAAGAGAACATCGATATCTCCTTCCATAGTCGTTTCCATAGGGCTTACAAAATACTTAACACCTGTTGATTTTATGTAATCAATAACTTTATCTACGACTGGATAGATTCTTTCTTCTTCAACTATAGGTAATACTTGTAGGCTTACATTTACAGCACTCATGTTTAATTCTCCTTGATTAGATTTATCATCTCTTTAACTATGTTACTGGATACTATTGCTGCTTCCTTGACAAATTGGCTAAAATCTTTTGTCGCATTTCCATCGGCATTATCTGAAATGCTTCTTATTATAACAAATGGTATATTGTTAAGGTATGAAGTATGTGCAATTGCTGCGCCTTCCATCTCAACTGCTAATGCATTAAAAAGCCTCCCCAATTTTAAAGCCTCATCTTTTGATGAAATAAATTTATCACCTGAAACAATCCTGCCAATATACGCTTTCCCATCAATATTATCATTAGCAGCCTTATAAGCCACATCTATAAGATATTCGTCAGCTTTAAATACGCTTGTCTTCATGCGAGGTATTACTCCTAATTCGTCTCCAAATGCTGTTGTGTCAAAATCATGTTCTATCGCATCAGAAGAAATGACTATATCTCCAACATTTATGCCTTTTTTTAATCCTCCAGCAACACCTGTGTTTATTATGCAATCAACTTTAAATTCAGATATCAATATCTGTGTTGCAATCGCTGCATTTACCTTTCCTATTCCTGATTTTACAACAACTGCATCTACCCCATTTATTATACCGCTAAAAAAATCCATATCTGCCCTATTTATCGTAAGTTCATTAACAATAGCTTCCTTGAGTAGCTCCACTTCTTCCTCCATAGCGCCGATAAAGCCTATCTTTTTCACACTTATACTCTCCTTTCGTCTTTAATTAAAAAAGGGAGAAATCTCCCTTTAGATATGTGCGGCACACCTACTGCAAATTGTTGGGTGCTCTTTATCTTCACCTACAGTTTCACTGTACATCCAACATCTTTCGCATTTTTCACCAGGTGCATGACTTACCTTTATGGCAATATCGTAATCTTCACTTCTGTACGCATCATCAGGTATAACCCCATCATTTTCGTGAAGAACAGTTTTTGATACTATAAAGACTGTATTAAAATCTTCTTCAAACTGCTTCAAAAATTCGTACAGCTCTTTCGACGCATAAATATCGACTTGAGCTTCCAAAGAATGACCTATTTCCTTGTTTGCCCGGGATATCTCCAATGCCTTAGATACATCTTTTCTTATATCAAAAAGCTTGTTCCAATTGTCGATTAACTGTTTATTATCGTAGATATCATTAGGTTCTGGCCAATCAGCAAGCTGAACGCTCTCAAAACTATTTTTTGCATCGTGTTGCATGTAACTCCATATTTCATCTGCCGTAAATGTCAGCACTGGTGCTATGATTCTTACAAAACCATTTAATATAATATATAAAGTAGTTTGAGCTGCTTTCCTTTCCTTTGATGTGGCTGGGAAAGTATATAGCCTGTCTTTCAATATGTCAAGGTACAGATTGCTCATATCTACAATGCAGAAGGTATGAACAAGATGCAAGAACTCATAAAATTTATATTTGTCAAAAGCCTCAGTTACATCCTTCACAAGCTCATTGTATTTGTACAAAGCCCATTTATCTATATCTAACAATTCATCATATGGCAACAAATCTTTATCAGCATCAAAATCGTAAAGGTTGCTTAATAAAAATTTTGCTGTGTTTCTGATTTTCCTGTATGACTCAGTCATCTGCTTTAAAATTTCTTTTGATATCCTCATGTCTGAAGTGAAATCTGCAGAAACAGCCCACAACCTCAATATATCAGCACCATACTCTTTTACAACATCGGCTGGATCGATTCCATTTCCAAGGGATTTAGACATTTTTCGCCCTTCACCATCTACAACAAAACCGTGTGTCAATACATTTTTATACGGAGCGATACCTTTTGTAGCGACAGATGTAAGAAGCGATGACTGGAACCATCCCCTGTGTTGGTCAGAACCTTCCAAGTACAAGTCTGCTGGCCATCTAAGTCCCTCAGTTGTCTCTAAAACCGCTACATGGCTGGAACCAGAGTCAAACCATACATCCATAATATCCGTTTCTTTTCTAAACTCTGTAGAACCACATTCACACCTTGTACCTTGTGGCAGTATTTCTTCGGCCGATAGTTCATACCAAGCGTCAGAACCCTTTTCTGCAAACAACTTCTTTACCGCATTTATCGTATCATCGTTTATCAATTCTTTCCCACAGTGTTTGCAGTAAAAAATAGGAATTGGAACACCCCATATCCTTTGCCTGGATATACACCAGTCGTGCCTATCTCTAACCATGTTTGTAATCCTATCTTCGCCCCATTCAGGAATCCAATTTACTTCTTTTATCGCTTTCAGCGCTTCATCTCTAAAGCCATCTACAGATGCAAACCACTGCTCTGTAGCGCGGAATATAACAGGATTTTTGCATCTCCAGCAATGAGGATACGAGTGTGTGAAAGTCTTTGAAGCCAATAAAGCATTGGCTTTTTCAAGATCCTCTTTTATGACCTTATTTGCATCAGAGTAAAATAGTCCATTGTATTTTCCTGCTTTTTCAGTAAATCGCCCTTTATCATCAACAGGATTCAAAACATCAAGTCCATATTTTTGACCAACTACAAAGTCCTCTTCACCGTGGCCAGGTGCTGTGTGTACACATCCTGTACCTGCCTCTTGTGTTACATGTTCGCCTAATATTATAAGCGATGTCCTGTCAAAAAGAGGATGCTTAGCCTTCATTCCTTCCAGTTCTGAACCTTTAAAAGTAGCAATTATTTCATGGTTTGAAAGTCCTGTCTCTTTTTCAATGCTGTCAAGCATATCTTTTGCCATTATGTAAATTTCATTTCCGTATTTCGCCAAAGCATAGTCAAAATCTGGGTTCAAGCAAATTGCAAGATTAGCAGGAATTGTCCAAGTCGTTGTAGTCCATATTACAAAGTACAAATTACTTAAATCATCAACAATGCCTTTAAATTTGCCCAAGTCATCTACAATTCTGAATTTAACGTAGATCGAATCAGATTTTTCATCAGAATACTCTATCTCTGCTTCTGCCAATGCAGTTTCACAATCTGTACACCAGTATACAGGCTTAAGTCCTTTATATATATATCCTTTCTTTGCCATCTCCCCAAATACTTCTATCTGCTTTGCCTCATATTCCGGTTTCAGCGTCAAATATGGATTTTGCCAATCTCCTCTTACACCTAATCTAATAAATTGTTCTTTTTGCTTTTCAATTTGCGAAAAAGCAAAATCACGACACACCCTTCTAAATTCTACTGGACCTACATCATTTCTCTTTATCCCTAATGTCTTGATTGCCTGTTGCTCTATTGGCAAGCCATGAGTATCCCAACCTGGCACATATGGTGATTCATATCCCCTCATCGTCTTATATTTAACCACCATGTCCTTCAAAACTTTGTTCATGGCAGTGCCAAGGTGTATATTGCCATTTGCGTATGGAGGACCATCATGAAGAATGAACTTTTCTTTGCCCTTGTTTTTATCTAATGATTTGTGGTATATGTCCATGTTCTCCCATTTCTTTAATATTTCTGGCTCTCTCATCGGCAAATTCGCCTTCATTGGAAAATCAGTCTTTGGCAGATTTAATGTTTTGTTGTAATCCATAAACATACCTCCTATTTCAAATTGCATAAATGCAGAAAAAATAAAAACCTCTCATCCAAAGGGACGAGAAGTCGCGGTACCACCCTAATTATTAAGGCTAAATGCCTTAATCACTCATGAGATAACGGGGTTTTCCCGGCTTAGCTTACTAAATTTCAGCCAGCAGCTTCGAGGTGATATATGACAAACTAACTTATTGGCTTCCACCGACCGCCAACTCTCTTAAAAGTTTTGTTTGCATAAATTGTCCTCTTCATCGCTTTTTTCGCATTTTAAATAATTATACAATATGTAAAAAAAGACGTCAACATCTTAAGTCGTAATGGCAGACCTTACTTTTACACCTTCAATGCTACCAAGCTTGCCAGTTAAAGCACCGATGTCATCCGTCGTACCGTCGACAATCAGCGATATGATTGACACATTTCTTTCCTTATATGGAATACCCATTCTGCCCACTATGATATCGGCATACTCGCTTAAAATATGATTAACTTTTTCAGACGCCAACTCTCTATTTTGGACTAAGATCCCGATTACAGCAAGTCTATTCCTCATCATTTCTCACATCATTCTCATCATCAAAAAATTCTCTGTCGTCTATAGATAATATCGCCTCAAGTTCTCCTTCAAGGAGTGTTTTGAATTTAGCCTTAAATACATTCAATTTTTTCCTTTGACTTTCAAGCTCTGCTCTAATCCTTACTACTTCTTGATTGGCTTTCTGCATTATTTTTTCTGCTTCTTGTTGTGCTTGCTGTATTATTAAATCAGCTTCTTTCTTAGCATTTAACTTTAAATCTTCAGCCGACTTTTGGGCAACGACCAGCGTATTATTTAGCGTTTTTTCTATATCTGTGTAGTTCTGCAACTTATCATTTAATATATTTACTCTGTCCTTTAGATCAGAATTTTCTTTATACAATAGTTCATAGTCTTCCATAACTTTGTCTAAAAACTCATCAACTTCATTTTCATTATAACCTCTAAATGAACGCTTAAACTCCTTATTGTGTATGTCCATAGGTGTTAACATGCCAATCCACTCCTTGTCATTTTATTGTTATTTGTATTTTAAAATATGAACATATACCCTGCCTTTTCTCGATGTACCCAAAATTTCTTGGAATTTGATCCTTCCATAACCTCTTAAAGATATGATGTCACCTTCTTTTACTTCAAATGAAGGCGATATATTTGTCTCCCAATTCACTTCAGTAAGTCCAGCTTTTATCAAATCCGAAGCCTTTGTTCTGGATATTTTAAACCCCGCCGCGATTATGCTATCAAGCCTTACAGATGCAACTGTTGTTTTAATGTCCTCATATTCTATTACAGGCTCTATAACCTCATCTAAGTCAATTGAACTAACAATAACCTTCTCTCGACCTATCTTTTTCAAATTCATCAAAACAAAATCAGCTATATCCCTATGCACTATTACATCGCAGATTTCTTGTCTTTTAATTATATCACCAATTTTCTCTCTTTTTATACCTAGACCTAGCAGTGAACCTAACACATCTCTATGTGACAACCTTATTAAGTCGCCATTTATCCTTATCCCCTTTATTGCATCAAAATGTTCACCATCGGAAATCGCAAGAAACGATGGATATATACAGGCTATTTTTCTCTCAGCCTCTTTAAATCCACCATCAAATCTACAATCTATATCGTCATGTTTATCAATCAACTTTAGCAGTATCTTCTGATCTTTCATACTTAGAAAATCTGTAAATCTATCACGCCTATTTTTCTGTACCCAATTTATCATATCATTAAGTCTTGCAATGCTGTATTCCATTCCTTCACCCTTTTAAAGTAAATAAATCATATTAACGAAATCAAGCTTACTAATATTGGTCTTATCACATATTGGATAGCCAACATAGCAAGGATAGGTGAAAAATCTATCATCATATTCCTTCCAATCGATGACTTAAATTGCAACCTTCTAAAAGGATCTAAAATAGGTTCTGTCACGATGATGACAAATCGCGATATAGGATTTCCCATATTCTCCATTCTCAAAAGAGATAATACCACCCTTATTACAATAAGCCAATTTACAATCTCAAAAAAGTAGTTTAATGTTAAGATCAAAGCATAGTTTGTCGTCAAATCATACCCTCCTCATTACTTTAAGTTGAACATTGAATCGACTTCATCTTGTATATCGCCAGCAATATCAAAATTATCCGGCACAATTAAAAATATGCTATTAGCAATTTTCTTAATTTCTCCATTTAACGCAAAAACAGCACCGCTTAAAAAGTCTATGAGTCTCTGAGCATCATTTCTCTCCATATTTTGAAGATCAATAATTATAGGCTTTTTATTTTTTATGTTTTCAAGTATTGTCTGCGCCTGTTCAAAACTATCTGGCTTCAAAATAATTACTTTTATCTGCGATTGTGTATGTATATTAACTATTTTTGGCTTTTGGCTAAAGGGTAATTCGTTTTCAACTTTTTCAGCATCCCCTTCGTCTTCCTGCTCATCAAATCCAAAAAAATTCATAAGCTTTTCAATCACTTTTACAGCCATTTATTTTACCTCCATATCATATAATCTTTTCCCAAAAATTCCTGTACCTATACGTATGATGTTGGCGCCTTCTTCAACGGCAACAGTGTAATCATTCGTCATACCCATAGACAAATATTTAAAATCTAAATTTTTTTGATTTAAAGATTTAGTGTTATCAAATAACTCCTTCATTTTTCTAAAATAAGGCCTTACATCTTCAGCATCTACATACGGCGCCACAGTCATCAGACCTTTTATTTTCAAGTTGTCAAAGCTTTCAAGCTCCTTTATGAATTCCAACAAGCTTGACGGTTCAATTCCATACTTTGATTCTTCTGAACCTACATTTACCTCGATCAAGCAGTCCATAATCCTATTGCATTTTTTGGCTCTTTTATCTATTTCTTCTGCAAGGCGCACACTGTCAAGTGAATGAATCATCTTCACTTTATCTATTACGTACTTCACCTTATTTGTTTGAAGATGACCTATAAAATGGAACTGCACCTTATCCATTAATGTTGGATATTTGTCTACTAACTCTTGTACTTTATTTTCTCCAATATCCGTAATACCGTATTTTATAGCTTCTTCTATTCTTGAGACATCGACGGTTTTAGTCACTGCCACAATTAATATATCGTCAGGATTTCTATTAACTTTTAATGCATGCTTCTTGACATTTTCTTTTACTTTATCAATATTATAACGTATATCCATAATAATCCCTCTTACTTCTTTAAATAGTCTTTACCATATACTAATATTTCGTCATACATTTTTAAATTTCCATCTGAACTTTCTACAACGGCATTTTCTGAATTTTGCGCTTTTACGTCGACTTCTTCAAAGAGAGGAATGCCATTATTTAATTTATACACGCCATATTTTCCATCAACTTTTACGATAGCCGTATTTGGCACAATAAAGCCTTCATAGTTATTTACTGTTATGTCGACTTTAACCTTCCTTTTTTTATAAAAATCGTCATAAGCATCATCCATCTTTATCACTACACCAAATAAATTGTCGGATATCGAATATATTTTCATTATGTTTCCATCTAACAATTGACTATATTTATCATCTATTTCTACTTTTACATTGTTCCCTTCTTTTAATTTTTGGCTCTTACTTTTGTCCAATACAGACAATACATACCAGTCATAATTGTCTATTAATTTTAATATCGGTTCACCTTGCTTTACTTCACCTTTTATTTCTGCTGGCTCTTTTTGTACTGCATTTATATCATTTAATGTGATGTTAAACAATTTGTTTACACTAAAAATATCTTCATATCCATCAAAATAATCGCTTACGACTCCAGCTTCAGGCGAATATACCTTGTACAAACCATTAGAAATAATGCTTTCTAATTGTTTTTTTTGACTATAAAGATCATCTAAATTTCTAATCGACGAAGGACCATTTTTGATTATCTGCTCTTTTTTGCTTATTAAATCATCTATTTTTTTGCTTAAACTGTTTAAAACGCTCTTGTCTTTTGTCTGCTGATATTCCTTGTTTAATTCATCTATCTGAGCATTTATACTTTCTATATCTTTTGCATAGGGATTTGCGTCTTTATCATCCTTAATGCTCTGAATCTTTTCATTTATAGAATTTAGCTCATCCAATTTCGACTTATCAAAGTTTGGCGATATGACTTCTGCTATTTCTTTGCCTTTTGGCACTCTTGTCCCATCTTTTACTAACATATTTATTTTCCCATCAATAGGAGAATTTATGACCATTGCATCAACCACTATGTAACCATAAGCGTCTATTGACTCCGATAAGTTACCGGGCTTAAGTGGTATTGTCTTATCTTTTCCACTTATAGTATTTACTGCAACTTTTCCTATGTAAAGTATGACAACAATTGCTATGATAATATTCAAAATTCTTTTCATAAAACCACCTATGATTATATTCTATAAAAAATCAATTTTTCCTTCTTAAAATTTACTCTTTAGCACTTATTTTATAAACTTTTTATCTGTAGTTCAAATTATCTTTTTCAGAATTTCATCGATTAATTGGTGTGTTTTTAAAGAAAGTTTTATTTCATCATCATTTATTTCTTTAGAATTTATAGAATATAAGAAATTATTTACTGCACTCTCAAAACCTCTCACATATGATACACTATCCCAAGAATTATGACTATAAATAGATACATTGTTTTTGTCAGATACTATCAATTTTTCAAAATTTTCAACTATGACACTTTTCCCATACCCATGCACCTCAAGCACTTCTCTGTCTGCACCACTATTTCTATGCATCACCCCAATTGCGATTCCATTATCCGAAGTAATTTCAACATTTATATATTTCATGCTATTATTTTCTTCTATCATTCTCACATGTGAAATATTTATACTTGCAACATTGCCAAGTTGATGACACAGTGTATCAACCACATGTATAAAGTCATCATAAAGGGTGAATTTGATATCACCCCCAACACCGCCACTTCTATTTTTCTCCATCATGTACAATTCAGGTTTTTGCTCTCCGAAATTCTCTGATGCTTTAACATACAATGGTGCATATCTTCTATTAAACCCAACAGTCAAAATAAGTGAATTGTTAAGTGCAATATTATAAAGTTCTTCAGTTTTTTTTAAGTCATCTGTCAAAGGTTTGTCCACATAAACATGAATATTATTTGTAAGAAGTTTTTTCACAATCTCATAATGGCTATCAGTAGAAGTGTGCACAAAAGCACAATCAGGTTTTAAAGCAATTGCTTCATCTATAGAAGTATATGTGCTAACTTTATAATTCTCCTTATACTTTAAAAGCTTTTTTTCATCTCTGCCTACAATGCCAACTACTTCAAGCATATCTACATTAAATATAAATGGCAAATATGCCCTTTTGAATATATTACCCGGTCCTACGATTATAGCTTTCAACTTATTCATAACCTCACCTCTATAATTCATTTGCTGTCTTAGAAAATTTGTAAACCTCTATTTCTTTTATGCATATTATATAACAAATCAGGAATATAACCAAGAAAAGTACATGACTTTTTAAAAATGAAGTACTTGCATTTGCATGAAATTTGTGATAATATTTAATTAATTATTTGTGAGAAAATTTAATAGTTAAAAATGAGACAAGGGCGTTTCATTAATATATTTTGCGTGTATTAATGGCGTCCTTGTTTTGTTTATATTTTCCATTAATACCAAAAAAATAAATGAAAGGGGATTTTTATGTCAGAAAATTCTTTGAAAAATATTTTTGGCGCCAATGTATTTAATGACGCAGTGATGAGAGAGCATCTACCAAAGCAAACATACAATGCTTTAAGAAAGACAATCGATGAGGGACTACCACTTGACCCAAAAGTTGCCGACGTAGTAGCAAACGCTATGAAAGACTGGGCTATCGAAAAAGGAGCGACGCATTTTACACATTGGTTTCAACCATTGACAGGTATTACTGCAGAAAAACACGAATCTTTTATCTCTCCTACACCAGACGGTAAAGTCATCACAGAATTTTCAGGCAAAGAACTTATAAAAGGCGAGCCTGATGCATCGTCATTCCCTTCAGGCGGATTAAGGGCTACATTCGAAGCAAGAGGCTATACTGCATGGGATTGTACATCTCCTGCATTTGTCAAAGATAATGTCCTATACATCCCAACCGCATTTTGCTCATACACTGGCGAAGCATTAGACTTAAAGACACCTTTATTGCGCTCTATGGAAGCATTATCAAAGGAAGCATTAAGAGTTCTTAAGTTATTTGGAAATAACACTTCAAAAAGAGTCATAACAACTGTTGGTCCAGAGCAAGAGTATTTTTTGATAGATAAAAAATTGTATGAAAAACGCAAAGACTTAATATTGACAGGCAGAACATTATTTGGCGCAAAACCACCAAAAGGTCAAGAAATGGAAGATCATTATTTCGGCACTATTAGGGAAAGAGTTTTCGAATTCATGAAAGAGCTTGATGAGGAGCTTTGGAAATTAGGAATATCAGCTAAGACCGAGCACAACGAAGTCGCACCTGCTCAACATGAATTAGCGCCAATCTTCAATACGACAAACATAGCAACGGATCACAATCAATTGACAATGGATATAATGAAAAAAGTTGCTTTAAGAAATGATCTAGTATGTCTATTGCACGAAAAACCATTTGCCGGTGTCAACGGATCTGGAAAACACAACAACTGGTCTATGAGTACAGATGACGGTTTAAATTTATTAGATCCCGGAAAGACTCCACACGAAAATGCACAATTTTTAGTTTTCCTGTGTGCAGTTATCAAAGCAATCGATGAATACGCTGATTTACTAAGAGTATCTGCTGCAACACCTGGAAATGACCACAGGCTTGGTGCAAATGAAGCTCCACCGGCAATAATCTCGATTTTCTTAGGCGATCAATTAACTGATATTTTAGAACAAATAGGCGAAACTGGCGGTGCCACAAACTCAAAGCAAGGTGGAGAATTGAAAATTGGCGTAACAACGCTTCCTACGCTTCACAAAGATTCCACCGACAGAAACAGAACATCTCCATTCGCATTTACTGGAAACAAATTTGAGTTTAGAATGGTAGGTTCTTCATCATCAGTAGCAACTGCAAACTATATTTTAAACACGATTGTAGCAGATGTTTTATCTGAAATTGCAGATAGACTTGAAAAAGCCGATAATTTTGATGAAGAAGTTCAAAAAATATTAAAGGAGATCGTAGTAAATCATAAAAGAGTTATCTTCAACGGAAACGGGTATTCAGAAGAATGGGTAAAAGAAGCTGAAAAGAGAGGACTTCCAAATATAGCTTCAACAGTTGATGCTATTCCTGCCCTTTTGAAAGACAAAAATGTAAAAGTCATGGAAAAACACGGCGTATTAAGCAAGGTAGAATTAGAAGCTCGCTATGAAATAATGTTGGAAAATTACTCAAAGACTATAAACATAGAAGCGTTGACAATGATTGATATGGCTAAAAAGCAAATTCTTCCGGCAGTTTTAAAATTCATTAAAAATGTTGCAGACTCTATAAACGCAGTAAAAGAAACTGGATTAGACGCTTCAGTTGACGCACAAGCCGATTTATTGAAGGAAGTTTCTTCATTGACAGCCGAATTTAAGAGAAGAATCGACAATCTTGAAAGCGCTGTAAATAATGCATCAAATATTGAAGGAGATTCTTTTGCCGTAGCTAAATATTACAGAGATGAAGTATTTGCAAAAATGGGAGAGCTTAGAGAAATAGGTGACAAATTAGAAACTTTGGTAGACGCTGATATTTGGCCACTTCCAACATATGCAGACATGCTTTTCTACGTGTAGATATAATAAAAAACTATTGGGGTATTTAACCTCAATAGTTTTTTTATATGATAATTCATATTTAAATTACAAATCAATCGGTTCTCAAGGCTTTTTTTAATGGAGATAAGGGGATTCGAACCCCTGGCCTCTACAATGCCATTGTAGCGCTCTCCCAACTGAGCTATATCCCCGAATATGTATGGTGGAGGTGCGGGGAGTCGAACCCCGGTCCGAAGGTGTCACAGTAAAAGCTTCTCCGAGCGCAGTCACTGTTTTAACATTCCCTCTGCAGCTCTCCCAGTGACAGGATAACTGCTTCGGTAGCTTCATAAAATCCGATTTATCTCAAAGCTTTGATAAATCAGTTCCCCACTAAATCGACGCCCAATCCTTTGATGTGGGAATCAAAGGTTGAACGGCTGCTTGTAATTAAGCAGCGTAAGCTAAATTATCGTTTGCGTTTATATTTAAGTCCACCGTTTTACGAGCAGATGGAACCTCGGCTCGCTACTTTTACCTCAACTACCCCCGTCGAAACCAGTACACCCCCGTATATCATATATGCTGACTTTCTTTAAAGTGCCTTTCTATCTCCCTCTTAGCATCTCTTCTTGCCATATCTTCTCTTTTATCGTACAATTTTTTACCTCTGGCAACTGCTAATTCCACCTTTACAAGCCCATGTTTAAGATAAACCCTTAAAGGAACCAATGTATAGCCTTTTTGAGTGACATAGCCAGTCAATTTATTAATCTCTCTTCTATTAAGAAGCAATTTCCTCGTTCTAAGTGGATCTTTGTTAAAAATATTGCCTTTTTCATATGGGCTTATATGCATATTGTATAAGAAAACCTCATTGTTTTCTATAAGTGCAAAGCTGTCCTTCAAATTCACTTTGCCCATGCGTACAGATTTGACTTCTGTACCAAAAAGCACAATGCCTGCTTCATAAACTTCATCTATAAAATAGTCGTGACTGGCTTTTTTGTTTTGTGCAAGCACCTTTATATTTTCACTACTCATAAGAATAACACCTTTTCTGTAAAATACATTGTTCCCTCACAGTACATGGGTCTGCGCTTAATTATTATAGCACATTAAATTCACATGTCAAGCACCTTCAACATTGCGGATTTCATCTGGTGTAGCCAAGACAAAATCTATTTCTCTCCTGTCCACGTTAGCACCTACTACCTTTACGTACACAATATCACCTATAGAAAACTTTCTATTCGTTCTTTCGCCTATTAACGTATATGTTTCATCATCATAATGGTAATAGTCATCATCAAGTGTGTCAATATCGACTAATCCTTCTACTGTGTTATCTAACTCTACAAAGAAGCCATAATTTGTCACGTTGGCGATTATAGCTTTGTAGATATTCCCAATTCTTTCTTTCATGTATTCTACTTTCTTCAAATCTTCAATCTCTTTTTCCGCCGAATCAGCCGCTCTTTCCCTCTCTGAAGCTTTTAATGAAATGTCATTTAATATTTTGTTATAATGTTCCTGCCGCTTCTCATTCAATTTACCATGAATATTCTCTTTGATAATCCTATGGATTATCAGATCGGGATATCTCCTTATAGGCGATGTAAAGTGTGTATAATACTGCGTCGCCAAAGCATAATGTCCTAAATCCTCTGGGCTATATCTGGCCCTCTTTAAAGACCTTAGTAGAAGCGTCTCAACAACTCTTTGTTCATTTTTGCCCCTCACTTGCTTTATAAGCTCTTGCAATGCTTTTGGATGTATTTCATCTCCTCCAATGCCCTTTATGTGATAACCTAAATTATGTATAAATTTATTAAATGCCATCAGTTTCTCCATGTCCGGATGCTCATGAACCCTGTATACAAAAGGCACATTGATCCAATGCATGTGCTCAGCAACTGTCTCATTTGCAACAAGCATAAATTCCTCAATAATCCTATGGGCTACATTCCTTTCGATCTTTACAATATCAATTGGTTTTCCCTTTTCATCTACAATTATTTTTGCTTCTTCAAAATCAAAGTCTACACTACCGCGCCTTTTCCTTCTTTCTAACAAAATCTTTGCCAAATCTCTCATATTATTAAAATCTTCTATTAAATCTTTATATCGCTCTTTTAATTTTTCATCATTTTCTTCTAAGATTTTGTACACATTAGTATAAGTCATTCTTTCTTTGCTTCGTATTATACTTTCAAATATATCGTGATCTATAACATTACCATTTTTGTCTATCTTCATCTTTACCGTAAGTGTCAATCTGTCCTCAGATGGATTGAGGCTGCAAATTCCATTTGACAATCTGTGTGGCAACATTGGTATGACTCTATCTATAAAGTACACACTGCAACCTCTATTTAAAGCTTCCTTATCAAGCTCAGAACCTTCTTTGACGTAATGACTGACGTCTGCAATGCTGACATAAAGTACATAATCGCCGCTCTCAAGTTTTTCTACTGCCACAGCATCATCAAGGTCTTTTGCATCTTCACCATCTATCGTTACAATATTTAAGTGACGCAAATCTATCCTTCCTGTTATTTCTTCACTTGATATTTTCTCTTGTATATTTTCTGCTTCTTTTATGACTTTCTTTGGAAATTCTTCAGGTATATTGTACGAGCGAATCACTGACAATACATCTACTCCAGGATCATTTTTCCTGCCTAAAATTTCAATTATTTTTCCTTCAGGACTTCTCCGCTTTTCAGGCCACTTAGTTATTTTAACTACCACCTTCATACCATCTTCGGCATTCATGGTATCAGCTTTTGAAATAAATACATCTTGCGTAATGCTTCTATCATCAGGAACTACGAAACCAAAATTGCGGCTTTTCTCAAAAGTACCTACAATGGTAGAATTAGCCCTCTTGAGTATTTTTACAACTTCTCCTTCCCACTTCTTCCCTTCAACTTTCTTTGTAACCCGAACAAGAACTGTATCATTCTGCATTGCACTGTTTAAATTATCTTTAGAAATAAATATATCCTTAATGCTTTCATTTTCAGGTATCAAAAAAGCAAATCCTCTTGATGTGGCATCTATTTTGCCTTTTATTATATCCAATCTTTCTGACAAAGCGTACTTTTCATTTTTTGTCTTATATATTGTTCCATCTTTTTCTAAATCCTTTAATAGCTCCTCAACAATGCCCTTTTGACTATAATCCACATCAAGCATTTTTAAAATATTCTCAATCTTTGAAGGTTTGTAATTTTCGTCGCTAAAAAGCTCTAATAATTTATCTTTAAAATTCATACCGATTCCTCTCAATCCATTAAAATAAAAATTTACATAATTAATTTTCCATTTATCTATTATAATTATAACATCTACTATGAGAAATATTAAAGAAAAACTGTTTGTGTCAAGTAGTCGTTAGCAAATTTTTTCTTCAAATTTTATCCACATAATGTTTAATGTATTGTGAATTCTCTTGCAATTGTTTTTGCTCCATTTCTGTCTTCATATTGCGCCTTTTATATGACTTTTAGTTCGCTTAGGCATTTGTATCTGAGTGTATTTCCCCTATTGCTTTTCGACTGTTTGTCATTGCACAACCTTCAAACGGCATACCACCTTTTTGTATGTGATATGTCTTTACTTTTTTCTGCTTTTTGTTTACATCCGCTGCTGATAGTTTTATTTCTTCTTTTATCTCTGCTAATTTTTCTTCTGATATTATCACATTAAAATATGCTTCTACAACACTATTAAGTTTTCCGCTTATCTTTAAGGCTAATATCTTTGCTAAATTGTTTGCTCCTTTTTCTGTCTAACTCATTTTCCCTGCATTCATTCCGTTTGCTAATATACACTGCTAATTTTATTTCTTTCTTCCCTTTGCTTTTTACCTTTCGGTCTGTCTTCGCCTTGCAAAGCATTTTAGGTAAAATTAGAGTGTTTATAAATAATTACTTGCTTTTCTCAAGAAAAATTTAATGAAAAATTTATTTTTTGTAATTTTTAGCAAAACCAATTATGATATAATTACACTAAATAGATAAAAATTTAAAAACATGAAAGGATATGATATGATAAAATTACCTCATATATGATTTTTAATATATTTTAAAAGAAAAATAATTTTCAAATGAGGAGATGTTTTCTGTGTTAAAGAAATTAGTTTTATTGCTTCTGGTTGTTACTCTTCTTACAGTTTCTACCTTTAGTTTTGTTTTTGCTATGGATAACACTGTAGATAAAGATGTTGAAGTACAAATAAAGAACATTTCAAATTACGGTGAATTTATGATTTGGAATGGAGAAAAAATAAGTGAAAGAATAAATTTATATAATTCGGACGATCAATTATCAGCTTACCTTTATAATATATTGCATGGTAACAAAATAATTGGATATGTCATTGTAGACCCTAAAACTGATAAAGTTGTTGAATATGCTCTTGGCCAATCACCATATTCAGACTATCTTTCTGAATATATAAAAGCCAAATCAGACAAATTTAATAATAAGAAAATAACATTATTGTATGATGGACCATCAAACTATGGTGTAGCCGCAGGAAATGAAAAATCAAAATCCAAAGAAATATTTGATTTCACATATGATAGTAGTGTAAAATTAAGTGTAGATACAAGTAAGGATGCAAAAAATTTATTAAAAACAAAAAACATTACAACTAATGTAACCGCATTATCATCTGGTAAAATACTTTATAATGTTGGAACAGAACAAGTTGTTGGTAATAGATCTTGTGGACCAGTAGCAGCTTATAATTTATTGTACTTCTGGGCGCATAATGGTTATCCTAAATTAATAACAGGTAATGCAGATAATGATATAGCACAACTTGCAAAAGATATAGGAACAACAGTCGGCGCAACACCTTTTTTATGGTATAAAAATGGATTAAATCAATATACAAATAGAGTTTACTATGGTCAGTTCTATACTGGGGATCTTGTAACAAGTTATGACTCAATTAAAAATGAGATAAATAATAACAGACCAGGTACTGTACTTTATTTATTACACCCATATTACGGCAGTCATTATGTAGTATTTATGGGTTATACAACAAATTATTGGTATGTTGTTCATGATGGTTGGAATACCAATGATGTATATAGAGATTTTAATTATGATAAATCCTATATTAGTAATCTTGCATATACAATATGGGGTATGTAAATGTAATCACTAAATAAAATTGATATTATAAACTTAGATTCAGCAGAAAGATTGAACTATTTAGTAAAATTTGATATATAAAATTAATTTATAAAATAATATTTGATTTAGATTTTTTACTTGCTGAATCTAAGTAAAGATTATTGTTTATATATTACTGCAAAAAGTAATTTTTTATAGCAAATTCAAGCTGCAAAATAATAACTGAATATGAATCAATTTTAAAGCCTAATATGTTGTTTGAGGCATTAGAGCTAAGGCACCGTGTAATAAATTGCAAGTCAAAGCATTACCGATTAAAAATATGTTCCGGAAAATGACTTTTTACAGTAAAATTATTATCAAGCCTATTAAAATTCTAAGGATGGTATTATTATAAAAAAGAAATACAAAATATTGTTATTATTTATTCTAATAATCTGTTTTTTTATATTGCTTTTTTTAAGGCAAATACAAGCAATTTCTATAGTTATTTATGAAGGACATACGGTTAAAATTACTTCTTTACATTTTAATAATATTGGTAGACCATTAACTGTAGTAAATGCTATTGACAGTAAAGGCAATAAAAATATTTATTTTATAAATCAAATTCATTTTTTTAATCCACATTTGGAATATGTTGTTAACTCAAAAGATGGTATTTCAAGCGAAGATGCAATATCAATTGTAAATAATAATAAGTTATGCGATGAGATTTGGAAAATAGAGTTGAAACACGAGACAACAGAAAATCCCAGAAAAGAATTAGTTTATTGGGAGATATTAACAAATAAATACAGCTCATATCCAATGATTTTTATTGATTTTTATACAGGGAAGTATAAAGTTATAGATAAAAATGGTAAGGTAATTAAAAGCAATATGTAAAAGGCTGCTGGACAAAATATGCCAGCAGCCTAAAATATTATATATTATTCTTTATTTTTCATCCTTTATTGCGGCTTGTGCAGCAGCAAGTCTTGCGATTGGAACCCTGAATGGTGAACATGATACATAATCAAGTCCTACTTTATGGCAGAACTCAATTGATGACGGATCTCCACCATGCTCGCCACAGATTCCTACATTTAATTCAGGTCTTGTCTGTCTGCCAAGTTTTGTACCCATTTCAACAAGTTTGCCTACGCCAGTCTGATCGAGTTTTGCAAATGGGTCAAAGTCGTAAATCTTCTTATCATAGTATGATTCTAAGAACTTACCAGCATCATCTCTTGAGAATGCAAATGTAAGCTGTGTCAAGTCATTTGTACCAAACGAGAAGAATTCTGCTTCTTTCGCAATCTCATCTGCTGTAAGAGCAGCCCTTGGAACTTCAATCATTGTTCCAACTAAATACTTAATGTTGGAATTCTTTTCTTTTAATACCTCTTCAGCTGTTTTTACGATTATGTCTTTTACATACTTCATTTCTTTTACATCGCCAATAAGAGGTATCATTATCTGTGGTTCAATACTAATGCCAAGTTTATTTGATACATTTATAGCTGCTTCAATTATAGCTCTTGTCTGCATTTCAGCTATTTCAGGATACTTGACAGCAAGTCTACAACCTCTAAAACCAAGCATTGGGTTAAACTCTTTGAGGCTTTCTACAGTTGCTTTAAGATCCTCAAATGTCATTCCCATTTCATCAGCCAATGCTTTTATATCATCATCTTCATGTGGTAAGAATTCATGCAATGGTGGATCGAGAAGACGTATTGTAACAGGATGTTCGCCCATTGTCTCAAACAATCCTTCAAAGTCTGACCTTTGCATAGGCAGAAGTTTATTTAGTGCATTCCTTCTTTGTTCTTCTGTCTTTGATACTATCATTTCTCTCATGGCAGGTATTCTATCTTCAGCAAAGAACATATGCTCTGTTCTGCAAAGACCTATTCCTTCAGCACCAAACTCTACAGCAACTTTAGCATCCCTCGGTATATCAGCATTTGCTTTTACTTTTAACTTCCTGTATTTGTCTGCCCAGCTCATCAATGTAGCAAAATTACCTGTAAGAGAAGGTGGAACAGTCTTTATTTCTCCCAAATATACATTGCCAGTGCTTCCATCAATTGATATGTAATCCCCCTCTTTAACTACAATGTCACCGATCTTCATTATCTTTTGATTCTCATCAATCAATGCAGCACTGCATCCAGCAACACAACATGTACCCATTCCTCTGGCAACAACAGCAGCATGTGATGTCATACCACCACGGCCTGTTAAAATACCTTGTGCAACAACCATACCCTCTATGTCTTCAGGAGATGTTTCCATCCTTACAAGTACCACTTTTTCGCCTCTACCTTTTACAGCTTCAACAGCATCATCTGCTGTAAAATACACTTTTCCTGCTGCTGCACCTGGTGATGCCGGTAAACCTTTTGCAATAGGCTTTGCTGCTTTTAATGCATCTGCATCAAACATTGGGTGCAATAATTGGTCAAGCTGTTTTGGATCAACCCTTAGCACTGCCTCTTTTTCATCTATTAAGCCTTCATTTACTAAGTCTATTGCAACTTTTAATGCTGCTTGAGCAGTTCTCTTACCATTTCTCGTCTGAAGCATGTAAAGCTTTGATCTTTCTATAGTAAACTCGATATCTTGCATATCCCTGTAGTGATTTTCCAATTTATTTGCAATTTCTGTAAATTGATTGTACACTTCAGGCATTATGTCTTTTAATGTTGATATTGGCTGTGGCGTTCTTATACCTGCAACGACATCTTCACCCTGAGCATTCATCAAGAATTCGCCAAACAATGCTTTTTCACCTGTTGCAGGATTTCTCGTAAATGCCACACCTGTACCAGAATCATTACCCATATTGCCAAATACCATTGTCTGAACATTTACAGCAGTACCCCAATCACTTGGTATATCATTTAACCTTCTGTAAACAATAGCTCTCGGATTATCCCATGATCTAAATACGGCTTTGACAGCTTCTAAGAGCTGAATCTTTGGATCTTGTGGGAAATCAACGCCCATCTCTTTCTTGTACAGTTCTTTGTATCTCTTTACAACTTCTTTTAAGTTTTCTGCAGTCAAATCTGTATCGTATTTTGCACCGTTTTCTTCTTTGACAGCGTCCAATATTGCTTCGAATTTATTCTTTTCAATTCCCATAACGACATCTGAAAACATCTGAATGAATCTTCTGTAGCTGTCGTATGCAAATCTCTCGTTGTTAGTAGCTTCAGCAAGTCCTACAACAGTATCATCGTTTAACCCAAGATTTAAAATTGTATCCATCATTCCAGGCATAGAAACTCTTGCACCTGAACGCACTGAAACCAATAACGGATTTTTCTTATCTCCAAACTTTTTGTTATTTATTTCCTCTAAAATAGCCATATTCTTGTAGATTTCTTCTACTATTTCATCAGATATTTTTTTACCATCTTCATAATATTTTGTGCAAGCTTCTGTTGTAACAGTGAAGCCTTGCGGAACAGGTAAGCCCAGATTTGTCATTTCAGCAAGGTTTGCCCCTTTTCCGCCCAGTAAATTTCTCATGGACGCATTTCCTTCGCTAAACAAATATACATATTTCTTAGCCATTTATAGTCCTCCTTTATTGATTTTATTTAATATTATGCTTGCTGTTTCCTCGACAGCTTTATTCGTTACATCAATCACTGTACAATCTAACCGCTCCATCACCTCCTTAGCGTAGTTAAGCTCTTTTATGATTCTATCTTTAGCAGCATAAACTGCCTTAGAATCCAAACCCAATGACTTAAGCCTTTCTTTTCGTATTTCTACCAAGTTATCAATATTTATCATAAGACCAAATATTTTGTTGTGATCTATTTCAAACAATTCTTTTGGCGGATCCACCTCAGGCACCAGTGGAAAATTTGCAGCTTTAATATACTTATGTGCAAGATACATACATAGTGGTGTCTTTGATGTCCTTGAAACACCAAGTATTACAACATCAGCCAACAAAAGACCATTCACATCTTTTCCATCATCATGTTTTACTGCAAACTCAATTGCATCCATCTTTCTGAAGTAGTCTTCATCAAGCTTACGCTTATGAAAAAATAATTCTGTAGGTGCAATGCCAGTAGTACCTTCTATAGCATCCATAATAGGCCCCATCACATCAACGATGCGCAAATCATACTGTCTCGCCTTATTTAGAAGGTATCGTTTTAATTCATCGACTACCATCGTATGTATTATAAGGCTGTTCTTATTATTAGAAGCATCTATTATTATTTCATCTATCTGATTTTTATCACCAACATAAGGAAACTTTTTGATTTGACTTATATTGGTGCCAAATCTGGATGCGGCTATGGCTGCTACATGCTCCGCCGTATCAATGCTTGAATCAGACACAAGGTAAATGGCTACATTCTCATCCACAATAATTTTAGCCTCCTAAATAATAGCTGATACTAAAACAGTCATGTGGGACAGTTTTACTCCCGTTATGACAATACCTTTTAGATTAACGTTTTCTAACTATATACAACAACATTCTATCATTTAAGTCAATTACAATAATGTCCAATTAATATTATAGCATAAAATATAAAAAAAACCAGGCACTCGCCTGATTTTTTTTATATTTTTAATTTAGCTTCCAAATACGACTTTACTTCGTTTATCTTAATCCTTATTTGCTGCATCGTATCTCTATCCCTTATTGTCACCGATTCATCATTCAATGAATCAAAGTCGTACGTTATGCAGTATGGTGTCCCTATTTCATCCTGTCTTCTGTACCTTTTTCCAATGCTTCCTGTCTCATCGTAATCAACCACAAAATCTTTTCTTAGTTCATCGTACAATTTATAAGCATTTTCACCCAGCTTTTTAGACAAAGGAAGAACTGCTGCCTTTATCGGTGACAATGCAGGATGCAATTTTAAAACGACTCTTGTGTCATTTTCTTCTACCACTTCTTCATTGTAAGCATCTATCAAAAAAGCCAAAGCTACTCTATCAGCCCCTACAGATGGTTCAATGCAGTATGGTGTGTACTTTTCATTTGTAACAGGGTCAAAATATGTTAAATCTGCTCCTGAATGTTCCATATGACGTCTAAGATCGAAATCAGTCCTGTCAGCTATTCCCCATAACTCTCCCCATCCAAATGGAAATCTGTATTCTATATCTGTAGTAGCATTGCTGTAATGCGAAAGCTCTTCCTTACTGTGATCCCTAAATCTCAGGTTTTCTTTTCTCAAGCCTAAATTTAAAAGCCAATTCATACAGAATTCTTTCCAGTAATTAAACCATTCTAAATCTTCACCAGGTTTACAGAAAAATTCTAATTCCATCTGTTCAAATTCTCTCGTCCTAAAAGTAAAATTTCCAGGTGTAATCTCATTTCTAAATGATTTGCCAATTTGCCCTATCCCAAATGGTATCTTCTTCCTTGATGTTCTTAGCACATTTTTAAAGTTGACAAATATGCCCTGTGCAGTTTCAGGTCTTAAGTATATTTCTGACTTCGAATCTTCAGTAACGCCTTGAAACGTCTTAAACATCAAATTAAATTTTCTAATATCTGTAAAATTATGAGCACCACAAACTGGACACGGCACGTTGTTGTCATCTATAAACTGCTTTAATCTTTCATTTGTCCAACCATCTACATTTGTTTCTTCTCCATGTTCTTTTAAATAATCTTCTACAAGCTTATCAGCACGAAATCTAGATTTGCACTCTTTACAGTCCATCAATGGATCGCTAAATCCGCCAACATGTCCAGATGCCACCCATGTTTCAGGATTCATCAGAATTGCAGAGTCTATACCCACATTGTACTGACTTTCCTGTATAAATTTCCTCCACCAAGCTCTTTTTACATTGTTTTTAAATTCAACACCAAGCGGACCGTAGTCCCATGTGTTTGCCAAACCTCCATAGATCTCAGACCCAGGAAATATAAAGCCACGATTTTTTGCAAGAGACACTATTTTATCCATGGTTACATCAAAAGCCATCAACAAACACTCCTTTTTATGTATAAACAAAACCCTTTTTCCTCCTCGGCAAAAAGGGCTAAACTCAATTTATTTTAGAATATCAAATAGTTTTAAATATGTCAATATCGCTTAATGAAAGCATTGGATTTTATTGTTTTTCTTCTTTTAATACAGTTATTTCTTTATTTGGTCTTTCTATTTCAACAGTACAGTTTGTGAAAAAAGCCAATGCAGCACCTATGACAGTAAGCTGAGGAACTATGATGGCTGATATGGCTCCAGCGGTGACAGGAACCTCAAGTATCACATTGTCGTCTTTTTTTATTCTTATTTTTGTGACATTGCCTTTTTTGACAATTTCTTTTATCTTGTCGATTACTTCAGAACCTGCAACCGATATGCTCTCTGTCCAATTCTTTTTATTTTCTTCAATGTATATAAGGGCATCTACCACATCACCATTGCACTTTTCTAAGGCTTCCTTCGCTTCCTTGTAGCTTACACCTGTTCTAGCCACAATCTGATCGATCTTTTCAAGCTCATTATCCATTTAAATCACCTCCTACATATTTTTTAACTTGTCTAAAAAATATTTTGACTCAAAATTTTTGTCAAAATGAACACTCATATAATCAGTAACTATTTTATCTAGTTCTACTAATATATCTTTTTGTATTCTAAGTTTTGCAATATTGCCAAAACCATTGCTAAGCAAATACCTTAACATATTTAGTGTTTCTCTTTTTATGTAGAATATGTCATCAGCACTGCTTTTACAATCTCTGCACAATACACCACCTTTCAATGGCGAAAAATACATAATGTTATCATCTCTGCCACAGGATAAACAGTGGTGCACTTCAGGCATATATCCCATAAATGTGACAAACTTCAGACAAAAAGTGATTGAAAGCAAATCGCAATCGAAAAGATCTTTTTCCAAAAGAAACATAGAATACTTTAATAGATTATATATATTTGTGTTTTTTTCGTTTTCTTCAAGCAGCTTATAAACAATATCTGCAAAATACGATGCATAAGAAAGCTTCAAAATATCATCGTCTATCTTTAAAAATGAATGGATCAACTCCCATTGGTCAATATAATAGTAATTTTGCCCTTCAAACAAAACATAATATCCTATTGAAAAAGGATGGGATGAACCCAAATATCTACTTTTCGAGTTCCTTGCACCTTTTGCTATTGCATCTATCTTACCATTTGATTTCGTAAAAAGTGTAACGACTTTGTCTGATTCACCTATTAACCTGCTTTTTAAGACAATGGACTCTGTTTTTATAAATTTCATGATAATTTGACCTTTGTTGATTTTACCATCCTTTTACGATTTGAATTCCAGAGCTTGTACCAATCCTGTTAGCACCTGCTTTTACAATTTCTTTAGCAAAATCTGCAGTTCTTATGCCACCTGATGCTTTAACACCAAAATTTTCGCCAACAGTTTTTCTCATCAATTCAACATCGTGTACAGTTGCGCCACCACTGCCAAATCCAGTTGATGTTTTAACAAAATCTGCCCCTGCATCAACTGTAATTTCACAGGCTTTTACTTTTTCTTCATCAGTAAGATAACATGTCTCTAAGATAACTTTAACTATGATTTCTCCAAAAGATTTAGCTGCCTTTGTCACAGCTTCTATGTCCTTTTTCACATAATTGTAGTCGCCAGATTTCAGTTTGCCTATGTTTAAAACCATGTCTATTTCATTTGCCCCATTTGATATGGCTTCTTTTGCTTCAAACACCTTGGTTTCAGTCGTATTAGCGCCAAGAGGAAAACCGATAACTGTACATACCTTTACATCACTGTCTTTTAAAACATCAGCTACAAGTTTTACATGGCATGGATTTACGCACACAGACGCAAAACCGTATTCCTTAGCTTCATCAGCCAATTTTTTAATATCAGAATCAGTTGCATCCGGTTTTAATAAAGTATGATCTATCATCTTTGCAATTTCCACAATATCTCCACCTTTCTTAAGTATACTTTAACACTACCAATTAATTTTTGTCAATTACATAGCCAAAATTCCTTAAAATGCTGACATTATCTCTCCAACCTTTTCTCACCTTTACCCACAGATCCAAATATATCTTTTGGCCAAATAAACTTTCCAACTCTATTCTGGCACTACTTCCTATCCTTCTTAACATCTGTCCGTTTTTCCCTATGATAATAGCCTTGTGAGACTCTTTTTCACAGTATATAAACGCTTCTATGTCCAATATGTCTTTATCTTCTCTTGCTTTCATCGAGTCAACTTCTACGTATACACCGTGTGGTACCTCATCTTCAAGGTAATTTAATATTTTTTCTCTTATTATTTCTGATACGAGAAACTTCTCAGGCCTATCTGTTATATAATCGCTTGGAAAGTATTGCGGCCCTTCTGGTATATACGATACTATTGTGTGTTTTAAAAGATCTATATTCATATTTTTTAAAGCAGATATTGGCAGTATATCTTTAAAATTATAAAGTTGCTTAAATATCTGTATTGACATATCTACAGTTTCATGGGAAACAGTGTCTATTTTATTTATGACCAAAATTACTGGTGTTTCAATGTTTATAAGGTGATCGATGATATATTTATCACCTGGTCCTACTTCAACATCTGGTTCTACCATGTAGATTATTAAATCTACTTCTGCCAAAGTTTTTTTTACGGATTCAATCATGAATTCGCTTAATTTGTGTTTTGGTTTATGTATACCAGGTGTGTCAATAAAAATCACTTGATAGTCCTCACCTGTCAAAATACCTTGGATGGTGTTTCTGGTGGTTTGCGGCTTGTCTGAAGTTATAGCCACCTTTTCATTTAACAATGCGTTTAAAAGAGTAGATTTACCAACATTAGTTCTTCCAATCAATGCAGCAAATCCTGACTTAAATGCCATATCATCACCTCAAAATTTTATTTAAAAATCTGAAAAAACAATATCGTTATAAGTATCCCAATAATAGCACCTACTATTACCTGAAAAGCAGAATGTATTTTACCTTCAACTCTGCTTTGTGCCACTAAAAAAGCCATAATAAAGCTTATGGTTGATATCAGCATGTTTTTAGATATAAAAGTTGATGCTGTTGCAAGGCAAAATGCTATTGCACTGTGCCCGCTTGGCAAACCACCTCTCAGTGGCGTCCCTTTTCCGAAATAGGCTTTTAAAATTATGGTCAATATCATCACAACTATAAGTGTAATGAATGTAATATGGGTAGGAGAGTTTCTTATCCTTGTAAGCAAAATATTAACCCACGGATTAAGCCTATGGAAAAATAGCAAGTATGCGACAAATACAGCGTTTAAAGCAGATATCAACACAGCACCAGCAGCCACATCTTTGGCTATTTTAGCTAAAGCATGATATTCATCAGTTATTAAATCGACTATAGTCTCTATAGCTGTGTTTATCATTTCAGCAATTAAGACAAGAGATATTGTAACTATTATGGCTATCATCTCAAGTTTGCTAAAATTGTAAAACAAACTTAAGACTAACACAAAAAGGGCCGCCACAAAGTGTATTTTCATGTTTTTTTCTGTTTTAAATGCATATATGATTCCTTCTATAGCATAGTTAAAACTATCTATCAATTTTTTTATCTTCAAAAATGTATCACCTTTCTATTTTTAGACGTCGCATAACTTCTTCTTCTTTTGCCCTCATTACCTTTTTTTCGTCTTCTGTCTCATGATCGTATCCCATCAAATGAAACATGCTGTGTGCTGTAAGATACGCAACTTCCCTTATAAAGGAATGACCATATTCTTCAGCTTGTTGCTTTGCCTTCTCCAAAGAAATTACTATATCACCTATAGGTTGTACTTCATCTAAATCATCATCTTCTTCGTCTATATCTGTATATATTTCTTCAAACTCCACCAGTGGAAAAGATAATACATCAGTTTCTTTATCGACATTTCTGTAATACTTATTTAACTTATGAATTTCCTCATTGTCGACAAAAGATACACTTACCTCCACATCATCGACAACGCCTTCCACTTCCAACGCTGTTCGCACCACATCTTCTACTATCCTATCCAATCCCTGTGCATCAACTTTATCCTGTCTATTATCAATTAAAATATTCATTGTAACACCTCTGCCTTATTATTTTCTATTTCAGGATACTCTATCCTGCGATGAAATATTCCGTTTAAAGATGTCAAAAATGACTTTGACAAATCCTTTATGTCCTTTAAAGTTAAATTGCTTTCATTAAGCTGACCATCTTTTAATCTGTCATCAATTATTTTGTTGACCATAGCTTCAATTTCATCATCTGTAGGATCGCGAAGGGACCTTACAGCAGCTTCAATAGAATCTGCCAACATTAAAATTGCAGATTCTTTAGTCTGAGGTTTTGGACCCGGATACCTAAACGAGTCTTCCTCACATAAATCATCTGTCTTTAACGCTTTACTGTAAAAATATTTTACGAGAGATGTACCATGGTGTTCTCGTATTAAATTTATTATATCTTCAGGTAACTTATACTTTTTAGCAAGCTCAACACCGTCTTTAACGTGAGATGTAATCACCAGTGAGCTTAGATCCGGCGATATTTTGTCATGCAAATTTTCATCCGTAAATTGATTTTCTTTGAAAAAATACGGTCTTTTTACTTTACCTATATCATGGTAATATGCCCCAACTCGTGTCAATAGGCTGTTTGCACCAATTGCATCAGATCCTGCTTCAGCCAAATTAGCGACTATTATGCTATGATGATATGTACCAGGAGCATCCATCATCAGCTTCTTCAACAAAGGATTATTTGGGTTTGAAAGCTCCAGCAATTTCAAAGGTGTTATAATGTCAAAACCAGATTCCCAAAATGGAAGTAACCCTATGGCTAATATGACACTAAAAGCACCGCTAATTATTCCCCAAAGGCTGTTTTCTAAAACAGATAAAATATTATTACTATTAATAAGCCCTACTCCTAATATAGACAATGTATTAGCAGCACTTACATATATGCCAGCTTTGACAAAATCGATTCTCTGCTTTGAATTAGCCATCTTTATGGCTCCAATTGTCCCTCCAAATATGGACATTACAAAGAAAGCCTGATTAAAATTTAGCATCATGCCACTTATAATAGAAAAGAATGTATTAAGCGTTATGGCAATAAAAGGATCTAATATGACCGAAACAGATAAGGCAATAAGCTCTGATGGAATAAGCAACGGATTTATGTTTTTTAATGCTATAACTATGAAATAATATATTACCCCCAAAAGATAAAGTATTTGGATATACGCATACTTCTCCCTCACTTTTTTATTAAGCTTAATTATATAATAGCCAGCAATAAATAAAGACACGCCCAATAAGACGATGATGCCAGATAGCATCGCAAAATCTACTCTGCTATTATTTTTAAGAAGTCCCAATGCTTGTAATACCTGGATTTGATCGTCTGTAACTACTTCACCGCTTACAATGATATTTTGCCCCTTCTTATAGACGACAGGCTCTACCTTTGAGGCAGCTTCTTTTCTTGCCATCTCAGTCTCAGTTGCATTGTATATCATATTAGGAGATATGACAGAAGATAGTATTTTATACACTATCGGCTTTAGATCTTGATTTAGATCTGAGCTATCTACAATACTTTTTACACTGCTTAACGCGCCAGATAAAGCATCATCTGTAATCTGACGTGACATCGTGGCTTTTTCAGTTGAAATAGCCAAAGATTCCACCGCAATTATTGTATTGTCTTCAGCAGAAAGCAAAACTTTAAGAGATTGGTCATCAAGTTTAATTGGTAGTGTTTCTTTTAGTGTATTGAGCTTTTCGTCAATCTGTCCACTTGACTTTCTAACACTCCTAAGTTTATTAAAAAAATCAGTAAGCTTAATGTAAGATTCTTGTGCAACATTTTCATCGTAATCGTATTTAGGATTTACACTGTTCATGGCTTCTTGAATCTTTTTTTGTGTTGCTAAATTGTCAACAATGTCCTTAGGTGCTTTAATATCTATCTGAGCAACATCTCCAGCTTTTATATCGATTTTAGGCGGCGTTATTGCTGTGTAAAACAGAAATATCGATACAATGATGTATATAATTGTAATATATATCAAATATGCCTTTTGACTTAAAAATATTTTTCTAATCGGCATGTCCTTTATATGCATCTAAATTAATCCTCCCAAGAAGAATTTTCTTCTTCCGCATCATCAGTTTTTTTAGACTTTTCAAATACTTCATAAGCTTTTACTATCTTAGCAACAAGGGGATGTCTTATAACATCCTGCTCTTTTAGTAAAACAAATTCTATACCCTCAATACCGTTTAAAATCTCAATGACATCTTTAAGTCCAGATCTTTTTCCTTTAGGCAAATCCACCTGTGTAACGTCGCCTGTTATAACCGCTTTAGAACCAAATCCAATCCTTGTTAAAAACATCTTCATTTGCTCTGGAGTAGTATTTTGAGCTTCATCAAGTATTATAAATGAATCGTCCAAAGTTCTGCCTCTCATATACGCTAATGGGGCAACTTCAATAAGCCCCTTTTCCATGTATTTTTGAAATGTTTCAGCTCCAAGAATATCATATAATGCATCATACAACGGTCTTAAATATGGATCAACCTTCTCTTGCAAATCGCCTGGCAAAAAGCCCAGTCGCTCTCCTGCTTCAACTGCCGGCCTTGTCAAAATAATTCGCCCGACTTCTTTATTTTTCAAAGATGTTACAGCCATTGCCATAGCAAGATACGTTTTTCCTGTTCCTGCAGGTCCAATTCCAAAGACAATCTCATTACTTCTTATGGCGTTTACGTAGCGTTTCTGACCATAAGTTTTACATCTTATCTGCTTTCCTCTTGATGTAATGCATACAATGTCAGATAAGATAGATTTTAGCTTCTCTTCCTCTCCCATATTGACTAATCTCATGGCGTATAAAACGTTTTGAGCTGTTATAATCTCACCACTATTGATTATATCTATAAGCTCACTAAACACCTTTTCTGCACCATCCACATTGGCTTCTTCACCGCTGATTTTAATCATATCATCTCTGACGACAATTTTTACATCCATTCCTTCTTCAATCAATTTTATATTTTCATCAAACTTGCCAAATAAATTTGCAGCTTGTTCAATATTATTGATATCAATTGTTACTTCTTTCAATTTTTACCTCCGCATTATAATTGATGTTTTCTTGCGTTCCAATATCCTCTATCACTTCCACTATAACATCAGCCCGTAGGACGTTTGCATTTATCATTGTCATCTTTTCTTGTCTATTGACTATTTTAGCATCTTTTCCAAAAGCAGATGAAATGTTTTTAAGAGCACTTTCCACAGCTAATTTTTCTGCTTCATCTTTTGTCAACTTTACTTCAATCGGCACCGTCTCGTAATATGTCTCATTTATGATTTTTATTGGAGAAGCGGATGAAGTCAAATTTCTCACTTCTCTATCATAATTTTTAAAATCGATTTTTCGCGACAAAAGAGTCAATGTGCTGCTTCCCATTGAAATTTTTGTCATAGTGACTTTTCTACCAGTCCTCTTGTACTTTTGCTGCACTAAATTAACATCTGCGTAGCCTTCATACCAGACTCTTGCCAATATTGTACCCATTGAATGTACAAATCGCGTGTTTGTATTGGGTCTTTCTATTATCCCAGATACTAAGACGTCTCCCATCTTTACTGTATCTCCAACTTTTTTTAAAGCATCACCTTCTAATACTGTCATTTTATATATTATACCATCTTTTTTAGCTATTATATTACATGGCACATTTTCATCTAATACAGCAGGTGGTGCAGTTTTCTTTACAACCTTAACTATTGCTTTTGTACCTTTTATGTCAATACCAATCCATGCCACATCTTTTTCATCCACCAAAAATTCTTGTTGAATCTTATGAATATTTACTGACGACTTTAAAACACCAGCCTTAAGCCCCAATTTATCAAGTTCTGAAATTATAGAAGCTTCACTTATATTTTGTCCACCATCTATCTCAATAGACCATATAAACATCGAAAAAATATATGCTAGTATCACACACGCTATTGCACCTAAAACCAACATTCTTCTTCTCTTTAGATAAAAGACAATAAATGGCAACCCTCTTTTTTCGACGATGTAAACTCTGCAATTTGTCATTTTCGTATACGGCAGTAGAAGCTTGAACCCTTTTAAACTGATCTTTGCTACTATTGTGGTATGGTTCATCCTTTCTACATCCCATACATATATATTTTTAGATATAACAATATTTAAAAATCTCTCTATCGACAAGCCTTCTATTTTTATAATAGCATACCCGTATAAAAAATTCCACAATTTTATGGCCAGCAAGCAAATACCTCCTTTTGCCTTTTAGATTGTGAACAAAGCAAATAAATTACCTTATACAATTATCTCTATGTTTAATATTTTACCAGTAATAACCAGTATCTCTGTCATAACTGAATTTATAATCATATTTTTACCTGTTATTCTAATCATGCCTATCGTAGAATTGATTCTTATCCTTTCAGGAATATATTCTATTATGCCTCTATGATTTTCTACAGTAATTTGCGTGTTGCCTATTACTGTTATCTTAGGAAGGTTTAATAAAACATCTTTAGGGAAATCCACTAAATTTAGAATTCCTTCTTTTATGGTATTTGACTTCATGATAAAGCCTCCTCCCGTTAAATCTTATGAATCTTCAAGTAAAAACATTCTTTTAAGGAATTTTAAAATAAAATAAAAAAAGCATGGATCTACTTTCCATGCAATAAAAGTAAAAAACTTGATACATCTAAGTACCAAGTTTTTTTATCATTGTAAGTGCTGCGAAACTATCATTTTAACTTTATTGCCATCAGCTTTACCTTTTACAAGAGGCATCACTTTACTCATAACCATTCCTATATCATTTTTGTTTGTAGCACCAGTCTCATCAATAACGCCTCTTACGATTTCATCTATTTCATCATCAGTCAACTGCTGTGGCATATATTCCAGCATAATTTCTATTTCACGATTCGCTTTATCTACCAAATCTTGCCTGCCACCTTTTTCGTATTCAGGCAAAACCTCTTTTCTTTGTTTTATTTCTCTTGAAATTACATTAATGACCCCTTCATCATCAAGGACTTTTCCTGTATCCTTTTCTACTTGCAATATCGAAGATCTAACCATACTTAGAATATTTTTTCTGAATACATCTTTTGATTTCATAGCATCAACCATATCTTTGTACAATCGATCCTTAAGGGCCATAATCACACTTCCTTATTTCCCAAATTTGTACTTTCTTTTTCTTGCTGCTTCTGATTTCTTTTTGCGTTTTACGCTTGGGCTTTCATAATGTTCCCTTTTTCTTAATTCAGAAAGAACGCCACTTCTTGAGCATTGGCGCTTAAATCTTCTCAATGCATTATCAAGGGACTCATTTTCTCCAACTCGAACTTCTGACACTGTAATCTCCCTCCCTCCGGATAAACTGCCAAATGTAAGCTGCATTTATTGCTGCAAATATTATTGGGATATCTTAATATATTATAATCTAAAAACCAATTTGTGTCAATGTTTACCCTGGAGGCCATGTCATAAATCTTCCGCCTAAAAGATGAAAATGTATATGGTGAACAGTTTGTCCGCCGTCGTCACCACAATTAGACACTATCCTGTATCCTTTGCTATCAATCTCATACTGCTTAGCCAGCTTTTTTGCAATTACATAGACATGGCCTACAAGCTCTTTATTCCTTTCATCAATGTCCAATGGAGAATCAATATGAGCTTTTGGGACTATAAGCAAGTGAACTGGCGCTTGTGGATTAATATCGGGAAAGGCAACCACATAATCATCTTCATAAATTATTTTTGATTCAATCTCCCTATTTATGATCTTGCAAAAAATGCAATCGCTCAACCATCTCACCTCCTTCAACTATATTTCCTATGGCAAAATCTTTTTTTAAGTCTATCAATTTTACAGGTAGTATTTTATTCTTAATGTTTAAATCTGACTTTACTGCTACTCTTATATAATTGTCAGTAAGTCCTTCCACATAATCATTTAACTCTTTAGTCCTCTGTTCAAATAGCACATTTAAAGTGCTACCTAAAAACTTTCTGTAAAATTTCAATTCGCATTCTTCTGAAAGCTTAATTAATATTTTACTTCTTTCTTCTTTGACAGAGTTTTTAATTTGATCAGGGTAGTCTGCCGCTTTTGTACCGGCTCGCCTTGAATACTTAAATACATGCATCTTGCTGAATTCTATATCCTTAGCAAATTCATAGGTTTCATTAAACTCTCTCTCCGTTTCTCCTGGAAACCCTACCATTACATCAGTGGTTATTGCCACATCTTCGATGTACTTTCTAACTCTCTCAACAATTCTTTTGTATTCGCTTGTTGTGTACTTTCTGCCCATTCTTTTAAGGACACTGTCCGAACCGCTTTGCAATGATATATGGTAGTGTCTGCAAAATTTCGGCAAAAGAGAAACTTCTCTTACAAAATCTTCGGTTAAAAATGTAGGCTCAATTGAACTTAAGCGTATTCTTTCGATGCCTTCGATTTCGTGTATCATCTTTATTATATCAAGCAAATCCACATTTTCCAAGTCTTTGCCATATGATGCAACGTGTATGCCTGTCAACACCACTTCTTTATAGCCATTATCCCTCAGCCTTTTAACTTCATCAAATATGTCATTGGGCTTTCTGCTTCTTATAGGCCCTCTGGCATACGGTATAATACAATAAGTGCAGTATTGATTACATCCATCCTGTATCTTTAAATACGCCCGCGTATGACCTTCTTGAGCCGATATTTTAAGTTCTTCGAATTTTCTATCTTTAAATATATCTTCAACAGCATTCACCTTATTAGCATTTGCTGCTTTCTCTACTAATTTAACTATTTCTCCTTTGTTTTTAGTTCCTAAAACAACATTGACTTCAGGTATATTTAAGACTTCATTTGAAGCCACTTGCGAATAACAGCCAACCACAGCTACTACAGAATCTGGATTTATTTTTTTAGCCTTTCTTATTTCCTGTCTTGATTTCATATCACCTCGACCAGTCACAGTGCATGTATTTATGACATATACATCAGCATATTCATCAAACCCTACAACATCATATCCTAAACTCTTGAAAATCTCAGCCATAGCTTCCGTTTCATATTGATTTACTTTACAACCTAATGAGAAAAATGACACGGTTTTTTTGCGGCCATATATATCATAAAATTCGTCAGCGTCTAAAGCTATGTTTGCCTTTGCCACTTCGTAATATTCCTCCCATATTGTTTGTTATAAAGCTCAAGATTTATTATAACATTTAACTAAATATAAAAAAATAAGCCTCGAAAATTATTTAAGAGGCAAAGTAAAAATCATCTATCCTAGATCTCCTAATTCGTACAAAATTATAGAACCAGCCACAATACCAGCCGTTTCTGTTCTTAAAATCCTTGGACCCAATGTAACAATTACAGCACCATTTTTAGTCGCCGTGTCTACTTCACTATGCGAGAAGCCACCTTCAGGCCCGATAAAAATGCAAATATTTTTTGCACCATTATTCTCTTTTAAAACGTCTTTTAACCTAACATTGGTCTCTCTTTCATACGGCATTACGCATAAATCAAACTCATTGATGTAATTTACAGCAATAGTAAAACTTATCGGCTCCAAAACTTCTGGCACTATCAATCTTCCAGATTGCTTTGATGCTTCTTGAGAAATTTTATTCCACCTGTTTATTTTGTTTCCTATGCTTTTTTCTTTAACCTTTATAATAGAAAATTCGGTTTCAACAGGCACAATTTTTTTTATTCCAATTTCTGTGCATTTCTGAACAATCAAATCCATTTTGTCAGACTTCGGCAGTCCCTGAAATAAAGTCACATTTATAGAACTCTCTACAACTTGATGCAACTCATCGACTATCTTTAATAAAACAGATGTGCTTTCGATAGAAAGAATAGAAGCATTATACTGTTTTACTCCATTAGAAACCACCAAATCAGTTCCAATCCTTAGCCTTAATACATCCTTTATGTGATGCGCGTCATCACCATATATTCTGACTATGCCATCTTTTATATCCTCATCTTTTATAAAAAGCCTTCTCACAGCACTCACTTTTTCCTTGATAATATTGCAACCCATTCCCCATCTTCTTTGACCTCAATAACGTCAAAATATTCGGAAATGGCATTTAAAACATCATCTTTACGATCTTTAATTATTCCACTTGATATGAACAAGCCATTTTCTTTAAGTTTTTCATGTATGTCAAAAGTAGCTTTTATTATTATATCAGCTATAATATTTGCGACTATTAAATCCGCCTCACCATTTAGCTCTTTTAAAAGATCGCTTTTCAAAACCTCGATATTATCCAGTTTGTTTAATTTTACATTTAGAGAAGCCACTTTTAATGCAACTTCGTCAACATCAACTGCAAAAACTTTTTTTGCACCTAACTTAGAGCTGACAATTGACAATATACCTGTACCGCATCCAACATCAAACACGGTATCTCCACTTTTAACATTGTCTTCTAAAAATTCTATGCACATTTTTGTAGTCTCATGACTGCCTGTGCCAAAAGCCATGCCTGGATCTATCTCAACTACTATCTCATTTTCTTCTGGGTTATAATCTTCCCATGATGGTTTTATGACAACACGCTTGCCAATCTTAAAAGTCTTATAATATTTTTTCCAACTGTTTGCCCAATCTTCATCATCGACTTCAGCCGTCTCGAACGTAAAATCTCCAATGTCCAAATTATATTCTTTAAGTCCTGTTATTCTATCCTTGATTATGCTTAATTTGTCAATTGTACTTGGGGTAAGAGGGAAATAAGCTGATATTACAACCTTATCACTATCTACAATCATATCAGGATCTACATAATCCCATTCATTGCTATCATTTAATATCTTCAAATCATTGGGATCTTCTATGACAACACCACCAGCACCAACTTCATGCATTATATTTGTTATAGCTTCCTCAGCTTCCACTGAAGTCGTAATTTTAACTTCAAGCCATTTCAATCATATCACCCTTTTTTATGCTCCAAAAGCATCTTTTACTTTTTGAAAAAATGATTTACCGCCGCTATCATTGCTAAGCTTGTCAAACTCCCTCAATAGCTCTTTTTGCCTTTCTGTCAATTTCTTAGGAACATCGATATATACTTCTACAAATTCGTCACCACGTCCTCTTCCATTGATATGAGGTATTCCTTTGTTTCTAAGCCTAAACACTGTTCCAGTTTGAGTTCCAGGCGGAATATTGTATATAGCTTTGCCATCAAGAGTAGGAACTTCTATCTCTGCACCAAGTGCAGCATCTACAAAACTTATAGGCATTTTAAGCAAGACATTAAATCCATCCCGCTTGAATATCTTATGAGGTTTTATGCTTATTACAATAAAAAGATCTCCATTAGCTCCTCCTCTTTCTCCTGGTTCACCTTCACCTCTTAATGATACCATTTGTCCTTCATCAATTCCAGCAGGTATATTAACTTTAAGTTTCCTTAGTTTTCTTATCCTTCCAGTTCCATGACACTTTGAACATGGATCTTTGACTATCTTGCCTTCTCCATGACACCTAGGACACGTTCTTACATTGACTATCCTGCCAAACGGCGTATTTTGCGTTATTCTGACCTCACCCGTACCATGACATTCGGGGCATACCTCTACTTTCGTTCCTGGATTTGCACCTGTACCATTACATCTATCGCATTTTTCATACCTTTCAACTTCAATCTCTTTCTCGACGCCAAATGCAGCTTCTTCAAAGGCCAAAGTCAAATTAACCCTTATGTCATTTCCCTTTTGAGGCCCAGTTTTTCTTCTGGTACTGCCTCCAAACATATCACCAAATATATCACCAAAAATGTCGCCAAAGCCGCCAAAATCAAATCCACCTTGACCAAAACCGCCAAAGCCACCAAAATCTCCTTGGTTAAAACCGCCTTGATTAAATGCTGCATCGCCAAATTGATCATACTGAGCTTTTTTCTGAGGGTCAGACAAAATCTGATATGCTTCATTTATCTCTTTAAACTTTTGTTCTGCTTCTTTATTGCCAGGATTTAAGTCAGGATGATACTTCTTTGCAAGAGTTCTATAAGCCTTCTTTATATCTTCATCACTGGCATTTTTATCAAGGCCTAATATCGCATAATAATCTTTTGCCATACACATCACCTGCCTTTCTCAACATGAATGAGAACCAGGATTCACCTGGTTCTTATTTATTATCTTTGTTGTCATCTTCCATCTTATAGTCTGCTTCATATACATTCTCTTTATTAGATGTTTCATCACTGCCACTATAGCTATTTGTCTGACCTGTGCCGCCTGCTTGCTGATATATGCGGGAAGATACATTGTAAAATGCTTGTGACAATTTTTCTGAAGCACTTTTTATAGCGTTAATATCGCTACCTTCAAGAGCTTTTCTTACGTTTTCTATCTCTTTATTTATATCATCTTTTTCTTGCTGTGTCATCTTGTCCGCCAAATCTTTCATGGTCTTTTCGGCTTGGTATATTAATGAATCTGCATTATTTCTTACTTCTATCTCTTCTTTTCTCCTTCTGTCTTCTTCTTCGTGCTGTTTTGCCTCATTCATCATCCTGTTTATCTCTTCTTCACTTAAATTAGAAGAAGAAGTGATCGTTATGTTCTGAGATTTTCCTGTACCTAAATCTTTTGCAGAAACATGGACAATGCCATTAGCATCAATATCAAATGTAACTTCTATCTGAGGCACTCCTCTTGGAGCAGGTGGAATTCCAGTCAACGTAAATCTTCCAAGAGTCTTATTGTCCCGAGCCATCGGTCTTTCGCCTTGCAGAACGTGTATCTCAACAGATGTCTGCCCATCCGCCGCAGTGGAGAAGATTTGGCTCTTCTTTGTAGGAATCGTAGTATTCCTCTCAATTAATTTTGTGAATACTCCGCCAAGTGTTTCAATGCCAAGAGAAAGCGGCGTAACATCCAACAACAATACGTCTTTAACTTCGCCTCCTAATACACCACCTTGAATTGCAGCTCCTATTGCAACACATTCATCTGGGTTTATACCTTTGTGTGGTTCTTTGCCCATTATCCTTTTTACCGTCTCTTGAACGAATGGTATTCTTGTCGAACCACCGACTAATATCACTTTATCAATGTCTGAAGGACTAAGCTTCGCATCGCTTAATGCACGATTTACTGGTTCAACAGTAGATTGCACCAAATCATTAATAAGCTCCTCAAATTTTGCTCTTGTAAGATTTACATCTATGTGCTTAGGGCCTGTAGCATCAGCAGTTATAAAAGGCAAGTTTATGTTAGCTGTCATAGCAGAAGAAAGTTCTATTTTTGCCTTTTCCGCCGCATCTTTAAGCCTCTGCATTGCCATCTTGTCGTTTCTCAGGTCGATCCCGTACTCTCTTTTGAAGTTATCTGCCAGCCAATCCATAATCCTCTGGTCAAAATCATCACCGCCTAAGTGGTTGTTACCACTTGTAGCCAATACTTCGAATACCCCATCGCCTATCTCAAGTATGGAAACATCAAATGTACCACCGCCTAAATCGTACACCATTATCTTCTGATTACCTTGCTTATCAAGCCCATAGGCCAATGAAGCCGCAGTAGGCTCGTTTATAATTCTCTTTACGTCAAGTCCAGCTATCCTACCTGCATCTTTAGTTGCCTGCCTTTGGCTGTCATTGAAATACGCAGGAACCGTTATTACAGCCTCTGTAACCTTCTCTCCTAAGTACGCTTCAGCATCAGCTTTTAGCTTCTGCAGTATCATTGCTGAAATCTCTTGCGGTGTATAACTCTTTCCATCAATAGTTACTTTGTAGTCAGAACCCATATGTCTTTTTATAGACATAACTGTCCTTTCAGGGTTTGTAATAGCCTGCCTTTTTGCAACTTGGCCTACTAATCTTTCACCTTCTTTTGTAAATGCCACAACAGATGGCGTCGTCCTGGCTCCCTCGGAGTTTGGTATTACTACCGGCTGTCCTCCTTCCATAACAGCTACGCATGAAAAAGTTGTACCAAGATCAATTCCTATAATTTTTCCCATAATCTATTCCTCCTATTCATATACTTTATTTTATTTTGCTACTTTGACCATGCTCGGTCTTATTACTTTATTATTAAACATATATCCCTTTTGAAAAACTTCAATTATTTCATTTTCCTTCTTATCCTCTGCTTCTTCCTGCATAACAGCATGATGCTTGTATGGATCAAATATTTGACCTAAAGACTCTATCTCTTTAACACCCAGTTTTTCCAAAACACCTTTAAACTGCCTGTATATTAAATTGACACCTTCTTTAAATGAAGCTATTTCCTCATTATCACTGTGAGTAGCTTCAAGAGCTCTCTCAAAATTATCTACAACAGGCAATATATCTAAGATTACTTGTTCTTTGCCATATTCAATAAGATCGGCTTTTTCTTTTTCTGTCCTTTTTCTGTAATTTTCAAACTCCGCTTTAAGTCTTTGAGCCATCTCTAAGTATTCATTTGCTTCGTCTTCTTTCTGCTTAAGCTTATTTTTCAATTCTTCAATTTCTCCTTCATAATTTTTTTGTTCATTCTGATCGACATTTTCTACACCAATGCTACCTTCAATGTCATCTTGAGGTCGGTTAGCATCGGATGTATTGTCTTTTAAGTCTTCTTCTAAATTGCTTTTATTTTCTATCGTATCTTTATCTCTGTCCATTGTTTCACCTCTTATTTTCTTGATATATATATGATAGAACTTTTGACAATTCATTTGACATCGTATTTATTTCATTTATAAGCCTTTTGTAATTCATCCTTGTAGGTCCAATAATGCCAAAAGTTCCTACAACCTCACCATTTATCTTATAAGTAGATTTGATTATGCTTAAATCCCACATCTCTTCAAACTTGCTTTCACTTCCAATAGTAACATCGATGGAATCATCTAAAGGCTCCAACACTGAATTCATAATGTCTTTATTGTCAATCAGATCGAAAAACATCTTGGCTTTTAACAGATCCTTGTACTCAGGAAAGTTGAGAATATTTGAAATACCTTCAGAATACAAGTCTGTTTCATCCATTTGCTTTAAACCATTTATGATCGTATCTGTAATCTTATCTATGATTCCGATAGCACTGCCAGACTCTTTTTTTATCTCATCTCTCAATGTCTGATCCATTTCTCTTTTTCTTTTTCCCATCATTTTATTGTTGATCAGGTTGTTTAAAAACTCAAACAAATTATTATCAATATTATCCTTTAAACTTATCAAATAGTTTTTCATAATACCTGATTCTGTCATAACAAGAAGTATCAATTTGTTTGCATCAACAGGCAATATCTGTATTCGCTTAATCGTGTTTTCATCAATTCGAGGCATTTTAACCACTATAGTATGGTTAGTAACGGTAGACAATAGCCTGGCATACTTCTTCACTATATCATCTATCTCAGCAAACACCTCATCAATTGTCTCTACTTCATCGTCACGGCTCTCATTCAAATAGTGTTCTAATATATTATTAACGTAAAATCTATATCCTTTGTCAGATGGTATTCTACCTGCAGATGTATGAGGTTGTTCAAGGTACCCCATCTCTTCAAGGTCAGCCATCTCATTTCTGATCGTTGCTGAACTTACACCAAGGTTATATCGCTTTGCGATTGTCCGAGATCCAATTGGTTCTGCCGTCAAAATATAGTCATTAATAACAGCTTCTAAAATCTTTTTCTTCCTATCATCTAACGGCATATTCACCACCCCAAGTTCTATTGTTAGCACTCTTAGCTTGAGAGTGCTAATTACGATTTAAAAATACCACTATTGTGGATATTTGTCAATACTTTAAAACAAAAAATCCTCAAACACATTATTGGATACATCTACTCCATTTTGAGTTAATTTAAGGGCATCTTCTTCTTTAATTAAAAGGCCCAACTCCATATTTTTATAAATGGCGTCTTTAAATACATAAAACATGCTTTCGCCAAATCTCTCTTTAAAGTCCTTATCATTCACTCCATCCATCATTCTAAGACCTAAAAACATAAATTCAGACATTCGATCTTCTAAAGACAGCTCATCAACATCATCAACTGCATGTCCATCATTATAAATCATGTCTATATACTTTTTAACATTTTTTATATTGCCAAATCGCTTATTTCCTACAAATGAATATGCACCTGGTCCAAAGCCTAAATAATGTAAATCCATCCAATACAGCTTGTTGTGTCGGCATTCAAACCCAGGTAATGCGTAATTTGATATTTCATAATGTCTGTATCCATTAGCCTCTAAAAGCTCTGCACCATAGTGAAACATCATCAATTCGAATTCATCATCAGCAAGCTTAATCTCATTTCTTTCATACATGTCGTAAAGTGGTGTTCCTTTTTCTAATATAAGTCCATAACAAGAAATATGTGATGGCTTTAATGCAATTACATTTGTCAATGTTTCTTTAAAATTCTCAAAAGTCTGATTTGGCAATGCATACATTATATCTATGTTTATGTTGTCAAAATATTTGGATGCTAAACCATAATTTTCAATAAAATCACTTACTGTATGTATCCTACCGATAGCTTTTAATAAATTGTTTTGCCAAGACTGCAGGCCTATGCTTATTCTATTTACACCCGCTTTTTTATATGACTTAAGTTTTTCTTCATCTATTAAGCCAGGATTTAATTCGATCGTGATCTCTGCATCATTGCTTAAGCTGTAGTTTTCGTAGATTTCACTCAGTATTTCTTCAATGTATATAGGAGGTAAGACATTTGGCGTACCGCCTCCTATATACACAGAAGTGTATATATCTTTAAGCTCCTCTTTTCTCGTCTTAATCTCCTTTATTATTGCTTCTTTAAACGAAAAAAAACTATCTTCCATGTTTGCATAAGAATTAAAATCACAATAATAGCATTTTCTCTTGCAAAACGGAATATGAACGTATATACCAGATCTAATCATTGTCATCATCAAGCTTTAAGATTGACATAAAGGCCTCTTGCGGAATTTCAACCTTCCCTATTTGTCTCATCCTCTTTTTGCCCTCTTTTTGCTTTTCTAATAATTTTTTCTTTCGCGTAACATCTCCGCCATAGCACTTTGCCAAAACGTTCTTCCTCAATGCTTTGACAGTTTCCCTTGCTATTATCTTTGAACCTATAGCAGCTTGTATAGGAATCTCAAAAAGATGGCGTGGTATATTCTCTTTTAACCTTTCTGTCATCTTTCTGGCTCTTTCATAAGCCTTATCCTTATGGACTATCATAGACAAAGCATCCACTATCTCACCATTTATAAGTATGTCCAATTTCACAAGATCTGATGTCTTATAGCCTTTTAGCTCATAATCTAACGAGGCATAACCTTTTGTCCTCGATTTTAAAGCATCAAAAAAATCATATATTATTTCGTTTAACGGAATATCGTATTTAATAAGCACTCTGGTAGGCTCAAGGTAATCCATTCCTTGATAAACGCCCCTTCTATCTTGACAGAGCTCCATTATGGGTCCTACGTACTCTGTAGGAGACATTATTGTAGCAGTAATTATAGGTTCTTCTATATGATCAATCAACGTCGGCTCCGGTAAATTTGCCGGATTATCCAGTTCAATTACTTCTCCGTTTGTCTTGTAGACCTTATAGATAACGCCCGGTGCCGTAGTCACGAGATTCAGGTTATATTCCCTCTCCAACCTCTCTTGTATTATGTCCATGTGCAAAAGCCCTAAAAAACCACATCTAAAACCAAACCCAAGAGCTGCAGATGTATCTGGCTCAAATGTCAATGACGCATCGTTTAATTGCAGTTTCATAAGTGCATCTTTTAGATTTTCATAGTCCTCACCTTCTGCTGGATATATTCCACAGAAAACCATTGGTGTGACTTTTTTGTATCCAGGCAAAGGTTCAGATGCCGGAAATTCTGCATTTGTTATAGTATCTCCTACACGGGTATCACTGACATTTTTTATGCTGGCAGCGACATATCCAACATCACCAGCTGTAAGAAAATCTACTGGACTTAGATTAGGTCTAAATATGCCGACTTCTGTCACTTCAAATTCTTTTCCAGTCGACATCATTCTTATCTTATCACCTTGCTTTAATGTGCCGTCAAAGACCCTTATAAAACTTATAGCACCCTTATAATTGTCGTAAAACGAATCAAATATCAATGCTTTAAGCGGTTTTTCTTGGTCTCCTGATGGTGGCGGTATCCTCTTTACTATTGCTTCCAAAACATCTTCAATTCCTATGCCTTCTTTCGCAGATATAAGCAAAGAATCTTCGGCATCGATGCCAATAACATCTTCGATCTCTTTTTTTACAAAATCAGGATCTGCAGATGGAAGATCTATCTTGTTTATAACAGGCACGATTTCAAGATCGTGCTCTAATGCCAGATACAAATTTGCCAGCGTTTGGGCTTCTATCCCTTGCGTTGCATCAACAACCAGCAAAGCACCTTCGCATGCTGCAATACTCCTTGAGACTTCATACGTAAAGTCAACATGTCCAGGAGTATCTATAAGATTCAATTCATACTCCTCTCCATCATTTGCTTTGTATATGAGGCGGACTGGCTGAAGCTTTATGGTTATACCTCTTTCCCTCTCCAAGTCCATGCTGTCTAAAACCTGCTCTTCCATTTCCCTTTCTGTCAATACACCAGTCTTCTCAATCAATCTATCCGCCAGAGTAGATTTACCATGGTCTATATGGGCTATAATGCAAAAATTCCTCTTATTTTCCTTTCTAACTTTAGACATTTCAAACCTCCTTCACATATATTAATATTATAGCATAAAAAATCACTTGTACAGAGATTTGAAAAGACCATCAACACCTTTTAATGGCACATGACTATGTTGTCCCAAAAAAGTTATGTTGAGAAAATCTTTGCTTATAGCAACCTTAAATATGCTTTGACTTGCAATACCTGTTGTCAAAGCATTAAACGTGTAATCCACTTGAAATATGCATAACGTGATAAAAATTATGTAGATGGATATGAATAAATATAGCATTCTCAGCTTTCTAAGCCTTTCTTTTTTCTCTTTTACCCTGCTCAAACTTTCATTTCCTCCTAAGTTCATCGTACAAAAGATCCAATTCTTTTATCATCTTTTCTTTCGAAAAATTGCTTAAAATATATTCTTTGCCTTTTTTTGAAAATTTATTTCTCAAATCTTCATTTAATGCAAGAACTTCAATAGCATTAGCCAAATCTTTAGGAGCCTCAGATTTTACGATGATTCCATTTTCATCATTTTTAACTATTTCAGGTATTCCTCCAACATCTGTAGCAATGACAGGTACACCTAACGCCATAGCCTCAGCAACCGATATGCCAAAACCTTCACTGCGAGACGGCAATACAAAAATATCTATACTGCTTAAAAATTTGAATATATCTTCTATAAATCCCAAAAATTCTACATTATCAAGCTTTAATTCCCCAACCATTTCTTTAAGATATTCCATATAAGGCCCATCACCTGCTATAAAGACAAATGCTTTAATTTTTCCCCTAAGTATATTCAACGCTTCAATGAGATCTTGAACACCTTTTGACGGTATAAGCCTTGCAACACAACCAATTATAAAAGTATCTGAAGCTATGTCGTATTTTTCTCTCAGATTCAATGGCGTACTAATGAATTGCGGCATATCAATGCAGTTATATACTACACGTACTTTATCAGACGGTATGCTTTCTTCATCTACAACGGCATTTTTAAGAGCGTAAGACACTGCAACTACTGCATCTGTCTTTTTATTTAAATACTTATTGATTGTCAGATAAAAATACTTTTTTATCTTATTCATATTTTTGTAGTTAGGAAAATTGTGTACTGTCACAACGATCTTTAAATTGTATCCCAGTGAAGCCAGTCTTCCAACTGAGGATGCTTTTGCTCCATGAAAATGAATAATATGTGGTCTGAAATCATCTATAATAGCTCTAAGCTTCTTTATCGCAACAAAATCTTTTTTAAAATTTATTCCATCGCAAATATCAACACAATAAACAGATACACCATCTTCTCTCAAGTCATCCGTTGTTTTTTTATCAAAAGAGCAGCCAACAGCTAATTGATACTTGTCTTTATTAAGTCCATTAAGAATCGACAGCAGATGCTTCTTCATGCCGCCTTCTGCTTCCCTTACAACATGTAAAACTCTTGTTTTTTCCAATCTATTTCACTCCTTTATAATTTTACTTTCATCAATGATAATATCAATAAGCATTGGCACAGTATAGACCATCGTTGTAGCCGCCGCAACAACACCTGAATCGTTAAAAACTAAAGCAAAAATACTTCCTACTACGGTGGATAAAAAGCTTATGTATACATATTTTTGCTCGTTAAGAATCTTCTTTAAAGCGCCAACTGGTTTATAAAAAAGTACAAAGAGTACAAACACCAGCGTAACTAAAACCCTGCTCCATACAGAATACTTAAAAAGTTTTAAATTCATGCTAATCTTTCTTGCAAATATCTGAATAAGAGGGTAAATCCCATTGTTTTTCACTAAATTGAATGTCTGCCCTATGTGCGTTTGCTCTGATACAGGTCTTAAAGAGTCAAGATAAAACAGCAAAAATAATAATACAACGATACTTCCACCTACAAACAAAATATTTTTAATGTTAAGTCTTTTGCCAAATAAGTACATAGACGCAACTGAAAATGCTGCAAATGCGGCTATACCGCCGCCTACATTCGTCCCTAAAGACGGCGACGCTATAAAGTAGAGGGCGATAATGTAAATCAATATATTTGCAAATATTAGATATCTTTTGTCAATATTCCTAAATGTCTCAAATGACAAAAGTGCGAAGCACAATGTAGCTCCTATGAAAATCCCCATGTACTCATTTCCGATACCGTAGAATCTGGCACCTGCAATTACATCGTAACTTAAAAATGAATTTTTCAAAAGATTATATCCTGTAAGCATGTCCAGCATCAATATAGCAGCAGTGAAGGCCGCAATAAAAAAGTATCTAAAACTGCTTTTTTTGACCAATTTATATGTTGTTAATGTAAAGACCGCCGAAACAACAACAATTCCTAAAACGCTATTTACGATGTTTTTATAGTCAAATAGAGGCAAAAGCAAGAAACTTATAGGCATAATCGGTATTAAAAGCAAAAAAGGTTTTACTAAAGTAGAATATTCTTTGAAGAACAGCAGTATAACCAAAGACAAAATCAGTATAAATATCTGCAACATCACATAAGTTTTTAAAAAGTACGGTCTATACGTATAGTTAAATGTAAGCTGCTTTTCTAAATTTTCAAGCTTCATTAAATCTCCATTGACATCTGATGAATATAAATTATGTCCAGTTACAAACGCAGGCACATCTAAGCCAAAATACGTCAATATAGTTGGAAGCAAATCTGTATTTGTAACAACACCCATCCTTTTCGTCGTATCAGATGTTATAAGCTTACCTTTTGCAATACCATTTCCATACATTACAATAGGCGCCAAAAAATCACTTTGACCCATTTTTTGAGAAGGCGGCAAAGGAGTGACAATCATAAAAAGAGTATTTCCACTATCAGAACGTAAAATTTTCCCGATGAATTCATCAGCATTTTTTAGCGCTTTTTCTTTATTCTCTCTATTTATCTTATCTAATCCGATGTTTTGGTAATCATTTGCTCTTGCAGTATCGCCTAAATCAAATATGGTTAGAGCCACATTATCTTTAATATTTAGATACTCCTTGTACATGGTATCATAATCTGTCGATATGCCATAAGGCATCAACGAATCCTTTTTATTCGTCATATAACTAACATCTCCATAAGGCACGATACCGCTGTAATTCATGCCTATTAAAGGAGCATATCTTTTGTAATCAACATCTGTATCTTCATTGCCAAAAACAGCCACACTAAGCCCACTATCCTTAAATTTATCCCCTAATAAGCCAGGCCTTATAATATGGTTTCTTTTAGAGTTGTTTCTGATTATCTGGGCTATATCCAGATTTAAAATTTGTCCTTCTGAAGGAATCTTCCCTGTATTCCTCTCATAAATTGTGGACGCCAATTCATCGTTGTATGTTTCCCATGTGTTGAAATTCAAAGAAGCACCATTAGAGCCAACAGCACGAGTGCCTGTACCAAGTGTCATAAAAACACTTTCCAAAGATCTACCACCATCAGCATTGACAGTCATAAGGCCATAAGTACCATTCTCTATCATCTTATTAATATTTTTTAAATCAACATTTAAAAAATCATCGATAGCAACCCTATTTAATATAAATACTACGGCCTTTTTCCCGTCCTGTCCAGTTTGTGCATAAGAAAAAGAAAATACACCCAAGAAGAAAAGCAAAACTAAAAAAAATAAAACAAACTTGTTTTTCATCGTTGCCTCCTGAATAACAGTTTTATACATAAATCATAATTATATACAGTATAATAAGCCTCTTTTTATCTAAACATAAAACTAGATTGGGGGCATCAAAATTGAAAAAATCATTTAAATTCATTTGTATATATTGTACCATATCTTTGGTACTATTATCCACAATTTTACCGTTGATATTAAGCAATAATACAGCATTTTCAACACCAGACAATCCATTAAAAGGCAAAATCATACTAATCGATCCTGGGCATGGAGGAATAGATGGTGGCACAAACTCTGGAAATATACTTGAAAAAAACATCAATTTAGAAGCATCAATAATCTTAAAAACAGAGTTGATAAATCGCGGAGCAAAAGTAATGATGACAAGAGATAAAGATGTTTCTTTAGAAAATCTATGTAAAGACAATGACTACAGACATAGACGCGATTTAAAAGCGAGAGTAAATATGATAAACACCAACGATATAGATGCATATATCAGCATACACGTCAATGCTGTCAACAATGCTCCGTATGTAAAAGGTCCAATGGTCTTTTACTCAAATACTAATATAAACAGTAAAACATTGGCATCATATGTGCAAGATTCTTTAAATACCATTGCTGGAACAAATAGAAATCCAAATGTTGCAGACTACTTTTTGCTGACAAATGTAAGAAAGACAGGAATCTTAGTAGAACTTGGCTTTATCACAAACAATGAAGACAAAAACCTACTCATCAAAAAAGACTATTTAAAGAAACTATCTACTGGCATTGTAATTGGCTTAGAAAAATACTTTGAAAACAAATAAAGAGGCAAAACCGCATTATTTGGCAAGTCCATCATCTTTCAATACTAAATAAATTGCTTTGGCTAAGTATGGCGTGGAATTTAAGGCCTCCTCCAAAGTATTGTAATTACTGCCTAGTTCAATCAAAATTCCTTTTTCTGAAAAGTGTTGGTTGTATTCAGCGTACTGATGAATCTCTATCCCTAATGATATATCTGGATATAATTCATTCAGTTTATCGCTAATCTGTTTCGCAAACTCGTAATTCTTTTTCCAGTCTTCATTCATATCTGCAGTCCTTCGAGAACCAATTATGAACATTATTTTCGCAACTGTCTGTCCATTTATTTCCATTGTATATTTTTTTCTGTAATCTTGATTTGGTAGGCTACTTAAAACAGGTATTGTATCAACCCCTGGCTGCATTACACTTCCATATCCATCACGGTGCAAATCAATAGTTACCTTGATGGAGGGGTATTCCTCCAAATATTTTTTTACTGATAAAGAAGAATTGTAGTATGACTGATCGTAATTGTAATCGTGTATTGTGCGATCATGCAAAACGCTAATACCATAATCTTTAGTCAAATATTCTGTCAAACTGTCTCCTACTCTTACCATGTTGTAATTGAGATCATTTGTTCTATCATATCCATATGCAGCTACATATTTATTTTTTAAAGTCGCAACGTACGATTCCATCGTATGTGTATGGTAAAGCAATATAAGTGGCTTGCCAGTATCAACGTTACTGACATTTGTCACACTTGTATTCATCTCACTTTTTTTTGATGCTTCATTTGCCACTTCGTTATTTTTATTTTGATTAGCATTGAGATTCTCTGCAACTTGCGTATTAGATGTATTATCTTTTTCTCCTTTGTCTATTTGAGCAATAATGGGAATTTGATACTTTAATATTTTAAGAGGATCTCTTTGATTTAGATTAAACATTGAAGCCATAGTCAAATCTCTATCGTAAAATCCTTCAGCTTTATAGCCAACATCAACAGTTGGCATCGTATAATTTAAAGCAGTTATAAACATGCCATTAATGCTATTGTACTCTTCGGCAAAAGTCTCTGTTTCAAAATTTATATTGGCAGCTTCTATGTCATTTGTCATAAGCCATCTATAAAATAAAATATTAAAAAGCAATAAAATCACAAAAGACACCTTTTTAAGGCGATAATACCTTAGCGAACTTCTGTACAATGAAAGCACCTCTCTTTGGTTTTATACTATAAATTATTCACAAGAGAAGTGCTTTATTACTAATTTAATGTACAAGTTGGTTCATCTCATCTACTGTCAAATTTGGTTGTAAAGCTAAATTAATTCCTCTTGACAAAATAGATGAAATATTTTTAATAAGAAGATCTATCTCCTTTGGCGTGACTATGAGATTTTCTTCAGGACTTAATACCTCTTTTATTAAAGCGTATTTATCTTCATCATTCATATTTTTCAATACATTGTATAGAGGACTATCGCTTTCTACATTGTTTTTTAATGCACTTTCAAGATGTTCTATAGCATCATTGGCAATTGTAGCTGCATCTACTACGGTTGGAACACCTATCGCAATTACAGGAACACCTAAGCTTTCCATGTTGATAGCAGATCTTTTATTCCCTATTCCAGATCCAGGACTAATGCCTGTATTTGAAATCTGTATTGTTGTCGCAAGCCTTTCAACTCGCCTCGATGCAAGAGCATCTATTGTGATGACTAGATCAGGTTTTATCTTATCAACAACGCTTTTAACAATTTCTGCCGTCTCAATACCTGTTATACCTAATACACCGGGAGCCATGGCACTTACAGCACATATATTTTCGCCAAACTGCAGAGGTGCTAATTCTTTCAAATGGCGAGTCACAACAATATTTTCAATTGCTTTTGGCCCAAGTGCATCTGGCGTCACATTCCAATTGCCTAAACCTATTACAAGGACTTTCATATTGACATTAACATTAGAGATTTTCTTTATTACATCGGCAAGTTTTTGTGCTACTTTGTCTTCAAGTTCAATATCCCTGTACTTTAAGTCAGGAACCTCTATAGTTATATAATCTCCTATAGCTTTTCCCATCGCTTTAGCACCGTCATCGTCCACAATGGTTACTTTAACTATTTTTATGTTGTCATCTTGGCTTTCATCTACTAAAACGCCTGGGATCTCTCCCGCATGTCCACCTTTATACATTTCACGGGCTTCAACAGCAAGATCTGTCCTTATATTGAACATAATCTCACCTCAATTCTGTAGGTATAAAAGCATCAACAAGCCCAATTACAAAAGCAGCTATTATTGAACCCAATATAGTAGCATGTATTGTTGGAACTATAAATTGAGATACGTATATTACTATTGCTGCAACTATGAAACCAACAACACCTCTACTTCTCGGAGAAACATTTTGACCAAGCATTGCCTCAACTATATATCCCAGCAATGCAATCACAATTGCTGATATCAAAGCACCCCAAAATCCAGCCACACTAAATCCTGGGACAAGATAACCTACGATCATTAAAACAATCGCTGAAACTACAAATCTAATTATAGCTTTTAACATAAAATCACCTCCTAAAAATATAATTGACATTTTAAAAAATATTATTCGCATAAGGTTGTACTAAACTGCTTTCCTGAATTGTATTGCAAAAAATGCTTTTTCGTGGTAAAATTACTTTTGATTGATTTGAGGAGGTGAATGGTTTGGCAAACATAAAATCAGCTAAGAAAAGAATACTTGTAACAAAAAGAAGGACATTGGAGAATAAAATAGTAAAATCAAAAGTTAGAACAGCTATTTCTAAATTCGAAAAGAGTTTAGCAGAAGGTAACATAGATAATACAAAAGCAGCTTTAATTAATGCTATAAGAGAACTTGATAAAGCATATTCAAAAGGCACATTGCACAAGAATACAGTTGCAAGAAAGAAATCAAGATTATATGCAAAATTTAATGCATTAAATGCTTAAAAAGCGTACGTCGTACGCTTTTTTAATTGCAAAGCTTTCTTATCAATGATTCCAAAGCTAAATTACCATCATAACTTGACTTTAATTCCCTGTCACATTTTACGCACAATTTATATGCATTTAAAAGCTCTTTTTCTTTAAAACACTTTGATTGCTGTATAATATCGTTAATTGAAAAATAAGGTATTCCTAGGCTTTGCTGCAGTTCCTTTTTATCAATTTTTTTCAACAACAGATATTTAGCTTTTATGAGAATTCGAAACTGTCGTGCAATCATAGCTAATATACCAATTGGATTTTCTTCATTCAAAATCATTTTGTTCAATATGTATATAGCTACTTTTTCCTGTCTTAAACCTATTGCGTTTACCAATTTAAATACACTCTCAGCAGTTGATGCTGATATAACGTCTTTCACGTCATCTATAAGCACTTCTTGGCCATCACTGTAAGACACAATTTTTTTGATTTCATTTAAGAGGGTATATAAGTCCACACCTACGCTTTTAACAATATATTCTGCGACAGGTTTTTTTATGACCTTTCCATAGATTCTAACAAAAAACCCCACATAATTGACTGCTTCATCAAATTTTAAATGTTCGAAATTTACGATAGCACCATGTTTACTTATTGCTTTGAATATTCTTTTTCTCGTGTCGATTTTATCCTTAAACACAAACGCAATACAACTGTCTGTGTTTCCACCTTCAATCCGCTTGATTATAGCATCGACAGTATCGTCATTTATCTTTTTTAGAACATCATCATCTTTTATTAAAACAAACCTATGTTCAGACATAAATGGAAGAGTTTCTAAACTGTCTATTATATTTTTATCATTAGCATCTTCAATCATGGAATAATTCATTATTTCTGTGCCTTCAGCTATTAACTTACTTTTTAATTTTTTAATAGCTTCATCGATCAAAAATCTTTCCTCACCGTAAAAAACATAAGCAGGCAAAAAACCTTTATTTATAATCTCCAAAAATTCTTTGTAATTCACTGCCATCAGTCCCCGATCATTTTTTTGACATGTATAAATGTACCATTGGTTTCAATGATAATAGCACCATCTTTGTCTGTCCTGAAAAGTTGTGATTTGCTTTTTAAATATTTTACTACTTCTCCATCTGGCTGTCCATAATTATTTTCACCTACCATTATCACGCTGATTTTAGGATTTACCTCGTCCACAAATTTTTTTTGCGACGACGTATTAGATCCATGATGTGGAACTTTCAATATATCTGAAGATATATTATCATCTAATAGCGCATTTTCCGCTTCTTTCTCTATATCTCCAGTGAATAAGATGCTTACATTTTTATATATCATTTTAAAAACCAGCGCATTATTATTTATGGGATTCTCAGAAATCACGTAAGAATCAGGGCTTAAAACATCATATTTTATTCCAGATATCTCGACCCAATCACCTTTCGACAATTGAAAAACTGGTATTTGCTTTTTGCTGGCGATAGCCATTAATTTTTTGAAATTTTCACTATCCGCCACTTGTCTGCCAATAAATATTCTTTTCACATCTACATCGTTTAAAATCGACAATATGCCGCCTACATGATCATAATCTGTATGAGATATAAACACCGCATCCAACGATGTAGCATTCTTATAAAGCAAAAATGGCATCAATATATCTTGTCCAACATCAAAGGAAGAATTGCCGTATTCAGGTCTTCCTCCACCATCTATCAGTATGCTTTTGCCGTCTGGGGTCATTAAAAAGGTACTATCACCTTGTCCTACATCGAGAAAAGTTATTTCGAGGTTTTTAGGTGTCAATGAATTTACAGCAAACACTGCCATCAAAAGAAACAGCATTGTTGAAACAACACTAATTTTAATTTTTTTGCTGAGATTGCTTGTCAATAAAATCAGTACAGCATAATAACATAACATCATGTAAACTGGCGGTTGGGATACGCTTATAGATGCATGCGGTATCTGTGAGAAAATCCTTGTAAGATACAAGGCGATCTCTACTACCGGTATATTTATAAGATTTAAAGGGATAGAAAGAGGCATATATATAAGACCTAAAATTGCAGACAAAAATCCCAACACTACAGCAACGCTTACAATCGGTACAATCAATATATTTGGCAATAGTGAAATAATCGAAAAACTGTGAAAAAAGTATATAATAATAGGAATCGTGCCAATTTGTGCAGCTAAAGTGACAGAAAGCACTTCTTTGATTTTTTCACTTTTTAACTTTATTATACCTTTTATTGGCTTATACAAAAGCAAAATAGACAATGTCGCTATAAATGATAGCTGAAACCCAATGTCAAATAACATCAAAGGATTGAAAAAGAGTATCATAGTTGCTGCAAAAGACATGGCATTAATTGGATTATTCTCTCTTCCGATGAACATAGCAATTAAAGCCATACAAGCCATTATGACGGCTCTTACGGCTGATGATGGCGCACCTGTCATAACAGTGTATATTAAAAGCAGTGGAACTATGATAAATGGAGAATATCTCCTAATGTGTAAAATATTCAAGACGAACATCATAAATAAAGTCAATATTCCAAAGTTAAATCCTGATACTGCAATTATATGTGTAAGTCCTGTAACTCTAAAAGAATTAAGTACATCTTCTTCAATATTGTATTGACCCAGTATGACAGAGGAGATAAAATCAGCATCGTTTTTTGGCATCGAATTAAAAAAAATCTGCGTTATTCTCTCCCTTGTCCTTCTAACGACTTTATCCGCATAGTTGTCTGCATTGCTTTTTATAATTCGTACAGAATAACCATTTACATTTATCAAAGCTGTAATGCCGCTTTTTTTAAGATAAAGCCTATAATCAAATCCACCAGGATTTCTCTTGCCTTGAGGCAGCTCTACTATTCCTCTTACCTCGATTAAATCACCTTCTTTGGGATAAATACCACCGTACTGCGTTATCAAAATCTTATCTTTGTTTTTAGGGCTTAACACGTATTTTGCAAATCCATCTTTTAAAATGATATTTGAAACAACCCCATTAAATGAAACCAGTCTGTTGCTTAAATTATCGTACACACCTTTTGAGTACAAAGCATTTTCTCCCACCGTCAATCCCAAAACAAATACTGCCAGAAGCAATAAGTAAATGGCATTTTTTTTGGACAGATATATGTAAATGCCGGAAGACAGGACAACTAAAAATGCTAATAACAAAAACACAACATTTATCTCAAGGAACCTGCTTATTATGATGCCTACAGATAATAATACTGCTATGTACAAAAATGGCTTATCCATATCAATTATACGTAATATACTTCAAAAGGCTTGGCTATACTTGCATCATTTACCACTTCTGACACTTCTTTTTCATATTCTTCTATAGAGTTTTGTGGCCAAAGGTGTGTAACGACAAGCTTTTTGCAATGAGCAGATTTTGAAATTTTTGCTGCCTGTTTTGCAGTAAGGTGTGGCCCCTTTTCGCCGTTTAACAAATTGCCATCACATAAGAATAAGTCAGAATTACTTGCAAAAAAAACAAGTTGATCATTGTAGATTGTATCACTGCTAAAGACAAAGGTTTTATCTCCATTATTGAATTTTACAGCAAATGTTTTAACAGGATGGACCATTTCTTTAAATGTTATCGTAAAATTTTCAATATCAAGTTTCAATTCCTCATCTATGTGTTTGATTTTAAACACATCATTAAACCCTAATTCTTCAATAACTTTTGAAGGTTCATCTGGGCAATAGACGTTTACAGGTTCATTTATATAACCTTTTTTCATCATTATATCCAACGCATATCTTAAGACCAGCATATCTGCCATGTGGTCTGAATGCAAATGGGTTAATATTATGTATTTTAGGTCTTTTAAATCATGATACTTTTGGTATCTGCTGATGACACCGTTGCCACAATCTACAAGTACATTTACACCATTATCTTCCACCAAATAACCTGAACAAGCTCCATCTGGACCTGGATAAGGTCCATGTGAACCAAGAATTGTCAATTTCACTTTAATCATCTCCTATCTAAATAGCAGGTAATCTTTTAATATATTCATAGAGGTCTTTATAATTTCCATGTTCAAATGTTGAAATGTCTTTTGATGTTCTGTTGATCAAAAACTCATCCAGTAGATATGTCTTAAAGCCAATAGTTCCAGCTATTACATCTTCATCAACATCATTGCCAATCATGATGCAATTTTCAGGCACTTTTTGAAGCTTTTCTACGATTTCTTTATAATATTGTATGTATGGCTTGCAAAAATGCATATGCTCATAAGATGTGATAAAGCTAAAATAATTACAGTCAATTCCGGCCCATCTCAATCTCTCTTTTATGGCTATATCTGGAAAGATCGGATTTGTAGCAAGTACAACGTCATATCCTTTATCAACCAGCAATTCTACACAGGCCTTAGCATACTCGTTTTTACATACATTTGCTCCAAGGTTCTTATAGTCATTTTCATAGAAATCAGTAAAAATCCTCATGATTTTATCTTTTGGGTATTCCACTAACTTTAAAAACGAATCAAAAAAGGCTTCTTCATTTGTCTTACTGGGATCTAAATTGTTTATCATGTCCATACTAGCTGAATAAAGAGCCTTTTGGAAATAATACTTGTCGAAATAATCTGAGATCTTATTTGAAATAGCTTCAAAATATTCCATAATCATCTTGTCCGTGTCAACAGGGAGCAAAGTGCCATCAAGGTCAAACATCACTGTATCAATCATATTTCTTTCACCTCAATGCAATTCTCATATAAAATAATACATTTTTAAAAAGAAAAAAGCAAGGATATCTAACCTCGCTTTATATCTTTAAAGTATTTAACTCTTGACAACGAAGCTACAAGCACAGAACCAATGATTACACTTCCTATTCCTTGAAGTATATTTCCTGGCACATCAGCAAGAGCAGCTTTTGAACCGTACATAAAAGCACCACCAATATAATATCCAAGCACCATCCATGATGCAGCTAATACAAAAACAGCCATTTGCACAATAAAACTTTTATCTTCCTTTTTCAATAAAACAGCCACAATGAGTCCTTCCAATCCTTTTATGACTAATGTCCATGGGGCCCATAAAGCATATCCTGAAAGAAGATCAGATAATGCTGAACCAATGCCTCCAGACACAAAGCCTGCAAAAGGTCCTAAAATAGTAGCCGAAAGAAAGATGAAAGAATCGCCTATATTTATATATCCTTTCGTGTATGGCGTAGGGATTTGTATTACCATAGTACCAACAGCAATAAGAGCCGTCATAAGTGCGATGTAAACAAGTTTTTTTAAGCTATTTTCTTTCACACTCTATACCTCCCATATTTTTTAAAATTATTATAACATACAATTGTTATAATTCAATAAATACAATATACAAACAATTTATAATTTTTATAACATGAAACTTTTGACATTAGGAACAATGTGTAATATAATAATATTACGGTTTACGAAATATTAGGGAGGCTGATATAATGGATGCCGAAATAAATTTATTAGAATATTTACTGCGGGAAATAAACCATAGAATGAATCTTGTGACCAGAAATTACTTAAGCAATAAAGAAATTACCATGTCTCGGTTTTGGGTCTTAAACAAATTAAGCCAAGATGAAGCAATAACTATGAAACAACTACAGTCGCAACTTTTACTGTCTTCCAGCACACTGACAGGGCTAATCGACAATCTCGTTGCTGATGATTTGGTATATAGGTGGAGAGACGATAAGGACAGACGCCTTGTGTTTTTAAAGCTTACAGAAAAAGGTGCTGTGCTTCTAAACGAAATTTTAGAATACCGCACAAAGATGCTAAAAAAAATAGTCGATATGTGTGGTGACAGCATAGACATTGGTACATTGAACAAAAATCTCAAAACACTATTAAACGCATCAGATGATGCTGTAATATTTTAAAAAATTTCAAGAAGGTGATTATATGGACTTCGCAATCGAAATAAAAAATTTAAAGAAAAGATTTAAAGATTTTGAAGCAGTAGGTGGAATCACGTTTGACGTCAGAAAAGGAGAAATATTTGGCTTATTAGGTCCCAACGGTGCAGGAAAAACTACTACCATAAGAATGATAACGACATTGATGCCACCTACTTCTGGCAAAATACTTGTTGCCGGTTTTGATGCAAAAAAATACAGTGCAACAATAAGAAGATACATTGGATATGTACCACAAGCTCTTTCTGCAGACTCCACCTTAACTGGATATGAAAATATGCTATTTGTAGCTAAGCTTTTAAGGCTTAACAAAAAAGAAAGGGAAGAAAGAATTGATTACATTCTTGACATTTTGAATTTGAATGATGCAAGAAACCGCTTAGTCAAGCAGTATTCAGGTGGAATGATAAGAAGATTGGAAATAGGCCAAGCCATAATACACAGACCTGAAGTCTTAATACTTGATGAACCGACAGTGGGACTTGATCCTGTAGCAAGGCAAAACGTTTGGAACGTAATAGATACTTTACGAAAAGAAACAGGTCTTACAATTTTAATTACTACCCATTACATGGAAGAAGCAGAAGCTATATGTGGAAGAATAGCAATAATGAACAGCGGCAAAATTGCTGCCTTAGGAACTCCTGGTGAATTAAAATCAAAAACCGGAAATCCAAATGCTACATTGGATGATGTATTTACATTTTTCACAGGAAATCAATTAGAGTCTGGAGGGAATTATCGTGAAACAAGTCAATTACGCAAAAGAATCCAAAGGTTCAGTTAAGATGAATTCTCCTATAAAAATAGTTTTAGACTATATTTTGAATTCTTTTACAATCGCAGAAATAGAGATACGAAAGCTGAAACATGATCCAACTGAATTACTTACAAGAGCAGTCCAACCAGTTTTATGGCTTCTTATCTTTGGTCAGGCATTTTCCAGGATACGAGCTATACCTACAGGAAATGTCAACTATCAGACATTTATGGCTCCAGGCATTTTAGCCCAATCAATGATGTTCATATCTATATTTTATGGTTTAAGCATAATTTGGGATAAAGATCAAGGAATACTTCAAAAGCTTATAGCAATGCCTGTTCCTCGAGCAGCTTTTGTCACAGGAAAAGCCTTTGGAGCAGGAGTCAGAGCAATAAGCCAAGTAATAATAATATTATTTTTAGCGTTTTTGCTAAGACTCGACATAAAGTGGAGCATTTTAAATGTAATAATGAGCATATTGACAATTGTTTTAGGCGCTGCATTTTTTTCTTCTTTGTCAATGGCTTTAGCAGCCATAGTAAAAAGCAGGGAAAGATTTATGGGTATAGGACAGGTTATAACGATGCCATTGTTTTTTGCCAGCAATGCAATCTATCCAATACAAATAATGCCACATTGGCTTCAAATAGTAGCAAGAATCAATCCTTTAAGTTATGTTGTTGAACTTTTGCGAGGATATCTAATAAATGGCAGTGTATCACAAGCAGGCTTTTCATGGATGATACTTATAGCTGCTACTGTCATAATTCAGATAATATCAGCAATTTTATATCCCCACATAGTAACATAAAACCGCTTTACATTTGATATACCATGGTAGAGTAGCAAATGCTACTCCATCATGCAGTATGTCGTGCAAAGCGGTTTAAATTTACCTATTTTTGAAAAATGTAGCTTTTACTATTTCCATAATTACTAAAGGCAATAATGACAGCATAATTACTACATCCCAATCGTATATGTTTATATTTTTTATGTCAAATACTGTATTTAAAGGAGTTAATATGACTACAAGTTGAAGGAATATGGAAACCAATAGTGCAAGCACCATGTATTTATTTTTAAATAAGCCCACCTTAAAAACTGATTTAATTGATCTTGCATTCATCGCTTGTGAAAGCTGTGAAAAAGTCAAAACAGCAAATGCCATAGTTCTTGCATTAGTGAGGTTTTCTCTAAGTCCCATCAAGAATGCTATAAAAGATACCAAACCTATCATGATGCCTTCGATTGGTATTCTGTACATAAGTCCATCTGAAAAGATGTTTTCATCTTTTGGCCTTGGTTTTTTGGACATTATATCTTTTTCAGCAGGTTCCACGCCTAAAGCAAGAGCAGGTAGGCTATCTGTTACTAAATTCACCCACAATATATGGATAGGTTTGAGAGGCATTGGCATACCAGCTAATGTAGCAACCAAGAGAACGAGTATTTCGCCAATATTGCATGATAAAAGGTAATGTATAGATTTTTTTATATTCTCGTAAATGGTCCTTCCTTCTTCTACAGCAGCCACAATAGTTGCAAAATTATCATCTGTAAGCACCATATCAGCAGAATCTTTTGCTACGTCTGTACCTGTAATACCCATTGCAGCACCTATATCAGCCTGCTTTAACGCAGGTGCATCATTTACACCGTCGCCAGTCATAGCTACCACCGCATTGTTTTTCTGCCAAGCTTTTACTATCCTCATCTTATGCTCCGGAGAAACTCTTGCATACACTGATATGCTTTTTACCTTTTCGTAAAGCTCATCGTCTGTCATGGCTTCTAACTCTCTGCCATCTACAGACATATCATCTTTATCTAAAATGCCTAAATCTCTTGCAATAGCTACAGCAGTAATCTTATGATCACCTGTTATCATAACAGGTTTTATGCCAGCATTTTTGCATATTCTAACAGAATCTCTCACTTCATCTCTCGGCGGATCTATCATTCCTAAAAGTCCAACAAATACAAGATCTTTCTCCACATCAAGGCTTTCTAACCTATCTGGCACACTATCAATATCTTTAAAAGATATAGCCAAAACTCTTAAAGCATCTTTCCCCATATTCTCATTTTCAATTTTAATCTTTGCTTTATCGTCATCGCTCAATTCTAATATTTTGCCATCTTTTAATATGTATCTACACCTTTCGATGACACTGTCAAATGCTCCTTTTGTTATGACTTTATAATTTTTATCATTTGATTTGTGGATGGTAGTCATCATTTTTCGATCAGAATCAAATGGGATTTCGGCAACTCGCGGAAATTCTCTTTCTAATTCCGATTTTTTGGATACATATTTTTCATATGCTGATACTATAGCGACTTCAGTTGGATCTCCAAAGCTTTTACCCGATTCATCAATAAATGCATCTGTGCAAAGTACCCCCTGCTCCAAAATAAATCCTGCCTTGCTGTCATATCCTTTAGTTAAGTCTATCTCTTTAAAATTAACAAAAACTTTCACTATTGTCATCTTATTCTGAGTCAAAGTACCTGTCTTATCAGAACATATCACGTTTGCACTGCCTAATGTCTCCACTGCAGGAAGTCTTCTTAATATAGCATTTCTCTTTATCATCTTCTGTACGCCTAATGCTAAAGTAATAGTTACTATTGCTGGCAGTCCTTCAGGAATTGCAGCAACAGCAAGGCTTACAGATGTCATAAACATGTCAAATACCGGCCTTTTTTCCATAACACCTATCCCAAATATTATGCCACAAATGATAAGTGCTCCTATACCCAGATATTTCCCCAGTTGCTCTAACTTTATCTGGAGAGGCGTCATCGTCGTCTCATCATCGTCTAACATCTTCGCTATTTTTCCCATCTCTGTGCTCATACCTGTCTCAGTAACCACAAATGATCCTCTTCCATAAGTTACAACTGTACCTGTGTACACCATGTTGTGCCTATCGCCAATATTGAGATTTTTGTCTTTTAACTTGCCAGAAGTCTTTTCTGACGGAACAGATTCACCTGTAAGAGCTGACTCATCTATCTTCAAATTTGCAGACTCTATTATCCTTCCATCAGCAGGCACAAAATTTCCTGCTTCTAAAAACACTATATCACCTGGAACAATATACTGTGACTCTATCTCTACAACTTTTCCATCCCTTAATACGCGGGACACTGGTGCAGATAATTTTTTAAGTGTTTCGAGAGACTTCTCAGCATTATTTTCTTGTATCATCCCTAAAAAAGCATTCAACAAGATTATGAATAAAATTATTACTGCATCTGTAATTTCACCCAAAAAAAATGAAACAATAGATGCAATTATCAAAATAATCACCATGAAATCTTTAAATTGGTCCAAAAACATAGACAAAATGGTTCGTTTTTTCTTTTCACTTAAAATGTTGGCACCATACTTTTCTAACCTCTCTTTAGCATCTTTTGATGAAAGCCCCTCCTCAGCATCTGTATCTAACTCGTTTAAAACTTCTTCTACGTCATAAATCCAGCTTTCCTTCATCTTATTCCTCCTTGTTTTTTAATTTATGGTATAAATAAAGACCTTTATTTTGTATTATTCCACAAAATAAAGGTCTCACTCGCAAATTTGCTTAACCAGCCGGGTGTTTCTCACCGTACTGACGACTGATTAACGAAGAGTTACTCCCCTTTAGATTATTATAGCATATTTATTGGACAATATCACCATTTGTGCGATATTTTTTCGATTTCGTCGTACAATATAGCACGATTAGATCGTCGAGTTTACGGCTTAGGTCAAGAATCATCTCGTATTTTACTTCTTCTTGCTTTATCAAATCATCAAGTTCATCTCGTAAATTGCTAATCTGTTCTTCCAATGTAGATATCTTATTGTACATCATTAGTTCCCCTTTTCTAAAAATCGCATATACAATTTTATCATTAGGAACCAAAAAATTCAATAGGATAATGTAGAAATTTCATCTAATTTTTTCCACTAATTTTGACAACTTCTCGAATATATCTACTATATCTCGTCCATATTCTATCTCCCAATCTTCACATCCCTCGCTAACTGTCAAAATTTCGCCATTACTAATACATCTTAATATGTCATCATTTGAAATTTTTTGCCTAATTTTTTCCAACAAGTCTTTTAACGATGACGTTTCAATGTTTTCCATTTTAGCTCAACTCCTATAGAATATTCTAACTATAGTTATATATTCTATAAATGTTATTATTTTCCTGCATGCTTCTTAAATTTTTTTTAATATTTTGATATCAAGTTAACTGCTTTGTCTAACGCTAATCCCACTTTCTCAACTTTACCACTTCCTTGGCATATTTTTTGATTACCTCCACCGTTTCCTTCTATGACATCCAATATCTCTTTGAAAAATGAATTAATATCTATATCGACATCATCTGATCTTGATATGACAATATTACCACAGTCTGTAATCCCACCTAAAATACAAACAAACCCTTTTCCTTTGGTGATTATTTGAGACAAAACTCGCAGTTCTTTCATATCTCTATCATTAAAAATTTTTGTCACCAACTTAAAGTTTTTTAAATTTACTGATTCTGCGACTAATTTTTCAGCTTCATATTGAAGTATATTATCTTTTAGTTTAATTAATTCCTTTTTTAGCTCTTTATTTTCATCTAATATTTTATTGACTTTTTCTAATATCTCCTCTTCTTTTGCAGATAGCGATGTTATTAAACTGTTTATGTAATTATTCTTCTTAAGATAATCATTAAACGCCCTAAAGCCACAAACAAATTCGATCCTTAAACCCTTTTTCGTTCTTTCAAATTTTTTTATCTTTACAATTCCTATTTCACCTAAGCTTTTTACATGGGTACCACCACACGGTGAATAGTCAAAGTCTTTAATTTCCACTATTCTTATATTTTCGTCAACTTTAGGCTTTTTTCTTAAGGGTAATTTTTTCAAATCATCGTCTTTTACAAAGTACGAAGTAACAGGTAAATTTAAATATATAAGCCTATTTGTTTCAATCTCAACTTCTTTAAGGTTATCTTCGCTTAAGTTGCTATTGGTCAATGTAATATGTGAGCTATCATCTCCAATGCTAAAGCTATCTGTTTCTGCATTAAATAACTTATAAAATACTGCTGACAGAAGATGCTGACCGCTATGCTGTTGCATATTGTCAAATCTCTTTTCCCAATCTATCTCACAAATTACCAAATCATTTTTAGGAGGTGTCTTCAAAACATGGATGACCTTATCATCTCTTAAAAAGACATTTTCAACTTTTATGCCGTCAATAAATCCACTATCTGCTGGTTGTCCACCGCTTTCAGGATAAAAATACGTCTTATCAAGTATAACTTCACAATATTCATTAGTAACATTAATATCGATGACTTTTGCAGTAAAGGAGTTTTTATAACTGTCATGATAATACAACTTCTCCACCATATAACCTCCTTAAAGTTTAAGACGCATGGACTAGCCATGCGCCTTTTTAATATACCTTTGTTCCGTACAAAGTTCTCACATTTTTAAATTCCTCAATAATCTTTTTCGTAATCTCACCAGGTTTGCCGTTACCGATGACTCTTTTGTCAACTTCAGTTACAGGAATTGCTTCTGCGGCAGTGCCAGTCAAGAAACATTCATCTGCAGTATACACATTGAAAAGTGAAAAATACTTTTCTACAACTGGTATTCCAAGTTTATTTGCTATATCAATGACAGTAGCTCTTGTAATGCCCCCTAAGGCTCCAGCCGCAGATGGTGGTGTGTATAAAATACCGTCAGATACAATAAAAACATTGTCACCTGTACATTCCGCAACATAACCTTCTAAGTTTAATAAAAGAGCCTCTGGATATCCCGCTTTCACGGCTTCAATCTTTGCCAATATATTGTTAAGATAATTTAGAGATTTAATCTGTGGGTCTAATGTTTGAATGGAGTTGCGCCTAAACGTAGATGTGATAATTTTTAGCCCATTTTGGTACATCTCATCAGGATACAATGTAATCTTATCTGCAATGATAACTACTGTAGGCTTTGAACATTTATAAGGATCAAGCCCTAAATCGCCTTTCCCTCTTGAAACAACTAATCTTATGTATGCGTCTTTTAAGTTGTTTCTCCTTACAGTTTCTAAGACTTTATCGGCCATTTCTTCTTTAGAATATGGTACATCTAAAAGAAGTGCCTTAGCCATGTTGTAAAGTCTCTTTAAATGATCATCCAATTTGAAAACAACACCATCATACGCCCTTATCCCTTCAAAAACACCATCTCCATAAAGAAATCCATGGTCAAAAACCGAAACGGCCGCTTTTTCACTGTCTACAAACTCACCATTAAGAAAAACTACAGGCATTATGACTCCTCCTAATCTATCTAAAATATATTATTGTAGATTATACCACTTTGAAATTTTTAAGTCAATTAAACAAAAAGCCCCGAGAGGGACTTTTCGTTAATCTTATTCAGCCTTAATAGCTCCTGTCGGGCATACTGGTTCACATGCACCACAATCTATACATGTATCAGCATCCACTTCGTATTTTCCTGTGCCTTCGTGAATAGCATCTACAGGGCATTCTGCAGCGCAAGCACCACAGCTTATGCATTCATCTGTAATAATATGTGCCATTGTCATATCCCCCCTTTTATGTATACAGTATATAACTTCAAAGGATATTATATAGCATTTATATTAATATGTAAACACTACATAAAAATATAATTTAATTTTTATCCATATTAATGTTAATTATTAGAAAAATGCCTATAAAGCTGTTTAACGTTAAGCATACGGATTATATGAAGAATGCTACTCTGACAATCAAAAAGGCAGAATAGCAATTCTTCATAAAATCTAAGATTTTTTGGACGGAAATTTACAATTTCCACTCTTATGCCACATAAAACAATTAGCGTTTGAGGTTTTTGTTATTAACCTTTCATAATAGTTTATAGCTATTTTTAATAATAATCAATAAATATTAGTAGAATCATATATTTTAGTTTGAGAAATTTACTATTTATATTATTTCAACATATAAAAGTCAATCATTTCTCGCAGTCCCTGTTCAAGACTATACTGAGGTACCCATCCTAAAACTTCAAAAGCTTTTATATTATTTAAATAACTTTGTTCTATTTCGCTTGTCCGGGCAGGTAAATAAATTGGTTTTAAATTCGTATCCATGATGCCATTTATTATTTCAACAAGTTTATTTATAGTTGTACTATTATTTGTACTTATGTTTATTATTTGATTTTCACCTTTATAAAGTGCCAAATAATTAGCATATACAACATCTTTTACATAAACAAAATCTCTAGTTTGATTACCATCTCCAAATATAATAGGTCTATCACCATTAAGCATTTTCCCTATAAAACTTGATATAACACCAGTATTCCCGTTTATATCTTGTCTAATGCCATAAACATTTGAATATCGCAATATTGTGTATTTTAAACCATATAATTTACTATAAATTCTAAGATAAGATTCTCCAGTGTACTTTGATATTCCATAAAATGAAACAGGTTCTAATCTATGTCTTTCATCTAATCCTAGATATAATGGATCCCCATATACAGCTGCTGACGAAGCATATATAATCTTTTTCAAATTATATTTTCTGCAACACTCTAATAAATTAATTGTGCCAAGGATATTTACTTTTGCATCAACTACAGGATCTTTTATTGATTTTTGTATATCAACTTGTGCGGCCTCATGAATTACTAAGTCTAATCTTTCATTATCAAAAACTTGCCAAAGATATTCATCAGTTAAGTCAATTTTATAAAATTTAGCTTTTTTATTTACATATTCAAGCTTTCCGCTTGATAAATTATCTACTACTACAACATCATATCCTTTCTCTATCATAAAATCTACTATATTTGAACCAATAAAACCAGCGCCGCCAGTAATTAAAATTTTCATATAAGGCATCCCTCATTTCACGATATTTTTAATTGACGCTAATTTCCAAAAAGAAGATTATTTATTCTTATTTTAACTTGAATTCGGCAAGTAGCAAGCAAATTAAAAATTCAATTTCCATAAATGTAAAAAAACGGTGTTTTATTATAAGTTTTGCACTTTGATAACTGCATATTTACATTGAAAGAATAAAAGCTATATCGTTTTTTACAGTTAATTTACTCTTTTAAGGTATAGCAAAGCTAACCGTCTACTTGATATGGCGGTTTCTATCATTTGGTATATTTTTTGGTATATCCTATGTGTTTACTATGTTAAGCAAAGTACCATTAGCGCTTTTCGTATATACGTTATCACAGTTTTAAGAAACGGATTATTAGGGTAACGTATATGCCTATAACGCCCTTTCCCAACAAGATTACCAGGTACACTATATAATATCCGCCTTATTGTGGTTATCTCATGATGCTTCATAAACTCTGGCAAGATAGTCCTCTTGAACCAATTGTGGAGATTGTAAGCAATCATTTTGATAAGCAAAAATATTTCGTTGCAAAATTTGTTTCTTTGACTGTTTTGATCAAAAGCAAATCCTTCTTTTAGTTCATCTATTTTGTTTTCAATGTCGCAGCGTTGGTTGTATTCATGAAATATCTCTTCAGGTGTCATGTACTCAATATTTGTTACTATAGCTTGATATTCATATTTGAATTCGTCTATATCCATACAAATCTGCCCTGTTTTGGGCTGTGGCAGTTTTTTGCGTATAATCACAATTCTGCGTGCTTTATCCCATTTAGGCATTTTTGCATATATTTCATTTACACTAAAGGTCTTATCTATTTCAGTCCAAGGATAAAGGTGTTCTCTTTGATTGACGTAGTCTATAAAGCATCTGATCCATGCCTGATTTTTAGCTTTCATTACATATTCATAACCTTTAGATTCAAAATACAGTATATTATCGTAATCAAATGCTCCACGGTCAACGCGTACTCGCTTAATTATCCAATTTTCAGGAAGCTGTTCTTCGCAAGATTTTACAAAATCTAAGAAACCATGATTTGTGTGATGTTTACCTTCTTCAAGAGTAACATTAACAAGTTCATCAGTATTAGCAATAATGCCGATTTTCTCTTTGAAAGATGGTCGACCATGGTACCTTGGATTATAACCTACTGAAGCACCTTCCTGCTCTCCAAATATAGTACAAACTGTATCATCAAAATTCATAATGACTTCACGTTTTGTTCCTTTAGATTGCAAGGAAAGCAAAGTCTTGTTAATAAGTCTTAATTCTTCAAGAGAACTTTCAGGCATGGCTTTAATTAAGTCTCTGCATACTTTTTCGCTGGGAACTTTATGTCCTTTAATTTCTGTGTATGCATTATCATATCTTAGTTGGTCCATGTGAAGAAAGCGAGTATTCCCTTGAATTACAGAATCAATCATAAAGTCAATAATCTCGGCTGGTTGGAAGACAGCATTTGGTGCTTTTTTAAAGGATAATATGCTTGAAAGAATTTTATTAAAACCGATTTTTTCTTTAAATGCTTGGATATAGGTAAAAGTTACATTGTTTGATACTGTAAAATTGTCAAAAGTTGCTGGCAAAATATATTTTGAAAACCCCTTTTCTTTTGTAAGATTAAGTGTTAAACTCATACTATGGAGATTCTCCTTTCTGTTAATGTTTTTGTATGAGGTTTGGAGTAAAAAAATATTTATTAGTTCCAAATGGTGTGAATCCGTCCAAATTAAACCGTGATTTAAAACCATTTGATTTACCACGATCTAAAGAAATAACCATCGGATTTTTCGGTTATATCACAAATGCTTGGTTTGATTGGGATGTATTATTGGAATTGGCAAGAAAGCATAAAGAGTGGATATTTCATATAATCTGGTGGGGAGAAGATTGGCCTAAAGGGATACCAAATAATATTATTTCTTTGGGGCCAATACCACATGAAGATTTACCACATTATTCAGCAAATTGGGATATTGGACTGTTAAATTTTAAAAACACTTATCTAGTAAAATGTTCATGTCCTATAAAAGTATATGAATATTTATGGTTAGGTTTGCCTGTTGTATCTATTGATATACCATATTTAAGAAATTACCCATACGTATATACATGCAATAATATAAATGATTTTGAAAAAAATATAGTTTTAGCCAAAAGACAAAAATTTAATAGGCATTTGGTAGATAATTTTTTACAAAACTATACTTGGAATCACCATTTTCATACAATATTAAGCAATATTGAACAAGGTGATGCCATTGAATAGAATTTTGTTTATTTATAAATATTATTCCTATGGTGGAACTGAATCTGCCATAAAAAACAGAATTTATGGATTAATACAAAAAGGTATATATTCGGACTGTTTATTTTTGACTAAGAAATCTGATGGCATTTTTGAAAATGACACCAATATATATTTTTTAGATTCGAACAATATAAGCAATATAGATAATATATTAAAAAATGATTACAGTGTTATAAGCATAATTGATACACCAGAAGTCTATTCATATATAAAACAAAGAAAAAATAATTTTAAGATTATTAATGAATGCCATACCTCAAATATAGAATATTTAAAATATGTAACTGACATCGATAATAAAGATTCAATTGATGCATTCGTTGTTCCCAGTTATTTTAGTAAAAAATTACTAAAAGAAGTTTTTAAAATAAAAATGCCAGTATATGTAATAAATAATTGTATTGACCGTGAACATGCTTTTTATTTCAGAGACGATTTTAATGAATATTTTATTGAGAATACTGTAAATAATATACCAATACTGTGTTGGATTGGAAGATTAGAAGAAGCCAAAAATCCTATCGAGTTTTTGAAAATTGTAAATCTTTTAAAGAAAAAACATAAAATAAAAGCATGGATTATAGGTGGAAACAAATATAGTCATATGGTTAATGAAGTAATAAGACAAATTTATGAATATGACCTCATAAACATTGTAAAGTGGTTTCCAAGCTTGCCTTATTCTTATATGCCTTATGTTTATTCCGCTATTTCATACTCTAGCGGCTGTTTAGTATCCACTTCACTCAGAGAATGTTACCCAATGATTTTCTTAGAAGCAATGAGTTGCAAATGTCCAGTTATATGCACAAATGTAGGTGGAAATTCAGAAATAATAAAAAATAATGTTACAGGAATAATGTATAATGTCGGTGACATTTTTGGTGCAACAACAGCAATAGAAAAAATATTAAATGATAATAACCTACGCACTAAAATTATAAATAATGCGCTAGAATCCATTAATATAAAAAACAACATTGAAAAATGCACAAAAGATTTCATTGAAATACTGCTAAATATGAATGTTAAATTATAATACTAAAATTATTTTATCTAACAAAATTTCATCAACAAGACAAAAAATTTAAAAAAAACCCCTTGTCAAAAATAAAAACCCATGCTATAATAGGTTCTGTCAGTTGATGCCGAATGGTGTAACGGTAGCACCGGTGACTCTGGATCATCTAGTCTAGGTTCGAATCCTAGTTCGGCAGCCAATATTTGGCCTTATCGTCTAGTGGCCTAGGACATCGCCCTCTCACGGCGAAGACAGGGGTTCGACTCCCCTTAAGGCTACTTCTAAAAGCATCGCTTTAAAAAGCGGTGCTTTTTTTATGTTTAAAGTTATAATTTTAGATAAAAAACACCATTTATTGCATTTAACTATATACAACGCAATAAATGGTGTTTTACAGTTAAAAATTACTTTTCACTCAAAAATTTGTTTATAGATGCTGCGGCTTTTTTGCCGGCCCCCATCGCAAGTATAACCGTTGCTGCACCTGTGACAGCATCGCCACCTGCAAAAACTCCTTTACGACTTGTCTCCAATGTTTCTTCGTTGACTATTATTCCGCCCCATCTTTGCTTGTCAAGCCCTTCTGTTGTGGATGTTATAAGCGGATTTGGACTTTGTCCTATTGCTACAATAACCGTATCTACATCTATTATGTGTTCAGAACCTTTTTCTTCTACAGGTCTTCTCCTTCCTGACTCGTCTACTTCGCCTAAAACCATGTTAACGCATTCGATTCCTTTTACATTGCCACTTTCATCACCAATGATTCTTACAGGGTTTGTCAATAACTTAAATATGATTCCTTCTTCTTTTGCATGGTGTATTTCCTCAAGCCTTGCAGGCATTTCTTCTTCAGATCTTCTATATACGATGTACACTTCTTCTGCTCCCATGCGCTTTGCGGATCTTGCTGCATCCATCGCCACATTCCCACCGCCAACAACGGCAACTTTTTTACCTACTTTTACTGGTGTTGGGCTATTAGGGAAGTCATAAGCTTTCATCAAATTAATCCTCGTCAAAAATTCATTTGCCGAGTAAACTCCATTTAAGTTCTCTCCAGGTATATTCATGAATTTAGGCAATCCTGCGCCTGTCCCTATAAACACTGCTTCATACCCCATGTCGAATAAATCATCAATTGTAAGTATCTTGCCTATGACCATGTTGGTCTCTATTTTTACTCCTAATTTTTTCAACAAATCAATTTCCTTTTGCACTATTTCTTTTGGAAGCCTAAACTCCGGGATGCCGTACATTAAAACACCACCTGGTGTATGAAATGCTTCAAAGATGGTTGTGTCATATCCCATTTTTGCAAGATCACCTGCACATGATAATCCTGCAGGCCCAGATCCTATAACAGCAACTTTTTTGCCATTTGTCGCAGTTATTTCTATTTTATCTTCTTTATTTTTCATGTGCCAATCAGCAGCAAATCTCTCCAGTCTGCCTATGGCTACAGGCTCTCCTTTTTTGCCTCTTGTACATACTGATTCACACTGGCTTTCCTGTGGACATACTCTTCCACATATTGCAGGTAAATTATTTGTCTCTTTTATCTTTTGATATGCTCCTTCAAAGTCCCTATTTGCTATCAGTTTGATAAACTCAGGTATTTTTACGTGAACAGGGCAACCTTCTACACATGGTTGGTTCTTGCATTGAATACATCTTTCGGCTTCTTCTACAGCCATGTTTTCTTCATACCCTAATGCAACTTCTTTGAAATTTTTGTTTCGTACATTTGGTTCCTGTTCAGGCATTTGTACTTTTTTTAGCGACATATTAGCCATTTAAGATGCCTCCTAACTTGCATTCATGTTCATATTTTTCTAATACTTTTTTCTCCATATCTTTATACATATTCTGTCTTCTCATCGCCTCATCGAAGTCTACTTTAAGACCGTCAAATGCCGGACCATCGACACAGGCAAATTTTGTCTCTCCTCCAACTGTAACTCTACAACCACCACACATTCCAGTTCCGTCTACCATTATTGGGTTCATGCTGACCATAGTAGGTATGTTGTATTCTTTAGTTATATTGCATACCATCTTCATCATTATCAGTGGTCCTATCGCAATTACTTCGTCGTATTTGTTGCCTTTCTCTATTAATTCTTTTAATACATCTGTCACAAAGCCTTTGCGGCCTTTCGTACCGTCGTCTGTCGTTATATAAAGGTTTTCACTGACTTTTTTCATTTCGTCTTCTAATATCACGTATTCTGCACTTCTACCACCTATTATGCTATCTACTGATACTTTCATCTCATTTAGCATTTTTACTTTTGGATACAATGGTGCAACTCCAACACCACCGCCGATTGCCAATACTCTTTTAGTATCTTTTGAAAATTCAACCGGTTTTCCCAAAGGTCCTACAAAGTCATGTAATCTATCTCCAACGTTTAACGTACCTAATTTCTTAGTGCTCATTCCGACTTCTTGAAATATTATAGTGATAGTTCCTTTCTCGCCATCGTAATCTGCTATAGTCAAAGGGATGCGTTCACCCTTTTCATCTACTCTCACTATGACAAACTGTCCAGGTTTTGCCTTTTTCGCCATTAGTGGAGCATTTATGACCATCATTTTGACAGTAGGATTCAATTGCTTCTTCTCCAAAATCTCGTTCATTTTTTTCACACCTCCAAAGTTTAGTAATAAATTATGTCTGGCTTTATACCAGACATAATTTTTCACTTAATGATATATTATATATTTATATAACTAATGTCAAATATTTTTACATTAAAAACAACAAATTGTCTAATCATTTAACAAAATCGTAATAAATTTAACAAAACAAGACAATTTTTTATCAAAGTTAAAGAGATTCTAAATAAATCTTTTCAATGACAGATTCAGTAGCCTCAACAGGTGCAATAGATAACAATCCATCCAGGGAAGGAGTTGTTTTAGCAAGTTTCACAAGATTAGGAATATCATCTTTCGTAAACCCAAAATCAGATAACTTTTGAGTGCACCCTACATTAAAAAGCCATTCCTGAACTTTTTCTGCAACATACTCCGCCTCAGCAGGCAGTCCTTTTAAACCAGGAACTATAGGACTATATACATCAGCCAATACTTCTGCTGTAGCTGGATAAATAGCTTTTATAACTGCTGGCAATATTGCTCCAAGTCCTAACCCGTGAGCTATTTCAGGTTTTACAGCACTTAAAGGATGTTCTAAAGCGTGAGTAAGATGTAAAAGGCCATTGTCAAAAGATATACCAGCTAATGCAGAAGCATACAGAAGATAATATCTTGCTACAAGATTTAATGGATCATTTACAGCAGCAGGAAGGTAACGAACAATCAATCTTACTGTTTCCTTAGCCGTAAGAATGCTATATGGAGATGCAACAAGCGTTGTAGCTGCTTCAGTAATATGATTTAAAGCATCAACGGTAACTGCTATCGTCTGCTTTTTGTCAAGCTTTGTCATAAGCGAAGGATCGTCTATAGCATACATAGGGTATAAGCAATCATAAGCTATAGCTGGCTTATAATTTTTCTCTAGTATAGTAGCTACTGCAAATCTATCTACTTCCGTTCCTGTACCATGTGTAAGATTTATAGCTATTATAGGGACAGCCTTATCAGGTATAAATTTCTGCTCGTAAAGTTCTCTTGCATTTTTATCAGTATACTTTAAAAGTACAGCTACGCTTTTGGCAGTATCTATCGGACTACCACCACCAATTCCAATTACAGCTTTTGCTCCAGATTCACGTCCGATTTTTGCTGCTTCATCAATCATATCAACTGTAGGATTTGGACCAACTTTGTCGTAAAGCGAATATTTTAAATCAAGCTCCTCCAATACAGGTTTTACAACATCCCAAGCACCGCTAGTCTTATACGATCCTTTGCCTGTTATAAAAATAACATTATTAATGCCATTAATTTTTAGATTTTCTAATATATCCTTTATCTTATGTATACTGCCAGCACCAAAATAAATCGTATTTTTGCAGCGAAGTTCAAAAATCTTGTTAGGATTAATCTTTGTTTCCCACATTTTTATAACCTCCTATTAGTTAAATTTATAACAAATTTCATATTATATTATAGTTCCTTTCCATCGAATAGTCAAATTCAGTCCTGCAATAAAATTTTCTCTAACAAAAATTAATATAAAAAGACGCATATTACATTAAAAAGAGAAACCACTACAGATTAACAATTTATCTATGAAATTGTTAATCACATTAACGGTTTCTCTTCATCTCCAACCTAAAAATTTATATTTACTTATCAACATCTATATTACAAGAAAATTGTTATGTCCATATTAAGTACACGTTACGTTTATGTTAATTTCTTAAAATATCTTCTACAAGTTCAACGTCAAAACCTGCGTCTATGTAACCTTGCTTTATGATATTATAATACCTTTTGCTTGGTTTTCCTATATCATACCCCGAATTCATTATATATGTCATCGCTTTTATTGATTTGCCTTCGCAAATTGCTTCTACAAATTCTTTTCTATAAAGATCCGGATAATCTTCATATTTATCCAAAGCATCTTCATCTTTCTTTCCTATTTCCCACAAAAGAGACGGAACAAAACTGCCATTTGACTGTTCAATTGTGGCATAAGCAAAACCGTCTTTACCTTTGAATACCAGTTTCCAATTTTCGATTATGGCAGGGCCAATTAATTGTGCATTTGGGCATCTTTTCATCATTTCTGTAAAATTCATATTGCTGCCATATGCCAAATAAAGCTTTCCCATAGGTTCATCTCCTAATTAAATTTACCATAAAAATTATATTTAAACAAAAGTAAGAGAACAGAATATCCTCTTACTTTTGTTTAATGCTTTCAATATACTTTATGGCTTTTTCTATCCTTTCAACAGTCTTTTCTTTGCCCAATAGTTCCATTATATCAAATAAACCTGGTCCAAACGTTCTGCCAGATATAGCAAGTCTTGTCGGGTGAAACAAATCACCACTTTTTATGTTCAGCCTTTCTATCAAATCCCGGTAGGCATTTTCAGTTTCAATCAAATTAAAATCATCTACTGCCTTGAGTGCTTTGATGGCTTCTCTAAGTATGTTTTCGACTCCATCTTTTTCAAAATACTTTTTAACGCCTTTTTCATCGTATAAAAAGTCATCTTTGAAGTAGTATGACATGGCATCAGCTATTTCGCTTAAAGTCTTTTCCCTTTCTCTTACAGCACTTACAATCTTTCTTATATAATCATAATCGTATTCATCACCTATTAATCCCTTGCTAATCAAAAACGGTATGACTTCTTTTGTCAACCTATCTATATCACAATCTCTTATGTAAATGCCATTTAGCCAAGTAAGCTTTTTTGTATCATATATAGCTGGATTTTTAGATACCCTATCTAAAGTAAATTCTCTTACACTTTTTTCTGTTGTAAACACTTCTTCACCATCTGACGGAACCCATCCTAAAAGTGTGATATAGTTTATGATTGCCTCAGGCAAGTATCCTAAATCTCTAAACTCCTGCACAGACGTAGCCCCATGCCTTTTGCTGAGTTTACTTCTGTCAGGCGCCAATATCATCGAAACGTGTGCAAATTCTGGTTTTTCAAATCCTAATGCTTCGTATATAAGAATTTGCTTAGGAGTATTTGATAAGTGCTCCTCTCCTCTTATTATATGGCTTATCTCCATATCATAATCATCTATTACCGTTGCAAAATTGTATGTAGGCATATTATCCGACTTCATTATGATAAAATCATCAAACGTTGAATTGTCAAACTCAACATCTCCTCTGATTATATCGTGCACTACCGTTTTTCCTTCCTTTGGCACTTTCAGACGTACGACGTATTTTTTGCCTTCATCCATGTACTTTTTTACTTCGTCAGGCGATAAATTCCTACATTTGCCTGTATACATAGATGGTTTTCCAGCCTTTTGCGCTTCGCTTCTCATTATATCAAGCTCTTCTTTTGTACAAAAACAATAATAAGCTTTGCCTTGTATTACCAGTTCATCAGCATACTTTTTATACATCTCAAGTCTTTTTGACTGGTATAAAGGCCCTTCATCCCAATCGATGCCAAGCCACTTAAGTCCGTCTAATATGGCCTTCATCGAGTCACCAGTTGAACGCTCTAAATCTGTATCATCAACTCTTAAAATTAACTTTCCATTGTTGTGCCTTGCAAAAAGCCAATTAAATAACGCTGTTCTGGCACCGCCAATATGTAAATTGCCTGTTGGGCTTGGTGCAAACCTAACTCTAACATCTTTCATATAAACATCCCTTTCCAGCTGTCTATTGGATTTAAAACTAATTTAGATTATACTTTAATATATAATATTTTTCAACAATTGCACATAATATATGGTTACACGACATTAATATTTTAAGGAGGCTCAAAATGAAGGATATAATCGTAAATTTGTTAAAAGAACGTGGAGTAGATATTGAAGACATGGCTAAACTTGTATTAGAGCTTCAAAAAAAGTATTACGATCTAACTATGGATGAGGCAATAGAAAGCTTAAATGCAGTTTTAGACAAAAGAGAAGTTCAAAATGCCGTATTGACAGGCATAACCCTTGACAAACTTGCAGAGAAAAACATGTTAGAAGAACCACTTCTATCAATTCTTAAAAGAGATGAACCACTATATGGGATTGACGAAATCTTAGCCTTAAGCATTACAAACATCTACGGATCAATTGGGCTTACTAACTATGGTTACTTAGATAAAGTAAAACTCGGCATAATAGGAACATTAAATGAACATAAAGACGAAAGGTGCAATACATTTATAGATGATTTGGTCGCCGCAATAGTTGCTGCGGCATGTTCTAGAATAGCTCACTCCATCAAAAGCGGAAAATAGATTAAAAAGGGGCTTACTAAAAATGCCCCTTCATTTTACTTTTTCAAAAAGTTCTCTTGGTATATGGCAATAACCATTTGGATTTTTCTTAAGGTACTTCTGGTGATATTCCTCAGCGTCGTAAAAATTTTTAAGCGGTTCAATTTCAGTCACGATCGGCTTTTCATACTTTTTCTGCTCTTCCTCCTTAGATCTTAATATCACATTAAGATCGCCATCATCTATGTAGTAAATCCCCGTACGATACTGCGTACCTATGTCATTGCCTTGCCTATTTTTAAGTGTAGGATCTACGATCTTCCAATAGCTTCTCAGCAAATCTTCTAACGATATAATACTCTCATCGTATTTTATATAACAGGCCTCAGCAAAACCTGTCGTATTTGTGCACACTTCTTCGTATGTTGGGTTTTCCTTGTTTCCATTTGCATATCCAACTTTCGTCTCAATTACCCCGTCTATGGTGTCAAAGTAGGCTTGGACACCCCAAAAACATCCACCTGCTAAAACTATTTCTTTCATAGCTACTCCTCCTCATAAGAATCTAATATAAGTCTAACACACTAAATAGCCAAAGAAAAATATTTTTATTTTATTCTTGACAATGTAAACTTCACTTCACCCGCATTTGTCTCAACACTCACTAATTTATATTGTTTTAATGGACTTTCAAAATCCAAAACAGTATTGTAGTTTTTTATAATATTGTTTAAGTCTTCTCCCGTTATCTCCACACCTTTTACATTAATTGACGTAACGTTGAAATCAATTTTTCCATCATTCACCTTAAAATTTCCATATAAAGTATAATTATCCCCATCAGATAAAGTAAATCCGCTATCATCGAATATGATCTTTACATTTTTCAATACATCATTATAATTGTCAATCATATTGCTTATTGATTCATCGCTAAATGATGCTGATACCGAATCAATTTGAATATCGAAGTTATCAGGCTGAAGGCTGTTCCAAGGCAGTTTTGAAATATTATTTAGCAAAAAATCAAGAGATGGTATGCCACTTTCCACCGATGCACTTATGTCTAATATTCTTTGGTAATCGCTAATTTGCTTTTTAATATTGTCAAGCATTGCACTTTTTTCGCTTTCTAATTTATTTAAAGTCAAAATCGCATTTTTTTGTTCTTCTATTTTTTTCCTCAATTCATCTCTCTGATGGCTTAATACCTCTTCTTCAGTTTTTTTATTTTTTAAGAGGTAATTTATGTGATCTAATTTGCTGTAAAAGTAATTAGTAATTATATCAATGTATATCAATCTGTGCAAAAGCTCTGATGCGTTGTTTGACATCAGTAAAAGGGATAATATGGTGTTTGTACCATTCATGTACAAAAACCTAAACCAACTTTTTATATTATTTCTCTCGTTCACGATTTCTCTGCTTATGCTTGATATCTCTTTTTCCATTGAATCGATATGTTTTGTTGTATCTGTGATTTCAGAATTGAGTTTTTCCAATAAATTTGATGCTCTTACTTTTTCCATATCTAAATTAAATAGCTCAATTATGATTTTTTGTTCCTCAATCTGTGCATTTTTTAAATCTGATGCAGGGTCAGAATAAGTCGTCTTAATATTTGAAAACAGCAATAGAAATATCAAAAGTATTGACACGTATTTCTTCATAATTTCTCCCCATCATGTTCTATATGGAACAAATTTACATTTCAATTAACTGTTATCTTATCTTTTATTTGTTCAAAAAGCTTTGGCCCAATCCTTGAAACATTCATGATGTCCTCTATTCTTTGAAAATTGCCATGTTGCTCTCTAAAATCTATTATGCGCTGTGCAGTGACTTCGCCAATTCCCGGCAGTGTATCAAGCTCTTCTTTTGTAGCCGTATTGATATTTATCTTGCCATTTGGTGCATTAGAACTGCTGAATTTATCATTGGAAACATCATTTTCTCCTATTTTCGGCACTTTTATCATCTGCTCATCTTTTAACTTTTCGGCTAAATTTATATCTGAAAGATCTGCATCATCCAACGGCCCTCCTGCCAGTTTTATAGCATCATCGATTCTGTCACCTTCTTTCATAGTATATACCCCAGGCGATTTAACAAGACCAGTTACATACACTTTTATTTCTTTGGACTTTTCATTTTCTATTGGTTCACCTGTATTGGAATTGTTTATTAAATTCTTATCGCTTTTAATGTTGACAATATCATCATTCTTTTGAGTTTTGCTTCTTTCAAAGACAAAATACCCCGTTAATAATGAAGCTATTATCAATAAAACAATAATTCCATATTGTTGACTTTTGGTTAATTTAAACATACTCCACCTCTTTCGATTTTGCTATATAAATATTTCTACATTTTTATATAAATTCCTTTTTAAATTTCATATTTTTTTGATATACTAAAATTATAAGCGTATATGGAGGCAAAAGCATGAAAAAAATAGTTTCTATTATTACGGTTATTATATTTTTGATTAATTTTATACCAAAAGTATATGGAATGGAAAATCCACCGCAAATTGTAGGGCCTACAGCGGTACTGATGGATTTCACTACTGGTCAAGTCCTTTACGACAAAAATATGAATCAAAGAATGTATCCTGCCAGCACGACAAAAATTTTAACAGCGATTATCGCCATTGAAAAAGGGAAATTAAATGATGTAGTAACTGTAAATGATGATGTCAAAAATATTGATGGAAATTCTATCTACCTTGTACCGGGAGAAAAACTTACATTAGAGCAATTGCTTTATGCTATGCTTTTAGAGTCTGCTAATGATGCTGCAATTGCAGTAGCTGACCATATTGGTGGCAGCATACAAGGATTTGCAAATTTGATGAATGAGAAGGCAAAAGAAATTGGTGCTAAAGACAGCCATTTTGTCAATCCAAATGGATTGCCAAATACTGAGCACTACTCGACACCATATGATATGGCTTTGATAGCAAGGTATGCAATGAGAAATGCTACATTTAGAAAAATCGTAAGCACTATACATTATCAGATACCACCTACTAACAAATTTGATAAGCCAAGAGATCTCTGGATTAGCAATAGATTAATAAAACCCACAAGCTTTCATTACGACGGGGCAGATGGGGTAAAAACGGGTTACACTATTGCCGCTAATCAAGTTTTTGTAGGATCTGCTACAAGAAATGGCCACAGATTGATATCTGTAATCATGGGTGATGAAGGTACAAACATATGGACAGATACGATAAAATTGTTAAACTATGGTTTTAATAATTTTGATCTTGTAAATCCTTTAGAGCAGAATTCAATCGTAACATACGTAGATATTGGAAAGGTAAAGTTTAAGTTACCCCTTATTGCAAAAGACTCATTCTACTATGTAGTGCCAAAAGGACAAGAAAACAGTATTAAGTCATCTATTTCGGTCGATAAAAATATAAATGCACCTGTAAAGAAAGGCACTACGTTAGGCTCGATCAATTTCACTTTCAATGGTAAATACATTGGAAGTGTACCGCTTATAGCGGATGAGTCGGTTTATAAAAATTACTTAGGAACATACTACAATGGAACTAAAACCACTGTAATGAAAGATTATAGCACAATCAGATCCTACGTTGAACTTTTTCTGGGGTTATTCATAGTGATGATATCAATTCTGCTGTGGCTAAGAAAAAGGGTGAACAACCCTTTTTTATCTATAAAACAACTTTGCAATCGATGGCTTTTTTATGCTTACTGCTTTATGAGGACACAGCTCTTGACAGCAAAAACACCTAATACACGCTTTAAGGTCGACAATTGGCTTGCTTTCAACCATTTTTAACGCTTTAGGAGGGCAATTGGTTACACATATTCCACAGCTTTTACATGCATCATGATCAAAGACTGGATATGGTTTAACATGTCTATCTAAATATCTAACCAAAAATTTTGGAATCTTTTCAGTCACGCTAAAACCTCTTAATGTAGGTATATCAAAATCATCTATTTTTATATCTTCTATATTCATACCTGCGATTTTTATATCTTCCATATGACCCAAACCACGTCTTTGAGCCATAAAAACTGTTGGCACATCTTGATGCTTCAAACCGATAATTGACGTAGCTACTGTATCAAGGGCAAAAACATCATCCGATGAAATAATTAATCCAACTTTTTTTGGACGTCCAGCAGACGGACCATTTCCTTCCATTGCAACTACAGCATCCATTATCGTCAATACTGGCTTTAAAATTGTATTTATGTCGATCAACATATCTGCAAAGTCTTTCACATCCGGCATTGAAAGGTGATAACCAGCTTTTACAAGCCCTGGTATAGCACCAAACTGATTCTTTACAGCTCCCGTATAAACTGTCAAACCATGTGTCTTCAATTTTGGCATTGACACAATAGCATCACATTCCATAAGTGCTTTCATGAATGTAGCTTGTTTGATAATCTTTCCATCCGGTATTTTTACTTCTACTTCTTCTGTGTCATAATTTAATTCAGCACCAGTTCTTGCTGCAACATCTGCCATGCCTGTCGATTCATAAATCGACTTTAAAGCTCTATAAGAAAAAGGCCCTGCTGGACTATCACCTATGATAGGTATAGCTCCAATTGCTTTAATAGCATTTGCAACTGCTTCAACTATTGAAGGATGTGTCGTTACAGCATCATCAGGTCTATTTTTCTTTAAAAGATTTGCCTTAAGAAAGACTCTCTGTCCTTTTTTTATGTATTTCTCAAGTCCACCAAGATTTTTAAAAGAATTTTCCAATGCAACCTTTACATCATTTTGGGAATAAGAAGAACAATTTTCAATAGATACGGTATACAAGATATACGCCACCTTTAAAAATATATTTTAGACCAAAATATTAAAGGAATGCAGCTTATGCACATTCCTATAATCAATTTTAATATTTGCCAAGGTCATCCCCTACTCTTATTTCATCAAGGTAATTGTATATGGTATATCTGGATACGCACAGTATTTTTGCAACATAGTCTATCGCACCTCTTATTAAGAAAGTGCCTTTAGCATCTAACATTTTCACCATATTGACTTTTTCCTCTTTAGACATAAAGTTGACAGGTTTCCCGTAATTCTCTATTGTAGTGTTTACAATGTTCTCTAAAACTTCGTTTACGCTTCCTCCATAAGGCTCAGCAGGAGCTTCTTCCCCATCGCTTATCTCACAGAGATCTTCTAACGTGTTCTTAACCATTATATATTCTGAAATGTCAATATTTATGCACAAACATCCTATCGGTCTTCCAGCATCATCTTTAATGTATACAATGGTAGATTTTAGAATCTTTCCATCTCTTCCTTTAGTTTTGAAATTGACTTCGTTGTCAGTTTTATTTGCCTTAAGCGATTTTAGAATAGCTTCTGGTATAGGGTTTCCAATCTCTCTGCCTGTAATATGTCCATTTCCAACAGCAATTGCAGAACTTTGCAAATTTGAAAAATCATAAAGAACGACTTCACAATTCTTGCCAAACGTTTTGGCGATGCTATCTACAACTGGTATAAAATTTTTTAATAGTGGATGTACTTTTGTAGGCACTTATATCCCCCCTAAAACTTCAAATATAAATTAAACTAATTTAAAGATTAAATAATTTATTGAATACAAGATTACAAAAAAACCTCCCTGCCTTCTCTGCAGGCCACGGAGGTTTATATTAAATTCATTATACTAATCTGATAAAGCATTGTCAAGAGCTATTTCTTTGGCATCACCCCAAAGCCTTTCCAACGAGTAAAAGCTTCTTTCATCTTTAGTAAAAATATGAACTACAATACTGCCGTAATCCATCAATATCCACGTAGCCGAATTGTAACCTTCTATGTGATTTACATATACGCCATCTTCAGCAAGCTTTTCTGAAATTTCATCACATAGAGATTTTACATGAGTTGTAGACGTGCCACTGGCAATCACAAAATAATCGGCAACCGTAGTAAGCTCTCCTACATATAGTCCTTTAATATCAAGTGCTTTTTTATCATCAAGTATCTTTAAAATTTTTAATGTTATATCAGTGCTCTTCTTATCCAATGTTGTACCTCCAAACATAAAATTTTATCAAATATATTTTGTCTTTATTATCATATCGTTGCGAGCAATTACTGTTTTCTGATATAAAAGCTGTCCTTTATCGATCACATATTTTATTGTTTCGTCTAATGCCATGATCACTGCTTCATCAAGGTTTTTATATGCCGCCTCTCTCAAGTCTTCTACTCCATCAAAATTTCTGTTTGGCTCTATATAATCAGCTAAAAATATTATCTTATCCAAAAGCGTCATATCTCTATCTCCGGTAGTATGAAGCATTATGGCACGTTTTATTTCATCGTCATGTATGCCAAAGTAGTCTTCTATCATATATCCTCCAACAGGTCCGTGAAGCAAATATGGCGATTTTTCTAAGATATCATCTATTTGAATTCCGTACTTATTTGCTAAGGCAACAAGCTCGTCTTCTCTAAGGTTTTTTGCGCAGTCATGAAGTAATCCGGCAATTTTTGCCTTTTCAACATCTGCACCGTATCTTACAGCCAATTTTTCAGACGTCTCCATAACACCTAATGAATGATTAAATCTCTCACCACTTAATAATTTTTTCAATTTATCAGCAAAAAATTCAAAGTCCACAATATCAACCTCTCTTATAAAGTCCAGCTTTTTCAATGTATCTTTCTACAGACTCTGGCAACAAATACTTGATTGGTCTGCCTTCAAATACCCTATTGCGTATGTCTGTGGATGATATGGCTAATGACGGCACAGTTACCTGAAATATTTCTTTATCGTATATTCTCCTGATATATTCGATCTTTTCGCTTATGCTATCACCTGCATAACCTGGCCTTGTGGCAGCAACAAAATTGCACATCTTTAAAAGCTCTTCGGCGTTTTTCCATGTTAAAATCTCTAGTATAGCATCAGCACCTGTTATGAAAAATATCTGTGTTTCTTCTCCGTATATATTTTTAAATTCTTTTAGCGTATCAATAGTATATGTGTATCCTTCCCTATCTATCTCAATAGCAGATACTTCAAAATATGGATTTGTAACGGTAGCAAGAATCGTCATCAAATACCTTATTTTTTTATCAGTAATGTTTCTCTTGACTTTATGTGGCGGATTGCCTGACGGGACAAATATAACTTTGTCCAAATTAAATTGATCTCTGACAGCCTCCGCTGTAACAAGGTGGCCGAAATGTATTGGATCAAAAGTACCACCCATAATGCCAATCCTTTGTAATTTATTAGTCATCTAAATATCCTCCACTTGAAATTCAAAAACAATTTTCATACGTAAATTATACAATAATAAACTTTTAGAGACAATATTGGATAAACAGCATATCTTTTATTCATAATACTCGAATTCAAAATCCCTAACATTTATCGCATCTCCATCTTTAAATCCTTTTTCTTTAAGCATATCTATCACACCTGACTTTTTTAATATCATTTCAAAATATCTAAGTGAATTTTCATCTTGAAGATTTACTCTTTTCAACAATCTATCTATTTTCGTTCCACTTAAATAGTAAACGCCATCTTTTATTTCAATTTCAACAGTTTCATCTTCCTTTGGCATATTGTAGATAATGACGTCTTCTGTATTTTCCTCAACATCTACCTTAAACTTGTCAAGCATCTCTATCGTCTTATCAAGAAGTCCGTCAATACCATCACCTGTCATAGCAGATATTTTAAAGACATCATATCCAAGATTTTTCATCTTTGCAATGAGATCATCTAAATTAATCGATGACGGATCAACTGCATCTATTTTATTTAAAACAGCAATTTGCGGAATTTCTTTTAATCTGTCACTGTACAAATACATTTCATCATTTATTTTCTTAAAATCGTCTATAGGATCCGACATCGGATCTGATACATCCACAATGTGCAATATCAACTTTGTCCTCTCAATATGCTTTAAAAAGTCATATCCAAGACCTTCACCTTTATGGGCGCCTTCAATAAGTCCTGGTATATCAGCCATGACAAAAGACTTTCCTTTATGGTATACGACACCTAAATTGGGATATAAGGTTGTAAATGGGTAATTTGCTATTTTAGGCCTTGCATTTGTACATGACGCAAGCAATGTTGACTTACCAGCATTAGGAAATCCAACAAGACCTACATCTGCTAATAACTTTAGCTCTAATCTCACATAAAGCTCTTTGCCTTCCTCGCCGCTTTCTGCAAATCTTGGAGTTTTTAAAGTAGCTGAAGCAAATTTTGCATTTCCTCTTCCGCCTCTGCCACCCCTCAAAACTATAGCTTTTTGCCCAGGTTTTGCAAGATCTGCTATCAACTCATTGGTGTCATCCCTTATTATTTGAGTTCCAGCAGGAACTTTAATAATAAGATCATCACCATCTTTGCCGTATTTGTTATTTCCGCTGCCATTTTCACCACTTTCTGCAACGTACTTTCTTTTGTATTTAAAGTCCATCAAAGTAGAAATATTAGGATCGGTAATAAATATCACATCACCGCCTTTTCCTCCATCACCACCGTCAGGACCACCATACGCTACGTATTTTTCTCTCCTAAATGATATAACACCATTTCCACCATTTCCCGACTTTATATAAATTTTCGCACTGTCTATAAACACATCATCACCCACTTTAAATTTATTTCTCTTCTATCTTATTTTTAATAAAATTCATGATACTATCCATATCGCTATTAAATACATTGCGCTCATTGTTGCACTCATCAATGATTTTTTGAATGTAGTCATAAATCTTATCAGACTTACCAAGCTGTGCATATCCTAGCAAAACTTGCAGGTCATTTATGTACTCATGCCTTTTTAAATTTATGTATTTTATCAACAATTCATCTTCACATTTAGACACCAATATCAGCTCCTTAAGCTAAATATTCGATTTACCTATATTATACCATACATTCCATTATAAAAAAGAAAATCCCGGCTTATGCCAGGACTTCTTTCCTTTTCTCATATACGCTTACCTGTTTTTTGTCTTTGCCTTTTCTCTCAAATGTTACATATCCGTCAATTAATGCAAACAGAGTGTCATCTTTTCCTCTGCCCACATTAGCACCTGGATGAATCTTTGTACCTCTTTGCCTTACAAGAATGTTTCCTGCTAAGACAAACTGTCCATCAGCTCTTTTTACGCCAAGCCTTTTTGCCTCGCTATCACGTCCATTACGGGTACTTCCCATACCTTTTTTATGAGCAAATAATTGCAGTTTCATCCATCACACCTCCTATCAAAGACCTTTACATACGCTGGATAGTCCTTTTCAATGTCTTTAAGCCCCAGCACCATCGTATCTACAATAGCACAAGACTTTATGGCATCTTCACCAACACCGTAATTTTCTATTTCAACATACATATAGCCATCTCTTACTTTCTTCTTTAAAGAAGTTGTGTCAATTGATTCCAATCCAAGGACAGCCGTCTGTGCCACTGCCGTAACACCGGCACATACTATATCCCTATCATAGACATCATAACCAGCATGTCCTTTAATTTCAAATTTTTTTACTTTATCATCATTTCTATATATGCTGACTTTAATCATTTTTACATGATCTTCTCAATCTGAACTTTTGTATATGGTTGACGATGACCATGTTTCTTTCTTTCATTCTTCTTCGGCTTGTACTTAAAGACGATAATCTTCTTACCTTTACCATGTTCAAGAACTTTCGCTTCTACTTTAACATCTTTAACGTATGGCTTCCCAAAATCAACAGTTCCATCATCTTTTGCTACAGCCAATACCTTATCAAAGGAATATACGCTGCCAGCTTCACAATCAAGCTTCTCAATATTGAGTATATCGCCTTCTTGAACCCTGTACTGTTTGCCACCAGTCTCTATAATTGCGTACATTAGGGCACCTCCTCTTTACCAGTCTCGCCGGAAACCAAGGTACTTCAATGAAGTATTTAAACCCGTTCCGAGCGGCTACAAAGTGTATTCTAACATAACAATATGAAAATGTCAATTACAACTGATAATCTACGTAAAATTCATCAGTATCAAGTTTGTTATTGCAGATGGTGCTTATATCTACACCGTATTTTTCCATGTACTTTTCTATTATATTGCTTTTCTCGATTATGCTTTGTACTCTGCGATTTGAAGTTATAGTTATTTTTTTAGCATTTGTATTTCTTAAGATTCTCTCTATAGAGCGATTTATTCTAAGTTGCATCATATCGCTTGACACGATACACCCTGTGCCTTTACAGCAATCACACTTCTCTTGCAAATATTCGCTTACGTTTGACCTGACTCTCTTTCTCGTCATCTCTACTAATCCTAAATGTGTAAAGCCAAGTACGCTGCACTTTGATCTATCGCTTTTTAAAGATTCTTCAAAAACTCTTAGAAGCTTCTGGCGGTCATTATCACTATCCATATCGATAAAATCTACAACAATGATGCCACCAATATCCCTTAGTCTCAATTGCAATGCAATTTCCTTCGCAGCCTCTATGTTCGTTTTTAAAATTGTTTCATGAAGTGAAGACTTACCTGTGTATTTACCAGTATTCACATCTATAACAGTCAAAGCCTCTGTCTCATCGATAATTATGAAGCCACCGCTTTTAAGCCAAACTTTTTTGCTTAACAGTCTTTCCACTTGTTTTTCAATCCCATATAGACCTACTAAGTCTCCATCCTCATATTTTACTGAAATATTTAGGCCTTCCTTTTTTATATAATCAAAAATCTTTTTGTATTCTGTTATATCATTTACCACTATTTCATCCACTATCAATGACGACAAATCCCTTATGTACTTAACGATAAAATTTTCTTCCTCGTAAATTAACTCAGGTGAATCAGCAAATTTACATTTATTTAATATATCTTCATACAATTTACACAAATCAACTATATCTTTTTCAAATTCTTCTTCTCCGACATATTGTGCCGCCGTTCTGATTATTATGCCTACATTATCCGGTTTTACTCTTTTAGCGATATTTATTAGCTCCATTCGCTTTTTTTCATCTTCTATCCTGTGGGAAATTCCAACATGATCAGCATCAGGCATAAGCACCACATATTTTCCAGGCAGCGATATATTCGTCGTAACTCTCGGATTTTTAAGCCCTATAGAATCTTTTAAGACTTGAACAATTATATCTTGCCCAGGTTTCACATATTTAGTTATTGAGGGATTTGATTCCGAAATCCATTTAACATCATTTACAAATAAATACGCATTTTTATCTATTCCTATGTCAATAAAGGCACTTTGCATACCCTTTATAGTATTTTTTACTTTTCCTTTGTAAATATTCCCAACTATGCTTCTTTTATCAGAATGCTCAACATGATATTCAATTAACAAGCCATCTTCCAAATATGCTACTTGATAAAATTTATCACTTATATCAAATAAAATTCTCTTCAAGCAAAACACCTCAATTTAAAATAAGGTTTCTTCTGTCTACAACGACTTTCTCCATATTAAAAACATGTCCTAAAAAATCATCAAGAGCTTTTACAACATATATAGGTCCTGGAGAACCTTCATAAATTTTTAGCTTCACGTACAGAGTGATTTTGCTGCCTTTTGCATCAAGCATTTTTAGATCCAAAATATAATTTTTTAAGTCGATGACTTTGCTGCCACTTTTTGACTCCTTTTCTATAAATATCTCACTTCTACTCAAAAATCTTTTAATTTCATCAGGAAAATTTATCACATGACTCATCAAATAAACATCTACAGTATATTCAGCTTCTTTCACTCTGTTTGACAACAAATCCTTATCATCGACAATATAGCAATCGATGATCTCTAAGCCATCAGGCAATGTTCTATTTAAATCATCTTTAAATTTTTTAGGGTCAATTTCGCCTTCTACCACTACATCGAAATAGTCCCCGTGAGTTGTCGCACCCATGCTAAGTGCCGGCCCAAAAGATATCAATGGATGTGGATTGAACCCTTTTGACAGTGAAAATTTTACTTGTGCCCTTCTCATACCTCTTTCTATAGTTCTCATAAGGTCTAAATGAGAAATGTACTTTAAATCCCCATCTTTTTTAAATTTAGCTCTAAGCTTCAAAGCATACAACTCCTTCATCAAGATCTTTTATACCACATCCTGTACAATGCAACCTGCAATCGCCTGTTAATTTTCCTTCAATGGCTTTTTTACATTCCCTTTTAAGGTACTCCTTTTTTACGCCTACATCCACAATATCCCAAGGAAAAACTTCATCAAAATCCCTTTTTTTATAAGCGTAAAATTTAGGATCCACCCCGACGCTCTCAAATGCTTCCAGCCATTTATCAAATTTAAACTGCTCATCCCAACCATCAAACTTACATCCACTTTCCCATGCTTTAATAATTGCTTGTCCTACTTTTCTATCTCCTTTAGAGATTACAGCTTCTAAAAAGCTCATATTTGGTTCATGCCAGTTGTAGCTGAATATCTTTCCTCTAAGAAGCTCTTTTAAATAATTTTGTTTATTTATTATGGAGTCCATATCGTCTTGAGGATACCATTGAAATGGTGTAAATGGCTTTGGCACGAAAGTTGAAGTGCTTACAGTTATCTTAAGACCCTTTGTGCTGCCATTCACATCTTTGTATACATCAGCTACTAAATGAGCAAGATCAGATATGCCTTTTACATCTTCCATCGTCTCCGTTGGAAGACCTAACATAAAGTACAACTTTAAGCTTTTCCACCCTGCCTTAAATGCTTCTTTAGTAGAATTTACTAAATCTTCTTCAGCCACACCCTTATTAATGACATCTCTAAGTCTTTGTGTTCCAGCTTCAGGTGCAAGTGTAAGGCCAGTCTTTCTGACTTTTTGAATCTCATTTAAGAGATTGACAGAAAAAGCATCTATTCTGGTAGATGGCAACGCTACACCAGTCCCCATATCTTTGTACTTCTCTATAAGATCATATACTAAACTTTCTATCTGTGAATAATCGCATGTACTCAAAGAAGTCAATGAAATTTCTTCATATCCAGTTGATTTTATCAATTTATCAGCTAATTGCAGAAGGGTTTCTTTTGACCTTTCCCTTACAGGCCTGTAAATCATACCTGCTTGGCAGAACCTGCAGCCTCTTGTACAGCCTCTAAAAACCTCCAACACGATTCTATCATGGACGATATTTATAAACGGTACAATCTGTTTGTCTGGATGGTATGTCTTATCTAAGTCTTTCACAATTCTCCTTTTTATTATTGCAGGCACACCTTCTTCAATAGGCTTTATGCTTTTAATAGTATTATCATCATTGTACGTTTCTACATATAATAATGGGACGTAAACACCTTGAATTTTAGATGCGCGTCTTAAAAGTTCTTCCTTCGGTACATTCTCTTTTTTACAAGATATTACTAAATCCAAGATTTCATTTATAATTTCTTCACCGTCACCTATAACAAACAAATCCACAACATCAGACAATGGTGCAGGATTAACTGCACAAGGTCCACCTGCTATAATCAGAGGATATCCTTTCCTGTCCTTGCTTCTTACTGGAATTTTAGATAAATCCAGCATGTTCAATATGTTTGTGTAGCTTAATTCATACTGCAGAGTAAACCCTATTACATCAAACATATTAAGAGGTGTTTTTGTCTCAAGTGAAAAAAGAGGTATGTCCTTTTCTCTCATAAGGCTTTCCATGTCGATCCATGGAGCAAATACCCTTTCACAATATGTGTCATCTCGTTCATTCATCAAACTATAAAGTATTTTAAGCCCAAGATGAGACATGCCAACTTCGTACACATCAGGAAAGGCAAATGCAAACCTTATTTCAACTTTATTTACATCCTTAATCACAGAATTTATTTCACCGCCAGTATATCTGGCAGGTTTGTTCACTTTCATCAACAAATCATCTATTTTATTTTTTAAATCTGACATTGTTACCTCCTATTTTACCTTGCTTAAGATTTCGCCAATAGGTAAGTAAAGTCCATTTTCTATGGCAAAATCAAAAAGCTCTGTCTCCGTAAGTCTTTTTTTCTCTTTCAAATTTTTATCCAACACAACTATTATATGATATTTTAATGGCAAAAAACAATTGATTATTTTGATTAATTTTTGATTTTCCAACACTGCTATTGTCCTGACATTCATAACTCCACGCCTAAATAACTCTTCTTTTTTATATATTAAATCTCTCAAGTTAAAATACTCAGATAGTTTCCGCTCATTTCTGGCAGATATTATGAGAAATACAGCCATAGCAATCAATACATAATTTTTATTCCCATTTACAATCATAAGTATACTGCCGTATATGAGCAATAAAGATAACACATATGAAATCTTGACTGCTACGTTATTAGCTCTGGTTAAACCTATGAAATTGGACAAAACAGACTTCAAAGCTCTTCCTCCATCTAAAGGTACACCAGGCAAAAGGTTAAATATACACATCAGAACATTAATTTTTATAAGGTAATCTAATTGAGTTCCAATAATTTGGCTTACTATAATAAGCACCATAATAAAAACAGCATTTGACAAAGGCCCCGCTAATGCGATGATGATTTCTAAATCAGGCCTTATAAAAATCTCACTGTCGAAAACAGCCGCTCCGCCAAAAGGGAATACTTCTATCTGAATCATATTTATATTTAATTTTTTTGCCACGAAATAGTGGCTTGCTTCATGTATTGCTACAGTTAAGATTATATCAATAAGTTCAATATAAAGACCAGCTAATACAAGAAACAATATAAAAACCCACGTAAATGGGTTTACCTTTATTTTCACATCGTCAATTTTCATTTTTGACATCACTTATTGCTGGATTAAAGTCTATCTTTGATTCAGGATCGACTGGTTTTCCGTTTTCCCATATTTCAAAATGCATCATAGCACTATTGTTGATGCCAGCGCTAACTTTTCCAATCGTCTGACCTTTAAGCACTTTATCTCCGACTTTTACATCTACTTCAGAGAGGTATGCATAGACAGAGCGTATGTCACCATCATGTTTTATTACAACCACTTTTCCCCAGTCAGGATTAGCATTATCCGCTATCATGACTTCTCCATCCAATACAGCAACTACTGGCCTATCGCTGGATACGCTTATGTCAATTCCGTCGTTTTTCACTTCTTTCGAAGTAGAAGAATCTACTTTTGTACCAAATGTAGACACTACAACTCCATCAACAGGTCTTATCATCCCACTACTTACAACTTGAGTTGTAGTACTTTTTGAATCATCTGCTTTATTTGAAAACACTTTTACAACGTCGTCTTTTAACGAAGGTATCCTGCTCATGACAAGTTTAAGCCCTTTTTTAGTATTTTCATAGTTAGAATTATAATTAAGGACTGTTTTTACTTCGTCTACAGTTTTATTTGTAGCTGGAACATTTATGGCTTTAAAAAGCATGACTACGCCTAAAATCAAAAGACAAACTATCAATTGGTTTTCCAAAAGACCAAAATACTTTTTAAAATTACTGATGCGATTTTTTGAATAGCTAACATATTGCCATTTGTTAGGTTTCATAAGATAAACCTCCTTTACTATATTTATATTACATAGAAAGGAGGTTTATGATTTTTTTATTTAACCGCATCTCTCCATTCCAAAAATCCTGCATCTAATCCTTTTATCAGCACTTCCGCGGTAGCCAAATTTGTCGCAAGTGGTATTGAATGAACATCGCAAACCCTTAAAAGTGCCAATATGTCAGGCTCATGTGGCTGTGCCGTTAATGGATCTCTCAAAAATATGACTAAGTCCATGTTGTTTTCTGCAATCATTGCACCAATCTGTTGATCACCACCCATAGGCCCCGGCAAAAACTTATTGACTTTGATGCCAGTAGCTTCCTCTACCAGTTGACCTGTGGCACCTGTAGCATATATGTTGCATTTTTTTAATATTTCTTTGTAGGCAATAGCAAAATCCACCATTATAGATTTTTTCATATCATGCGCAATAAGAGCTATATTCAATCAAATCATCCTCTCATTTAAAAATTGATCTTTCGCCTTCGCATTCCAATATTTAGCAATAGTCCGATGGCAATCATATTAGCAACCAGTGAACTGCCACCATAGCTCATAAAAGGAAGGGGAATTCCTGTAATTGGCATAATTCCTACAGTCATACCGATGTTTTCAAATATGTGAAATGTAAACATAGAAATTATGCCTACAGCTATCAAGTAGCCGTACTTGTCCTTTGCCATAACCGCAATTCTAAAGCATCTATAAAGCATATAAGCGTACAACAGTATCAAAGCTGTAGCACCAATGAAGCCTAATTCTTCTCCTACAACCGAAAAAATGAAATCAGTCCAAGCTTCTGGTAGATAGTAAAGCTGCGTCTGACTACCGTTGTAAAGGCCTTTCCCCCAAAACATACCGGAGCCTATGGCTATCTTAGATTGTATTACATGGTATCCTGACCCCATCGGATCAAGATTTGGATTTATAAACGATAGAAGTCTGTTTCTCTGGTAAGGCTTTAAAATCTTGTATGCTACAGGCATCATAGCTATACCCATCGCAATAAGCCCAGCAAATACCTTTGGTTTTACACCAGAAATAAAAAGCATACCCACAAAAATAGCTAAAAAAACCAATGCAGTACCAAGATCCGGCTGCAACATCACAATCACAAAGGGAATTAGAACGTGAATAAGTGGATTTACCAGATCTTTGAAAGTCTTGATTTCACCCATCTCATTAAATAAGTTTGCTAATGTCAACACAAGGGCTATTTTCGAAAACTCTGACGGTTGAATATCAATGGGCCCTACGTGAATCCAGCTTTGAGCACCGTTACTTACTTTACCGATAAAAAGAACGGAAATGAGGACTAAGATATTTAATACATAGATTACCTTTGAGAGTCTGGCAATCTGATTGTAATCAAAAAGCGTTATGGCAAATAAAAATACCAATCCAAATAAAACAGCTACAATCTGAACAATCACATTTTTGTATGAACCAGTCTCAACTGCATGTGACGCACTGGAAATGACTACAGCGCTAAACGCACATATCAATAAAACAGTAATCAACAAAGCAAAATCAAAATTTTTCCACAACTTCTTGTTAAACATTAACTTCTATTTCCCCTCTATAGAAAGTATTCATGATTACAATAGTATTATATCATACAACACACCATTTAACTATACATTTGATTATGGATATAATTTCACCAAATTTAAAATAACCGGCTTTCCACCGGTTATCTTAAATTTTTTTTCATCTTTTTTATGGGAATATTTGCATGCAATGCTGGAACAAACGTATCATCTGTCTTTCTCTCTTTTGTTATTTCAACATTTAAGCCATCTTCATCTATCTCAACATAATTTGATATTACATTCATTATCTCGCCTTTTACCATCTCTAAAAATTTTGGGGAAACATCGGCTCTGTCATGAACAAGCAATAACTGCAATCTTTCCTTTGCTACGTTTTTACTGTTACTTTTTCCTCCAAACGATTTGAATAAGTCCATCCATTACACCTCCTGAAACTACCTACTGGATGAAATTTTAAATAAACTCTTCAATCTGTCGATTAAACCATAATTTGTGTCTAAGTTAATTATCGGAACATCTTCTCCAATCAGCCTTTGCGTCAGATTTCTGTAAGCCTGTCCAGCCAACGATTTTTCATCTACAACTATAGGTTCACCCTTGTTTGTAGATATGACTATATTTTCATCATCAGGAATAACACCTAATAAATCTATTGCCAATATATCCATGATGTCATCAATGTTCATCATGTCGCCTCTTTTCACCATGTCCATCTTTATCCTGTTTATGATAAGCATGTGATCTCTTACATCAGAGGCCTCTAAAAGGCCTATGATTCTGTCAGCATCTCTTACTGCTGATACTTCTGGCGTTGTGACCACTAATGCTCTATCAGCACCAGCTATTGCATTTTTAAAGCCTTGCTCAATACCTGCAGGACAATCAATTAAAATATAGTCGAAATCTTGTCTTAGCTCATCCGTAATTGCGCGCATCTGCTCTGGATTTACGGCTGTCTTATCTCTTGTCTGCGCCGCAGGCAATAAGTAAAGCCCATCAAATCTTTTATCTTTTATAAGCGCTTGTTTTAAGCGGCATTGGCCTTCTACTACGTCAACCAAGTCGTACACAATCCTGTTTTCCAATCCCATAACTACATCAAGGTTTCTAAGACCTATATCTGTATCTACTAATGCTGTTTTAAATCCTTTCATTGATAGATATGTGCCAATATTAGCTGTTGTTGTAGTTTTTCCAACTCCGCCTTTCCCAGATGTTATTACTATGACTTCGCTCATTTCCTTCACTCCATTCCTCTGTTTCTTCTAATTGTTTATTTTACTATATTTTTCCATACAAGTAAAGTGGTTTGACTATTATCTTATTTTTTTTAACCAAAGCAATTTCTGGATATAACGCCTCAATATCATTATCGGGTGAACGTGAAATAATGTTAGATATTCGAAGCTGCATCGCGTTTATCTTAGACGCTGCGATTATTGAATCAAGATTTCCAGACATACCTGCATGTGCGATTCCTCTCAAAGTCCCCATAATTATTATGTTACCTGACGCTTGTACAATTCCACCAGGGTTCACATCACCTAATACGACTAAATTTCCGTAATACTTAACAACTTGACCTGATCTTACAGTGCCATTGTAAAATTTCGTCATACCTTCTTCCAAACCATCAAATATGTCATTTTCACCTGTAACATTTTTTAGATGCCTTTCCTGAATCTTTTTAAACTTTACATTTACACCGTAATTTTCTAAGACAAAATCTTTTAATTCATCTAAGCTTTTTTCATCTACGCTCAAATTTCGAAATTTTACTGTAAGCTGTGCACCTTTAAAAAAGGTCAGTGATCGCTCTATGCGATTTATTATCTTTTCTTTTAAGGCATCTATATCAGAAACATCGGTTGCTATTATCACTAGTCCATCTTTTGAACCATGGATCTTTACATAATCATTTAACATTGTTTGCCCTCCCAATACAGTCTTAATTATAATATTCTCCACAACTTAAGTTTTTCCTTCTTAAAAAAACAAAAGAGGACAAAAAATCCTCTTTAATGATTACTAACATTTGTATTTGACGCTGTATTATTATTTGAATTTGTAAAGCCAAAATAAGCATCCATTATATCTCTACCTACCTGAGCTGTATATGCGCCAGATCCCCCTTGATATATAAGTGCTGTTACCAAAATCTGCGGCTTATCGTATGGTGCAAAGCCAACAAACCATGCGTAGTTCTGCATGACTTTCGTACCATGGGAACCTACTTCAGCAGTACCAGTCTTACCACCAACAGGTATTGGAAAATTAGCAAATGCTGCACTGGCAGTACCGCCTTCTTCTGTGGCACCTTTCATTCCCAACTTTATAGCATCTAAATATTGTTGAGGTATATTTATCTTGTCTAATACTTCTGGCTTTTCCTTTTCGATTACCTTCCCACCAGGAGAGACTATTTTGTCGACCAAATGCAATCTGTATCTTGTTCCTCCGTTTAACAATGTTGACAAATAACTTGCAATCTCTATAGGCGTAAATTGATTGCTGCCTTGACCTATGGATGCGTTGGTGGTATCTACCAAAGTCCACTTAGTCGCATCCATCAACTGCCATATGGTCATCTGCAATTTAGGATCTGTTATTCCCATCTTCTTAAGCTGCAAAAATGTGGAGTAATCGCTAAAATTGCCTTTGTCAATTAAGCTTACTATCTTATCATACTGTTCCTGTGTTATCTTGCCATTTGGATTTGCGTCGGATCTAACCATTGACTTTAAAATTGATAAATTGTAATCTCTTTTAAATTTCTTGCTGGAGATTATTCCAGTCGTCTCATAAAGCTCTATGCCTGTCTTTTGGTCTAAACCCAACATGTGAGCATACTCATCAATTTTATCTATTCCCATCCTGCGGCCCATCTCATAAAAATACGTATCTGTGGAATACTTTATTGCTTCTGACACATTTACTGCACCCTGCGTCCTTCCGTATTCGCCGTACAGCCAGTTCTCTTGACCGGTAGGAGCATATATACCCGTATCAACGTACTTTTCATTTACAGTCGTTACACCAGATTCCAATGCTGCCAACGCTGTTACCATTTTGAATGTTGAACCAGGAGGTGCTGCACCTTGTGTGGCATAATTAAATATAGGGCTTGGGTCAATAGTGGCATTCCTCGGCTTGAATAGTTCATTTACAATGCTGCTGGGCGGATTACCTGAAGCAAAGATATTTGGATCGTAACCAGGTACACTGGCAAGAGCTAAAATCTCACCGGTGTTTATGTCTGTAACGACTACTGCACCGATATTTGCCGGCAAGTATTCACCATGTGGACCTCTTTTTGTTTGCCTTATGTTTTCCATGGTCCTTTGCAATGATTCTTCAGCAACCTGCTGCAACTTTTCATCTATCGTAAGGTACACAGTGTCTCCGGGTTTAGGACTTACCTCATCCAATTTTTTTATCAATCTGCCGTAATTGTCTACCTCTACTTGCTGTTTACCGTCAGTTCCCCTTAAATACTTCTCCAAATAGCTTTCAAGTCCATAATGCCCAACAAGATCTGTTATCTGATAACCTTTTTGGCTGTACTTTTTCCATTCTTCAGCAGTCATGCGGCCGATGTATCCTAATGTCTGTGACAACAGTGTCTTAAATGGATATAGCCTTATTGGCTTGACTTCTATTATGACTCCAGGCAAATCTAAATGATTTTCCTCAATCTCTGCAACTGTCTGCTGATTAGCATCGGTGGCTATCTCTACAGGTTTGTACTGTGTATATCCTTGTTCTAACATCAACTCTTGAACAGCCATTATTCCACGAATATCCTGTGGAGACAGCGATTTTGATATTTTGAATTTATTTGTCAATATCTGCCATGCTTCACTGGCTGTAGCATTTGAAGGAATATTGTTATTTTTCTTCCACTGCAATTCCCTCTGTTTCAAGACCGATTGCGACACATTGCTTTCATCGGGATTTTGAAAATTGAAATAAGGATTGTTGTTGTTATCTAAAAATATAGGTAAATCATCTTTATACTTTACACCGTTTTTATTGAGAATGTTAAGCAATTTTAAAATGACATCATTTAGATTGACGCCTTTAGCATCGCTTCTTAGAAGCTCTACAGAATAGCTGGGCCTATTTGTAGCAAGCTTTACTCCATTTCTATCTACTATATCTCCTCGAGGTGCGGTAATGATTATGGACCTTATCGCATTACCTAATGACTGCTCTTTATAGTAGTCACCTTTTATAAGCTGCAGATAAACCAATCTTCCTATAAGAGTAATGAGCATCAAAGCTATTACCCATCCCAATACATTGAACCGTTTTTTCAAACCTTCATTCAATTGGACCACCTAAACTTTAAAAAAAAATTTTTTCGATTTAACAAAACTATTAAATCGTATTATATACTTGTACACAAAAATAGTTATTATGGAATTGTAAATTGATTGAACTATTACTACATTTAACAAATACGATGGATTTAAATCATATTTCATGAGGAGCATGGAAAAAATCATGATAAGGTTGTAAAGGATCGTTCCTAAAAACACAAACACAAAGGCTACAAATGTACTTTCTCTAAAGACATTTTTGCTAAGTATACCTGTCAAATACGCCACAATAAGAAGCGAAATTGTCACAAAGCCGATAGCGTTATTAAAAAGCACATCTACTAAAATTCCACCAAAAAGGCTTAAAGTAATGCTTTCACCAGAACCATTTAAAAGAGAAAAAGCAATAACTAAAATTAATAAGGCGTCAGGTTTAACGCCTAATATAGCAATGTACTTCATCAACGTAGCTTGAAGAACTATTGCAAATACAATCAAAAGGTACTTATAAATGCTCCTCATTTTACCCTCCGTAAATCTGCCAAATGTCTTAATCAATTCCCGGTTGTTTTCATGTTTGTCACTACTTGTACAAATTCCAATCTCTCGAAATCAGCCTCTGGCTTTATAACAGCCTGCTTTAAAAGTGAACCCTCATCCTTTTCTACTTTTTCTACTCTGCCTATTATAAGTCCTCTCGGAAACATACTCATATCAGATGTGGTTATAACATCGCCTTTTTCTATTTTAGAGTCAATTGGTATATATATCATGTTGAGATTTCCATTGGAATCTCCTCTGACGATGCCATTGTCTCTTGTCCTTACATCTAAAGCGCTCACCGAACTATCCACATCAATTATAGATAGAACTTTTGCCCAATTATTGCCAACATCTGTGATTATACCAACCAAGTTGCCTTTCTCGTCCAAAACAGCCATTTTAGGCTTTATTCCATTGTCTGAACCAACATCAATATTGAATGTATTAAACCAGTTTCCCGGATTTTTGCTTATTATGTTGGCAGGTTTTGTCGTTATGTTGGCATTGCTGTCTTTGAAATTAAGCATGTCCCTCAATCTGTCATTTTCGTTTATATACTCCTGAAGCATGATGTCATTTTTGCTTAATTTAATTACTTCTTTTTCTAATTCAGCATTTTTTGCTCTAAGTGTTCCAATCTCTTTTATTGAAGTAAAAAAGTTGGAAATACTGTTACCTACTGAGTAAAACACTTTTTCTACAGGTGATAAAATGCCGCCTATAGCTGATTCAATAGGCGTTACATTGCGTCCACCGCCATAAGTATATGCCATGGCGGATATAAGTGCCACGGCTATAACTATAACAAATATAAATTGTTTATTTTTGAGAAATCGTGGCACTTTACCACTCCTCTCAGTTTAACTTGCTGGTAGGCGTCAAGACCCTTTTAAACAGAGAACTTTCTTCTAAGATCTTTCCTGTTCCTAATGCTACACAATCCAATGGCTGATCGGCAATTTGAATCGGCATACCTGTCTCTTGCCTTATAAGCCTGTCTATGCCGCTTAATAGAGCGCCACCGCCTGTAAGCATTATACCTCTATCCATAATATCTGCTGCCAACTCTGGTGGAGTCTTTTCAAGCGTCAATTTGATAGCATCTAATATGCTGGAAACTGGATCTTTTAATGCTTCTAAGATTTCTGTCGATGTAATTTTTAATGTCTTTGGAAGCCCCGATACCAAATCTCTTCCTCTTATGTCCATCGATTCTTCCTTCGCCTTTGGAAAAGCTGATCCTATTTGAATTTTTACTTCTTCTGCAGTTCTCTCACCTATCATCAAGTTGTATTCTCTTTTGATGTAATTTATTATTGCCTCATCCATCTCATCTCCGCCAACCCGTAGTGACTTGCTTGTGACAATTCCACCTAAAGATATTATAGCCACATCAGTAGTGCCACCACCTATATCTACAACCATGCTTCCTGTGGGTTCTTCCACAGGCAAACCAGCACCAATAGCTGCTGCCATCGGTTCTTCCACTGTATGAGCTTCTTTTGCACCTGCCTGCAGTGATGCTTCTATTACGGCCCTCTTTTCAACTTCTGTAACGCCGGATGGAATTCCAACTATCACTCTCGGCCTAAATAATCCCTTTCTCGGATTTACTTTGCCAATAAAATGATCCAACATCATCTTTGTTATGTCAAAATCAGCGATTACACCATCTCTCATAGGCCTTATGGCGACAATATTTCCAGGTGTTCTTCCAACCATTTTTTTAGCTTCTTCACCCACGGCTAAAACCGTATGTGTGTCATTTTTTATAGCCACCACAGAAGGCTCTCTTAACACAATCCCCTTACCTTGAACATAAACAAGTGTTGTTGCAGTTCCAAGATCAATACCTATATCCCTAGAAAATCCTTTCATCCTTTTTATAACTCCTTCCTTATTTATCAAAATCATAATAGCCTTTTTCTTTTAAACTTATACCTATTCCATCACCAATGATAATATGATCTAATACCTTTATTCCTATTAAATTGCCACCTTTATAAATCCTATCTGATACTTCTACATCTTCTCTGCTGGGAGTAGGATCACCGCTGGGATGGTTGTGAACCATTATTATGGAAGACGCTGACCTTTCGATAGCAGCTTTAAATACCTCTCGTGGATGAACTATAGAAGTATTTAAACTCCCTATTGAAACAGTGTCAACAGCAATTACCTTATTTTTTACATTAAGCAAAACCACTTTAAAGTGCTCTTTATTTAAGTATCTCATTTCATCCATAAGCAAGCTTATCACATCATCAGGTTTTTTTATGATATAGCCATCACTGTAGCCTGTAAGAGCTATTCTACGACCCAGCTCAATCGCAGCCTTAATTTTTGCTGCTTTTGCCAACCCTATGCCTTTGATTTCCGAAAGCCTTTCAACACCTGTGTCTAATAGGTATTTAAGCCCATGGCCTTCGCTTAAAAGCCTTTGTGACAGCATTATAGCACTTTCATCTTTATTTCCTGTCCCTATAATTATAGCCATTAGTTCGGCGTTTGACAATACAGATGGCCCGTATTTTATAAGTCTTTCTCTTGGTCTGTCATCTTCTGGCAAATCTTTAATCGTTACGCGAGATTCCTCTCCCATACATTACCCCCCTAAAGCAAATGCACATCAAATTCTCTCGATAAGATATCATGCAACTTCGATATAGGAAGTCCTACTACATTGTAGTAGTCGCCATTTATCTTATCAACAATAAGTGAACCATATCCTTGTATGGCATATGAACCTGCTTTATCAATGTACTCGCCTTTTTCTATATAATTAAATATCATTTCATCGCTTAAACTTTTAATGTACACATCTGTTTTTTCATATTCTTTAACTATTTTATTTTGTTCTAATGATATGACTGTAACACCAGTATAGACTTGGTGCCATCGCCCTGACAGCGCCTTTAACATATTAAATGCATCACTCTTGTTTTTAGGTTTGCCAAGGACGACTCCATCAACAAAAACTACTGTATCAGCTCCTATAATTAAAAAATCACCACTTAATTTTTCTGCGACAAATGATGCTTTTTTCCATGATAAATCCATGACAATCTTCTCTGGCTCTTTTTCATCCGTCACTTCTTCTACGTCACTTGGTATTATAGAAAAATTCACACCAATACTTGATAGTATTTCGCTTCTCCTGGGTGATCCAGATGCAAGTACAATTTCCATATACATATACTCCACTTTTCATCTTTATAGATTATTTTACCTTATAATACGAAAATATAGCAATTATAAGTCCTATTACAGTTCCCAAGTTGAACCTAAAAGCCAGTAGGAACGATACTTTTATAAAATTTAGATCGATACTTATTGGGCTGTTCATTCCTATCATCTGTTGGTACGAAAAAGCATGAACGTACTTAGCAAGGAAGTCTCCAACAAACCCGCCAAAAAGAAGACCTACTAAAAGCAAAAAGCACAACGTACCAATCCCCTTGCTTCTCTTCATCTTCCCACTCCTTCTGTTTATTTTCTCCCAAATCACTTGTTTTAAAACTTTTCCTTTTAATTATAACATAAATATTTTGTATTTCGACATAATCTAATCTTTTTTTAATATGTTATTTATGGCAAAAAAAATCTCCCTTTCAGGAGATTTTTTAATCATTCATGGGATAAAGATCCTTCTTGCTATAGGTTGTATGAAGCAAATGATGAGATTTTTCCCCCAATGGACTTGTTAAGAATTCTTCGTACAACTTTGTTATCATTGGATTTTTGTGGGATTTTCTAATCGGCAAGTCTTTATCTGCTTCATATATAGCTTTTAACCTGCTTTCCCTTACCAAATCTTTTTCATTTGGATTGTGTATAGGCTGTCCACCACCCATTATGCAACCGCCAGGACATCCCATAACCTCTATGAAGTGGTACTCTGCTTCGCCATTTTTTATCTTATCTAATAACTTCTTAGCATTTCCTGTGCCATTCGCTACAGCTATTTTTATTTCTTTTCCGCCTATATCAATCTTTGCTTCTTTTATTCCTTCCAATCCTCTTACTTCTTCGTACTCAAAATTCTCAATATCTCTGCCTTCAACTATATCTGCAACAGTTCTTAAAGCAGCTTCCATAACACCGCCTGTAGCACCAAATATAACAGCAGCACCAGACGATTCGCCAAGTGGATTGTCATACTCACTATCAGGCAAGCTTACAAAATCTATACCCGACTGTTTTATCATGCGAGCAAGCTCTCTCGTCGTCAAAACAGCATCAACATCTTTCATGCCATCTACTATCATTTGTGGTCTGTCTATTTCACCCTTTTTAGCAGTACACGGCATAATTGATACGACGAAAATATCCTTTGGATCTATACCTTCTTTTTCTGCAAAATAGCTCTTTATTATTGCGCCCATCATCATGTGAGGCGATTTGCAAGTGGAAAGATTGTCTATAAATTCAGGATAATACCTCTCACAATAGTTTATCCATCCAGGACTGCAAGATGTTATCATAGGAAGCTTACCGCCTTCGTTAAGCCTCTTTAAAAGTTCGTTGCCTTCTTCTATTATAGTTAAATCTGCAGCAAAGTCGGTGTCAAATACTTTATCAAACCCAAGCCTTTTTAAAGCTGATACCATTTTGCCTGTCACTATTGAACCGTAAGGCATTCCAAATTCTTCACCAAGTGCAACTCTAACAGCAGGAGCTGTCTGAGCGACAACATACTTCTTCTCATCCAAAAGCGCATCGTAAACCATCTTCGTATGGTCTTTTTCGTATATTGCTCCGACAGGGCATGCCTCTATACACTGTCCACAACTAATACATGGTGATTCATTCAGACCTCTGCCAAATGACGGTGCAACGATAGTCTTAAATCCTCTGTTGACCATGCCTATGGCGAAAACATTCTGCACATTGTTGCATGTAGCAACACACCTTCTGCACAATACGCATTTATTTGGATCTCTTACGATAGAAGGTGACGATTCATCTTTTTGATATTTTATATTTTCGCCCATAAACCTTATTTCGTCTATGCCAAACTTTCTGCTTAAATCTTGCAATTCGCAGTTTCCGCTTCTTACGCATGTAAGGCAGCTTCTGTCGTGTGCAGATAGTATAAGCTCTAAATTAGATTTTCTTGCTTCTCTTACACGAGGCGTGTTTGTGTATATTTCCATTCCGTCGCTTACAGGATAAACACAAGATGTTTGGAGATTCCTAACACCTTTTATCTCAACAACACATAGCCTGCAAGCACCTATTTCATTTATTTCCTTAAGATAGCATAGTGTTGGAATATCAATGTTCGCATATTTTGCAGCTTGCAATACTGTATAGTTAGCAGGTACTTCTACAGGAATTCCATCAATAGTTATTCGAACTTTATCCATGTTTTGCACTCCTTTCATTACTATTTCTTGTATATAGCGTCAAACGGACATTTATCCATACATGTTCCACATTTTATGCATTTATCTTGATCTATTACATGAGGCTGCTTAACTTTTCCAGATATAGCGTTTGTAGGACAATTCTTAGCGCATATACCGCACCCTTTACATTTATCTGGATCGATTCTAAATTTCAAAAGCGCTTGGCAAACACCTGCAGGGCATCTCTTCTCCTTTATGTGTGCCTCATATTCATCTCTAAAATACTTTATGGTAGAAAGAACAGGGTTAGGAGCTGTTTGACCTAATCCGCACAAAGCAGATGCCTTTATGGAATTAGCAAGGGCTTCCAGTTTCTCGATATCTCCTTCTTCGCCTTTCCCTGATGTTATCTTATTAAGCAATTCCAACATTCTTTTTGTACCTATGCGGCATGGTGAACATTTGCCACATGACTCATCGACAGTAAATTCCAAGAAGAATTTTGCAATATCAACCATACAGTTGTCTTCGTCCATTACGATAAGTCCACCCGAACCCATCATAGAACCAATATTAAGAAGCGAATCATAGTCAATAGGTGTATCTAAATGTTCTGCAGGAATACATCCACCAGATGGCCCACCTGTCTGAGCTGCTTTAAATTTCTTGCCATTCGGTATTCCTCCACCTATTTCAAATATGATCTCTCTTAGCGTTGTACCCATAGGCACTTCTACAAGACCAGTATTGTTGATCTTTCCACCAAGAGCAAATACCTTTGTACCTTTAGACTTTTCAGTACCTATACTTGCAAACCATTCTGCCCCGTTTAATATGATTGCAGGAATATTTGCATAAGTTTCAACGTTATTTATGATAGTTGGCTTTTCCCATACTCCTTTTACAGCAGGGAATGGAGGTCTTGGCCTTGGCTCACCGCGTTTTCCCATGACAGAATTTAAAAGTGCAGTCTCTTCACCGCAGACAAAAGCACCTGCTCCAAGCCTTATCTCTATATCAAAGTCAAACCCAGTATTGAAAATATTTTTACCTAAAAGTCCGTACTCTCTTGCTTGATCTATAGCAATTTGAAGCCTTTTTACCGCAAGAGGATATTCAGCCCTTACATAAATATAACCATGGTTAGCACCAATTGCATATCCTGCTATAGCCATAGCTTCCAAAACGCTGTGAGGATCTCCCTCTAATACGCTTCTGTCCATGAAGGCACCAGGATCACCTTCATCAGCATTACAAACGACGTACTTAGGCGTCTCTTTTTGGTTGTAAGCAAATTCCCACTTTATACCTGTAGGGAAGCCACCACCACCTCTACCTCTTAAGCCTGATTTTTTAATTTCCGCTATAACTTGCTCTGGAGTCATCTCAGTCAACACTTTTGCCAATGCTTTATAGCCATCAAATGCAATTGCTTCTTTTATATCCTCTGGGTTTATAAGACCACAGTTTCTTAAAGCAACTCTCTGCTGTTTCTTGAAAAATGTTGTTTCCTCTAAAGGTTTGATTCCTTCCTCTGTGACGCTTTCTCCGTAAAGATACTTTTTAACAACTCTTCCTTTTAAAAGGTGTTCTTCCACAATTTCTGGAACATATTCTTCTTTGACACGGCTGTAAAATACGCCTTCAGGATACACTACAACAACTGGGCCCAACTCGCACAGTCCAAAACATCCAGTTCTTACAACCTGAACCTCTTTATCTAAACCTTTATTTGCAATCTCTTCTTCAAAGCATTTTGCTACTCTATCTGAATTTGACGATGTACAACCAGTACCACCACAAACCATAACATGTGATCTATATAACATCTACAGCCCTCCTTTATTCAATACTACTAATAGTCCATTCTTTAATTGGATGTCCATTAACGACGTGTTCAGCAACTATCTGTCTTGCCTTGTTTTCATCAACTTTTATATACGTAACTTTTTCTTGTCCTGGAACATAAACATCCACCATAGGTTCATATTTGCACATGCCAATACAGCCAGTCTCAGCAACAACCACATCCGTAATATTTCTTTTGCCAAGCTCATCCAATATAGCCATCATAACAGGCCTTGCACCAGCAGCTATACCGCACGTAGCCATGCCGACCGTTATTCTTATGCCGTTTCTATCTTTACGAAGATTTACCTTTTCCAATGTCTCTTTTCTTATTTTTTCTAATTCCTCTATAGATTTCATATTTACACCTCCATGACACAATTTATGTTTTCTTCAAGGTACTCAATTAGCCACCGCAATACAGAAGGCTCTGTAATCTTTACGCCATTTAGCAGTTTTTTAACATCCAAAGTATTAAACGAAAATTTTTTACCATCTGATATAATTTCAAACAACACGTCAACATCGCTATCAGAGACTATAAGCGAAACTATAGTAGAAGGTATATCGCCAATTGGAATCAAATCAACACTTGAAAGATTAAAAGTTCCTTCTACATAAGTGCCAACACCTTTTTGAGACCTTATTTTTGCATCTCCTCCGCATTGAAGGGCTAATTCTTTAAAAAAAGGCAGACCCAATCCAACTTTCCGCTCTTTTCTTGTTGTCGTAAAAGGATCAAACGCTTTTTTTAAAAGTTCTTCGTCCATTCCACAACCGTCGTCTTCAATGCTTAAACGCATAAAGTCTTTTTTATGATCAATTTCTAATTTAATTGATATATTTTTTGCACCAGCTTTTATGCTATTTTGAGCAATATCTAAGATGTAAAGCGATAACTCCTTCATATCTAATCAAATTTCTTCAATATATCTTCAACATCATCAGGTGTCAATCTGCCAAAAACTTCTCCGTTTATCATCATTACAGGCGCAAGACCGCAAGCACCTAAGCAACGAGTTGCTTCAAGGGAAAACTTGCCATCACCTGTGACATCACCTACGCTTATGCCAAGCTTCTCTTTCAATTTGTCAAGAACCATCGCAGAACCTTTTACGTAACAAGCGGTACCAAGACAAACGCCGATTTTGTACTTTCCGGATGGCTTTAATGTAAAGCGGGAATAAAACGTCGCAATGCCAAATATCTCTGTCAATGGTACATTCATTTCTTCTGAAATAAATTGCTGGACTTCTATAGGCAAATAGCCAAATATTTCTTGAGCCTCGTTCATGACGGCAATCAGAGAACCGTCTGTATCTTTCAACTGGTCTATCACTTTTTTTAACTTGTTTATATTTTCTTGGCTGAATTTTTCGTAGATTGCCTGCATCTAATTACCCTCCTTTTAAAAAAATCTTTAAAATTGCAAAATAGGACATAATTATTATACCATATGTTAATTATTTTTTTAACAGTTAAAAATAAAAATTTTTTTATTTTCTGATAATCCCGACTAATTTGATATGTTTTCTTTACTTGCACATCCAATCAACTATCATGTCCAAGTCATCTAAATCAAGGCAATTTATCCTTTCGTTTATGTGCCCTAAATGATGAGCATCAGAAGAAGTAATTACTTTATACTTCTTTATACATTCGTCCACAAAGCTATTGTGAATAAATGTTGAAGACACTTCCACAGTTTTAAGATTTGATATATTTGGTATAAAACCGAGATTTGAAATGATGCTGTAAGAAGTGCGATCTATGTGAGCAGGCACAGCAGCACCAATGCCATCCATCATTCTAAAGATTTCATCAACAGAAAAGCTGCTGGAAGATAGAAGCAGCTTTTCTGCTTCATCCACAATATTGTCGTCTTTATCCATAATTAATTGATTTCCGAAAATGTATTTGTTATTTTTTACGCAGTCTAAGCTATTATAAATCATTTCACCAAATTTCAAACAGTCAAGAATATCAAAAAAATAACATAATACATGAACTTCTTCCTTTGTCTGAACTTCTATGCCTGGTATAAACTTTATTCCTTTATGCTGGCATAATTCATGGACGGCTTCTACATTTTTAGTTGAATTGTGATCTGTCAAAGATATTACATCAAGCCCTTTTATTAAAGCCATATTGACGATATTATTAGGCGTCATATCATCGTCAGCACATGGAGATAATGATGAATGAATGTGCAAATCATAGTAAAACTTCATTTAATCATCTCGCTTAATTTAACTGCTGCTTCAAATGAACTGCCATTAAACGCTATGACAGGTATGTTTTCCTCATCAGCCTTTTCTTTAGCATTTTCATCAAGTTTTTCTCCTTCACAGATGATGATGCAGCTTATCTCTGTCATAACAGCAACCGCAATTACATTTACATGCGTCTGAATCGTCACCCATGCACTTCCACTTTTCACGTGAGACATTACAAAGCTTAACAAATCACACACATAGACATTGCTTACTTCCTTTTCTATGCCTCCTTCTCCTGCTACCAAAGTAAACTCCTGACTTAATATATCCTTTACTTTCAAGGTTTTTCCTCCTTATCACTGCCTATTACAGGCGGAATTTTAATTGAAAGTTTGTTTATTTCTTCTGCCAATATTTTAATCCTATCTTTTAATTTAAAGATGCAGTCATATTCGCTGGCAAATCCTTTTACTATATCCTCTGCAAGGGCTCTGCATCCAGGAGAACCACAAGAACCGCAATCAAGCCCTGGCAAACTTTTGTAGATTTCATCAATTGAGTTCATCATGTCAATAGCTTTGTCTATATCCTCATCTAAATTTAAGACATCACTTTTTTTAAGTTTGACATTTAGCATAAACTCATTAAAATCAACCTCTATATATTTTTTTACTACCACATCTTTATTTAATTTTTCTTTTAGTTTCATTATTCTGTTTCTCGCAACAAAATTATTTGCGACAGTCAAAGGTCCTCCGACACACCCTCCAACACACGCAAGACCCTCAAAAAAATCAATATCGTCTAATTTACCTAACTCAATCTCTTCCAGCACACCTATGACATTTTGAATCCCATCTACAAAAAGGCAATTTTCCAATGATGTACCGTACGATTCACCCCCTGCATTTGCCCATCCAACGCCGATCATTGATGAAGTATGCTCGATTTTCTTCTCCACAAATTTTCTTTTGTCTAATATCATGCTGTAGACATCCCTCATAGAGAAAGCACCATTTATAAACGATTTTTCAATACCTATGGGGTTCTTTATGCTGGTGACTTTTGCAGCACATGGAGATATAAAAAACACCCCTATTTCTTCATCACTAAGCCCTGTCTTCTTCTTGGCCTCATCTCTGGCAATTTTTCCAGCCACTTCAACAGGTGGCATTATGTCCAAAATATTATCCATCAATGAAGGAAATCTCTGCTGTATAAGCCGGACAATAGCAGGACACGCAGAAGATATAATAGGCTTTTTGTAATCTTTCGTCTTTACTATATTCCTCGTTATATACGATACGATGTCAGCAGCATAAGCAACCTCAAAAACTTCGTCAAACCCGCATGACTGCAAAGATGCCAGTATGTCGCCTATTGTCATGTCTTTAAATTGACCGTAAAGAGAAGGCGCAGGAAGAGCAATTTTATACTTGTAATTTTCCATCATTCCTATATCATCTGTCACCACGACTTTAGCATGATAAGGACACACCCTTACGCACTCTCCACAGTCAATACATTTCTCTTTTATTATCTTTGCTTTCCCATCTCTTACACGTATTGCCTCAGTAGGGCACCTTTTTATACAATTGGTACAACCTTTGCATCTATCTCTATCAAGAGTTACAGAATGAAAGTACATTGAAAACAACCACCTTAAAATTTAAAAATTAATCGTCATGACGATCTTCGTTCCTCTTTCATCGTGACTTACTATTTCCATAGTATCGGCGTTTCGCTTCATGTTAGGTAAACCCATTCCTGCACCAAACCCCATTTCAATCACTTCTTTTGGCGCTGTGGAATATCCTTCTTTCATAGCCAGCTCTAAATCTTTTATGCCAGGACCTGTATCCTCAGCAATTATCAAAATTTTGTCAGAATATATTTCAAAATGCATCTTGCCTCCATAAGAATGAATGACTATATTCATCTCGGCTTCATAAGCTGCAATAGACGCCCTTCTGACTATGTCAGAAGGTATTGAAAGCATAAGCAGCGTCTTCCGGAACTTGCTTGACGATTCTCCTGCGGATGAAAAATCTCTTGCTTTGACATCAAAATCCATTGTATACGGCTTCACGATTAAAATTCACTCCCACAATTAAGTCCATTTTTATATAAAAGACCACAAGCGATAAAAAGCGGATAATCTGTCTTCATAATTACTATCGATGCGGAATCTGCCATTTTTAAGATCTCAGGTCCAGGCTTTTTACCTCTCACAAAGACGATGCACACTATATCGCCTAAGACCTCCGCTGTCCTAACAACTTGAACATTTGTAAGTCCTGTTAAAAGCAGAGACTTTTCATCTTTTGAAGCCAAAACATCGCTCATCAAGTCTGCACCACATGCCGTATTTACTTCTTCAGATAATCTATCATAGCCGCAAAGCACTTCCGCGTTTAATATTTCTTTCACTTTCTCAAGTTTCATGCTACACTCCCCTATTTTAAAGAACTCACGCTGTCATAATACTGCTCTATGGAATCCATAAGAAGCTTCTGAGTTAGCCTGTAAGCATTTCCATCATTTAATTCAAACGATGTCTTTATATCACCAAAATTGTTTAAAATTTGACTATTAATTGCCTCCGTATCATCTAAAATTTTTTTTAAATTTTCATCTATATTTCTATTATAAGTCATATTGCTATACTTTTTAAAGTACTTTTCTGTATCATCGATATCTTTTTCGCTGATAGTTCCAAAAGCTATTTTATAAGAAAGCTGTGATAAATGTGACAAACTGCTTAAAAAAACATTTAACCTATCAATTACTTCCTTCACATCTTTTTCTGAATTTTTTTCATAATATACCTGATAAACAGGTCCATAGTACAAAGCCACAGATGAATTAATGCCACTTTTACTAAGCTTTAAACTGAAATCATCGGCATCTTTTTTGTCCATAAATTGTCCCAAACACAAAATATAACTTTCACCATCTTTAAGGATTTCTCCGTAGATTCCTTTCATGGTAAGCAAATTCAAATTATATGAAGCATCTTTTTCATCGCTGTACTGGCCTATTTTTATGATGTAATAATTAAGCTGGGGTATCTTCACAGAATAAGCATTCATGCTTTTTTCAGATAGTTTAGCTATATAAGGTTTTATAGCATACTGAGAAATTATAAATCCTATCCCTATAGATGCAACTATTGATAAAAGCAATAACAATATAATCCTTTTAAAACCTAATTTTGTATTTTTCTTACTTTCTTCGTCTGTATACACATCAATCACCTAATTATATATTCTACACTGATCACTAAAATCCTTTTTGCAAATCATTCATTATTTGAGACTATATTCTCATTTTTTAAAACAAAAAAGGATTTTTAAATTTTATGTCGAATTATAAAAAATATAGGAGGTTTTTGAAAATGGACTATGTAGATTCAATCATCGAAAGCAGATTTAGCGATATACAATCGCGATTGCCTGTAAAAATAAACCTGGTGGATAAAAGCAATTCATTTCAGGACATCTTAAATGAATTGATAAGCGAAGGCACCACTTCAACTGAAGATATAAAATCAGAAACAATTGATTTTAGTAATAAAACGCCAGATATGACTGGCGTATCAAAAGACAAAATAGAAAGCTATATAAATGAGGCTTCAAAAAAATACGGCGTCAGCAAAGATTTGATAGATGCTGTCATAAAAGCCGAATCAGACTACAATCCTTATGCTGTATCAAGTGCAGGCGCAATGGGCCTAATGCAGTTAATGCCGTCAACAGCACAGTATTTAGGTATAACAAATCCTTTTGACCCAGAAGAAAATATCGATGGTGGAACAAAATTGCTAAGCCAATTGCTTAATAAGTACAACAATACCGCATTAGCTTTAGCAGCATACAATGCAGGAGAAGAATCTATAAATAAATACAATGGCATACCACCATATGAAGAAACCATAAACTACATAAGCAAAATACTAAATGATACATCCGATGGTTCAAAATAAAAAAGGGGTCATACCCCCTTTTATTGTTTATATTTAGCATTTTTATACCTTTGTTGCGCACTCAATATCTTTTTTCTAAGCCTTATGCTTTTAGGCGTAACTTCCACAAGTTCATCGTTGGCGATAAACTCCAAAGCTTCTTCAAGCGACATTTCTCTAACTGGTGAAAGCCTTAATGCTTCATCTGCAGTGGCAGAACGCAAATTAGTAACATGCTTTTTCTTACAAACATTGACATCTATATCATCACTTCTGGAGTTTTCACCAACTATCATACCTTCGTACACTTCGACGCCTGGACCTACAAAAAGAGTTCCTCTATCTTGTGCATTGTAAAGTCCATAAGTCGTTGTAGTGCCAGCTTCAAAAGCCACTAAAGACCCTCTCGATCTTGTAGGTATATCCCCTTTGTACGGTTCATAGTCATAGATTATAGATGTCATTATCCCATTTCCCTTGGTATCAGTAAGAAATTCAGAGCGATATCCTATGAGGCCTCTTGTCGGTATCTTAAATTTCAGCCTTAATGTACCAGGTTTTAAAGTATGCATATCCATAAGCTCTCCTTTTCTTGAGCCCATCTTTTCCATGACTACACCCATGTAATCTTCTGGTATGTCAATAGTAACAAGCTCAATAGGCTCGTGCTTGACACCATTTATCTCCTTTATAATCACAGATGGCTTAGATACCTGAAGCTCATATCCTTCACGCCTCATAGTCTCTATCAAAATGGATAAATGCAACTCGCCACGTCCAGATACTTTAAATGCTTCTGTCGTCTCCGTCTCCTCAACCCTTAATGCTACATTCGTTTCAAGCTCTTTAAAAAGCCTTTCTCTTAAATGCCTTGATGTCACGTATTTGCCTTCCCTACCTGCAAACGGACTCGTATTTACGCCAAATGTCATCGAAATGGTTGGATCTTCTATTTCAACAAAATCTACAGCCTCTGGCTTTTCTGGATCGGCTATCGTCTCTCCAATCTCAATGTCGCTTATACCTGATACAGCTACTATATCACCCAACTTAGCATCATCAACCTGTACTCTTTTCAAACCTTCATATTGATACAGATTGCTTAATTTAACATTTTGCACAGACCCATCTCTCTTGCATATTGCCACATTTTCACCTGATACAATTTTACCTCTAACCACTTTTCCAATAGCGATTCTCCCAATGTAATCATCATAGTCAAGTGTGGTAACAATAAGCTGCAGCGGATCATCTATATTACCTTCTGGCGCCGGAATCTCTTTTAAGATAGTATCAAAAAGAGGACGCAAATCTACTGATTCATCCTTTAAGCTTAACTTAGCAATGCCTTCTCTGGCAGAAGCATATACTACAGGAAAATCAATCTGATCATCATCAGCACCAAGCTCAATAAAAAGATCGAGGACTTCATCAATGACTTCCTCTGGCCTTGCATCAGGTCTATCGATTTTGTTAACAACTACTATAGGTTTTAAATTAAGCTCTAAAGCCTTGCTTAATACAAATCTGGTTTGAGGCATTGGTCCTTCAAAAGCATCTACAAGCAACAATACACCATCAACCATTTTTAATACCCGTTCTACCTCACCACCAAAATCAGCATGCCCTGGTGTATCAACTATGTTTATCTTTACACCATTATACCTAATAGCTGTATTCTTTGAAAGAATAGTTATTCCTCTTTCTCTTTCTAACTCATTTGAATCCATTACTCTCTCTTCGACTTTTTCGTTCTGCCTAAAAATGCCGCTTTGCTTAAGCATACCGTCTACTAAAGTTGTTTTCCCGTGATCAACATGCGCTATTATAGCTACATTCCTTATATCGTCCCTTACAAACCCCATTTAGGTTAACTCCTTCCACACAAATGCAAATTTTATACAATATATAATGATATATTAATATGCCTAAATAGTCAACAAACTATAAAATATCGCCTAAAAAATGCATCAAAAAAAGACACATGAAAGTGCCTTTTTGTCGTTATATTTAGTTTACTGTATAACCCTTCTGGCTGCAGCATAGTGAGTGCTGTAGTAATCTTCATATAAAGAGCTTATCATGACTTTTCCAGCACCAGATGAAGCGTGCATAAACTGCCCATTTCCTATGTATATCCCAGCATGGTTTATTATGCTGCTCCCTAATGTCTTAAAAAACACCAAATCACCAGGCTGCAAATCTGCTCTATCAACGTAAGTTCCTACTGTAGCTTGAACATCAGCAGTCCTTGGCAAACTAATACCGACGCTTTTAAAGACGTATTGAGTAAAACCAGAACAATCAAAACCCGATGGAGATTCACCACCGTAAACATACCTTGTTCCTAAAAACTCTTTACCAAAATCGATCAGCCTTGAGGCAATGCTTCTATCAACATCACCCCTTGACACCGTACTTGAAGACCTTAATGAAAGGTACTTTCCATATATCCAGCCTACAGTCCCATCTGAAAGCTTTATGTTGTACCAGCCATTATCCTGTCCAATCACTGTAACCACATCGCTATAATTTAACTGTGTGATAACCATTGACGACAAGTTTCCGCCATTTCTGACATTTACACCGTTTCCAATGACGACGCCACTTCCAAGATCTGCTGCATAAATATGTGTAAGCATCGAAGAACCTACCATAGTCATGCCGAAAACGGATACACCAAAAATAAATTTACCTAATTTGCTATTCATAGCTAATCTCCTTCCTTTTGCCTCCGGAGTTAGTTGACGGGTGCGGGATAGAAGGTACCCCTACTGCATATGGCAGATTAACCCCAAACATGAAAAATCCTCCGTACCTAAATAGGATTCGGCAAGATTGCTAATATGTACAAGTTTCTTTTATTTTATCAAAAACGATTAATAAAGTCAATGTTTTCATAATAATTTTTTAAGATTTTTTTAATAAACTCTTAATATATTTTATAAAAAATTTATAAATTTGTTACAATCTCTATAAATAAGAAGCTTGTTGTAGTATAATTTTATTTGATATACGAAAAGGAGGATATGAATGAGTCAAATAGTCATACTTCAAAAAATCGCAATAAGCATCATCATAATATTTTTCGGTTACGCAGTAAAGAAAATGAAATTTCTACCTGCAGAAACGGGAAAGGTAATAAATAGTTTTATCATATACATAACATTACCTGCCAGCATCGCAAAAGTTTTCTTGACTACAAAAGTAAATACAAACTTGTTCGTTTTAACATTATCAGGCTTTGCTTTTGGCTTCATCACTTTTCTTGTAGGCTTTTTAGCCTTTAGAAACGCAAATTTAAAAAGAGAAACAAAAGGCACTTTAATTATCTCTCTTTGTGGCTACAACATAGGTCTTTTCGCTTTTCCTTTTATACAACAAATTTACGGCAACAATGGACTTTTGCACATTGCCATGTTTGACATGGGAAATTCATTTAATGTCTTTGGAGTTGCATATATTGCTGCGTACGCATTTTCTCAGAGTGATAAAGTAGATCTAAAGAAAGTATTTAAAAAAATCTTGTACTTTGTACCTTTTGACACGTATATAATCGCCTTCATATTAAATGTCATAGGTATTAAATTTCCAAGTTTAATCGTTAACCTGGCAGAACAAATTTCAATGCCTAATACAACATTGGCTTTGTTTGTAATAGGATACTTTCTTGATTTTAATTTAGAAAAGGATGAAATTTTATCGCTACTTAAAGGACTTGCCATTAAATATGCACCAGGCATAGCATTGTTTTTTGTCTTGCCTCTGTTTTTCAATACCGCATCAATGACAATTAAAACCATAATGTTAGGAACTATCATGCCAACAGCGCTTGTAGCAGTCATATATTCTGATGAGAGAAATCTAAACACCAAACTTGCATCGATCTTTATAACGACAACGACGATTGTTGCGATTGTATTCATGTCAATTATAATGGTAAAGTGGCATTAAAAAAAAGCCTTTTGAAAGGCTTTTTTATGTAAAATATTTATTTTCATTTTGGTGCGGGAGATGGGACTTGAACCCATACGAGATAGCTCTCACATGCCCCTCAAACATGCCTGTCTGCCTATTCCAGCACTCCCGCTTACATTGAGTATTGTATCATCAAGATGCTAACTTGTCAATATTCGCAAAGGTGTTAATTAAATCTATCACAGAATCGACATCCACACAAACGTACGCGTCTGCCTATTCCGCCACCCCCGCGTCACAACATCGTTAGCACATTAGTCATTATATAATGTTTTTTTGTTTGTGTCAATACCTTTTTGTATAAATTGCGATTCATTTAGTATTATACAGACAAGCATAGATTCATGTCTGTCTATATTATTCTTTTTAATTTTGCATTCTCTATCCTTCCGGGAATTCTACCTCTTTTTGCAATAGGTTCTCCTTCTACTTCTTTAATATCCATCGTCATATCTATAGGAGATGCATCTGATATATAACTGCCAACGCCAAATGCATCTGCACCGCTTAATGCAAGCTCTTTTATCCTTTCTGGTGTAAGCCCACCAGACACAATGATCTTGACATTGTCAAACCCTTTTTGGTTAAGCCTCTGCCTAAGCTCATACACAAGGCTTGCTGTCACACCCCCTCTTTCCGATGGCGTATCCAATCTTATGCCATACAACCTATCTCCTAAAAATTCAGCCACTCTCAATGATTCTTCAATTTCATCTTTAAATGTATCTACTAAAATAGTTATTTTCTCATCTTTAGGCGTTATCTCACTGTAAGCCTTTGCTACAGTAAGAGTGTCGCCAGCTATCAGAAAAGCCGCATGTGGCACTGTGCCCTTTGGTTCACGGCCTAAAAGCTTTGCTCCCAATATACAGCTAGCATCATCAGCACCACCTATAAGGGCGGCCCTTTCCATGACAGGCGCCACTGCAGGATGCACATGTCTTGCGCCAAAACAAAGTAAAGGCTTGTCTGGAATAACTTCTTTAAGCTCTCTTGCTGCAGTAGCCCATCCGCATGAACTTGCCAACATACCCAATATCACAGTTTCATACGTGCCAAACTCGTTGTACGGTCCAATGATTCTCATAACAGTCTCTTTTGCTTCAAAAGTCTCTCCTTCATCTATAGACCACACTTCAATGTTTTTATCTTTTAAGACATTTTTTACTTCAGGCAGCCCTGCAAAAACACCACTTCTTCTTGCAAATATCTCTGCCGTTACAACTTTCCCGTCAATCCCTAAATGCTTTAAAATATCTTGCGTCCTTAAAAAATAAACGTCTGTAGTCGCGCCATTTTTTATCTCATCATGTGTAGCGGAAAAAAACTCTCTATCATTGCTTACCTTAACTTCCCTTAAGTCTTCAAGATGTTTGATAATTTTCATATGTATTCTTCTCCCTCTCTATAATCTAAATATCCTAAGTAAGATTGTCGTAATGCCAAGGGCTATCATTGGACCAACCGGTGCTCCCTTAAAGAAGCTTACACCAATCACAGTACCCAGCAAAACACCTACAACACCATTTGTATCTACTTTCATGGCGTTAAGGCCTATAGATGCCAATATAGCTACAATTATCCCGGCAATAACTGTAATAACC